>NZ_BAAAPW010000003.1:0-310913 GCF_039531345.1 Agromyces tropicus | reverse complement strand
CCCTGCCCGGCTGGCTGCACTTCTACAATCAGCACAGGCGCCACTCCGCGATCGGAGCCCCGCCCATCAGCAGACTCAACAACCTGCCTGGACAGCACATCTAGCTCGATGACGGTCGGACCTTCCTCCCGATCCCAGCGCACCCGAGCTTCAATGACCGCGCGCTAGAGGTTACGATTCGCGAGATGGAGCTAATCGAACTTCGCCGGCGTTGGACACACCACGTGGCGGGAATGGTGACTACCCGATTCACTGCTAGCGGGCCCGTAGACGGCGCGCCAGACCCTGCCTTGAACACAGTCGAGATGGCGCTCGTCGATGTTCATGTGGGCTTCTCGCATCTCATGGGGGCCGACCGGGAGGAAGCTTCACTTGGCGCTTTCTGCACTCCTGAGCAAGCAGACACGATCGTAAGTCACTGGCGATCTGGTAGCCAGTCTTTAGATGTTGTTGGAGAGCTGTTCGCCGTCTGGCTAAGCCTGTGGCGTTCGGGAATATGGGCCGAAGAGCTTCGAAAAGAGCTCAGTGATCAACTCGCTGACTCTTATGTAAACAAGATTCTCGCAATTGAGCCACCCGGTGAGGACCCAATCTCTCCCTTCTGGTCCATCCTCGCCGAAGTAACGACGAGCGGCGCGGCGGTTGACGATACTTGGGACACTCCTGGCACACATCTTGCCATGATTCGAAACCTGGAGACTTGGCCAGACGGGCTAGTGACGGCATTGCTGCCACTCGAGAGACGCGCAATCCTCGGAGCCCGCCGAGACGGCGCACTCGAAGCCTCGCTAGAAAGCGCGATACATGTGATTGACACCGACGTGGCAATCCTTGGAGGCTGGGGTGGACCTCGGCCGCAGAACGTCCCCCGCTGGTTGCGCGACTACGCAATCGCTCGTGGCGGTCGAATCATCCAAGATCGGGCTGGCGTAGTTCCATGCTGGTTCCTAATCACGGAGTCCCCGGAGGAACTTCGTGCGGTTTCAGCCTGGCGATATTCGCCTCGGCCGATAGCTGTCGCTACCTATCCAGACCGGCCCGGATACGTCGCCCTCACTACTGAACTCGATTTCGGCGATGGTGGCCCGCCAGGAGTATTAGAGTTCGTCTACAATTCGCGCTCGCGGAGAAGCGCAGCGTCGTTGGACATGCTCGCCTGGGTGGAACTAGTCCGCTTGGAGGTTTACACAATCAACGAATCGAGGCTTGAGTACGCATTCTCCCACGGCGTGAGGCTCGCCGATTCGCGCGAAGCACTGGTAGATCCCGAGATCCGCGACTTTCCTGATGACAATTGGTTCGTCGACCCACCAACAGCCCCGCATGAAATTCTGTTCCAGATGCGGAACGCCGACCGAGTACAGTTCGAACTGATTCGAAGCGGTGAACGAGCTAGAGAAGGTGACACAACGCTCTCTAGTCTCTACATCGATTATCTTCAAGCTCTGGACGAGGGCGCGCGATCGCTCTGCGTGGGTGTGAGCCCGGACGTTGCTCGAATTGATAGAGCGCGGCGAGAGCTTCAGAGGGAACGTTCGTTTGCACGGGAAAGTCCAAGTGACATTCACCTTGATGAGCTGGGAACCAATCGTGGCATTCTTCAGGTGAGCCTAATAACGGACGAACCAATGCGCGTGAGAGGTGCGATCGCATATCACGACGATCATGACGTGGTAAACGCTCGACTTCTAACGATAGCCGAGCACAGCTACGCACTTGGCCGGCTTGAAGCAGATGAGGACGGCCTTGCCGAACTCTTGGGCCTCGGCCTCACAGGATTGGTGTTATCGCCGTCCGGCCCACTGTATGGCCTCCCTCTACATGAGGACTTTCTCGACGAGGGGATCCTTGAAGTCTCTTACGCCCACTGTTCCGAAGTTATTGCCGAGAGTTCTCCGCAGACGGACGCGAGTTCAGGCGTTCTCGTCGCGGGTTGGCAGGGCGACTCGGCGTCCGGAGATCAGCTGAGCTTTCTTGAAGCGGAACTGCTAGTCCTAGAGAACACCTATGGCGTGACGCGAGGATCCGGCACCCTCTCAGGACCGCTTCCCTCGGTCGTACATCTGGCCGGGCATGGCATGGCGGGCGAATCCGCGATTGAGCATTGGCTGCGGGCGTGGCCGTCTTTGGCCGATCTGGTTACGCCCGCGCGCGTTCTGTTGGAGGCTGATGCAAGCTCGACCGACCTCGTGTTCTTGTCGGCGTGCTCGTCGGGGCGCGGTGTGTTCGGCGCGCGCACGGTCATGGAAGCTATCCCACTCGACGTCGCCTTCCTTGAACGCGGCGCGAAGTGCGTCGTGTCAACTAGCGCTCCAGTTAATGACGCTATCGCGGCGGCGTTCTCGATAGCCTTCCACGTCGCTTGGAGAAGGGGCTCCACGATCTGGGAAGCGTACATGGAAGCGCGTACGCTCACTTCAAGGGCAGCGGCCTCCTCAGACGTCCTTGAGGCAATTCAGGCGGTGTGGCCTACTTGGAAACAGGACTTGGAACAAGGAACTGCTAGACATCCCGAAGACTGGAGGAAATTTAGACTCTCGGGGCGTCACTGGTAGCTAATCTCGCGGACGGCACGGTCCTTGCGGAGGTAGGGGCTGCTGCTCGGCCGCGTGTTATTGCAAACGCGGGTCGCGAGCGCTATGAATCCCCTCTGGACCCCTTTGCGGTCAGTAGCTCGTGGACGGCACCGGTCTGGTCGGCCAATCCTGATAGCGTCACCAACTCGCGCAACACTTCAGTGCCGTTAGATGGTTCATGCTCAATCCCGGCCGTAGCTCTGGATCCGTCGTCTTCTCCGTCCCTAGAACTCTAGGCCCTCGAGGAAGCGGCGAGCCTCCTCGTCGTTTCGACGCCCCTCCTCTCGGTATGAATCGGCGACAGCGCGCAGCGCGCCCGCCGTGCGAGGATGCGTTGCCTCGATCCGAGCGGCTTGATCGTCATACTCTGCCGCGATATCGAACTCCTGCTTGCCCCCCTCCGTCATGCCGCGCGATGTCACGCCCCGCTTGTTATGGAGCCCTACGATGAACCCACGTTCCAGATGGTCGGTAGGCGCTACTTCGAGAACGTCCCGAACCGCGCGAGTAGGAAAAGTGCCGTCAGGATCGGTCGGGGCGTGAGCGAAAACCTCGCCGATCTGCAATTCGCCAATATCCAACCGGTCGATCTCAACGAGCGAGGTTCGCGCTGCATCGATCCAGCCGCGCAGTCTCGTGCCGTCAACGCCCCCATCGGGAGTTGAGCCAGGCACTACTCGCCACTCACGAAGGAGGCGGTATGCGTTCCCCGCAAGATTCGAGTCGACCGGGCCCTCGTCCTCGCCGCCTGAGCTGGCGCGCTTGAAGGCGAGCTCTATGAGCTTCACGAACGAAGCCGGGTCGCGTGCGAGGAGACGCTGCAACGACGGAGCTCCCTCTCCGTGGTGAAGCACCGGCAGGAACTTCCACTCCAGTTGCGCGACCAGCGCCTCATCAACATCGCGCGACCGGAGGTAGGCGAGCAGTCGCGAGAGGTCGTGCTCCGAGACACGACCGGCGTCGTTTTCACCGCCGGTGAAGGCCTGAAGGGCGTCAACGACCACGTCAACGGCGATTTCCTCCTGACGATCCGCGTAGATGCTCAGCGCGTCAACGGCCACCGCAGCGCGTCCATGAGTCAGAAGGTTGCGAGCAACCTCATTCACATACGAGAAATCGGCGCCGCGTCCATACGGGACGAACTCCTTCCAGTAGGCTTCCTCAACCGCCCGACCTAGCTCCGCTAGGACGCCCCACGCCTCGATTACGTTCCCCGCTGATTGCAGCAGCCGCGCTTGGGCCAGGGGATTCCCTCCGAGGCGTTCGAGCCACGGCCGCATCTGCTCTATGTCCCCGCCAAAGCGCGCCCGCGCATACCCGCTCGCGAACTCGGCGCGCTTCGGGTCGTCGCTGTCCAGATTGATGAGGGCTTCAGCTTCGAATTGCGGCCCGGCGGCGGCCGCCGCCAAGCCAACTGCGCTCGGCAGCGCCACCTCACATGCTAGCTGAGGCAGCGCTCCAAATCCTTGGGCATCGATGATTGCCTTAGCGGCCTCAACACGAGCCTTCGTGAGCGTTTCCTCGTATCCGGCGTAGTCATTCGCCATCGACACACCGATGTCCGGCGACCAATCGTCGAACAACCATCGGCGCGTCTCGGCGGGTGCCGACGGCGCCAACGCCGCAGCCCGCGCCGCAAGCGGCTCCAACCATTCCTCTGCGAGCGACCATCTTGAGTCGGCAAACTGCCGATGCTTCCGCACGAAGTCTTCAATTGCGCCCCAAAGAGAAACGATCGCGCTTGGGTCTAGCTCGTCGCGCTCTAGTTGGCCCAGCCTTTCGAGCGCGGACCGTTTGCCCTCGTTCGGCAGGCGATCAAATGCCTTGACGACCTCCACCCAGCGAAGGGGGTCCCTGGCCGCATGCTCGATGATCCGCTCCGAGAGCGCATCGATGAACTCGTAGATCTCCCCATAGGTGGTCGCCGCCCGCCCAGATCCGGCGGCCCAGTCACGAAACCGTGGCTTGTGCGTCGGCATGGCGACCTCTGATGGCCCTGGAAGAAGTTCGAGCATCAGATTCCAAGTGACAGCTTCGTGGCGGAGCAGAAGCGCGTCAATGACGAGCACGCGATTCCCCGCCGGCGCGGAAGTCTGAGGCAGCCAAGGACGAAAGATCTCTCGGAGACTGCTCGCGGGCCGATTGCTGAGTCTTCCGCCAGGATCGATCTCCGCCAGCATGGCAAGCACCTCAGCCGCAAACCCCAAGTGCCGACTCGACCAGGCAATGCACTCCAGCGCCCAGAGGACACCCGTATGCGGACTACTCACATACCAAGAGTCGGTCTCGTCCTGGAAGTAGTGACGGGCAAGAGGCTCGGCTCCACTCGCCGCATCCGCAGCGGATCTTAGGAATACGTCGGGCGCCGCCTCAGCCAACAGTGGGAGAACATCGCTCATGGACTCCCACAGTTGGGCTGACTTATCCTCGTTGGCTCGGCTTACAAGCCTCCACACAACTCGCTCAGCCCATTGACGTGCCGATCGACCCCCGCCGAGGCGCAGCTCGTCCCCTCGTGCTCCGAGCAGCGCTACGGCCCGTCCAAGGCCGCTCCGCAGGTCGGTCGAGTGGACTCTACTCTTCCCGTAGATTCCGGCGGTCCAGCGTTCTTCGGGCGGCAGTTCGAGACGTGGGTCTACCGCTCCGAGGACTGTTTGCACCGCAAGCTCGAGAGCCATTAGGTCAGCGTCCCGAATCGTATGGCGCGCGCTCCGCCATGAATCCTCTACAGATGCGACCGCCCACGTTCCACCGACCTGCGTGAAGATCGGATCGGGCTGACTGACGATCGACTCAAGCTTGTCTGTGAGGGACACCTGACTCGTGCCGGTGAGCGCCTCCATCACTTCTCTGTCACCGCTCCTCCGCTGGCTCCACGCGCCCGCCAGCCAGGCCCGGCGCACGGGGGCGTCCGAAAGGTCGCGGTACCAGTCCGCAGGGTCGATTTGCCCGAAACGTGTGGATACTCTCCGAAGAGCGAGCAAGCTCTTGGTGCCGGCTCGAACGAAGCGGTCCAGGTCGCCTTCCAATACACCCACTTCGTGCAAAGCAGTGCGGAGGGTGCGATGGTCGAGCGGCGGAAGCTCTATATCCGCGTCGCCCTCGGTCACCACGAATGCAACGTGGTGATTCTCAACAAGACTCGCCTCACGCTGAAGGTGCTCTTCGTATGGGAGCAGAATGAGCAGGCTAGAGGTGCTATCGAGGCGCCGAAGCGTTACGCCGTCATGAACCAGTAGCGATCGAGACAGCATCGGCTCGGACTCATCGGGAGCCTGCGCCATCATGGCGCATGCTGCAAACGCCAAGCCGTCGTCTACGCTCGCCGCCTTGATGAAAGTCCGCCCCACGTCGATGGCCAATCTGCGTAGCAGCATCGCCGCGCTATCCTCGCGCCCAGCGAGCACGACGTTCGCGGTGAGCTTCGGATCAAACCCGTTGGAAAAGCGTCGCCACCAGTCTTCGATCGTCGCCACGCCAAGCGCTGGCATATCCAGCAACTCTGACATCCAGATCCGCACTGCCGGCGCCTCTTCGAGGGCCTGCTCGATATCGTCAGCGTCGAGAACGCGGACGTCGCGCCACTTTCCTTCAGCGCGTCGCTTCGCTTCCCAAGCCTTCTTTCGGCGCCAGCGCCTTGGCGTGACAAAGACAAACGTGGCCTCTGACTTGTCAATGTCAAGCGAGTCGTCCGTCCGGCTCTTGTAATCGTCAGTAGCTTTGCCGGCCGGGTCGTCGCTGGTTCCCATCTCCCAAACGCTCAAGCCGTCTGGGACGAACGGCGTTGCTCGCGTCGCCTCGACGGTGCCGTCGTAGCCTGGCAGACCGACGCCCTCGCCACCGCGCATTTCAAGGCTCTGGACCTGATCGTTCTCATGCCGGATCAGCCTCCGCACGAGGCGAGGAAGGTCGGACTGCGCCGAGCGCTGATCTGCCCACCTCTCAAGGTCGGTTGCGTCCACAAGGTGAGGCTGACCCGCGCCATGCGTCATCCCGTGACCTCCTCGGCACAAGCCTAGGTCTTGCTTGTGCTGTTGAAACAGGTCGCCTTCGATGTATCGTGACTCAACTAGCGCGATATCCCACAAGTATTCTTGTGAGCGGGCTCACTATTTGATTCACCGTCGGGTGGTTGGGCCCAACAGCTACCAAGGCATCGACCTGCCGACCGGAACGCCGACCCGTTATCCGCATGACCCGGTGTAGGTGCCACTCGGATGCAAGCCTTGTCAACTCTGGCCGACAGCGGGCGAACAGCACTTGCGACAGCCCCGACTCCTTCATCGAGGATGGTTTGGGCACGAGCCGCAAGCTCCGGGTACGGCTGCGAAATCAAATTGGCGAAGACGGCTTCTGGGATTGGGCGCATTAGCGTCTGTACCCACTTCGATCTCGGATTCATCAAGCTCGGCGCATGTGACTGGTAGCTGCTCGGCGATTCGGCGCATGCGTGGATCGCATTCGAGGAGAGCGGGAAAGTGGGCCGCAACTTGACTCTTCAGCAATTGAGGCCGCCCGCCGCATGGGTCTACCAGCGCACCAGACTCGCCCCCATCTCCTCGAGGCGATCGTTGACCCGCCCGAGCGGGTTGGGCCGTGCAAAGTAGGGGGTTGCATCGGCGCTCGGGTGAGCATTCTCAACCTTGGCGACGCTGACCCCCCAGGTCTCAGCAGCCTTGCTGGAGGTCTCAACCCCGCTCGCTGCAAATATCTTCTTCGCGAAGCCGCCGAGAACCAGGTACACAACACTTCCCGCGTCGCGCTCGGCCATGCCATTCAGCAATTGGTACATGACCGGCGCCCAGAACGCCAGGTGCGCCTCCTGCTCCGCGCATCCGCCACGCGCGTACTTCGTAAGCGTCCAAGCGGCGTTCACGAAGAGGACGCCATGGTCGAACTGAAGCCGGTCGAAGAAGGCCGATGGCGACTCGAGCGTCAAGCTCCCGCTCGCGATCCCTCGCTTCACTTCTATCCAACCGCGATCGGGATCCACGAACTCGGCGCGCCCAGAGCGCACTTGAAGCGCGGATTGCACGAGCCGCTGAAGGCTGAGAGCTACCGGACCTCGCCAGTCGCCGAGCAACCCATCTTCGAAGGCACGGCCGGTGGCGCGCGACAACAGAGGATAGGGGTCTTGTCCGATCACCACGACCTTGACTGATTCGGGATCGGTGCGGTCGAACGCGCGAAAGACATGCGCCTCTGCCGGGGCACCAGGGTGGGGCGACGAACGCCGGCCCGGAATGATGGGGTACGCCGACTCGGACCGAAGCCTTGGATCGACCGAGTCGATATCGGGCTCCACAGACTGAAAGAAGTGGGCCCACGCGGGAGGTAAGTCGTCGCGCCAATCGCGTACGTAATTGGAGAGTTCAGTCCTGAGCGTCGTCATCCGCAGTCCTTTCGCCGGACCCGCAACGTCCTCCACGGGTGTAACCGATGTCCTGATACAGCAGTGTCACCGCCGCGCCCCCGAACCATGACGGACCAAGCTGTCGTGCGACCTTCCGCATGCCGATTCACGCGCAACGCAGCTCAGGCTTGACTAAGGACGTGTTCATGGAGCACGCTCGCGCTCACCAGGGTTAGTTCTTTACTGTCCCCCTCGAGAGCAGGCAAGAGACCGGCCCGAATCCGCAGGCTGCTGCGAGTTCGGGCCCATTGCCTGCCCTTTCGAGCCAGCATCGGAATCAGGACGCTAGAAGTCCCAGTCCTCGTCCTCCGTGTTGACCGCCTTGCCGATCACGTAGGACGAGCCCGACCCGGAGAAGAAGTCGTGGTTCTCGTCGGCGTTCGGTGAGAGCGAAGCGAGGATCGCCGGGTTCACGTCGGTGACCGAGGAGGGGAACATCGACTCGTAGCCGAGGTTCATGAGGGCCTTGTTGGCGTTGTAGTGCAGGAACTTCTTGACGTCCTCGGTGAGGCCGAGGCCGTCGTAGAGGCTCTGCGTGTACTGCACCTCGTTGTCGTAGAGCTCGTAGAGCAGCGAGAACGTGTAGTCCTTGATCTCGTCGCGCTTGGCCTGGTCGACCAGCTCGAGTCCGCGCTGGAACTTGTAGCCGATGTAGTAGCCGTGCACGGCCTCGTCGCGGATGATGAGGCGGATGAGGTCGGCCGTGTTCGTCAGCTTCGCGCGCGACGACCAGTGCATCGGCAGGTAGAAGCCCGAGTAGAAGAGGAACGACTCGAGCAGCGTCGAGGCGACCTTGCGCTTCAGGGGCTCGTCGCCGCGGTAGTACTCCATCACGATGGAGGCCTTCTTCTGGAGGTGCTCGTTCTCGACCGACCAGCGGAACGCCTCGTCGATGTCCTTCGTCGAGCACAGCGTCGAGAAGATCGACGAGTAGCTCTTCGCGTGCACCGACTCCATGAACGCGATGTTCGTGTACACCGCCTCTTCGTGCGGGGTCAGCGAGTCGGGGATGAGCGAGACCGCGCCGACCGTGCCCTGGATGGTGTCGAGCAGCGTGAGGCCGGTGAACACCCGCATCGTCGTGGTCTGCTCTTCGGGGGTCAGCTGGTTCCACGACTGCACGTCGTTCGACAGCGGCACCTTCTCGGGCAGCCAGAAGTTGTTGACCAGGCGGTTCCAGACCTCGAGGTCCTTGTCGTCCTGGATGCGGTTCCAGTTGATCGCGTTGACGTGGCTGACCAGCTTGACCGGCGCGACGTGGGCCGGGTCGTTGGTGGCCGAGTTCACCGGGTCGGTGAGAGTCATCCGTTCATTCCTCTTCTCGAGTCATCCGTAATGTGAGAAATGCTCACAAAGTGCACGAGACGCACATTTCCAGCTCTGTGCCCTCGAGGGCCTGCTGACGCAGCCGGATGTAGTAGATCGTCTTGATGCCCTTGCGCCAGGCGTAGATCTGGGCCTTGTTGATGTCGCGGGTCGTCGCGGTGTCCTTGAAGAACAGCGTGAGCGACAGGCCCTGGTCGACGTGCTGCGTCGCCGCGGCGTAGGTGTCGATGACCTTCTCGTAGCCGATCTCGTACGCGTCCTCGTAGTACTCGAGGTTGTCGTTCGTCATGAACGGCGCCGGGTAGTAGACGCGGCCGAGCTTGCCTTCCTTGCGGATCTCGATCTTCGACGCGATCGGGTGGATCGACGACGTCGAGTTGTTGATGTACGAGATCGAGCCGGTCGGCGGCACCGCCTGCAGGTTCTGGTTGTAGATGCCGTGCTCCTGGATGGAGGCCTTCAGCTCCTGCCAGTCGTGCTGCGTCGGGATGTGCACGCCGGCGTCGGCGAACAGCTCGATGACCCGCGCGGTCTGCGGCACCCACGCGACATCCGTGTACTTGTCGAAGAACTCGCCCGACGCGTACTTCGAGTCGGCGAAGCCGTCGAAGGCCTCGCCGCGCTCGATCGCGATCTGGTTCGACGCGCGCAGCGCGTGGAAGAGCACCGTGTAGAAGTAGATGTTCGTGAAGTCGATGCCCTCCTCGCTGCCGTAGTGGATGCGCTCGCGGGCGAGGTAGCCGTGCAGGTTCATCTGGCCGAGGCCGATGGCGTGCGACTTGTCGTTGCCGTCTTCGACGGACCGCACCGATGAGATGTGCGACATGTTCGAGACGGCGGTGAGGCCACGGATGGCGGTCTCCACCGTCTTGCCGAGGTCGGGCGAGTCCATCGACAGCGCGATGTTCATCGACCCGAGGTTGCACGAGATGTCCTTGCCGATCTGGGCGTAGGACAGGTCTTCGTTGTAGGTCGTCGGCGTGTTGACCTGGAGGATCTCGGAGCACAGGTTCGACATGTTGATCCGACCCTTGATCGGGTTGGCCTTGTTCACCGTGTCCTCGAACACGATGTAGGGGTAGCCCGACTCGAACTGGATCTCGGCGATCGTCTGGAAGAACTCGCGCGCGTTGATCTTGGTCTTCTTGATGCGCGGGTCGTCGACCATGGCGCGGTAGTTCTCGGTGATCGGCACGTCGCCGAACGGCTTGCCGTAGACGCGCTCGACGTCGTACGGCGAGAAGAGGTACATGTCCTCGTTGTTCTTCGCGAGCTCGAACGTGATGTCGGGCACGACGACGCCGAGGGAGAGCGTCTTGATGCGGATCTTCTCGTCGGCGTTCTCGCGCTTGGTGTCGAGGAACCGCATGATGTCGGGGTGGTGCGCCGACAGGTACACCGCACCGGCGCCCTGGCGTGCGCCGAGCTGGTTGGCGTACGAGAAGGAGTCCTCGAGGAGCTTCATCACGGGGATGATGCCCGACGACTGGTTCTCGATCTGCTTGATCGGCGCACCCGACTCGCGGATGTTGCTGAGCAGGAGCGCCACGCCGCCGCCGCGCTTCGACAGCTGCAGCGACGAGTTGATGCCCCGCGAGATCGACTCCATGTTGTCTTCGATGCGGAGCAGGAAGCACGAGACGAGCTCGCCGCGCTGCGCCTTGCCCGTGTTGAGGAACGTGGGGGTCGCCGGCTGGAAGCGGCCGGCGATGATCTCTTCCACGAGTTCGGTCGCGAGCTGCTCGTCGCCCTGCGCGAGGCCGAGCGCGGTCATCACGACGCGGTCTTCGAAGCGCTCGAGGTATCGCTTGCCGTCGAAGGTCTTCAGCGTGTAGCTCGTGTAGTACTTGAACGCGCCGAGGAACGTCTCGAAGCGGAACTTCTTCGAGTACGCCAGGTCGTTGAGCTGCTGGATGAACTCGAACGAGTACATGGCGAGCGTCTCGGGCTCGTAGTACTCCTTCTCGACGAGATAGTCGAGGCGCTCCTTGAGGGAGTGGAAGAAGACCGTGTTCTGGTTGACGTGCTGGAGGAAGTACTCCCGCGCCGCCTCCTTGTCCTTCTCGAACTGGATCTTCCCGTCGGCGCTGTAGAGGTTCAGCATCGCGTTCAGGGCGTGGTAGTCCATCCCCGAGTTGCTCGAGCGCGGTGCGTCGATGACCGCTACGCCACTGTCGCTTGCGGCGCCTGCTGCTGCGTTGACCAAAATGCGTCCAATCCCTCGTCGACGGCGCGAACGTCGTCAGGTGTTCCGAATACTTCGAAGCGGTAGAGGTGCGGCACATGGCACTTCGCGGCGACGATGTCGCCCGCGAGGCCGTAGGCCGTACCGAAGTTGGTGTTTCCGGCGGCGATCACGCCGCGGATGAGTGCGCGGTTGTGCGGGTCGTTCAGGAACCTGATGACCTGCTTGGGCACGGCGCCCTTGCCGTCCCCTCCCCCGTAGGTCGGGACCACGAGGACGTACGGTTCGTCGGCGACGAGCGCCGCATCCTTCGCGTGGAGCGGGATGCGCGCCGCCGGCCGGCCGAGCTTGTCCATGAATCGGGCGGTGTTGCCCGAGACGCTCGAGAAGTAGATGAGGTTCGTCATGACTGCTCCAGGCCGTGCTCCACGACCCCCCGGTCGTTCACGCCCGGGAGCCGTTACGCGAGCCGAGCCGCGAGTTCGTCGATCTTGTCGGGGCGGAAGCCGGACCAGTGGCCCTCGTCGGTGATGACGACCGGGGCCTGCAGGTAGCCGAGCTCCTTGACGGCGGCGAGGGCGGTCTCGTCCTGCGAGACGTCGAGCACCTCGTACTCGATGCCCTTGCTGTCGAGGGCGCGGTACGTGGCGTTGCACTGGACGCAGGAAGGCTTGGTGTAGACCGTGACCGTCATCTCTGTGACCCCTCTTCTCTGGCTCCAAGGGAGCCGATTCCCCCGGTGTTGCTTTGGCTCTTCGATACTACATCTTGTGTCTGAGCAAATGCACGACCACAAGATGATGTAGTTACATCCGTGTAGTTTTCCGCCGCGTTCTCCACCGTTCATCAACAGGTCGAAGCGACCCTGATCGGCGGATTCTCGCGGCTCGACTCGCGGTTCTCCACAGGCACGCTCATCTGTGCATGATCGGCCTGTGAATGGATGTCGGGCGTGTCGTCGGCGTGTCGCACGCGTACGGCGCTCGGGCGAGGCATCCGCACCGCTGTTGCAGCGGAACGGCGACCCCGGAACCTCCCGGACTCGTGCGACATACCGGCTCCCCCGACCCGACATCTGGCCCTCATCGGCCTGGCGACCACAACATGTGGTGGCGTCCGGCAGTAATGCTGCCACCACCCACCGACATTCCCGCGCTGCCGCGCACGGCGCGTCGCGGCGATCTCCACCCCCATTCGCGGGAGGGTCGCCGCCGTCGTCCAGAAGGCGCCGCTGCGGCATCCGCCAGCCCCTATCGCGCAGCCGCCCGCCCGGGCTAGCCTGACGGCGGACCCGTACCCCGACGCAGACCCGCCCCTGCGAAGGAAGGACCGCATGTCGCACACCGTGATCTCGCACGACGGCGCGTCGATCGCCTACGACCGCGAGGGCGAGGGCCCTCCCGTCATCCTCGTCGGCGGCGCGTTCCAGTTCCGCGCGTTCGACCCGGCCACCAAGCAGCTCGCGACGGCGCTCGCGAAGCGCGGCTACACGGTCGTCAACTACGACCGGCGCGGCCGCGGCGAGAGCGCGCACGACGTGCCGATGGGCCTGCACGAGACGCTCGCCGACCTGCGCGCGATCGTCGCCGAGCTCGAGCGCATCCACGAGCTCGGCGAGGGCGTCGCGCTCTTCGGCAACTCCTCCGGCGGCGCGATCGCGCTGGCCGCCGCAGCGCACGGCCTGCCCGTGACCGCGATCGTCGCGTTCGAGGTGCCGCTCGGCGCCGAGCAGGGCAGCGATGGCGCCGAGTTCCTCGAGGGCTTCCGCGAGCGCGCCGCGGGCGACGACGCCGACGCGCTGGTCGAGTACTTCATGAAGGACATGCCGCCCGAGTGGCTCGAGCGATCGAAGGGCAGCCCCGCCTGGCCGCTCATGGTGCGCATCGGGCCGAGCCTCGAAGCGGATGCCGAGTCCCTCGCATGGGCGCAGTCCGCGCCGCACGCCGAGCTGCTCGGGTCCATCACAGCACCGACGCTCGTGCTCGTCGGCGACGAGGAGGCGCCCGACGGCATGCGGCCGGCGGCCGACGCGATCGCCGGCGCGATGCCGCATGCCGAGCGCCGCGGCATCCGCGCGGCCGACCACGCGTGGCAGCCCGACGAGATGGCGACGACGATCGCCGACTTCCTCGACGAGCACGTGGCGCGCTGACGGCCGACGCCCCGTCGCGACGACGACGGAGGGCGGCGCCGGGTCACGGCGCCGCCCTCCGGTCGCGTGCGGGACTAGGCCGCCTGCGCGAGCTCGCCGGCCTCGCGCACGGAGCGCAGGGCGAGCGCCCACGGCACGAGCTGGTCGAGCTGGGCCGCGAGCATGCCGGCGTGGTAGCCGGCCGGGGTGAAGGTCGTGTAGTTCTCGAAGTCGGTCATGAGCGAGAACGAGACCTGCTGGCGCACGTCGGCGACCTGCAGCTCGCCGAGGATCAGGCGCAGGTGCTCTGCCGCGCGCGTGCCGCCGGCCGAGCCGTAGCTGACGAGCCCGGCGGCCTTGTTGTTCCACTCGGCATAGACGAAGTCGATCGCGTTCTTCAGGGCGCCGGAGGTCGAGTGGTTGTACTCGGGCGTGACGAAGATGTAGCCGTCGAACGAGTCGACCTTCTCGGCCCACGCCTTGGTGTGCGCCTGGGCGTACTGGCCCATCGCCGCCGGCATCGCCTCGTCGAGGTGGGGCAGGGCGAAGTCGACGAGGTCGACGAGCTCGAACTCGGCGTCGCTGCGCGCCGACGCCTGCTCGAGCACCCAACGGGCGACCTGCTCGCCGACGCGACCCGGTCGGGTGCTGCCGATGATGATGCCGATCCTGACTGCGGACATGTGTCGTCCTCTCTCGGGGGAAGTAGTTGACACGTCATCATAAACCTCTTAGATGACATGTCAACCAAATGCCGGTAGGCTGGAGACATGCCCGCCACCGAGGTCTCCGCCGTCGACGACGCCGAGTGGGCCCTGTTCGACGGCTTCGTGCTCATGCACGCCGAGCTCGGCCGCGAGCTCGACCGGCGATTGCAGCGCGACGCCGGCATCTCGCAGGCCGACTTCGGCCTGATGCTCGCCCTGTTCCGCGGCCCCGAGGAGGGGCTGCGCCCGGGCGCGCTCGGCGAGCTCATCGGGTGGGAGAAGAGCCGCGTCTCGCACCAGCTCACGCGCATGGTCGGCCGCGGCCTCGTCGAGCGCGTCGAGTGCGACACCGACGCGCGAGGCTCGATGATCGTGCTCACGCGCGCCGGCCGGCGCGCGCTGCTCGGCGGCATGCGCAACCACGCGCGCGACATCCGCGAGCTGTTCCTCGACCGCCTCGAGCCCGACGAGAAGCGCGCGATCGCCGCGGCATCCGCCCGGGTGCTCGGCGGGCTCGACGTCGGGCGCTGACGCCGCGCGTCGACCCGCGCCGACGCACGCGAGGGCGCCGCCCGCCGAAGCGAGTGGCGCCCCCGGTTCAGGTGAGCGGATGCCGCGGCGTCAGCCCGTCGCGCAGAGTTCCCCGTTCAGCGTGAACGCCTCCGGCGCCTCGTTCGCACCCCCGTTCACGCGCCCGTTGAACCCGACCTCGATGCTCGAGCCCGGTTCGATGCGCCCGTTCCACGGCAGGTTCGTCGCGGTGACCGACGCCCCGTCCTGCGACCAGAACGCGTCGCGCCCGTTGCGCACGGTCTGGTTGCCGTCGAACGCGAAGCCGAGCTCCCATCCGTCGATCGGCTCGTCGCCGATGTTCGAGAGGGTGAGCGTCGCGTCGAACGCCTTCGTCGAGTTGCCCTCGACGACGTAGTCGACCTGGCAGGTCGGCACGTGCTCGGCGAGCGTGAGGAACGTGATCGAGTACGCCGGGAAGTCGTACGTGAACTCGTTCGCGCCGCCGTTCCACGAGCGCTCGACCGGCACCAGGTGCTCCGGGTCGGCCTTCGTGTTCACCTCGCCCGGTGCGCCGACCATCTCGGTCACGCCCACCTCGTCGTCGACGACCGTGCCGCCGGTCACCGAGACCGCCGTGCGCGCGGTCGCGCCCGTCGGGTTCACGACCTTGAGCACGGTGTCGCCCGTCTCGTCGTCGTGCGTGACGACCTGGTACAGGCCCTTCGCACTCGGCTCGGTGTAGGTGAGCTGCAGCTCCCCGTCGAGGGAGAGCTCGATCGTCGACCCGTGCACGACCACCTTCACGTGGTAGTCACGGCCGGTCTCGATCGAGTGGCCCTCGACCGCGGCGACCTCGCCCGCCGACCCGCCCGACGCGTGCTGGAGCGCCTGCCGGCTGTTGTTCCACCCGCCGAGGTTCCACCAGTAGAAGTCGTTCGGGCCGCCCGCGGCGAAGCCGATGAGGAAGCCCTCGGCCCCGGCGAGCTTGCGCGCATCGAGCTCGAGCGTGTAGTCCGACCAGTCCTGCGCGTATGCGTCGGGCATGAGCGACCGGGCGTCGTTCACCGACGTCGACGACTGCACGTACTCGCCGCCCTGCACGGCCCAGCTGCCCGCCACCGGCGACCAGTCGGATGCCGCGTCGAACGACTCCGAGTACAGCTCGTCGCCGGTCGCGTTCGACGTCACGCGCACGTCGTCGTAGGCCGCGCTCGTCGACCACGTCGACAGGAACACGCCGCCGTCGAGCACGTTCGCCGGGCGCGACTCCGAGTGGGTCGAGGGAACCACCTCGTCGCCGACGTTCGTCATGAACATCTGCTGGGTGTAGTAGTTCACCGAGCCCCACGACTCGTCGTTGTCGAACCACATCATGTCAGGCGCCCACTGCACGTAGTCCTCGTTCGCGAACATCGGCGCGTACGACGCCAGTTCGACGAGGTCGGAGTTCCGCTCGAGGCCCGTCATGTAGGCGGCCTCGGCGAGCGCGTTGCCGAACGTGTTGCCGCGCGAGGCGTACTCGCCGAGGAACACGTGCGGTCCCTCGCGGTCGTACGCGTCGTACCGCTCGGAGTTCTGCAGGAACCAGGCCGGGTCGTTGTAGTAGTGCTCGTCGACCATGTCGACGCCCTGCGCCCGGTTGAACTCCCACAGCTGGTCGAAGCGCGCGCCCGTGTCATCCGGTCCCGAGTTCGAGATGATCGTGACCTCGGGGTGCGCGGCCTCGACCGCGTCGCGGAACCGCGGGAAGTTCGCCTGGAACGTGTTCGTGTTCTCCTCGTTGCCGAGCCCGATGTAGCGCAGGCCGAACGGCTCGGGGTGGCCGAGTTCGGCGCGCTTCGCGCCCCACTCGGTCGACACGTCGCCGTTGGCGAACTCGATCAGGTCGACCGTGTCCTGGACCCAGCGATCGATGCGCGCGTCGTCCGTCATCTCGGGGATGCGGCTGCCGCAGCCGTTCGCGCCGACCGACACCACCGGGAGCGGCGTCGCACCGAGGTCCTCGGCCCACTCCATGTACTCGAGGTAGCCGATGCCGTACGACTGGTTGTACCCCCAGAAGTTCCAGTTGGTCGGGCGCTCCTCGACCGGTCCGATGGTCTCCTTCCACTGGTAGGTCCGCTGGCGGTCCTGGCCGTCGGACTCGAGGTAGGTGTCGAACGTGCCGACGTTGGTGACGCAGCCGCCCGGGAACCGGAGGAAGCTCGGCTCGAGCGCGGCGACCTGCTCGGCGAGGTCCTTCCGCAGCGGGCTCCGGCCGTTGACCGGCCCGACCCACGTGTCGACGGGGAACAGCGAGACCATGTCGAGCTGCACCGAACCGGCGGCGCCGGTGAGCACGACCAGCCGGCCGGCATCCGTCGTCGCATCGGCGGTGAGCCGCACCTCGACCCGGCGCCAGGTGTCGTCGCCGCCGATCGAGACGGTGCCGACGGCGTACTGCTCGGTGCCGTCCGCGTCCTCGACCGCGACCGTCAGCTCCTGCGCCGTGGCCGACCGCGCCCAGACCGAGAAGTCGTACGACTCCCCTTCCTCGACGTGGATGCCGCGGTTGAAGCCGAGGTTTCGGACGCCGACGCCCGGACCGTCGCCCGTGATGGTGAGCGACGCGCGGTTCGAGTCGTTCAGCCAGCGGTCGCGGTCGCTGCCGACCGCGATCGACCCTGTGCCCCCGCGCTCGACCTTCTGCCAGGCCGTGAGGGCGTTGAACGAGCCGTTGTCGGCCGTCGAGAACTCGAACGAGCGGTTCCGCACGAGCTCCGCGTAGAGCCCGCCGTCCGCGGCGTAGTTGATGTCCTCGTAGAACACGCCGTAGAGGTCGTCGCTCATGTCGGTGCGCTCGGCCGCCGTGTCGATCTCGATCGCGTGCTCGGCGATCTCGACGGGCACGATCTCGAGCCGCGCGGCATCCGCCTCGTCGCCGATGCGCAGCGCGCCGTCGCCGTCGATGCCGGCGAACCCGCCGTCGACGGTGCGCAGCGCGACCTTGCCGCCGCCGACGTCCGTCAGGCGGAACGCCGTCGGCTCGTCACCGGCGGCGCCGAAGGCGACGCGGCCGTCGCGCACGACGACCGGGCGGTCGCCGCCCTGCTCGGTGAGCGCGATCGGGCGTGCGGATGCCTCGCCGGCGAGCTCCTCCGCCGTGAAGGCGAGCTGGGCGAACGGACGCTCCGTCGCGAAGCGGATCACGCCGTCGTCACCCTCGGCGAGGTCCGACGCGTCGCCGTCGCGGCTCAGCGTGAACGCCCCCTCGGGCACGAGGTCGGCGCCCTCGGGCTCGACGATCGCGACGTAGTCGAACACGGCCTCATGGCTCGGTGCGCTGCCCGCGGCGAGCGCGTACAGCCCGATGCGGGTCACGTCGAAGCCGACGGTCGCCCGGGCGGCCTCCGCCCACTCGAAGCCGGTCCAGTAGCTCGTCACGATCTCGTCGCCCGTGCGCTGCACGCGCAGGTACTCGTGCGTCGAGTCGGGGCGGGCGGTGAAGGTCGAGCGGTAGACCGCGTTCTCCTCCACGCCGTTCTCGATCACGGTCGGGCCGCCCGGCGCGAAGCTCACGTTCGTGAGGCCCGCCCGGACGTAGTCGTCGAAGCCCGCCATGGCGATGAGGCCGGCGCCCTGGAAGTCGCGGGACACGGCCCCGGTCACCGACGTGTACGCCGTGAAGTCGCCCACGGGCACGTCGACGAGGAACACGTTGTCGGCGCTGTTGTCGCCCTGGTAGGTGTCGCCGGGCTGCGAGTGGATGGTGAGCGAACCCGGGTTCTCGGTCAGCGACCACGCGCTCGGGATCTCGGAGACGATGCTCCACCGCTCGTCGAGCGTGTCGGCGTCGAACTCGTCGATCCAGGCGTCGCCCGGGAGCTCGGGCGCACCCGGCGTCGCGACCTCGACGGTCGCGTCCGCCGATGTGCCGCGCGTCGAGCTCGCGGTGATCGTCGCGGCGCCGTCGCCGACCGCCGTCACGAGGCCGTCGGCGTCGACGGTGGCGACCGCCTCGTCGCTCGAGCTCCACGTCACGCTGCGGTCCTCCACGGTGACGGGCGTGACGGATGCCTCCAGCCGGCGGGTGTCGCCGGGGGCGAGGCTCAGCTCGGCCGGCGTGACCGTCACGCCCTCGGCGAGCGCGTCGGGCTGGTAGGTCTCGAGCAGGCGCTGGTACTCGCTCGCCGTGACCGGGATGACCGTGCCGTGGCGCGGGCTCTCCGGCAGGTCGGCGTCGGGCACCGAGGTCCACGATGCGCTCGCGAGGTCGTTCGTCTCGAAGAGCAGGTAGCCCTCGCCGCCGTGGTACGACGGCTGGTCCTGCAGCAGGTACCACGTGTCATCCGTGTTGCTCTTGAACATCGACGGGCCCTCGCCGCCGGTGAACGTGCCGCCCCACGGGTTGGGCTCGCCGAAGCCGACGCGCTCGGCCATGAGCTCCCAGCCGTCGCCGTCGGTGACGCCCTGCGTCAGGCGGAGGTCGGTGGAGCGCTCCTGGCGCATGCCCATGTACGACTCGTCCTTCGTGAGGCGGTAGTAGACGCCGTCCTCCTCGGCCACGGTCGAGTCGATCATGCCGCGGCCCGCGCCCTGCGGCTCGTCGATCCAGACCTGCGGGGCCGAGAACGTGACGAAGTCGCGGGTGGTGGCGTACATCATGCGCTGGTAGCTCGTCGAGATGTCGCGCTGGTCGGCGGGGAGCTCCGGCGGGTACAGCGCCGAGGCCCAGTAGACGACGTACTCGCCGGCCGCGGCATCCCAGAACGCCTCGGGCGCCCAGGTGTTGCCCGCGTTCTCGGGGGCGACGACGACCTCGCGCTGCTCCGACCAGGTCACGAGGTCGGTCGACTCCCACACCATGATCGAGCGGCTGCCCGTCTCCTGCGCGGTGCCGAAGTCGCCGCCGCCGTAGATCTTCAGGTCGGTGGCGATGAGGAAGAAGCGGTCGCCTTCGGGGCTCCGGATGAGGAACGGGTCGCGGAGGCCCTGCTCGCCGAGCGTCGAGGCGAGCACGGACTCGCCGTCGTTGAGGCTCATCCACGACTCGGGGTCGTCACCGACGCTCGCGGCGAAGTAGATCTCCTCGCCGTCGGCGGTCGACTCGCCCACGAAGTGCGGGAAGAAGTAGGCCGAGTAGGGCTCGGACTCGGGCAGCGGCAGCACGGTGGCGGCGTAGTCGTGCGTGGCCGTCTCGCCGTCGAGGGTCGCGGTGGCGGTGAGCGTGACCGCGACGGGGTCGTCGCCCGTCGCCGGGCGCGTCACGAGGCCGTCGGCCGTGATCACGGCCGGGTCGCTCGTCGCCCAGTCGAACTCGGCGCCGCCCGCGCCGTCGGCCGGCAGGGTGAGGTTGCCGCGCACGTCGTCGAGGTGCGGGATCACGACGCCCGCTGCGGCCGCCTCGACGGGCGTCTCGGCGCTCGCCGCCGAGCTCATCGTGATCGCCCCGAGCGGCGCGATCAGCGCGACCGCGACGGCGCCGGAGATCGGCAGGCCCGCGGTGCGGAGTCCTCGGCGCGGTGCACCGTGGGCCCGGGTGAGGCGCGGCGCACTGGGGCCGCGCGTGGCTCTGGTCGTCATCGACCGTCCTCGCTCTCTTCGTCGGGAGTGGGTTGATGGAGCACGCGTGAGCGACCTGTTAGCGCTCACATTTGTGAACGCTAACAGCATGGTTCAGGGTTCCGCTAGCCCCCGTTTCCAGCAACACTTACCCGACACCGCGAAGCGGAGTGAGCGCTCACAATGCGCGACTGGCGATACGTGGTCGCGCCGCGCTCTCCCGCATGAGGATCCGGCCTACGGCCTCGCCCACGTGAGCATCTCCCGGAATCTCATGCACGAGCGCTGTGGTGCGGCGACCCGCGCACGGATCGGGCGAGACGGCTCGGGCGAGCCGGCTTGGCCGAGCGGGCTCAGGACGACACGGCGGTCCGGTCCTCGGACTCAGGAACGGTCGTCGAGCCGGCCGGCGGCGCCGTGCTCGCCCGCACCACCAGGTCGGGCACGCGCGGCGCCGGCATCCGGTCGTCGTCGCCCAGCACGGCGAGCACGCCCGCCATCGCGTCGCGGCCGAGCTCGATGAAGTCCTGTCGCACGGTCGTGAGCGGCGGCGCGAAGAACTCCGCCTCGGGGATGTCGTCGAAGCCGACGACGCTCACATCGCCCGGCACCGACCGCCCCGCCTCGGCGAGCGCGTGGATCACGCCCAGCGCCATCTGGTCGTTCGAGACGAACACGGCCGTCATCTCGCGGTCCTCGGCGAGGGTGCGTCCGTGCACGTAGCCGCTGCCCGGCGACCAGTCGCCGACGAGCGGTTCGCGGGCCGCGAGGCCGTGCTCGCCGAGCGTCGCACTCCAGCCGCGCAGGCGCTCCGCGGCATCCATCGCGTTCGTCGGCCCGCTCACGTGCCGGATCTCGCGATGCCCGAGCCTGATGAGGTGCTCGACCGCGAGCCGGGCGCCGGCGTACTGGTCGAGCCACACGCGGTGCATGACGCCGCGGTCCTCCGAGGCCACGGCCACGACCGGCACCCCGAGCTCGACGCCGTCGAGCGCGTCGAGTGCCGCACGCTGCGCCGCGATGAGCACGACCGCCTCGACGTTCTGGCGCACCAGCAACTCGGCCGTGGAGCGCATGCTCACGGCATCCGTCTCGATCATGCTCGCCGTGATGACGGAGTAGCGCGCGTCGCGCGCCGCCTCGTTGAAGTGCAGCGCCGTGCTCGAGGGCCCGTAGTCGGGCGCCCCGGTCACGATCAGGCCGAGCGTCCGGGTGCGGCGGGTGACGAGCGCCCGCGCCGCCGGCGACGGCACGTAGCGCAGCTGCTTGATGGCCTGCTCGACGCGCGCCCTGGTCGCGGGGCGCACGTTGGGCAGGTCGTTGAGCACGCGCGACACCGTCTGGTGGGACACGCCGGCGAGCCTGGCCACGTCGAAGATCGTCGCAGCCCTGGCCTTCTCGTCGTCGCTCACTCTCCGACCGGCTCCCTGCCCCGCGCCCGCGGCGCGCTCGTTCCCCGCCATCATCCCATCCGCCGCTGCACGGAACCGGGAGGACGGCCCCCCGCGAGCGGGGGTCGCCCACTTCCGCCGCTCATCGTCGCCTGGCCGTCAGCACCTTCTGCAGGATGATGAACACGAGCAGCAGCGCACCGATGAAGATCTTCGTCCACCACGACGAGAGCGTGCCCTCGAAGGTCAGGATGGTCTGGATCACGCCGAGCACGAGCACGCCGAGCACCGAGCCCAGCACGAACCCGTAGCCGCCCGTGAGCAGCGTGCCGCCGATCACGACCGCGGCGATCGCGTCGAGCTCGGTGCCGATCGCCGTGAGCGGGTAGCCCGACAGCGTGTAGAAGGTGAACAGCACGCCCGCGAGACCCGAGCAGAAGCCCGAGATCACGTAGACGAGCACCTTCGTGCGGGCGACCGGCAGGCCCATCAGCAGGCCCGACTGCTCGCCGCCGCCGATCGCGTAGACCGTGCGGCCGAAGCGCGTGCCGTGCAGCACCCACACCGCGATCGCCACGACGACCACGGCGATGATCACGCTCGGCGTGATCGACAGCCCCGCGCCGAGCGGGATGCGCGACACGGCGAGCTGCACGAAGGTCGGGTCGGTGATCGAGATCGACGACTGGCTGATCACGTAGCAGAGGCCGCGGGCGAGGAACATCGCCGCGAGCGTCGCGATGAACGGCTGCACCTTGAACACGTGGATCATGAGCCCGACGAGGAGCCCCAGCACGCTCGTGAGCAGCAGGATGAGCGGGATCACGACGCCCGGCGACCAGCCGGTCTGCAGCAGGCTCGCGGCGATCATGCCCGACAGCGCGACGACCGCGCCGACCGACAGGTCGATGCCGCCCGTGAGGATCACGAACGTCATGCCGACCGCGAGCACGATGAGGTACGCGTTGTCGACGAACAGGTTCAGGAACACCTGCCCGGAGAAGAACCCGCGGTAGCGGAACCCGCCGATCACGAAGATCGCGACGAACAGCAGCGCGGTGACCGTGACCGGGCCGTACTTCGGGCTCGTGATGAGTCCGAGGGCCGCGGCGAGCGGGCGACGTCGGCCGGAGCCGGACGGTGCGCCGCCGCCGGTGCCGGTGCCCCGGCCCGGACGCGTCGGACGGTCGGTGGCGGGCGCCTCGAGGAGCTTCGTCATGATGCGGCGACCCCCTTCTCGGCTCGGAGGGCGAGGCGTCGTCGGAATCCGCTGAACGCCTCGGCCGTGGTGGGCGACTGGAGCAGGCACACGACGGTCACGACCGCGGCCTTGAAGACCATGGTCGCGATGGGCGGGATGCCGACCGTGTAGACCGTGGTCACGAGCGTCTGGATGACCAGCGCTCCGACGAGCGTGCCGAGCAGCGAGTACCGGCCGCCCGCGAGGGACGTGCCGCCGATCACGACCGCGAGGATCGCGTCGAGCTCGATGAACAGGCCCGTGTTGTTCGCGTCGGCGGCCGCCGTGTTCGCCGTGAGGATGAGCCCGGCGATCGCCGCGCACAGCGCGCAGAACGTGTAGACCGCGAAGAGGAGCCCGCGCGCCCGGACGCCCGCCTGGCGGCTCGCCTCCGGGTTGATGCCGACCGACTCGATGAACATGCCGAGTGCCGTGCGGCGGGTGATGAGCGCGGCGAGGCCGAAGACGACCGCCGCGATGATGACCGCGATCGGCACGCCGAGCCAGAACCCGGAGCCCAGGAACTTGAACGGCGGGCTGTTCACCGTGAGGATCTGGCCCTCGGTGATGAGCATCGCCACGCCGCGGCCGGCGGTCATCAGGATCAGCGTCGCGATGATCGGCTGGATGCCGAGCGCCGCGACGAGGAAGCCGTTCCACACGCCGAGCACGAGCGAGATGAGCAGCGCGACCGTGATCGCGACCGCGACGGTCGCGAGGCTCCCGGGGTCGGGCGACCCGAGGATGATCGAGCAGGCCACGGCGCCCGAGATCGCCGCCACCGCGCCGACCGAGAGGTCGATGCCGCGGGTGGCGATCACGAGCGTCATGCCGACGGCGATGATAAGCGTCGGCGCGCCGTTGCGCAGGATGTCGATCAGGCTGCCGAACAGCTGCCCGTCGCGGACGGTGATCTCGAAGAATCCGGGGAACGCGACCAGGTTGATCGCGAACAGGACGAGGAGCATGACGACCGGCCAGAACAGCCGGCTCGACGCCATCTTGGCGAGCGTGCTCACGGGCGGCCTCCTTCGGGGGTGGTGGTGGTCGGGGTGGTCGGGGTGGCGGCGACGGCCACGGCCGGCGTGCGCTCGTCGAGCGCCTCGTCGTCGGAGGCGACGCGCCCGTCGGCGATGAGCGCGAGGAGCGCGTCGACCGTGAGCCCGTCGTTCTCGAGGTCGGCGACGACGGCGCGGTCGCGGAGCACCACGACGCGGTGGCTCAGCCGCAGCACCTCCTCGAGCTCGGCCGAGATGAAGAGCACGCTCATGCCGTTCTCGGCGAGCGTGTAGACGAGCTTCTGGATCTCGGCCTTGGCACCGATGTCGATGCCGCGCGTCGGCTCGTCGAGGATGAGCAGGCGGGGGGCGATCGCGAGCCAGCGCGCGAGCAGCACCTTCTGCTGGTTGCCGCCGGAGAGGTTCCGCACGAGGGCGTCGGGGTTGCCGGGCCGGATGTTGAGTGCCTGGATGTAGCTCTGAGCGAGCTCGTCCTGCTTCTTCTTCGGGATCGGGCGGAACCATCCGCGGTCGGCCTGCAGCGCGAGCACGATGTTGTCGCGCACAGTCAGCTCGCCGACGATGCCCTCGTCGCGCCGGTTCTCCGACGAGAACGCGATGCGCTTGCCGATGGCCTGGCGGGGCGTGCGCAGGCGCACCTGCTCCCCGTGGATCGAGAGCTCGCCCGTGTCGGCGCGGTCGATGCCGCCGAGCAGGCGCGCGAGCTCGGTGCGACCCGAGCCGAGCAGGCCCGCGAGGCCGACGACCTCGCCGACCGCGATCGGCAGGTCGGCCGGTGCGATCGCCCCACGGCGGCCGAGGCGCGACGCCGAGACGAAGGTCGCGGCATCCGACTCGTCGACGACGGCCGTGCGCGCCTTGTGCTCGAGGTCGTCGAGCGCCGTGAGCTCCTTGCCGATCATCTTCTGCACGAGGTCGATGCGCAGCAGTTCCTCGGTGAGGTACTCCCCCACGAGCGTGCCGTTGCGCAGCACCGTCAGCCGGTCGCAGATCTCGTACACCTGGTCGAGGAAGTGCGAGACGAAGAGGATGGCGACGCCCTGCTCCTTGAGGGTGCGGATGACGCGGAACAGCTCGGCCACCTCGTCGGCGTCGAGGCTCGACGTCGGCTCGTCGAGGATCAGCACCTTGGCGTTCACGTCGATCGCGCGGGCGATCGCGACGAGCTGCTGCACCGCGAGCGAGTGGTCGCCGAGCAGCGAACCGGGGTCGAGGTCGAGGTGCAGGCCCGCGAGGAGCTCGGCCGACCGGCGGCGCATCGCGCGCCAGTCGATGCCGCCGAAGCGGCGGGGCTCGCGGCCGAGCATGATGTTCTCGGCCACGGACAGGTTGGGCAGGAGGTTGACCTCCTGGTAGACCGTGGAGATGCCGGCGGCCTGCGCCTGCGCGGGGCCGGCGAACGAGACCCGCTCGCCCGCGAGGGTGATGGTGCCGGCGTCGATGCCGTAGACGCCGGTCAGCGCCTTGATGAGGGTCGACTTGCCGGCGCCGTTCTCGCCCATGAGCGAGTGCACCTCGCCGGGGAACATGCGGAAGTCGACGCCGTCGAGGGCCTTCACGCCGGGGAAGCCGATCGAGATGCCGCGCATCTCGACGACCGGCGTCGGCGCGGGCCCGACGGGTTCGGTCTGCTGGGTCACGGTGCTCTCCATCGAGTCCGCGAGCGGATGCGGCATCCGCTCGGCTCATGCGCCCTCGGGCGCCGGGTGGGACAAGGGTACGGGTGCGCGGCATGGACGACCGCGCACCCGGTCGGTCCGGCGGGGTGCCCCCGAGGGCGCCCCGCCGGATCGACGTCAGTACTGGCGGTCGGGCAGTGCCTCGATCGCCTCGTCCTGGGTGAAGGTGGTCTCCTCGGTGATGATGCGCTTCTCGGGCGTCTCACCGTCGTTGATCTGCTTCACGATGTCGATGAGCTGCTTGCCGAGCAGCGGCGAGCACTCGACGATGAAGTTGATCTTGCCGTCGGCCAGGGCCTGCATGCCGTCGTGCACCGCGTCGACCGTGACGATCTTGATGTCGACGCCCGGCTCCATGCCGGCCGCCTCGATCGCCTCGATCGCGCCGAGGCCCATGTCGTCGTTGTGCGCGTAGATGAGGTCGACGTCGGGGTTCGACTTCAGCAGCGCCTCGGTGACCTGCTTGCCGCCGGCCCGCGTGAAGTCGCCGGTCTGGCTGGCGACGACCTGCAGGTTCGGGTTGGCGGAGATGACGTCGGCGAAGCCCTCGGCGCGGTCGATCGCGGGGGCGGCACCGGTCGTGCCCTCGAGCTGGATGATCTTCACCGGCTCGGTCGCGTCGGCGTACTCGTCGAGCACCCACTGGCCGGCCTTCTCGCCCTCCTTCACGAAGTCGGAGCCGAGGAAGCTCACGTAGAGCGAGTCGTCCTGCGAGTCGACCGCGCGGTCGGTGAGGACGACGGGGATGCCGGCGGCCTTCGCCTCGTTCAGCACCGCGTCCCATCCGGTCTCGACGACCGGGGAGAACGCGATGACGTCGACCTGCTGCTGGATGTACGAGCGGATCGCCTTGATCTGGTTCTCCTGCTTCTGCTGCGCGTCGGAGAACTTGAGCTCGATGCCCGCCTCCTCGAACGACGCCTGGATGTCCTTCGTGTTGGCGGTGCGCCACCCGGACTCGGCGCCGACCTGCGCGAACCCGACCACGAGTTCGTCGAGGGGCTTCGGGCCTTCGCTTGCGGCGCTGCCGCCGCTGGCGCATCCGGTGAGGGCGAGGAGCATCGCGCCGGTGGCGGCGGCGATGCCGATGAGCTTCTTCATCAGCTGGGAACCTCCTTGTTCACGACCGGCGTCAGTGGGCTGCTGCGGAGTCTCGGTGCGCCGGGCGGCCAGTCCGTTCGGGCCGCAGTCAGGATGTTAGCGCTCACAAGTGAGCGCTCACAAGTGGGTTTCGCGATTTGGTCGGAATCCGTGTTCGATGGGGCCCGCGCTCGTGGCGAAATCCCCGGAATTCGGGGGATCTCGCGACGTATGCGAAGCCTCGGGCGAACCCGCCCGAGGCGACGACCTGAGGATTGTGAACGCTCATCCCGCTCACATCCGGGGCTCTCGCGGGGTGCGGAGCGGTGCGATCCGGCGCGTCGGGTGGCCCCCGCGTCACCTGCGCGTCATCCGGACCCGGCAGGATGTCGGATCATGACCGAACCCCTGCACCTCATCGTCGGCGCCGGACCCGTCGGGAGCGCCCTCGCGCTGCGCCTCGCGGGCGCCGGCCACCCCGTGCGCCTCGTCACGCGTTCCGGCGGCGGCCCGGAGCATCCGCTCATCTCGCGCGTCGCGCTCGACGCCACCGACCGGGATCGCCTCGCCGAGGCGGCCGCCGGTGCCGCGGTCGTCGTGAACTGCGCCAACCCGGGCTCGTACCCGCAGTGGGAGCGCATCTGGCCGCCGCTCGCCGCGTCGATCCTGCACGCCGCGGAAGCCTCCGGCGCGGTGCTCGTGATCATGGGCAACCTCTACGGCTACGGTCCCGTGGACGGTCCGATGCGGCGCGACACCCCGCTCCGCCCCACCGACCACAAGGGCGAGCTCCGCGCCCGCATCTGGCACGACGCGCTCGCCGCGCACGAGGCCGGTCGCGTGCGCGTCACCGAGGCCCGCGCCTCCGACTACCTCGGCCCGACCGCGCCCGTCGCCAACGGGCTGCTCCCCCGCTACGCGCAGCGCACGCTCGCCGGCAGCCCCGCGACCGTCTTCGGCGACCCCGACGCGCCCCACACATGGACGGCGGTCGACGACATCGCCGCGACCCTCGAGGTGCTCGTTCGCGACGAGCGCGCCTGGGGCTCGCCGTGGATCGTGCCGTCGAATCCCGCGGCGAGCGTGCGCGAGGTGCTGCGCGCCCTCGGCGAGCGCGCCGGCACCGGCGAGCCGACCCTGCGACGGATGCCGCGCTGGGCGCTCGCCGCGAGCGGCGCAGTCGTGCCCGTGCTCCGCGAGGTCGCCGGGGTGCTGTACCAGTTCGAGCAGCCGTTCCTCGTCGACGCCGCGGAGACGACGGAGACGTTCGGGATCGTGCCCACCGAGTGGGACGGGCTGCTCGACGCGACCGCGGCGGCGTGGCGGGCGCGGGCGGTGGCGTAGGCGGCGGGCGGGCGCCCTCCCGCCGTCGCGGGCGTGGCAGGCGCGCTGCTCGGTGGCTCGCGGGCGGGCGCCTGCCTCCCGCTACTTCTTCGCGGCCTTCGCCGCCGCCTTCGCGGCCTGCTTCGTGGCGCGGACCTTCGCGAGCGACTCGGGGTCGACGATGTCGGCCACCGACGCGAACGACCCCTCGTCGCCGTAGTGCCCGGCGGCCTGGCGCCATCCGCTCGCCCCGAGCCCGCACTGCTTGCCGAGCAGGGCGAGGAAGATCTTCGCCTTCTGCTCGCCGAAGCCCGGGAGCGCCTTGAGCCGCTTCAGGATCTCGGCGCCGTCGGGGTCGCCCTGCGTCCAGATGGCGGCGGCGTCGCCGCCCCACTCGTCGCGCACGGCCACCGCGAGCGACTGCACCCGGCCGGCCATCGACCCCGGATAGCGGTGCACCGCCGGAGGCTGCCGGAACGCCTCGACCAGCTGGTCGGGGTCGACCGCGGCGATCGCCGTCGGCTCGATCGTGCCCACCCGGTCGCGGATCTTCGCCGGCCCGGCGAACGCGGTCTCCATCGCCACCTGCTGGTCGAGCAGCATGCCCGTGAGCAGCGCGAACGCGTCATCGCCGAGCAGGCGGTCGGCCTCGGCATCCCCCGTGATGTTGAGCGTGGTCATGCCCCCATCCTCCCACCGGGGCAAAGACCGCCGGATCCGGTGAACCCAAGGTTCATTCCGGACAGGAACTGGCCGCATGGCCCGGGAGACTGGTCTCGACCACCCGGCCGGAGCACCGGCCCGAACCGCAGGAGGACCCCATGGACTGGAAGATCGAGCTCATCTTCGTGCCCGTCACGGACGTCGACCGCGCGAAGGCGTTCTACGTCGAGAAGCTCGGCTTCAACGCCGACCACGACCAGCGCGTCAGCGACGACCTGCGCTTCGTGCAGCTCACCCCGCCCGGGTCGGCCTGCTCGATCGCGATCGGCGAGGGCCTCGGCATGAGCCTCGAGCCGGGACGGCAGGACACGATCCAGGTCGTGATCCCCGACGCCGACGCCGTGCTCGCCGACCTCCGCGCGAAGGGCGTCGAGGCCGAGGGCGTCCAGGAGCTGGCGTGGGGCCGCTTCGTCACCGTGCACGACCCCGACGGCAACCGCTGGACGCTCCAGGAGCTGCCCGACTACTCCGCCGCCTGAGACGGATGCCGCGGGCCGGCGCCGCGCCGGCGGCGCCCGTCCGGGTCCGGTCAGCGCCGCGCCGGGCCCGCCCGGGCTCGCGAGAATGCAGGAGATTCCGCAGTACGGGCCGGCATGGAGGCCTGAAGTGCGGATTCTCCTGCATATTCGGCCGCGGACGGGCGTTCCGATCCCGGCCTTCCGCATCGGATGCCCGGACCAGCCGAGTGGGCCCGGGCTGGGCGCGCCGGGCCCCCGCGCGAGTATGCAGGAGATTCCGCGGTATGGGCCCGCAGAGAGGGCCGAAGGCCGGAATCTCCTGCGTATTCGCCCGCGGGCGGGCGCTTCTCGGCAGCCGGGTGGAGGCCCACCGCGGTGACCCGGCAGGAGGCCGCGCCTCAGCCCCGCGGCGCCGCCGAGCTCGCCCGCACGACGAGCTCGGGCACGCGCGAGGTGCGGTCCGGGGCCGACGCCTCGTCGCGGAGCACGTCGACGACGGTCGCCATGATGTCGCGGCCGAGCGAGTCGAAGTCCTGGCGCACCGTCGTGAGCGGCGGGGTGAAGAACGCCGCCTCGGGGATGTCGTCGAACCCGACGACGCTCAGGTCGCGCGGCACCGGCACGCCGGCCTCGTGGCACGCGTGCAGCAGCCCGAGCGACATCTGGTCGTTGCCGACGAACACGGCGGTCGCCCAGTCCTCGTCGAGCAGGCGGCGGCCCGCCGCGTGACCGGATGCCGCGAGCCAGTCGCCCACGATGGGCTCGCGCACCTCGAGCCCGCGGGCCGTGAGGGCGTCGGCGAACCCGCGGCGGCGCTCCGCGGCATCCATCGAGTCAGCCGGTCCCGCGACGTGCGCGATCCGCGTGTGGCCGAGGCCGATGAGGTGCTCGGTCGCGAGCCGCGCGCCGGCGGCCTGGTCGAACGAGACCCGGTGCATCCCCGGCTCGACCTCGGAGGCCACGGCCACCACCGGGACGCCCGCGTCGATGCCGCGCAGCACCTCGACGCCCTCGCGCTCGCCCGAGATGAGCACGACCGCCTCGACGCGCTGCAGCACGAGCCGGTGCACGGCCTGCGTGAGCGCGTCGGGATCGAGCGTGCGCATGCTCGCCTGGCTCACGGCGTAGCCCGCATCGCGGGCGGCCTCGTTGAAGCCGAGCGCCGCGCTCGACGGCCCGTAGTCGGGGCGGCCGGCGAGGATGAGCCCGATCGAGCCGGAACGGCGGCGCGCCATGGCGCGGGCGGTGGGCGACGGCGTGTAGTTCAGGTCGGCGATGGCCTGCCGCACGCGCACGCGGGTCGCCGCGGCGACGCCGGGCAGGTCGTTGAGCACCCGCGAGACCGTCTGGTGCGAGACGCCGGCGTGGCGCGCGACGTCGAACATCGTCGGCACGCCCGCAGCATCGCCCGGCCCGGAGCCCGGCCCGGACGCCGGCCCGGCCGGCACGGTCGGCACGGTCGGCACGCCCGCGCCCGCGGCATCCGTCGACCCCCCGCCGCCCGCAGACCCCCCGGCCGGGTCGTCGCCGACCCGCGCCGGGGCGTCCGCACCGCTCACGAGGTCCTCCTTCAGAGCCCCTGCGCCAGTCGGTAGTAGGCCTGGTTCCACCGTACTTCGCGCTCGAACCCGCGCTGCGTCGTCTCCTCGTCGATCACCAGCAACTCCACGCGAGCCATCTCGGCGAAGTCGCGGAAGACGTCGACGCCGACCGCCGTCGACATCACGGTGTGGTGGGCGGCGCCCGCGGTCAGCCACGCGGCGGCCGACGTGCGGAAGTCGGGCTCGGGCTTCCAGATCGCGCGGCCGACGGGGAGCTTCGGCAGCGCCTCGCGCGGCGCGACGTTCTCGACGACGTTCGCGGTGAGGCGGAAGCGGTCGCGCATGTCCGACAGCGCGACGACGACGGCGGGGCCGGGGTCGGCGGTGAAGACCAGGCGCACCGGGTCCTCCTTGCCGCCGATGCCGAGCGGGTGGATCTCGAGCGTCGGCTTCGCGGTCGTGATCGACGGCGCGACCTCGAGCATGTGCGCGCCGAGGATCAGCTCATCGCCCGGCGTCATGTCGTAGGTGTAGTCCTCCATGAGGGTCGCGCCGCCGGGCAGGCCCGCGCCCATCACGTTCGCGACGCGCACGAGGATCGCGGTCTTCCAGTCGCCCTCGGCGCCGAAGCCGTAGCCGTCGGCCTGCAGGCGCTGCACCGCGAGGCCCGGCAGCTGCCGCAGCGCGCCCAGGTCCTCGAAGCTCGTCGTGAAGGCGCCGAAGTCGCCCTCCTCGAGGAACGCGCGCAGGCCGAGCTCGATCGCGGCGCCGTACCGCAGCGACTCGTGCCGGTCGCCGCCGCGCCGCAGCTCCGGCGCGACGTCGTACTCCTCCTCGTAGACCGCGACGAGCGCGTCGATGTCGGCGTCGGATGCCGCGTGCACCGCCTCGGCGAGCTCGTTCACGCCCCACGTGTTGACCTGCACGCCGAACCGCAGCTCGGCTTCGGTCTTGTCGCCCTCGGTGACCGCGACGTAGCGCATGTTGTCGCCGAAGCGCGCGAGCTTCAGGCTGCGGGCCGCCGCGAGGCCGGCCGCGGCGCGCTGCCACGTGCCGAGCTCCTGCTGCACGCGCGGGTCGGAGGCGTGGCCGACGATCGTCTTGCGCGGCACGCCGAGCCGGGTCTGGATGTACCCGAACTCGCGGTCGCCGTGCGCGGCCTGGTTGAGGTTCATGAAGTCGAAGTCGATGTCGGCGTACGGCAGCTCGACGTTGGCCTGCGTGTGCAGGTGCGCGAGCGGCTTCTGCAGCGCGTCGAGGCCGGCGATCCACATCTTCGCCGGGCTGAACGTGTGCATCCAGGCGATGACGCCGACCACGTTCGGCGCGGCGTTGGCCTCGAGCGCGACCTGCTTGATCGCGGCGGCGTCGGTGAGCACCGGCATCCACACGACCTTGACGGGCACGTCGGATGCCGCGTCGAGCGTCTCGGCGATCGTGCGCGACTGCTCGGCGACCTGCGCGAGCGTCTCCGGGCCGTAGAGGTGCTGGCTGCCGGTGAGGAACCAGACCTCCGCCCCGTCGAGGGAGGTGGTGATCGGGGAGCGGGTCATGTGCGTGTCCTTCTGGTGCTGGAGTGTCTGGTGGGATGCGGAAGCGGATGCCGCGGGGCGGCGGAGTCTCGTGGGCGGATGCCTGGGCGGGCTACAGCGCCTCGACCGCGGCCGCCTCGGCGGCGAGGCCCGCGGCGTAGCGGTCGAGGTAGGCGGCGAAGCCGGCGACATCCGCCGGGTCGGGGTCGACGGTGTCGATGTCGGCGTCGGCGAAGACGTGGTCGGTGAGCCACGTGCCGAGGTCGTGGCGGTCGGCGTCGGCGAGGTAGGCGGCGAGCACGGCGATGCCCCACGCCCCGCCCTCGGAGGCCGTCTCGCCGACGGCCACGGGTGCGTCGAGTGCGCCCGCGAGGAAGCGCTGGGCGACGCCCGCCGTGCGGAAGATTCCGCCGTGGGCATACATGCGATCCAGCTGCACGCCCTCGCTCGCGAGGACGCGCATGCCGAGCGCCAGCGTGCCGTACACGCCGTACACCTGGGCGCGCATGAGGTTGGCGAGCGTGAGCCGGCTGTCGGGCGTGCGCACGACCATGGGCCGACCCTCGTCGAGGCCGGCGATGGGCTCACCGGCGAGCTGGTTGTAGGCGAGCAGGCCACCGGCATCCGCCTCGCCCTCGAGCGCCTCGCGGAAGAGCGCGGCGAAGACGGCGTCGCCGTCGACGCTCGCGCCCACTGCTTCCGCGAACCGGCCGAACACGCCGGCCCAGGCCGCGAGCTCGCTCGCGCCGTTGTTGCAGTGGACCATCGCGACCGGGTCGCCCGCGGGGGTCGTCACGAGGTCGAGCTCGTGGTGCGCGTGCGCGAGCGGGCCCTCGAGCACGACCATCGCGAAGATGCTCGTGCCGGCGCTGACGTTGCCGGTGCGCGGCGCGACGGAGTTCGTCGCGACCATGCCGGTGCCGGCGTCACCCTCGGGCGGGCAGAACGGGATGCCGGGACGGAGCGCTCCGGTCGGGTCGAGCAGGGCGGCGCCCTCCGCGGTGAGCTCACCCGCGACACGCCCGGCGGGGAGCACCTCGGGCAGCAGGTCTTCGACCTTCAGCCCCGGTGCGCGGTCGCCGACGAGGCCGTCGTACGCGTCGATGAGCGTCGCGTCGTACTCGCCGGTCGCCGAGTCGATCGGGAACATGCCCGACGCGTCGCCGACGCCGAGCACCTTGCGGCCCGTGAGCCGCCAGTGCACGTACCCGGCGAGGGTCGTGAGGAAGTCGATGCGGGGCACGTGCGGCTCCTCGTCGAGCACGGCCTGGTGCAGGTGCGCGATCGACCAGCGGAGGGGGATGTTCTGCGCGAACCGCTCGCTGAGCTCGGCCGCGGCCGGTCCGGTCGACGTGTTCCGCCACGTGCGGAACGGCACGAGCAGCTCGTCGCCCGCGAACGCGAGGTAGCCGTGCATCATCGCCGAGACGCCGATCGCGCCGAACGTCTCGGGCACGACGTCGTACCGGCGCCGCACGTCGGCGACCAGGTCGGCGAACGCCGCCTGCAGGCCCGACCAGACGTCCTCGAGGGAGTACGTCCAGACGCGGTCCTCGAAGCGGTTCTCCCAGGCGTGGCTGCCGACCGCGAGCACCTCCGTCGGGTCGGGTCCGACCAGGCAGGCCTTGATGCGGGTGGACCCGAGCTCGATGCCGAGGGACGTGCGCCCCTCGAGGATCGCGGCTCGGGCGGCATCCGTGGTCATGGTCTCGCTCATCGTCGTGCGTCTCCACTCTGTCCGTACACGTTCTGGTACCGGTCGTACAACCGGTCGATGGCCTCGTCGGGGATCGGGACCAGCTCGCCCGCCTCACGCGCCAGGTGCACCGTGCGCGCCACGTCCTCGACCATGACCGCCGCCTTGACCGCGTCCTTCGCGTTCGCGCCGATCGTGAACGGCCCATGGTTCCGCATCAGCACCGCCCGCGACCGGTGCCCGGACAGCGTCTCCACGATCCCCCGCCCGATCGAGTCGTCCCCGATGATCGCGAACGGACCCACCGGGATCGGCCCACCGAACTCATCCGCCATCGCCGTGATCACACACGGGATCTCCTCGGCCCGCGCCGCCCACGCCGTCGCGTAGGTCGAGTGCGTGTGCACCACCCCACCGACCTCCGGCATGTTCCGATACACGTACGCATGCGCCGCAGTGTCGCTCGACGGCGACCGGTCCGCACCCGGCGTGCCCGGGATCACGTTCCCGTCCAGGTCACACACGATCATGTTCTCCGGCGCCAGATCGTCATAGCTCACACCCGACGGCTTGATCACGAACAGGTCCGCACCCGGCACCCGGCCCGACACGTTCCCACCCGTCCACACCACCAGCCCATACCGCGTCAGCTCGCCATGCAGTCGAGCCACGTCCGCGCGGGTACGGGCGATCGCGGCATCCACCTCGGGCGCGAACGTCGTGTCGGTGGCGCTCATGCGGGCACCGCCGTCGCGGTCGCGACGGACGCGGCGAGCCGGGGTGCGATGCCCGCCGCCTCCACCGCGGCGGGCATCGCGTTGCGGAGGGCGCGGACGCCCTCCGGGTTCCGGGGCGCCGGCATCGACGATGCTGCGGGGAGGTCTGCAGCGGATGCCCTCGCTCGGTCGGAGACGGCCTCGACGACCTGGGCGGCACCTGGCATCCGTGGACTCCTTCGTCGCTTCGTTAGCGCTAACACCCACGATGTTAGCGCTAACGAAGCGAGAGACCAAGCCCCTCGGCCCGCCAGGTCACCCGAGCAACTCGCCCGCTCGCGCGAACGGGAGGAGAAAACCGACGACACGCCGCCGGCCGGCGCTCGACACGCCGAACGCGAGTCAGAAGTTCCTCCCGACGGGCCGGCCGGCACCGGCGGGCGGGGCGGGCCGGCACCGGCGGGCGGGGCGGCCGAGGGCGCGAGGCCGGGGCCCGCGGCCGGGCGGCCGGTCCGCGGGCGCGGACACGACGAGGGGCGGATGCCTCGTGGCATCCGCCCCTCGTCGTCTCAGGAGGGACTGCGGGCTAGTGCCCGCCCGACCGACGCTTGTTGTACACGTCGAACGCCACTGCGAGCAGCAGCACGAGGCCCTTCACGGCCTGCTGCCACTCGATGCCGATGCCCATGATCGACATGCCGTTGTTCAGGACACCGATGATCAGACCACCGATGATCGCGCCGCCGATCGTGCCGACGCCGCCCTGCACCGCCGCGCCGCCGATGAACGCCGCCGAGATCGCCTCGAGCTCGAAGCCGTCACCGGCCTTCGGCCCCGCGAGGTTCAGGCGGGCCGTGAAGATGAGGCCCGCGAGCGCCGCGAGGAAGCCCATGTTCACGAACAGCCAGAAGTCGACCCGACGGGTCTTGATGCCCGAGAGCTCGGCCGCGTGGCGGTTGCCGCCGATCGCGTAGATGTGGCGGCCGAAGACCGTGCGGTTCATCACGATGCTGTACACGAGCACCAGCACGCCGAGGATGATGAGCGTGACCGGGATGCCCTTGTACGAGGCGAGCGCGTAGGCGAAGAAGCCGATGGCCGCCGAGATCAGCACGAGCTTGGTGATGAACCAGGCGATCGGCTCGACGTCCTGACCGTACTTCACGCGGCCGCGACGGCTGCGCACCTGCTGGACGACGAGGATGACGATCGCGAGCGCACCGACGCCGAGCGTGAGGGGGTCGAGCTCGAACTCGCCGAACACGTTCGAGAGGAAGCCGTTGCCGAGGGCGCGGTACTCGGTGGGGAACGAGCCGATGTTCGCGTTGCCGAGGACGACCAGGGCGAGGCCGCGGAAGATGAGCATGCCCGCCAGGGTCACGATGAACGCCGGGATGCCGACGTATGCGATCCAGAAGCCCTGCCAGACGCCGACGAGGGCGCCGATGACGAGCGAGAGGAGCACGGCGAGCCACCACGGCAGGCCCCATTGGACCGCGAAGACGCCGGAGCACGCACCCACGAACGCCGCGACCGATCCGACGGACAGGTCGATGTGGCCGGCGATGATGACCATCACCATGCCGATGGCGAGGACGAGGATGTAGCCGTTCTGCACGACCAGGTTCGAGATGTTCTGCGGTCGCAGCAGGATGCCGTCGGTCAGGAACGCGAACAGCACGACCACCGCGACGAGGGCGATGAAGATGCCGTTGCGGCCGAGGTCGCTGAGCACGTGGCTCAGCCGCTCGGTGAACTTGTTGTCGACGGGGTTGATGTTGCTGCCCGCCGCGTGGGTCTCCTCGGTTGCGGGAGGGTTCGGATTCGACATGGTGTCTCCTGGGGTTTCCGTCAGCCGCGGGCTAGCGGGGCTTTTCCATGGTCATGAGCTTGAGCATCGACTCGGGGGTCGCTTCGTCGATGGGCAGTTCGCCGGTGATGCGACCCTCCGAGAGGGCGTAGAGGCGGTCGCAGATGCCGAGCAGTTCGGGCAGCTCGGACGAGATGACGATGATGCCCTTCCCGGCCGCCGCGAGCCGGTTGATGATCGTGTAGATCTCGTACTTCGCGCCGACGTCGATGCCGCGCGTCGGCTCGTCGAGGATCAGGACGTCGGGGTCGGAGTAGATCCACTTCGACAGCACGACCTTCTGCTGGTTGCCGCCGGAGAGCTTGCCGGTCTTCACCAGGACGCTCGGCGCCTTGATGTTCATCGACGTGCGGTACTTGTTGGCGACCGCGTACTCCTCGTTGTCGTGCACGAGGCCGTACTTCTCGAGCTTCTTCAGCGACGCCATCGAGATGTTCCGCTTGATGTCCTCGATGAGGTTCAGCCCGTAGGTCTTGCGGTCCTCGGTGGCGTAGGCGATGCCGTTGCCGATCGCCTCGGCGACCGTGCGGGTCTTGATCTCCTCGCCGCGGAGGAAGACCTTGCCGGTGATGCGCGAGCCGTAGGAGTGACCGAAGAGGCTCATCGCGAACTCCGTGCGCCCGGCGCCCATGAGGCCCGCGATGCCGACGATCTCGCCCGCGCGGACGTGCAGGTTCACGTTGTCGACGACGACGCGGTTCGTGTCCTGCGGGTGGTGCGCCGTCCAGTCCTCGACGCGGAGCAGCTCCTCGCCGAGGTGCGGCGTGTGGTCGGGGTAGCGGTGCTCGAGGTCCCGGCCGACCATGTCCTTGATGATCCGGTCCTCGGTGACCTCCTGCTTCGCGATCGTCTCGATCGTCTTGCCGTCGCGGATGACCGTGACGGTGTCGGCGACCTTCTTGATCTCGTTCAGCTTGTGGCTGATGATGATCGACGTGATCCCCTGCCCCTTGAGGTGCAGGATGAGGTCGAGCAGGTGGTCGGAGTCCTCGTCGTTGAGGGCCGCCGTGGGCTCGTCCAGGATCAGCAGCTTCACGCGCTTGGACAGCGCCTTCGCGATCTCGACGAGCTGCTGCTTGCCGACGCCGATCTCGCGGATCTTCGTGGTGGGGTTCTCCCTCAGGCCCACCCGGGCGAGCAGCTTCGAGGCCTCGAAGTTGGTCTTGTTCCAGTCGATGAGGCCGCCGGGCCCCTTCTGCTCGTTGTTGAGGAAGATGTTCTCGGCGATCGACAGGTAGGGGCTGAGCGCGAGCTCCTGGTGGATGATCACGATGCCCTTGGCCTCGGAGTCGGTGAGGTCCTTGAACTCGACCTCCTCGCCCTCGAAGACGATGGCCCCGTCGTAGGTCCCGTGGGGGTAGACGCCCGACAGCACCTTCATGAGGGTGGACTTGCCTGCGCCGTTCTCGCCGCAGATCGCGTGCACCTCGCCACGCTCCACGCCGAGGTTGACGTTCGCGAGCGCCTTGACGCCCGGGAAGGTCTTCGTGATGCCGCGCATCTCGAGAATGTGGTTGGTCATCCCTTGCTCCTGCTCCATCGCCGGTGTCGGGCCGGCCGGGTGGCGGATGCCGCGGCCGGGACCTGAGGCGAGCGTACTCCCGCCCCAGGCCCCGACACGCGGTGCATCATCCGATTCGGATCAGCGGCTGGATCAGCCGTTGATCTCCTCTTCGGTCCAGTAGCCCGAGTCGACCAGGACCTCGGTGATGTTGTCCTTGACGACGATCTGGGACTCGAGGAGGTACGACGGCACGACCTTCACGCCGTTGTCGTAGTCGCTCGTGTTGTTGACCTCGGGCTCCTCGCCGTTCAGCAGGGCCGTCGCCATGTCCACCGCGACGGCGGCCAGGTTGCGGGTGTCCTTGAAGATGGTCGAGTACTGCTCACCGGCGTTGATGGCCTTGACCGAGTCGAGCTCGGCGTCCTGGCCCGAGATGATCGGCCACTCGTCGCCGACCGAGTAGCCGGCGTCGGTGAGGGCCGAGATGATGCCGCGCGAGAGGCCGTCGTACGGCGAGAGCACCGCGTCGACCTTCGAGCCGTCGGAGTACGTCGAGACGAGGATGTCCTCCATGCGGCTCTGGGCGACCTCGCCGTCCCAGCGGAGCGTGGCGGCCTGCTCGAAGTCGGTCTGGCCCGACTTCACGACGAGGGTGCCCTCGTCGAGGTACGGCTGCAGGGTGTCGATCGCGCCGTTCCAGAAGAAGGTCGCGTTGTTGTCGTCGGGCGAACCGGCGAACAGCTCGATGTTGAACGGGCCCTCGGGCGCGTCGGACGCGGCGCTGCCCTCGAGGTCGGTCAGGCCGAGGCCCGCGAGCAGCGACGTGGCCTGCTGGACGCCGACCTTGTAGTTGTCGAACGACGCGTAGTAGTCGACGTTCTCGGAGTCGCGGATGAGGCGGTCGTAGGCGATGACGGGGATGTCGCTGTCGGCGGCGTTCTGCAGCACCTCCGAGAGCGTGGTGCCATCGATCGAGGCGATGATCAGGGCCTCGGCGCCCTTGGTGATCATGTTCTCGATCTGCGAGACCTGGGTGGGGATGTCGTCCTCGGCGTACTGCAGGTCGACCTGGAAGCCCTCGGCCTCGAGCTGCTCCTTGACGGCGTCGCCGTCCTGGATCCAGCGCTCGGAGCTCTTGGTGGGCATCGCGACGCCGATGAGTCCGCCGTCGCCGTCGCCGCTCCCGCCGCCGCTGCCGCCCGAGCAGGCGGCGAGCGCCAGCATCGAACCGGCCGCCAGCGTGGCGAGGAGCACCTTCTTCGTGGTGTTCACGGTGTGTCCTTTCACTGTGTGGTCATGGACGTCGTCGTCTTGGTGACGTTTCGGAAGCCGGCCTCGTCCATGACGACCCGCTTCCCTGCGGCGTTCCTCGTGTCCTCGGATGCCGCAAGCTCTTCAGTTGTCGGTGGCACGGCGGGCGTCGGTCGCCTGTCCGTACACGTTCTGGTACCGGTCGTACAACCGGTCGATGGCCTCGTCGGGGATCGGGACCAGCTCACCCGCCTCACGCGCCAGGTGCACCGTGCGCGCCACGTCCTCGACCATGACCGCCGCCTTGACCGCGTCCTTCGCGTTCGCGCCGATCGTGAACGGCCCGTGGTTCCGCATCAGCACCGCCCGCGACCGGTGCCCGCGCAACGTCTCCACGATCCCGCGCCCGATCGAGTCGTCCCCGATGATCGCGAACGGACCCACCGGGATCGGCCCACCGAACTCATCGGCCATCGCCGTGATCACACACGGGATCTCCTCGGCCCGCGCCGCCCACGCCGTCGCATACGTCGAGTGCGTGTGCACCACCCCACCGACCTCCGGCATGTTCCGATACACGTACGCATGCGCCGCCGTGTCCGACGACGGGCTGCGGTCCGCACCCGGCGTCCCCGGGATCGCGTTCCCATCCAGGTCGCACACGATCATGTTCTCCGGCGCCAAGTCGTCATAGCTCACACCCGACGGCTTGATCACGAACAGGTCCGCACCCGGCACCCGACCCGACACGTTCCCACCCGTCCACACCACCAGCCCATACCGCGTCAGCTCGCCATGCAGACGAGCGACGTCGGCGCGGGTGCGGGCGATCGCGACCTCGACCTGGGGCCCGAAGCTCGTCATGCGACGACCATCCGGCCGGGGGCGGTCGTGTCGATCACGGGGACTCCTTCGTCGCGGGGTGCGCCCGCCGTGGGGACGGCGGTGGTGGAACGTCTCCGATGTGACCGTTCATGTGACCGTTCACATCGCGAGAGCAATGTTAGCCACATGATTCCGGCGGCTGTCAACACGCGAAGGTCACGGAACGGTAACGCGCCGGACACGCGGGCGGCGTCAGAAGGCCGGCGGCCCGACCGACTCGCGGACCAGCAGCTCCGGCACGATCGTGCCGCGATACTCCGGCGCTTCGGGGTCGAGGTCGCCGAGCAGCAGCGCCACGCACCGGCGCCCGAGCTCCGCGAAGTCCTGGCGCACGGTCGTCAACGGCGGCCAGAAGTGCTTCGCCTCGGGGATGTCGTCGAACCCGACGATCGACACGTCGCGCGGGATCTCGAGCCCCGCATCCCGGACGGCGTGCATCACGCCGAGCGCCATCTGGTCGTTCGACGCGAAGATCGCCGTGAAGTCGCGCACCGTCAGCAGTTCCCGGCCCGCGTAGTAGCCGAAGTCGGCGGTCCAGTCGCCGAGGATCGGTGCCGTCGTCGGCACGTCCTGCGCCCCCATCTCGTCGAGGAACCCCCGCATGCGGGCCTCCGCCTCGATCCAGTCCTGCGGCCCCGCGAGGTGGTAGATCACGCGGTGCCCGCGCTCGATCAGGTGCCGGGTCGCGAGGCGTGCGCCCGCGATCTGGTCGACCGACATCGTGTGCGCCGGGTCGCGGCCGGTCGACTGGAGCGTGACGTACGGCACGTCGATCGAGAGCTCGGCCAGCGTGTCGAACACCCGCACCTGGGGTGCGATGACGACGAGGCCCTCGATGCCCTGCGCCCGCAGGTGGGCGAGGCCGCCCGCGATCGAGTCGGCGTCGGACGATTCGATGTTCGCCGTGCTCACCCAGTACCCCGATGCCCGTGCGGCCGCCTCGATCGCGGCGATGCTCGATGCGGGGCCGTAGTGCGTGCTCGACGCCGAGAGGATCCCGAGCGTGCGGGACCGGCTGGTCACCAGCGCCCGGGCGGCGCGGTTGGGCGTGTACTGGAGCTCGGCCATGACGTCGAGCACCCGCTGCTTGGTCTCGGGCCGGATGCTCGGATGGTGGTTGAGGACGCGCGAGACCGTCTGGTGCGAGACGCCGGCCAGGCGCGCGACGTCGCGGATGCTCGGCGCACGCCCCTTCGGGCGCTCCTCGGGCGGCTCTGGCACGGACGGACCTCGATCGATCGCGGCATGTTCACGGTCACACACGCCGGCGAGTCCATTATGCACAACCACGCGGGAATGTGACCGTCACAAATGTGACGGTCACATGAACGGGGCGGAGCCCGACCCCTACTCTCCCGCCTGCGATGCCGCGCCGTCCGCCGGCGCGGGTGCCGAGGCGCCCGTCCCCTCGACCGGCGCACGTCGAGGTCGACCACCGGGCGGGCGGACCCTCGGCGCCAGCACCACGCCCACGATCGCGATCGCCGCCGTCACGGCGAACTCCGGCGTGAAGGCGATCGTCGCGGTGACGGTCGCCACGAGCGCCGTGACGGCCAGCGCGACCGCACCACCGAGCGACTCGCCGATGGAGAGCGCCGCGCTGTTGAAGCCCTGCTCGCTCTGCGCCGACTGCTCCAGCACCGACACCGAGAAGCGCGGGTACATGAAGCCCATCGCGGCCCCCGCGACCGTCCAGGCCGCGAAGGCGGCGAACGGCGGGAGCGCGAAGGCGGCGATGCACAGCACGCCGACGAGCGCGACCGCGAGGGTCGCGGCGCCGATGCGGATGACCTCGGTGTCCGACAGGCGCGCGTCGAGCCGACCCTGCAGCCAGGACGCCGCCGCCCACGACACGCCCGCGCCGGTCAGGACGGCGCCGGCGAGGCCGGCCGGCAGTTCGTACCGTTCGATCAGCAGCTTCGGCAGGTAGATCTCACTGCCGAAGAACGCGCCGGCCACGATGGCGCGCATGAGCACCGCCGACGGGATCCCGCGCACCGCGCGGAGCGTGCCGACCGGCACGAGGGGACGGACGGCGACGACGACGAGTGCGATGGACGCGACCGCGACCAGCCATCGCCAGGGCTCGGCGAGCTCGGCCGAGAGGCTCACCCCGAGCGCCGCCGCGGCGGCGAGCACGGACCAGCCGAGGCGCGGCACGCTCCACGGCACCGATCGGTCGCCCTGCACGCGGTCGAGCACGCGCAGCAGCGGCGCGAGCATCATGAGCGCCGCCGGGAGGACGAGCGCGATCACGCCGAGGAACACCCACCGCCAGCTGAGGTGCTCGGCGACGTAGCCGGCGACGGTCGGCCCGACGATCGACGGGATGACCCAGGCCGCGGCGAAGCCCGCGAACACGCGGGAGCGCACGGACTCCGGGTACACGCGCGCCACGATGACGTAGAGCGGCACGATCACGGCGGCGCCGCCGATGCCGTGCACGAGCCGGCCGAGGACGAGCACCGGCATGTTCGGCGCGAGCCCCGCGATCACGAGGCCGGTCACGAAGAGCGCGCCCGCCGCGAGCAGCGGCGGCAGCGGCCCGGCCCGATCGCTCCAGTTGCCGGCGAGGACCATGCCGACCACGCCCGCCGCGAGCGGCACGGCGAAGGCGAGCGCGTAGAGTCCCTCGCCGCCGAGGTCGACCGCGATGATCGGCATCGCCGTCGTGACCGCGAGCACCTCGAACGCGGCGAGGAAGATGAGCGCGAACATGCCGAGCGAGAGCCAGCGCCACGCGGGGGCGAACACGCCCCCGACGGGAGCAGCGTCGCCGGAGGGCACCGGAGTGGAGCGGTCGGTCACCTGATCGAGCCTACGTCCGCCCGCCGGCATCCGCCCGCCGTCGGCGGGAGCGGTCGGCCCCGGGTCAGAGCTCCTCGTGCGAGTCGGGGTCGGCGCCCCAGATCCGGCCGCGCTCGAGCCCGGAGATCGCCTCGACCTCGCCCTCGTCGAGGTCGATGTCGAAGACGTCGAGGTTCGCGCGACGTCGTTCCGGGTCCGCCGACTTCGGGATCGGCACCGAGCCGAGCGCCAGGTGCCAGGCCAGCACGACCTGCGCGGGCGACACCGAGTGCGTCGCCGCGATCTCGGTGATCACGGGCTCGTCCAGCAGGTCGGTGCGCTTGCCGAGCGGGCTCCAGCTCTCCGTGCGGATCGAGTGCTCGGCGTGGTAGGCGCGCAGCTCGCGCTGCGGGAAGTACGGATGCAGTTCGACCTGGTTGACGACCGGCATGAGCCCGGTCTCGGCGACGAGCCGGTCGAGCATCTCGGGCGTGAAGTTCGAGACGCCGATGGAGCGGACGACGCCGCGCTCCTTCAGCTTGATCATCGACCGCCAGCTGTCGACGTAGCGGTCGCGCTTCGGGTTGGGCCAGTGGATGAGGTAGAGGTCGACCCAGTCGAGGTCGAGGCGCTTGCGTGACTGCTCGAAGCTCGCGAGCGTCTCGTCGACGCCGTGATGACGCCCCGGGAGCTTCGTCGTAATGAAGAGGTCGCTCCGGTCGACGTCGGCACGGCGGATCGCCTCGGCCACGACCTCCTCGTTGCCGTAGTTGTAGGCCGTGTCGATGAGACGGTACCCGTCGCGGATCGCCGAGACGATCGCGTCGACTCCCGCCTGGTCGTTCAGCCCGTACGTGCCCAAGCCGATCGCGGGGATCGTGTTGCCGTCGGCGAGTGCATACGCGTGGGCGGTCATGCCCTCCATCCTGACCCCGATGGCACCGCGCCCGCCAGCCGACCGGCGGTCGACGCGCCGATTCCCAGCCGGATCGGAGCCCATCGGGCCCGCGTGCGGGCGTCGAGGGCCCGGCCCGCGCCGCTCGGGCGACGCGGCCTCCGCACCCGCGCGGAGGGCCGTCCCGTCAGGCCGGGCCGACCCGGGCGCCGCCGCCCGGGTCGGGGGAGAGCCCGTCCAGGACGATGCGCAGCCCTCGCGAGAAGACGACGTCGTGCGAGGGCGCGCCGGTGACCACGGATTCGGCCACGGCGCGCAGGTGCGGCAGGTCGTCGCCGCGGAGCTCCGCGGCGAGCTCCGCGGCGGCCCGCTCCGTCTCCGCGGGGCCGGAGACCCCGTGCTGCTGCTCCTGCAGGACGAAGCCCGAGACGTAGCTGTCGAGCACCGAGACGGCGACGAGGGCCTCGGCCGGGGAGAATCCCGCGCCCAGCAGGACCCCGAGCGCCGCGTCGTGCTGGCGGAGCCGGTGCGGCCCGACGTGCTCGTGCGACTCGATCAGCCCGAGCACCCAGCTGTGCCGGGAGAGCGTGCGCCGGGCGGAGCGACCGCGCGACTCCAGCGCCGCCCTCCAGTCGAGGTCCGGCCGCGGCAGGTCGATCTCCCCGAACACGGCGTCGACGATCCCGTCGACGATGGCGTCCTTGTTCGGCACGTGGTGGTACAGGGCCATCGCCTCGACGTCGAGGGCCTCGGCGACCTTGCGCATGCTCACGGCGGCGACGCCGCCTCGGTCGGCCACCTCGACGGCGGCGTCGATGATCCGCTGCGGGGTCAGCGGCGGTCGGTCGGTCGGTCGGGACGGCATCGGATCCCCTCGTCGGCGGTTGACGCATGACTTTACACGTGTAAAGTGCTCCACGCACCCAGGTTTACATATGTAAAGGAGATCGAGATGGACCGGACGCACGACGAATCGACGCGCGGGGGCCCGCGCCTGCACGTGCCATCCCGCTCCGGCCGCAGGCGGCGCGCGACCACCATCGCGGGACTGCTCGTGATCGCCGGGTTCGCGACCGGCATCCTCACCGTGGTCCCGGTGCTCGAGGAGGCGGGCTACCTGGCCGCGCTGCCGGACCGTCGGGCCGAGGTCGTCTCCGGCACGATGTTCCAGCTGCCGATGGCGATGGCGTACGCGGCGTTCGCGCTCGTGCTCCACCCGATCCTCCGGCGGTTCGACCCGACCCTCGCCCTCGGCTTCGTGTCGCTGCGCATGGTCGCCCTCGGGTTCCACGTGCTCGCGATGGCACTCCTGACGCTCATCCTCGACGTGGGCGTCGTCGACGGCGGGGCAGTCGACGCGTCGGACGAGAGCCGCGCGCTCGTCGTCGAGACGCTGCGCCTCGGCCGGGACCTCGTCAACCACGTCGTCGTCATCGTGGCGACCGCGCTCGGCGACTCACTGCTGTTCGTGCTGCTCCTGCGCCACCGCCTGGTCCCCGCGTGGCTGTCGACCTGGGGCCTCGCCGGTGCGGCGTCGGCGATCCTCGCGAGCCTCCTGCTGCTCGCCGGCGTGGTCGACGTGGTCGGCATCCCCTACCTCGCACTCACCGGCATGCTCGGCCTGCAGGGACTGGCACTCGCGGTGTGGCTGATCGTCCGGGGCCTCGACACGGGGGCTCCTCGGTCAGCGGCGAGCGCCTGACTCCTCCACGGGGGTCGCGGCCGGGATCGGCGGCATGCCGGCCGCACCCCGGCGCGCCCGCACACGACCCACGAGCGTGACGACGACGGATGCCGCGGCGAGCGCCAGCGGCACGAACAGGTTCTGCCACGCGAGCACCAGCAGCCCAGCGCTCAGCACCGTCGCGACGACGGCGAGCCACCAGCCGACCGAGCCGCGCCGGAGGATGAGCGTCGCGGCGAGCATCCCGGCCGCGTAGATCGAGACCATGTTGCTCGTGTGGATGAGGATGAAGCCGGAGAGGTCGAGGCCGTTCAGCAGCATGAGCCCGAAGTACGCGAGCATCAGGCCACCGGTGAGGGCGAGCGCGCGTCGCGGCACGGCGCCGTCCTCCGCACCCTTGGCGAAGAAGCGCGGCAGGTGCCCGTCGCGGCCGAGCGCGGCGCCGAGCTTGCCGAACGCGGGCAGGTAGGCGTTCAGCACGCCGACCGTCACGACCGCCGCGACGACGGCGACGAGCGCCGAGCCGATGCCGGGCGCGGTCGTCTCGACGAGGTCGAGCAACGGCACCTGGCTCGTGCCCGCGGCGTCGCCGAGCACGGCGACGGTCACGACCTGCAGCGCGAGGTAGCCGACGCCGACGACGAGGATCGCGATCCCGGTCGCGAGGGGGATCGTGCGTCGCGGGTCGCGGAACTCGCCCGCGATGTGGGTGCCGACCTCCCACCCGGCGAACGCCCAGACGAAGAGGCTGATCGCGACGCCGACGCCGGCCCAGCCGTTCGGGAGGAAGGGCGTGAAGTTGGCCGCATCCGCCGCAGGGAACGTCACGGCCACGACGCCGACGACCACCGACAGCAGCAGGCCGGTGAGCACGAACTGGACCCAGCCGGCGACGCGCACGCCGAACCAGTTGGCGATGAAGGGCGGCACGAACACGGCGAGCCCGATGATCGGCACCGCCGCGCGGTCGACGCCGAGCACCGCGACGACGTACTCGCCGCCGAGCACGGCGACGACGGGCGCGCCCACGCAGACGCCGAAGAAGAACCAGTAGCCGGTCATGCGCGCCGCGGTCGGACCGAGGGCACGGCGCACGTAGCTGGCGACGCCCCCGGCATCCGGGTACCGCGAGGCGAGGGCGGCGAAGGTGCCGGCGAGCGGGATCGACAGCGCGAGCACGGCCGCGACGGCGAGGATCGACGCGGGGCCCGCGGCCTGCGCGGCGAGCCCGGGGAGGACCAGGATGCCGGTGCCGAGCACGCTGGCGACGTAGAGGGCCGTGCCCTGGAAGAGGCCCAGCCGGCCCCGGTGCGCGGATGCCGCGCCGGGAGGCGGCGCGACATCCAGGGTTCTCGAGCTCACGCGTTCATCGTGCCCGATGCGGCACCCCGCCGCAGTGGCAGGAATGACGCAGGTCGTTCAGATCCTGCCAACCCTCGCGGCGCCGGCTAGAGCTGCGCGAGCGCGGCGTCGATATCGGCGAGGAGGTCGTCGACGTCCTCGATGCCCACCGAGAGCCGGATGATCGACTCGGGCACCTCGGCCTCGGTGCCCTTCACCGACGCGTGCGTCATCTCCGACGGGTAGTTCACGAGCGACTCGACCCCGCCGAGCGACTCCGCCAGCTGGAACAGCCGGGTCGACTCCGCGAACCGGCGGGCCGCCGCCGCCCCGCCCGCGAGGTCGATCGACACCATGCCGCCGAAGCCCGACATCTGGCGGGCGGCGAGCGCGTGCCCCGGGTGCGACTCGAGCCCGGGGTACAGCACGCGCGAGACCGCGGGGTGCTCGTCGAGGCGCCGCGCGATCGCGAGTGCGTTCTGGCTGTGCCGCTGCATCCGCACGCCCAGCGTCTTGATGCCGCGCGTCGTGAGGAACGCGTCGAACGGGCCGGAGACGGCGCCGGCCGCGAACTGCGTGAAGCCCACGCGCTCCGCGACCTCCTCCTGGCCCTCGGCGAAGACGAGCGCGCCGCCGACCACGTCGGAGTGGCCGCCGAGGTACTTCGTCGTCGAGTGCACCACGACGTCGGCGCCGAGGCCGATCGGCTGCTGCAGCGCCGGGCTCGCGAACGTGTTGTCGACCACGACGAGGATGCCCGCCTCGTCGCCGAGCTCGGCGAGCGCGGCGATGTCCGAGATCTTCATGAGCGGGTTCGAGGGCGTCTCGACCCAGAGCACCTTGGTGGTGCCGAGTTCGAGCGCCTCGCGGACGGCGTCGAGGTCGCTCGTGTCGACGGTCGTGTGGCGCACCCCCCAGTCGCCGAAGATGCGGCGGATGAGGCGGTGGGTGCCGCCGTACACGTCGTTGCCGATGACGACGTGGTCGCCCGGCCGCAGCACCGTGCGCAGCAGCGCGTCCTCGGCGGCGAGGCCGGAGGCGAACGAGAGCGCGCGGATGCCGCCCTCGAGCGCCGCGAGCTGCGACTCGAGCGCGGTGCGCGTCGGGTTGCCGCCGCGCGAGTACTCGTACCCGTTGCGCAGGCCGCCGATGCCGTCCTGCACGTAGGTCGAGGTCTGGTAGATGGGCGGGATGACCGCCCCGGTGGTCGGGTCGAACGCCTGTCCGGCGTGGATGGCCCGCGTGTCGAAGCGGATGCCGTTCTCAGGAAGGTCCACGGTGCTCGCCGTCCTTTCGGTTGGGAATGAAGTCTGTGGGCTTGATTTTCGCGCGAGCGGATGCCGCGTCCGCGCGATCCTCCTGAGAAACGTCAGGAGGAGAGGTAGGTCAGCAGGTCGGTGCGCGTGATCACGCCGAGCGCCTTGCCGCCGTCGGTGACGAGCATCGCCGGCGCCTCGCCGAACGCCTGGCGGGCCGTCGCCACCGGCTCGTTGACGCCGATGAGCGGCAGCGCCTCGCCGACGACGCCGGAGACCTCGTCGGTGAGCTTCGCGCGCCCCGAGAAGACCTGCTCGAGCAGGGCGTCCTCGTGCAGGGCGCCGACCACCTCGCCGAGCACGACGGGCGGCTCGGCCGACAGCACCACGAGCTGCGAGACGCCGGACTCGGTCATCCGGTCGATCGCCTCGCGCACCGTGTCGTTCGGGTGCACGTAGACGAGCGGTGCGGTGCGGTCGGCCTTCGCCTCGAGGATGTCGCGGATCGTGTGGCCGGCGGGCGCGTTGCCGAAGCCGTAGGCGCGGAGCCACTTGTCGTTGAAGATCTTGCCGAGGTAGCCGCGGCCGGAGTCGGGCAGCAGCACGACGAACACGTCGTCCTTCGTCACCTCCGGCCGCGACGCGGCCTTCAGCGCCGCCACGACGGCCATGCCGCTCGAGCCGCCGACGAGGATGCCCTCCTCGCGCGCGAGCCGCCGCGTCATGGCGATCGACTCCGCGTCGGTCACCGCGATGACCTCGTGCGGCACGCTCGGGTCGTACGCCGACGGCCAGAAGTCCTCGCCGACGCCCTCCACGAAGTACGGCCGGCCCGTGCCGCCCGAGTAGACCGAGCCCTCGGGGTCGGCGCCGATGATGCGCACCCGGTCGCCGGAGACCTCGCGGAGGTACCGCCCGGTGCCCGTGATCGTGCCGCCCGTGCCGACCCCGGCCACGAAGTGCGTGACCCTGCCGTCGGTGTCGCGCCAGATCTCGGGCCCGGTCGTCTCGTAGTGCGAGAGCGGGCCGTTCTGGTTCGAGTACTGGTCGGGCTTGAACGCGCCGGGGATCTCGCGGGCCAGCCGGTCCGAGACGCCGTAGTACGAATCGGGGCTGTCGGGCGCGACCGCGGTCGGGGTCACGACGACCTCGGCGCCGTACGCCTTCAGCACGTTCCGCTTGTCCTCCGACACCTTGTCGGGGCAGACGAAGATGCAGTGGTACCCGCGCTCCTGCGCGACGAGGGCGAGGCCGACGCCCGTGTTGCCCGAGGTGGGCTCGACGATCGTGCCGCCCGGCTTCAGCCTGCCCTCGCGCTCGGCGGCGTCGATGATGCGGCGGGCGATGCGGTCCTTCGAGGAGCCGCCCGGGTTCACGTACTCGAGCTTCACGAGCACCGTGGCATCCGTCACCCCCTCGGTGACCCGATTGAGCCTGACGAGGGGCGTGTTGCCCACGAGGTCGGTGATGTGCGCTGCGTACTTCATGACCGGAGTTCGTTCCTTGGTGTCGAGTGCGTCGAGCGGCGCGCGGTCGGCGCGTGACGCGATGGGAGGGGTCGCCTGCCTAGCGACGACAACACCGGCACGAGAAGCTCACGCGGCCAGCCTAGCGGGTGACGGATGCCGCGTGCGCGGCCGGTTCAGGCGTCGGGCCGCCCGGCAGCGGCGCGGCGTGCGGACCCGCGCGGCGGCAGCAGGGTGTCGGACTCCTCGAGCGACATCCCGTTGGTCTCCGGGATCTTCGCGAACACGAAGAAGAACGACAGCGCCGCGAACGTCGCGTACAGCCCGTACGTCATGAGCAGCGAGACGTCGGCCAGGAGCGGGAAGGTCACCGTCACGAGGAAGTTCGCGATCCACTGCGCGGCGGCGGCGAGGCCGAGCGCGCGGGCGCGGATGCGGTTCGGGAAGATCTCGCCGAGCAGCACCCAGACGAGCGGACCCCACGAGAATCCGAAGAACACCACGAACAGGTTCGCGGCGACGAGCGCGATCGGCCCCCACGCGCCCGGCAGCGTCAGCGAATCGCCCGAGCCGCTCGCGTTGGCGAACGCGAGCGCCATGGTGCCGAGCGAGACCGTCATGCCGGCCGAGCCGATGAGCAGGAGCGGCCGACGGCCGACCCGGTCGACCAGGGCGATCGCCACGAAGGTCACGAGGATGTTCGTGATCGAGGTGAACACGCTGATCGCGAACGAGTTCGACTCGTCGAAGCCGACCGCGTTCCAGAGCGTCGTCGAGTAGTAGAAGATCACGTTGATGCCGACGAACTGCTGGAACATCGACAGCAGGATGCCGATCCAGACGATGCCGCGGAGGCCGAGCACGGGCCCGCGGAGGGCGCCCTTCGCCTGCTTCGCCTCCGCGTCGGCCTTCATGCTCGAGCGGATGTCGCGGACCGCGCGCTCCACCTCACCGGGCTGGATGCGTGCGAGCACCGTCCGCGCCGCGTCCTCCTTGTCGATGCGCACGAGGAAGCGCGGCGATTCGGGCAGCGACAGGGCGATGAGCCCGTAGGCGACGCTCGGCACGATGCCGGCGAGGAACATCCAGCGCCAGGCGTCGAGCCCGAACCAGAAGGGCTCGGCCGCGCCGCCGGCGGCCCACGCGAAGATCGCGTCGGAGAGCAGCGCGGTGAAGATGCCGAAGACGATCGCGAGCTGCTGCAGCGACGCCAGGCGCCCCCGCGCGCGACGGGGCGAGATCTCGGCGATGTACGCGGGCGACACGACCGACGCGATGCCGATCCCGAGTCCGCCGATGACGCGCCAGACGATGAGGTCCCAGACGCCGAGCGCCAGGCCGGAGCCGACGGCCGAGACGAGGAACAGGCTCGCGCCGATCACCATCACCGGGATGCGGCCGAACCGGTCCGCAAGCCGCCCGGCGAGCTCGGCGCCGACCGCGCAGCCGAGCAGTGCGCTCGCGATGGCGAGCCCCGTGAGGCCCGCCGACAGGCCGAACTCCTGCTCGATCGCATCGACGGCGCCGTTCACGACCGACGAGTCGAACCCGAACAGGAACCCGCCGACCGCGCCCGCCACGGCGAGCGCGACGACCCGCCGGTTCAGGCCGCTGCCGCGCCCTGCGTCGTGCTCGTCCGCGGCATCCGCCGTGACCGCATCCGTCCCCTCGGCCATGCGCCGACCTCCCCCGCCGGCCTTCCGACCCGGACCGGAGGACCGGTCCGCACGAGGTCGCCCCCATGCCGACACCCGAATGCTAGACCCGGGCGACCGATCCGGGCCCGCACGGCGCGGCTGACGGCGTTCTCCCAGCCCGATGCGTTCGTATGGAGATCCCCCGTCCCCGCACCCCCCGCACGAGGAAGGCCCCGCGTGAGCGCGACCCCGCCCGGTAGGAAGCCCACCGTCAAGCAGCAGCGAGCCGCCGAACGCGAGCGCAAGCTCGAGGAGTTCCGGAAGCGCGAGGCGCGCATGAAGCGCAATCGGCGCATCGCGATCTGGGGCTCCGTGGCCGCCGGCGTCGCGATCGTCGCCCTCGTCGTCGGCTCGATCGCGCTCACCCCGCAGCGCCCCAGCTACACCGCCGGCGGCACCGGGGCCGACATCGAGGGCGTCGAGACCTTCGACAACTCGTCGGCGCACGTCGAGGGCGTCGTCGACTACCCGCAGAACCCGCCCGCCGGCGGCGAGCACAACCCCGCATGGCTCAACTGCGGCGTCTACGAGCAGCCCGTGCCGAACGAGAACGCCGTCCACTCCCTCGAGCACGGCGCGATCTGGGTGACCTACGACCCCGACGCGCTCTCCGACGACGACGTGTCGACGCTGCGTTCCGTGCTGCCCGGCACCTACGTCATCCTGTCGCCCTTCGAGGGCCTGCCCGCGCCCGTCGTGCTGAGCGGCTGGAACGTGCAGCTCCAGGTCGACGAGGCGGACGACCCGCGCATCGCCGACTTCCTCGAGGAGTACTGGCAGAGCCAGGACGTGCCCGAGCCCGGCGCCCTGTGCACCGGCGCGATCGACGGCCCCGGCAAGGTCGCGTGAGCGAGCCGGTCGTCGACGCCCCCCGACGCGGTGTCGGGCGGTGGGCGGCCGTCGTGGCGGCATCCGTCGCCGTGATCGCCGTGGCCGGCGTGGCCTTCGCGTTCGGTCGCCTCTCCACGCTCGGCGAGGAGACCCCGGCGAACGCGAGCGCCGAGGCCGGCTTCGCTCGCGACATGCAGGTGCACCACCAGCAGGGCGTGGAACTCGCGATGATCGTCCGGGACGCGACCGACGACCCCGACGTGCGCCTGCTGGCGTACGACATCGCCACCGCCCAGGCCCAGCAGTCGGGGCAGATGTACGGCTGGCTCGCCGAGTGGGGCCTCCCGCAGGCCGGGCCCGAGCCGTCCATGACGTGGATGACCCGGCCCGCACCCGACGGCGGCGGCCACGACGGCCACGACTCATCCGACGACGGGGCCGCCCACGTGCCCGGCGAGCCGATGCCGGGGCTCGCGACGCCCGAGGAGGTCGCCGAGCTGCGCGGGCTCGAGGGCGTCGAGGCCGAGCGCCGCTTCCTCGAGCTCATGATCACGCACCACCAGGGCGCCGTCGAGATGGCGGACGCCGTGCTCGATCGATCCACCTACCCCGTCGTCGTCTCGCTCGCCGACGCCATCGTGCGGAGCCAGCAGGCCGAGATCGAGCTCATGGAGACGATGCTCGCCGAGCGCTCCTGAGCGCGCGCATCCGCGCGACGCGGCTCAGGCCGTCGGGACGCGCGGCTGCTCCGCCTGCTGCCGGTAGAGCGACGCGTACACGCCGCCCTGTGCGATGAGCTCGGCGTGCGTTCCGCGCTCGGCGATCCGGCCGGCGACGACCACGAAGATCACGTCGGCCGACACGACCGTGGAGAGGCGGTGGGCGATCGCGATCGTCGTGCGCCCGCGCGACGCGTCGTCGAGCGCGGCCTGCACGACCCGCTCGCTGATCGTGTCGAGCGCGCTCGTCGCCTCGTCGAGCACGAGCACGGCCGGGTCCTTCAGCAGCACGCGCGCGATGGCGATCCGCTGCTTCTCGCCGCCCGAGAGCCGGTAGCCGCGCTCCCCCACGACCGTGTCGTAGCCCTCGGGGAACGAGGCGATCGTGTCGTGGATGTTCGCCGCCCGCGCGGCCGCCTCGAGCTCGGCATCGGTGGCGTCGGGTCGCGCGTAGCGCAGGTTGTCGGCGATGGAGGCGTGGAAGAGGTAGGTCTCCTGGCTGACGATGCCGATGTTCGACACGAGCGACTCGTGCTCGAGGTCGCGGACGTCGGCGCCCGCGAAGCGCACGGCCCCACCCGAGGCCTCGTAGAGGCGCGGCACCAGGTACGAGACCGTGGTCTTGCCGGCGCCGCTCGGCCCGACGAACGCGGCGTACTGGCCGGGCTCGATGGCGAACGACACGTCGTCGAGCGTCGGCCGTCCGTCATCGTCGGCGTCGGGGTACCGGAACGACACGTGGTCGAACTCGACCCGGCCGAGGAGCGGACGGCCCGCGGCATCCGTGCCCGTCGGCACCGGCCGCGCCCCGGGGGCGTCGGTGATGGCGGGACGCAGGTCGAGGTACTCGAAGATGCGCGCGAACAGCGCGCCCGAGGTCTGCAGGTCGAGCGCCACGCGCATGAGCGCCATGAGCGGGAACAGCAGACGCGCCTGCACGGTCGTGAACGCGACGATCGTGCCGGCCGAGATGTCGGTCGTGCCGCCCGAGATGAGCCAGCCCGACACGAGGTAGACGATCGCGGGGATCGCCGACATGAAGATGCCGACCATCGCGAAGAACCACTGGCCGGTCATCTGCTGGCGCACCTGCAGGTGGATCTGGTTCGCGTTCTCGTCGCCGTACCGCGCGATCTCGCTGCGCTGGCGCGTGAAGCTCTTCGACAGCAGGATGCCCGAGACCGACAGCGTCTCCTGCGTGATCGCCGTCATCTCCGACAGCGACTCCTGCGTCTTCGCGGCGATCCGCGCGCGGACCTGGCCGACCCGCCGCTGCGCCACGACCATCACCGGCAGCAGCACCAGCGCGATCAGCGTGAGCTGCCAGTTCAGCAGCAGCATGGCCACGAACGCGGCGAGCACCGTCACGGTGTTGCCGAGCACGCTCGAGACGGTGTTGGTGAGCACGGATGCCACGCCGCCGACGTCGTTCTGCAGGCGCGACTGGATGACGCCCGTCTTCGTGCGCGTGAAGAAGCTGAGCTCCATGGACTGCAGGTGCGTGAACATCCGCACGCGCAGCGCGCCCATGACCTTGTTGCCGACCGTCGCGGTGAGCCACGTCTGCCACACGCCGAGCAGCGACGAGACGATGAACACGGTGAGCATGGCGACGACGATCGTCGTGAGCACCGGCAGGTTCGGACCGGTGACCTGGCCGTCCGGCCCGACGGGGAACAGTCCGTCGTCGAACGCGCGCTCGGTGAGCAGCGGCGGGATGACGCTGAGCGCGGCGCTGACGAGCACGAGCGCCACGGTCACCGACAGGGCGACCTTGTGCGGCGCGAACAGGGCGGCGATGCGCCGCAGGAGGTGCGGGATCTTCGGCGCCTCGGCGTTCTCGGCGCGTTGGGCGCCCTCGTCCGCCGCGCTGATCCGGCCGCGCGGTCGGCCGCCCATGCGCCCGGGCTGGCCCCCCGGCGCACTCCCATGCATGCTCATGCGATCGAGCCTAGGCGCGGGTTCCGACCCATCGGCCGCCCGGCCGCCCTCGGCAGCCCGCGTTCGCCGAGGGCGTGACCGGCAGGTGCGGTGCCTGCCGACCGGACCAGCCGGTGTCGGGGCGTCGCATCGCGTCGATCACCGGACGTGCGACGCGGCGGGGACCATCGGGCCCCCGCCGCGTGCGGCCTGCGTCCGGCTAGCCGCCGGTGACGATCAGGCAGGTCGCGACGAGCTTGCCCTGCCCCTGGGCGGTCGGGTCGAGGTTCGGCAGGCCGACCCTCGACTCGTACCCGCGGCCGTCGCCGCTCGGGTCGGCGGCGTGCATGCCCTGCGTCTGCCCGCCCTCGGCGGCGACGAAGTCGCGCGTGGCCTCTCCCCAGTTGCATTCCGGCGGCCCAGCCGCGGCCGGCGAGGCCATGCCGATCGCGAGTGCCACGGCGGCCGCTCCTGCGAGCATCATCCTCTTCATCGTGCGGTTCCCCTTCCCCCTTGACGGATACCGTACGTCCGCACGATATGAGGGTCGCTCACCAGCGTCAAGGCCGGGCGCCGCGCATGCGGAGGGGCGGATGCCACGACATCCGCCCCTCCCCGGCAGGCGGACGCCGTGGCATCCGCCCCTGGACTCATCCCTTCGTCGCGCCCGCCAGGAGGCCCCGCACGAAGTACCTCTGCAGGCTGAAGAACACGATCAACGGGATCACGATCGAGATGAACGCACCCGCCGTCAACAGCTCCCACGCCTGCCCTCGGGTACCCGTGAGCTCCGCCAATCGCTGGGTCAGTGGCGCCACGTCCTGTGTGCCGCCCGAGAAGATCAGGGCCACGAGCAGGTCGTTCCACACCCAGATGAACTGGAAGATCGCGAAGGACGCGATCGCCGGCGTCGCCAGCGGCAGCACGATCCGGAAGAAGATCTGCCCGTGCGTGGCGCCGTCGACGCGCGCCGCCTCGATGACGTCGTTCGGGATCTCCGAGATGAAGTTGTGCAGCAGGAAGATCGCGAGCGGCATCGCGAACATCGCGTGCGCCAGCCACACCGGGGCGTAGTTCTGCTCCGGGATGATCGGGATCACGTCGTGCAGCCACGCCTGCATGGGCCGCAGCCAGGTCGAGAAGATCTGGAGCAGCGGCACGAGGGCCATCTGCAGCGGCACGATCTGCAGGGCGAACACGAAGATGAACAGCGCGTTCGCGCCCTTGAACTTGATCCACGCGAACGCGTACGCGGCCATGGTCGCGAGCACGAGCGGGATCAGCGTGCCGAGCAGCGTGATCGCGATGGAGTTCACGATGTACGCGCCGAGCTGCGGCGACGACGCCGAGGGCGAGAGCAGGACCTCGGCGTAGTTGTCGAACGTGAACCCGGGGTTCTGGAAGATCGTCCACCATCCGGTCGTGCGGATCAGCTCCGCGGGCCGGAACGACGAGATGAAGAGGCCGAACGTCGGGATCGTCCACAGGATCGCGATGATCAGCGACGCGATCGTCGCGGTCCGCGAGGTCAGGCGCTGCTTGACGCGCGCCGTCTTCGGCCGCTGGGCGTACTCGGACTCCTCTGCGGCCTCGATGGACCCCTTGTCCTTGCTGACCGGGAGGTCGGCCGGGGCGACGCTGCTCATCGGATCTCCCTCTGCTTCCGGAGGACGTTGACGTTGTAGATGACGATCGGCATGACGAGCAGGAACAGGATGAGCGCGAGTGCCGACCCGCGACCGATCTCGCTCGCCCGGAACGCCTGGGTGTACATCTCGTTCGCGATGACGCTCGTGTTGAAGTTTCCGGCGGTCATCGTCCGCACGATGTCGAAGACCTTCAACGTGGCGATCGAGATGGTCGTGATGACGACCACGAGGGCGCCGCGGATACCGGGCACCGTGACGTTGATGAAGCGCTGCCAGGCGTTCGTGCCGTCCAGCTGCGCCGCCTCGATCTGCTCCGTCGGGACGCCCTTGATCGCGGCGCTCAACAGGACCATCGCGAATCCGGTCTGGATCCAGATCATGACCACGATCAGCAGGAACGTGTTGATCGGATCGGTCTGGAGCCACTGCACCGGTTCACCGCCGAACAGCACGACGATCGCGTTCAGCAGGCCGATCTGCTCGCGGCCGGCCGACTTGTACTCGTACACGAAGCGCCAGATGATACCGGCGCCCACGAACGAGATCGCGATCGGCATGAACAGGATGACCTTGTAGTACCGCTCACCACGCGACTTGTCGATGAACACCGCGTAGGCGAGGCCGATGGCGGTCGAGATCGTCGGCACGAACAGCACCCAGATGATCGTGTTGATCAGGGTCCGGATCGCCGTCGGCTGCGTGAACGTCCAGATGAAGTTGTCCATGGTCCAGCCGCCGGAGCTGTCCTGGAACGCGAGGATGCTCGTGCGGATCGCCGGGTAGACGAGTCCGACGGCGAGGAAGATCAGCGCGGGGGTCAGGAACCCGGCGAGCTGCCAGTAGTCGCGGCCGCGTTTCGGGGCCTTGTCGATGAAGAAGATGAGGAGGCCGATGATCGCGGCGAACACCGCGAGCCCCATCACCACCTGAAGGATCTTGCCGAGCAGGTCGCCCGTGGTCATGTTGCCTGCCTCCCGGTTCGTCGTTGAATCTGGGGGTTCCCGAGGGGCGGGGATCCATCCCCGCCCCTCGGTCATATCGCGTGCGACCCGGAGGGCGCGCGCGACGCGCGGGCGATCAGCTGCTGGGCCAGCTCGCCTCGATGGTGTCGAGCACCGACTCGGTGCTGTCGCCGCTCACCCAGGCCACGATGCCCTTCCAGAAGGAGTCGGCGCCGACGGCACCGGGCATCAGGTCGGACCCGTCGAACCGGAACGTCGTCTCGGGATCCTGCAGGATCTCGATGGACTGCACGAGCAGCTCGCTCGATGCGTTCTCCGGGTCGACGCCCTGGTTGGCGCTGATCACGCCGCCGAGGCTGACGCGGTTGTTCGCCCACGTGTCGCTCGACAGGAACGTGCGCACCGCCTCGACCTCCTCGGCGTCGGTGAACGCCACGACGATCTCGCCGCCGCCGGTCACCGACAGCGGGTCGTCGGCGTTGGCCGGCGGGAGCAGGAAGCCGAACACGGTGCCGTCGGAGGCCACGGTGTTCGCGTCGCCGCCCTCGGGGTTCCAGAACGTCTCGTAGAACGACGCCTGGTGGTGCAGCGAGCACTCGCCGTCGAGGATCGGCAGGCCGGCCGTCTGGAACGCCTCGGTGATCTGCGTCGACACGTCTCCGATGCCGCCGTTGACCATGTCGTCGTTCTTCAGGTACTCGCCGACGGCGTCGAACGCCTCGGCGACCTGCGGGTCGTTGAACGGGATCTCGTGGGTCACCCACTGGTCGTAGACGTCGGCGCCGTGCAGCCGCAGCATGTAGTCCTCGACCCAGTCCGTGCCGGGCCAGCCGGTGGCCTCACCGGACTCGAGGCCCACGCACCAGGGCTTGTGGTCGCCCTCGTCGGCGATGGTCTGCGACAGGTCCCTGAGCTCGTCGAGGGTCTTCGGGATCTCGTACCCCTTCTCCTCGAACTCCGCCGGCGAGTACCAGACGTAGCCCTTGATGCTCGCCATGAGCGGCGCGCCGTAGAACGTGTCGTTGTAGGTGCCGTAGCCCTTCCAGTCCTCCGACCACCATTCGTCGACGTTCGCCTCGACCGACTCGGATGCCGGGATCAGCCAGCCTCCGTCGGAGAGCCGCTGGACGAGGCCGGGCTGGGGGACGAAGCCGATGTCGGGCGCGTTGCCGCCCTCGGCGAGCACTGCGATCTGGGCCTCGAACTCGCTCGAGCCCTGGTAGTCGATCGAAATGCCGGTGCAGGTGGCGAAGTCCGACCACGATTCGACCAGTCGGTCGGCCTCGAGGTCGAGGATCGTGCCGCCGATCGTGACCTCGGCGCCGTCGAAGGTGCCGTACTCCTCGTAGTCCGAACAGTCGACGTCTCCCGCGTCCTCGCTCGCGATGTCGCCGGTACAGGCGGTGAGCGTCAGGCCGACCGCCGCGGCCGCCACGACGGGGACCGCCCAGCGGCGATGCCGTGTGAGTCTCATGTCATCTCCTCGTTGAGTGTGGTGCAGGCAGAGCCGGGAACCGGTTCCAGACCCCACGCTAGGCGACCGCGGCGACCGCGGGCAAGACTCGGTCGCGTCACGATCGGATGACGACCGCCGGATTGTGGCACCGGTTCCACAGTGCTCGGGTGAGCAAGTACAGTCGGACGCAGGGCCCGATGGAGGGAGCGTGGATGACCGCGATCTCGGACGTCGCACGCCTCGCGGGGGTCTCGAAGTCGACCGCCTCGCGCGCACTGACCGGTCGCGGCTACGTCTCGGAGGAGACGCGGCGCCGCGTCGTGGAGGCCGCGGCCGAGATCGGCTACATCGCCTCCCCGAACGCCGCCAGCCTCGTCACGGGCCGCACGAAGAACGTCGGCGTGGTCATCCCGTTCATCAACCGGTGGTTCTTCGGCGAGGTGCTCGAGGGCATCGAGCGCACCCTCCTCGCCTCGGGGTACGACCTGACGCTGTACAACCTCGCGCTCTCCGGCCCGGAACGCGACCGGGTCTTCGACTTCTTCCTCGCGCGCAAGCGCGTCGACGCCGTGATCGCCGTCGGCGTCGACCTCAGCGACGCCGAGGCCGAGCTCGTGGAGCGACGGGGCAAGCCGATCATCGCGCTCGGCGGGACGGCGGGCAGCGCGCCCCGGCTCGCGATCGACGACCGCGGCGCCGCCCGGCTCGCGACCGAGCACCTCATCGACCTCGGCCACACCCGCATCGCCCACCTCGCGGGGGCGGGCGCCGGCTCGGCCGCGCGCAGCGTCCAGGCGTTCCGGCGCGCCGGGTTCCTCGACGCGATGCGCGAGGCGGGCCTCGACCCCGTCGGCGGCGAGGACGGGATCGTCGAGGCCGAGATGACGCTGCCCGGCGGGTACGACGCCGGACTGCAGCTGCTCGGGCATCCGGCGACGCGGCCGACCGCGATCTTCGCGGCATCCGACGAGATCGCGTTCGGGGTGATGCGCGCGGCGGAGCGGCTCGGGCTCGCCGTGCCCGGCACCCTGTCGGTCATCGGGTTCGACGGCCACGAGCACGCCGAGCTGTTCGGACTCACGACGATCGAGCAGCTGCCGGGTGCGCAGGGGCGGTTCGCCGTCGACGCGGTCCTGCGACTGCTCGGCGAGCCGACCGGCGACGACGACCCGTTGACGCCCGACGGGCTGCCGGACTTCGACCGGCCGCTCGACACCCGGCTCGTCGTGCGCGGCAGCACGACGGCGCCGTCCGGCCGCGTGCTCGCGGCACGCTGAGCGGGTCAGGCGGCGTCGCCGACGGCCACCGCCTCCGCCTCCTCGGCGGCCTCCAGCCGCTCGGGCCCGTCGACCCGCCGGAGCGCCCGGTGGCCGACCAGCACGACGGCGAGCGCGACGAGCACGGCGCCCGCGGCGGCGTAGTACGGGGCGTCCGGCGCGATCAGGTGCGCGAGCTCGGCGGCGGCCGGCGGTGCGATGGCGCCGCCGAGGAACCGCACCGCCGAGTACGCGCTCGACGCGACCGAGCGCTGCAGGTCCGTCGCCTCCATGACGCACTCGGTGAGGACGGTGTTCAGCACGCCGAGCACGAGGCCGCCCGCGACGATGCATGCGACGAGGGCCGCCGGGTCGTCGATCACGACGCCGGCCACGGCGAGGTCGACGACGAGCAACGGGAGCGCGAACTGCAGGACGCGGGTGCGCGGCATCCGCGCGGTCAGGATCGGGGCGAGGAACACGGACGTGAGCGCGAGCGCGACACCCCAGCCGAAGAACGTCAGCCCGAGGCCGATCGCGTCGAAGCCGAGCGGGAAGGGCGAGTACGCGAGGAGCACGAAGAAGCCGATGTTGTAGAACAGCGCCGCGGTCGCGAGCACCGCGAGCGCCGGCTGCCGGAGGGCGCGGATCGGTGCGGACAGGCGCGTGGGTTCGCGTCGCGGACCGCCGGCGCCCGCCGGCATGTCGTCGCGGAGGAAGACCAGGATCGCGATCACGCCGACGGCCATGAGCGCCGCGGTCCCGAAGAACGGGCCGCGCCAGCTCAGGTGGCCGAGCAGGCCGCCGAGCAGCGGCCCGACCGCGATGCCGAGGCCGAGCGCCGCCTCGTACAGGATGATCGCCGCGCCGGAACCGCTGGCGGCCGCACCGACGATCGTGGCGAGCGCCGTCGAGATGAACAGCGCGTTGCCGAGCCCCCAGCCCGCGCGGAAGCCGATGACGGCCTCGACGCTCTGGGCGAGCCCCGCGGCCGTCGCGAAGAGCACGATCACGCCGAGGCCGATCACGAGCGTGCGCTTGGGCCCGATGCGGCTGGACACCCAGCTCGTGGCGAGCATCGCGAGCCCGGTGACGAGCAGGTAGCTGGTGAAGAGCAGCTCGGCCTGGGTGGGGGTCGCCTCGAGGCTGTCGGCGATCGCGGGCAGGATCGGGTCGACGAGGCCGATGCCCATGAACGCGATGACGCACGAGAAGGCGACGGCCCAGACCGCCGTCGGCTGGCGGAGGATGGAGCCCGACCCGGTCGACGGCGCGGTGCCGCGGCTCACGCGACGTCCCCGGCGGCCGCCTCGTCGTCGGCGCGCTCGAGGCGCTCGCGGATCACGTCCGCCGCCCGCGCGAGCGCGTCGAGCTCGGCCCCGTCGAGGTCGGCGAACCGCGGGGCGAGCGTCTCGGCGAGCTCGGTGCGCCACGCGGCGAGCGCGGCCAGGCCCGTGGGGTCGATGGAGATGAGCCAGGCCCGCGCATCCTCGCGGTCGGCGATGCGACGGATCCAGCCCCGCTCGTCGAGCGAGTGCACGAGCTTGGTCATGGTCGGCTGGCTGACCCGGCTGGCGCGGGCGAGCTCGCCGAGGCGGAGCGGGCCGTGGTCGCGGAGCACGGAGAGGGTGCGCCACACGGCGGGCGACTCGGTGCTGTCGGTGCTCGTGGCGGCGAGGCGCGTGAGGCGGTGGCTCAACGAGATGAGGTCGCCGATGAGGTCGGAGAGCTGGTTCGGAGCGGTCACCGCAGAAGTATATAGCAAAACTATGCATATGATTTCGGGCAGACCCCCACGGCGCCTCAGGGGCAACCCGGTGGCGACCCCTCCCCCGCGTCCGTACCGTCCCGAGCGGGCCGACATCCGGCACCGATCGGATGGCACGACAACCGGCCCGGATGAGGGAGGGCATCATGACCACCGAGACCACGGCCGCCCGGAGCGCGGCGATCGCCCACGAGGACGGCATCACCCTGCAGCGGCTCGCCCGCGCGGGAGCCTACGACGGACCCAACGACGGCGTGCCGGGCCCGAACACCTGGCGGGCGCTGCAGCACGTCGTCACCGGCTACGGGTACACCGGGCCGATCGACGGCGCACCCGGCACGAACACGTGGAAGGCGCTCCAGCGCTTCGCGGCACTGGGCGGCTACACCGGGCCGATCGACGGAGCCATGGGCGTGGAGTCCTGGAAGGGCGTGCAGCGACTGCTGCCCGGGTTCAGCTACGTCATGCCGGTCGACGGGGTCCCCGACGCGGACACCTACCGCGCGCTCCAGACCATGGGGCGGATCGGCGGGTACTTCGGACCGTACGACGGCGTCATGGGGCCGAACTCCTGGCGCGGACTGCAGACGATCTTCGCCGGCGCCGGCTACACGGGACCCATCGACGGCGTCCCCGGACCGAACACCTGGCGGGGACTCCAGCGCATCGCCCAGCGGGGTGGCTACTCGGGCCCGATCGACGGCGTCCCGGGGCCGAACACCTACGCCGGCATCTTCGCGCTCCTCGTCCGGAGCGAGCACGACTGACGCCGGAGACGACGGATGCCCCGTGCCGAATGGATCGGCACGGGGCATCCGTGTGTTCAGGTGACGCAGTCACCTCACGCTGCGGCGCTCGAGCGAGCGCGCAGGCTTACTTGAGGGTGACGGTGGCGCCGGCGGCCTCGAGGGCCTCCTTCGCCTTGTCGGCGGTCTCCTTGTTGGCGCCCTCGAGGACGGCCTTCGGAGCACCGTCGACGACGGCCTTCGCCTCGCCGAGGCCGAGCGAGGTGAGCTCGCGGACGACCTTGATGACCTGGATCTTCTTGTCGCCGGCAGCCTCGAGGACGACGTCGAACGAGTCCTTCTCCTCGACCTCCTCGGCAGCGGCGCCACCGCCGGCGGCGGCGGGGCCGGCAACGGCGACGGGGGCGGCCGCGGTGACCTCGAAGGTCTCCTCGAACGCCTTGACGAACTCCGAGAGCTCGATGAGGGTCAGGCCCTTGAACTGCTCGAGCAGCTCCTCAGTGGACAGCTTCGCCATGATTCTTCTCCTTAGATTTCTGGTAACTCACCGCTTGAGAGGCTCGCGCCTACGCAGCGGACTCCTGCTTCTCACGCAGCGCGTCGACCGTGCGGACGGCCTTCGACAGCGGCGCGTTGAACAGATATGCGGCTCCGAACAGCGAGGCCTTGAAGGCGCCGGCGAGCTTCGCCAGGAGCACTTCGCGGGACTCGAGGTCGGCGAGCTTGCCTACCTCTTCGGCGGTCAGGGGCTTGCCATCGAAATAGCCGCCCTTGACCACGAGGAGGGGGTTCGCCTTGGCGAAGTCACGCAGCGACTTCGCGACGGCGACGGGGTCGCCGTGCACGAAGGCCACGGCCGACGGGCCAGCGAGCTGGTCGTCGAACGCGGTGATCCCGGCGTTGTTCGCCGCGATCTTGGTCAGCGTGTTCTTCACCACGGCGTAGCTCGCGTCCCCACTGATGGACTTGCGCAGCTCCTTGAGCTGGGCAACAGTGAGGCCGCGGTATTCGGTCAGCAGAACGGCGGTCGAGCTCTCGAACTTCTCGGTGAGCTCGGCAACCGCGGCTTCCTTGTTCGCCATGGCCACTCCTTGTGTCTTCAACGTGCACCGCGGTGGCGATGCACGGCCTCGGAGCCGCTGGAAACGTGTGGGAATGGAAAAGAGCTCCGGCGCAGACGCGCGGAGCTCGGACCCGATCATCGGGAAAGTCTTCGTCACACCTGCGCGGGCCCCTGCATTCGCAGAGCTTCGGTCGCACGAACCGGTCTCTCGACCCGCGCGCACGACGACCAGCGGTCTTCGGCTCCGACAAGGCTAACGGATGCCGCGTCCGCCGCCAAATCGCCCCCCTCCACCCACCACCACCACCACTCGCTCTTCTCAGGAGGGATCGCGCGAAACCCGCGCTTTCTCAGGAGGACGCGCCGTCGAGCGCGGAGCGCTCCGGCGCGTCCTCCTGAGAAACGATTCGGGGGTGGGAATGGTTGACCGTGGTCGATAGTTGACATATCTCAACGATCTTCGTATGGTTGACCGTCATCAACTATCTGGACAAGGACTCCATGACCGCATCACCCACCACCGCCGACCCCGTGTCGAAGCGTTCGCACCGCGAGGTGCTCACGGCCCTCTCGGGCCTCATCATGGGCATGTTCGTCGCCGTGCTCTCGGGCACGGTCGTCTCGACCTCGATGCCCCGCATCATCGCCGACCTCGGCGGCGACCAGGCCGCCTACACCTGGGTCATCACCGCGAGCCTCCTCGCGACCGCCGTCACCACCCCGATCTGGGGCAAGCTCGCCGACCTCGTGAACCGCAAGGTGCTCCTCCAGGTCGCCCTCGGACTCTTCGTCGTCGGCACCGCCATCGCCGGCTTCGCGCAGGACACGACGATGCTCATCGCGGTCCGCGTCGTGCAGGGCATCGGCGCCGGCGGCCTCATGTCGCTCGTCATGGTCGCCGTCGCGCTCATCATCTCGCCGCGCGAGCGCGGCAAGTACATGGGCCTCGTCGGCGGCGTCATGGCCCTGGCCACCATCGGCGGGCCCCTGCTCGGCGGCGTCATCACCGACGCGTTCGGATGGCGCGCCAACTTCTTCCTCGGCATCCCGTTCGCCATCGCCGCGATCATCCTGATCCAGCGCACGCTGCACCTGCCGAAGGCGACCCGCGACCGGGTGCGGATCGACTACGTCGGCGCGGCGCTGCTCGCCGTCGGCGTCTCGCTGCTGCTCGTCTGGGTCTCGCTCGGCGGCACCCAGTTCGACTGGGACTCGATGACCAGCTACGTCCTCATCGGCGTGGCCGCCGTCGCGCTCGTCGGCTTCGTCGTGACCGAGTTCCTCGTCGAGGAGCCGATCGTGCCGATGACCCTCTTCGCGAACCGCACCTTCACGCTCGCTGTGATCGCCTCGATCTCCGTCGGCGTCGCCATGTTCGCGACGAGCGTCTTCCTCGCGCAGTACTTCCAGCTCGCGCGCGGCGCCACGCCGACCGAGTCCGGCCTCATGACCATCCCCATGGTCGTCGGCCAGATGGGCGCGTCGATCGGCATCGGCGCCCTCGTCAGCCGGTACGGCAAGTGGAAGGGCTGGATGCTGCTCGGCTCGGCGCTCATCATCGCGGGCGCCAGCCTGATGTCGACCCTCCGATACGACACCGACTTCCTCCAGGTCTCCGTCTTCATGGTGGTCCTCGGCGCGGGCCTCGGCATGGTCATGCAGAACCTCACGCTCGTCGTGCAGAACGACACCCCCGCCTCCCAGCTGGGCGCGGCGAGTTCGAACGTGAACTTCTTCCGCACGATCGCGGGCACGATCGGCGTGACGGTCATGGGCTCCGTGCTCGCGACCCAGGTCACGAGCCACGTGACCGACGGGCTCAGCTCGTTCACCCCGAGCTCCGCCGCGGAGGTCGAGGCGCTGCAGGGCCTCGCGGGCGGCGGCGTCCCGAGGGTGGCCGAGCTCCCCGACGCGATCCGCGTGATCGTCGAGGGCGCCTACGGGCACGGCATCGCCGACGTCTTCATCATCGCCGTCCCGCTCGCGGTGCTGAGCTTCATCGCGATCGCGTTCCTGCCCAACCGGCCCCTCTCGCGCCAGAACGCGGCCGAGAAGCTCGAGGAGGAGGCCGAGCAGGTCGCCATCGACCTCGCCGACGCCGAGCTCGGCGTGCCGGCGACCTCGTCGATCGCGATCGTCGAGGGCATCGACGACGAGCGCGAGGCCGCCGCGGCGGGAGCGCGCAAGTAGCATGAACGCCATGACCGCCGATCCCGCCGTCGACGAGGCCATCGCCCTCGTCGAGGAGCAGTTCGGCGTGATGTTCAACCGCATCCGCACGGTCTGGAAGCAGTCGGCCGAGCAGGTCCATCCCGACCTGCAGCCGGCCGGCTACAAGCTGCTCAGCTCGATCGTCCGGCTCGGGCCGACCAACGCGCACGTGCTGGCCGAGCACCTCGAGATGGACAAGAGCGTCGTGAGCCGGCAGGTCCGCGTGCTCGAGGAGGTCGGCCTCGTGACGAGCCGCCCCGACGAGCGCGACGGCCGCCTGCGCGTGCTGGCCGCGACCCCCGAGGCGGAGGAGCGCATCCGCGCGGTGCGCGACGCGAACCAGGCTCGGCTGCGGGACGCCCTGCGCGACCACCCCGCCGAAGACCTTCGGCGGTTCGCCGACCTCCTCCGCGTGATCAGCGAGGCTTGACCCGGCGGACCCGCCGACGCGTCGAGCCCCTGGACGGCCCCGGACCCCGCGGTCCGGGGCCGTCGTGCGTCTCCGGGCGATCGCTCCGCCGGGCCGAGCAGTCCGGGACCTTCAGGGCGCGCCCCGATGCCGTCGACCCCCGAGGCGGCGCACACTGGGTGGCACATCCGACGTCGACCCTCTTCGAACGCGGGCGGGCCGAACGCCGCTGAGGGAAGGAACGACACGATGACGACGTCCGACGCCGACCTCCGGCTCCCCGAGGGGCCCACCGGCCGGCAGATCATCACCTTCGCCCCGGTCGATGCCGACACCGCGACGCGCGAGCTGCGCGACGTGGCCGGCATCGAGCGGAGCATGCCCCGCGGGCTGGGCGACGACCCGGCGGCCGCGGCATCCGGCGACCTGTACCTCGACCTCCTGAACATCGCCGTCGTCGACGGCGACGGCGAGCAGGCCCGGTCGCTGTCGCGCGCGGTGGACGATTCGTCCAGCCCGATCCTCGCGGTCGAGCCCGAGGTCTGGGTTCACCCGCTCGACACGATCGACGCGATGGACGCGCCGGTGCTCGAGGAGGAGGACGCCGAGGCCGGCACCGAGGACGAGGAGGTCGACGCGGCGGAGGTGTACGCCGACACGGACACGTACGCGTGGGGCCTGAAGGCGGTCCGCGCGATCCCGCCGATCCTCTCGACGGCGCCCTGGGGCGGCACCCTCATGCGGGTCGCCGTCCTCGACACGGGGATCGACCTCGACCACCCCGACTTCGCGCACCGCGTCGTCGCGAGCCAGTCGTTCGTCGCCGGCCAGCCGGTGCAGGACGGGCACTCGCACGGCACGCACTGCGCCGGCACCGCGGCGGGCGCCAAGCGGCCTCGCGGCACGAAGCGGCGCTACGGCGTCGCGCATCGCGCGCGGCTCGTGGTCGGGAAGGTGCTGAGCGACCAGGGCAGCGGCGCGAGCGGCGGGATCCTCGCCGGCATCCAGTGGGCCGTCCAGCAGGGCGCGCAGGTGATCTCGATGTCGCTGGGCTCGACGGTCGCGCCCGGGCAGGCCTACTTCGCCTACTACGAGCAGGCCGGACAGGCCGCGCTGAACGCCGGGTCGCTCATCGTCGCGGCCGCCGGCAACAACAACGGACCCGTGAACGCCCCGGCCAACAGCCCGTCGATCCTCGCGGTCGCCGCGCTCGACCAGTCGCTCATGCGGGCGCCGTTCTCGTGCCGCGGCCTGAACGGCAACGGCGGCGAGGTGAACATCGCCGCCCCGGGCGTGGCGACCTGGTCGTCGGTCCCCGTCTCGAAGGGCTCGTACGGCCGCAAGTCGGGCACGAGCATGGCGACGCCGCACGTCGCGGGCATCGCCGCCTGCCTCGCGCAGAAGACCGGCCTGCGCGGCCGCGCACTCTGGCGCGAGCTCGAGCGCACGGCCGTCCCGCTCCCCCAGCCCGCGATCGACGTCGGTGCCGGCCTCGCGGTCGTGCCGACGCGCCGCCGGCCGGTGTGGGACTACGAGCCCGTGCCGTGGCGACCCGGTCCCGTCGTCGACCCCGGCGAGATCACCCCGGTCCCCGTCCCGCGGGAACTGCGATGACCGATCCGGACGGCGTCGGAGCCGACGCCGCATCGGGGTCCGGCGCCGCATCCGGCGGCGCCGGACCCGGTGAGGCGGCGCGCGTCCACGTCTCGGTGCAGGGGCGCGGCGTCGACGACGCCGTCGCCGAGCTCGAGGACGCCGGGCTCGAGGTCGAGCAGGTGCTCGACGCGCTCGGGATCGTCACCGGGCGCGCCGCGCCCGAGGCGGTCGAGCGGATGCGCGGCGTGCGCGGCGTCACGGTCGAGCCGGAGTCCGAGGTCCGGCTGCCGCCCCCGGACGCGCCCGTGCAGTGAGGCCGCTCAGGCGGGGAGGTCGACCGCGAACTCGGTGCGTCCCGGCTCGCTCTCCACGCCGACCGTGCCGTGGTGCGCCTCGACGACGGCCCGGACGATCGCGAGCCCGAGGCCGGTGCTGCCCGCCCGGCGGGAGCGCGAGGCGTCGCCGCGCGCGAACCGCTCGAACATGGTGGCGCGCACGGACTCGTCGATCCCGGGACCGTCGTCGGCGACCGTGATCCGCACGCGGGCCGGCGCGCCGCCGGAGGCGGCGAGGCGGGCGACGCGCACGACGACCTCCGTGCCCTCCGGCGTGTGCACGCGCGCGTTCGCGAGCAGGTTCGCCACGGCCTGGTGCAGGCGGCTCGCGTCTCCCGTCACGGTGACGGCGTCGTCGGGGACCTCCACCCGCCACTCGTGATCGGGCGCGGCGACCTGCGCGTCGCCGACCGCGTCGATCACGAGCTGCGTGAGGTCGACGGGGTCGCGTCGCAGTTCGCGCCCCTCGTCGAGGCGGGCGAGCAGGAGCAGGTCCTCGACGAGGTCCGTCATGCGCAGCGACTCCGACTCGATGCGGCCGAGGGCGTGCAGCACGTCGGGCGGCAGGTCGCCGCCGTGCAGGCGAGTGAGCTCCGCGTAGCCGCGGATCGAGGCGAGCGGCGTGCGCAGCTCGTGACTGGCGTCGGCGACGAAGCGCCGCACCTTGCGCTCCGAGCGCTCGCGCGCCGACAGCGACGACGACACGTGCCCGAGCATGCGGTTGAAGGCGGTGCCGAGGCGCCCCACCTCGGTGCGCTCGTCGTCGACGGGCACCTCGTCGGGCAGTTCGACGTCGCCGCGCGCCAGCGGGAGCTCCGACACGAGCGTCGCGGTCTCGGTGACCCGGTCGAGCGGCACGAGCGCGCGCCGCACGATCACGGCGCCGAGCGCCAGGGCGGCGGCGAGCCCGGCGATGGCCACGACGGCGACGGTGATCGCGAGCTGCGCGGTGGTCGCGTTCACGTCCGTGAGCGGGAAGGCGACGACGAACGAGTACCCGCCGTCGGTGGGCGCGGCGATCGCCCGGTACTCCCCGAGCTCGTCGAGCTCGACCGTGACCGGGTCGCGATCCGTCGGCACGGACGCCAGCACGGGCGCCACGGCCTGGGGCGGGTCGACGAACTCGCCCTCCTGGTCGATCGCGCCGAAGGTCACGACGGCGCGGTCGGTCACGAGTGCGGCGATCGCGCCGACCGGCTGGCCGGGGATGCGCAGCAGCGCCTCGGCGCCCTCGGGCGGCAGCGGCACGCGATCATCGTGCTCGTCGCGCTCGTCGCCGAGGGTGCGCGCAGCGCGGTCCGTGGCCTGGACGAGCTGCGCGTCGAGGCGGGCGACGAGCTGGTTGTGCAGGGCCGCGACGCTCACGAGCCCCACGATCGCGCTGACGAGCACCACGAGGGCCGCGATGACGACGAGCAGCCGGCGGCGCAGGGTCTGCGGTGCCGGCCGCCGGCGCGGGCGGTCCGCGGTCGCCGTCACTGCGGACGCCGCGGGAGCCGCGGCGTCGGCCGCGGCATCCGTCGCCGCCCGGGTGCGCTCCGACGCGGCTCGACGCGCCGCGGCCGCGTAGCCGGGGTCGCCGGGGTGCGTCATCCGGCCGCCTTGAGCATGTAGCCCGCGCCGCGCACCGTGTGGATCATGGGCTCGCGCCCCGCGTCGATCTTCTTGCGCAGGTACGAGATGTAGAGCTCGACGACGGACTCCTTGCCGCCGAAGTCGTAGTTCCACACGCGGTCGAGGATCTGGGCCTTCGACAGCACGCGGCGGGGGTTGCGCATCAGGAAGCGGAGCAGCTCGAACTCGGTCGCGGTGAGCTCGACCGTCGCGCCGTCGCGCTCGACCTCGTACGAGTCCTCGTCGAGCGAGAGGTCGCCGACTCGGAGCACCGGGTCCTTCGCCTGGGCGAGCGTGAGCGTGGACCGCCGGATGAGGCCGCGGAGCCGCGCGACGACCTCCTCGAGGCTGAAGGGCTTGGTGACGTAGTCGTCGCCGCCCGCGGTGAGGCCGGCGATACGGTCGTCGAGCGAGTCCTTGGCCGTGAGGAAGAGCACGGGGGTCTCGGTGCCGTCGGCGCGCACGCGCTGGAGCACCTCGAGCCCGTCGATGTCGGGGAGCATGATGTCGAGCACGATGGCGTCGGGTCGGAACTCCCGGGCGACGCGGACGGCCCCGAGGCCGTCGGCGGCGGTGCGGACCTCCCAGCCCTCGTAGCGCAGCGCCATCTTCAGCAGGTCGGTGAGCGAGTTCTCGTCGTCGACGACGAGCACGCGGACGGCGCTGCCGTCCGCCTTCGCGATCTGCGGGCGGTGCGCGGTTCCGGTGCCGGTCTCCATGCTCATGCTTCCGAGTATGCGCGGAATCCTGTGCCCTTCCTATGACCGGGGCGGATGCCGCCTGTGATCCTGCCATGACGTCCGCACCGGGGCCGCTCATACCGGATCCACAGGGGCGCCATCGGCACGCCACAGCCGCCCTCCGTAGCGTCCGATCCGGGCCCGCGATCGCCGTGGGCCGGGACGACCGATGAGGACCCCGCATGTTCTTCACCTACCTCCGGCGCGAGCTCGCCGGGCGCCGCCGGCAGACCGCGATCGTCGCGGTCGGGATGGCGCTCGCGATCGCGCTCGTCATGATCGTGAACGCCGTCTCGGCGGGCGTGCGCGACGCGCAGGCCGCCGTGCTCGAATCCGTCTACGGCGTCGGCACCGACCTCACCGTGTCGCAGGCCGCGGGCCCGCCCGAGCAGGGCGAGGGCGGCGGACCGGGCGTCCGGTTCGAGTTCGGCTCGGACGACGGCGAGACGACCGACGACGGCACCGCGTTCAGCAACTCGCGCCTCATCACCGAGCGCGGCGCCGCGACCTTCGACGCCTCGACGCTCGACACGGTCGAGGGCGTCGACGGGGTGGCCGCGGCATCCGCGACCCTGAGCCTGACCAACGTCACCTTCGACGGCGAGCTCCCGGAGCGGCCGAGCGGCGACCAGGCGACGGGCGACCAGTCCGCAGGCGCCGACGCCGCCATGCCCGCCCCCGGCGAGGGCGGCGCCGGCGGCTTCGGCGGCGGCGCGTTCGACGTCACCAGCGTGACGGTCACGGGCGTCGACCCGGGCGCCACCGCGCTCGGCCCGCTGAGCGCGGTCGAGCTCGCCGACGGCCGCGGCCTCGAGTCGGGCGACGCGGGCGAGGACGTCGCGGTCCTCGACGCCGAGTACGCGACCACCGAGGGCCTCGCCGTGGGCGACACGATCGAGCTCGGCGGCGCCGAGTTCGAGGTCGTCGGCACGGTCGCGTCGACGTCGGCGGATGCCGCGACGGCATCGAACGCCTACATCCCGCTCGACGTGGCGCAGGCGCTCTCGGGCGCCGACGGCCAGGTGTCCGACATCTCGGTGCAGGCCGCCTCGGCCGCCGACATCCCCGCCGTGAAGGCCGCGCTCGAAGAGGCGCTGCCCGACCAGGCCGTGAATACCCAGGAGGACCTGGCGGCGAGCGTCTCGGGCTCGCTCGGCAGTGCGAGCTCGCTGATCTCGAGCCTCGGCCTCTGGCTCTCGATCGCCGTGCTCGCGGCCGCGTTCCTCATCGCGATCCTGTTCACCATCCAGGGCGTCACCCGGCGCACCCGGGAGTTCGGCACGCTGAAGGCGATCGGCTGGTCGAACCGCCGCATCGTCGGCCAGGTCGCGGGCGAGTCGCTCGTGCAGGGCCTCATCGGCGGCGCCGCCGGCCTCGCGCTCGGCTTCGTCGGCATCGGCATCGTGAACGCGGTCTCGCCGAACCTCGCGACGACGTCGGCCCCGCAGGCGGCCGGCCCCGGCGCCGAGGGCGGCGGGTTCGGCGGCGGCGGGCCGTTCGCGGCGCAGCAGGCGACCGATGTCGTCCTCAACGCCCCCGTCACGGTGTCGGTGGTCGCCCTCGCGGTCGGGCTCGCCCTGCTCGGCGGTCTCCTCGCCGGTGCGATCGGCGGATGGCGCGCCAGCCGGCTGCGCCCCGCCGAAGCACTGCGGAGCAACGCCTGACCGCGGCATCCGTCGCGCAGACCACCGGACCCCGGAAGAAGGACCCACGCATGTACACCCTCGAGCACGTCACCAAGACGTACCGACAGAAGGACCGCACCATCCACGCGCTGCACGACGTCAGCCTCGAGATCCCGACGGGGCAGCTCGTCGCGATCCAGGGGCCGACGGGCGGCGGCAAGTCGACGCTGCTGCAGCTGCTCGGCGCGCTCGACCGCCCCACGTCCGGCCGGATCTCGCTCGGCGACTCCGACCTGTCGGGCCTGCCGGACACGAAGCTCGGCCGCATCCGTGCCGCCGAGATCGGATTCGTGTTCCAGGGCTTCAACCTCATCCCCACCCTGACCGCGCAGGAGAACGTCGAGACCGCCCTCGAGCCGCTCGGCGTCTCCGCCGAGGAGCGGCGGCGGCGTGCGGCCCAGGCGCTCGAGTCGGTCGGGCTGGGCGACCGCGCGCACCACGTGCCGGGCGAGCTCTCCGGCGGCCAGCAGCAGCGCGTGGCGATCGCCCGGGCGCTCGTGAAGGAGCCCGAGGTGCTCCTCGCCGACGAGCCCACCGGCAACCTCGACGAGCAGACGCGCGACGAGATCATGGGGCTCCTCGAGGGGCTCCACCGCGACCGCGGGCTGACGCTCGTGATCGTGACGCACGACTCGGCGGTCGCCAGGCGCGCCGAGCGTCGGCTGCACCTCAAGCGCGGAACGGTGACCGAGCGGGCGTAGCCGACGGCGGATGCCGCGGGACCCCCTCCCCCGCGGCATCCGCCCACCCCTGCCGCCGCGCCCGTCGGCGCGACGCGGTTCAGATGAGGCCGTTGCGGAGCGCCCACGCGGCGGCGGCGGCACGAGAGGGCACGCCGAGCCGCGACCGGATGTTCGCCACGTGCCGGTGCACCGTGTGCACCGAGAGCACGAGGTGGTCCGCGATCTCGGCGTCCGTCTCGCCGCGCGCGACGAGTCGCAGCACGTCGCGCTCGCGCTCCGTGAGCCGCGGCGCGCCCGCGGACGGCGCGGGACCGGGATCGACGGGCGCCCCGAGGAAGCCGAGCGCGTCGCGCACGACCGAATCGGCATCGCCGCGCCACGGGAAGTGGTCCTCGCCCTCGAGCGCCACGAAGCGGGCGTGCGGGACCCGGGCGGCGACGTCGCGACCGAGCGCGAAGCGGATCGCCCGGTCGTCGCGCCGGTGCAGCACGAGGGTCGGCGCCCGGACCTCGCCGAGGTGGCCGGTCGAGTCCATCGCGTAGACCGCGGCGAGCGAAGCGAGCGCCGCCTCGGGCGTCGCGGCGCGACGCTGGAACTCGACGAACTCGTCGCGCTCGGCGGCGGTCGCATCGGGCTCGAACAGGTCGGAGAGCACGCGCGACCCGATCCCCCAGTGCTGTCGCACGATCGCCAGCATGGCCTCGCGCGCGTCCGGCGGGGCCAGGTCGACGCCGCGGGCGTAGGTGCCGTAGAGCACGAGGCGGTCGACGACCTCCGCATGCCGCGCGGCGAAGCGCGACGCGACGCCCCCGCCCGACGAGGCGCCGAGGATCGACAGCGTGCCGAGCCCGGCCGCCTCCACCACCGTCTCGAGGACCGCGAGCTCCTCGTCGAGCGTCGCCGGCGGCATCCGCCCGCGATCGGACGCGCCGGTGCCCGGCCGGTCGTAGCGGATCACGGTGCGGTGCCGCGCGAACCCCTCGATGAAGCGACGGAAGCGCGGCTGCCGCCAGTCGAGCTCGAGGTGGCTCGACCACCAGCCGCCGACGACGAGCGGCGGGCCGTGGCCGACCTCGGACCACGCGATCGACGCACCGTCGTGCTCCGTGTAGCGGATGACCTGGTCCGCGGCGTCCACGGGCCCCAGTCTAGGAAGGCGGAGTGGGCTCGACCACCGCGCGCGGCCGACCGGGCGGCGGACGGCGTCGCCGGCGGCGAGCGCGGTGCGGGTCAGTCGTCCGGCTGGAACATGCGCGCCCACAGCCGCGAGACGCCGCGCGGCAGCTGCTCGTCGGGGTCGATGGGGCTGGCCCACAGCGTGCGGAGGACCTCGGGCAGCTCGTCGGCGTGCTCGGCGAACCGGAGCCGCGCGGCGGCGAACTCCGACTGGCCGTGGTCGTCGAGCAGCACGGGAACGTACTCGGCCGGCAGGAGCAGCTCGGGCCGCCCCTCCGGGCCGCGGACCGGCCGCAGGAGGCCGAGCTCGAGCTGCTCGCCGAGCCAGCTCCGCGCCTCGTCGTCGGAGACCCCGGCGATCGCGGCGAACGCGGCCGCGTCGACCGGACCGGCCTCGAACAGCATGCGGTAGTAGCCGTGGGCCGTGCCGTGCGCGACCGATGCGTACGCCCATTGCCGGGCGAGGACGTCGGCGGCAGCGCGGGTGACGGCCGGCGGGGCGGTGGGGACGGCGGTGGTGGACATGGTGACTCCCGGTGGTGAGGCCCCGATGGGGCGATCCGACCCCTCGAGTCCACTCCGTTCCGTCTCCCGTGGCATCCCGCGTCCGGGCCATCCGGGAATGGCCCGATCCGGCCATCCCCGACCGGCCCGCACGGGGCGGGCCGGCGGGGACGGCGGATCAGCGGAGCTGGATCGCCGGCGGGAGGTACTTGTCCTTCGCGATGTCGCTCTTCGGCACGACGCCGTAGACGCGCAGCATCACGTTGAACGCCCCGTCGCGCACCGGCAGCCAGTTCGCCTGTGGCACGCCGTCGGGCTGGGTCACCGACATGTAGATGGAGATCGAGCCGTCGGGGTTCGTCTCCAGGCCCTCCGTGTAGCTCGCCACGAGGTACTTGTCGAGCTCGTTCGGGATCGGCTGGATCGCCTGCGGCGTGTAGGCGGTCAGCGACCAGAAGCGCTCGGCATCCGGGATCGCGTCGGCCGGGAACGTCAGCACGTAGCCGTTCGGGTTCGACCCGTCGAGCGGGGCGCCGTTGCCGTCGTAGAACGCCACGTAGTACGCCGCCGTCTCGTTCGTGTTGCAGTACTGGCAGTACTCGGTGATCGACGCCCGATCGAGGACGTTCTTCTTCCACTCGCCGATGTTGGTGAAGTGGGTCCAGTTGGTGGCGCCGCGATGGTCGAGGTAGTTGGCGATGATGGCGTCGTGCGCCGACCGGGCACCCTCGGCGAACTGCGCGCGCTCGGATGGCGTGAGGCTCGACCCGTCGCCGAAGAGCGCGTCGAAGTCGTCGGAGAGCTTCTGCTCCTGGCGGGTCAGCGGCGGCGTCCAGCCGTCGTCGGCGACCGCGACCTGCATCTGGCGCAGGAACTCGATCGGGGCGACGCGGACGAGGTCGTCGGCGATGGTCTTCACCGGGACCCCGAACTCCTCGACGGGCTTGACGGCCGTCGGGACGCCGTTCGCGAGGATGCCCGTGCGGAACGCCTCCGCTTCGGCCGTCACGTCCTCGGTGCCGATGTGCTTGTCGACGCGGAAGATCATGATCATGTGCTCGAGCGGCAGCCGGACGACCTCGACCCCGAGCAGGTCGTCCGAGGCGTCCGGTCCGATCAGCGCGTACTCGATGGTCTGGGTGCCCTCGCCCGCCTTCCGCGACGGGATGCCGGACGGGTAGACGTTGCCGTACGGGTCGACGAGCAGAACCGAGTAGCTGACCGGCGTCGCCGGCACGACCACGCCGACGGGGTCGCCGCTGACGTCGATCGGGGAGCTCGCGTAGAGCGTGTCGTCGTTGATCGCGACGACCGCCTGGTAGACCGGCGAGATCTTGTTCGGCCCGATGAAGTGGTTGACCGGAACCGGCAGCTCGGTGGTCTGGAAGTGCGTGAACCAGACCGGATAGAAGGTGGTGAGGTAGTTCTCCGTCGTCGAGACGATGTCCTTGCCCCCGTTGTTGCCGGACGGTGGCGCGGCCGCCGCCGGTGCGGCGATCGCCAGGACCACCGCGACGGCGGCGGAGGCGGCGAGCGCGACGGATCGGGTCAGCCTGGTGCGGAGCCCGTTGTGACGTTGCATGGTGTTCCCCCCGTTGGGCGGCGGACCATCCGACCACGTGCCGAGCGGTCCGACCGCCGTTTTCGCGCGGAAGCTACCACAGGGCGGAGGGATGCGGTCGGGACCTGTGGCCCACTCAGCCCGCGAGCCGGTCCAGGAGCCCGGGAACCGGGTCGGGTGCCCCGAGCAGCGCGACCAGGCCGAGCGCGAGCAGCACGTTCACGACGACGGTCGCCCAGAAGGCACGTCGGAAGCTGCGCTTGCGCGTCTTGTGCCGGAACAACTGCTGCGCCGCCAGCGCCCCGGGCCAGCCGCCGGCGAGGTCGACGAGGTGCAGCGTCCGCTCGGCGACGCGGGGGGCGTCGCGCTGCGCCGCGGACTTGTCGATGCCGTAGGCCGCGAACGCCACCACGCTCGCCGCGCCGAACCAGGCCGCGAGCCACCACGGCACGGCGCCGACGAGCAGCCCCGCGGCGAGCGCGATCGCGAAGACGACGAGCACGCCCCAGCTCAACACTGCCGGCAGCGGGCGCGAGAGGTCCCGCTCCGGGCGGGCGACGGGACGGCGTGGCGGACGGGATGCCGCGTGCGGCCCGCGCCGCGCGGCCGTCGGTTCGGGTCGCATGACCTCGATCGTACGGGCGGCGCGGGCCGGGTGGCATCCGCTGGCTACTGGTTCGAGAACGCGGCGTCGAACGACGCGGCCGGACGCGGCCAGATGAGCGAGCGCACGTACTCGAGCGCCTGCGGGCCGCCGTGCAGGCGGTCCATGCCGGCGTCCTCCCACTCGACCGAGATCGGGCCGGTGTAGCCGATCGCGTCGAGCGCGCGGAACGCATCCTCCCACGGCACGTCGCCGTGCCCGGTGGAGACGAAGTCCCAGCCGCGGCGCGGGTCGCCCCACGGCAGGTGGGAGCCGAGGATGCCGGAGCGGCTGTTCGCCGTGCGGATCCGCGTGTCCTTGCAGTCGACGTGGTAGATCCGGTCCTGGAAGTCCCAGATGAAGCCCACCGGGTCGACGCCCTGCCACATCATGTGGCTCGGGTCCCAGTTGAAGCCGAACGCCGGGCGCCGGTCGATCGCCTCGAGCGTACGCACGCTCGTCCAGTGGTCGTAGGCGATCTCGGAGGGGTGCACCTCGTGCGCGAAGCGCACGCCCTCGTCGTCGAACACGTCGAGGATCGGGTTCCACCGGTTCGCGAAGTCCTCGTAGCCGGCGTCGATGACGGAGGCCGGCACGGGCGGGAACATCGCCACGTACTGCCAGATCTTCGAGCCCGTGAAGCCGACGACCGTGTCGACGCCGAGCTTGCGCGCGACGCGCGCCGTGCGCTTGAGGTCCTCCGCCGCGCGCTGCCGCACGCCCTCGGGGTCGCCGTCGCCCCAGGTGTAGGGCCGCACGATCGCCTGGTGGCGGAAGTCGATCGGGTCGTCGCACACGGCCTGCCCGGTGAGGTGGTTCGAGATCGCGTACACCTCCAGCCCGTAGCGCTTCAGGAGCTCCTGCTTCTCCTTCAGGTACCCGGGTTCCTCGTCGGCGAGCTTCGTGTCGAGGTGGTCGCCGCCGATGCCGATCTCGAGGCCGTCGTAGCCCCACTCTGAGGCCAGGCGCGCCACCTCCTCGAACGGCAGGTCGGCCCACTGCCCGGTGAACAGGGTGACGGGGTGGGTGGTCTCGGGGGTGTCGGTCATGATCGGATCCTTCCGTTCGGGTCGTGGGTCATCGGGGTGCGACACGGTCGCGCGACGCGGACGCCCGCTGCGGGGCGGCCGGTGCGCCGAGCCCCTGGTGCCGGAGCACGAGGTCGCGCACCTCGGTGGCGTGCACGCGGTCGGGGCCGCCGTCGAGGAGGTCGGGGTCGGAGGACAGGATGAGCGGCGTGTCCGCCGCGGAGTCCGGCAGCCGGCCGTGCGTCCCGCGCACGCACGACGGGTCGAGCGGCACGGTGGTCATGGCGTAGCGCAGGCCGAGGGCCTTGCGGACGAGGTCGCCGGCCGCCTTCGCCTTCGCGAGCCGGTCGGCAGGATCGAAGAACAGCTCGGCGGGGTCGTACCCGGGCTTGCGGTGGATGTCGACGCCGCGCGCGTACTCCGGCGCCCGATCGTCGTCGAGCCAGAAGTAGTACGTGAACCAGGCCCGGGGCTCGGCGACCGCGACGAGCTCGCCGGAGCGGGCGTGGTCGAGCCCGTACCGGGCCTGCGCCTCACGGTCGAGCACCTCGTCGACCCCGTCGAGCGATCGCAGCAGCGCCGCCACCCGGGGTACGTCGGCCGGGTCCCCCACGTAGACGTGCGCCACCTGGTGGTCGGCGACCGCGAACGCGCGCGACGTCCACGGGTCGAGCTGCTCCCTCCCCTGCTGCTCGTGCACCTCGAGCAGGCCGGCGCGGCGCAGCGCCCGGTTGACGTCCACCGGGCGTTCGGCGGGCGCGATGCCGTACTCGGCGAGCGCGACGACCGTGACGCCCTGCGCCTCGGCCTGGTCGAGGAGCGGCACCATCGCGGCATCGAGGTCGGCGGCGGCGCGCGCCGCCGCCGGGGCGTCGGGTCCGAACCGCTGCAGGTCGTAGTCGAGGTGCGGCAGGTACGCCATCGTGAGCTCCGGCGCCTCCGGACCGGCGAGCACGCGCCGCGTGGCGTCGACGATCCACCGGGTCGATCGGATCGACGCCGTCGGACCCCAGTACTGGAAGAGCGGGAACTCGCCGAGCTCCGCCCGCAGCTCGTCGTGCAGGCCGGGCGGGCGGGCGTAGAAGTCGGGCGACTTGCGCCCGTCGGCGTGGTAGATCGGGCGGGGCGTGACCGTGAGGTCGGTGCTCGCGCCCATGGCGTACCACCAGCCGAGGTTCGCGCTCCGGTAGTCGCCGTCGGCGCGGTGCCGGGCGGTCTCCCAGAGCTTCTCGCCCTCGACGAGCCGGTTGTGCTGGCGCCACAGCAGCACGTCGCCGAGGCCGCGGAGGTACCATCCGTTGCCCACGATGCCGTGCTCGGCCGGCATCCGCCCGGTCAGCACCGTCGACTGCACCGAACAGGTCAGTGCGGGCAGCACCGTGCCGAGCTCGGCACGGGAGCCGGCGGAGGCCATGCGCGAGAGCCGCGGCATGTGCCGCAGGGCGTCGGCCGTGAGGCCGACCACGTCGAGCAGCAGCACCTTGCGCGTCATGCCGGCTGCTCCGCCCGGGCGAGCAGGTCGGCCGCCCAGCGCACCTCTCCGGCGATGCCGGCGACGAGGTCGGGCGGGGAGCCCGGCAGGACCGACCACGTGTACGTCTCGACGTCGACGTGCAGGTCGTCGTCCGGCTGCGTCGCGCGCACCGCCGCGAGCGCCGCCTCCAACACCTCGGTCGTCGCCGCCAGCGGCGGCTCCGGGTCGAGGTGCAGCGGCACGTGGAAGTGGACGCGCCACGGCCCGGATGCGGGCAGGTCGGCGAGTGCCTCCGGGAGGTCGTCCACGCGCAGCACGCCGTCGGGCCTGCGCTCGCGGACCTGGTGGAGGTACCGCGCCTCGACGTACCCGGCGACGGCACGGCGCCCGTCCGGATCGCCCGGATGCTCGACGTGCAGCGCCGCGGACGCCTGCACCTTGACGACCCGCAGGCCGGCCGCGGCGATGCGGGCGACGGCCGCCTCCGGATCGGCGAACGAGACCGCGAGGTGGCACGTGTCGAGGCACACGCCGAGGTGCTCGAGGTCGAGTCGGTCGCGACGCGCCGCGAGCCAGTCGACGACGTCGTCGACCTCGTCGAGCACGCACCCCGGCTCGGGCTCGATGGCCAGGCGGATGACACGGCCGGTCTCCGCACGGATGGCGCGCAGCTCGGCGCCGAGCCGGACGAGCGCGGCGGTCGCGGCGTCGTCGGCCGCGGCGTCCCACCCCTCGCGCCAGCCGAGCGGCAGCGTCGAGATGCTGCCCGCGGCGCCGGGAGGCAGCAGGGCGGCGAGGACGCGCGCGGCGTCGACCGTGTACTCCAGCCGGGCGGGATCGGTCCAGTCCGGGCGGTAGACGTCGAGCTTGACGACCTCGGCGTGGAACGCCTCGTACGGGAAGGCGTTCAGCGTGCGGACCTCGAGGCCGTCGGCGTCGAGCGCCTCGCGCAGCCGCGCCAGCGCGGCGGGTTCGTTCGCCAGTCGCGCCGCGAGCGGCGCGGGCAGCCACAGCCCGACGCCGAGCCTCTCGAGGCCGGCCGCGCGGCGGATCGGGCCCGCGGCGGTCCGGAGCTGGCGGACGACGCCGTCGAGGTCCTCCGCGGGGTGGACGTTCGTGCAGTACGAGAGGTGCGTCACCGGACCCCCTCGGTCGCGACGGTGGGCTCGGCCGCCGACACGCCGCGGAGGATCGAGTTGCCCTCGAACAGCCGGGCGTCGCCGCCGAGCTCGAACCCGGGCAACGGGGTCACGTCGAGCCGGCCGCTCTGGGCGAAGAACGAGACGGGGTTCCGCCAGAGCACGAGGTCGACGTCGTCGGCCGTGAACCCGGCGTCGAGCATGGCCTCGCCGGTGCGGAGCGTGAGCAGCGGATCGGAGCGGCCCCAGTCCGCCGCCGAGTCCACGAGGATGCGCTCCGGCCCGTACCGCTGGAGCAGCGCGACCATCCGGCCGGGGTCCATCTTGGTGTCGGGGTAGATCGAGAACCCCATCCAGCATCCGCGGTCGCGGACCATCTCGATCGTGACCTCGTTCAGGTGGTCCAGCACGACCAGCTCGGGCGCGATCCCCGAGTGCGCGATCACCTCCAGCGTCCGCCGGGTGCCGTGCTTCTTGTCTCGGTGCGGCGTGTGCACGATGACCGGCAGCCGGTGCTCGATCGCGAGGGCCAGGTGCGTCTCGAGCACCTCGTCCTCCTCGGGCGTCATCGAGTCGTAGCCGGTCTCGCCGATCGCCACCACCGAGTCGCGCCGGAGGAAGCGCGGCAGCTCGGCCAGCACCTCCCGGCAGCGGGGGTCGTTCGCCTCCTTCGGGTTCAGCGCGATCGCGCAGTGGTGGCGGATGCCGAACTGCGAGGCGCGGAACCGCTCCCAGCCGGTCAGCGCATCGAAGTAGTCGACGAAGGACGACACGCCGGTGCGCGGCTGGCCCAGCCAGAACGCCGGCTCGACGATCGCCCGCACGCCGGCCGCGTACATCGCCTCGTAGTCGTCGGTGGTGCGCGAGGTCATGTGGATGTGCGGGTCGAAGATGCGCATGTCAGCGTCCTTCCGGTCGGGCGGGGTCGGTCGGCGCCGGCGCGGGCGCGAGCAGTCGGCGGAGGTCCTCCGGCACTGGCCGGCCCGCGGCCTCGCGCTCCTCGGCGAGGTCGGCGGCCATGCGGGCGAGCTCGGCGTCCGCCCGCTCGTCGAGCCTGGCGACGCCGTCGAGCGGGACGCCCATGAACACGAGCTTGACGACGCCGTGGCGCCAGTCGTGATCGCCGAGGTACCGGCCGGCGAAGCCGCCCATCGCGGCGGCGACGAGCCTCGGATCGTTGGTGCGCAGCGCGTCGCGCAGGAGCCGGATCCCGGTGTCGCGGACGACGTCGGGAGTCGGCCCATCGGCGGCGCGGCGGTCGAGGAGGCCGAGCACGGCGATCCGCGTCTCGGTGTCCCCGTCGCGATAGCGCGACGCGAGCCCGTCGGCGACGACGACGGCCGAGGCCGCGGGGTCGAGCAGGTCGGCATCGGTCATCGGATCCCCTCCATCACCTCGTGGAGCCGTGCGAAGCTCTCGGCCGCGCAGCGCGGGCCCGCGTGCGAGTGCCGCGGCAGTTCGACGGCGGCGACGCCGGCGTAGCCGAGCTCCGCGAGCGTGCGGAACGCGAGGTCGAGGTCGAGCACGCCGTCGCCCAGCTCCAGGTGCTCGTGCGCCTCGGGCCGCATGTCGTCGACCTGCACGTTCACGAGCAGGTCGCCCGCCGCACGCAGGGCGCCGGCGACGCCGCCGGGTTCCACGACCACGCAGTGGCCGAGGTCCACCGTGATGCCGAACTCGGGCGGGTCGCCGAGGTCTCCGCGCAGCCGCAGCGCGTCGGCGACGGTCTCGACGAGCATGCCGGGCTCGGGCTCGACGCCGAGGCGCACGCCGTGCAACCGCGCGGCGGCGACCACCCGCGACATGCGCGGCGCGAGCCGGTCCCAGGCGAGCGCCTCGTCGACGCCGTCCGGCAGCGTGCCCGACCACAGCGAGACGCACTCGGCGTCGAGGATGTCGGCGATCTCGATCGCTCGGACGAGGAAGGCCACCCGCCGCTCGGCGTCCCCGCCGTCGAGCAGGTTCGGCCGGTGCTTGCGGAACGGGTCGAGCACGTATCGGCCGCCGGTCTCGACGACGACGCGCAGGCCGCGGCGGTCGAGGTCCTCGCGCAGGCGGTGGGCGCGGACGCGCCATCCGTCGGCGAACGGGTCGAGGTGGGGATGGCCGAGGGTCAGCGCGACCGCGCCGTACCCGGTGCGCTGCACGACGTCGAGCGCCGCGTCCAGCGGATGGTCGGCGAGCCCGTTCGTGCCGTATCCGAGCGTCGGGCGGGTGACGGCGGGCGGGGCCGGGGCGACGGTGGCGGTCACGTGATGTCCCTCCCCCGGCCGCGCCGTCCGGCCAGCATGGTGCCGAGCAGGTCGATCGCGAGCAGCACGAGGGCGTCGACCGGACGGCCGGCGCGCGCGGTGAGGGCCGCCTGCAGCGGCACCATGGCGAGGATGCCGCGGCGGGTCGCATCGCGGACGACGACCGCGGTCGGCGTGCCGACGGCCCGCACCTGCGCCCGGGCCGTGGGCAGGGCGTACCGGACGGCCGCCGCCCAGGAGACGACGCCGGCGAGGTCGGGTGCCGGGCGCACGGCCGCGGCGGCCGTCGCCGCCGGGGCCGCGGTCGCGACGACGGCCGCCGCCGGGCGCGTGCCGTGCACCTCGCCGCGGGCGAGCCCGGTCACGGCGCCGGTGTGGGCGGCCACGGCGAGCGAGGGACGCGCGGCGGCGCGGGCGCCCTCGCGGCCGGCGCCGAGCAGCACGTCGAGCCCGCGGCAGGCGGCCATGACGACCGGCCCGGCGAGCCCGCGCTTGGCGGCGAGGTCGTAGGTCCAGATCGACGCGGCGAGCGGCAGGGCGACCGCGAGCGAGCCGCGGCCGCCGGTCGCACCCGCGACCGCCACGCCCGCGACGGTCAGCGCGGCCGCCGTCCCCATGGCCGCGCGCGCACTGATCCGACCGGACGGGATCGGACGCTCGGGCCGCTCCACCCGGTCGAGTTCCGCGTCCGCGGCGTCGTTCAGCGCCATCCCTCCCCAGTACAGGAGCACCGAGGCGACCGGCAGGCCGAGCCGCGGCAGCACGCCCCGCCGCCCGGCGGCGGCGCTGCCCGCGGTCGCGTCGCCGAGCACGGTGAGGCCCGCGGGCGCCCGGACGAGCTGCAGCAGGGACGGCAGGTCCACGTCAGGCCACCGGTGCCGCGGAGCGCCGGAGCGCGGTGCGGAGCGCCCACGACACCAGCTCGTCGGCCTGGCGCGCGAACGAGTGCTCGTCGCTGCCCCAGGGGTCCTTGAAGAAGTAGCCGAGCTCGGGCACCGGACCCGCGATGCCGGCCGCGTCGGCCAGGGAGAGCAGCCGGACCAGGTCGATCACGAGGGGCGCGGCGAGCGTGGAGTCGTACGCGCTCCAGGTCGTCTGCAGCGTGATGTGCGTGTCGAGGAAGCCCTCGGCGTGCACGTGGTCCCACGCGGTCTTCAGGTCGCCGAGGTCGGGCACGTTGTCGATGTGGAGCGGCGCGACGACGTCGTCGCCCAGGAGGTCGTGGAGGCCGCGGTTCTTGGAGACGAGCTTGGAACGCACGGCCTCCGGGTCGGCGAGCGTCGCCCCGTCGCCGCCGCCGAGGAGGTTCGCTCCGGCCCAGGACCGCACGCGCATCCCGCGGGCGGTGAACATCGGCGCGAGCACCGTGCGCAGGAGCGTCTCGCCGGTCTTGCCGTCCTGCCCTGCGACGGGGACGCCCGACGCCGAGGCGAGGTCGGCCAGGGCGGGGATGCCGAGCGAGAGGGACGGCGTGAAGCAGGCGTAGGGCGCTCGGGCACCGGCGACCGCCGCGAGCGCGGACAGCGTGCTCGACGGCAGGACTCGGGCCGAGGGGTCGGCCAGCGCGACGTCGAGGGCGGCGCGGTCGTGGAATTCGGGTCGGTCGGCGGGGAGCGGTTCGGTCGAGGCGACGTCCACCACGACGACGCGGGCCAGGCCGTGGGCGTCGCGGAAGTCGCGGATGTCGGCGGCACGGCGCTCGATCTCGTCGTGCTGGCTGCCCTCCGGCTCGCGCGTCAGCGGGCGGAGCGCCGCGTCGGCCTCGTGGAGCCTGGGTGCGACCGCCTCGACGAGGCGGCTCGGGAGCATGCCGCCCGCGGCGAGCCGTCGGGCGCGCTCCTCGAGCGGGGTGTCGTCGACGTCGTGGCCGCCAACGACGAGGTCGGCGAAGCCGGGGAGCTCGACCACCTCGAAGGCCGGCCCGGCCGTGGTCAGCCCGACCGGCTCGGCGAGGCCCTCGGCGAGCGCGGCGATCCCGACCGTCGCGGTGGTCGCGACGCTCCCGCGAGCGCCCACGAACCAGACCCCGGTCCGTCCTTCGTTCATCGTCGAACTCCGTTCATCGTGCCCCGTCGCAGCGGGCCTCGGCGGCCCGAACCCGACGCTAGCCGAGGTTGCATCCTCGGTCAATCAGAAGTTGCGTTCTCAACGCGATAACCCGCGCAGACATGTTCGGAAGTCACGATTCCCGCGTCGGCACGGACCGCGCCAGCACGCGGAGGTAGCCGTCCAGCGCGGCGGGGAGCCCCGCGTCGTCGAGGGCGGCGGCGGCATCCGCGGCACGCCGCACGATGCACGCGCGATGGCGTTCGAGCGCGCCCGTCTCGCGCATGATCGCCCGGACCCGCTCGATCCCATCCTCCGTGAGCCCCGGGCGTCCGACGTCCCGCTCGAGGCTCGCCCGCTGGGCGGGCGACGCCGCCGCGAGCGTCAGCTGCAGCAGGAACGTCCGCTTGCCGCCGCGGATGTCGGAGCTCGTGGACTTCCCGGTCCGTTCGGGGTCGCCGAACACCGCGAGCTCGTCGTCCCTCAACTGGTACGCGACGCCGAGGTGGCGCCCGTACCCGTCGAGGGCGTCCAGCGTCGCGGCATCCGCGCGCCCCGACGCGAGTGCGCCGGCGCGCAACGGCAGCACGACGCTGTAGCCCGAGGTCTTCAGCTCGGCCGTCCGAGTCGGTCGCGCCGCCTCGGGCGGCGACTCCTCGCCGGCCACGTCCATCAACTCGCCGGACACGGCCCGGCGCAGTGCCGCGACCGCCTCGCAGACGAGCGCGACCCGCACCTCGGGAGCGACCGGCGCGGCGGCGAGCAGGCCCATCGCCTCCCCGATCGCGAGGTCGCCCGCCAGCAGGGCGGCGGAGGCCGCCTGCCGGCCCGCGACGCGTCGGTCGGCCCCCCGCTCGAGCCATTCGTCGCGCACCCGGCCGAACACGTTGGCCGCGCCGTGTCGGCGGTCGTCGTCGTCGATGAGGTCGTCGTGCACGCACAACCCGACGTGCAGCAACTGCACGGCGGTCGCGAGCGCGTCGCAGGTCCGCACGTCCGACCCGCCCGACCCGAGGTACGCCGCGGCAGCCAATCTGGCGCGGACGTACTTCCCGCCCCCCTGGCCCGCGAGCCGGTCGACGAGCGCGCGCAGCTCGGGCTGGTCGTCCGCCGGCGCCGGAACCGCCCGCCACGCCGCGGCGACCGCGGCCGGCACGCGCGCGACCGCGTCCTCGACGCGCCGCGCGAACCCCCCGGCGACGCCGTCCCCGCCCGGCGACCCCGGCGCCGGAGCGCCCGCCGCCCCGTCGCCCCGGACGGAGCGCGGATCGCGTCGGAGCGACTCGACCGATGGCATTCCCGCTGCACCCCCTTCGACCCACGCGACGGCCACCGACGTCCTCCGCCGGGTCAGTCGCTCCCCCGGGCGACGCCCACCCAGGCGCCGTCCGACCCGGAGCTCCGCTCCACCGCCTCCAGCACGCGCTGCACGTGCAGCCCGTCCTCGAACGACGGGCGCGGATCCTCCCCCGCGGCGACCGCCTCGACGAAGTCCCTCGCCTGGTGCGCGAACCCGTGCTCGTAGCCGAGCAGGTGGCCGGCAGGCCACCACGCCGACACCCACGGGTGCTCCGGCTCGGTGACGATGATCGACGTGAAGCCCTGCTCGGTCCCGGGCGCCGATCCGTCGTAGAACTCGATGCGGTTCAGGTGCTCCAGGTCGAACGCGATCGCGCCCGCGGAGCCCGACACCTCGACGCGAAGGGCGTTCTTGCGCCCGGTCGCCATGCGCGTGGCCTCGAACGACCCGAGCGCCCCGGAGTCGAACCGGCCGTGGAAGAACGCGGCGTCGTCGACGGTGACCGTTCCGACCCCGGTCGCCTCGCCGGATCCCCCGCCGGCGATCGACCCCGACGACGACCCCGCGATCGGGCGCTCGCGCACGAAGGTCTCGAGCACCCCCGAGACCGACGCGAGCTGCAGCCCGGTGAGGTACTCCGCCAGGTCGACCGCGTGCGCGCCGATGTCGCCGAGCGCCCCGGATCCCGCGCGGTCCTTCTCGAGCCGCCACGTCATGGGCGACTCGGCGTCGACCAGCCAGTCCTGCAGGTACGAGGCCCGGACGTGGCGGATGTCGCCGATCCGCCCGTCGGCGATCAGGTGACGGGCGAACGCCGTCGCCGGCAGCCGCCGGTACGTGAAGCCGACCATCGAGCGGACGCCGCGCTCCGCCGCGGCCCGCGCCGCGAGGGTCATGGCCTCGGCCTCGGCCGGGGAGTTGGCGAGCGGCTTCTCGCACAGCACGTGCTTGCCCGCCTCGAGCGCGGCGATCGCGATCTCGGCGTGGCTGTCGCCCGGCGTGACGATGTCGATGACGTCGATGTCGTCCCGCTCGATGACCGAACGCCAGTCCGCGGACGAGTCGCGCCATCCCCACTTCTCGGCGGATGCCGCGACGCGATCCGGATCTCGGCCGACGAGGAGCTCCATGACCGGCTCGGCCGGCAGGTCGAAGAACCTCGGCGCCACGCGCCATCCCTGCGAGTGGGCGGCGCCCATGAAGCCGTTGCCCACCATCGCGACGCGGAGTCGTTCACGCATGCGGTCGTTGCCGCCTTTCTGGGTTAGGGGAGGGCGGGCGCCGTCGGCGCCCGGCCTCGGGGTCCGGATCAGGACTCGAACGCGAACTGGATGTACTCGTCGACGTTGTCGGCGGTGATCACCGGCGCGTCGAGCACGACCCGGTACGGGACGCTCGGCGTGTAGAGGTCGCTCATCGTCTTGCCCTGCGCGATCAGCCGGGCCATCGCGATGCCGTCCGCCGCCTGCGTGGACGGGTAGATGACCGTCGCCTCGAGCACGGAGTCGCCCGACTGGATCTCGCGCATCGCGTTGGCGCTGCCCGCGCCGCCGACCATGAAGAACTCGTCGCGTCCCGCGGCGTCGATGGCCGCGAGCACGCCGACGCCCTGGTCGTCGTCGTGGTTCCAGATGGCGTCGATCTCCGGTGCGGCCGAGAGCAGCTGCGACGTGACCGCCTCGCCGCCCTGGACGGTGAAGTCGGCCGCCACGCGGTTCGTCACCGACAGCCCGCAGTCGGACAGCGCGTCGGCGAAGCCGCGCGAGCGGTCCTGCGTCAGCGGCAGCGAGTCGATGCCGGCGATCTCGGCGATGACGGCGTCGTCCTGGCCGCCGAGGCGCTCGCAGATGTAGGTGCCGGCCGAGACGCCCATGCCGTAGTTGTCGCCCAGGATCGTCGCGCGCGCGGCGAACGGGCTCGAGAACTCGCGGTCGACGTTGATGACCGGGATGCCGGCCTCCATCGCCTTGGTCGCGGCCTCGGTCAGCGCTGCACCGTCGGTGGGCAGCAGCACGATCGCGTCGACGCCGTCGTTGACGAAGGTCTCGACCTGGCTGATCTGGAGGTTGGCGTCGTTCGTGCCCTCGGCGACCCGCAGCTCGACGTCGGGGAAGCTGTCGCCCGCCGCGATGGCCGAGGAGTTGATCGCTCCGAGCCAGCCGTGGTCGGCGGCCGGGCCGGAGAAGCCGATGACGACCGTGTCGCCGGCGGCCGCGTTCTCCTCGGCCGAGTTGCGGTTGTCGGCCGTGCTCGACTCGGAGCCCCCGGCCGTGCAGCCGGCGAGCAGCCCTGCGACGGCGAGGGACGCCCCCGCCATGAGCAGCGTGCCGGCTCGTGAAGTGCGCTTGACACTCATGTGTTCAGTCCTCTCGTTGGATGTGACGCAGCGCCGTCAGGTGGACTGCTGATCCACCCGGATGCGGTCACACCCGCCGGGAGTCCACGTTGACGTTTCGTGAGCGTAGCAGAAGATCCCCGCGTCTGCGCAACTTATGTTGGTTGCGCGTTATAAGTACCCACACCCCGGGATCGCGGGGATCCGGCCACCCGGAGGGCAATCGGCGCCGAACCCCTTGTGCCATCGCGAACAGCCATTATGATTCTCACGTGATCAAAGACGACCATTCCCCGGCATTACTCCGGATGAGCGGCATCTCGAAGAGCTTCGCAGGCGTCCACGCGCTCAAGGGCGTCGACCTCGAGATCGCGGCGGGCGAGGTGCACTGCATCCTCGGGCAGAACGGCGCAGGCAAGTCGACGCTGATCAAGACCCTCGCCGGCGCGCACTCCCCCGACTCCGGCACCATCACCTGGAGCGGACAGGACGTCGAGCTCCCGTCGCCGCAGGCGGCGATCGAACTCGGCATCGCCACCATGTACCAGGAGCTCGACGTCGTCGACGGCCTCACCGTCGCCGAGAACATCTTCCTGGGCCACGAGCTCGCCGTGGGCGGCATGCTCCGCACCGGCGAGGCGAACGCCCGCACCCGCGGCCTGCTCGGCCGCCTCGGCCATGGCGACCTCCCGCCCTCGCGCGAGGTCGGCTCCCTGAGCGCGGCCAACAAGCAGATCGTCAGCATGGCGCGCGCGCTCAGCCACGACACCAAGCTGATCATCATGGACGAGCCCTCCGCCGTCCTCGACAGCGAGGAGGTGAAGAACCTCTTCCGCGTCGTGCGCGAGCTGACGGCGGCCGGCATCGCGGTCGTCTACATCACGCACCGGCTCGAGGAGATCCGCGAGATCGGCGACCGCATCACCGTCCTGAAGGACGGTCGGAGCACCGCGAACGGGCTCCCCGTGTCGGGCACGCCCACCTCGGAGCTCATCCGGCTCATGACCGGCCGCGACGTCGAGAACGTGTTCCCGGCTGCGACGCCGATCGCCGACGACGCGCCGGTCGCGCTCGAGGTCGAGGGGCTCTCGCTCGACGGCGTCTTCTCCGACGTCGGGTTCTCGGTCCGAGCCGGCGAGATCATCGGGCTGGCCGGGCTCGTCGGCTCGGGCCGATCGGAGATCCTCGAGACGATCTACGGCGCGCGGCGGGCCAGCTCCGGCACGGTGCGGGCGGGCGGCCGCACGCTCCGGCGCGGGTCGGTCCGCGACGCCGTGCGCGCCGGCATCGGCCTGTCGCCGGAGGAGCGCAAGAGCCAGGGTCTCCTGCTCGACGAGCCGATCTTCCGGAACGTGACGCTCTCCTCGTTCTCGCGCTTCGCCCGCGGCGGCTTCCTCGACGAGCGGCGCGAACGCGGCGTCGCCGCCGAGCAGATCGACGCGCTCGAGCTGCGGCCGGCAGACCCGGACCGGCCCGCACGCACGCTGTCGGGCGGCAACCAGCAGAAGATCCTGCTCGCCCGCTGGCTCGTGAACCGCACCTCGGTCCTCCTCCTCGACGAGCCGACGCGCGGCGTCGACGTCGGGGCGCGGGCCGAGATCTACGCCCTGATCCGCCGGCTCGCCGCGAACGGCGACGCGGTCGTCGTCGTCTCGAGCGAGATCGAGGAGGTGCTCGGACTCGCCGACACGGTCCTCGTCGTCGCCGACGGGCGCGTCCTCACCACCGTCAAGTCCGACCAGATCGACGAGCACGGCGTGCTCGACCTCGTCATGAAAGGAACCGCCGCGTGAGCGAGTCCAAGTCCCAGACCATCTCCCCGGCCGAGTCCGGGCCGGAGGAGCCGCAGCCGGCGCCGGCGCGCCGCTTCACCGCGCGCTCGCTGCTGAGCGGCGCGGTGGGCCGCAACCTCGGCCTGATCCTCGCGCTCGCCGCGCTGTTCGCCGTCGGCGCGATCACCGCCGGCGACCGGTTCACCAACATCGACAACATCCTCGTGATCATCCGGCTCGCATCGATCATCGGCGTCATCTCCGTCGGCATGACGTTCGTCATCATCGGCGGCGGCATCGACCTCTCGGTGGGCTCCGTCATGGGCCTGGCCTCGGTCGTCGCCACGCTGTCGGCGATCCAGGCCGCTGCCGAGAACTCCACCTGGCTCGTGATGGTGTTCACCGCGCTCGCGGTCGGCCTCGCCGCCGGCTTCCTGAACGGCTTCGTCATCGCCTACGGCAAGGTGGTCGCCTTCATGGCGACGCTCGCCATGCTCGTGGCCGCGCGCGGCCTCGCCGAGATCCTCGCCAATCGCCAGACCCAGGTCATCCGCATCTCGGAGTTCATCGACTTCATGAACAGCGACCTGCTCGGCATCGACATGCTGATCTGGATCTTCGTGATCGTGGCGGTCGCCGGCTGGATCCTGCTGAACCGCACGACGTTCGGCCGCCGCACCGTCGCGATCGGCGGCAACCGCGAGGCGGCCCGCCTCGCGGGCATCGCGGTGCGGCGCCACACGATGTACCTCTACGCCCTCGCGGGCCTCACGGCGGGCATCGCCGCGGTGATGATCCTCGGGCGCACGACGGCCGGCACCTCGACCCACGGCACGCTGTACGAGCTCGACGCGATCGCCGCGGTCGTGGTCGGCGGCACCCTCCTGGTGGGCGGGCGCGGCACCATCACGGGCACGGTGTTCGGCGTCCTCATCTTCGCGACCCTCACGAACGTGTTCACCCAGAACAACCTGTCGACGTCGGTGCAGGCGGTCGCGAAGGGCGTGATCATCGTCATCGCCGTGCTGCTGCAGCAGCGGTTCGCCGGCCAGGGCGCGAAGTCGGACTAGGAAAGCGCGATCCCCGACCGGGATATGCCGGCGGATGCATATGCATGCGAGTTATGCCGCGAGATATGGGAGAATCGACGGATGACTGACGTAAGTGGTGCGGGCGACGCACGACCCCATGTGAACGCCCTGGGGTCGACCGCCATGAGCGATCTGTTCCAGATCCTCCGCGACGGCCAGCCGCGCACGCGCAGCGAACTGGCCTCGATCACGGGACTGGCCCGCACCACGGTCGCCATGCGCATCGACGCCCTCACCGACCTGGGCCTCGTCGGCCCGGTCGGTGAGGCGGCCTCCACCGGCGGCCGGCCGTCGTCGCTGTTCGCCATCACGGCGAGCGACCGGTACGTCGCCGGCGTCGACATCGGCGCCTCCCACGTCCGCGTCGCGCTCAGCGACATCACCGGCCGCATGCTCGACGAGACGAACACGGTGCTCCCGGTCTCCGAGGGCCCGCGGGTGGTGCTCGACACGGTCATCGCCTCGATCCGCGAGCTCATCGAGCACTCGGGTCGGCGGCTCGACGACCTCCTCGCGATCGGCGTCGGCCTGCCCGGCCCGGTCGAGTTCAGCACCGGGCGCCCGATCAACCCGCCCATCATGCCGGGCTGGGACCGCTTCGACGTCGCCGGCTGGATCCGCCAGGAGATCGACGTGCCCGTGCTCGTCGACAACGACGTGAACATCATGGCCCTCGGCGAGCGCGAGAAGTCCTGGCCCGACACCGACCACCTGCTGTTCGTCAAGATCGCGACGGGCATCGGCGCGGGCGTGATCTCGGGCGGCTTCCTCCAGCGCGGCGCGCAGGGCACCGCAGGCGACATCGGCCACGTGTACGTCTCGCGAGGCGCCGAGATCGCCTGCAACTGCGGCAACTTCGGCTGCCTCGAGGCGCTCGCCTCCGGCAGCGCGATCGCCCGCGCGCTCGCCGCCGCCGACATCCCCGCGAAGAGCTCGCGGGACGTCGTCGACCTCGTCAAGAACGGCAACGTCAACGCGATCCAGGCCGTGCGGCAGGCCGGCCGCGACGTCGGCGAGGTGCTCACCACCTGCGTCAGCCTCATGAACCCGTCGGTGATCGTGCTCGGCGGCGCGATGGCCGAGGCGGGCGAGCACCTCATCGCCGGCGTCCGCGAGGTCGTCTACCGGCGGTCGATGCCCCTCGCGACCGAGGCACTGCACATCACGCTCTCGCAGACGGGCGCCGACGCGGCCGTGCTCGGGGCGAGCATGCTCGCCATCCACCACTCGCTGTCGCCCGCGAACATCGAGGCGATGATCGCGCAGTCCGCGAGCGCCGCACTGCAGGCGGTCAAGTAGTCCAGGGCGGAGGCGGCGCCCGCCACGGCGTCGCGCCGGCCGTCCGATGCGCGGAATGTGGCCCGTCCGGGGGGACGCTGCCGGCACGCGCGGCGGAGTAGATTCGGCGCGTGGCAGCGACCCGACGCGGATCTCGGAGCCGTCCAGCCCGCCGGGCGTCGCCCCGGAGGATGTCCGAGGCCCGACCGATGTCCCGGCGAGCGGGTCCGGTGCGGGCGTTCATCGCCACGGCCGTCCTGCTCGCCCTGGTCGCCGTCGCGACCGCGCCGGTCGCGTCGGCGACGACGTCCGAGCCGGACTGGACCGACGACGGCTACTTCGAATCACCGAGCCGATCGGACGACGCACCGGACGACGCCGCGCCGCCCGACCGGCCGAGCGCCGTCCTCGACGGCGACGGCGTCACGATGTCGTCGGACCGATCGCTCGCGACCGGGCTTCAGGCCGCACCCGCAGGGAACCGCATCGTCGGATCCGCCATCGCCGCCGGCGGGACCGCGGTCGTCAGCGGCGGGGCGTTGACGAAACTGGCATCGGTCACGGACCGCACGGCGACGCGGATCGGCGGTGCCGACCGCTACGCCACGGCGATCGGCCTCTCCGCGACGCACTTCCCCGACGGGGCGGCCGAGGTCTGGCTCGCGACAGGCGAGAACTTCCCGGACGGCATCACGGCGTCCGCCATCGCCGGCGCGCACCGGGGACCCGTGCTGCTCACACGGACGGCGTCGCTTCCTGCGAGCGTCGCCGCCGAACTCGTGCGTCTCGCCCCGACCCGCGTGTGGGTCGTCGGTGGAACCGGCGTCGTATCGGACGGCGTGGTCGCGACGGTGCGGCGGACGCTCCCCGGTGCGACCGTCGCCCGTGTCGCGGGCCAGGACCGCTACGCGACCGCCGCCGCCATCGCGAAGACGTTCGTCGCCTCGTCCGACGTCGTGTTCGTCGCGTCCGGGCAGAACTTCCCCGACGCGCTCTCGACCGGACCGGCTGCCGCACGCAGGAAGGCACCGACCCTGCTCGTCACCGCGACGGCGGTGCCGGCGGCGACCGAGGCGCAGCTCCGCCGGCTGCACCCCACGACGGTCTACGTCATCGGCGGAAGCGGCGTCGTGTCCGACGGCGTCATGTCGCGGATCAGGAACATCACCGGAGGGAGCGCATCGCGCGTATCCGGCGCCGACCGCTTCGCCACGGCATCCGCCGTGGCCGACCGGTTCTTCACCCCGACGACGCCGAGCCTCATCGTCGCCAATGCCTTCTCCTTCGCCGACGGCGTCACCGCCGGAGCCGTCGCGGGGACGCTCGCGAGTCCACTCGTCCTCGCGGACGGGAGGTCGACGCCGCCGCGTGTCACGGTCGACGCGGCGCGTCGCGTGTCCTGGTGGCTGCCGTCGGAGGGACGCGTGCTCAGGTACACCGTCGTCGCGCATCCGGACGACGAGTTCTCCGCGTGGTCCCTGCTCGGAGCGCGCGATGCACGTCGATACGACGTCATCATCGTGCTCACCACGGGCGAGTCGAGTTCGTACTGCGACGGTGATCCGGTGTCGAACCAGTGGATGTCGCAGCAGTACCTTCCACAGCCCCAGCCGACCGGTGAGCAGTATTCCGATCGCTGCAAGACGCACCGGATGGACAGCTGGCGAGAGTTCATGCGGCGAGCCGGCTTCACCGGAACGGCTCCACCCGAATCGCTCGTCGGCGGTCCGCAGACCTTCGGCGGACGCACCATCCCGGTACCGCTCGCGCGCAGCGCATCGGGCGCGACCGTGGAGGCAGGTTCGTATCAGCTCTCCATCGGCGCCGACCATGCGGTGGTCGCGTTCGACATGGGGCTGCTGACGGCCGACGAAGTGCTCTGGGCGATCCTGACCACCCGGGGGCTGGCCGAACGGTTCCCCACGCAGGTGGAGGGGGACGTCGTCGGAGCGGGCTTCTACAACGACGGGTCGAGCGGGTACTCGAACACGAGCGCCGACCACAAGGCCGTCTACACGCTCCTCGGCAGCGTGGACCTCGGGCTGCCCGGAAGCCAGTACTCCCCCGTCGGCCACGCGCAGTCCGCTCGTGCATTCGGCGCCACGGTGGCGAACTACTGCGGCTTCATGTGCCACCCCGCCGCCCCGAGTCCGTTCCGCGGATCGATGGGGCGGTTCGAGTACGCCTACGGCTGGCTGGCGAACGGATACTGGCCGCCCGGAGAGTTCGACCAGCGCGCGGGCTTCTCCCGCTACCAATCGTTCGCGAAGTGGTTCTGACGACCGACGCCGCCGCGCGTCCGCGGCGTCCCGCGATCGCGGGTGGCCGGCGGTACCGTGGTCGGGTGACCGACACCCCCTTCGCGCTGTTCGACCTCGAATCGGTCGCCCCGCGCGTCGCGTCGGCCCTCCGCCAGCCCCCGCTGCCGCACGAGACCCGCGTCGTCGCCGACTCCGGCGATCGCGTGGCCTGGCTGCGGGCCCGCGCCCAGGGCGTGACGGCGACGGATGCCGCGAAGCTCGCGTCCGAGTCCTCGGTGCGCGCGGCGGCGAGCGAGAAGCTCTACGGCGGTCGCACGCGCGGCTTCAGCGGCAGCCGCTACACCGACCACGGCCGCGAGCGCGAGCCGGTCATCGCGCGCTGGGTGCGGCAGGAGCACGGCATCGACCCGTCGAGCCTGCTCTTCCACGCCGAGTCCGAGCGTCGGCACCTCGCGACGCCCGACGGCCTCGCGGTCCGCACCGACGGCACGGTCGAGCTCTGCGAGATCAAGACGACGTCGAAGCCCTGGCGCGGCATCCCCCGCGGCTACCTGCGGCAGGTGTGGTGGCAGCAGTACGTGCTCGGTGCCGAGCGCACCCTCGTGGTGTGGGAGCAGCACGACGGCTTCGTACCCGTCGGGGAGCCGCAGTGCCGCTGGGTCGACCGCGACGAGGACCAGATCGCACAGCTCGTGCGACTCGGCGACCTGCTCCTCGAGGCGATCCGGCCGCGCCCCGGAACCGGTGAGCCCGTCGTCGCGGCGCCGCCCGACCGCTCGTTCTACCGCCCGGGGCCGCTCGCGTGAGCTTCGTGCTCCTGCACGGGCTCGGCGCGGACCGGCGGCAGCCGCTCGACCTGTTCGGGCCGGTGCTCGCCGACGCCGGCGTCGCGCCCGCGGACGTCGTCGCACCGGATGTCCGCGCACACGGCGCCTCCACGCTGCTGGGTGGACCGGACGACTTCGCGCTCGACCGCCTCGCCGACGAGGTCGCCGAGACGGTGCGTCGCGACGCGCCCAGAGCCCCGACGACACCGCTCACCCTGATCGGCATCTCGATGGGCGCGGCGATCGCGCTGCGCCTCGCACTGCGGGGATCGCTGCCGGTCGAGCGCGCGGTCTTCGTGCGGCCCGCCTTCGGCGACGCCCCGCTGCCGCCGAACCTGCGGCCGTTCCCGGTCATCGGCGAGCTGCTCCGGGAACGCGGCCCGGTCGCCGGTGCCGAGGCGTTCCGTCGCACCGAGCCCCACCACCGGGTCGCGGCCGAGTCGCCGCTCGGCGCGCGCGGCCTGCTCATGCAGTTCACCGCGCCGGGTGCCGCAGCCAGGGCGGTCCGGCTCGTCGAGATCCCGCGCAACCGCGCGTTCGCCGACGACGCCGAGCTGGCCGGGCTCGCCGCGCGCGGCGTCCGGTCGGTCGTCGTGGGGGCGCCGCGCGACCCGGTCCACCCGCTCGCGCTCGCGGAGCGCTGGGCGGCGGGACTCGGCGCACCGCTCGAGCACGTTCCGGCGCGCGACGACGGGGTCGCCGCACAGGCGGCGGCGATGCGCGAGGTCGTGGGGCGCCGGCTCAGCCGGCCGTGACGCGGTCCGCGATCACGCGCGAGCACGCACGCCCGATCTGCCGCAGAATGGTCCGACGGGAGGCGAGCGGACGGGGGACGCGATGCGGGCACTGGTGGTCGACGAGACGGGCGAGGACGCCCGGTTCCGCCTGGCGGACGTGCCGGCGCCGCTCCGCGTGCAGGACGAGGTGCTGGTGCGCGTCGTCGCCGCGGGCGTGAACCCGATCGATCGCAAGACGAAGCTCGGCCGGGGCGTCTCCGCGGCGATCGCCGAGTACCCGGCGATCCTCGGACTGGACGTCGCGGGCGTCGTCGAGGAGGTGCCCTACGCGGCGCATCCGCTCCGGCCCGGCGACCGGGTGTACGGCATGGGCCGGGTGCCGCGCATGTCGGGCACGTACGCCGAGCTCGTGAGCGTCCCGTCGATGTCGATCGCGCCGATGCCGAACGCCGCGACGTTCGTCGAGGCGGCGGCGGTGCCGTGCGCCGCGCTCACGGCGTGGGGCGCCGTCGTCGACGTGGCGCGGGCGCACGACGGCCAGCGGATGCTCATCCATGCGGGCGCCGGCGGCGTCGGCCACTTCGCCGTGCAGCTCGCGAGCTACTTCGGGGCGAACGTGACGACGACCGGGTCGCCGCGCAACGCCGAGTTCCTGCGGTCGCTCGGCGCGCAGCGCGTCATCGACCACACGTCGGAGCGGTTCGAGGAGGTCGCCGGGGAGCAGGACGTGGTCGTCGACCTCATCGGCAACGTGATCGACGACACCGCCACGCGCTCGCTCGACGTCGTCCGGCGCGGCGGGCTCATCGTCAACGTGCCGACGAAGTCGTGGCCGACGATGGCCGAGGAGGCGGCGGCACGCGGCATCCGCGCCACCGGCTTCGTGGTGTCGCCCGACGCGCGAACGCTGTCGGTGATCTCGCGGCTCATCGACGACGGCGCGGTCCGCGTGCACGTCGACGAGGTGTTCCCGCTGGCGGACGGCGAAGCCGCCCACGCCCGCCTCGGCGAGGGGCACGTGCGCGGCAAGCTCGTGCTGCGGGTCGCGGACGACCCGGAGTGACGGAGGCCGCGGCGCGGCCGGCTCACGCCGCGGGGACGGCGCCCTCGAGCAGCGCCGAGCCGAGTTCGCTGCGGAGGTAGAGCACGCTCCGCCCGTGCCGCGTGCTCACCAGCAGCCCGGCGTCGCGCAGGGCGCGCAGGTGCTGGTTGACGGCGCTCGGGGTCACGCCGAAGCGCACGCCGAGCTCGGTCGACGAGGCGGGGTCGCCGAGCGCGGCGAGCAGCGAGGCGCGCGTGTCGCCCAGGATGGCGGCGACGGCGGCCGGGTTCGCGACGCGCTCGGTCTCCCAGAGGGCGCCCTGGCCGCGCGCCGGGTACATGAGCATGGGCGGGCCGTCGCCGACCGGGGCCGATGCGCGTCGCGTGAACATGGTCGGCACGAGCGTGAGCCCGGTGCCGACGATCGCCTGGGTCCGGTCGCGCGGGTCCCGCATCCGCACGCGCAGCACGTCGCCGTCGAAGTCGACGGTGGCGGTGAGCCCGTTGAGCATCGCGCCGAGCCCGTGCTGCGCGATCTGGCGGCCGCGGTGCACGACGTCGGCCTCGAGCACCGCGCGCATGCGCGGCCAGTAGGGCGCGAAGCTCGCCGCCCACAGCTCCTCGAGCGCCGCCGCCACGCGGCCGATCGCCACGCGCGACGGACCGCCGAGCGGGTCGGGCACGCGGCCGTGCACGGCGATGAGATCGGCGTGGAACCGGTCGGCCGGCAGGTCGCGCAGCGCGGCGAGCTCGTCGTCGAGCCGGGTGAGCGGCGAGGCCGGTCGCGGGTTGAGGAAGTCGGGCGTCCACATCCGGTCGTCGATGAGGGCGTCGAGCACCTCGTGGTCGAGGTCGGCCCGCGCGGCCTCCGTGCGCCGGACCCAGGGCAGCTGCAGCGGGAACCGCTCGGGGGCCTGCACGGCGCGCAGCGACAGCCCGAGCTCGCACAGCGGGGAGATGCCGAAGCGGACGGCGGCGACGTCCTGCTCGTCGAGCACGTAGCGCAACATGTAGCACAACGCTACATCGATTCCTCGGCCACGCCCCGCCTGCGACAACTGTCCTGTGACCACCGCTCCCGCACGACCGTCGTTCCTCGCCCGCCTCACGGCCTCCCTCGCAGACCCCGTCCTGCGCGCGCTCGTCGTCGCGACGCTCATCAGCCGCCTCGGGCGCGGAGTCTTCCTCACGGTCACCGTCCTCTACTTCACGTTCGTCGTCGGCCTGCCCGCGCACGAGGTCGCGATCGTGCTGACCCTCGCGAGCGCCGCCGGGGTGCTCTCGTCGTTCGCCGGCGGATGGCTCGCCGACCGCGTGCGGGCGCGGCGGCTGCTCATCGGGCTCTCGATCGCCGACGGCATCGGGCTCATCGCCTACGTCTTCGCCGGCGACTTCGCGACCGCCCTCGTCATCGCGGTCGTCGTCGGCGCCGTCGAGCAGGCCGCCAACTCGACCCGCAGCGCGATCATCGCCCGCGCATTCACCGGAGAGGCCCGGGTGGGCGCACGCGCCGTGCTCCGCACCGTCACCAACGTGTCGATCGCCGTGGGATCCGGCGTCGGAGCCCTCGCACTCGCGCTCGGCACCCCGGAGGCCTACCGCGCGACGATCGTGCTCGCCGGCGCCGCCTCGCTCCTCGGCGTGATGCAGCTCGTCCGACTGCCCCGCTCCGTCGATGCGCCCGCGCCGCGTGCGGCCGGCCCCGTGACGACCGCCACCGGGTCGACGGACGTCGCCGCCTCCCTCCGCGCCGAGCGCATCGCGCTGCGCGCCCACTCGCCCTGGCGCGACCCCCGCTACCTGCTGCTGACCGCGCTCAGCGCCGTCTTCGGCATGCAGTTCGCCGTCACGAACATCGGGGTGCCGCTCTGGGTCGCGCACGCCACCGAGGCGCCCGCGGTCGTCGTGTCCGCCGTGCTCATCCTCAACACGACGATCGTCGTGCTGTTCCAGATGCCGCTCTCGCGCGGCACCCACGACCTGCGCGTCGCGGGCCGCGTCTCGGCGATCGCCGCCTGGCTCATGGCGGGTGCCTGCGTCGTCTACGCGCTCTCGGCGGGGCTGCCCGCCTGGGGCGCCGTGGTCGTCGTGCTCCTCGCGGCGCTCGCCCACGCGTTCGCCGAGGTGCTGTCGCAGGCGGGCGGGTGGGGGCTCAGCTTCGAACTCGCGGACCCCGTCCGCGCGGGGACCTACCAGGGCGTGTTCGGCATGGGCTACTCACTCGGAGCGATGTGCGCGCCCCTCGTCGTCACCGCGACCGCACTCGAGCACGGCCTCGCCGGCTGGTCCGTGCTCGGCGTCGTCTTCCTCGCCTCCGGACTCGGCACGTGGGCCATCGCGCGGTCCGCCGCACGTGCCGCCGAGCGGATGCCCAGTCAACCCCCAGCGGCCGGTGCGGAGGCCTCGGCTAGCGTCGGACCATGACCGCCTCGCCGTCCATCGTCTGGTACCGCGACGACCTGCGGGTGGGCGACCACCCCGCGCTGCACGCGGCCGTCGAACGCGGCGAGCCGATCGTCGCCGTGTACGTGCTCGACGAGGAGTCCGACGGCATCCGCCCGCTCGGCGGCGCCGCGAAGTGGTGGCTGCACCACTCCCTCGCCTCGCTGGCCGACGACCTGCGCGATCGCGGCGTGCGGCTCGTGCTCCGTCGGGGACCGGCCGGCCGCGTCATCCCCTCGCTCGTCGACGAGGTCGGTGCGGGCGCGATCTTCTGGAATCGACGCTACGGCGGCCCCGAGCGCGACGTCGACGCCGGCCTGAAGTCCCGGTTCGCCGACGACGGCCTCGAGGTGCGCAGCTTCGACGGGTCGCTGCTGTTCGAGCCGTGGACCATCCGCACCGGTTCCGACACCCCGTTCTCGGTGTTCACGCCGTTCTGGAAGGCCTGCCTCGCAGCCGACGAGCCGCGGCATCCGCTGCCCGCCCCCGCCGAGCTCGACGGGTACGGCGGACCGGACGGCCGCGGCGGCCCGGCAGGCGACGACCTCGACGAATGGGGCCTGCTGCCGACGCACCCCGACTGGGCGGGCGGGCTGCGCGAGACGTGGGAGCCGGGTGAGCGGTCCGCCGCACGACGCCTGCGCGCCTTCCTCGACGAGGACCTCGCCGGCTACGCCACCGGGCGCGACCGGCTCGACCGGCAGGCCACCAGCCGGCTCTCGCCGCACCTGCGCTGGGGCGAGATCAGCCCGCACCGCATCTGGCACGCCACGCGCGAGCGGGCCGCCGGCGCCGAAGGGGCGCGCAAGTTCCTCGCCGAGGTCGGCTGGCGCGAGTTCGCCTACCACGTGCTGTTCCACTTCCCTGAGCTCGCGACGAGGAACTGGCGCAGCGAATTCGACGCGTTCCCCTGGCCGCGGCTGCACCCGAGCGCGCTCACCGCGTGGGAGCGCGGCCGCACGGGCGTGCCCGTCGTGGATGCCGCGATGCGCGAGCTCTGGCACACCGGGAGCATGCACAACCGCGCGCGCATGATCACGGCGTCCTTCCTCACGAAGAACCTGCTCATCGACTGGCGTCGCGGCGAGCAGTGGTTCTGGGACACGCTCGTCGACGCCGACCACGCGTCCAACCCGTTCGGCTGGCAGTGGGTCGCGGGCTCGGGCGCCGACGCGGCGCCGTACTTCCGGGTCTTCAACCCCGAACTCCAGCGCGAGAAGTTCGACCCGGACGGCGAGTACGTCGGCCGGTGGCTCCCGGACCTCGACGGCGACGACTACCCCGAGCCGATCGTCGACCTGAAGGAGACGCGGGCCGCGGCGCTCGCGGCGTACGACCAGGTCAAGGCGTCGAGGTAGCGGGCGACCGGAGGGCGCGTTCGAGCACGTGGTCGTGCTCGATCCGATCGCCGAGCCTGAAGCCCTTGCTGCCCACGACCTCGAAGCCCTGCTTCTCGTAGAAGCGGATGGCGCGGGCGTTCTCCTGGTTCACGCCGAGCCACACCACGCGCGCGCCCGTCGCGGCGGCCCTCGCCAGCGTCTCGCCCATGAGCGTGCCGGCGATGCCCGCGCCGTGCGCGACCGGGTGCACGTACATCTTGCTCAATTCGATCGCCGGACGCGTCGTGACGCTCGCCGCGGCATCCTCGTCGGCCGGCACGCCGTCCTCGGTGGCGACGAGCATCGACCAGCCGACCAGGCCGCCGGTCGCGGCGACCTCCTCGGCCCCGGCGAGCGCGATGCCCGCGCCGCTCGCGCGGTCGGGTTCGGCGACGAGGATCGTGCGATCGGGATCGGCGAGGAACTCGGCGAAGCGCACCTCGCTGAGCTGCTCCGCGATGAACCACGCGATCGAGTCGGCCGTCGTCGACGGCGGGCAGGCGAGCGGGAACGTGACGGCGGCGAGGCGTGCGAGGGCCTCGGCGTCGCCCGACGTCGCGGGCCGGATCGTGACGGTCACAGGCCTGACGCTACCGGTGCGCGCGCGATCCGGTCCATCGATTCCGCGAGCGTCGCGGGCGAGGGGCATCCTCCGGCGGCTGCGGAGCGGTGGCAGGATCACTCCATGGATGCCAGCTCCGGACCTCCGACCGCCCGCTCCGACGACGGCCGGTCCTTCCACGTCCCCGGACCGGTCGAGGGCTTCGTCGTGGGTGCGCTCGTCGTCGTCGACGACGGCGAGCGCCGGCAGCTCGGCCTCGTGGAGCAGTTCGACGAGGAGCGCGGCAGTCTCCGCGGACGGCTGCTCGGCGTGCTCGCCGACGCGCTGCTCGACACGCGCGCGACCGCCGCGTTCGCGTCGGCGACGGTCGCCGCGGTCGACCCCGACTCGGTCGACCTGCTGCACACCGCGACCGGCGCCGCGCTCGAGGTCGGCACCGACCTCATCCCGCCGGGCGGGCCCGCGCGACTCCTCCCGCACCGCTTCAACCGGCACACGTTCTGGTGCGGCCAGAGCGGGTCGGGCAAGACGTACGCGCTCGGCGTCGTGCTCGAGCAGGTGATCGCGCACACCGCCCTCCCCGTGGTCGTGTTCGACCCGAACTCCGACTTCGTGCGCCTCGGCGAGCTGAACCCGGGCGCGAGCGGGCCGACCGCCGACGCGTTGCGCGAGCGCGACATCCGCGTGCTCCGGCCGAACGTCGACGGCGCCGAGCCGCTGCGTGCCCGCTTCGTCGGGCTGCCCATGGCCTCGAAGGCCGCCGTCCTGCAGTTGGATCCCGTGGTCGACCGGCTCGAGTACAACGCGATCGTGCACCTGCGGGACGTCCTCGACACGAACGACCTCGGCGCGGTCCTCCCGACGCTGCGCTCTTCCGACGACCCGGCGCACCGCGAGCTCGCGCTGCGGGTCGAGAACCTCGGGCTCATGGAGTGGGAGGTCTGGGCGGGGCGCGACCGCGCCGCGACCGACGTCGTCGACGACCGGCCGGATGCCACGGTGCTCGACCTCGGCGGCTTCTCGACGCCCGAGCAGCAGCTGGTCGTCGCGCTGGCGGTGCTCGACGAGCTGTGGGCCCGGCGCGAGGAGCGGCGGCCGGTCCTGCTCGTGATCGACGAGGCGCACAACCTGTGCTCGCCGCTCCTCGATTCGCCGCTCGCGGTCGCCGTGCGCGAGCGGCTCGTGCAGATCGCCGCCGAGGGCCGCAAGTTCGGGCTCTGGCTGCTGCTGTCGACGCAGCGCCCCTCGAAGGTGCACCCGGGGATCATCTCCCAGTGCGACAACCTGGCGCTCATGAAGATGACCTCGCCGATCGACCTCGAGGGGCTCGCGACCTACTTCGGCTACGCGCCGACGGCACTCATCGCCCGGTCGCCGTGGTTCCGCCAGGGCGAGGCGCTGTTCGCCGGCGGATTCGTGCCGGCACCCACCCTGCTGAAGATGAACGCGCGCGTCACGCCCGAGGGCGGCGTCGACGTCCCCGTCCCCCTCCGCTGACGCCGCTCTGCGTTTCTCAGGAGTTATCCGGCGTGTCGCCGGTTGGCCCGGCGAGTCCTCCTGAGAAGCCCCGGCGTTGCGGCCAACCCTCCTGAGAAACGCAGAGGGCGGGACGGCGGGACGGCGGGCGGCGGGCGGGCGGGCGCGACGAAGCGGATGCCGCGGGCTTCCCTTCCCGCGGCATCCGCTCGTCGTGCGCTCCCGCGCCGCCCGGCCTACAGGAACCGGGCGTACGCCCCGACCGTGAGGAACGTCGGGAACTCGGGCTCGAGCGCGACCGACCGGAACACCGAGATCGCGTCGTCGAACCGGTCGCCCTCGAAGCGGGGCAGGTCGGCCACGGCGGCCGCCATGATCCGCACGATCGACGTCTGGTCGATGCGCGTGCCCTCGGCGGTGACCGTGTTGTCGTGCAGCCACTGCCACACCTGCGAACGCGAGATCTCCGCGGTCGCGGCGTCCTCCATCAGGTTGTCGATCGCCGCGGCACCGGTCCCTCGGAGCCACGACTCGATGTACCGGATGCAGATCGAGACGTTGTCGTAGACGCCCGCCTCGGTCACCTCGCCCGAGCCGGACGGGATGTCGAGCAGCTGCGCCGCCGTCACCTGCACGTCGTCGCGGAGGCGGTCGACCTGGTTGGGCCGCTCGCCGAGCACCGCGTCGAACTCGGCACGGGCGGTCGGGATGAGGTCGGGGTGCGCCACCCAGGTCCCGTCGAAGCCGTCGCCCGCCTCGCGGCGCTTGTCGGCGCTGACCGCGGCGAGCGCGCGCTCGGTCACCTCGGGGTCGCGACGGTTCGGGATGAAGGCGCTCATGCCGCCGATCGCGTGCGCGCCCCGCTTGTGGCAGGTCTGCACGAGCAGCTCGGTGTAGGCCCGCATGAACGGGACCGTCATGGTGATCTGCTTGCGGTCGGGCATCACCCAGCGACGGCCGCGCGAGCGGAACGTCTTCACGATCGAGAAGATGTAGTCCCAGCGCCCGGCGTTGAGGCCGGCGCAGTGGTCGCGCAGCTCGTAGAGGATCTCGTCCATCTGGAACGCGGCCTGGATGGTCTCGATCAGCACCGTCGCGCGGATCGTGCCGTGCGGGATGCCGAGCTCCTCCTCCGCGAAGGTGAAGATGTCGTTCCACAGCTTCGCCTCGCGGTGCGACTCGAGCTTCGGCAGGTAGAAGTACGGACCGCGGCCGCCCTCGATGAGGGCCTTCGCGTTGTGGAAGAAGTACAGCCCGAAGTCGACGAGCGACCCCGACGCGTGCATGGCGCGCCCGGCCCGGTCGTGGAACTTCAGGTGCTTCTCCACGAGGTGCCAGCCGCGCGGCCGGAACACGATCGTCGGCGTCTCGGAGGCGGTGACGCGGTACTCCTTGCCCTCGGGGCTCGTGTACTCGAGGTTCCCGCGGAGGAAGTCGAACAGCGACAGCTGCCCCTCGACGACGTTGGCCCAGGTCGGGCTCGTCGCGTCCTCGTGGTCGGCCAGCCACACCTTCGCGCCGGAGTTCAGCGCGTTGATCGCCATCTTCCGGTCGGTCGGGCCGGTGATCTCGACGCGGCGGTCCTCGAGGCCGGGTCCGGCGCCGGCGACCCGCCAGGTCGTGTCGTTCCGGATCCACTCGGTCTCCGGCAGGAACTTCGGGTCGCGGCCGTTCGCCGCGTCGACGCGGGTCTGCAGGCGCACCGCGAGCAGCTCGTGGCGGGTGTGCGCGAACCGGTCGTGCAGCCTGGCGAGGAACGCGAGCGCCTCGGGCGTGAGGATCTCGTCGTACCGCTCGCCCAGGGGCGCGGTGACCTCGAGGTCCGGCTGGACGGTCTGGAAGCTGCCGGTGGCGGGCTTGGGATCCGCGGCGGGCTGCTGGCGGGTGGGCTGGGGCGCGGTGCGGGTGCGCTCGATGGTGATGGTCATGATGGCTTCTCCTTCCGGCCCCGCCGGTCGGGTCGCCGCGCTGGGCTCACCCGACCGACGGGTCGTTGGTCAGTGCTGGAACTGCTCTTCCTCGGTCGATCCGACGAGGGCGAGGGTCGCGCTGTTCGGGTTCAGCGCCGTGGCGATCTGGTCGAAGTAGCCGGTGCCGACCTCGCGCTGGTGGCGCGTGGCGGTGTAGCCGTCGGCCTCGGAGGCGAACTCGGCCTCCTGCAGCTCGACGTACGCGGACATGTGGCGCTCGTTGTAGTCCTTGGCGAGCGTGAACATGCCGTGGTTCAGGGAGTGGAAGCCCGCCAGGGTGATGAACTGGAAGGCGTAGCCCATGGCGGCGAGCTCGCGCTGGAACTTCGCGATCTGGTCGTCGTCGAGGTGGCGCTTCCAGTTGAAGCTCGGCGAGCAGTTGTACGAGAGGCGCTTGCCCGGGAACTTCGCGTGCACGGCCTCGGCGAACCGGCGGGCGAGCTCGAGGTCGGGCTCGGCCGACTCGACCCAGAGCAGGTCGGCGTACTCGGCGTAGGCGAGGCCGCGCGCGATGACCGGCTCGATGCCGTTCTGCACGTGGTAGAAGCCCTCGGCGGTGCGCTCGCCGGTGGTGAACGGCTGGTCGCGCTCGTCGTGGTCGCTCGTGAGCAGCGTCGCGGCGAGCGCGTCGGTGCGGGCGATGATGATCGAGGGCACGCCGGCGACGTCCGCCGCCATGCGGGCCGCGTTGATCGTGCGGATGTGCTGGCCGGTCGGGACCAGCACCTTGCCGCCCATGTGGCCGCACTTCTTCTCGCTCGCGAGCTGGTCCTCCCAGTGCACGCCCGCGGCGCCGGCCTCGATCATCTGGTGCATGAGCTCGTAGGCGTTCAGCGGTCCGCCGAAGCCGGCCTCGGCGTCGGCGACGATCGGCGCCATCCAGTCGCGGTCGTCGGCGCCCTGCTCGACCTGGCCGGCACGCAGGAGCGCGTTGTTGATGCGGCGCACGACGGCGGGGACGGAGTTGGCCGGGTAGAGCGACTGGTCGGGGTAGGTCTGGCCCGACAGGTTTGCGTCGGCCGCGACCTGCCACCCCGAGAGGTAGATGGCCTTGAGGCCGGCGCGCACCTGCTGCACGGCCTGGTTGCCGGTCAGGGCGCCGAGGGCGGCCGACCACTCCGGGTCCTCCATGCGATCGAACGCGGTGCCGGTGTTCTTCCGGATGTTCTCCCACAGCTTCTCGGCGCCGCGGCGGGCGAGCGTGCGCTCCTCGCGGACCGGGCCGCGGAGGGCGATGACGTCCTCGGCGGTGTAGTCGCGCGTGACGCCCTCCCAGCGGGGGTCGGCGTCCCACTCGAGCTGGAGCTCGGCGGCGGTCTGCGTCTGGTCGCCGGGGCGGTTCTGGGTGCTCATCGTGGTGCTCCTTCGGTGCAGCGGTGCGGATGTCTCGGGGTCCGTCCGGGTCGTCTGCGACGGCCGTCCGGGGGTCTGTGGGAACCATGCTGCGGGCCGCGCGAGGGCTCGGAGCACCGATCCGGGGGGTGAACTTTCCGTGTTCTTCCGCGTCGCGGAACAACCGCGGGGCGCAGGGCGCTGCGGCGGCCGCGCGCGCACAATGGAGCCGTGACGCACGCCGACGGCGACACCGACGGCCCGCGCCGCGTGGAGCGGCGACGGGCCCGCACGGGTGTGTTCGGGATCGCGCTCTTCGTGGGCGGTCCGGTCCTCGGCGCGGCGCTCGCCGTCCTGGGGCTGGTGCTCGGCGTCCGCGAGGATGTCCGCTGGCTCGTCCTCGTGATCGCCGGGCTCATCGTGGGCTTCGGAGTGACCTGGGCCGGGCTCCGCATCCTGGTCTCGCTGGAGGAGGCCCGGACGGCGGACGCACGGGAGATGCCCGACGAGTCGGCCGACCCCACGGATGCACCGCGAGAGGCGGGCCCCGACGCGTAGGCGCGGCCGACTTCGGCGCCCGGCGGCGGGGCGAGATCCCGCGGCGAGGTCGCGCGATCGCGCCGTCCGATGCTACCTTGTGCTGCAAGGTACCTAGCACTGCAAGGTATACGCCGGCTCGCATCGCCGGAACGACCGGGAACGGAGACGCGCATGCGCATCGGGAAGGACCTCGTGGCCGCCGCCGCCACGCCGGTCGTGCTCGGCATCCTCGCCGAGGGCGAGTCGTACGGCTACGCGATCCTGCAGCGGATCACCGAGCTCTCCGGCGGGGAGCTCGAATGGAGCGACGGCATGCTCTACCCCCTCCTCCACCGCCTCGAGCGGCTCGGCCACATCGAGTCCGAATGGCGTGATTCGCCGACCGGGCGGCGGCGCAAGCACTACCGGCTCAGCACGCAGGGCTCGGCCGCACTCGCCGAGCAGCGCCGCCAGTGGGACGTCGTGGGCGACGTGCTCGCCAAGGTCTGGCCGGACGGCCACGGCGGTTCGCCCCGCATCGCGCTCGGAGGCGCCTGAGATGGCGCTCGACGAACGTCCCGCACTCGACGACCTCGTCGCCTCGTGGCGCGACTGGGTCGGCCGACGACGCACGCTCAGCGAACCGGACGTGGACGAGCTCGAGGGGCACCTGCTCGACCGCGTCGACGCCCTCCGGGCCGCGGGACTCCACGACGACGAGGCGTTCCTCGTCGCCGTCAAGCGCCTCGGCGCGGTCGACGACCTCTCCCGCGAATACGCCCGCGTGCACTCCGAACGCCTCTGGAAGCAGCTCGTGCTCGACGAGGGGGCGGCGGGCATCGGGCCGGACGGGCGGGCCACGGATGCCGCGGGCCGGCCGCTCGGCCTCGCCCGCCGCGCGAACGGGCTCGCGGTGGCGCTCCTCCTGGGCGTCGGGGCGGGCGTCGCGGTCAAGGCGGCCGACCTGCTCGGCGCCGGACCGGACTTCCTCCTGCGCAACGCCGCGATCCTCGTGCTCCCGTTCCTCGCCGCGTGGTTCGCCTGGCGACACCGTCCTCCGGCCGGCGCGATGGCGGTCGTCGCGGCCGCGTTCGCCGTCGCCGCGATCGCGCTCGACGCGTACCCGTTCGCGGGCGCGCCCGGAACCGACGCGATCGCCGCGCAACCCGGCATGACCGAGGTGCTCGCCGCGACGCACGCCGCGGTGGCGCTGTGGCTCGTGACGGGCATCGCGTACGCGTCCGGCGACTGGCGCAGCGATGCCGCGCGGATGGACTTCGTGCGATTCAGCGGCGAGTGGACGGTCTACTACGTGCTCATCGCGCTCGTCGGCGGGGCGCTCTCGATGCTCACCGTCGCGGTGTTCGCCGCGATCGGCGTGGATGCGCTGCCGGTCGTCGGCGAGTGGGTGCTCCCCTGCGGCGCCGCCGGCGCGGTGCTCGTGGCCGCCTGGCTCGTCGAGGCGAAGCAGCAGGTCATCGAGAACATCGCCCCCGTGCTCACGCGCCTGTTCACGCCCCTCTTCACGCTGATGATGCTCGCGCTCATCGCCGCGGCGATCATCCAGTGGAACCTCGTCGACGTGAGCCGCGACCTGCTCATCGCGTTCGACCTCGTGCTCGTCGTCGTGCTCGGGCTGCTCGTCTACTCGTACTCGGCCCGGGACCCGCTGGCGCCGGCGGGATGGTTCGAGCGGCTGCAACTGGTGATGCTCGCGAGCGCGATCGTCGTCGACGTCGTCGTGCTGGTGGCGATGCTCGCACGCATCGGCGAGTTCGGGTTCAGCGCGAACAAGGCGGCGTCGCTCGGCCTCAACGCGATCCTCCTCGCGAACCTCGCCCGGGCGGCCTGGCTGCAGCTCGGGTTCCTCCGCGGGCGGCATCCGTTCTCCCGGCTCGAGCACTGGCAGACGGCGTACCTGCCGGTGTACGCGGCCTGGGCCGCGGTCGTCGCGATCGTCTTCCCACCCGTGTTCGGCTTCGCCTGACGCCGTCCCGATACGCGCCGACGCGCCCGAACAGCGCTCGTATTTCGCCCGTGTGACGAACGGGCCCCCGTGGTTTCGCCCCCGTGACGATCCGCCGGACGATCTGTCAGGCAGCGGTTCGGCGGACGATGGTCCGTCCGGTTTCGCCATGGCCCATTGCACAAGTGTGCAACAGCGGTTTGAATGGCCGGACGCGACGCGGCGTCAGTGAACCGGAGGTGCCCACAGGTGACGACAGCGACCGAGGCGAGGACCGCCTCCCCCGTGGATGAGCGAGACTCGGCCGCCGGCTCGATCGAGCTGGACCACGTCACGAAGCGCTACGGCGACGCGACCGCGGTCGACGGCCTCTCGCTCTCGATCCAGCCCGGCGAGTTCATCTCGCTGCTCGGCCCCTCCGGCTGCGGCAAGACCACGACGCTGCGGATGATCGCCGGATTCGAGCAGCCCGACGAGGGCGACATCCGCATCTCCGGACGATCCGTCCTCGGCCTGCCGCCGTACCGTCGCGACGTCAACACGGTCTTCCAGGCGTACGCGCTGTTCCCGCACATGACCGTCGCCGAGAACGTGGCCTACGGGCTGCAGCAGCGCCGCACGCCGAAGGCCGAGGTCCGGGAGCGCGTCTCCGAGGCGCTCGACCTCGTGCAGATGCGCCGCTTCGCGGACCGCAAGCCGACGCAGCTCTCCGGCGGCCAGCAGCAGCGCGTCGCGCTCGCCCGCGCCCTCGTCAACCGCCCCTCGGTGCTGCTCCTCGACGAGCCGCTCGGCGCCCTCGATCGCCAGCTCCGCGAGGAGATGCAGCTCGAGCTGAAGCTCCTGCAGTCCCGCCTCGGCATCACGTTCGTCTTCGTCACCCACGACCAGGGTGAGGCGCTCTCGATGAGCGACCGCATCGCGATCATGCGCGACGGTCGCATCGAGCAGCTCGCCGACGCCGACACCGTCTACGCCCGGCCCACGTCGGCCTACGTCGCCGCGTTCGTGGGCCAGCAGAACTTCTTCCGCGGCAGCGCCGCCGAGGGCGGCACCGCCGTCGACTCCGCGCACGGGCTCATCCGCGGCATCCGCTCGGACCGGGCGCCCTCGATCGCCGACGGCACGCCCGCCCAGGCCGCGGTCCGGCCGGAGTTCGTCCGCATCGAGGCCGCGGCGGGGGATGCCGCGAGCGGCGCGAACGCGGTGCCGGGCACGCTGCTCGGCGTCTCGCACCTCGGCGAGACGATGCAGTACCTGGTCCGCCTCGGCGACGACCAGAGCCTCATCGTGCGCCGACCGACCCCCGAGGCGCCCGACCTCGCCGTCGGCTCGCCGGTCACCTGCTCGTGGACCCCCGAGAGCGTCAAGGTGTTCCCGTCCGACGACGCGGCCGCCGCCGGCGGCTACGTGGCCCCGCCCACCCACTGACCCACCCCGATCCCCTCCACAGCCCCCGAAGGAGCGACATGGCCGAGCAGTCCACCCCGATCCGGATCCTCGCGAGCACCCAGCAGGTGCCGATCCTCCAGCGCGCCATCGACCGTCGGCGCTTCCTGAGCTTCGCGGCCGCCATGGGCGGCACGGCGTTCCTCGCGGCCTGCTCGTCGCCCGGCGGCGGCTCGTCGGCCGCGCCGGCCGCGACCGGCGGCGAGCTCGAGGGCTCGCTGAGCATCTACACGTGGGGCGACTACGACTCGCCCGACGTCGTCTCGGCCTTCACCTCGGAGCTCGGCCCGAAGGTCACGTTCGACTCCTACGGCTCGAACGAGGAGCTCATCTCCAAGCTCGTCGCGGCGAAGGGCACGTCGGGCTACGACATCATCGTGCCGACGGGCTCGTTCATCCCGCAGATGATCGAGAACGGCATCATCCAGCCGCTCAACAAGGACCTGCTGCCGAACATCGAGCACATGGACCCCGACTTCCTCGCCCGCAGCTGGGACCCCGAGAACGAGTACTCGATCTGCAAGGCGTGGGGCACCACGGGCTTCGTCTACGACAAGACCGTCATCACGCGCGAGCTGAAGGACTGGAACGACTTCCTCGACGCCGCCCAGAACGAGGCGAGCGGCCGCACCAGCGTGCTCGACGACCCCGCCGAGGTCACCGGCCTCTACTACTGGGCCAACGGCATCGACTGGAACACCACCGACGAGGGCGACCTCGCCGCGTGCGAGGACTTCATCGTGAACACCCTCGCCCAGCACATCTCGGCGTTCGACTCCTACCCGGGCGGCCAGGCCATCCCGCAGGCCACGCAGGTCCTCATGCAGGCGTGGAACGGCGACGCGCGCATCGGCATCATGGAGAGCCCGGACCCCGACCGCTGGCAGTGGGTGCTCGGCTCCCCCGCGACCGAGCTGTGGATGGACAACTGGGCGATCCCGGTCGGCGCGCCGCACCCCGAGGCCGCGCACGCGTTCATCAACTGGACGATGGTGCCCGAGAACCAGCTCCAGCAGGTCGACTACATCGGCTACCACACCGGCGCCGCCGGCATCGAGGAGGCGGCGACCGACGCCGGCCTCGAGATGCTCGACCTCGTGTTCTTCACCGAGGAGCAGATCGCCACCATGCACGACGGCGAGGTCAACGAGGCGCAGCAGGTCAACGTCGACATCTGGAACAAGGCGAAGGCCGCCGCCGGTGCGTAGTCTCCGCCTGCCGAGCTTCGCCCTCGCGATCCCCGCGTGGGCGTGGCTCGTCACGTTCTTCGTCGTACCGGTCGGCGCGGTGCTGTACTTCAGCTTCGGCTACAAGCCCGGCATCTTCGGCACGCACGCGACCGACAGGCTCTCGTTCGACCGGTACGCCGAGGCGCTCTCGCCGACGTTCTTCGAGGTGTTCATGAACACCCTGTGGGTCGGCATCGGGGGCACGCTGCTGTGCCTGGTGATCGGGCTCCCGGTCGCCTACTGGATGGCCGTGAAGGCGCCCGCGAACCGGCGCGGGCTCCTCCTCGCCCTCGTCATGGTGCCGTACTGGACGAACTTCCTCGTCCGCACGATCGGCTGGCAGATCATCCTCGCGCCGGAGGGCTGGATGTCGCAGCTGCTGCAGACCGTCGGCATCATCGACGGCCCGCTCGCCATCCTGTACACCCGAACCGCGGTGCTCATCGGCGTCGTCTACAACTACCTGCCGCTGATGATCCTGCCGCTGTTCGTGGCGTTCGACCGGGTCGGCCCGGCGCTCCGCGAGGCCTCGAAGGACCTCGGCGCGAACCGGGTCCGCACGTTCGTGCGCGTGACGTTCCCGCTCGCCCGGCCCGGCATCATCGTCGGCCTGCTGCTGGTGTACATCCCGCTCATGGGCGACTACATCACGGCGACCGTGCTCGGCGGTGCGCAGGGCAACATGGTCGGCCAGCTCGTCGCGAGCCAGTTCCAGGCCGCCCAGAACTGGGCGCTCGGCTCGGCGATGGCGGTGCTGCTGATCGTCGTGATCATCCTGTCCGCGGCCGCGATCGGGTTCCTGCTGTGGCTCGTCTCGCTGCCCTTCCGCGCCCGCAACCGAGTCGTCCTGGAGGCCTCGGCATGACCACCACCGCACCCGAGACGACCGCGGCGGATGCCGCGACCGGCGTCGCCGAGGCATCCGCGCCCCGCACCGAAGCCGTGGCCGGCCCGGTCGGTCCCCGCCCGCGCCGCGCGCGCCGCTCGCCGGTCGACCTCGGCCTGACGGTGTGGAGCGTCCTGGTCTTCCTGTTCCTGTTCGCGCCGATCATCGTGATCCTCGTGTACTCGTTCAACAACGGGCGCCTGCTCATCGCGTGGAACGAGTTCGGCTTCGAGCCGTACCGGGCGCTCTGGGAGAAGCCCGCCGTGCGCGACGCCGTCGCGGTGTCGCTCCGCACCGGCGCCATCGCCGCGGTGCTGGCGACGCTGCTCGGCACGCTCGCCGGCATCGCCCTGGCCCGGAAACCGGGAAAGTGGACCCTCTGGTTCGTCGGCCTGCTGCTCATGGTCTCGGTGACGCCCGAGATCGTCGACGCGGTCTCGCTGCTGCCGTGGCTCGTCTTCCTCGGCCAGGACGCCGGCCTCACGTTGTTCAACGACGGCACCGTGCGCCTCGTGGTCGGCCACTCGCTGTTCTCGACCGCGGTCGTCACCTACATCGTGCGCGCCCGACTCGTCGGGCTCGACGAGCAGCTCGAGGAGGCGTCGGCCGACCTCTACGCGACGCCGTTCACGACGTTCCGCCGGGTGACGCTCCCGCTGGCGATGCCCGCCGTGCTCGCCGGCCTGCTGCTGTCGTTCACGCTGAGCCTCGACAACACCGTCGTCGCCGCGTTCGTGCAGGTCTCCGGCTCGACGCCGTGGCCGGTGTACGTGCTCAGCGCCCTGCGCGGCGGGCTCCGTCCCGAGATCGCCGCCGTGTCGACCGTGATGCTGCTGCTCACCCTCGGCGCGCTGGCCCTCGTCGCCGTCGTGCTCAAGCGCGCGGGCGACTCGGCGACGCAGATCGCCCGCACCATGTCGGGCGGCTGAGACTCCGCGCGGCCGCGCCCCCGACCCGAACGTCCGCGGCCGCGCGGCATCCCCCTGCAGTTCCGTCCCGGCGACGCCGGGCCGTTCGTCCGAAGGAGTCCTGCACCATGTCCCACGCCGACCTCGTCTTCACCGGAGGACCCGTCTTCACCGCCGACACCGTCCGCTCGCGCGCGAGCGCGGTGGCGGTCCGGGGCGGCCGCATCGTCGCGGTCGGCTCGGACGACGACGTGCGCGAGCTCGTCGGACGCGACACCGAGGTGGTCGACCTGCGCGGCCGGCTCCTCGTCCCCGGCTTCCAGGACGCGCACGTGCACCCCGTGTGGGGCGGGCTCGACCTCATGCGCTGCGACCTGTCGGAGTTCGCGACCGAGGCCGAGTACGTCGAGCGGATCGCCGCCTACTCCGCCGCCAACCCCGACGAGGAGTGGGTGCTCGGCGGCGGCTGGTCGATGTCGGCGTTCCCCGGCGGCACGCCCACGGCGGCCTCGCTCGACTGCATCGTGCCCGACCGTCCGGCGTTCCTGCCGAACCGCGACGGGCACGGCGCCTGGGTCAACTCCGCGGCGCTGCGCCTCGCGGGCATCGATCGCGAGACGCCGGACCCGGCCGACGGCCGCATCGAGCGCGATGCCGACGGCAACCCGACCGGCACGCTGCACGAGGGCGCCATGTCGCTCGTGAACCGGCTGCTGCCCGAGACGACCGTCGAGACGCTCACCGAGGCGCTCCTGCTCGGCCAGCGCTACCTGCACTCCTTCGGCGTCACGGCCTGGCAGGACGCGATCGTCGGCAGCTACGGCGATGCCGGCGACCCGGCGCCCGCCTACGTCGCGGCGGCCGACGCCGGGACGCTCACCGGCCGCGTCGTCGGCGCCATCTGGTGGGACCGCACTCGCGGCATCGAGCAGATCCCCGACCTCGTCGCCAAGCGCGACGCCAACCGCGCCGGGCGGTTCGCCGCCACGAGCATCAAGATCATGCAGGACGGCGTCGCCGAGAACTTCACGGCCTCGATGCTCGAGCCCTACTGCGACGGCCACGGCCACTTCACCGACAACTCCGGCATCTCGTTCGTCGACCCGGCCGTGCTGAACCCTGCCGCCGCCGAGCTCGACCGGCTCGGGTTCCAGCTGCACTTCCACGCGATCGGCGACCGCGCCGTGCGCGAGTGCCTCGACGCGGTCGAGCACGCGATCTCGCGGAACGGCCGCAACGACCACCGCCACCACATCGCGCACATCCAGGTCGTGCACCCCGAGGACATCCCGCGATTCCGCGAACTGGGCGTCGCGGCGAACATGCAGTCGCTGTGGGCCGCGCTCGAGCCGCAGATGGTGGACCTGACGCTGCCGTTCCTCGGCGACCCGCGGAGCGCATGGCAGTACCCGTTCGGCGACCTGCTGCGCTCGGGCGCGGTGCTCGCCGCCGGCAGCGACTGGTCGGTCTCGACGCCCGACCCGATGGCGGCCATCCACACGGCCGTGAACCGGAAGTCGGCGCCCGCGTACGCGGAGGGCGACTACGAGGCGTTCCTGCCCGAGCAGGCGATCGACCTCGCGACCTCGCTCACGGCCTACACGGCCGGCTCGGCATGGGTGAACCACCTCGACGACGTCACCGGCACGATCCAGGTGGGCAAGTACGCCGACCTCGTGGTGCTCGACCGCGACCCGTTCGCCGGCCCCGCCGACGGGATCGGCGAGACGCGGGTCGAGCAGACCTTCGTCGAGGGCGAGCGCGTCTATGCGGCCGACGACGCCGGGGCGGTCCGCGCGGCCTGAGCCGCGCGGGCGGCCGGAGGACCGTCAGCCGCCGTACCGCGCCACGGCCGCCGCGCCGAGCCGGGCGAGCCGTTCCCGCAGCTCGCGGGGCTCGACGACCTCGGCGACCTCCGCCCAACCGGCCACCGCCCGGGTGATCGCGTCGTCGCTCGGGCCCGCCACGCGCACGCGGATCCGCCCGTCGGGCTCGACGGCGATCCGTTCGGCTTCGCGGGCCCAGCCGCAGAACTCCGCTGCGGACTCGGGCTCGACGAGCACGATCGCGGTGCTGCGTCGGCGTGCGCCGGCGGCGGCGGTCGCGACCTCCGCCCATGCGTCACCGAGGTCGAAGTCGGCCGGAGGCTCGAACCGCTCCACGAGCGGGTCCGCGTCGCTCATCCGATCCAGGCGGTACGTCCGCCGACCGGCGTCGGCATCCGCGATGAGGTACCAGGTCCCCCGGTGGTCGACGAGCCCGAGCGGACGCACGATCCGCTCGCCCGGCTCCCGGTTCCAGGGCGCGTAGCGGATGCGGACGACCCGACGCTCGACGATCGCGTCGGCGAGGACCTCCCGCACCGCACCGGTGTCGGATGCGCGGCGCTCCCAGTCGGCATCGTCCTCGAGGACGGCGCCGGCGGCGGCCTGCGCATCGCCTCGGAACGTCTCGGGGAGCGCGCGGAGCACCTTGCGCAGCGCACCCCTGGCCTCGGGCGAGCCGCGCCCTCGGGTACCGAGGAGCAGGAAGAGCGCCCGCGCCTCGCCCGAGGTGAGGCCGCTCAGGTCCGTGCGACCCTCCCCCAGCAACTGCCACCCGCCCCCGCGACCCGGCTGGGGGTAGACCGGGATGCCGGCCGAGGAGAGCGCGACGAGGTCGCGGCGCGCCGTGGCGACCGAGACCTCCAGTTCCCGCGCGAGCTCCGCCGCGGTCACGCGACCACGCGCCTGCATCACCAGGAGGGTCGCCACGAGCCGGTCTGCGCGCATGCACCGATTCTCCTCGGAAAAGTGGTCACATGGTGAGCACTTCTGCATTCGACCATGGAGACACGGCGGATCCACCGCCCCGATCCGAGGAGGACGACCCATGCTGCGAGGCATCGCCACCGTGAACCTGTACGTCGACGACCCGGCCGCGGCCGCGGCCTGGTACGCCGACGTGCTCGGCATCGAGCCCTATTTCACGCGACGCGGTCCCGACGACCGCGTCGTCTACACCGAGTTCCGGATCGGCGACCTCTCGCAGGAGCTCGGCCTCATCGACCGCCGCTTCGCGCCCGCCGCCTTCGGCGACCGCCCCGCGGGAGCCGTCGTCCACTGGCACGTCGACGACCTCGAGGGCACGCTCGCGCGGCTCGAGGAGCTCGGCGCGACGGTGCTCCTGCCGGTGACCGAGCACGGGCCGGGATTCGTGACCGCATCGGTGGTCGACCCGTTCGGCAACGTGCTCGGCATCATGACGAACGTGCACTACCTCGAGGTCGTCGAGGAGCGCGAGGCGGTGCACTGACGTCCGCGAGCGACGCCCGGCCGGTGCGCAGCCCGCCACGCCCGCGGCCGGCCGGAGGCGTGCGTCAGAGGCCGATCTGCGCCCGCACGGCGTCGTCGAACCCGTTGACCTCGAGCGTCCACGCCGGTCGCACGAACTGCGCGGGCTCGAGGCGGAGGAGCACCTCGCGGGCGACGTCGACGCCGCGGGAGACGACGCGCCGCTCGCCGTTGGCCGCGTAGCCGAGGTGCCGCGAGACGCCGAGCGACGGCTCGTTCCAGTCGATCGCCCCCGACTCGGCGACTTCCGCACCGAGGTGGTCGAAGCAGAACGCCAGCACCGCGGCGCGCATCTCGATGCCGAGCCCGACCCCCTGTCGCGAGGCCGTCAGCCACGATCCCGTCGAGACGGTGCGGAGCGTCCCGAACTGCTCGCCGCGCACGTCCTGGATGCCGATCGGCACGCCGTCCTCGAGGACGGCGAAGAGCAGGGTCCAGCCGTCGGGGGTCGTGCCGACGCGTTCGCGCCAGACGTGCCGCGCCAGCTCGCGCCGCAGCTCGTCCGGCGGCGCGTCGGACCACGGGAAGGCGAACGGCATGACGGCCGGATCGTGGATGCCGCGGAGCGCGGCCTCCGCGAGGCCGGGCAGGTCGTCGTCGCGCACGAGGCGCAGTTCGAGCCGCGGCGTGCGAAGGCTCAGGCCGAAGAGCGGCCAGACGTCCACGAGGTCCATTGGACGAGGGTAGCGATCCCCCGCCGCGCAGGCGGACCTCAGCCTTCGTTGCAGGCGGTCTGCAGTTCGCCGACCGATGCGGCGAACTCCTCGAGCCCGGACTGGAGCATCGCGGCATCGGCGCTCTGCGGGTCCTCGGCCGCGGCCCGGATCTCGTCGAAGTAGGTGTTCGTCGCCTGCTCCGCGTCCTCGGCGAGCGGCCGCAGGTCCTCGTTGCGGATCGACGAGGTCGCCTCGACGATCGCAGCCTCGACCTCGTCGATCGTGGCCACGGCGGCCTCGGGGTCGTTGACGAGGTCGTCCTGCAGGGCGGTGGCATCGACGGACTCGAGTTCCTGGAGGCCGGCACGCAGCTCGGTGCACGCCTCGTCGAGCGACTGCGGCCCGCTGTCCGCCGACGGCGAGGTCTCCGTCGAGTCCGACGAGTCGGGCGCGGTCGTGCCGGTGCATCCGGCGAAGAGGAGCATCGCGATCGCCGGCACGGCGAGCGCGGAGGTCAGGCGCAGGGACATGTTCGGGTCCTCCGATCGGATCCCGCGGGCGGCGCGGGCTCCCGACAGCCTGTCACACGGGGCGGGCGTCGTCCGCGAGCTCCCAGCATCCTCCCGAACTCACGTCGGAGGACGGCCGCCGAGCCGAACCACGACGCGGAACTCAGTGGATTCTTCTCGTCGCCCGCATCGCGCTACGCGCGGGATGGACGCGAGACGTGACCCAGTGACAGAAATTCAGTACTTCTTCGGTTTGCACCATCCGCGTGCTCATGTGAGCATGAGGCATGGTCACCGTCGATCGCGCCCGTTCCTCGGCTCCGCCCGCCGCGTTCGCCGCCACGTCAGTCCGCGTGGTCGGCGCCCCGCCCGAGCCCGGGCCCGACGAGGTCGACGCGCTGACCCTCGGCCGCCGCATCCGAGAGCGCCGGCTCGCCGCGGGGATGACGCTCGGGCAGCTCGCCGAGGCGATCGACCGGGCCCCGAGCCAGGTCTCCGCGATCGAGAACGGCAAGCGCGAGCCACGGCTGTCGATGCTCCGCACGATCGCGCTCGCGCTCGGCACGAGCTCCGACGAGCTGCTCCGGCCGGATGCCCCGTCCGAACGGGCGGCGCTCGAGATCGCCGTCGAGCGCGCGCAGCGCGGCCCGGTCTTCTCCGCACTGGGGCTCGATCCGTTCCGCGTCGCGAAGACCATGAGCGACCAGACCCTGCAGACAATCCTCGCGCTGCACAACGAGATCGACCGCCTGCACCGCGAGCGCGCGGCGACGCCCGAGGAGGCGCGTCGCGCCAACGCGCAGCTGCGCGCCGAGATGCGGGCGCGCGACAACTTCTACCCCGAGCTCGAGGCCAAGGCCGCCGAGCTCCTCGAGGCCGTCGGCCATGCGGGCGGTCCGGTCTCGCACCAGCTGGTCGCCGACATGGCCAGCCAGCTCGGCTACTCGCTGCACTACGTCGGCGACCTCCCGCACTCGACGCGCTCGGTCACCGACAAGCGGAACGGCCGCATCTACCTGCCCACGCAGCAGTCGCCGTCCCGCGACTCGCGCTCGCCGATCCTGCAGGCGCTGGCGTCGCACCTGCTCGGCCACGAGGAGCCCGGCAACTACGGCGACTTCCTCCGCCAGCGCATCGAGACGAACTACCTGACGGCGGCGATCCTCCTGCCCGAGCAGGCGGCGGTGCGTTTCCTCACCGAGGCGAAGAACCTCCGCCGCATCTCGATGGAGGAGCTGCGCGATCACTTCGCGGTCTCGTACGAGACCGCCGCGCACCGGTTCACGAACCTCGCCACGGCGCGCCTCGACATCCCCGTGCACTTCATGAAGGTCCACGAGTCGGGCACGATCATCAAGGCGTACGAGAACGACTCGGTGCGGTTCCCGTCCGACGCACTCGGCGCCGTCGAGGGCACGACCGTCTGCCGGCAGTGGACCGCACGCACGGTGTTCGACGCCGAGGACCGCTTCACCCCGTACTCGCAGTACACCGACACGGCGACGGGCACGTTCTGGTGCACGTCGCGCATCGAGAAGGCCAAGGAGGGCGAGTACTCGGTCTCGGTGGGCGTGCCGTTCGAGCACGTGAAGTGGTTCCGCGGACGCGAGACGCCGCGCCGGTCGGTGTCGCGCTGCCCCGACGAGTCGTGCTGCCGTCGGGCCCCCGACGAGCTCGCGGGCAAGTGGGCGGATGCCTCGTGGCCGGCCGCGCGCACCCCGACCTCGCTGCTCGCCGCCCTGCCGACCGGCACGTTCCCGGGCGTCGACCAGACCGAGGTCTACGAGTTCCTCGAGACCCACGCGCCGCGCGCCTGACGCGGCGCCCCGCGGCGCGTCAGTTACTCGTGGCGGTAGCCGCGCACGGCGTGCACGGCGAACGACTCCGGGTACCCCGCCTCGACGCGCTCGGCGGGCGGGAACGCGTAGACGTTGAGCATGAGCTGCATCGGGTACTGCGGCGACTGGGCGACGCGCTTGCGGACGAGGCCGTCGATCGAGAAGACCACTTCGTCGGGGCGCCAGTCGACGGTGTAGGTGTGCGGTTCGCGCACGTCGTCGTGCACGCGGACCTGCTCGAAGTCGTCGGTGATCGTCGGGTCGTTGAAGGGGTGGACGCCCATGCCGACGAGCGCGCTCCCGTCGTCGGCGATGTCGCGGCCGTAGACCTCGAAGACGCAGATCTCGGCGGACTGGGTCGGGTCGTCCTCCACCCCGATCATCCAGAGTGCGGCCATGGCGTGCTCATCGACGTCGTCGATCGCGGCGACGACCTCGATGCGACCGAACTGCGGCGTGAAGAGCCGGCGTTCGCCCTGGGCCTCGCGCACGACGAGGCCCTCGCGGAACGGGTGCTGCCCCGATGCCGAGCCGACCGGCCCCGAGCGCACCGCGGTCTGCAGGTTCGACACCTGGGTCGCGCCGTCGTACTCGACCGACCACGCGGGCTGGTCGGCGTCGACCCGCAGGCGCAGCACGCCGTCGCCGACGTCGTAGCGCGCTCGGGTGCGCTCGCGACTCGACCACTGCGGCAGGTAGTGGGGAACCCACTGCTCGAGGTCGAGCTCGGGGCCGGAGAAGTCGGCGTCGAACTCGAGCAGGTCCGGGGCGAGCGGCGGCACGGGAGGAGCGGGCGGCACTGCGGGCATGCGCTCGATCCTGCCCGACGCCGCCGACATCCGGGCCGGCCGTCCACAGGCGGGCCGGAGGACCGGGCAGCCTGTCCGGCGGTAACGGCCCCTCCTGACGACCTGCCTATTGTCCAGTTGTGCAATATGGGGCAGGATGGAGGGACCAGACCGACTTGGAGTGATCCCGCCATGGGAACGACCGTCTTCGAACGCCGCCGCCCCGCGGCATCCGCCATCGCCCACAGCCTCGCCGACACGCGCCGCAGCGTGTTCTGGCTCGACGACCTCGCCGACGAGGCGAAGCGCCCGCGCCCGCGCCTCGAGGGCACGCGGGTCGCCGACCTCGCCGTCGTGGGCGGCGGCTACACCGGGCTCTGGACCGCCGTGCTCGCCAAGCGCGCGAACCCCGACCTGCACGTCGTCCTGGTCGAGGCCCGCCGCATCGGCTGGGCCGCGTCCGGCCGCAACGGCGGGTTCTGCGAGGCGAGCCTCACCCACGGCCGGGAGAACGGCCTGAGCCGATGGCCCGACGAGATCGACGAGCTCGACCGGCTGGGGCTCGCGAACCTCGACGCGATCGAGGCGTCCGAGGCCGAGCTCGGCATCGACGTCGAGTTCGAGCGCAACGGCGCCCTCGACGTGGCCGTCGAGCCGCACCAGGTCGAATGGCTGCACGAGGCGGCGGCGGATGCCGCGAGCCGCGGCGACGACACGGTGAAGCTGCTCGACGAGCACCAGGTCCGGGCCGAGGTCGACTCGCCGACCTACCTCGGGGCCATCTGGAACACGCGCACGAGCGCCATCCTGCACCCCGCGAAGCTCGCCGCCGAGCTCGCCCGCGTCGCCGAGGAGGCGGGCGTCGAGATCTTCGAGGACTCCCCCGTGAAGCGCCTCGACAGCCCCGGCTCAACGGGCGCGGTCCGGCTGGTCACCGACCACGGCCGCATCGACGCGACCCGCGCCGTGCTCGCCACGAACGTCTTCCCGTCGCTGCTCAAGCGCAACCGGCTGATGACCGTCCCGGTCTACGACTACGTGCTCATGACCGAGCCCCTCACCGACGAGCAGCAGGCGTCGATCGGCTGGGCGAACCGGCAGGGCGTGGGCGACATGGCGAACCAGTTCCACTACTCGCGCCCCACGCGCGACGGCCGCATCCTCTACGGCGGCTACGACGCGATCTACCACTTCGGCGGCCGCGTCCGCGACGGCTACGAGGACCGGCCGGAGAGCTTCGAGAAGCTCGCGAGCCACTTCCTCACGACGTACCCGCAGCTCGAGGGCCTCCGCTTCACCCACAAGTGGGCCGGCGCGATCGACACGTCGACGCAGTTCACGGCCTTCACTGGGCTCGCCCGCGACGGCCGCGTCGCGTACGCATCCGGCTTCACCGGGCTCGGCGTCGCCTCGACGCGGTTCATGGCCGAGACGATGCTCGACCTGCTCGCGGGCCGCGACACCGAGCGCACGCGCCTGAAGATGGTGCGGACGCGGCCGCTGCCGTTCCCGCCCGAGCCCGCGGCATCCCTCGGCATCAACGCCACGCGCTGGTCGCTCGACCGCGCCGACCACCACGGAGGACGACGCAACGTGCTGCTCAAGACCCTCGACGCCGTCGGTCTCGGGTTCGACTCGTGAGCGCGCAGGAACCCCCGCCCGCCCGCCTCCTCGGCGGGGCGATGACGGATGCCGCGAGCCTGCCGCTCGCGCACGAGCCCGTGCCGGACGACCAGGTCGTCGCCGGCGCGCCCACGACCGGCTACGCCGCGCTCGACGAGCACGCCGACGGCGACCGCGCGGGCGAGCTCGGCATCTGGGAGATGACGCCGGGCACGATGCGCGACGTCGAGGTCGACGAGGTGTTCCTCGTGATCGCGGGGCGCGCCCGGGTCGAGTTCGTGGAGCCGGCGCTGCCGGCCGTCGAGCTCCGGCCGGGCTCGATCGTGCGGCTCGACGCCGGCATGTCGACGGTCTGGACCGTGACCGAGACGCTGCGGAAGCTCTTCATCGCGCGCTGAGCGCGCGCGGCGGACTCCCGAACCGGGCCGCACCGCCGGCACCGCCCTCGTGTCAGAGCTCGCAGTCGAGCGCGAGCGCCGCGTAGTCGAGCACCGCGCGGCGGCACTCGGCCCGGTCGAGCCCGAGGCCGAGCAGCGGGTACAGGTCGTACGAGTCCTCGAGCGCGACGAGGTTCCGTGCGATCGCCGCGACGGGCATCCGCGGCCGGAAGGCGCCGACGCCGGCCCCGATCTCGAGGGTCGTGCGGTACAGCATGACCTGGCGCTCGACGATCGAGCGGTGCAGGGGGCGCAGCTGCGGCCGCTCCGGGAGCAGCGCGATGCTCTCGTAGACGATCCGGAGGTCGTCGCTGATCTCGTCGGGGATGCCGGCCTCGATCATCGCCCGGAGTCGTTCGACCGGGTCCGCGACCTCCTCGGCGATCCGACGCCGACGCTCGTAGAACTCCTCGAGCACGCCCTCGACGGCCGCGGCAACGAGGTCGTCGAACGTCGGGAAGTAGTACAGCACGCTGCCCGCGCTGACCTCGGCCTCCGCGGCCACGGTGCGCACGTTCGCCTGCAGGATGCCGCGCTCCCCGGCGACGCGGCGCAGCGCCGCGACGAGTGCGTCGCGGCGCTGCGCCTGTTTCGTGGACTGCTTCACGTCACCGTTCCGGGGTCATTCGGCCTTGGACTCCGCCAGCGCGGCGTACTGCGCCGGGTTGCGGCGGCGGAGGACCAGTCCCCACACGATACCGGCCACGAACAGCACCGGGGTGGGCAGGATGAGCAGCGCGTTCGCGGCGGGGTCGAGACCCGTCACGTACTCGAAGTTGAGCACGATGAGCAGGAACCCCCCGATCAGGCCGGCCGCGCCGATGATCGGAGCCACGACCACGCGGAACCGTCCGTAGCCGCGCCGGTCGCGGGCGAAGAAGCCGATGACCGAGACCGCGGCGACCGCCTGCGCGAACACGAGACCCGCGACGCCGGCGCCGTACGACCAGATGCCGAGCTGCAGGATCGGGTCGGCACCCGTGGCCCAGCCGACGAGGATCGCGACCACGGCGATCGCGGCGATCGTCGTGCTCGCCACGTGCGGCGCCCTGCTGGTGGCGTGGGTGCGGGCGAGCCGCTTCGGGAGCAGTCCCTCGCGGGCGAGCGAGTACGCGTAGCGGCTCGACGCGTTGTGGAAGGCGAGCAGGCAGGCGAAGAAGCTCGTGACGATGAGCACCTGCAGCACCGTGCCGGCCCAGGCGCCGAGGTACTGGTCGCCCGCGATGAACACCGTCGACTCGAAGTCGTCGCTCGAGACGAGTCCGATGACGCCCTCGATGCCGAAGGCGACCGTGAGCATCCAGAACGTGAAGGCGTAGAAGACGGCGAGGAAGCCGATGGCGATGTACGTGGCGATCGGCACCGTGCGAGCCGGGTCCTTCGCCTCCTCGGCGTAGATGGCGGTGCCCTCGAAACCCATGTAGGCGCCGAAGCCCATGACGAAGAGCGCGGCGACGCCCGGGGCGAGGAACACGGCCTCGGGGGTGAACGGGGCGGCGCTCCAGGGCTCGGGTCCGCCGTTCGCCAGCACGGCGATCGAGAGCACGAGCAGGATGCCGACCTCGGCGGTGAGCAGCACGGCGAGCACCTTGGCTCCGACGTCCACCTTGCGGTAGCCGAGGAAGGCAACGCACGCGGCGGCGACGAGCGACCAGATCGGCCACGGGAGGTCGAGCCCGAACAGGTCGGCGATGGTCAGCTGGGCGAAGAACCCGAGGAACCCGTAGAAGCTCACGGAGAGCACGATGTAGGCGAACACCGCGGCCAGCGCCGTCCCGATGCCGGCCGGCTTGCCGAGCCCGCGTGCGGCGTAGGCGTAGAAGGCGCCGGTGTTGCGGACGTGGCGCGACATCGCGGTGAAGCCGATCGCGAAGAAGATCAGGATCACGCCGCACATGAGCAGCGCGCCGGCCGCGCCGACGCCGCCGAGCCGCATGGCGGTGGGCGCGGCGCTCGCGACGACGGTCAGCGGGGCGGCCGCCGAGACCACGAAGAACACGATGTCCCACACTCGGAGCCGGCCACCGGCGAGCCGTCCGGGTGCGCCCCGGTCGGGGGCCGGCGGTGAACCGGTCCCGGTCGTCTGCTGGATCTGCTGCGTCATTGCCACGTCTCCTCATGCGCTCGGCGCTGGTCGGGATCAGAATCTGAACATGCATTCAAGTTCTAGTCGACTCGCGCTGTCAAGACTGTTATTCTCAGAATCCACAAATTCTGAACAACTGTTCGAGTCTCTGGAGTCGATGATGACCGCCACGCCGCACCCCCACGTCCGCGCCCGCGACCTCGGCGTGCCGTTCGACGGCACGCCCGGCCGGTGGAACGCGATCACCGACGTCCCGGGCGTCGAGGTCGGGTACGCGACGATCGTCGAGGGCGCGCCGGGCGACGACCTCGTCGCGCGCACCGGCGTGACGGCGATCCTCCCCCGCGGGCGCGAGGGCGCCGGCATCCCCTGCGCCGCGGGCATCCACTCGCTGAACGGCAACGGCGAGCTCACCGGTCGGAGCTGGATCGAGGAGTCCGGCTCGCTGACCCTGCCCATCGGCATCACGAACAGCCACGCCGTCGGCGCCGTGCACACGGGCATCGACCGCTGGGCGCACGAGGTGCACCCCGGGCTCGCAGCCGAGTGGATGCTCCCCGTCGTCGGCGAGACGTGGGACGGCTACCTCAACCAGATCAACGCGGGCCACGTGCGCCCGGAGCACGCGATCCTCGCGATCGAGTCGGCCGCGAGCGGCCCGGTCGCCGAGGGCAACGTCGGCGGCGGCACCGGCATGAACTGCTACGGCTTCAAGGGCGGCTCGGGCACGGCATCGCGCGTCGTCGCCTTCGGCGACGAGACCCACACCGTCGGCGTGTTCCTGCAGGCGAACTTCGGCAGCCGGTACGAGCTGCGGCTCGCGGGCGCACCGCTCGGCCGGGAGACGGCGGCGCCGAACCCGTACGAGGACCTCGAGTGGTTCGTCCGCGACGGCGCGCGGGCGCGCGTGCGCGCCGGCTCGGGCAGCGTCATCGGCATCGTGGTCACCGACGCCCCGCTGCTGCCCGGCCAGTGCGAGGCGCTCGCCCGACGCGTGCCCCTCGGCCTCGCGCGCACCGGCACGAGCGGCAGCCACTTCTCGGGCGACATCTTCCTCGCCTGCTCCACCGGCAACGCGGGCGCGTTCACCTCGAACATCCCGACGGGAGCGGTCGGCGACGACCCGTACGAGACCGCCCGCTACGTGCCGTGGGGCCGCATCGACCCCTACTTCGAGGCCGTCGTGCAGGCGACCGAGGAGGCCGTCGCGAACGCCCTCGTCGGCGCCCGCGACATGGTCGGCCGCGACGGGCACGCGAACGTCGCGCTCCCCCACCACGAGGTGCGCGCCGCCTTCGGCGGCCGGGCGGACACGGCGGCCTGAGCCTCCCGGGCGGGCGAGCACCCGGCCCGTCAGCCGGAGGTCACCCGGGCCCGCGGGTCCGCCGGGACCCGCACGTCGGCGACCTGCTCGAGGTGCGGATGCCGCTGGTCGCCGTCGTCGACCACGCCCGTGTGCCACGAGAGCCGGAGCTCGTCGGGCGCGTCGACGAGCATCGCCAGGTTGTTCGCGAACCACGGCCCCTTCACGGTGCGCCAGCGGAACGGCGCGTCGGGCACCTTGGCCGAGCGTGCGGCGAGTCGGCCGATCGGCGTCGCTGCACCGTACGACATCACGACCGAGAACCACCGCATGACGCGCGGCAGCGGGTTCCGGATGGGCGAGCAGACCGCCTGCAGGACCCGCGCTCCCGGCACGTCGTCGCGGTCGACCTGGGCGAGGTAGGAGTAGTGCACGTCGCCCGCGAGGAACAGCACGTTCTGCGGTGCGGGCCCGCGCTCGCCTGCGGCGAGCTCCCGCACCATCCGCGCCACCTTCTGGAACGTGTCCTGCCAGGCCCCCCAGTGCTCGAGGTCGACCGCCTGGCGGAGCACCTCGCCGACACCGGCGGCCCTCCGACCCCAGGCGCCCTGGGAGATCGCCTCGTCCCAGGCCTCGACGTTGTGCAGTCCCATCGGGAGGAGGAACGGGAGGGACGTCGCGATGAGCACATGGCGGAAGCCGCCTCGCAGCTGTGCGTCGAACCAGTCGAGTTCGTCGGGATCGAGCAGGGCCCGGGCATCCGGGTCGAGCCGGCGCGCGGCGCGGGAGTCGACGACGACGAGGCGGATGTCGTCGAAGTCGCGCGTGTAGCTCCATCGCACGCTGGTCGGCTCCTGGTCGGCGCGGTCGGCGAACGCGTCGACCTCGTCGGTGAGGTCGATCTCGTCGTCGCCGTCGTGCCCGGCGATCCGCTGCCAGAGCTCGTCGTCGGCCCGCTCCTCCGGGGTGAGGTTGCCGAGGTGCTGGTAGACCCAGTACGAGCCGAGCCCGGCGACGATGCGGCCGTGCCACCAGGAGGTGGCCTCCATCTTCTGCTTCCAGTCGTGCGAGGCGTTCCAGTCGTCGCGCACGTCGTGGTCGTCGAAGATCATCGCGGTCGGCACGGTCGAGAGCAGCCAGCGGTTGGCCGGGTCGGACCACGCGAGCCGGTACAGGTGGGCGTACTCCTCGTAGTCCTTCAGCTCCTCCCCCGGCTCCTCGTCGATGTCGCGCTTGTTCCGGATGAACTCCTGCATCTCCTCCGAGGTGATGTCGGCGTAGACCTGGTCGCCGAGGAACATCATGAGGTCCGGCCGTTCGGCGTAGCCGTCGGCGAGCGCGAGCGCGAACGTGCGCATCGCGTCGACGCCGTGCGTCAGGTTGCCCTGCAGGTCGTGCGGCACGCTGGTCCGGCACGATCCGTACGCGAGGCGGAGGCGCCGGCCGGTCTCCCAGGTCGCGACGACGGATGCCGGGTACTCCGAGTCCGGCTCCGGCCAGGCCCGCTCGCCGTCGACGTCGACCTCATAGGGCAGCACGGCACCGGGCTCGAGTCCGTCGAGCTCGACGAGGGCGTAGTGGTGGTCGTGCACGGCGAAGGTCCGCGCCTGCCAGCTGCGGCCGTCGGCCCGGACGCGCACGGTCGCGGCCGCCTCGGTCTCGACCCAGATCGTCGCGGAGGTCTCGCCGACGTGGCGGAGCATGGGACCGAGGATCAGCGGGGAGGTCATCACCTCGTTCTACCCCGCCGCCCCGTCGCACGTCACGGGGTTGCGATGGCCCGGAGGACCGCTCCACGGCGGCCCGCCCGGCGTCAAGGCCCTCCCCCGCGTCGGAGGTCGCTGGCAGGATCGGCTGCGCCCACGGAAGGAGCTTCCATGCCGCAGTTCGCCGTCCTCATCTACGCCGACGAGTCGGCGCACGCCCTCGACGCGTCCGAGGCCGAACTCGAGGAGAACGATCGGCACGCCGAGGAGCTGGCGGCCTCGGGCTCGATGATCCTCGCCTACGCCTTGACGCCGCGCGCCGAGGCGCTCTCGATCCGCCGGAGCGGGGTCGCCGCCGGACCGTTCGTGCCCGACGCGCCGTTCGTCGCCGGGTACTACGTGCTGGAGGCGCCCGACCTCGACGCGGCGGTCGCGATCGCGCGCGAGAACCCTGCGGTCCGCTCGAGCAGGGGCGGCGTCGAGGTGCGACCCGTGCACAGCGGCGGGGTCATCCCTCCGGGGAGCTGACCGCCGGCCTGGTCCCGGCGGGCCCGCGGCCGCCCGGCCGCGTTCAGGCGACGGATGCCGCGAGGCCGCCCGCCGCGTCGTCGGGCGGCTCGACGGGCTCGATGCGGAAGGTGCGCGCGAAGCGCGCCACCCCGTCGGCGTCGCCGGCGAGCACCGGGACGGCCGCGGCATCCGTCCGGCCGGCGATGAGGTCGCGCAGCCCGGGGGGATCGAGGGCGAACTCGACGCTCGCGGTCGTGGCATCCGCCCCGACGGTCGGCCTGGGCTGCGGCACCGCGTCGGGTCCGATCGGCACGACCTCGAGGTCGGTGCCGTCGACGACGGCCGCGACCGAGGCGCGTCCGACGTGCAGCACGTACTCGGTCGGCGGCAGCGCGGCCGCGGCATCCGCTCGGAACGCCGAGCGCAGGGCCATGGCGAGCGCCTCGTGGCTCACCGCCTCGTCGCCGCCCGGGTCGCCGAGCACCGACCACCCCCATCGCTCGAGCGCGAGCACCACGGGCTCGACCTCACGGCCGAGTGGTGTCAGCTCGTAGCCGCCGCGCACGATCGGCACCCGTCGGATGAGGCCCGCCTCCTGGAGCTCCTTGAGCCGGTCGCTCAGGATGTTCGTCGGGATTCGCGGCAGCGCCGCCTTGAGGTCGCTGTAGCGGCGCGGGCCGACGAGCAGGTCCCGGAGGATGAGCAGCGCCCACCGCTCGCCGACCCGCTCGAGGGCCCGCGCGATCCCGCTGTACTGGCCGAAGCCGCGCGGGGACCGTGCCGCCACGACGCGCCCCGTCAGGCGCCGGTCGCCGCCGCCGCGGCCTCCTGCTGCGCCAGGTACGCGTCGGGACCCATCTGCGCTGCGGCGGGCTCCATGAACAGGAACCCGAGGATGTTGCCGTCCGGGTCCTCGAGGTCGCGCGAGTACATGAAGCCGTAGTCCTGCGCGTCGCGCGGCTCGGTGCCGCCGGCCGCGAGCCCCTTGGCGAGCACCTCGTCGACCTCCTCGCGCGAGTCGCGGGTGAAGGCGATGCTGGTCTGCGCCTGCGTCGTGGTGTCGATGATCTGCTTGTCGGTGAAGGTGCCGAGGTACTCCTTGGTGAGCACCATGAAGTAGATGTTCTCGTCGAGCACGACGCACGCCGCGTTCTCGTCGGTGAACGCCGGGTTGATGGTGAAGCCGAGGCCCTCGTAGAACGCCTTGGAGCGCTCGAGGTCGGTGGTCGGCAGGTTCACGAAGATGCTGGTGGTCATGGTTCCCCCTGGGATGTCCGGGTGGTCGGGTCCGGCCGGTCGGCCGTCATCCGTTAGCTTGCTCTTTGCAAGTGAACTTGTCAATAGCAAGTGAACGGATGCCGCGCGGCCCCGTCAGCGCACGCCGCTGCGCCGCACGAGCAGCGCCAGGTGCAGCGCCGCGAGCGTCTCGCCATCGTCGAGATCCGCCCCGAGCAGGTCGCCGATCAGCGCGAGCCGCTGGTAGAAGACCGACCGCGACAGGTGGCTCGCCTGCGCGGCGGCCGTGCGGTTGCCCGGATGCGCGAGCATCGCACCGAGCACGTCGAGCAGGTCTCCGCCGCGCGCCAGGTCGTACTCGATGAGCGGCGCGAGCATCGACTCGCCGAGCTCCTGCAGCCGGTGGTCGTCGCGCAGCGCCGTGACGAGCCGCACCAGCGGCCGGTCGTGCGACCGGCGCACGACCGGGCCCCGCGCCTGCCGTGGGACCGGCGTGCGGGCCAGGTCGAGGGCCTCCTGCACCGAGACGAGGAGGCCGTCGAGGTCGTCGGCGCGGCCGCCGATCGCGAGGGCGACGCCCGCGACATCCGTCGCTCCCCCACGGGGTGCTCCCGCGAGCGCGAGCGCCATGCCGTGGGCTGCTGCGTCGTCGAACCGCGTGCCCGCCGGCAGCGACAGCAGCAGCACCCGCGCCGAGGCGACCGCGTTCGCCCCCACCGGCCGGCCGTCGAGCGCCCGCCCGCCCAGCGCGCGGGCGGCCGCATCGGCATCGCCGTCGGCGGCGCGGCCCGTCACGACGAGGCCGTACAGGTCGGCACCGCGAACGGGCAGGCCGGCCGCCTCCAGCCGCGCGACCGCACCGCCCGGCGCCGCGAACCGGCCGCCGAGCAGGTGCTCCACGAGGCGCTGCCGGCCGATCCGGCCCCACGCGTCGTCGTCGCCGTCGGCGAGGCGGCCGAGGGCGAGCGCGATGGCCCCCTGCTCGAGCACGCCCAGCCGACCCGCCGGATGCGCGGGACCCGGCAGGGCGACCAGGTGCCCCCAGCGGATGCCGCGCGCCTCGACCGGCACGATCAGCCACGCATCGGGCGCCGCGGCCGCGACGGCGTTCGCCGCACCGCCGCCGACGCGCCGGCGCAGGTCCGCGTCACGCCGGTGGGCGTCGCGCGAGCGCAGCTGCCACCCGGAGAGCACGTCCTCCTCCGACGCGGGCGGCAGGTCGGCGGCGACCACCTCGTGCGCGAGGTTCTCGAGCACGACCGGTGCGTCGAGGGTCTGCGCGAGCTGCTGCACGATGTAGTCGGCCGGGGCGCCCCGCAGCGTGAGGGCCGTGAAGCGCTCGCGCACCTCGTCGCGCGCATGCAGGGCGGCCGTCTGCTCGGAGATGATGCGCCGGTGCACGGCCTGGGTCAGGCCGACGAACTTCACCTCGCGGTGCAGCGCGGCGAGGGCGAGGCCGTGCTCCGCCGCCGAGCGATGCACGACCGCGGGCACGTACCGGTAGTGGGCGCCGAGCTCGAGCACGAGCCCCGCGACACCCGCATCGACGAGCCCCGCGATGAAGGCGCGCAGCTCGTCGGGCTCGGTCGGCCAGCCCGACCCCGTGGAGAGCAGCAGCTCGCCGCCGTCGAGCAGTCGGGCCACTCCCGCGCTGTCGGACACGTGGACCCAGCGGACCCGCGCGTCGAGCGCCTCATCGCCCACGAGCACCTCCGGCACGCCCGCCGCGACCGCGTCGATCGCGAGGATCTCGCGCACGGTCGGCAACGAGTCGTCCGTCGCCGGACCACTCGCCGACCCTCTCGGACGATCCGTTCGATCTGCTGGGTCTTCGCGACGCTCTGGCATCGGCTCGGCCTCTCTGCCTCTGTAAGACTGGGGAAACGCCAGCCTAGACGATCCCGGTCGATCTGTCCGGTCCAAGGCTCGGCACTCTTGCACACCCGACGGACGGCTGCCTGGGCATCGTTCGCCACCCGACGTACCGAAGGATCGCCATGAGCATCACGGAGACCGCCGCTTCGCCCGCATCGACGAGCGAGGTGCCGCAGATCGGACACTGGATCGACGGCGCGCTGCGCGCCTCGACCTCGGGCCGGACGGCACCCGTGCACAACCCGGCCACGGGCGCCGTGCAGGCCGAGGTGGCCCTGGCCGACCAGGCCGAGATCGACGCGGCGATCGCGTCGGCCGAGCGCGGCTACCGCGTCTGGAAGGACTACTCGATCGCGAAGCGCCAGACGGTGCTGTTCGCGTTCCGTGAGCTCTTGAACTCTCGGAAGGGCGAGCTGGCGGCGATCATCACGCGCGAGCACGGCAAGGTGCTCTCCGACGCGATGGGCGAGATCCTCCGCGGCCAGGAGGTCGTGGAGCTCGCGACCGGGTTCCCGCACCTGATCAAGGGCGCGTTCTCCGAGAACGCCTCGTCGGGCATCGACGTGTACTCCCTGAAGCAGCCCCTCGGCGTGGTCGGCGTCATCTCGCCGTTCAACTTCCCCGCGATGGTGCCGATGTGGTTCTTCCCGATCGCGATCGCCGCGGGCAACGCCGTCGTCCTCAAGCCCTCCGAGAAGGACCCGTCGGCGGCGCTGTGGCTGGCCGAGCTGTGGAAGGAGGCCGGCCTGCCCGACGGCGTGTTCACCGTCCTGCAGGGCGACAAGCTCGCCGTCGACGGCCTGCTCACCTCCCCGGTCGTGCAGTCGATCTCGTTCGTCGGTTCGACGCCGATCGCGCAGTACATCTACGAGACCGCCTCGAAGCACGGCAAGCGCGTCCAGGCCCTCGGCGGCGCGAAGAACCACATGCTGGTGCTGCCCGACGCCGACCTCGACCTCGTCGCCGACCAGGCCGTGAACGCCGGGTACGGCGCCGCCGGGGAACGCTGCATGGCGATCTCGGTCGTGCTGGCCGTCGAGCCCGTCGCGGACGAGCTCATCGAGAAGATCACCGAACGCATCGGCCGGCTCAAGATCGGCAACGGCGCCGGCGTCGATGGCGTCGAGCCCGACATGGGCCCGCTGATCACCGACGTGCACCGCGACAAGGTCGCCTCCTACGTCGACATCGCCGAAGCCGACGGTGCGACCGTCGTCGTCGACGGCCGCGGACTGACCATCGACGGCCACGAGGACGGCTTCTTCTTCGGCCCCACCCTCCTGGACCAGGTCCCCACCACGTCCCGGGCCTACACCGAGGAGATCTTCGGCCCGGTGCTCTCCGTCGTCCGCGTCGAGAGCTACGACGAGGGCCTGGACCTCATCAACTCCGGCCAGTTCGGCAACGGCACCGCGATCTTCACCAACGACGGCGGCGCCGCACGCCGCTTCCAGAACGAGGTCCAGGTCGGCATGATCGGCATCAACGTGCCCATCCCCGTGCCCGTCGCCTACCACTCCTTCGGCGGCTGGAAGCAGTCCCTCTTCGGCGACAGCAAGGCGTACGGCGTCCACGGCTTCGACTTCTTCACCCGCGAGAAGGCCATCACCAGCCGCTGGCTCGACCCCGCCACCCACGGCGGCCTCAACCTCGGCTTCCCCCAGAACCACTGACCTCGCATCTCTCCACCGAAGTGACGCGAACCGTTCCCCGCGCCCTTGCGGAACGACGGTTCGCGTCACCTCATCGGGTGAAAGGACCCTCATGACCGACACGCTCATCCCGACCGAGGCTCCCGCCGTCGAGACGGACGTCGCCGAGGCGACGGCGGATGCCGCGGGCGCGGCCACGTACGTCGACCGCCAGGGCGCGCGCCACGCGCTGCCCGACGCCGCGGGCGAGGCCCAGGTGCGCGCCGACGACCGCGCCCACGTGTTCCACTCCTGGAGCGCCCAGGCGCTCATCGACCCGCTCCCCGTGGCCTCCGGCGAGGGCGCGACGTTCCGGGACTACGAGGGCAACGCCTACCTCGACTTCAGCTCGCAGCTGGTCAACCTCAACCTCGGCCACCAGCACCCCGACCTCGTCGCGGCCATCCAGCAGCAGGCCGGCCGGCTCGCGACCATCCAGCCGTCGATGGCGAACGACGTGCGCGGCGAGCTCGCGCGCCGCATCGCCGAGGTCGCGCCGGGCGACCTCGACAAGGTGTTCTTCACCAACGGCGGCGCCGACGCGAACGAGTACGCGGTGCGCATGGCCCGCGAGGTGACGGGTCGCCGCAAGGTGCTGTCGATGTACCGCAGCTACCACGGCGGCACGGCCACGGCGATCTCGCTCACGGGCGACCCGCGCCGCTGGCGCAACGAGCCGTCCGACGGGTCGGTCGCGCACTTCCTCGGGCCGTACCCGTACCGCTCGTCCTTCCACGCCGAGTCGGCCGAGCAGGAGACCGAGCGCGCGCTCGCGCACCTCGAGCAGGTCATCACGCTCGAGGGCGCGTCGACGATCGCCGCGATCATCATCGAGACGGTCGTCGGCACGAACGGCGTGCTCGTGCCGCCGCCCGGGTACCTGCAGGGCGTGCGCGCCCTGGCCGACAAGTACGGCATCGTCTACATCGCCGACGAGGTCATGGTCGGCTTCGGCCGCATCGGCGAGTGGTTCGCGGTGAACCACTTCGGCGTCACGCCCGACCTCATCACCTTCGCGAAGGGCGTGAACTCGGGCTACGCGCCCCTCGGCGGCGTCGTCATCTCCGAGCGCATCGCCTCGCACTTCGACACGGTGTCGTTCATGGGCGGCCTGACCTACTCCGGCCACCCGCTCGCGTGCGCACCCGGCGTCGCCACGTTCGAGGTGTTCGAGCGCGATCGGCTGCTCGAGCGGGTGCGCGACCTCGGCAGCCGGGTCGTCGGTCCGCGCCTGGCCGAGATGGCCGAGACGCACCCGTCGGTCGGCGAGGTCCGCGGCCTCGGCCTGTTCTGGGCGATCGAGCTGGTCCGCGACCGCGAGACCCGCGAGCCGCTCGTGCCGTTCAACGCGGCCGGGGCGGACGCCGCGCCGATGGCGAAGGTGGCCGCGGCCTGCAAGCAGGCCGGCCTCTGGCCGTTCGTCCACTTCAACCGGATGCACGTCGCGCCGCCGCTCGTGATCAGCGAGGCCGACCTCGTCCGCGGCCTCGACATCATCGACGCCGCGCTCGACGTCGCCGACGCCGAGCTCGCGTAGCGCGCCGCCGCATCCGCATCTGACGCAGGAGATTCCGCGCATGGGCGCCTCGCACGGCCCCATGCCGCGGAATCTCCTGCGTTTCCGGGCGTCGCCACGGCGTCGGCGTCAGCCGCAGCCCGAACGGCTAGCCTGAGGCACATGCACGCACGTGGGCCGGCCGGGGGGATGCCGCGCCGCGCGTTCCTCGCCGCCGGGCTGGGCGGCCTGGCGCTCACGCTCGCCGCGTGCACCGACGGGAGCCCGACCCCGACCCCCACGCCCACGCGCACCCCGACGCCGAGCCCGACGCCGGGCGGCGTGCCCGCCCCGACCGCCTTCCGCCGGTCGCGCTGGAGCCGGAACCCGTTCATGCGCGGCGCGTTCAGCTACGACGGCGTGGGCGCGACCGCCGAGCTGCGCGCCACGCTCGCACAGCCGGTGTCGGACCGGCTCGTCATCGCGGGCGAGGCGACCTCGGCCGACGCCCCGGGGACCGTGCACGGCGCCTACGTCGAGGGCCGCCTCGCGGCGAGCCGCATCGCGGACCGTGCGGAGGAGGGCGACCGCATCGCGATCATCGGCGCCGGCATCGCCGGACTCGCCGCCGCGCGGGATCTCGTCGACCGCGGGTTCGACGTGGTGGTCGTCGAGGCGGGCGACACCGTGGGCGGGCGGCTCCGGACCGTCGACGACGCGGCCTTCGGGGGCCCGATCGAGCTCGGCAGCCCCTTCGTGGCCGCCGGCTCCGCGCTGCGCGCGCTGCTCGCCGCGGCGGAGATCGTCACGACCCCGTTCACCCCGGTGCTCGGGTACCGCACGCCCGACGGCACGGTGGTCCCGCCGTCCGACGCGGGATGGGAGGCGATCGCGACCGCCCAGGCCTGGGCGGCGGACCGATCCGCCGACGTGTCCCTCACCGACGCGCTCATCGGCTCCGGCGCCATCCCGATCTCCGACGAACCCGGCGACGACGGGCTGAGCCCGCGCGACTGGCTCGTCAACGCGCTGTCGACGGGCGTCGAGCCGACGACCGGCGCCGTCCCCGCGCGGGTCTCCGCGCAGCGCTTCGACGCCCGCCGCGCGTGGCATCCGACCGCGCGGGTCGCGAGCGGTTGGGCGCCCCTCATCTCCCGGCTGAGCGACGGCGTCGCGATCGCCGGGTCGAGCGTCGTGACGGGCATCACCGTCGACGACGAGGGCGTGAGCCTGCGCCTCGACACCGGCGAGTCGCTGCGGCAGCACCGCGTCATCGTGACCGCGTCGATCGGCGTCCTGAAGACCGACACCATCACGTTCGAGCCGCCCCTGCCGCTGCTGCACCAGCGCGCGATCGGCGTGCTCGGCATGGGGGCGCTCGACCTCGTCTGGCTCGCGTTCGACGAGCCGTTCTGGCGCGACGCGGATGCCGCAGCCGACACGGATGCCGCATCGGACGCGTCGGCCGACGTGCTCACCCTCGTCGGCGCGACGCCCACCGTCGCCGCGTGGATCGACCTCGGCGACCCGGAGCACGCCGTGCTCGTGGGCGTCCTCGCCGCCCAGCACGCGCGGCGCCTCGCGGAGCTCGACGACGACGCGGCGATGGCCGAGGTGCTCGAGGCCCTCGTTCCGTTCGCCCCGGCGGCGACGACCGACCCGAACGCGAGCCCGACGCCGACCGCGGGCTGAGCCGCCGGGCGCGCGCCGCCGGGCGTACGGGCTCAGACGCGTCGCGCGAGCCGCCGGCGGACGCCGCGCAGCGCGAGCCGGCGGTGGATCGAGACGAGCACCGACGTGATGCCCACGAAGATCAGCAGCACGAGCGCGCAGTACGCGGCGATGCCGGCGGCGCCGCCGACCTGGCTCGCGTCGAGGAAGAAGTACGGGTACCACCCGATGTCGGCACCGCGGATGAGCGTGTAGACCAGCCATCCCGACGGGAAGACGAGCACCCACCCGATGGTCGCCCACGGGACAGGCGGGTTCACCGCGATGACGGCGTCGACGCTCCACGCGACGAGCGCGAGCACGGGGACGACGAAGTGGAGCAGCGTGTCCGACCAGGGCACCTCGAGCCGGTAGTCGCGCGTCGAGGCCTGCACGGCGATGAGCGCGAACACGATGCCGGACACGAGCAGGTAGACGGTGATGATCGTCCGCAGCGCGGCGAGCCACGGGGGGTCGCGATGCTGCCGCAGCGCGTATCCGGCCGCGATCAGCAGCGTCACGACCGCGAGCATGGCCGACAGGATGGTGAAGTAGCTGAAGAAGTTCACCGCGGCGAACAGCGGGAACTCCAGCACGTACTGGTAGTTGCCGACCAGCGCCACGATCTCGATCACGGCGATCGCCAGGCGGAAGCCGCCGAGCGCGCGCCGGGAGGCCGTCGTCCGCGCGCGCACCCGCGTGCTGACGGCATCCCGCCCGTCCGCCTCCGCCGGCGCCGGCGGCATCACCGGGGGCGTCTCCGCGCTCGCCACCCGCGCACCGGGATCGAGGGCGCGCGCGGACATGTGCTCACGCTAGTCGCCCGACCTCCACGACCGTCGAGACGCGCGCCCGCGCGCCCGGGCTCAGTCGAGCGGGCGGAGCAGCCGGTCGAGGAAGCGGCGCGTGCGCTCCTCGCGCGGCGCCCTGAACATGCGCTCGGGCGCCCCGCGCTCGACGATGACGCCGCCGTCCATGAAGAGCACCTCGTCGGCCGCCTGGCGGGCGAACTGCAGCTCGTGGGTCACGACCACCATGGTCCAACCCTCGTCGGCGAGCTCCTTGATGACGTGCAGCACCTCGCCCACGAGCTCGGGGTCGAGCGCGCTCGTCGGCTCGTCGAACAGCAGCAGGTCGGGCTTGAGCGCGAGCGCCCGCACGATGCCGACGCGCTGCTGCTGCCCGCCGGACAGCTCGAACGGGTGCGCGTCGCGCTTCTCCGCGAGCCCGACGCGGTCGAGCAGCGCCTCGGCCTCGGCGATCGCGCGCGCCCGGGGCACCTTCTGCACGCGGACCGGGCCCTCGATGACGTTCTCGATGACGGTCATGTGCGGGAACAGGTTGTGCTGCTGGAAGACCATCGCCGACCGGTCGCGCATCGCGAGCCGGTCGGCCTTCGACGGCGGAGTCGCGAAGTCGATCTCGGGGCCGCCGTCGAATGCCAGGGTTCCGGCATCCGGTGTCTCGAGCCCGTTGAGCGAGCGCAGCACGGTGGTCTTGCCCGACCCGCTCGGACCGATGAGCGTCACGACCTCGCCGCGGCGGACCGAGAAGTCGACGCCGCGCAGCACCTCGTTCGCGCCGAACGACTTGCGGATGCCGCGGGCCTCGAGCAGCACGCGGGCGTCGCTCGCGTCGGGGGGCGCGAGCGGGTCGTCGGCGCCGTCTGCGGGCGGGCCGCCGGCGGGCCGGCCGTCGTCGGGCGGGCGGTGATCAGTGGGCGACATGGCGGTCGAGTCTCCTCTCCAGTGCGGACTGCCCTCCGGAGAGCGCCAGGCAGAACAGCCAGTAGACGAGTGCGGCCTCGAGGTAGAGCAGCATGAACTGCTGGCTGAACGCCGCGATCTGCTGCGCGACCCGGAACAGCTCGGTCACGAGGATCAGCGAGGCGAGGGAGGTGTCCTTGACGAGCGAGATGAAGGTGTTGGACAGCGGCGGCACGGAGACGCGCGCCGCCTGGGGCAGGATGACACGGCGCAGGGTCGTCGCCGGCGACATGCCGATCGTGTACGCCGCCTCCCACTGGCCCCGCGGCACGGACAGGATCGCCGCACGGATCACCTCGGCGGCGTAGCCGCCGACGTTGAGCGAGAAGGCGATGATCGCGCTCGGCCACGGGTCGATCACGAGTCCGATCGCGGGCAGCCCGTAGAAGATCACGAACAGCTGGACGAGGAGCGGGGTTCCCCGGATCACGGAGATGTAGAAGCGGGCGACGCCCGACACGACCCGGTTGCGGGAGAGCCGCATGAGGGCGACGGCCAGGGCCAGCACGAGGCCGATCGCGAACGAGGCGAGGGCCAGCGGGATGGTCCCGCTGACCCCGCCCCAGACGATCGGCCAGAACGACTCGAGGAAGAGCTGGAGGCTCTCGTTCACGAAGCTCACGTCCCTCCGGAGGTCACGTGCACGTGAGGCTACTCGGAGACGTCGGCGCCGAAGTAGGTCTCGCCGATCTCGGCGAGCACACCCTCGGCCTGCAGCTCCGCGAGCGCCGCGTCGATCGCGTCGACGAGGGCCTGCCCGTCCTGCGTGGACGCGAACGCGCTCTCCGAGGTGTCGTCGGTCTCGGCGGCGACCTCGATGCCCGCGTCGGGCGTGGAGTTCACGTAGTCGAGGAACGTGAGCCGGTCGTTGATCGTGGCGTCGACGCGGCCCTGCTGGAGGAGCGTGACGGCCTGGGCCCAGCCCTCGACCGCCTCGACCTGCGCGCCCGACTCGGTCGCGAGCTCGTACCAGTTGCTCGTGAGGGACTGCGCCGCGGTGCGACCGTCGAGGTCCTCGAAGGAGGCGATCGACGTGTCGCCCTCGTTCACCACGATGACGCCGCGCGAGATGGTGTACGGCGTGCTGAAGAGGTACTGCTCCTCGCGCTCGGGCGTGATCGAGACCTGGTTGGCGATGACGTCGAACCGTCCGGCGTCGAGTCCGGCGAAGATCGCGTCCCACTGCGTCTCCTGGAAGGCGATGTCGAGGCCGAGCTTCTCGGCGACCGCCTCGGCCACCTCGACGTCGTAGCCGACGAGTTCCCCGGAGCCGTCCTCGTGGTAGCTGAAGGGGCGGTAGGTGCCCTCGGTGGCGACCGTCAGGGTGCCCGCCTGGACCAGCCCGTACTCGTCGCCGGCCCCGTCGGCCGTCCCGTCCGGTCCGGCCTGGCCGCCCGAGCATGCGGCGAGCGCGACGACGGCGGCGGATGCGGCGGCGAGGCCGAGGATGGTGCGGGGACGAGTCATGGATGGTGCTCCGTTTCATGCGTGCGCCGCCCCGCGCATCGTCGCGGGGCGGTCGTGGTGGCGTCGGGCCCCGAAGTCGGGTACGTCGGTCGAGTCCAGCACGTCCGGGGCCAGGGGATGAAACCCGATGACCCCCGATTTCATTTCCGTTCGCCCGGATCTCCCGTCGCATGCGCGCGCGGGCATACACCGTTCGGCTCGGTCCGCGCAATGGGCGGCGCCGGACGTTCGGGCATCGCTAATCTGGCGCGGTCGAGGGGCCGATCCCCTCGTCGCTCCACCCCCGCAGAGATCGAAGGAACCCAATGATCACGCTTTCATGGCTCCTGCTCATCGCCCTCGCCGGCGGCGTCCTCGCGCTCGTCGACGGAATCTGGCGCCTTCGCGCCCGCGGCGGCTCGACGGTCGTCGGCATCATCGAGATCGTCGTGGCCGGCCTCTTCGTGCTGTCCCTGTTCCTCACCGGCATCCCGTTCGGCTCGCTCGTGCTCGGCATCGCCCTGCTCGTCGTGCTGGTGGTCGCGCTCATCACCCGCGGCCGGCTCGGCATGACCCTGACGATCATCGCGCTGGCACTCATCGCGCTCTGGATCGTCCTCGAGCAGCGCTGGCTGGTCATCCCCGGCCTCAACTGATCCCATGCCCGTCCGGCAGCCGGACGGCACGAGGCCGGCACCCCGCGGGGTGCCGGCCTCGTCGCGTTTCACGCCCGAGACGCGGTGACCCGGCGCTTCTCGCGCACGTACACCTCACGCCGCACCCGGGCCACGACCTCGCCGTCGGCGTCGGTGATCTCGGTCTCGAACCACTCGAGCACCTTCGCCCCGCCGTGCGCGCGTCGGCGCAGCTCCTCGGCGCGCTCGCGCGGCACCTCGAACCGGGCGGTGAGCACGCCGCGGCCCGGCTTCACGAACTCGATCTCGCCGCGCGTGTCCCAGACCACGAAGTCGCCGCCGAGCTGGTGCCGCACGAGCATGAAGAAGTAGGGGTCCGTCATGGCCGACATCGACCCGCCGAACGCGGTCTTGACGTAGTTCCGCGTGAACGCGTTGACGTGCAGCGCGACCTCGGCGCTCGTCCAGTCCGGCGCGAAGCGCCGCACCCGGATGCCGCTGAACAGGTTCGGAGCCCAGAGGCTCATGCCGATCGCGAGTCGTCGAGGGGTCATCCGCATCGCTCCAGTGTGGCGCGCGGCACGCGGCATCCGCTCGTCCGTCGTGGACTTCCCACAACCCGGCGGCCCACGGCCCCGTCCGCCCGCGCGCTCACCACGATCGAGTGGATGCCGAATGCACCGCTCGAGCCCGAGAACGGTGCGGATGGCATCCACTCGCCGCGCGGGCGCGGCCCGAGGCAGTGCGGGCTAGAAGGCGCTGAGGCCGGTGAGGGCACGCCCGATGACGAGCTGGTGCACCTCGTCGGTGCCCTCGTAGGTGCGGACCGACTCGAGGTTCGCGGCGTGCCGCATGACGGGGAACTCCGAGGTGATGCCGTCGCCGCCGAGGATCGTGCGCGACTCGTGCGCGATCCGCAGCGCCTCGCGAACCGAGTTGAGCTTGCCGACCGAGATCTGCGCCGGGGTCAGCGCGCCGCGCTCCTTGAGCCGGCCGAGGTGCAGCGCGAGGAGCACGCCCTTCTCGACCTCGACGAGCATGTCGGCGAGCTTCGCCTGGGTGAGTTGGTTCGCCCCGATCGGCCGGCCGAACACCTCCCGGGTGGTCGAGCGCTCGAGCGCGGACTCCAGGCACGACCGGGCCGCGCCCATGGCGCCCCAGACGATGCCGTAGCGCGCCTCGTTGAGGCATCCGAACGGCCCCGACAGGCCGCGCGCACCCGGCAGCATCGCGTCGGCCGACAGCCGCACGCCGTCGAAGGCGACGTCGCACTGCACCGAGGCCCGCATGGAGAGCTTGCCCTCGATGGGCGTGGCCGTGAACCCGTCGGTCGCGGTCGGCACGAGGAACCCTCGCACGACGCCGTGGTCGTCGCCGGACTCGTCGTCGACCCTGGCCCAGACCACGGCCACGTCTGCGAGCGAGGCGAGGCCGATCCAGCGCTTCGCGCCGTCGAGCACCCACTCGTCGCCCTCGCGGCGGGCGGTGGTGGTCATCGCCGCGGGGTCGCTGCCGCCCTGCGGCTCGGTCAGCGCGAAGCAGCCGACGAGCTCGCCCGCCGCCATGCCGGGGAGCCAGCGCTCCTTCTGCGCCTCGGATCCGTACTTGTGGATGGCGCTCATCGCGAGCGAGCCCTGCACCGACACGAAGGTCCGCCAGCCGGAGTCCGCGGCCTCGAGCTCGAGGCAGACGAGCCCGTATGCGACGGCGCCCGCGCCCGCGCAGCCGTACCCGGTGAGGTGCATGCCGAGGAACCCGAGCTCGCCGGCCTCGCGCACGAGCTCGCGGCGGAAGTGCCGGTCCTCGAAGTCCTGCTCGATGACGGGCGCGATGCGCTCCTGCGCGAAGCGGCGGGCGCGATCGCGCCAGGCGAGTTCCTCCTCGGTGAGCAGCGCGTCGAGGTCGAAGACGGCGTCGATGCGGGGCGCGGTCGGGGCGGCGGGGTCGGTCATCGGTCGGTTCCTTCCGGTGCGGGGTCCGCGGGGTCCGCGGGGTCCGCGCGTCCGTCGGCGCGGTCGAGGTCGAGGTCGAGGTCGTGCGGATGCCGCGGCGCGGCGCCGTCGGCCCGCCAGTCGGCGCCGCGGTCGGCGTCGAGGCGCGGCGGCGGGGTGCGGTAGGCGGCGGCCGCCCCGGCGATGCCGATCGGGTTGGCCACCGAGCGCACGCCGTCGAGGTCGACGACGGGCCGGAGCCCGAGGCCGTCGGCGAACGCGAGCGCCTCGCCGACGTCGTTGACGAGCCCGGCGGGCACGCCCGCGTCCGTGAGCACGCCGACCCAGGCGGTCGCGGTCGCGTCGGCGAGGGCGTGCCCGAGCTCGTCGTGGAGCTCGTCCCGGTGCGCGACCCGGTCGGCGTTCGTGGCGAAGCGGGGGTCGTCGGCCATGGCGGGCGCCCCGACGAGTCGCGCGAGCGTGCGGAACTGCCGGTCGTTGCCGACCGCGATCACGAGTTCGCGGTCCGCGGCGCGGAAGACGGCGTACGGCGCGATGCTCGGGTGGGCGTTGCCCATCCGCTGCGGTGCGCGCCCCGTCCCGAGGGCGGCGCCGGCCTGGTTGGTGAGCGCCGAGAGCAGGCTCTGCAGCAGGGTGACCTCGACGAGCGACCCCTCGCCCGTCGCGTCCCGCCGACGCAGGCCGAGCAGGATGCCGGCGACCGCGTTCTGCCCGGTCAGCACGTCGACGAGCGCGACGCCCGCCTTGGTCGGCCCGCCGTCCGGCTCGCCCGTGATGCTCATCAGGCCGCCGACGGCCTGGACCAGCAGGTCGTACCCGGCGAGCGCGGCGCCGGCGCCCGCGCCGAAGCCGGTGATGGAGCAGTAGACGACGCCGGGGTTCGCCGCGCGGACGTCGTCGTACGCGAGCCCGAAGCGCGCCATGACGCCGGGGCGGAAGTTCTCGACGACGACGTCGGCGGTCGCGGCGAGGCGGCGCGCCTCGGCGAGGCCGGCGGCATCCGTCAGGTCGAGCGCGACCGAGCGCTTGTTGCGGTTGACGCTGCCGAAGTAGGTGGCCTGGCCGTCCGGTCCGACGGGCGGATGCCAGTGCCTCGTGTCGTCGCCGGTCGGCGGTTCGACCTTCACGACGTCGGCGCCGAAGTCGGCGAGGAGCATCGTGGCGTACGGCCCGGCCAGCACGCGCGAGAAGTCGGCGATGCGGATGCCGTCGAGCACCCCCCGCACGTCCCGTCCCGCGCCCGTCATCCGCCCTCCTCGGCGTCGTGGGTCCCGGCATCCGGTCCCCCGCGCCACGATACCCACGCCCCCGGAGGCCCCCGTTGTACAGTGCGTCGAACGGCCGACGGCGATCCGCCACCGCGTCGATCGCGTTCCCCGGCGGTCCGCCTAGGCTTGGAGACGGCGTGCACCGTCGTCGCCGTCCGGGTCGACGAGTGCACCGAAAACCCAGAGGAGTCCCATGACGAACTACGCCGTCGTCAACCCGGCCACCGGAGAGACGGTCAAGACGTTCCCGACCATCACCGACGCCGAGCTCGAGGCCGCGATCGCGAGCGCTGCCGAGGCGCACCGCACGTGGTCGAAGTCGACCACCGTCGACGAGCGCGCCGCCCTCGTCCGCCGCGTCGGCGAGCTGCACGTCGAGCGCCGCCAGGAGCTCGCCGAGATCATCGTGCGCGAGATGGGCAAGCCCATCGAGCAGGCGCTCGGCGAGGTCGACTTCGCCGGCGCGATCTACGAGTACTACGCCGACCACGCGGCGGAGTTCACCAAGGACGAGCCGATCACGCTGCTCGACGGCGAGGGCTCGGCGGTCGTCCGCCGCTCGTCGCTCGGCGTGCTGCTCGGCATCATGCCGTGGAACTTCCCGTACTACCAGGTCGCGCGCTTCGCCGGCCCGAACGTGATCATCGGCAACACCATCCTGCTGAAGCACGCCGAGCAGTGCCCCGAGTCGGCCGCGGCGATCGAGCAGATCTTCCGCGACGCGGGCGCCCCCGAGGGCGTGTACGTCAACGTCTACGCGTCGCACGACCAGATCGAGACCGTCATCGCCGACCCGCGCGTCCAGGGCGTCTCGCTCACGGGCTCGGAGCGCGCCGGTGCGGCCGTCGCCGAGATCGCGGGCAAGCACCTGAAGAAGGTCGTGCTCGAGCTGGGCGGCTCCGACCCGTTCATCCTGCTCTCGACGGACGACCTCGAGGCCACCGTGCAGAACGCGGTCGACGCGCGCCTCGACAACAACGGCCAGTCGTGCAACGCCGCGAAGCGGTTCGTCGTCATCGACGAGCTCTACGAGCCGTTCCTCGAGAAGTTCACCGCGAAGATCGCCGAGGTCGAGGCGACCGACCCGACGTCGGCCGACTCGGCGCTCGGGCCGCTGTCGTCGCTGCGTGCGGCCGAGGGCCTCGACTCGCAGGTCAAGCGCGCGGTCGAGCACGGCGCGAAGCTCGTGCACGGCGGGTCGCGCGACGGCGCGTTCTTCCAGACGACGGTGCTGACCGATGTGACCCCCGAGAACCCCGCCTCGAAGGAGGAGTTCTTCGGCCCGGTGGCCCAGGTCTTCCGCGCCGCCGACGAGGCCGATGCGGTGCGCATCGCGAACGACACCCCGTTCGGGCTCGGATCGTACGTCTACTCGACGGACCGCGAGCAGGCGCTCCGCGTGGCCGACCAGATCGAGGCCGGCATGGTCTTCGTGAACGTCGTGCTCGCCGACGGCGCCGAGCTGCCCTTCGGCGGCATCAAGCGCTCCGGCTCGGGCCGCGAGCTCGGCCGCTTCGGCGCCGACGAGTTCGTGAACAAGAAGCTCATCCGCATCGGCTGAGCATCCCGGCACCACGCACGACGCGCCCCGCGGCCTCGCCGCGGGGCGCGTCGTGCATCGCGACCGTCGGAGCGACGGGACATATTGACCGGACGGTCGGTCGGTTCTACCGTTGAAGTGACGCCCAGATATGGGAGCCGCACCTCGAGGAGGTTGGTTTCTATGAAGAAGTGGACTCGATGGGAAGACTGGGTGACGATCGCCGCCGGCCTCGCGGTCGCGAGTGCGGCGTTCTTCCTCAGCCCCATGGGCGCGTCGGTTCCGATCATGGTGGTGCTCGGCATCCTGCTCATCGCCTCCGGGTTCGTGAACCTCGCATGGCCGGGCCTGGTCGCCATGGAGTACGTGCAGGGCGGCCTGGGCGTGCTGCTGATCATCTCGCCATGGGTCGGCCGCTACGTCGAGACCGACGTGTTCGGTCCGGCGTGGATGTCGTGGATCTGCGGCACGATCGCGTTGGTGCTCGCGGCACTCGCGATCCGTCCCGCGATGCGCGCGCATCACGACGCGATCACCCACTGAGACGCGCGATCACAGGCCGGTCGCGGGCCTGACCGGGCGCGGTGCCGCCGTGCCCGCGGCCGGGCGCGCCCGCGCACGCCATCGAAGCGGATGACCCCGCGCCGGGGCGCGTCCGCGCCCCGGCGCGCCCTCACGAGGCGGACGGCCCTTCGGTGCGGCCGCCGCCCCGCGGCATCCGCATGCCGGCCACGTGCCGTTCATCGGCGGCTCCGGATGGCGCACCCCGCGGGCCATGTCGACGACACCGCCGCTGCCTACCGTGGCGTCGTCCGTCACCGATCGACCAGGAAGACGATTCGACATGCGATTCCGCACCATCGCCGGCACGGCCGTCTGCGCCACGGCCCTCGCCATGATCCCCGCCACCGCCCAGGCCGCCGACGGCCCCATGGGCTTCGACCCGATCGCGGGCACGCCGTACGCCACGGCGTCCTCGGACTGGGCCGAGCCCTTCGTCGTCCCCGAGGGCTTCACCCAGCACCTCGTGGCCGACGAGACCGTCCTCGACCTCTACGACGGCGGCACCGACGACCTCACCGACATGAACACGGTGAACGAGACCGGGCCGCAGGCCGGCCGGTACCTCTACCGCACGCACGAGGTGGGCTCGAACGGCTCGCTCTCCGTCGTGGACCTGAAGACCGGCGAGGCGAAGCGCATCGCGCAGCGCGCCGACTGGAGCCGCCTCGACGGCCTGCGCTGGACCCCGTGGGGCACGCTCCTCTTCGCCGAGGAGACCGCCGGCGGCCGCCTGTTCGAGGCCTTCCTCGACCCGAAGGACCCGACCGTCATCACGCGCATCGAGCAGCGCAGCGAGGTCGGCATCCTCCGCCACGAGGGCATCGAGGCGCTCGCCGACGGCTCGGTGTTCGTCATCGACGAGCTCAACGGCGGCTCGATCTACAAGTTCGTGCCGACCACGCGCGGCGACCTCTCCGACGGGCAGCTCTACGCGCTGAAGCTCACGGGCCTCTCCGACGAGCAGCAGAAGTGGGACTCGTCGACCTACGACGAGAAGGTCGGGGCGTTCGAGTGGGTCGCGCTCGACATGGACCAGGTCGTGGTCGACGGCGACGCCGCGGCGAACGCGGTCGCCGCGACCGAGTTCGGCCGCCCGGAGGACGTCGAGGTCATCGGCAGCACCCTCTACGTGGCGAACACGTCGGAGGACCGGGTCGTCGCGATCGACCTCGTGCACCAGGAGCTCACCTCGTTCGTCGAGAAGGGCCTGAACGTCCCGGTCGAGGACGCGGGCGCCGGCGTCACGGGCTTCAACAACCCCGACAACCTCGCCCAGGGCCCCGACGGCCGCCTCTGGGTCGTCGAGGACAACTACCTCTCCGACGTCTGGGTCGCCGGCCTGGACCGCGACGGTGACGGCGCCGCCGACTCCGTCGACCAGTTCGCGTCGCTCGTCGACACGGGCGCCGAGATCTCGGGCATCTACTTCGGCACCGACCCGAAGTCGCTCTACCTGAACGTGCAGCACCCGGACAAGGCGCTCGCGGACGGGACGTGGAAGATCACCACGCGCTGACCTGCAGCGCTGGGCGGGGGCGGGCCGGGAACGGCCCGCCCCCGTCGCGCGTCAGTCCAGCAGCCCCGGTGCCGCGCGCAGGTACTCGACCGAGAGGCCGGCCTGCCGCGCCGCGGCCGTCGTCTCGCGCAGCACCTGCGCGGTGATGCCGGCGACGGCCGTCACGTCGTCGAAGTCGAACCGCACCGTCGTCGCCCCCGTGTGCTCGAGGACGCGGCCCGTGTCGTGCACCAGCTGCTCCGCCGCCACGAAGTCGAGTTCGCCGCGGAGGTGCACCGTGACGGTCGACGCCTCCGCGTCGACCGCGACCTCGGCGACCGGCGAGACCGGCACGGCCGCATGGTCGAACATGTGCAGGCCGAACGTCGCCGACAGGTCCTCGAGCATCGCGACCCCGCGCACGCTGTTGCCCGCCTCGTCGAGCGGCGGCGCGAACACGCCGATGCCGAAGTCGCCGGGCCGGACGGCCACGATGCCGCCGCCGACGCCCGACTTGGCGGGCAGCCCGACCCGGAACGCCCAAGCCCCAGACCGGTCGTACATGCCGCACGTGGCCATGACCGACAGGGTGTCGCGCGCCGTGCGCTCGCCGACCACGCGCTCGCGGGTGAGTGGATGGACGCCGTGGTTCGCGAGCGTCGCCGCCATGAGGGCGAGGTCGCGGGTCGTGACGCGGAGCGAGCACTGGCGGAAGTACGGATCGGTGGCGGCATCCACGTCGTCGGTCCCCAGGGTCCCCGCGGCGAGCGCCAGTCCCGCGAGCGCGCGGTTGCGGTGGCCGGTCGTCGCCTCGGACCGGTGCACGTCCTCGTCGACGTCGAGCTCGCGGCCGGCGAACCGCGACAGCGCGTCGCGGATGCGCGCGAACCGCTCCCCGGCGTCCGGCGCGGGCACCAGGGAGGTGGTCACGATCGCGCCGGCGTTGATGAACGGGTTCTCGGGGCGGCCGCGCCCGTCGAGGCTGATCGCGTTGAACGGCTCGCCGCTCGGCTCCACGCCCACGTGGCGGTGCACGACGTCGGCGCCGAGCTCGTCGCACGCGAAGGCGTACACGAACGGCTTCGACACCGACTGGATCGTGAACTCCGTCGACGCGTCGCCCGCGCCGTAGGTGCGCCCGAGCACGCTGGCGAGCGTGACGCCGAACGCATCGGGGTCGGCGCCGGCGAGCTCCGGGATGTAGTCCGCGACGCGGCCCGCCGACGTGCGGCGGGCGACGCCGGCCATGGTCTCCGCGAGCGTGCGGTCGAGCGCGTCGCCGAGCAGCCGGGGGCGGTCCTCCGGGCTCATGCGCGGCGTCGACCCGTGGACGCGTCGATCTCGTCGCGCCGGAGCGAGACCAGCCGTCGCACGACGTCGGCCGGCAGCGGATGCTCCGCCGTGAACCGGATCGTGCCCTTCGAGCGGTCGAACCCGTCGAGCGCGTCGGACACGGCGTCGATCACGGCCGGGCTGAACGGGTACAGCCCGAGGTGCGCCGTCGCCGCCATGACGGCCAGCAACGGCTTCTCGCGGTACCGCAGCGCGGGCATGCCGTAGCCGACGCCCTCCGCGGCATCCGGCACGGTCTCGCGCGCGACGCGGTAGACCGCATCGATCGCGGATCGGGCGGGCTCCTCGAGCCCGGCGACGTAGTCGGCGACCTCCCCCATGGGCGTCATCGTACGCGCGGGGCGCGCGCCCGGCATGCGCGCGGCGCGCCGGGGACGGGTCTACCCTCGTCGCGAGGGGGTCACCATGATCCGGCAGCGCGTCATCGTCCACGGCCGCGTGCAGGCGGTCGGCTTCCGGTTCAGCGCGCGCGTCGAGGCCCAGCGGCTCGGGGTCTCGGGGTGGGTCCGCAACCGCAACGACGGGGCGGTCGAGGCCGAGATCGAGGGCGAGCCGCGGGCCGTCGACGCGATGCTCGCGTGGCTCGACGAGGGACCGCCCGGCGCCGACGTCACCTCGCTCAGCACCGCGGACCTCGAGCCGACCGGGGAGCGCGGATTCCGCGTCCTCAGCTGATCGGCCGCACTCAGGGCCCCAGCGGGGCGATGCCGAGCCCGCCGACCGCGATCGACGACGGTCCCGAGAACCCCTGCTCGAACACGGTCGCGAAGGTCAGCGTCGCCGTGGTGCCCGCGTCGGGGAGGTGCCCGCCGAACACGATGACGCCGCTGCGGAGCTGCCCGGGCGCGAGCGTCTCGCCCCACGAGCTGCGGAACGCGTCGGCGTCGAGGGTCGTGCCGTCCGCGGCCGACAGGCTCGCGTTCCGGTAGACGGGCAGCGTGACCGTGTTCGCGAGGTCGTTGCGCACGCTGAGCTCGACGCGCGTGAAGTCGGCGGTGTGCTCGACTGCGGTGACGGTGGTGACGATCCCGCCGGAGTCGACCGCGACCGGCCCGCCGACCAGCCGGTCGACGCCCACCTGGTTGCCCGTGATCCAGCCGCTGACCGTCGCGACGCCGTAGGCGACGGCCACCCCGCCGACGCCGAGGACGAGGACCGTGACGATCGCGGCGACGACCACGGGCAGCCCGCCCCGGCGATGCCGCACCTCGAAGCCCATCGGCGCGGTCGTGTGCGCGCCGACCGGCTCCACCCGCGGCGCCGGCGGCCCCCCGCCGCCGGGCGCCGCTTCGCCGGGCGGCGCGGGCTCCGGCACCTTCGTGAGCGCGTCCTTCAGGATCTGCACGAGCGCGGCGGCCATGCCGGTGAGCGGGGCCGCGAGCCACGGGCCGATCCCCGTCCAGTCGGTCGCGAACTGCACGACGACGCCCACTGCGAGCAGGAGGAGGTTGGCGAGGCCGCCGACGAGCACCGCCCGCCAGATCCGGACGCGACCGCGGCGATGCGTCGTCCGCGGCAGGGGCCGCTCGCGCGGACCGAGGTACGACAGCTCGAGCGGACCGAGCCGGACCAGGTCGCCGTGGTGCAGTTCGTGCGGGCCCGCCGGGTGGCGGCCGTTGACCTCGGTGCCGTTCGTCGAGCCGGCGTCCTCGATCGTCACCGTGTCGCCCGCGCGCACGAGCCGCGCGTGGTGACGGCTCACGCCGTCGACGTCGAGGACGATGCCGCATGACGGGTCGCGGCCCACCGTCGTCGTTCCGGGCGGGACCGCGAGGCGTCGTCCGCCCCACCGTCCCCCGACCACGAGGAGGGTCGGTTCCGATACTGCGTGCTGCGGTGCCATCCGACTGCCCTGCCACCGGCCGCGGCCCGGCCGCGGCCACGCGACGAGCGTACGCCCGCATCGCCCGCGGCGGCCACCGTGGCAGCCCCGACCGCCCGCCGCGACCGGGCGCGGAGGCACAGCACCAGCATGATCGCGGACGCCACGACGTAGAACGAGTGCAGCATCCAGATCGGACCGGGCGGCAGGGTGAACACGTACAGGGAGTAGACGACGTTGGCCGCGTTGATCATCCCGATGCTGCCCAGGCTGTAGGACCCGACGTCGCGGGTGCGCAACGCCTTCCACACCATCGGCAGGTTGCTGATCGCGAACACCACGGCGGCGACCATTCCTGCGAGCATCGGTACGTCCATGTCTCCGACGCTACGTTCGGGGCGGATTCCGCGCGTCGGCAGAAGCACGCAACTTCGCCGGGCCCCGGCATGGGTGGTTCTACCCACGGCCGCGGCCCGGCCGCTCACCCGAGCCGGCGCTCACACGAGCCGGTGCTCACACGAGCCGGTGCTCGAACGCGTAGGCGGTCGCGGCGGCCCGGCTCGCGACGTCGAGCTTCGTGAAGATGTTGCTGAGGTGGCGCGCGACCGTCTTCTCGCTGAGGTGCAGCTCCCCGGCGATCTCGCGGTTGGTGATGCCCCGCGTGACGAGCTGCAGCACCTCGACCTCCCGCTCGGTGAGCGGCACGTCGCTCCGGCCGGTCGCCCCGCGTTCGCGTGCGAGCGCCTCGAGCGCCGGCTCCGCGCCGAGCTCCGCGAAGGCCGACTCGGCGAGGTCGGCCTCGAGCTGCGCCGCCTCGTCCTCGTCGAGGTCGCGCCGTGCCCGCGCCATCAGCACCCGCGATCGGGCGACCTCGAACGGGGCGCCGACCTCGCTCCACGACTCGCGCGCCTCGCGCAGCCGCGCGAAGGCCTCGGCCGGCCGGCCCGCCGCGAGCAGGACCTCGCCGTCCGCGAAGGCCGCGAGCGCGCGGAGCATCACGGATTCGTTCGTCCGGTGCATCGCCGCGAGCTCGTCCGCCGCACGCCGCGCCGCGTCGAGGTCGCCCGCGGCGACCTCGATCGTCACGAGCGCCGGGAGCATGTGGCATCGCGTGGCGGGGTCGGCGCCCTCGGCGCTCCGGCGGATCAGGCTCTGCGCGAGCGGGACGCGGTCCTCGGCCAGGCGCAGGAGCGCGAGGCCGGGCTGCGGGTCCCACCCCGACTCGGCGGCACGCAGGTAGCGTGCCTCCGCCTCGGCGAACGCGCCTCGCAGGCGCAGCACCTCGGCCTGCTGGTAGTGCGCGCCGAACGCGGCGCCGAAGTCCCCGGCCTCCAGGCGCTCCTCGGCGGTCCGGGCGGCCGACATCGCGTCGGACCAGGCGCCGTGCAGGCGGAAGAGCTCGGCTCGATGGGCATGGCACTGCCCGCTGAACGCGACGAGCGAGGGCTGGTCGCGGCACCAGCGGTCGAGGGCGCGCGTCCACTCCACCGCACGGCGCAGCTCGAACGTGAGGTGGCAGTACCCGATGACGGCGCAGTACACGATGCCCGAGGGCACCGGGCCGACCTCGCCGGCGGTGACCGAGACCATGACCTCGTCGAGCATGCGGATGCCGCGTGCCGGGTCCCCGGCCATGATCGCGGCCTGGCCGGTGCCGAGCAGCGCGAGCGCGGCCACGTCCCGGTCGCCCGTGCGCTCGGCGATCTCGGCGGCCCTGGCGAAGAGCTCGCGGGCCGGCTGCGCCGCACCGGCGTAGAGCGCCCCGAGCGCCTCGGGGATGAGCACGAACCCCGTGGCGGCCCCCGGCCCGTCCAGCCGTTCGACGAGGCGCTTGGCGCGCTCGAGCCACCCCATGCCCTGCGCCGGGCTGCCGGACGTGATCGACTCGAGGCTGATCCACGTGGCCGTGTACGCCGCCCGGTCCAGGTTCCCTGCCGTGAGGTGCGCCTCGTGGGCGAGCGTGGCCAGCTCGATCGCACGATCGACGTGCCCGAGGAGGTCGGACGCCGTGGCGAACCGCTCGAGGTCCTCGCCCGTCAGGGCGGCCGCGCCGCCCTCGGCCCGATCGAACCAGTCGACGGCATCGTTCCACCGGCGCTCCGCGAACGCGGTGCGCGCCTGTTCGAGACTCGTCGAAGCGACCATCGCCATGGGCCCCTCGCGCGCGGCCGGTCGGCCGCCGGGAGCCGCCCCTTCGCGAACGGTACCGTGCGCCCTCCTGGGCGGCAAGGCCGCCGGGGAGGCGGCCGGCACCGCGGACCGCACGGCCGCCCCGGCCGCATCGACGTCGTTCACGCCGGGGTGCGGAGTGCCGTCGCCACGGCGTCCGCGCTCGTGACCGCCGCCGGGGCGGCGGCGATCCGCCGCGCGATCCACCGGGCGTCGCGCCCGACGCCGACGAGGGTTCCCGAGCCCTCCGACTGGAGCAGGTGCTGCCCCAGCAGGTAGACGCCGGGCGCGCCGTCGACCGCACCGTGGTCGTGCCGCGGCCGGCGACCGCCCTCGAACGCCGGCAGGTGGACCCAGCCGAAGTCCTCGTCGAAGCCCGTGCACCAGATGACGTTCGCGACGTCGAGCACGGTCCCGTCGACGACGGGCCGCCCGCCCTCGATCCCGGTCGTCCGGGGCACCATGTGCACGCCCGCCGCCGCGAGCTCCCGGCGCCGGACCCGGATCAGCAGCTCGGCACGACCCTGCATCCGGGCGAGCATGCGCCGCCCGAGCGGAGTGCTCGCGGTGGCGACGTACAGTCCGATGAACCGCACCACCGGGAAGCCGAAGCGCGCTGCGGCACGCCCGTGCCGGAACGGCAGCTCCGCGGTCGGGCGCCCCGAGATCCAGGTCTCGTGCGATCGCGACACGTCGAAGGCGATCTCCGACGCGGAATTGCCGAACCCGACGACGAGCACGCGTCCCGGGGCGAGCTGCCCGGGGTTGCGGTACTCGTCCGAGTGGAGGCTCACGATCTCGGGCGCGAGCCGGTCGGCGAACGACGGGCGCCGCGGCACCTGGTGCGCGCCGGTCGCGATCACGACGTTCGCCGCGCGGAATCGCCGGCCGTCCGCCGTCTCCAGCACGTAGCGGCCGTCGACCGGATCGAGCGCGACCACGCGGGCCCCGGTGCGCACCGGCAGCGCGCCGGCGGCCGCGTACCGCTCGAGGTAGTCGGCGAACTCGTCCTTCGTGGGGAAGGCGAACCGGTCCTCACCCATCGCCATGCCCGGCAGGCCGTCGTACTTCGCCGGCGTGTTCAGCCGCAGCGAGTCCCAGCGTCGCCGCCACGCCTGGCCGATCCGCTCGTACGCGTCGAGGATCACGACGTCGCGGCCCTGTCGCACGAGCTCGGCGCCGATCGTCAGGCCGGCCTGCCCGCCGCCCACGACGACCGTGTCGTGCTCATCGGTCCCGCCGGGCGTCCTGTTCACCACCGCGTCCGCTGCGCGACGCGGCGTCCCCGTGGCATCCATGATGTCCTCCGTCTCCCGGCCCGGCGCGGAACCGGACCCTCGACATCACGGTATGGACCCGCACCCGGTCGGCGCGTCGGGCGGACCACCCATCCCGTCCCGCGGCGCATGGGTCGAATGGTGCAGGGTCAGGCGAGGCCGTGCTCGTACGCGTACGCCGTCGCCGCCGACCTCGTCGAGACCCCGAGCTTGGCGAAGATGTTGCTGAGGTGCCGGTCGACGGTGCGCTCGCTGAGCGTGAGCCGCGCGGCGATCCCCCGATTGGTGAGCCCGGTCGAGACGAGCCGCAGCACCTCGACCTCGCGCGGGCTGAGGTCGCGGACCTGGCGTTCGCCCATCCGGGCTGCGGCCTCCGCCAGCTCCGGCTCGGCGCCGAGCGCGAGGAGCGTCTCGCGAGCGGCGCGGAACTCGGCGTCGGCCGCATCGCGATCGCCGAGCGAGGCGTGCGCACCGGCCGCGACCAGTCGTGCCCGCGCCCGCCCGTAGGGCGCACCGGCCTCCAGGAACGCGCGCGCCGCCTCACCGGCGTCGGCGAGCGCGCCGACGGCGTCGCCCGACGCGACGCGCACGCGGGCCCCGGCCAGGGCGACGATGGCATCGAACAGCGGCGTCCGCATCGCGTCGGCCGAGTCCCGCAGTTCGTCGAGCGCCCGGCCGGCGGCATCGAGGTCGCCCGCGGCCGCCTCGATCTCCACGGCGGCCGGGAGCACGAATCGCCGCATGAGGGGCACGTCCCCCGCCAACGTCCGACGGACCTCGGACCGGGCCTTCGCGAGCCGTCCCGTCGCGAGCAGGAGCAGCGCCGAGCCGGGCTGGGGCTCCCAGCCGGACTCCTCCGCCAGCCGGAAGGACTCGGCAGCCGCGTGGAAGGAACCGCGGAGCCGCTGCACCTCGCCCTGCGCGTACGGTGCGCCGTGCGCCGCACGGAAGTCGCCTGCACGGAATCGCGCCATCGCCGACTCCGCCGAGGCCGCCGCCGCATCCCACTCGCCACGGATGACCTGCACCTGTGCGAGCAGCGCGAATCGCTGGCCGCTGAAGGTGATGAGCGACGGCTGGGCACGGCACCAGTCGTCGAGGAATCCGACCCACGCCGTCGCGCGATCGAGGTCGCTCGCCATGATCGCGTCGGAGACCATGGCGCACAGCACGTCCCCGGTCTGGAACGGCCCGACCCCGCCGGCCTCGATCGCGACGAACGTGCGGTCGTGGATGGCGAGCGCCGTCGTGAGCTCGCCGCCGGCGATGAGCGCCTTCGCGACCACCAGCGAGGCGTTCGCGATGAGCGCCTGGTCCCCGTGCCGTTCGGCGATCGCGAGGCTCTCCTCGCCCATGCGGCGGCCCTCGGCCAGGTCGCCGCTGCCGAGCTGGGCAACGGCGGGCCCGAGCCGCACGGTCGCGGACAGGAGCGGATCGCCGACGCCCGCGGCGATCCGCATCGCCCGAGCGGACCAGACCAGCGATTCGGAGAAGTCGCCGACCTCGACGAGCGCGAGCGCCATCCAGCCCGCCCACTTCGCGGCCGATGCGTCGTCGGATGCCTCGAGGTGCGCGGCGTACGCCCGCGCGCCGGCGTCGAACGCGGAGCCCAGGTCGCCGCGGAGGATCGCGGCGGTCGAGAGGAGCTCGAGGTCGGATGCCGCGAGCTTGCCGCCCGCGTCGGCTCGCGCGAGGTACTCCACCGCATCGGCCCAGCGCAGTTCGGCTGCCGCGGTCCGGCCGGCCTCGAGCGCGCTCGTCGACGTCATCGTGCTCCTCCACGGCCGACGGTCCCGTCAGGTCCGGCACGGCCGTCGTCGCACAAGCTAGCGCCGCGCTCGTGGCGGCCGCAAGGACGCCCGGCGGGACGACGAAGGGCCCGCCGGCGAACCGGCGGGCCCCTCGTGACGAGTCAGGCGACTCAGATGGCGTTGACGTCCAGCGGGATGCCGGGGCCGAACGTGGTCGACACGGCGCCCTTCTGGATGTAGCGGCCCTTGGCGCTCGACGGCTTGAGGCGCACGATCTCCTCGAGCGCGGTCGAGATGTTCTCGTCGAGCTGCTGCTGCGTGAACGAGGACTTGCCGACGACGAAGTGCACGTTCGCGTGCTTGTCGACGCGGAACTCGATCTTGCCGCCCTTGATGTCCTCGACGGCCTTGGCCGGGTTCGGGGTCACGGTGCCGGTCTTGGGGTTCGGCATGAGGCCGCGCGGGCCGAGCACCTTGCCGAGACGGCCGACCTGGCCCATGAGCTCGGGGGTGGCGACGGCGGCGTCGAAGGCGGTGTAGCCGTCGGCGACCTTCTGGATGAGCTCGGCGCCGCCGACCTCGTCGGCGCCCGCGGCGATCGCGGCCTCGGCGGCCGCACCGGTCGCGAACACGATGACGCGCGCGGTCTTGCCGGTGCCGTGCGGCAGGATGACGGTGCCGCGCACCATCTGGTCGGCCTTTCGGGGGTCCACGCCGAGCTTCAGCGCGACCTCGACGGTCGAGTCGAACTTCGCCGAGCCGGTCTCCTTCGCGAGCGCGACGGCGTCGCTCGGGGTGTAGTACTTGCCGGCCTCGATCTTCTCGGCCGCGGCCCGGTAGGCCTTGGACTTCTGTGCCATGTTGGTTCTCCTTGCGAGAGTGTGGTCATCGCGCCTGGCGGGCGCTGCCACGAGTGAGAGTTCTGGTGCACGGATGCCGCGCGGCATCCGTCACGGGCTCGGCGACGTGCGCACGGCCCGCGGGAAGGCCTTACTCGACCGTGATGCCCATCGAGCGAGCGGTGCCCGCGATGATCTTCGACGCGGCGTCGAGGTCGTTCGCGTTGAGGTCGGCCATCTTCTGCTCGGCGATGGCGCGCACCTGCTCCTGCGAGATCTTGCCGACCTTGGTCGTGTGCGGGACGCCCGAGCCCTTGGGGACGCCGGCAGCCTTCTTGATGAGCTCCGCGGCGGGCGGGGTCTTGAGGACGAAGGTGAAGCTGCGGTCCTCGTAGACGGTGATCTCGACGGGGATCACGTTGCCGCGCTGCGACTCGGTCGCCGCGTTGTAGGCCTTGCAGAACTCCATGATGTTCACGCCGTGCTGACCCAGCGCCGGACCGATCGGCGGGGCGGGGTTGGCGGCGCCGGCGTTGATCTGAAGCTTGATCAGACCAGTGACCTTCTTCTTCGGTGCCATGATTTCTCTCTTCCTGTTCGAACGCCCGGCCGGATCGACCGGGGCACTCTCCCGCAACCCGGGCGGTCCGGGGAGCGGTGGCCTGTTGTGCTGGTGCTGACGCAGCACAACCCTCCGATGATACCGGAGGGTTGCTGCGCCGGGGCTGTGAGCCCCTAGAGCTTGGTGACCTGGTCGAAGCTGAGCTCGACCGGGGTCTCGCGCTCGAAGAGCGAGACGAGGACCGTGAGCTTGCCGCTCTCGGGCTTGATCTCGCTGATCGTGCCGGGCAGGCCCGCGAACGAGCCGTCCTTGATGGTGATGGTCTCGCCGATCTCGAAGTCGACCTCGGCGGGGACCTGACGGGCGGTGCCGGCGCCGGGGGCGCCCTTCGCACCCTTGGCGGGGGCGACGTCCTTCAGGTCGACGAGGGGCTTCAGCATGTTGAAGGCCTCCTCGAAGCGGAGGGGGGTCGGGTTGTGCGCGTTGCCCACGAAGCCCGTGACGCCCGGGGTGTGGCGGATGACCGACCAGCTCTCCTCGTTGAGGTCCATGCGGACGAGCACGTAGCCGGGCACGCGCACGCGCGTGACCATCTTGCGCTGGCCGTTCTTGATCTCGACGACGTCCTCCATCGGGACCTCGACCTGGTGGATGAACTCCGCCATGGCCATGGTCTCGCGGCGCTGCTCGATGTTCGCCTTCACGCGGCGCTCGAAGCCCGCGTAGGAGTGCACGACGTACCACTTGCCCGGGAGGAAGCGCAGCTCGTTGCGGAACGCCTCGTACGGGTCGTGGTCCTCGTCCTCCTCGACCACGGCGTCGGCCGCCGCGTCGGCCTCGTCGGCCGAGTCGACGTCGAGGGCGTCGTCCACGACGGCGTCGGCCTCGGGGTCGGTCGCCTCGGCCATCGCGTCGAGGACGGCGTCGAGGTCGATGTCGTTGCCCTCGTCGTCGACGAGGTGCACGGCGCGGTGCTCGGCCGGCTCGACCGAGTTCTCGTCGCGCTCGAGCGAGTTGCCCTCCTGCGCTTCGTCCTCCTCGGAGGACTGCTCGGCGGCGGTCGCCCAGTCGACGTCCTGGCGCTCGTTCTTCGACACTTCCTCAATCCTTCTGTTCTGCCGTGCCGCAGGTCCCCCGCGGCAGGTGTCGGGCCGACGGCCCGATCAGACCCCCGGCGTTCCGAAGACGTACAGGACCAGCCACCCGAAGAGCTGGTCGAGACCCCAGACGATCGCCATCATGATGACCACGAAGACCAGCACCACGCCGGTGAAGCTGAACAGCTCCCTGCGCGTGGGGGTGACGACCTTCTTCAGCTCGCCGATGACCTGGCGGATGAACAGGGCGATCCTCGCGAAGGGGTTGCGCCGCGCCGCGCTCTCGCGCTTGGCGTTGGCGACGACATCCTCGCTGGGTTCGTCGAGTACTTTCCGGGCCACCTCGTACACCTTTCATGGGCCGGCCATCGCCGGCCGGCTCGCAGGGCGGACAGGACTCGAACCTGCAACCTGCGGTTTTGGAGACCGCTGCTCTACCAATTGAGCCACCGCCCTAAGTGATCCGGTCTGGATCACTCGGGGTCGAAGTCGCCGTGATCGACCTTCGGAACGGGCAGGTCACCCGGAACGAGGGCGCGTTCGATCTTCGTCGGCTTCAACAACCTCGACAAGTGTATGCGACGCCGGGAGGTGCGCCAAACCGTCGCCCGCGTCCGCCCCGCTCGGACGGCATGGGACGAATGTCCCGTACCGGCGTCCGGGAGGGGGCGTAGCGTGGGTGCTGTGCTCGTCGGAGGGCGACGCACGACGGTTTCGGGGAGCGCGCCTGTGGGGGCAGGCGCCGGACGCCGCGGCTCGGGGGAACGATTGCCGCGGCGTCCCTCCGTCCGGGCCGCATCTCGCCGTCACCCGGCTCCCGGCTCACGGGACGAGCGGCCGCCTCCGGACGATCCGTCCGGACACCCGTCCGCGAGCCGCCGGTCCCCCGATGACGCGCCCGACGCCCGCGGCCTAGGCTGGAGTCGTGACCGATCAGCGCCGTCTCTCCGCCCGCATCTCCGCCATCGCCGAGTCCGCCACGCTCAAGGTGGACGCGAAGGCGAAGGCCCTCCAGGCCGATGGCCGGCCGGTGATCTCGTACGCCGCAGGCGAACCCGACTTCCCGACGCCCGCGCACATCGTCGAGGCCGCGCTCGAGGCGGTCCGCGATCCGCGCAACCACCGGTACACCCCCGCCGCGGGCCTGCCCGACCTGCGGGCGGCGGTCGCCGAGAAGACGCGTCGCGACTCCGGGCTCGAGGTCGCCCCGAACCAGGTCGTGGTCACCAACGGCGGCAAGCAGGCCGTCTACCAGGCCTTCCAGGTGCTGCTCGACGAGGGCGACGAGGTCCTCGTGCCCACGCCGTACTGGACCACGTACCCCGAGGCGATCAAGCTCGCCGGCGGCCGGCAGGTCGACGTCTTCGCCGGCTCCGAGCAGGGCTACCTCGTCACCGTCGAGCAGCTCGAGGCGGCGCGCACCGATCGCACCCGCGCGCTGCTGTTCGTCTCGCCCTCGAACCCGACCGGCGCGGTGTACCCGCCGGAGCAGGTGAAGGCGATCGGCGAGTGGGCGCTCGAGCACGGCATCTGGGTCGTCACCGACGAGATCTACCAGAACCTCACGTACGCCGACGACCCCGAGGCCGCGCCGCCGCGCGCGGTGTCGATCGTCGAGGCCGTGCCGGGGCTCGCCGACCAGGCGATCCTCGTCAACGGGGTCGCGAAGACCTACGCGATGACCGGATGGCGCCTCGGCTGGATGGTCGGGCCGGCCGACGTGATCAAGGGCGCGGCGAACCTGCAGTCGCACCTCACCTCGAACGTGTCGAACATCTCGCAGCGCGCGGCCATCGCGGCCCTCACCGGTCCGCAGGAGCCCGTCGAGGAGATGCGTCGCGCCTTCGACCGGCGACGTCGCACGATCGTCGCCGAGCTCTCGAAGATCGACGGCATGTCGGTGCCGGTGCCGCAGGGCGCGTTCTACGTGTACCCCGACGTCTCGGGGCTGCTCGGCCGGGAGTGGGCGGGCACGACGCCGACGACGTCGCTCGAGCTCGCCGACCTGATGCTCGAGCGGGCCGAGGTCGCCGCGGTGCCAGGCGAGGCGTTCGGGCCGAGCGGCTTCCTGCGCTTCAGCTACGCGCTCGGCGATGAGCCGCTCCTCGAGGGCGTGCAGCGCCTGCAGCGGCTGTTCTCCTGACCGGGGCGCCGACGATGGACCGCGCGTCGCGCCGGACGCACGAGCCGCGCAGCAGCGCGGACGTCGTCGGCGAGCACTCGCAGTTCCGGCTCGACCTCGAGCGGGTCCGCTTCTCGCCGTACTTCTCGCGCCTCTCGGCGGTGACGCAGGTCATCGCGCAACCGGGGGCCGGCCCGCTGATCCACAATCGGCTCACGCACTCGATCAAGGTCACCGCGGTCGCCCGCGCGATCGCGGTCAAGCTGACGGATGCCGCGGCCGCGACGCGCGAGTTCGCGCTCGAGCGGGGCTGCGACGCGGTGGTGGTGCAGGCGGCGGCCAGCGCCCACGACCTCGGCCACCCGCCGTTCGGCCACCTCGGGGAGCGCGTGCTCGACCGGCTCGCGCGCGACACGCTCGGGCTTCCGGACGGGTTCGAGGGCAACGCCCAGACGTACCGCATCCTCACCTCGCTCGACGTCAGCGAGGTCGCGCCGCGCGGGCTGAACCTCACGGCCGCCGTCCGCAGCGCGGTCGCGAAGTACCCCTGGACGCGCCATCTCGACCTCGACGCGCTGGGTGAGGGACCCCTCCCCCGGGGTCTCCGGCGCACGCCCGACGGCGTCGACGTGCTGAAGTTCTCGGCGTACGGCATCGACGCCGTCGACCTCGCCGAGGCGCGCTCGGGCCACGCGCCGCTGCGGCAATCGCTCGAGTGCTCGATCATGGACATCGCCGACGACATCGCGTACTCGATCCACGACGTCGACGACTTCCACCGCGCGGGACTGCTCGGCCAGGGCGCGGTCGCCCGCGAGTTCCGGGGCTGGATGGATGCCGGCCCCGAGCTGCGCGGCTTCGACGACGAGGCGCTGCGGCGGCGGAGCGCGCCGCCCGGCGCGGCGATCGAGCTGCTGCGCCGCAAGCTGCACGCGAGCGATCCCTGGACGGTCGACGACGACGCGTTCCGCGACGCGGTCGCGGTCGTCGCGGACGACCTCGTCGACGGCCTGCTCGCGAGCCCGTTCGACGGCTCGATCGCGTCGGAGCGCGCGCTGTCGTCCTTCACGAACCGTTGGATCGACCACCTGCAGTCCTCGGTCGTGCCCGCGCCGGAGGGCGTGGTTCGGGCCGGGCCGGTGACGCTCGACCGGCGGGCGTGGCACGAGGTCGAGGTCCTGAAGTTCGTGCACCGCCACTTCATCCTCGACCGCTCCGACATCGTGATGTACCAGCGCGGACTCAGCCGGGTGCTCACCCGGGCGGTGAAGGGCCTGACCGCGTGGATCCACGACGAGGACGACCGCGATCGCGTGCCCCAGCGCCTGAAGGAGCTCGTCGAGATCGCGACCGACGGGTACGCGACCCTGCGGGCCACGCGACCCGAGGGCGTCCCGGTGCCGGAGGCGTCGGAGGTGCGTCGCCTGGGCATCGGCCGGGGCGTCGTCGACTACGTGGCGTCGCTGTCGGACGACCAGGCCCTCGCCGTCTCCGAGGCGATCGACGGTCGACCCGACCGGCTCTGGGACATCGGCCAGAACCTCTGATCGACGGAGGTTTCCGAGCCGTCAGCCGGGGCCTCGGGGTCGTCACCGGACGATCCGGTCACGCGACACCCGTCCTGCCGGTCACGCCGGCGCCGGCGGCCGCGCCGGCGGTTCCAGGGCGCGCCGCGCCTCGCGGGTGAGCCCGTCGGCGATCGCGTCGAGCAGCGGCGAGCCGAGGTTCCACTGCTGCCAGTGCAGCGGCACGTCGACGGGCGGTCCGCCGAGCGCGACGAGCCGGCCGTCGGCGAGCTCGGCGTCGGACTGGAACCCCGGCAGCAGCCCCCAGCCGAGCCCGAGCTTGACCGCCGTCGCGAAGTCGTTCGAGGCGGGCACGAAGTGCCGCGGGGGCTCGACGTCGCCGGCGCCGATCCGACGCAGGTACACGCCCTGCAGGTCGTCGCGCCGATCGAAGTCGACGCGGGGCGCGTCGGCGAGCGACGCGGCATCCGCCCCGCCCGGACACCACCGGGCGACCCACTCCGGGGTGGCCACGGCGACGTAGCGCATGACGCCGAGCGGCCGCACGAGGCATCCCCCGACCGCCGTGGACTGCGAGGTCACGGCGCCCATCACGGCGCCCGACTCGAGCAGTCCCGCGGTGAAGTCCTGGTCGTCGCGGTGGAGGTCGAAGACGACCGGGTGCGTCTCGGCGATGCGGGCGAGCGCGGGGAGGAACCACGTCGCGAGGGAGTCGGCGTTGACCGCGAGCGGCACGGTCGTCGGGCGCGCGGAGCCGTCGTCCTGGCCGCCGAAGGCGGCGAGCGCGTCGTGCTCGAGCAGCGCGAGCTGGCGTGCGAGCCGCACCACGGCGGCGCCCGCCTCGGTGGGCCGCACGGGCTTCGAGCGGACGACGAGGACGCGCCCGAGCCGCTGCTCGAGCTGCTTGACGCGCTGCGAGACCGCCGAGGGCGTGATGCGCAGGGCCGCGGCCGCGGCCTCGAACGTGCCGCCGTCGACGACCGCCGCGAGCGTTCGGGCGAGGTCGAGCGGAATCTGCATGAAGGAATGCTAATGCCGATGAAGAATCCTGAGCTGGATTTCACTGGCCACCCCACCTAGCGTCAGAAGCCATGGACCTCACCGCCCTCGTCGCCGGCCTCGGCCTCGGCCTCTCGCTCATCGTCGCCATCGGCGCGCAGAACGTCTTCGTGCTACGCCAGGGCATCCGGCGCGAGCACGTGTTCGTCGTGGCCGCGATCTGCACGGCCTCCGACGCGCTGCTCATCGCCGCGGGCGTCGGCGGCATGGGGGCGATGCTGCAGGCCGTGCCGTGGCTGGTCGGCGTCGCCAGGTGGGCGGGCGCGATCTTCCTCGTCGCGTACGCGATCCTCGCGGCGCGGCGCGCGCTGCTCGGGACGGACGAGGGCCTCGTCGTCGAGGAACCGCGATCCGGCGCCGGCGGCGCGGGGTCCGGTCCGGGCGCTGTCGCGACGGCGACCGCGACGAGGGCCGTCGGCTCCACGGTCCTGCCCGTCGTGCTGACGTGCCTCGCGCTGACCTGGCTCAACCCGCACGTCTACCTCGACACCGTGGTGCTCCTCGGCTCCGTCGGCGCCACGCACGGCGGCGACCGATGGACGTTCGCGCTCGGCGCCGCGATCGCGAGCGCGGCCTGGTTCTTCGGGCTCGCGTACGGCGCGCGGCTCCTCGGCGGGGTGCTCGCGAGCCCCCGGGCGTGGCGCGTGCTCGACGGGATCATCGCGGTCGTGATGCTCGCGATCGCGGTCTCCCTCGTGCTCCCCGCCTGAACGGGGGATTGCGAGCCCCGGCCGAGGCCGTGCTACCGTATCCGCATCGTGAGTACTGACACCTGTCGCTGCTGTCGCCGCTAGGCGGTCGTCTCCCCGACGACCCCAGGGCGCGATTCCTCACGCGCCGCCGACCGCAGCCCAGTGCTCACGCCGCATCCGACGCGTCCGCGTCAGCTCCGCGGCATCCGTCCCTCGAGGCACACCCCTCGAACCGGATGACCGGAGCCGACGTCCAAGGATGCCGGGGCCGCATCGTCGGCGCACCACCTCCCGGCACCCTCGAAAGGACCAGCACATGTCCGGCATCCCCGTCCTCGACCTCTCCCTCCTCAACGGCACGCCCGAGCAGCAGGCCGCGTTCCGCGACGACCTCCGACGCGCGACCCACGAGGTCGGCTTCTTCTCGCTCGTCGGCCACGGCGTGCCGGCCGAGCTCATCGACCGCGCGTACGAGGCCGCCCGCGCGTTCTTCGCGCTGCCCGAGTCGCACAAGCTCGCGATCGAGAACGTGAAGAGCCCGCACTTCCGCGGCTACACGCGCATGGGCGGCGAGCGCACGCTCGGCCGGGTCGACATCCGCGAGCAGATCGACATCGGCGCCGAGCGCCCCTCCGTGCCGGTCGGACCGGACACGCCCGACTACTGGGTCCTCCAGGGGCCGAACCTCTGGCCCCACGCGCTCCCGGAGCTTCGCGAGGTCGCGGAGGAGTGGATCACCCGGCTCGACGAGGTCGGCACCCGGCTGCTGCGCGCCTGGGCCGAGGCGCTCGGCGCGCCCGCCGACGCGTTCGACGCCGCGTTCGCGACGCCCTCGCCCTATATGAAGGTCGTGCGCTACCCGGGCGTCGAGGCCGAGCAGCCCGCGCAGGGCGTCGGCGCGCACAAGGACCTCGGCGTGCTCACGCTGCTCTCGGTCGAGGAGGGCAAGGCCGGACTCCAGGTCGAGAAGGACGGCGAGTGGATCGACGTCACCCCGCCGCCCGGCTCGTTCGTCGTCAACATCGGCGAGCTCCTCGAGATCGCCACCGGCGGCTACCTCAAGGCCACGCTGCACCGGGTGGTGTCGCCCGAGCCCGGCACCGAGCGGATCTCGATCCCCTACTTCCACGGCCCCTCGCTCGACGCCGTGATCCCCACCATCGAGCTGCCGCCCGCCCTCGCCGCCGAGGCCCCCGGCGTCACCGACGACCCCGCGAACCCGCTGCACGCGGTCTTCGGCGAGAACTGGCTGAAGAGCCGGCTCCGCGCCCACCCGAACGTCGTCGAGGCGCAGCACCCGCGCCTGCTCGTCGGCGCCTGAGCCGCTCGAGCGTCCACTCGACGTCGGTCGCCGCGCGACCGACCCGCCGGAAGTGGACACTCGCCGCGGTCGAAATCGCCTTCCCCCGTTCGTCGTACCTGCGTAGCGTGATCGAGAGGAAGGAATCCGCCATGGAATACGCGCTGTTCTACGCAGAGGGCCCGGACGCCCTGCCCTACGTGCCGGCCGACGACAACGTGGGCGACTGGGTCGACGACGTCGAGGCGCGCGGCGTCTCGGAGTACGGGGAGCGGCTGCGCCCCGAGCAGGACGCCACGACGGTCCGCGTCCGCGGCGGCGAGGTCCTCGTCTCCGACGGGCCGTTCACCGAGTCGAAGGAGTCGATCGGCGGCGTCGACGTCATCGACGTGCGCGATCTCGACGAGGCGATCGAGGTCGCCTCGAGGCATCCCGTCGCCTCGTTCGGCCGGGTCGAGATCCGGCCGTTCGTGCGCTGGCCGGACGCCGCACCGGACGCGCGGATCGTGCCCGCCGGCCTCGCCCACCGCCCTGCGAGCGGGCGCCGGTACCTCATGCAGGTGGTCGTCGAACCGGGCGGCGAGCGCTCCGCCCCCGCGGAGGGCGGCTCCGCCGAGGACCACGTCGATGCGTGGGTCGACGAGATGGACGGGCGCGGCGTGCGCATGTTCGGCGAGGTCCTGCGGCCGCCGGCGGATGCCACGTTCGTGCGTCGCCGCCACGGCGAGGTGCTCGTGACCGACGGCGGGTTCGCCGAGGCGAAGGAGTGGGTCGCCGGCTTCGACCTCATCGAGGTCCGAGACCTCGCCGAGGCGATCGAGGTCGCCGCGAAGCACCCGATGGCCCGTGGCGGCGCGATCGAGCTGCGGCCGATGTGGCCCTTCGACGTGCACGAGGACCCGCTCGAGCGCGACGCGCGCGAGCGCGCCGACCGCTTCGTCCGGCTCGAGCCTCCGGCGGCCGACGCGCTCGCCGGAGCGGGGCTCTGACGAGCGGGCATCGCCGGGCGACCCCGGGCGCGGGCGGGCCGGCCCCGCTCGCGCCCGAGGTCGCGGACGCGCTGCGCGACGCCTACGCCTCGGAGTGGGCGCGCGTGGTCGCCACCCTCATCCGGGTCACGGGCGATTGGGACGTCGCCGAGGAGGCGGCGGCCGCCGCCTTCGAGCGCGCCGCCGCGACCTGGCCGCGCGACGGCGTGCCGCGGACCCCGGGCGCGTGGCTGACCACGGCCGCGCGCAACCTCGCGCTCGATCGGCTCCGCCGGCGCGGCGTCGAGACCGAGAAGGTCAGGGAGTGGATCCAGATGGAGGAGTTCGCCGGGCGCGCGGGCGGGCCGCCCGACCCCGCCGACCTCGCCGCGGCCGACCCCGAGTGGGACGACCGGCTTCGCCTCGTCTTCACCTGCGCCCACCCGGCGCTGCCCATGGAGTCGCGCGTCGCGCTGACGCTCCGCACGGTCGGCGGGCTCGACACCGGCGAGATCGCCCGCGCCTTCCACGTGCCGGAGCCGACCATGGGCCAGCGCATCTCCCGGGCCAAGCGCAAGATCCGCAACGCCGGGATCCCGTACCGCGTGCCGACGGCGGACCTCCTCCCCGAGCGTCTCGAGGGCGTGCTCGCCGTGCTCTACCTCGTCGCCAACGAGGGCTACCTCGCGTCGCACGGCGACGAGCTGCAGCGTCTCAACCTCGCCGCGGAGGCCATCCGGCTCACGCGGCTCGTCGTGGCGCTCATGCCCGACGCCGACGAGGCGCGGGCGCTGCTCGCGCTGATGCTGCTGCAGCACGCCCGCTCGGCCGCTCGCGTCGACGCGCACGGCGACCTGGTCCCGCTGCCCGATCAGGACCGGTCGGCCTGGGACGCCCGTGAGCTCGCCGAGGGGCTCCGGCTGCTCGGCGACGGCGAGGCCGACGCCACGGACGACACCACGGACACCGGAACCGGCACCGGCGACGGCGCCCCCGCGGCCCCGCCCGGCCCGTACCGCCTCCAGGCCGAGATCCAGGCCGTGCACGCGCGGGCGCGCATCGCCGACGACACCGACTGGCCCGCGATCGCCGACCGCTACGACGCGCTCGCGATGCTGGCCGACTCGCCCTTCGTCTCGCTGAACCGGGCGATCGCCCGCGGCATGGCGTTCGGGCCGCGCACGGGGCTCGACGACCTCGCGCTGCTCGAGGCATCCGGCCGTCTCGACGGCTATCACCTGCTTCCGGCCGCGCAGGCGGACCTGCACCGCCGACTGGGCGAGGCGGATGCCGCGGCCGCGAAGTACCGCGCCGCCCTGGCGCTCGCCCGCACGGCCCCCGAGCGCCGCTTCCTCGCACGCCGCCTCGCCGACCTCGACCGGGCCTGAGGCCGCGCGGCATCCACCGATCGGTGGAGGCGAAGATCGACCGCTCCACGGCTGCCGCGCGGCGCGCGCGAGGAGGAGGCTCGAGGGCATGGACCAGACCACGACCCGCGAGGCGCCCGCCGTGCGCATCCGCGGACTCCGCAAGCAGTACGGCACCGTCGCGGCCGTCGACGGCATCGACCTCGACATCCCCCGCGGCGAGACCTTCGCGCTGCTCGGCCCGAACGGCGCGGGCAAGTCGACCACGATCGAGATCCTCGAGGGCTACCGCCTGCGCACCGCCGGCGAGGTGAGCGTGCTGGGCGCCGATCCCGCCCGCGGGGGCCTCGACTGGAAGGCCCGGCTCGGCATCGTGCTGCAGTCCGAGACCGAGAGCGGCGTGATGACGGTGCGCGAGCAGCTCTCGCACTTCGCCCGTTTCTACCCGCACCCCCGCGACGTCGACGAGGTGATCGCCGCCGTGGGCCTGGAGCAGAAGGCGCGAACGCGCATCTCGAAGCTCTCCGGCGGCCAGCGTCGGCGCGTCGACGTCGCGCTCGGCATCATCGGGCGCCCGGAGCTGCTCTTCCTCGACGAGCCGACGACCGGGTTCGACCCCGAGGCCCGGCGCGAGTTCTGGAAGCTGATCCGCTCGCTGAAGGACGAGGGCACCACGATCGTGCTCACCACCCACTACCTCGACGAGGCCGCGCAGCTCGGCGACCGCGCGGGGATCATCCTGGGCGGCCGCCTCGTCGACGTCGGCCCGGTCGACCGGCTCGGCGGCGCCGAGGCGCGCGTGCCGATCGTCCGGTGGCGCGACCGGGCGGGCGTCGCCCGCGAGGTCCGCACCGAGCAGCCGGCGGCCGTCGTCGCGAGCATCGCCGGCGACCTCGACGGCGAGCCCGTGGGGCTCGAGGTCATCCGACCCACCCTCGAGGACATCTACCTGGACCTGGTGCGCGCGGCGGGCGCCGCGGCACCCGACGCCGAGGAGGCCGTCGCATGAGCACCACGGACACCACCGCCACGACCGCACGTCGCGCGCGCCGCGGCATCCGCCCCACCGGCCGCCCCAGCGGCACGGGCACGCCGCCCGCCGCCCGCCCCGGCCGCCTCACGGTCGGCACGACGCGGATCGGCTACGAGGTGCGCAGCTACTTCCGCTCCCCCGACGCCGTGTTCTTCACCTTCCTGTTCCCGGTGATCATGCTCGGCATCTTCACCGCGGCGTTCAGCGCCTCGGGCGAGATCCAGCCCGGTCCCGGCGCGGAGGCCGTCAGCGTGGGCGCCTACTACCTGCCGGGCATGCTCGCCGCGGGCATGCTGCTCTCGGGCGTGCAGAACCTCGCGATCGACATCGCGACCGAGCGCAGCAACGGCACCCTGAAGCGCCTCGGCGGCACGCCGCTCTCGCCCGTGTCGTACTTCGTCGGCAAGATCGGCCAGGTGTTCGTCACCGGCGTGCTGCAGGCCGCACTGCTGCTGCTCGTCGCCTCGACGCTGTACGGCATCGCGCTGCCGACCGAGCCCGAGGCGTGGATGACCTTCGCCTGGGTGTTCGTGCTCGGCGTGGCCACCTCGGCGCTGCTCGGCATCGCCCTGTCGGCGCTGCCGCGGTCGGGCCGGAGCGCGACCGCGGTCGTCATCCCGATCGTGCTGATCCTGCAGTTCATCTCGGGCGTCTACCTGCAGTTCAACCAGCTGCCCGAGTGGATGCAGAACATCGCGAGCCTCTTCCCGCTGAAGTGGATGGCGCAGGGCATGCGCGCCGCGTTCCTGCCCGACGACTTCGCCGTGCTCGAGCAGTACGAGGCGTGGGACCTCGGCTGGGTCGCGGTCGCGCTGCTCGTCTGGCTCGTGGTCGGGCTCGTGATCAGCCGGCTGACGTTCCGCTGGATCCGGCGCGACTCGTGAGCGCGACGCGAGCCGCGGGCGCTGCACGGCGCGCAGGCGCTGTGGGAGCCTGAGTCCATGCAGAACGTGCGGTGGTGGGATGCCGCGGCGATCGCGGTCACGGTCGTGATCGCCGCGCTCACCCTGCTCGACCCGCCGTTCGGCCCCGACGACGCCGCCACGTGCGCGACCGCCGGGGCCTTCCTCCTCGTCCACCTGCTGTGGGGGCGGCGCTGCGTGCCGGAGGTCGATGCGCGGCAGCACCTCGCGATCGCGATCGTCTACGCGGTGATCCTGGCGGTCGGCACGGCGATCGAGCCGTCGTTCGCGATCCTGCAGGCGTTCCTCTACCCCTTCGTCTGGTCGACGTCGCCGTCGACGCGCAGCGCGATCATCGCGAACCTGCTGTTCGCCGTGTCGATCGTCGCGGGCTACACGGTGCGGTCGGGCGTCGGCGGGCTCCTCGCAGGCGCCGCGGTGGCGGCGCTGTCGGTGGGATTCAGCATCGCCCTGGGCCTGTGGATCACGCGGATCGCGCAGTTCGGCAACGAACGGGCCCGACTGCTCGACGAGTTGCAGGCCGCGCAGGGCCAGCTCGCGGCGATGCACCGCGACGCCGGCATCGCCGACGAGCGGGCGCGCCTGGCCCGCGAGATCCACGACACGATCGCCCAGTCCCTCACGGGCATGGTGATGGTCGCGCAGCGCACCGAGCGGCGGCTCGCGAGCGTCGACGGCGAGGCCGCGGCGTCCGCCCGGGGCGACGTCGAGCTCATGGAGCAGATGGCGCGCGAGGCGCTCACCGAGGCGCGGGGCCTCGTCGCGTCGCTCGCGCCGGTCGAGTCCGACGGCGGGCTCGCCGAGGCGCTGCGCCGGCTCGCCGCGACGTTCGAGCGCGAGACCGGCGTGCGGGTCGCGGTGACGGCGGATGCCGCGGGGCTCGACCGCGAGCTCGAGGTCGTGCTCCTGCGCTGCGCCCAGGAGGCGCTCGCGAACGTCCGCAAGCACGCCCGCGCGAGCGCCGCCGACGTCGTCGTGACGACGGCCGGGACGCCTCCGGAGGTGGTGCTCGCGGTGCGCGACGACGGCGTCGGCCCGGGCGACGCGTCACCCGGCGACGACGGCTTCGGGCTGGCGGGCATGCGCGACCGGGTCGCGCTCGTGGGCGGACGCCTGGAGTTCGGCGCCGGCGCGGCCGGGGGCACGGTGCTGCGCGTCGTCGTGCCCGCAACCCGGGACGAGAAGGGAGCCGCGCCGTGACCGCGTCGATCCGGGTGGTGGTGGCCGACGACCACCCCATCGTGCGTGCGGGCATCGTGGGCCTGCTCGACTCCGAGCCGGGATTCGAGGTCGTCGGCGAGGCCGTGGACGGCCTGGAGGTCGTGGCGCTCGCGGCCGACCTGCGCCCGGACCTCGTGCTCATGGACCTCCGGATGCCGGGCCTCGACGGGGCCGGGGCGACCGAGCGCATCCTCGCCGACGGCGGGGCGACGCGCGTGCTCGTGCTCACGACGTACGAGACCGACGACCACATCCTCGCCGCGATCGAGGCGGGCGCGAGCGGCTACCTGCTGAAGGCCGCACCGCAGGAGGAGATCCTCGCCGGCATCCGCTCGGTCGCCGCGGGCGAGACCGTGCTCGCCCCGTCGATCGCCGCGAAGCTCGTGCGGCGGGTCCGGGCGGATGCGACGGAGCCGGTCGCGCCGAGCCTGTCGCCGCGCGAGCTCGAGGTGCTGCGGCTCGTGGCCGACGGCCGGTCGAACCCCGAGATCGCCCGCACGCTCGTGATCGGCGAGGCGACCGTGAAGACCCACCTCATCCACGTCTTCGAGAAGCTCGGGGTCAACGACCGGACCCGAGCGGTGACGCGGGCCATGGAGCTCGGGCTGCTCTGACGCGAGCGCCCGGTCGGTCCGGCCCGGGGCCGTCCCGGTCGACGCCGCCCCGCGCAACCCCGCGGTGGGCGCGACGCGACGCCCCTACGCTGGGGCGGGTGGGACTGGTCGAGGGGGTGCGGGTCGCGGCACGTCGCGCGCGCCTGCTGCCGCCGTGGGTGCGTCGGGCGGATGCCGCGGCCGCCCACCGGGTGAACGGATGGCACTCGCATCCGAACGTCGATCGCCTCTGGTCGCGGCTGACGGGCTTCGCCGACAAGGGCGTGCTGTGGTTCACGATCGCGGGCGTGCTCGCGGTGACCGGCCGGCGGCGCGCGGCGGTCCGCGGCATCCTCTCGCTCGCGACGGCGAGCGCGCTGACGAACCTCATCGCCAAGCGCGTGTTCGGCGGCGACCGGCCCGCGCTCGAGGACATCCCGATCGGCCGGCGACTGCCCGTGCAGCCGTCGAGCCGCACGTTCCCATCCGGGCACTCGGCGAGCGCGGCGGCGTTCGCCGCGGGGGTCTCGCTGGAGGCGCCGCGCGTCGGCGCCGCGCTCGCACCGGCGGCCGTCGGCGTCGCGTACTCGCGCCTGCACGTCGGCGCCCACTGGCTCTCCGACGTCGTCGGCGGGCTCGCGCTGGGCGGCGCCGTCGCGGCGCTCGGGGCTGCGGTCGTCCGGCCCCGGCCCGGCGCCCCGGGGCCGCCGCCGACGCCGGGTCGCGACCGTCGCCTGCCGGCCTCGCCGGAGGGGGAGGGCGTCTTCGTCGTCGTGAACCGGGCGGCGGGCACGAGCGTCGTGCGCGCCGATCCGGTCGCCGTGATCCGCGACCGGCTGCCGCGGGCGGAGGTGCACGTGCTCGAGGCCCACGAGGACCCCGTCGGGGTCGCCGCGGCCGCACTGGCCCGCGACGCGCCGCCGCGGATCATCGGCGTGTGCGGCGGCGACGGTTCCGTCGCGGCGGTCGCCCACGAGGCGCGACGGGCGGGAGTCCCGCTGCTCGTGGTCCCGGGCGGCACGTTCAACCACTTCGCGCGCACGGTCGGCGCCGACACCGTCGAGGCGGCCGTCGACGCGGTGCAGCGCGGCGAGGGCGTGCGGGCGGACGTCGCCGAGCTCGCCTTCGGCGAGGCTTCGCCGATCACGGTGATGAACACCGCGTCGGTCGGCATCTACCCCGACTTCGTGGCGGAGCGCGAGCGCCTGCAGCAGCGGCTGCGGAGCAAGTGGCCGGCCGCGGTCGTCGCGGCGTGGCGGGTGCTGCGCCGGTCGGAGCCGGTCGCGGTCGTGGTCGACGGGCGCCGGGCGCGCGTGTGGACGCTGTTCGTCGGGGTGGGGCGCAATGACCCGGGCACCCTCGCACCATTGCAGCGCCGCTCGCTCGACGACGGCGTGCTCGACGTGCGCATCCTCCACGCCGGGTCGCGCGCGGGCTCGGTCGCCTCGCTCGCCTTCGGCCGCCGGACCGCCGCCGCGTTCCGGACGCTGCGACTCATCCCGGAGCGCATGGAGACGATCGTCACCGGGGAGCTCACGGTCGACGTGCGGCCGCGCCACGGCCAGCCCCCGGGGTTCGCCCACGACGGCGAGGTCGCGCTCGAGGCGCCGGCCGCGGCATCCGCCCACCTGTCGGCACCCGGGTATCGCACCCGGTTGCGCGTCCTGCCGCTCGACCTGGACGTGTACCGGCCCGCGGCGACCGGGACCCGCGACTGAGCAGCGCCGGGCCGGTCGCACGCCGCCGAATGCGGACGTGATCCGTCCGGATCGGTGGCTACGGTCGAGCCCGGACGGGGAAGTGCCCCGACACCGACGGAAAGGAGGGTCGTGATGTCGATCCCGACCGCGTTCCCCGAGCCCACCCTGATCCCGGTCAACGGGGTGGAACTCGAAGTCTTCGAGGCGGGCCGGCGCGACGCCGGGACGCCGATCGTGCTCTGCCACGGATGGCCCGAGCTCGCGTATTCGTGGCGGTACCAGGTGCCGGCCCTCGTCGCGGCCGGCCACCACGTCATCGTCCCGAACCAGCGGGGGTACGGGAACTCGTCGCGCCCGAACGAGGTCGCCGAGTACGACATCGAACACCTCACCGGCGATCTCGTCGGCCTGCTCGACCACTACGGCTACGAGCACGCGACGTTCATCGGCCACGACTGGGGGGCCATGGTCGTCTGGGGGCTCGCGCTGCTGCACCCGAGCCGGGTCGACCGGGTGGTCAACCTGAGCCTGCCGTACATGGCCCGCGGGGCGCAGCCGTGGATCGAGTTCCTGGAGGCGGTCGTCGGCGACGACAACCACCTGGTGCACTTCAACCGGCACCCGGGCGTCGCCGATGCCGTGCTCGACGCCAACACCTCCCGGTTCCTGCGCAACCTGTACCGCAGGAACGAGCCTCCGGTCGAGCCGCGGCCGGGCATGGCGATGATCGAGCTCGCCCTGTCCGAGACGCCGCTCGGAGACCCGCTGATGAGCGAGGACGACCTGGCCGTGTTCGTCTCCGCCTTCGAGTCGACGGGATTCACGAGCAGCATCGACTGGTACCGGAACCTCGACCGCAACTGGCACCTGCTGGCCGAGGTCGACCCGATCGTCAGTCAGCCCGCGCTCATGGTGTACGGCGACCGGGACGCGATCGCGAAGTCCGAGGACCTCGGCGAGTACGTGCCCGGGGTGGACGTGGTCGAGCTGGATTGCGGTCACTGGATCCAGGAGGAGGCGCCGGACGACACGAACCGCGCCATCCTGAGCTGGCTGGAGCGGCACGAGGTCCCCTCGTCCCGCGAGCGGGCCGGCGTGCCGGACGCCGCTCGCGTGGCGCTCGGCTCGGCCTGATCGGGCGCCCGCGGCGTTCGCGGCGCCGGTCGGGGCCGACCGCGCTCAGGCGACCTCGGCGCCCGCGGCGTTCGGGGCGACCCGTCGCAGTCCGTCGACGACCGCGCGGATGGCGGCACTCTCCGATCGGGCGGCGCGCGAGACCGCGGACACCTGCCGCACCTGGCTGCGGTCGGCGAGCGGGATCGCAACCGTGCCGTCGGGGAGCGCCCCGCGCCCGAGCCGCGGCACGAGGCAGATCGCGACCTGCTGCCGGGCGAGCTCGACGAGCGACGCGAAGTCCGGGTCCTCGGCGACGATGCGCGGCACGCGGCCCAGGTCGGTGAACAGCCGCAGCAGCGCCTCGTGGCAGATCGCGCCGCGCGGCGTGCTCGACCAGGCCTCGTCGACGAGGTCGTGGCGGTCGAGCGCGTCGCGGTCGGCGAGCGGATGCGACGCCCACAGCACGACGTCGGCCTCGTCGCGGCAGATGGGCTCGCGCACGAGCCCGTCGGGCACGACGAGTGGCACCGAGTTCCAGTCGTGGACGATGGCGAGGTCGACGTCGCCGCGGTCGACGAGCACGACCGCCTCGAACGGGTCGACGCTCGAGACCGACAGCTCGGTGACGCCCGCCGCGCGGAGGTCGTGCATCGCGGGGCCGACGAGCCCGCGCGTGGCGGTCGAGAACGAGGCGACGCGCACGGGGGCGAGCGCGCCCGACGCGGCATCCGCTCCCCCGGCGACGAGCTGGGCCATCGCGTCGAGCAGCGCCCGCCCCTCGGTCGCGACGACGCGGCCGCGCTCGGTCAGCAGCACGCCCCGCCCGCGCCGCTCGAGCAGGGCGGCGCCGAGTTCGCCCTCGAGGCGCTTGACCTGCTGCGAGACGGCCGACGGCGTGTAGCCGAGCGCGCTCGCCGCGGCGGCGACGCTGCCGTGCTGCGCGACGCCGACGAGCGCGCGCAGGCCCTGCGGATCGATCATGAAGCAACGCTACGTGATACCTGAAGCGAATCGGAACTGGTGCTGGACGATCGGGCGCGCGACGATGGGTCCATGTCCGTTCGGCACACGCTGCTCGCCGTCCTCGTCGCCGTCATCTGGGGCGTGAACTTCCTCGCCATCGACCTCGGCCTGCAGGACACGCCGCCGCTCGTGCTCGTCGCGCTCCGCTTCGCCGCCGTGGCCGTGCCGCTCGTGTTCCTGGTGCCCCGGCCCGCGGTGCCGTGGCGGACGATCCTCGCGATCGGCACGTTCATGAGCCTCGGCCAGTTCGCGTTCGTCTTCACGGCGATTCACCTCGGGCTGCCCGCCGGCCTCGCCCCCGTGGTGCTGCAGAGCCAGATGATCTTCACGATCGCGATCGCCGCGGTCGCGCTCCGCGAGCGCCCGACCCGCGCCCAGGTCGTCGGCGCCGCCGTCGGGCTCGGCGGCCTCGTGCTCGTCGGGGTCGGGCGGGTCGACGGCGAGGCCGGCCTCGCGTCGCTCGTGCCGCTCGCGCTCTGCGTCGCAGGTGCCCTGAGCTGGGGCATCGGCAACGTCGTCGCGCGGACCGCGCCGCCGTCGAACGGGCTCGGCCTCGTGGTGTGGTCGGCGCTCGTCGTACCCGTGCCGGCGCTCGCCGCGAGCCTCGTGCTCGACGGGCCGGCCGTCGTCGGCGAGGCGTTCGCGACGCTGGGCTGGCAGACGCTCGTCTCGGTCGCCTTCACCGCGGGCGCCGCCTCGCTCGTCGGCTACAGCATCTGGAACATGCTGCTCGGCCGGCACCCGGCGGCCGACGTGGTGCCCTACACCCTGCTCGTGCCGCCCGTCGGCATCACCGCCGCCTGGCTCGTGCTGCACGAGGTGCCGAACGCCCTCGAGTTCGTCGGCAGCGCGGTGCTGGTGGCGGGCGTCGCGATCCCGACCCTCGTGCAGGTCGTGGGGCGGCGTCGCGCGCGGCGACGGCGCGCCGAGGCATCCGCGCCCACCGCGCCCGTCGACACCGCCGCGGCGCGGGCCGCCGCGGCGAGCGGACCGGTCGGCTAGAGCTCCACGCCGACGAGCACCGGCTCGGGGTGCAGCAGGATGCCGAACTCGGCCTGCACCCGGCCCTGCACGAAGCGCGCGAGCTGCGCCAGCTCCTCCGCGCTCGCGCCGCCGCGGTTCGTGAGCGCGAGCGTGTGCTTCGACGAGATCGCCGCGTGCGAGCCCGGCAGCGAGAACCCGCGACGGATGCCGCTGTGCTCGATGAGCCACGCCGCCGAGAGCTTCACGAGCGGCACGGACGGGTCCGCCGCGGCCTTCGCCTCGGCCTGCTCGACCTCGGCCTGGTGGGCGAGGAAGGCGTCGAGCGGCGATGCGCCCTCGAGCTCCGCGAGCGGGACGACCTCGTCGGGCTCGTCGGGCTCCACGTACCAGCGCGGCGCCTCGCCCGGGAGCGTGCGGGCCGCCCGCTCGGAGACGATCGGGTTCGTGAAGAACGAGCCGGCGCTCACCGAGTCGGGGTCGTCGGGGTCGAGCACCATGCCCTTGCCGGAGCGCAGCGCGAGGACGGCCTCGCGGACGTCGGCGACCGGCACGCGGTCGCCGAGCTGCACCCCGAGCGCGGTCGCGAGCTGCGCGTACGCGACCGGCGTGCCGAGGGCCTGGCCGAGCACCTCGCGCTCGGCGGTCGTGTCGTGGAGCGCGAGCTCGACGGAGACCACGACGCCGCGCAGGCCCTGCTTCAGCACCGACGTGCGGTAGCCGAGCTCGAGGTCGTCGGCCGACATCGTGCGCGGCTCGTCGGCACCCTCGTCGAGGAACTCGATGCCGAGCAGCACGTCCGAGAGCTCCTGGCCGTACGCACCGATGTTCTGCACGGGCGCCGCACCGACGGAGCCGGGGATGCCCGACAGCGCTTCGAGGCCCGCGTAGCCGCGCTCGACCGCGAACGCCACCAGGTCGTCCCAGGTCTCGCCGGCCTGCACCCGGAGGCGCACGGCGCCGGACTCGGCGCCGGGCTGGACCTCGATGCCCTCCGTCGCGATGCGGATGACGGTGCCCTCGAAGCCGTCGTCGCCGACGAGCAGGTTCGAGCCGCCGCCGAGCACCATCCACGGCTCGCCCGACGCCTCGGCCTCGCGGACGAGGTCGACGAGCTCCTCGCGCGTCGTCGCCGAGACCAGCCGGGCGATCGGGCCGCCGACGCGCAGCGTCGTGAGCTCCGAGAAGCGGCCGGTCGGTTCGTCGGCCCCGGTCGTCGTGGCGGGATCCGTCATGTCAGGCGAGCACCACGCGGACCTGGGCCTTGCCCAGGACGGTCGCGCCCTCGAACGTGACGGTGAGGTCGATGCGCGCGGCCCGGGCGTCGGCGTCGAGCTGGCCGACCTTGGCGGTGACCGCGACGTCCGCGCCGGACTCGGGGTCGACGACCACCGGACGGGTGAAGCGGACCTGGTAGTCGACCACGCGCGCCGGGTCGCCGGCCCAGTCGGCGACCGGCTGCACGGCGAGGCCCATCGTGAGCATGCCGTGGGCGAGCACGCCGGGCAGGCCCACGGCCGCGGCGACGTCGTCGCGGTAGTGGATGGGGTTGAAGTCGCCCGAGGCGCCGGCGTAGCGCACGAGCGAGTCGCGCGTGAGGTGGGTCTCACGCTCGGCGACGACATCGCCGACGGCGAGCGCGTCGAAGTCGGGGAGGGCGGCAGTCGTCATCAGTCGTCTCCTCGCACGACGAGGGTGGAGATCGCGGTCACGACGTGCTCCCCGTCGGCGCCCGTGATCACGGACTCGGCGGTGACCATCGAGTGCGCGCCGAGCGTCTTGACGCTCGACACGGTGAGCCGTGCGGTGAGCTCGTCGCCCGCGACGATCGGCCGCGACGACGTGAACCGCTGGTCGCCGTGCACGACGCGGGAGAAGTCGATGCCGGCGTCGGGCTCGGCGAGCAGTTGCGCGAGCGTGTGCTCCTGCACGACGACGGCGAAGGTCGGCGGTGCGACGATGTCGGCGTGGCCGGCGGCGCGCGCCGCCTCGACGTCGTGGTTGATCGGGTTGGTCGCGAACACGGCGCGCGCGAACTCGCGCACCTTCTCACGACCGACGACGTACGGCGCGGTCGGCGGGAACTCGCGCCCCTGCAGCTCGGGGTTCACTGGCACCGTGACAGTCTACGCAGGGCGCCGGCGGCGCTCCGCGGGCGCCGTCAGCGCTTGCCGCCGCCGAGGAGGCCGCCCAGCAGGTCGCCGAGCCCGCCGAGTCCCCCGGCGCCGCCGGCCGACGGCCTGCCGGCGGATGATCCGCCGCCGGCCATGCCGCCGAGCAGCCCGCCGAGCAGGTCGCCGATGCCGCCGCCACCGCCCGTCGGCGCCGCCTGGGAGCCCGAGCCCTGCTGGCGTTTCGCGAACTGCCCCGCGAGGAAGCTGAGCACGATCGGCGCGAGGATCGGCAGCAGCCTCTGGATGAGCCCCGGCTCCGCCGTGCCCTCGGTCGAGCCGAGCTTCCGCACGACCTGGTCGGTGTTCGTGCCGAAGACGTTGTGCACGATCCTCTCGCCGTCGTCGGTGTCCACCTCGTCGAGGTCGACACCGCCGTCGAACAACTGCGGCGGGTGGTGCTCGACGGCCCGTTCGAGCGAGGCCGCGCCCGCGGCATCCTGCGCGTTCGCCCCCATGCCGCCGAGCAGCGCCGGCAGCGCCTGGTCCACGGCGTCGCGCGCCGTCGCCTCGTCGACGCCGAGCCGCGCGGCGAGGTCGGCGATCGGGATGTTGGCGATGATGTCGTCGTACGAGGCCACGTCGGCTCCTCCCCTTCGCGCCCTCCCCCGGGCGCCCACGCTCACGCTAGCCGTGCCGCGCCCGCCGCGGAACCCGCGGGCGGGTCAGTCGGGCTCGCGCAGTCGCGCGAGGCGGAGCCGGAGCGAGTCGAGGAGCAGCTCGAGTCCCTCCTCGAACGCGCGGTCGGAGCGCGCGGCGCCGCGCTCGGCGCTCGCGAGCAGGCGCCCGAGGGTCGCGGTCCGGCCCTGCGGCTGCCAGATGTCGTCGGGCGAGGCGAGGTCGAGGCCGAAGCCGAGCGCGAAGGAGTCGATGATCGCGATGACGGTCAGCACCTCGTCCTCGGGGAAGCCGGCGTCGACGAGGCTCGTGGCGAGGTGGTCGTAGCTGGCGATCACGAGCGGGTCGGTGATGGTCTTGCCGACGATGAGCGGGATCGCGTTGGGGTGCTCGGCGTACATGCGCCGTTCGCCGCGCAGGGTCTCGGCGAGCACCTCGTCCCACGAGCCCTGGGGCAGCACCGGCAGGTACCTGGCGGCGATGCGGCCGCGGATGAGCTCGATGATCTCGTCGCGTCCGCTGACGTGGTTGTAGAGCGAGGACGGCGTGACCCCGAGTGCACGGGCGAGCGCGTTGACGCCGAACGGCCGCCCCGAGTCGACGAGCTCGAGCGCGGCATCGGCGATGCGGTCGGCCGACAGCAGCGGCACCCTGGGCCTCGGCATCCGCACCTCCTCGTCGCGCCCAGCCTAGGCGGGCGCCGGAGCCGATTCCGAATCACCCCTTCCCAGCGGACGGGTCGACGTGGATAATAAACGAATACCATTCGTTATGGGCGGATGCCACACCCCCGGCCGACCGCCACCTCGACTTCGCACACCGTCGTGCGCTCCCCGACAGGAGACCTCCCGTGACCGACCACACTCCCACCTCGCGCGTGCCGCTCCGGCTGCCCGGCGCCGTCGCGACCTTCGGCATCGGCATCGCCGGCTACCTCGGCGTGAACCTCTCGCCGTACATGATCGCCGCGCTGCAGGCCGCCCTCGCCGCCGACGTGCTCACCGCCAGCTGGATCGTCACCGCGACGCTCCTGGCCACCGCCGTCACCGGGCTCGTCGTCGCCCGGCTCTGCGCCGGACCGCGACGCCTCGCCGTCGCCCGCATCGGACTCGTCATCGCCGCGGCCGGCTTCGGCATCGCCGCGATCGTGCCCGCGCCCGCCGCCGTCGTGGCCGGGCTGCTCGCCGGCGGCATCGGCGCCGGCGGCGCCGTCGCCTCCTCGGGCGCCGCGCTCGCCGCATTCATCGACCCGGAGCGCGTCGCCGGCCTGAACGGGCTCGCCAACCGCGCCGTCATCACCGTGATCCTCGCCATCGTGCCGATGATCGGGCTCGTGCCCGTCAGCGTCTTCGGCGTGCTCGCCGGCGTCTCGCTCGTCATGCTCGCCACCACGGCGTGGCTGCCGGCGGCGCCGATCCTCGAGCCGCACGCGACCGGCGCCGCCGCGGCATCCGCCCGCACGGGCTCGCCCGCCGGCCGACGAGTCACGATCGCCGGGCTCGCCCTGCTCGCCTGCTTCGCGATGTTCGCCGTCAGCGAGGACTCGCTCTGGGCGATGGCCGGCGTCATGGGCGCCGAGCAGGCCGCGCTCACACCGGAGGGCCTCGGCCTCGCGCTCAGCGGCGCCACCGCGGGCGGCATCATCGGCGCCATCCTCATCACGATCGTCGGCGACCGGTTCGGCCGCGCCCTCCCGCTCGCGATCCTGCTCACCGCCGGCGGTGCGCTGAAGGTCGTCGAGAGCACGGTCACCGACCCGACCGTGTTCGTCGCCGTCTTCATCGCGTGGAACACCGTGTACGCGATCACGTTCCTCTACTTCGTCTCGACCGCGGCGGCGCTCGACGCCGACGGCCGCTGGTCCGGCCCGCTGTTCGCCGTCTACCTCGTCGGCTCGGCGCTCACGCCCGTCATCGGGGCCGCGCTCGTCGAGGCCCTCGGCTTCACCGGCTTCGGCATCGTGCTCGGCATCGCGAGCTTCGCCCTGATCACCCCGGTCGCCCTCGTCGCCCGGTTCTCGCGCCTCGTGCAGGCGACCGAGACCGCGACGGATGCCGCGGCCGGCGCCGAGCGTCCCGCCACCACCGAGGAGGTCCCCGCATGACCCGCACCGCCTACGTCAACGCCCGCGTCTTCACCGCCGACGGACCCGAGTGGGCCGACGCCATCGCGGTCGACGGCGCGACCGTCGCCGCCGTGGGCACCGAGGCCGACGTCTGGGCGGCGGCCGGCGCGGACGCCGAGGTCGTCGACCTCGGCGGTCGGCTCGTGCTGCCGGGCGTCGTCGACGCCCACACGCACCTCGTGATGATGGGCGAGGCGCTCGGCCGGGTCGGACTCACCGACGCCCGCACCCTCGAGGAGATCCGCGACCGCCTCCTCGCCGCGCGTGCGGCCGCACCCGACGCGCCCCGACTGCTCGGCCGGGGCTGGCTGTTCGACTCCGTGCCCGGGGGCGTGCCGAACGCGGTCATGCTCGACGCGCTGCTGCCCGACGTGCCGGTGTACCTCGACGCCAACGACTACCACTCGTGCTGGGTCAACACGGCCGCGCTGGCCGAGCTCGGCATCACGCGCGACACCCCGGACCCGCTCGGCGGTCGCATCGGCCGCGACGCCGACGGCGAACCCGACGGCATGCTGTACGAGACCGCCGCGCAGGTGCACGTCTGGGACCACCTCGCGTCGCAGTCGACCGACGCCGACCGCGACGCCGCCGTCGAGCGGACCATCGCCGCGTACCTCGCGACCGGCGTCACCGGCGTCGTCGACATGGCATTCGACGAGCTCGGGCTCGCGGCATTCCGTCGCGCCGCCGAGCGTCGCGGCGGCACGCTGCCGATCCGCGTCGTCGCGCACTGGTTCGTCGCCAACACCGGCGACGAGGCGCAGAACCTCGCGCAGGTGCGGAACGCCGTCGCGCTCGCCGCCGAGGTCGACACGCCCTGGCTCCGCATCGCGGGCATCAAGCTCGTGCTCGACGGCGTGATCGACGCGTGCACCGCCGCGATGCGGCATCCGTACGTCGACGGGTCGAACGCCGACCCGATCTGGCCGCTCGACGCACTGCGACCGGTGGTCGCCGAGGCGGATGCCGCCGGCCTGCAGGTCGCGATGCACGCCATCGGCGACGCCGCGAGCGGGATCGCGCTCGACGCCCTCGAGCACGCGATCGCCGTGAACGGCGAGCGCGACCGCCGGCACCGCATCGAGCACCTCGAGTACGTCGACCGGGCCGACGTCGACCGGCTCGCCCGGCTCGGGGTCGTCGCGTCGATGCAGCCCGTGCACGCCGACCCGGCGATCTGGGCCAACTGGGCCGCCATGCTCGGCGACGAGCGCGCCGACCGCGGGTTCCCGTGGACCGAGGTCACCGACGCGGGCGCCGTGCTCGCCTTCTCGACCGATGCGCCGACCGCGCCGCACGAGTCCCTGCCGAACCTGTACGTCGCCGCGACGCGACGCTCGGCCCTGGATGCGTCGTTCCCGGCGAACCACCCCGAGTACGCCGTGCCGCTCGCCGACGCCGTGCGGCACGCGACGCGCGACGCCGCGTACTCGTGCCGCGAGGAGCACGTGCGCGGCCGGATCGCGCCGGGCCTCGCCGCGGACTTCGCGGTGATCGACCGGAACCCGTTCGACCTCGGCGATGAGGCCCTGCTCGAGGCGCACGTGGTGCGCACGGTCGTCGCGGGGCGGACGGCGTACGAGGTGTCGGACGCGGAGGAGGACGTCGCCGCCGGGGAGGACGAGCGCGCGGTCGCGTGAGCGTGGGCGCCTGAGCGCCGGGGACCGCGCGCCGGGCCCCGGGCGCCGGCCGCCGCCGCCGCACGTTCGCAGGAGATTCCGCCCGATGGCCGCCCCACGGCCTCCATCGGGCGGAATCTCCTGCCTTCCTGCTTCACCCTTGACTTATATAAGCGCGTGGTGAATCATTGACGCCATGCACGCGCTCGACATCCTCGGAGACCCGGTCCGCCGGCGGATCCTCGAGCTGCTCGCGGGCGGCGAACTCGCCGCCGGCGACGTCGGGCGCATCGTGCAGGCCGAGTTCGGCATCAGCCAGCCCGGCGTCTCGCAGCACCTGCGCGTGCTGCGGGAGTCCGGGTTCGCGACGGTGCGCGCCGAGGGCACCCGGCGGCTGTACGCCCTCGACCCGGAGCCGCTGGCCGAGGCGGCGCAGTGGTTCACGCCGTTCGAGCGGTTCTGGGAACCCCGGCTCGACGCGCTCGGCACCGAGCTCGCGCGCGGGCGGCGGCAGCGCCGCCTCGCGGCATCCGCCGACCCGACGCCGCCCGCGGCACCGGGCCCGCCCGACCCGCCCGACCCGCCCGGCCCGCCGACGACCCCGCGCCCCGGCCGTCCCGATCCGACGACCCCGGCGCACCGACCCGATCAGGAGCACTGACATGGACATCCAGGCACAGATCGACGCCGTCGACCGCGGCGTCGCCACCGAGGAGCGCGATGGCGAGCGGATGCGCGTGCAGACGCTCGCGCGCACCTACCGTCGCCCATCGAGGACCTGTGGGAGGCGCTGACCTCGGCCGAGCGCATCCCGCGCTGGTTCCTGCCCGTGACGGGCGACCTGCGACTGCACGGCACCTACCAGCTGGAGGGCAACGCGGGCGGCACCATCACCGCGTGCGACGCGCCGAACTCCTTCAGCGCGACGTGGGAGTACGGCGGCGGCACGACGTGGATCACCGTCCGACTCGCCCCCGTCGACGCCGAGCACACCAGGTTCGAGCTCGAGCACGTCGCCCGCGCCGCCGACGTCACCGACGAGATGTGGGCGCAGATGGGCCCCTCCCCCACGGGGATCGGCTGGGACGGCGCGCTGCTCGGCCTCGGCCTGCACGTCACGACCCGCGAGGTCCGGCCCGACAACTCCGAGGAGTGGCTGCAGAGCGACGAGGGGATGGCGTTCATGCGACGGAGCGCCGACCGGTGGGCCGAGGCGGATGTCGCCGCCGGCGCCGACCCCGCGACCGCGACCGCCGCGGCCGACCTCGTGTACGGGATGTACACGGGCACGGCGCCGGCGCCGGCCGCGGAGTAGCCGGCGACGGAGCCGTGTGGACGCTGCGGCCCACGAGACGCCGGACCGGTCGCGCCCCGCCCGCACGCCGAACCGCCCCGCCGGGTGTCGCCGGCGGGGCGGTTCGCGTTCACGCGCGGGTCGACGGGGTGAGGACCGCCGCCCGCACGGGTCTCAGTCGGCCGAGGCGCGCTCCAGCACCTCGCCGCGGAAGAAGGCCGGCCGCTTCACGGCCTGCCACGCCATGACCGCGACGCCCGTGAGCAACACGACCATGCCGAGCACGAACACGAGGCCGACCCCGCCGATCGCGGAGCCCGACCCGTACTCCGGGTCCATGCTGTCGACCAGCGTCGTCACGAACAGCACCGAGAGGATCACGCCGCCGACGAGCGGGAACAGCAGCGTGAAGAAGAACTCGCGCACCGAGCGGAACCACGTCCTCCGGAAGAACCAGACGGCCGCGAACGCGGTGATGCCGTAGTAGAAGCAGATCATCATGCCGAGCGCGGTGATCGTGTCCCACAGCACGTTCTCGCTCACGAACCGCATGACGGCGTAGAAGACGGACGCCACGATCGCGGAGACGATCGTCGCGTACCCGGGCGTGAAGAAGCGCGGGCTGACGCGGCCGAACTTCTCGGGCAGCGCGCCGTAGTGCCCCATCGCGAGGAGCGTGCGCGCCGGCGACACGAACGTCGACTGCAGCGACGACGCCGAGCTCGTGAGCACGGCGAGCGACACGAGCACCGCGAGCGGGCCGAGCACCGGCCCGGCGAGCGCGAAGAACACGTTGTCCTGGATGTCGGGGTTGCCGAGGCCGTGCTCGCCGTCGCCGACGCCCGCGAACGAGATCAGCGACGTCGAGAGGAGCAGGTAGAGCGAGACGATGATGACCACCGACAGCGTGGCCGCCCGGCCCGGCGTCTTCTCGGCGCCCTTCGTCTCCTCGTTCATCGTGAGCGTGACGTCCCAGCCCCAGAAGATGAAGATCGACAGCGACAGGCCGGCGGCGAGCGCACTGAAGTCGCTCACCGCGAACGGGTTGAACCAGCTCAGCTCGATCGGCGTCGCGTCGAAGGCGTTGCCGTTGGCGACCTCGACGAGCGCCGCGACCGAGAACACCACGAGCACGACGACCTGGAAGCCGACCAGCCAGTACTGCAGCTTCTGGGTGGTCCGCATGTCGCGGTACGAGATCATCGTCGCGCCGAGCATGAAGAGCAGGCACACGGCGACGTTGACGAACGGGTTCGCCGCGATGTCCGCGATCGCGGGATCGCCGACCACCTGCGAGACGAGCAGGAACAGGAAGTCGACCGCGATCCCGGCGAGGTTCGACAGCACGAGGATCGTCGCCGCGACGAGGCCCCATCCCGCCATCCAGCCGATCCACGGGCCGAACGCGCGGGTCGCCCAGGTGAACGACGTGCCCGAGTCCGGCATCCGCCGGTTCAGCTCCCGGTACCCGAACGCGACCAGCAGCATCGGGATGAAGCCGAGCAGGATGACGGCGGGCACCTGCGTGCCGACCTCCGACACCGTCGGGCCGAGCGCCGCGGTGAGCGTGTACGCGGGGGCGATGCACGAGATGCCGATGACGATCGCGCCGATGAGGCCGACGGACCCGGCCGAGAGGCCCTTCTTCGAGATGCCCTGCTCGTCCGGGGCGACCGCCCGGGTCGCCTCGGTCAGCGGTGGCGGGGATTGGAGGGAATGCGTCATCGCAGGTCCTTCAGGTGGTGCGGGTGGTGCGCGGCACCACGATCATGGGGACGGGGAGCTCGCGCAGCATCTTGGCCGCGGTCGAGCCGAGGAACAGGTGGCGCGGCGCCGCGAGGCGGCTCGAGCCGACCAGCACGACCTCGCCGGGGTGCCAGTCGAGGGCGCGCACGGCGGCCTCGATGGAGGCGCCGGCGGCGGTCTCGACGCTCGCGTCGACGCCGTCGGGAAGCGCGCGGCGCGCCTCGTCGAGGACGTCCTCGGCGTGCACCGTGCTCGTGAGCGCGGCGAGTTCGGCGTCGAGTCCGGCGGGCAGGTCGATCGGCACGAGCGAGAGGAGGCGCAGCGGGGCGCCCGTCGCGCGCGCCAGCCGGATCGCCGACTCGAGCAGGGCGTCGGCACCCGGGCGCGTGCCGACGGCGGCCGTGATCCGCGTGACGCCCTGCGTCGTCGCCGCCCGGGCGCCCGAGGGGGCGAGCAGCACGGGCACGTCGGACGAGTGCAGCAGCTCGTTCGCGACCGAGCCGATGCGCGCCCGGCCGAGGATGCCGCCGCCCGCGGTGCCGACGACGATCAGCTTCGCGCCGAACTCGTGCGCGGCGGCGATGAGCCCCTCGGCGTACGACTCCGCGTACCGCAGGTGCAGCTTCGTCGCGACCTCCGTGCCGAGGCACCCGGAGGCCTCGGCGAGCCACGACCGCGACTGCTCGCGGAGGAACCGCTCGTAGCCCGCGTCGGCCGGCACCGACGAGTTGCGCGCCTCGGAGGGCAGGACCATGACCACCTCGAGGGGGGCGCCGGCGGCGGTCGCGATGCGGTTCGCGGCCGCGAGCGCGTCGGCGCCCGCCTCGTTGGCCGTGTAGCCGACGAGGACGGGGGCTGCGCTCACGCGAGCTCCTCGACGATCTGCGAGGCGACGAGCCGGCCCATGCGGATGGCGCCGTCGACGTGCTGGTACCCCTTGCCGGCCATGTCGGAGCAGGCGAAGCGGATCGGCCCGACCGGGGTGCGCAGGTCGGCGCCGTAGCGCGCGAGGCCGCCCATGTCGAAGCTCGCGGCGTAGGCGCCGCGGGTCCACTCCTCGGAGCCCCAGTCGGACTCGTAGTACACGACCGGGTGCTTGGCCTGCTCCCCGTAGTAGTGCGACAGCGACTCGAGGATGCGCTCCTTGCGCTCCTCGGCGCTGAGCCGGAAGACCTCGTCGGCCGCCTCGTCGGAGACGAAGCCGACGAGCGTGCCGCGGGTGTCGCCGTGGTTGGTGTTGTCGTACGCCTCGTGCGAGAGCTCGTACGGGCTGAAGGCGGTGCCCGACAGGCCCTGCTCGCGCCAGAACGGCGTCTCGTAGACGGCGTGCACCTTGATGACGAAGCCCATCGAGAGGTGCTGGTGCAGCTGGTGCTGCCGGCGCGGCAGCGGCGGCTCGTACGAGATGCGGTCCACGAGCACCGGGGGCACGGCGAGCACGAGTTCGCGCGCGTGGACCTCGAGCTCGTCGGTGACGGCGACCACGGCGGCGGCGCCGGCCGGGGCGTCCTCCTGCCAGCGCACGGTGCGGACCGGCTGGCCGAGGCGGACGCGGTCGCCGAGGCGCTCGGCGAGCAGGAGCGGCACCTGCTGGAGGCCGCCGACGACACGCTTGTCGAGGATGAAGTCGGCGTCGACGAGGTGCGAGAACGAGCCCGCGGACGCGGCCATGAGCAGTGCCTGCAACGCGCTGAACGCGTGCGTGGGCTTGGTGAGCATCGCGCCGGCGATGAACATGCCGATGTTCAGGCGCGCCTCGACGTCGTCGGTCTGCGTCTCGAGCCAGTGCGCGAACGAGATCTCGTCGAGCTCCTTCGCACGGGGGTGGGTCCACGGCGCGTCGGGGTCGATCTCCGCGACGAGCGCGTCGAGCTTCTCGATGAGGCCGACGATCTCGCCCTCGGTCTTCGCGGGGACGGGGAAGATCTCGCCCTCGAAGAGCCGGCGTTCGCCGTCCTCGGCGATGTAGACGTTCTGCCCCTCGCGGTAGCGGTCGTACGTCTCCAGTCCGAGCTCGTCGAGCGTCTCGATGAGCGCGTCCTGGTCGGGCGAGACCCACTGCCCGCCGATCTCGAGCATGGCGCCGTCGACGTCGCCGGTCCAGAGCCGGCCGCCGACGCGGTCGCGCGCCTCGAGGACGACGACCTCGCGGCCGGCCGTGACGAGTTCGGTGGCGGCGGTCAGGCCCGCGGCGCCGGCGCCGACGATGACGACGTCGGTCTCGATGCGTTCCATGGTGGTTTCCTTGCTGTCTCGCGCCCGTCCGCGGATCGGTACTCAGGAGGAATCCGGGTGCACAGGGGCAGGACACGGCGTGTCCTCCTGAGAAACGCCCGCGAGCGGGCCCCGGTTCCTGAGAAGAGCGATATCGGTGATGTGAACGGGACGGATGCCGCGACCCGCGGCGCACGTGCGGCGCACGTCGCGGCATCCGCTCGGTCCGGTCGTGCCGGACCGGACCCCGGCTACGCCGGGATCAGGGTGTACTTCGTGTCGAGGAACTCGTGGATGCCCTCGAAGCCGCCCTCGCGGCCGATGCCCGACTGCTTGACGCCGCCGAAGGGCGCCGCCGCGTTCGAGACGAGGCCCGTGTTCAGGCCCATCATGCCGGTGTCGAGGCGGTCGATCATGCGGTGACCGCGGGCGAGGTCCTGCGTGAACACGTAGGAGATGAGGCCGTACTCGGTGGCGTTCGCCAGGCGCACCGCCTCGTCCTCGTCGGCGAACGTGGTGATGCCGAGGACCGGCCCGAAGATCTCCTCGCGGAGCAGTCGGGCGTCGGCCGCGACGTCGTGGAGCACGGTCGGCGCGTAGAACGAGCCCGCGCCGTCGATGGGCGCTCCCCCGGCGAGGACGGTCGCGCCCTTGTCCACGGCGTCCGTCACCAGCTCGTGCGTCGACGCCACCGCGTCCTGGTCGATCAGCGGGCCGATGTGCACGCCGTCCTCGGTGCCGCGGCCGACGCGCATCGCCTGGACGCGGTCGGTCACGCGCTTCGCGAACTCGGACGCCACGGCCTCGTGCACGATGAAGCGGTTCGCCGCCGTGCACGCCTGCCCGATGTTGCGGAACTTCGCGACCATCGCGCCCTCGACCGCCTTGTCGAGGTCGGCGTCCTCGAACACGACGAACGGGGCGTTGCCGCCGAGCTCCATCGAGGTGCGGAGGATCCCCTGCGCCGACTGCTCGATGAGCTTGCGGCCGACCTCGGTCGACCCCGTGAACGAGAGCTTGCGCAGGCGCGGGTCCGCGATGATCGGGCCCGAGACCCTCGACGAGCTCGTGGTGGTGACCACGTTCACGACGCCCTTCGGCAGCCCGACCTCCTCGAGCAGCTGCACGAACGCGATGGTCGTGAGCGGCGTGAGGGCGGCGGGCTTGACGACGACGGTGCAGCCCGCGGCGAGCGCCGGGGCGATCTTGCGGGTCGCCATGGCGAGCGGGAAGTTCCACGGCGTGATGAAGTACGACGGGCCGACGGGGCGCTGCGCGACCACGATCCGGCCGGTGCCCTCGGGGTTCCAGCCGTAGCGGCCGGTGATGCGCACGGCCTCCTCGCTGAACCAGCGGAGGAACTCGCCGCCGTACTTGACCTCGCCGCGCGCCTCGGCGAGCGGCTTGCCCATCTCGAGCGTCATGAGGAGGGCGAAGTCGTCGGCCCGCTCCATGAGGGTGTCGAAGGCGCGGCGGAGGATCTCGCCGCGCTCGCGCGGCGCGGTCGCCGCCCACGCGTCCTGCGCGGCGACGGCCGCGTCGAGCGCGCGGATGCCGTCGGCCGGCGACGCGTCGGCGATGGTCTTGATCACGTCGCCCGTGGCCGGGTCGCGGACCTCGAAGGTCCGGCCGTCCTCGGCCGCGACCCACTCGCCGCCGATGAAGAGGCCGTCGGCGACCTGGTCGAGGAGTGCGGATTCCTGCGTTGCGGTGGTCATGCTCGGGGTGTCCGTTTCGTTCGGTTGCGCGGATCGCGCGCGATCACGGGTAGAGGCCGCGGAGGCGGTGCGCCTCGGCGACGCGCTCGACGGCGAGGGCCGTGGCGGCGGTGCGGAGCGAGAGGTCGCGGGCCTCGGCGTAGCCGAGGACATGACGCCAGGCGTTCAGCATCCGCTCCTCCAGTCTGCTCTCGACTTCGTCGACCCGCCACCAGTACGCCTGGTTGGCCTGGACCCACTCGAAGTACGAGACGATGACACCGCCCGCGTTGGCGAGGATGTCGGGGACGACCAGCACGCCGCGCTCCCGGAGGATGGCGTCGGCGGCCGGGGTGGTCGGACCGTTGGCGCCCTCGACGACGACCGTCGCGAGCACCTCGCGGGCGTTGCCCTCGTGCAGCACGCCCTCGACCGCGGCCGGGACGAGCAGGTCGACGTCCTGCGTGAGCACCGCGTCGCGGTCGAGATCGTCGCCGCCGGCGAAGCCGACGACCGAGCCGGTCGCACGGACGTGGTCCGAGAGCGCCTCGACGTCGAGCCCGGCGTCGTTGCGCACGGCGCCGTACTGGTCGCTGATCGCGGTGACCGTCACGCCCGCCTCGGCGAGGAACCGGGCGGCATCCGCGCCGACCTTGCCGAAGCCCTGCACGGCCGCGGTCGCGCGACCGGGCTCGATGCCGGCGTGGCGGAGCGCCGCGAGCGCGATGTGCGTGACGCCGCGGCTCGTGGCCGAGGCGCGGCCGAGCGAGCCGCCCAGCGAGATCGGCTTGCCGGTGACGATGCCGGGCACCGTGTACCCGGAGTTCACCGAGTAGGTGTCCATCATCCAGGCCATGGTGCGCTCGTCGGTGCCGATGTCGGGGGCGGGGATGTCGCGCTCCGGCCCGATGATCGGCAGGATCTCGCTGGTGTAGCGCCGCGTGACGCGCTCCAGTTCGCCGACGGAGTGGTCGCGCGGGTCGATCGCGATGCCGCCCTTGGCGCCGCCGTACGGCACGTCGAGCAGGGCGCACTTCCAGGTCATCCACATCGCGAGTGCGCGCACCTCGTCGAGGTTCACGTTCGGCGCGTAGCGGAGGCCGCCCTTGGCGGGGCCGCGGCTGAAGTTGTGCTGCACTCGGTAGCCGAGGTAGACCTCGGTCTCGCCGGTGTCGCGCCGCAGCGGCACGGCCACGGCCAGCTCGCGACGCGGGGTCGCGAGCATGCGGTGCAGGCCGTCGCCGTAGCCGAGCAGCTCGATCGCCTCGGCCAGCTGGGCGCGGGCGTCGACGAGCGGGGTCGGCTCGGCGTCGGCGACCGGGTTCACGGGCACGGACGCCGCGCCCGCGGGGATCACGGGCGACGCCGTCGTCGCCGTCACGGGGTTCATGCGCGTCGCAGTCCTTCCGCGACGACCTCGAGGCCCTCGACGAGCAGCTCGTCGCCGATCGTGAGCGGCGGGAGGAAGCGGATGACGTTGCCGTAGGTGCCGCACGTGAGCACGAGCACGCCGTTGGCGTGGGCGTACGCGGCGACCTTCGCGGTGAGCGCCGCGTCGGGCGCGCCGGTGACGGGGTCGACGAGCTCGACGGCGACCATGGCGCCGCGTCCTCGGACGTCGCCGATGCGCGGGTCGGCGGTGCGGAGCGCGTTCAGGCGGCCGATGAGCACCGAGCCGATCTGCTTGGCGCGCTCGATGAGGCCGTCCTCCTCGTAGGCCTCGATCGCGGCGAGACCTGCGGCGCACGCGAGCGGGCTGCCCGCATAGGTGCCGCCGAGGCCGCCGGCCATCGCGGAGTCCATGATCTCGGCGCGACCGGTGACCGCCGAGAGCGGCAGGCCGCCGGCGATGCCCTTCGCGGTCACGATCACGTCGGGCACGATGCCCTCGTGCTCGCTGGCGAACCAGGCGCCGGTGCGGGCGAAGCCGGTCTGCACCTCGTCGGCGATGAAGACGACGTCGTTCGCGTTCGCCCACTCGACGAGCGCGGGGAGGAAGCCCTGCGCGGGCACGATGAAGCCGCCCTCGCCCTGGATGGGCTCGATGATGATGGCGGCGAGGTTCTCGGCGCCGATCTGCTTCTCGATCTGGGTGATGGCGCGGGCCGCGGCCTCGGCGCCGGACAGCCCGCCGTCGCGGAAGGGGTAGCTGAGCGGCGCGCGGTACACCTCGGGGGCGAACGGGCCGAAGCCGTTCTTGTACGGGATGTTCTTCGCCGTGAGGCCCATGGTGAGGTTCGTGCGGCCGTGGTAGGCGTGGTCGAAGGCGACGACGGCCATCTTCTTGGTGTGGTGGCGCGCGACCTTGATCGCGTTCTCGACGGCCTCGGCGCCGGAGTTGAAGAGCGCCGTGCGCTTCTCGTGGTCGCCGGGGGTGAGCTCGTTGAGCTTCTCGGCGACGGCGACGTAGCCCTCGTACGGCGCGACGGTGAAGCAGGTGTGGGTGAAGGCGTCGAGCTGGGCCTTGACCGCGTCGACGACGCGCGGGTTCGAGTTGCCGACGCCGGTGACGGCGATGCCCGAGCCGAGGTCGATGATCGAGTTGCCGTCGGCGTCGACGATGACGCCGCCGCCCGCGGCCGCGACCGAGACGGGGATGGTGTGCCCGACGCCCTTCGCGACGGCCTGCGCCTTGCGGGCGATGAGCTCCTGCGAGCGCGGGCCCGGGATGCTGGTGACGAGGCGGCGCTCCTGCGGGAGTGCGGGGCCGCCGACGGTGGTGGCCGTGGGTTCGACGATGGTCATGGGGTGCTCCGATGCGGTGACGACGGTGGCGATGTCGGCTCATGGTAGGCAGGGCCGAACGGATGCCACCCCCTCCCTCATGTACATCAGGAGCAGGTCGACAGGCCATCTCGTACAAACCGCGTCGAGATGGGCGGGCGTCAGCGTCGCGTCAGCTCACGGACCCGCTGCGCCGCGATCGAGCGCGTGTCCGGCGCAGCGGTGGTCTCCGCCGGTGCCGGCGCGCCCAGCGCCTCCGGCGCCGCCTCGACGACCGCGACGCGACGCGAGCTGCGGCCGATGGCGCGCAGCGAGACCAGCCACTGCAGCCCGTAGCCGATCGCGAAGACGAGGAGCGTGAAGATGAGCGCCATCGCCGCCCCCTGGTCCGGGGCGTAGAGCTGGGCCGAGCGTGGGCTGATCATCGCGTACATGTACACCGAGAGCGGCCGGGACTCCGGGGTCGCGAGGAACGCGGGGAGCGTGAACTCGTTCGTGCCCAGGATGAACATCTGGATCCAGACGGCGAAGACCGTCGGGGCGAGCAGCGGCGCGACGATGCGGCGGAAGCCCTCGAACGCGCTCGCGCCGCTCACGAGGGCAGCCTCCTCGAGTTCCATGCGGATCTGCAGCGTGGCGCTGTACCCGGCGCGGTAGGCGATCGACACGCGGAACGAGTAGGCGATCACGAGCGCCGCGATCGTGCCGGCGAGCGGGATGACGGGGTTGATCACCATGAACGTCAGGAACATCGCGAAGCCCGCGATGACCGCCGGGATGGCGACCGACGACGACGCGAAGAGGTCGACCGCCCTCGTCCATCCCGTCCGGCGGCTCCGCGCGATGCCGTACGCGAGCACGGTCGCCGCGACGCAGGCGATGGTCGCGCTCCCTCCGGCGATGACCAGGGTCCGGCCCAGCGAGGCCCAGAACTCCGGGTCGCCGAGCACGGCGCCGAAGGCGCCGAACTGCGTCTGCGCGGCGAGCGCCTCGAACGAGAACGCGATCGGGTAGGGCGTGATCGCCGACCAGAGCAGCGCGAACAGCGGCAGGACCGCCGTGAGCAGCACGAAGACGAGGATCACGAGCATGACGGGGAGCTTCCAGGCGCCGAGCCTCATCACCGTCGGGCGGAACCCCTTGCCCGAGATGGACGCCCGCCGCTCGGCGTTCCGCGTCGCCCGGAGGTAGACCACGAAGGCGATGGTCGTGATCACGAGGAAGACGCACCCCCACGCCGCGGCGAGGCCGTACTGCGGCAGTTCTCCCGCACCGGCGCTGATGAGCGTCCAGAGCTTGAGCGCGAAGATCGACTTCCCCGACTCCTGCCCGAACAGCAGCGGGATCTCGAGGCTGCCGAGCCCGAGGATGAAGGTGAGCACGGCGACGCCGAGCAGACCCGGCCACAGCATGGGCAGCGTCACCCGACGGAGGGTCTGCGGCCAGGAGGCGCCGGAGACGCGCGCCGACTCCTCCAGCGAGCCGTCCATGCTCGTGAGGATGGGCACGATCATGAGGTACGGGAAGGTCACGTTCGTGAGGGCCTGGATCACGATCATCGTCGAGAACGAATAGGGATCGATCACGAGGTCGCCCGGCAGCAGTCGCAGCACCTGGTTCAGCACGCCGGACTCGGGCGAGAGCATCAGGAGGTACGCCTGCGCCTTGACGATGGGCGGGATGATGAACGGCACGACGACGAGCACCGAGATCACCCGGCGCAGCGGGGCGTCGGTGCGGACGGTGACCCACGCGAGCCCGAAGGCCATGAGCAGCGAGAGCACCGTGGACCCGCCCACGAATGCCGCGGTCGAGCCGAGCACCGCCCAGAAGTCCTCGCGCAGGCTCCAGAGCGTGACGAAGTTCTCGGCCGACCACCGCGCGGTGGAGACCCCGAACGGCAGGAACGGACCACGGAAGGCCGTGATGACCTGCACGACCAGCGGGATCGCGAGGAGGAGGAAGATCACCGCGCCGGCGATGATCGTCGCGATCCGCATCGAGGTCGGCCGGGTGCGCTCGGCCCTCGTGGTCCGTCCTGCCTGGGACACGGGTTATCCGTTCAGTGCCGCGTCGGCGGCGTTGATCATCGCGATCCACTCGTCGCGGGTGTCCACGGTCTCGGTGATCGCGCCCCCCTGGAGGCCGTCGAGCAGGGCGCCGGCGTTGGTCTCCATGAGGCCGGTCGCCGAGTCGAACAGCGACGTCGGCAGCCCCGGGTAGGGCACCTGGGTCGTCGAGAACCGCTCGTCCGTCATGCGCAGCTGCAGCCAGTCGGGGTCGTAGGCGTTCCAGAGGGTCCACAGCATGCCGCCGGCCGGGTTCTTCGCGTCGACGTTCACGCCCGAGAACTGGGCGAAGACCCCGGCGTCCTCGTACGGCGAGACGCCGAGGCTCGGGTTCGGGTTGAAGAGGGTCTGCCCGAGCGCGATCGGCACGTCGCCGCTCGAGAGCGGGGAGTCCTGGTCCTCGAGCACCTGGAGGGTGCCCGTCGACTTCAGCTCGCCGATGAGGTCGGTCATGGCGGCCTCGCCCCGGTCCAGGCCGTAGCCGGCGAAGACGTTCGCGTTGTAGCTCGCGACCGACACCTTGCCCTCGTACTGGGGGTCGAGGAGCCCCTCGAGCGTGGCGGGTGCCTCGATCCGGTCGACGTTGACCTGCATGAGCGACCCGTTCACGCTGTCCGGCAGCATCTCGGGCGCGCCGATCGTGAAGAACTCCTCCGGCACGCCGAACGCCGTCCAGTCGACGTCGGCCCAGTACCCCTCGTCGGTCATCGCGGCCGCCGACACGAGCGAGCCCGAGATGACGTCGGTGTTGCGGGCGCCCGTGGCCTTGGCCGAGATGATCGCCGAGGACAGGTTGTAGGTGAGACCGCGGGTCTCGATCGTGAGGTCCGGGTACCGGCCGGTGAACTCGGCGATGACGTCCGGCGAGAGCTCGTACCAGTCCCAGATCACGACGCGGCCGCCGTCGGTCTCCCTGGCCGTCTCGTAGAGCGCGTCCATCTGGCGGTCGATCTCGGGCCAGAAGTCGTCGTAGAAGTTCTCGCAGCGCGTGATGGCGCCGACCTGGACGGCGTCGCAGGCGGCCGCCGTCGATCCGTCGCCGCCGGGTTCGACCGGGTCGGGCGCGGCCGCGCCCGGGGAACTGCAGGAGCTCAGCAGCAGCATGCCTGCGGCCGCCGCGGCGATGCCGCCGATCCGGGTGGTTCGAACGTTCATGATCCGGGTTTCCTCTCTGGCGTTGCTCTGGTGGGTGGTGGTGCGGTCGATCTCCGGGCTATGCCGCGAGGACGCGGCACGCCTGCGGTGCGAGCTCGATGAAGACGGAACTGCCGGCCGCGGGCGAGTCCAGGGGGGCGCCGCGAGCGACGAGGCTGCCGACCGCGGTGTCGCCGTCGAGCACCTCGGCCTCGACCTCGACGATCTCGCCGAGGAACTCGACCCTGGCGACGCGGGCGGGCAGGACGTTCGGGCGGTCGGGCGCGGTCTCGTGCCAGCGCACGCTCTCCGGGCGGAACGTGACCGTGACCTCGCGACCCGCGCCGAGGTCGCTCGGGCACGGCGTGACCAGCCCCCGGCCGAAGGCCTCGACGACGGCCGTGCCGTCGTCGGCGCGGTCCCGGACGATCGCGGGGATGAGGTTCACCCGGCCGACGAAGTCCGCCACGAAGCGGTCCGCCGGCCGGAAGTAGAGGTCGCGCGGCGTCGCCTCCTGCACGATGCGGCCCTGGTTCATCACGGCGACGCGGTCGGACATCGACAGCGCCTCGGACTGGTCGTGGGTGACGTACAGCGCGGTGATCCCGAGTCGCTGCTGCAGGGAGCGCAGCTCGTTGCGCATCGTGTCCCGCAGCTTCGCGTCGAGGTTCGAGAGCGGTTCGTCGAGCAGCAGCAGGCGCGGACGGTGCGCGAGGGCGCGGGCGAGCGCCAGCCGCTGCTGCTGGCCCCCCGACAGCGCCGTCGCGGGCCGGTGTGCGAACCGGTCGAGCTGCACGAGCTCGAGCGCCTCCATGGCCCGCTGCCTCGCCTCCTTCTTCGGCAGGCGGCCCGACGAGACCTGGAGCGGGAAGACGGCGTTCGCGAACACCGTCATGTGCGGCCAGATCGCGTAGTTCTGGAACACCATGCCCACGTCGCGCTGGTCGGGCGGCACGTGACGGGTGCCGGTCGAGAGCACCGTGCCGTCGAGCGAGATCTCGCCGCCGTTGCTGGTCTCGAGCCCGGCGACGCAGCGCAGGGTCGTCGTCTTGCCGCACCCGGACGGTCCGAGGAGCGAGGTGAACGTGCCGGGTTCGATCGTGAACGTGACGCCCGTGACGACGGGCACCTCGGCGCCGTCGAGCTCGTAGTGCTTCTCGAGGCCGTCGACCACGAGTCGGCCGCCTCCGCGTGCTGGATGCATGTCCGGTGCCATTTCTGTATTCAGGATCCCGTCGGTGGGTCGAGTGCTCCGACGGGCTGCGCGGGCCGCCATCAGCGTTCGGCGATCGGGGTCGGGACCGCGGCGGGCGCGGGCGGTTCGCCCCAGCCGACGGTGACCCGGGGCTCGGCGAAGCAGAGGGCCACGACGGCGCAGAGCGCGAACGCGCCGACGGCGAGCCACAACGACTGGGCCATCGCGGCCGAGTATCCCGCGACGGCCTCCGGCGGCAGGGCGCCGTCGGTCGCTCGCGCCGCCCCGGCGTCGACACCGGGCAGTCGAGCCGCGAGGGTCGAGCCCATCAGCGCGGCGATCGCCGCCGAGCCGAGCACCGAACCGACCTGCCTGGTCATCGTGTACACGCCCGAGCCCGCTCCGGCCGACTCGCGCGGGAGGTTGCGCGTCGCCGTCGACGCGAGCGGCGCGAACACGCCGGAGATGCCGACCCCGAGCAGCGCCGAGGGCAGGAGCAGGGCGGCGTACGCGACATCCGGTCCGAGCCAGGCGCTGTACCAGGCGAGCGCCGCGGCCGCCGTCGACAGCCCGGCGAGCGCGACCCACTTCGGATCCACCCGGTCGCTGAACCGGCCGACGATCGGCGAGAGCACGCCCGAGACCACGGCCATCGGCGCGAGCATGAGCGCGGCCTGCGTCGGCGTGAGGCCGCGGGCGACCTGGAAGTAGTACGCCAACGGCAGCGGCATCGCGGTCAGCGCGAGCCCGACGAGCGAGATCGCGACGTTCGAGAGCGCGAAGTTCCGGTCGCGGAACAGCCCCAGCGGGAGCAGCGGCTCGACCCGGTTGAACGCCTGCCAGACCACGAACCCGGCGAGCACGACCACCCCCGCGGCGATGAGCGCCCAGACCGTGATCGGGCCGGCGATGACGCCCCAGTCGTAGGTGGGGCCTTCCTGGATGCCGAACACGACGAGGAACATGCCGACCGCGCTCAGGACGACCCCGAGCCAGTCGAAGCGGTGCGCCTGCGTCGCGAGGTCGGGCACGAGGCGCCAGGCGAGCACGAACGCGACGACGCCGACGGGCACGTTCACGAAGAACACCCACTGCCATCCGGCCGCGTCGACGAGCACCCCGCCGAGGATGGGGCCGACCAGCGTCGCGACGCCCGCGACCGAGCCCCAGAGGCCCATGGCCGCGCCGCGCCGGCTCGGCGGGAAGACGCGGGTGATCACGGCCATGGTCTGCGGGGTCATGAGCGACGCGCCCAGGCCCTGCACGGCGCGCGCCGCGACGAGCATCGCGATGTCGCCCGAGAGCCCGCACCACAGCGATGCGAGCGTGAACACCACGAGGCCGACGAGGTACACGCGCTTCGGACCGAAGCGGTCCCCCAGCCGACCCGTGATGAGCAGCGGCACCGCGTAGGCGAGGAGGTAGGCGCTCGTCACCCAGATGACCGAGGTGAGGTCGGTGTCGAGGTCGGCGAGGATCGCCGGGTTCGCGATCGACACGATCGTGGTGTCGACGAGGATCATGAAGAAGCCGATCACGAGCGCCCAGAGCGCCGGCCAGGGTCGCGAGGCCGTCGATCCGGCCTGCGGTCGTGCGGGGGGAGTCACGTTCGCCTCAGTCCCGGTCGGTCGACGCGGCCGGCAGCCCGACGACGGGCTCGCCGAGCAGGGGCGTCGACACGGCGTAGATGCCGTGGTTCGCGAACAGCCAGATGAGGTTGCGATCCCACTCGACGAAGATGCCGTGCACGGGCGCTGCGAGGTCGTCGTCGTCCTTCAGGCCCATCGGCGGCACGAAGTACGCGCCGACCTTCGGGTCCTCCGGGTCGCGCACGTCGAAGACCTGCAGGCCCGCCGCGTAGAACGCGTAGGGGATGACCCCGCCGTGCGGGGTGCCCGTGTTCGTGAAGTAGCCGGAGCGCTTCGGCCCGAAGGAGCCGCGGCGCTGCGCCCAGTCGGTGAACGCGGCCTCCGCGGGCGGCATCGGCCGAGGCATCGTGCGGACGACGCGCGGGTTCGCCGGGTCGCTCACGTCGACCTGGTAGATCTCCTTCGCGGGCTCGTAGCAGTCGGTGTTCATCGGGTAGCCCGACACGTAGACGTAGCCGGTCTCCTCGACCTGCGTCGTGTCGACGTTGTCGCCCTCGGTGCCCGCGACGCTCGTGGGCAGCGCGCACCAGCCGACGTGGTGGATGTTCGCGGGGTCGGAGACGTCCAGCACGAAGAAGCCCTGGCCGCCCTGCGCGGCGTAGGCGTAGCGGTAGCCCGACTCGACCGAGCGGGGCATGAACACGCCCATGCGCGAACCGAACCACGAGGTCCGGTTGTTCCAGCGGTCGTTGCCCGCCAGGTACTCGGAGTCGTCCTCCTCGCCGGCGCGGGTGCCGGGCACCCACCAGGTCGAGAGCAGCTCGGGCCTGGCCGGGTCGGAGATGTCGTAGGCGGCGTGGCCGGCGGCCCACAGTGTCGTCTTGTAGGGCTGGTTGGTGAAGGTGTTGTCGGGGGCGGTCGCGACGAAGAGGTACCTGTCGCCGTAGTAGACGGGCAGGTCGAGCACGCCGTTGCCCTCCTGGATCTCGTCGGGCCCGTGCTTCGGGTCGGTCGAGACCTGCGTGAGCAGGGTCCAGTCGCGCGGGCTCGGGCCGTTCACCTGCCACGTGCGGAACCCGCGGAGGCCCTCCCACTCGAGGAGCTGGCCCTCGACCGTGTCGTCGGTCCACTTGTTGGCGACGCGGCCCCTGAGGAAGTACCGGGGCGTCTCGCTGGCCTGGACGGCGATGTGCGTGCCGAGCGTCTCGTTCCACTGCACCGTGGTGGCGCCGAACTCGGGGCGGGGGTCACCCCAGCCCCACTGCTCCTCGTCGACGATCTTCAGGTCGCGGGGGTCGGTGATGTCGTAGAGCTTCCAGTGGTTGCCGCCGCCGTAGTGCAGCATGTAGCGGATGCCGTCGATGTCGTAGATGCACTGCCACGAGTGGCTCGTGTTGACGACGATCGGGTAGAACGCCTCTGCGGTCGCGTTCAGCGCATAGGTCTCGGGGTCGCGGTAGTCGAGCTGGCCGGGCCAGTCGACGAACACGTCGCGCGGCACCGAGGGCGTGGACGCGGGCGGGAGGAAGGTGCCGTCGGGCTGCATCCCCCACGTCCCGGGCTCGGGGTCGGCCGGCTCGCCGGCGACCCGCTCGAAGTCCTCCGGGCGGTACTTCTTCGCATCGGGTACGTAGGGGGATCCGGCCATGACGCCTCCTGTGGTCGGGAGAAGAATCGGGTTCGGCGCTCCAGCGCGCCGACCCCTTCAGCGTCATCGGCCGTATCGATGCTGTCCAATATCTATCCAGCTCGCTGCCATGACCGTGCGGGCATATCAGCCCGAACGGACCGGATCCGCTGCGGCGTACTCGCGCTCGAGTGCGGCGAGCCGCGCCCCCTCGTCGCGGAGGTGGGCCAGGAGCGCCGCGGCGGCCGGCGACGGCGCACGGTCCTTCGGCATCGTGACGCCGACCGACCTGCGGATCGAGCTCAACGGCGTCGGCAGGAGCTTCAGCTCGCGGTCGTCGACGGCGATGAACATCGGCAGCGCGGCGATCACGTCGGTCGACACGAGCAGGTTGCGCAGCGTGAGCATCGACGTGCACTCGACCCGGTCGGCCGGCAGCGGGAGCCCCTCGTGGAAGAAGACGGCCTCGAGCTCGGCGCGGAGCGCCGTCTGGGCGACCGGGAAGATCCAGGGGAAGGCGATCAGCTCGGTGAGCGAGGTCCCCCGCGTGCCGGCGTGGACCGGATGCCCCGCCCGGGCCACGAGACGGATCGGCTCGTGGTGCAGCCGCTCCTGCTCGAGCCGCACTGGCACCGTCGGCGAGAGCCGCCCGACCGTGAGGTCGAGGTCGCCCGCGAGCAGGAGCTGCTGGAGCGTGTCGGGCGTGCCCTCCCGCACGACCACGGTCAGGCGGGGGTGCTCGGCCTTGAGCGCGGCGATGGCGCGCGGGAGGAGCAGGTTGGAGCCGGCCAGGTGGGTGCCGACCGCGACGGTGCCGAGCTGCCCCGTGCGGAGCAGCCGCACCTCCTCGTCGGCCGCGCGCAGCTCGGCGAGCACGGACCGGGCGCGCTCGATGAACGGCGTGCCGTACTGCGTGGGGGTCACGCCGCGCGGCATCCGCTCGAAGAGCTGCACGCCCAGGAGGTCCTCGACCTCGCGAAGGCCCCGGGTCACGACCGGCTGCGTGATGTGCAGCGACTCCGCGGCGCGCACGAGCGTGCCCTCGTCGGCGATGGCGGTGATGAGCACGAGGTGCCGGAGCTTGAGCCGGCCGTCGAGGAGGCGATCGGTGACCATGCCCCGGACTATAGCCGGGCGGGCATGGCAGTGCATCACAAGAGCATTTGTCGGCATCGTTCGCGCTTCCTAGCCTGAACCCATGCCCTCCCCGACGACGCCGGCACCGACCACGGCCCCGCCCCCTGCGCGGCGCCGGGCCCCCCGCTCGCTCCGCAACGTGATCGGCGGCGAGCTCGTCGACGGCGTGCGCACCTTCGACAAGGTCGACCCCGTCGACGGCGCGCTCGTCGCCGTCGTGCACGAGGCCGGCCCGGCGCAGGTGGACCGCGCGGTCGCCGCCGCGCGCGGCGCACTCGACGGCCCGTGGGGGCGCACGACCGTCGCGGAGCGCGCCCGCCTGCTCCGCAGGGTCGCCGACCTCATCGACGCCCGCAGCGAGGAGCTCGTGGCCGCCGAGGTCGGCGACACCGGCAAGCCCGAGACGCTCGCCCGCGACCTCGACGTCGCCCGCGCCGCGGCGAACTTCCGGTCCGCGGCAGACACGGTCTCCGCCGCCGGGCTCGACGCCTACCTGACCGAGCTGCACGACGGGCGACGGGCGCTCAACTACGCCGTCCGGGCCCCGCTCGGCGTCGTCGCCGTGATCGTGCCCTGGAACCTGCCCCTGCTCCTGCTGACCTGGAAGCTCGCCCCCGCGCTCGCCGCCGGCAACGCGGTCGTGGTCAAGCCGTCCGAGGAGACCCCCTCGTCGGCCATGCTGCTCGCGGAGATCCTCGCCGACGCCGGCATCCCGGACGGCGTGGTCAACGTCGTGCACGGGTTCGGCCCCGGCTCGGCCGGAGAGCACCTCACCACCCACCCCGGCATCGACGGCGTCACCTTCACGGGCGAGTCGAGCACGGGGTCGGCCATCATGCGCGCCGTCGCCCCCCGGGTGCGTCCGGTCTCGTTCGAGCTCGGCGGCAAGAACGCCGCGGTCGTGTTCGCCGATGCCGACCTCGACGCGGCGATCGCGGGCCTCGCCCGGTCGACGTACCTGAACACCGGGCAGGTCTGCCTCTGCACCGAGCGCATCTACGTCGAGCGGGCCGTCTTCGACGACGTCGCCGCCGGCCTCGCCGAGCACGCCCGGCGCCTGCGCCTCGGCCGCCCGGAGGACCCGGCGACCACCACCGGACCCCTCATCTCGGTCGCGCACCGCGAGAAGGTGCTCCGCCACTACGACCTCGCCCTCCACGAGGGCGCCGAGCTGCTGGCCGGCGGCGGGGTCCCGACGCTCGGCGACGGACTCGACGCCGGGTCGTGGATCGAGCCCACGCTCTGGGCGGGCCTGGACAACTCGCACCGGACGGTCCGCGAGGAGATCTTCGGCCCGGCCGCGGTCGTCATCCCCTTCGACTCCGAGGAGGAGGCGGTCGCGCTCGCCAACGACACCGACTACGGGCTCGCGGCGGTCACGTGGACCGGCGACCTGGCGCGCGGCCACCGCGTCGCGCAGCGCATGCGCGTCGGCATGTCGTGGGTGAACACCTGGTACCTGCGCGACCTCCGCAGCCCGTTCGGCGGCATCGGGCTCTCGGGCATCGGCCGCGAGGGGGGCCCGCACTCGCTCGGGTTCTACACCGAGCCCACGAACGTCTGCGTGCAGCTGTGAGCACGACGACCCGCAGCGCGCTCGGCCCGGCCGACCTCGTCGGCACCGCCGACGCCGTGCACGCCGCCGAGTCGCGGCTGCGCGCCGCCGCGTGCGCGCGGATCGCCTGCGCGCCGGTCCGCGAGCTCCTCGGCGAGGCCGACCAGGAGTCCGCCTACGCCGTCCAGTCGCTCGGCATCGCGCGGCGGGTGGCCGAGGGGGCGCGGATCGTCGGCCGCAAGATCGGGCTGACCTCGCCGGTGGTCCAGGCGCAGTTCGGCGTCGCCACGCCGGACTACGGCGTGCTGCTCGACGACATGGTCGCCGACGACCGGCAGCCGCTCGGCCTCGGCGGCTTCATCCGACCGCGCGTGGAGGCCGAGGTGGCCTTCGTCCTCGGCCGCGACCTCGAGTCGCCGACCACGCACGTGGCCGACGTCATCCGGGCGACCGAGTTCGTCCTCCCCGCGATCGAGGTCGTCGACTCGCGCATCGCCGGATGGGACATCCGCATCACCGACACGATCGCCGACAACGCCTCGAGCGGCGCGGTCGTGCTCGGGACGACGCCGCGCGGACTCGACGGACTCGACCTGACCCGGGTGGGCATGCGCCTCGATCACGAGGGCGCCCCGGTCTCGACGGGCGCGGGTTCGGCGTGCCTCGGCAGCCCCGTCATCGCGGTGGCGTGGCTCGCCCGCGCGGTCGCCCGGCACGGCCGCCCGCTCCGCGCCGGCGAGGTCGTCCTCTCGGGCGCGCTCGGCCCCATGGTCGACGCCGCCCCCGGCGTCTTCCACGCGCGGCTCGACGGCCTCGGCGAGGTCCGGACCGAGTTCACCGGGAGCACGGCCACCACCACGGACGGAGGAGCGGCATGACCACGGACGTCGCGATCATCGGCTCGGGAAACATCGGCACCGACCTGCTGGTCAAGGTGAAGCGCCTCTCGGAGACGCTCCGCGTGGTGGCCATGGCGGGCATCGACCCGGACTCGGACGGCCTCGCCCGAGCGCGTCGCCTCGGCGTCGCGACGACGCACGAGGGCGTGGACGGCCTCGTGCGGCTGCCCGCGTTCGACGACGTCGAGCTCGTCTTCGACGCGACCTCGGCCGCCGCGCACGCCCGCAACGACGCCGTCGTGCGCGATCGGGGCCGGCTCGTGGTCGACCTCACCCCCGCCGCGATCGGGCCCTACGTCGTGCCCGTCGTGAACCTCGACGAGCACCTCGACGCCACGAACGTCAACATGGTCACGTGCGGCGGCCAGGCGACGGTCCCGATGGTCGCCGCGGTCTCCCGCGTCGCGCCCGTCGCCTACGCGGAGATCGTCGCGTCGATCGCGTCGAGGTCGGCCGGGCCGGGGACCAGGGCGAACATCGACGAGTTCACCCAGACGACGGCGCGCGCCATCGAGTCCATCGGCGGCGCCGGGCGCGGCAAGGCCATCATCGTGCTGAACCCCGCGGACCCGCCGCTCATCATGCGCGACACCGTGTACTGCCTGGTGGCCGACGACGTCGACCGGGACGCGGTGCGCCGGTCGGTCGCCACGATGGTCGCCGAGGTCGGGCAGTACGTCGGCGGGTATCGCCTCACGCAGGACGTGCAGTTCGACCACGTCGAGGAGTCGTACGTGCCGGCCCTCGGCCGCCGGTTCCACGGCGTCCGCATCACGATCCTGCTCGAGGTCGCCGGCGCCGGGCACTACCTGCCCGAGTACGCGGGCAACCTCGACATCATGACCTCGGCGGCACTGCGCACCGCCGAGCGCCTCATCGCCGAGCGGACGGGAGTACCGGCATGACCGAGACGACGCCACGGGTGTACCTCCAGGACGTCACCCTGCGCGACGGCATGCACGCCATCGCCCACCGCTACTCGGTCGACGAGGTCCGTGCGATCGCGTCGGCGCTGGAGGCGGCCGGCGTCGACGCGATCGAGGTCGCGCACGGCGACGGGCTCGGCGGCTCGAGCGTGGCCTACGGGCAGGGTGCCCGGACCGACGAGCAGTGGATCGCGGCGGCCGCGTCGGTGCTGCAGCGCGCCCGGCTGACGACCCTCATCCTCCCCGGCATCGGCACGATCGACGACCTCGCCAGGGCGCGCGACCTCGGCGTGCGGAGCGTGCGCGTCGCGACGCACTGCACCGAGGCGGACGTCGCCGCCCAGCACATCGGCTGGGCGAAGGACCACGGCATGGACGTCTCGGGGTTCCTCATGATGAGCCACCTCAACGACCCGAGGGGCCTGGCGGGGCAGGCCCGGCTCATGGAGTCGTACGGCGCGGACTGCGTGTACGTCACGGATTCCGGCGGGCGCCTCACCATGCGCGACGTCGCCGACCGCATCGACGCGTACCGCGAGGTGCTCGACCCGGCGACCGAGATCGGCATCCACGCGCACGAGAACCTGTCGCTCAGCGTGGCCAACAGCATCACGGCCGTCGAGCACGGCGCGCTCCGGGTCGACGCCTCGCTCGCCGGCCAGGGCGCGGGCGCCGGCAACTGCCCGATCGAGGCGTTCGTCGCCGTCGCCGACCTGCTCGGCTGGGCGCACGGCGCCGACCTGTTCGCCCTGCAGGATGCCGCGGAGGACCTCGTCCGCCCCCTCCAGAGGCGCCCCGTGCGGGTGGACCGCGAGACCCTCACGCTCGGGTTCGCGGGCGTCTACTCGAGCTTCCTGCTGCACGCGGAGCGCGCCGCCGCACAGCACGGGCTCGACGCCCGCGACATCCTGGTCGAGCTCGGCCGGCGTCGCATGATCGGCGGCCAGGAGGACATGATCCTGGACGTCGCGCTCGACCTCGTCACCGCACGGACTTGGGCCGCCGGAGACGGCGGCACCCTCGACGAGCGCGCCCGGACCGAGGAGGGTGCCGCATGAGCACGGACGTCGCCCCCGCCGCATCCGCCCGTCCCGACGGCCGTGCCCCGTCGGCGACGCCCGCGCCCGAGGACGTCGCCCGCCTCGCCCGCGCGCTCGACGACGCCGAGCGGCGGGCCGCCCCGATCGCGCAGCCCTCGGGCGACGAGCCCCTCGACCTCGACGCGGCGTACGCGGTGCAGCGGGCGCTCCTGTCGCGGAGGGGCGCCCGCGGCGAGCGCGTCGTCGGCCTGAAGCTCGGCTTCACCAGTCGCGAGAAGGCACGGCAGATGGGCGTCCACGACGTGATCATCGGCAGCCTGACCGACGCCATGCGCATCGACGACGGCGGCGCCCTGGCAGTCCGCGGCATCCACCCGCGGGTCGAACCGGAGGTCGCGTTCCTGCTCGGGCCGGACATCGCCGATCCCGACGCCGAGGCCTCCAGCGCCGTCGTCGCCGCCGCCCCGGCACTCGAGGTCATCGACTCGAGGTACCGGGACTTCCGGTTCGACCTCGGCGACGTGATCGCCGACGACGCGTCGGCCTCGGCGTTCGCGATCGGGCCGTGGCGTCCGATCGCCGATGCCGGCGCGCTGGAGAACCGGGCGGTCGTGCTCGAGGTCGACGGTCGCGCCGTGCAGGTCGGCTCGACCGCGGCGATCCTCGGCGACCCGGTCCGCGCGGTCGCCGCAGCCCGCCGCCTCGCGCTCCGGCACGGCCACGAGCTGCGGGAGGGCATGGTGCTCCTCGCGGGCGCCGCGACCGCGGCGGTGCCGCTGCCCGTGCGCGGCGCCGTGGCCGCCGAGGTGTCCGGGCTCGGCAGGGTCGCCCTGCGCGCCGGCGAGGAGGCGACCCGATGACCGAACGCGCCATCACCGTCCGGGGCGGGGCCACGCCGCGCGGCCGATTCCCGCACGCCAGGGTCGCCGACGGGTTCGTGTTCGTCTCGGGCACGAGCAGCCGGCGTCCCGACAACACGATCGAGGGCGCCGAGGCCGACGAGTTCGGCGCGACCCGGCTCGACGTGGCCGTGCAGACCCGTGCGGTGCTCGAGCACCTCCGGGGCATCCTCGCGGAGGCGGGATGCGGACTCGACGATCTCGTCCAGGCCACGGCCTACCTCGTCGACATGAACGACTTCGCCGCGTACAACGCCGTGTGGGCCGAGTACTTCGACGAATCCGGGCCGGCCCGGACCACGGTCGCGGTGCACGCGCTCCCGCATCCGCACCTGCGCATCGAGATCCAGGCCGTCGCCCGTCGCCCGGACGGCGGCGACGCCGGCCGAACCCCCATCACCACCGAGGAGGAACCGTGACCACCATCCCACCCGTCATCGACTTCGCCGCCTGGATCCGCGAGCACGAGCACCTGCTGAAGCCGCCGGTCAACAACAAGCAGGCGTGGGAGCCCATGGGCGACTTCATCGTGCAGGTCGTCGGCGGCCCGAACCAGCGCACCGACTACCACTTCGACCCGTACGAGGAGTGGTTCTACCAGTACCGCGGCGACATGCACGTCGACGTCATGACCGACGAGGGGCCGCAGCGGATCGACATCCGCGAGGGCGAGATGTGGCTGCTCCCCGGCAACGTGTACCACTCCCCGCAGCGCCCGGAGGCGGGCTCGATCGGCATCGTCATCGAGCGCATCCGCGAGGAGGGCACGCTCGAGCGGTTCGCGTGGTTCTGCCCGAACTGCGACACGAAGGTGCACGAGGTCGAGCTGCAGGTGCGCGACATCGTCGAGGACCTGCCGCCGGTGTTCCGCGCGTTCTACGAGAGCGAGGAGGGCCGCACCTGCCCGAAGTGCGGCACCGTCCACCCGGGCAAGGGCTGACCCGGGTGGGCTCGATCGACGTCCACACGCACGTCGTGCCGAACGGCTGGCCCGACCTGGAGGCACGGGTCGGGCCGGGACCGTGGCCGTGGCTGCGCGTGGACTCCGAGCGCGAGGCGATGATCATGCTCGGCTCGAGCGAGTTCCGGCGGATCGGGTCGAACTGCTGGGATGCGCACGAGCGACTGCGCGAGATGGATGCCGACGGCATCGACGTGCAGGTCGTGTCGCCGACGCCCGTCTTCTTCTCGTACGGTCAGCCCGCCGACCGCGCCGCCCGGGTCGCTCGCATCTTCAACGACCTCGCGCTCGAGGTCTGCGCCCCGGCTCCGGATCGGCTGGTCCCGTTCGCCCAGGTGCCGCTGCAGGATCCGGATGCCGCGTGCGCCGAGGTCGACCGCGCGATCGCGTCGGGGCACCGCGGCGTCGAGATCGGCAACCACGTCGGCGACCGCGACCTCGACGACGAGGGCGTCGTGACCTTCCTCCAGCACTGCGCGGACCGGGGCGTGCCGGTGTTCGTGCATCCGTGGGACATGGCGGAGTCGCCGCGGCTGGATCGCTGGATGGCGCGCTGGCTCACCGGGATGCCGGCGGAGACGCACCTGTCGATCATCGCGATGATCCTCGGCGGGGTGTTCGACCGCGTCCCCCCGACGCTGCGGATCGCGTTCGCGCACGGCGGCGGGTCGTTCGCGTTCTGGCTCGGCCGCCTCGAGAACGCATGGCATCGGCGGCCCGACGTCGTCGGGGTCAGCGAGCGGCCGCCGTCGGCCTACCTCGACCGCTTCAGCGTCGACTCGGTCGTGTTCGACCCGACCGCGCTGCACCTGCTCGTCGACACGCTGGGCGCCTCGCAGGTGATGCTCGGCAGCGACTACCCGTACCCGCTCGGCGAGCGCCCCGTGGGCGATGCCGTGCACCGCTCCACCCGGCTCGACGACGCGGAACGCGCAGCCATCCTCCACGGCAACGCGCGACGCTGGCTGGCGCTCTGACCGGTCCGCCGACGCGACCGGACGAGCCCCACCATCCCGAAACGAACCCGACACCCCCGAGAGGCGGAACCTCATGCAGTCGACCGACCCGGCGACGGCCGTGCAGACCATCGACCGCGCCACGTGCACGTCGCTGGACGCCGTGGACCCGCTCGCCCCGTTCCGCGACCGGTTCAGCCTGCCGGAGGGCGTCGTCTACCTCGACGGCAACTCGCTGGGCGCGCTGCCCCGGGGGACGCGGGCGCACGTCGACCGCGTCGTCGCGGAGGAGTGGGGGGTCGGCCTGATCCGGAGCTGGAACGACGCGGGATGGTTCGCGAAGCCGCAGTCCGTCGGCGACCGCATCGCGCCGCTCATCGGTGCCGGCCCGGGTGAGGTGGTCCTCGGCGACTCCACGTCGGCGAGCCTCTTCCAGGTCGCGACGGCCGCGGCCCGCCTCCGCCCGGGACGACGCGTCGTGGTCGCCGAGCGCGGCAGCTTCCCCACCGACCTCTACGTGCTCGAGAGCGTGCAGGAGACCGTCGGCGGCCCCGCGCCGCTGGAGCGGCGCCTGGTGCACGAGGACGGGCCGACGCTCGAGGACGTGCTCGACGAGGACGTCGCCGTCGTCGTGCTGAGCCACGTGGACTACCGCACCGGTCGCATGCACGACCTCGCGGAGGTGACCCGCCGCGTGCACGACGCGGGCGCGCTCGTCGTGTGGGACCTCTGCCACAGCGTCGGCGCCGTGCCGGTGGACCTGACGTCGGCCGATGCGGACTTCGCCGTGGGCTGCACGTACAAGTACCTCAACGGCGGCCCCGGCGCGCCGTCGTTCATGTGGGCGGCGGCCCGCCACCACGACGCGGCCCGACCGGCGCTGACGGGATGGCACGGCCACGCGAGGCCGTTCGAGTTCCCGGTCGGCTTCGAGCCGGCCCCCGGCGTCGCCCGGTTCCGCGTCGGCACCCCGCAGCTGCTCTCGCTCGCGGCCCTCGAGGCGAGCCTCGACGTCTGGGCCGACGTCGACCTGGACCTCGTGCGCGAGAAGAGCCTCCGGCTGACCGAGTTGTTCATCTCGCTCGTCGACCACCGGCTCGGGCGGTGGCCCGTCGAGGTCGTCACGCCGCGGCGGTCGTCGCTCCGCGGAAGCCAGGTGGCGCTGCGCCACGAGTCGGGCTACGCGATCGTGCAGGCGCTCATCGAGCGGGGCGTGATCGGCGACTTCCGAGCACCGGACCTCATGCGGTTCGGGTTCGCTCCCCTCTACGTGTCGCATGCCGACGTGTGGGACGCGGTCGACGCGCTGGAGGACGTGCTGGCGTCCGAGGTCTGGCGGGAACCGCGCTTCGCCCGCCGCGGCGACGTCACCTGAGCGACGGGACCATCGGCCGTTGCCGAAATTCACCATGCGGTGAATAATGCGCGCATGCGCGCCGTCATGCTCAAGGAATTCCAGGAACTCCGCCGCGACCACCGCACCCTCGCGATGCTGATCGTGCTCCCCCTGCTGCTGCTCGTGATCTTCGGGTACGCCGCGAACTTCAACGTCGAGCACCTCACGGTGACGGTCGTCGGCAGCTCCGCGCAGGACGTCGAGGACCTCATCGACGGGAACGCCGACCTGTCCGACCGACTCGAGGTGGTCGCGACCGATCCCGGCGGCGACGCCGACACCGCCGAGGAGGTGCTCCGCGACGACGAGTCCGACATCGCGATCCTCGCCGACGGCGACACCTGGACGGCCTACATCGACGGATCGAACCTCTTCGCGGCCCAGTCCGCGCTCACGCTCTTCGCGCAGGTGCAGCAGATGCTGGCCCAGCAGCAGATCCAGGCCGCCGCGCAGGGCCAGCCCGTGCAGGGCCCGAGCCTCGAGACCGAGGTGCTGTTCAACCCCGACCTCACGACCGCCTGGGTCATGGTCCCCGCGATCATCGGGCTGATCCTCACGTTCATCGGCACGATCATCACGAGCATCGGCCTCGTCCGCGAGCGCGAGGCGGGCACGCTCGAGCAGCTGGCCGTCATGCCGCTGCGGGCGAGCGGCGTCATCCTGGGCAAGATCACGCCCTACTTCCTCCTGGCGAGCCTCGACATGGCGCTCATCACGGTGCTCGGCCTGTTGCTGTTCGACGTGCCGTTCAACGGGCCCGTCGGGCTCTTCATCGTCGGTGCCGCGCTCTTCCTCTTCGTGGTACTCGGCATCGGCGTGCTCATCTCGACCGTGTCGCAGACGACGGGACAGGCGATCCAGCTCGCGATGATGACCCTCCTACCCCAGATCCTGCTCTCCGGCATGATCTTCCCGCTCGACGCGATGGCCGCCGGGGTGCGCTGGATCGGGTACCTCCTGCCGCTGACCTACTTCACGATGGTCTCGCAGGGCGTCATGGTGCGCGGCGCCGGGTGGGACGTGCTGTGGCTGCCCCTCACCGTGCTCGCGGTGATGGCCGTGGTCGTGTTCGGCCTCGCGGTCGTCCGGCTCCGCCGGAGCCTCGCCCCGGCGGTGTCGAAGGCCCGCCCCGAGGCGGTCGCCGAGCCGGTCGGAGCCGGCCGATGAGCGCGACCGGTGCCGCGCAGCGGACGACGCGCCGGGTTCCCGCGATCGCCGTCGAGGGGATCTCCGTCGGGTTCGGCGACGTCCGCGCGCTCGACGACGTGAGCCTCGAGGTGCCCGCGGGCCGCGTCACCGCGGTGGTGGGCGGCGACGGGGCCGGCAAGTCGACGCTGCTGCGCGTGTTCGCGAACCGGATCCGGCCGTCGACGGGACGGGTGCGCACGCTCGGAGCCGACCGGCTCGGGTACCAGCCCGCGACGTCCGGCGTGTGGGGCAACCTCACCGTCTCCGAGAACGTCGACTTCGTCGGGCGCTCCTATGGGATGGCCTCGCGGGCGATCCGCGAGCGCGCACCGGAACTGCTCGAACGGGCCGGCCTGGCCGAGGCGCGCATGAAGCTCGGCCGCGACCTCTCCGGCGGGATGCGGCAGAAGCTCGGCTTCGTGCTCGCGATCCTGCACGATCCCGACCTCGTCATCCTCGACGAGCCGAGCACGGGCGTCGATCCGGTGAGCCGCGTCGAACTGTGGCGGCTCGTCTCCGGCATCGCGGCCGGCGGCGCCGCCGTGCTCATGTCGACGTCGTACCTCGACGAGGCGCAGCGCGCCGGTGCCGTGCTCGCGCTCGACCAGGGCCGCGTGATCGCCTCGGGCTCGGCCGACGAGATCATCGCGGGCGTGCCCGGCGTGATCGCCGTGCTCCCGACGGACGGCGACGGGGTCGAGACCCCGGCGAACGCCTGGCGGCGCGGGGTGCGTCGCCACGCCTGGTACCCGGAGGGCGGAGCCCCTGCGGGCGCCTCGCCCATCGGGCGCCCGGACCTGGAGGACGCGCTGATCGCCCTGACGCTCCGCCGTCGGTCGACGCCTGCGGCGCCCGAGGGCGGTGGAACGGCCGAAGCCGCTCCCACCCACGACGAGTCCCACACCGGAGCCCACGTCGAGTCCCGCACCGAGGCGCACGCCCACGCCCATGCGCGGCACCGCGCGCCCGGCCCTGCGGCGACGCCGATCTCGGAGCCGTCCGAGCCCGAGCGCGGGCCCGGTGGGAACGTGCTGGCCGATGCCGAGGGCGCCACGCGGACGTACGGCAGCACCCGGGCCGTCGACGACATGAGCCTCGCGGTCGACGCGGGCGAGATCGTGGGCCTGATCGGCGCCAACGGCGCGGGCAAGACGACGTTCCTGCGCATGCTCATCGGCCTGGAACGACCGGATGCCGGTACCACCGCCCTCTTCGGCGGGCCGCCCGACAGCGAGGCGCGACGGCGGATGGGCTACGTGCCGCAGGGCCTCGGCCTGTTCCGGACCATCGAGGTCGAGCAGAACGTCGAGTTCACCGAGCGGGTCTACGGCGGACCGCCCGCCGAGCTGCCGCGCGCGCTCGAGGAGGTGCGCCGATCCATCGTCGCCGCGATCGGGCTGGGCCGGCAGCGTCAGCTCGCGTTCGCCCTCGCGCTCAGTCACGGCCCGGAGCTGCTCGTCCTCGACGAGCCGACGTCGGGCGTCGACCCGCTCGCCCGGGCACGCCTCTGGGACGTCATCCACGAGCAGGCGGCGCGCGGCCGCGGCGTGATCGTCACGACGCACTACCTGCAGGAGGCCGAGCAGTGCTCGCGGCTCGCACTGATGTCGCGGGGACGCCTGCTCGGCGTGGGATCGGTCGGCGACCTCACCGCGGGCACCACGGCCGTGCTGGTCCGTTCGGAGCAGTGGGAGGCCGCCTTCGCGGCGCTCGGCGACGCGGGCCTGCCCACCATGCTGACCGGTCGGGACATCCGCGTGGCCGGCGTGCCGTCCGACGACGTGCGCGCCGCGCTCGCCGCACGGCGCATCGAGGCCGCCGTCGACGCGGTGGCGCCGACGCTCGAGGAGACGATGGTGCTGCTCGACCGCGCTCCGGGGAGTGCCGCGGAGTCGGCGGTCGCGTCGTGATCGGGCGGCGCCCGGGCCGGTCCACGACGCGCGACGAGCTCGTCGAGGCCGCCCGCCACGAGTTCGCCGAGCGTGGGGTCGAGGGGGCGACCACCCGGCGCATCGCCGCTCGTGCGGGCGTGGACCCGGGCATGATCCGCCACCACTTCGGGTCGAAGGCGGGGCTCTGGCAGGCGGTGCTCGAGCTGCCCTTCGACCCGTTCCGGCTCGCCGCGCCGGTCCGGCACGCACCACCCGAGGAGGTGGGCCGCGTGCTCGTCTCGACGATGCTCGACCTCTGGGAGGGCCCGCTCGGGGTGGGCTTCCGGGCGATGCTGCGCAGCGCGGTGCAGGATCCCGGGTACGCCGACGGCATCCGGCAGTTCCTGCTGTCCCGGGCCATCATGCCGGTGGTCCGCCGGGTGGCGCCGGAGTCCCGGGACGGCGAGCCCGACCCGGAGCGGCTCGCGCAGCGTGCGTCGCTCGCCGCGAGCCAGGTGATCGGCCTCATCATGGCCCGCTACTTCCTCCGGCTGGAGCCGCTGGCATCCGCCGACCACGAATGGGTGGTCGCGCACGTCGCCCCCACGGTGCAGCACTACCTGACCGGGCCGATCGTCGACGACCGGAACGAGTGAGCCCACCCGGCGACGCCGGGCGCATCGGTCCGCGACTCTCTCCTCGCTGTACACTCGAACCCACCGTGCTCGACGCCGCGTACATTCGAGGAGGCACCCGTGAAGCCCACCGTCCGGACCCTGCTCGACCGCGACGACCTCGCGCTGACGCTCCTGACGGACGCGGCCTCGCTTCCCGACGCCGCCCTCGACGCGACCGTGCCGTGGGTGCACAGCTCCGACCTCGACGACCCCGCCCCGTTCCTCGAGACGGGACAGGTCCTGCTCACCACGGGCACGCAGTTCGGCGCCGACTCCGGACACGACGACCCTGCGCGCTTCGACGAGTACGTCTCCCGCCTGGCGGGTGCGGGCATCGCCGCCCTCGGGTTCGGTACCGAGGTCGTCCGCGACGGCACGCCCGCCGTCCTCGTCGAGGCCTGCGCGCGGCACGGCCTGCCCCTGTTCGAGGTCCCGTACCGCACCCCGTTCATCCGCGTCGCGCGCACGATCGCCGACCTCAACGCCGCCGACGCCAACGCGCGGCAGGCGTGGGCGCTCCAGGCGCAGCGTTCGATCTCACTGGCCGCGCTCCGCCCGGACGGGCTGGGCGCGACGCTCACCGAACTCAGCAACCGGCTGGGCACCTGGGTCGGCCTCGTCGACGCCGCCGGCGCCCTCGATCGCGAGGCGCCGATCGGCGGGCTCGGGCAGCCCGCGCTCGGCGAGGTCGTGGGCGAGGCGCGCACGATGCTGCGGCGCGGCCAGCGCGCGAGCCGGACCCTCGAGGCCGGTGCGTCGATCGGCACGCCACAGCGGATGACGCTGCAGACGCTCGGCGCCGGCGGCGCGCTGCGCGGCGTGCTCGCCATCGGCGACTCCCCCGAGCTCGACCAGGCCGGTCGTGAGGTGGTCACCGCGGTCATCGCCCTCGCCGGCCTCGCGCTGGAGCAGAACCGGGACCTCGACCGCGCGCGCGGCCACCTGCGCTCCGGACTGCTGCGGTCGATGCTGGCGGGCGACGTCGAGCTCGCCGCCGGGGTGTCGGCGGAGATGTGGGGACCGCTGCCGGAGGATCCCGTGCGGGTCGCCGTCGCCGACCTCCCGCCCGACCACGCGGACCGGATGGCGGAGTTCCTCGAGCTGCGCGTCGACGACCGCGACGGGCGGCTCTTCTTCGGCCGCGACGCGGAGTCCGTCGTGATCGTCTGCGAGGACGCGGATCGCGAGGTGTCGGACGAGCTCGCAGCGGAGTTCGACGTCCCCGTCGGCGTCTCCGACGCCGGCACCCTCGCCGACCTCGCTCGGCTGCACGAGCAGGCGACGCGCGCCGTCGAGCGCGCACGGGAGACCGCGCCCGGCGTGGTCTGGTTCGACGACATCAGCCGACAGGGCGTGCTCGCGTTCCTCGCCCGCACCGACGCGCGCGCCGTCGCGCGCGCCACGCTCGAGCCGCTCATCGACCACGACCGCGAGCAGGGCACCGCACTGCTCGAGACGACGCGCACGTGGCTCGAGCACGGCGGACAGTTCGACGCGACGGCGCAGGAACTCGGCGTGCACCGCCACACGGTGCGCAGCCGGATCGCCCTGGCGGAGAAGCTGCTCGGCCGCGACCTGTCGGGCTTCCACGCCCGCGCCGACCTCTGGGCAGCGCTCCTCGCGACCGAGTGACGCGCGCCGCGACGCGTCAGCTCGTCGCGTGCTCCAGTTCGCAGTCGCTGCCCGGGTAGAGCAGGGTCTCGTGGCCGTCGTCGAAGCGCACGAGGTAGGGCGGGCCGCCGTCGGCGCCCCGGACCTCCAGGACCTCGCCGTGCCGCTCCGTGCTGCCCACCTGCTTGCCGTGGATGACCAGTCGATCGCCGACCGTCGCCTGCATCGCGAACCTCCTCGTCCACTCGTCAGGGTACGCCGCCCCGCCGCGGCCCGGTAGGTCCGACGGCCCGGCCGACCCCCGGGCGCCGGGCGATAGCGTGGAGGGCATGTTCCACTCCTACGCGGCCATCGGCGACAGCTTCACCGAGGGCGTCGGCGACGAGCTCCCCGACGGCGTCGCGCGCGGCTGGGCGGACTTCGTCGCCCTCGGCCTCGCCAAGGCCGCCGACCCCGAGACCGTCCGCTACGCGAACCTCGCGATCCGCGGCCGCAAGCTGGGCCCGATCGTCGAGGAGCAGCTCGAGGCGGCGATCGCGCTCGGCCCCGAGGTCATCAGCTTCAACGGCGGCGGCAACGACATGCTGCGCCCCCGCATGCCCGAGGAACTGGTCGCGAACCGGTTCCGGCAGGCCATCCACCGCATCCGCGACGAGGGCATCCACGTGCTCATGCTGAGCGGCGCGAACCCGACCGACCACCTGCCGCTCGGTCGCGTCTTCGACTCGCGCGGCGCTCGCCTCACGCACGCGCTGCGCGACCTCGCCGACCTCGACGGCGTCACGTTCGTCGACAACTTCAGCGACCGCACGCTGCGCGACATCCGCTACTGGTCGCCCGACAAGCTCCACCTCAACTCGCTCGGCCATGCGAAGGTCGCCTCGAACGTGCTCACCGCGCTCGGCGTGCCCGTGCCGGAGGAGTGGGGCGTCGCCGAGGTCGCGGCCGCCCCGGCGGGAAAGCGCAGCCGCAACACCGCGACGTACTACCGCGAGTACGTGCTGCCGTGGATCGGGCGCCGGCTCACCGGCCGCTCGTCCGGCGACGGCCGGGTCGCGAAGCGGCCGACGCTCGAGCCGGTGCTGCTGGACGCCTGAGCCGAGGGCCCGACCCGAGGGCCCGACCCGAGGCCCCGGGCCGGACCGGCGGGCCCGAGCCGTCAGTCGGCGAGCACGCCCTCGACGAACGCGCGCGTGCGCCGCGCGAGCCCGTCGATCCGGGCGACGGCGTGCGACCCGCTCCGGACCTCCGCGGGCGCGAGCGGTGCACGCAGGCGCACGTTCTCCTGGCACGACAGGTCGCTGCAGAGGTACGTGCCGATGGTGTTCCCGTTGCGGCCGGCCTCGCCCGCGCGGCGCGCCGAGAACATGGTGACCTGGTTGGCGGGCTGCTGCGTGTGGCAGAGGTTGCACATCCCGGCGCGGAACCGCGACGCGGGCGGATCGGCGGCACGCAGCACGACCCCGACGGGCTCGTCGTCGATGAGCGTGACGAGGTAGCCGCGCCGGGAGGCGCGGCGATCGCGCCAGGCGAGCGCGTCGACCCGGTCCCACTCGACCAGCAGGTACTCCAGCGGCAGTTCGAGTTCGTCGAGCTCCCGATCGGTCGCGTTCACGAACGACGACCGGAGCTCGTCCTCGCTGAGCGGACGCATCCGACCCCCTTCGACCCGACCCAGTGTAGGCGCGTCCGCCGAGCACGCCGACCCGCCGGCACCGAGGGGCCGCCCGTCAGAAGCGGATGCCGTTCCCGATCCAGAGCCACCCGTACGCGGCCGCGGGCACGCAGGCCGCGACCGCGACCGTCGCGACGAGTGCGGTCGCGAGCACCCAGGCGACCAGCGCGACGACGCGCCACCCGCCGTGCAGCCCCGCCAGGCCTCGGGGCGCGGCCCTCAGGAGTCGTCCCGAGATCGCGACCGGGCCGGCGAGCGCGATCATGGCGAGGCCGACGAGCACGACCGCGAACGGCGCCTCGATCGGCCGTGCCGGTAGCACGAGGACCAGGCCGATCGGGAGCAGGGCGGCGGCGAGGAAGAGCTGCGCGTGGCCGCACCACCAGACGATCCGGTCGGACCGCCCGAGCCCGGCCGGCGGCCGCCGACGGTACCAGCGGACGCGGACGCGCTCGGTCGCCGACGCGGGCGCGGATGCCGTGTCGGACGGGTGATCGGCCTGCATCGGGCCAGTCAAGCAGACCGGGTCCGTCCGACCGGGGGCACGCGCGCGGTGCGCGGGCCGCCACGCACGGGCGCGGTCAGCCGAAGCTCGGCCGCGGCCGGTCGTCGGTGCGCGGGCACCATCCCGCCGGCGTCCGGTCGTACGCCTGCGCGGGGCCGTCGGCGACGAGCTCGGCGAGCGCCTCGAGGAACCGGTCGACGTCGTCCGCCGACGAGCCCGCACCGAGGCTCGCCCGGAGCCCGTTCGCGCGGCCGGCGATCCGGTCGAAGAACGGGTGCGCGCAGAACCGCCCGGCACGCACCGAGATGCCGTGCTCGGCCGCGAGCGCCGCCGCCACGAGCCCGACCGACCCCTGTTCCAGCTCGATCGTGGCGATGCCGAGCCGGTCGTCGAGGTCGTCGAACCCGCGCAGCACGCGGACCCCGGGGACCTCCGCGAGGCCGCCGAGCAGCCGCGCCGTGAGCGCCCGCTCGTGGTCGCGACGCGCCGCCTCGCCGAGGCGTTCGAACTCGACGAGCGCCCGGGCGAGCGCCGTCGCGCCGACGAGGTTCGGCGTGCCCGCCTCGTGCCGCTCGGGTCCGGCCTTCCAGGTCGTCGCCGCGATCGACACCGCGTCCACGGCGCCCCCGCCGGCGAGGTACGCGGGCGCCGCGTCGAGCCAGTCGCCGCGGCCGACGAGCGCCCCGGCGCCGTAGGGCGCGTAGGCCTTGTGCCCCGAGAACGCGAGGTAGTCGATGCCGGAGGCCGCGAGGTCGACGCGCCGGTGCGGCAGCAGCTGCGCGGCATCCACCGCCAGGCGAGCGCCGTGCCCGTGGGCGAGCGCGGCGAGGTCGGCGAGCGGCACGACCTCGCCGGTGAGGTTCGACGCCCCCGTCACCGAGAGCAACGCGGCCGGGCGGCGGGCGAGCTCGGCATCCAGGTCGCCCAGCGTCTCGGCGAACGTGCGTCCGGCGACGACGACGCGTCGTCCGCGCCGCTCCCAGGGCAGCAGGTTGGCGTGGTGCTCGACGTCGAGCACGACGGTCTCGCCGGGCACGGCGCCCGCGAGCAGGTTGAGCGCGTCGGTCGTGTTGCGGGTGAAGACGACGTGGTCGTCGAGCCGCGCGCCGACGTGCCGCGCCACGACGATCCTCGCGTCCTCGAGCAGCGCCGTGCACGCCTGCGAGGGGTAGCCGGTGCCGCGGTGCACGCTCGCCGAGTACGGGAGCACCCGCGCGACGTGCGCGGCGACCGCCGCGAGCGCCGGAGCGGATGCCGCGACGTCGAGGTTCACGTGTCGCACGAGCCCACCGCCGAGCACCGGGACCTCGAGCCCGGCGTCGAGCAGGTCGGCGAGCGGCCCCGGTCCCGTCGCCGCCGCTCGGGCCGCGTCGGACGCGCCCGACCTCGCGCGCGATGCGGGTGCGGCACTCGCAACGGCGACGGCGGGCTGGGTCGTGGACATGGCGGCCTCCTGGCGGACGGGTGCGTCGAGGCTAGGGAAGCCGACGCGACGCCCTCAACGCCCCGCCGTCACGAGGCGTCACGGCCCGCAACGCGACGCAACACGACGGCGTCCTCGCGGCGCCGCGCGGCCCGTCGCACCGGAGGTCGGCCGTGGCGTCCGGGGCGGCTGGGACGGTCGTACGATTGAGCCATCCGGCGCCCTCGCGCCATCCGCCCACCGATCCGGGAGCACCCCACGACGTGACGACGAACGAGCCCGACGCGCCACGCGACGACCGCACCTCGCCCGACGGCGACGCCTTCCATCGGCGTCGTTCGGACGCCGACCGCGGACTGCAGCTGAGCGGCGCCCCCGAGCTCGTGCTCGTCGCACCCGACGCCGAGCACGCCCGATTCGACCGCGACGACCTCGTCGTGCGCCGCGGGCAGTACGCGCTCGTCAACGGGCACGCCACGCCGCACGAGTCGATGGTCGAGGACCTGCTCGACGTCGCGGCCGCCCTCGACCGCGCCGGGATCGACTACCTCCTCGTCCGGCGGGACGGCGGCCGGCCCGTCCTCGCGGTCGATCGTGCCGAGCGCAAGCGCGTCGTCCGGGCGCTCGTGCACGCGTTCGAGAACGAGCCGCTCTACGCCGCGACCGTGGTGCCGGCGAAGGCCGCCGGGGGCCCGCACGTGCTCGTCGCCGACGGCGCCGTGTCGGCGTCGCGGAAGCCGCAGGCCGTGCGCCTCTACCGCCCGCGCATCGAGCCGGTCGGGCGCCTGCGGTACGGCGCGGAGTCCGCCGTGCAGCTGGAGTTCTGGCGCTTCGGCGACGACCTCGTCGAGGCCCCGATCGAGAACGCGCTCATGCGCCGCACGCTCCCCCGCCGGGAGGCGGTCGAGGACACGGTGCACCTGCACGGCCGTGACTGGCGCACCCTCGAGCACATGTGGGAGCCGCTCGCGAGCGACGTCGATTTCGAGATCGACATGGTGTTCTCGTGGGTCGACGGCTCCGACGTCGACTTCCTGCGCGAGCGTGCCCGACGCATGCAGACCTACGTCGTCGGCGAGGGCGACGACTCCGAGGCCCGGTACCGGCAGATCGACGAGTTGAAGTACGCGCTGCGCTCGGTCTACCTGTTCGCGCCGTGGGTGCGTCGCATCTTCATCTGCACGGACTCGCGCCCGCCGGCGTGGCTCGCGAAGCACCCGAAGGTGACCGTCGTGCGCGCCGAGGAGATGTTCGCCGACACCTCGATGCTGCCGACGTACAACTCGCACGCCGTCGAGAGCCAGCTGCACCGCATCCCCGGCATCGCGGAGCACTTCCTCTACTCGAACGACGACATGTTCTTCGGCCGCCCCGTCTCCCCCGACCTGTTCTTCTCCCCCGGCGGCGTGACGAAGTTCGTCGAGGCGGGCACCAGGATCGGCCTCGGCGACTCCGACCCGACGCGGTCCGGCTTCGAGAACGCGGCGCGGGTGAACCGCGCGCTGCTGCGCGACCGGTTCGGCAAGGTCACCACCCGTCACCTGGAGCACTGCGCCGCGCCGCTCCGCCGGAGCGTCATGGCCGAGCTCGAGTCGACCTTCCCCGACGAGTTCCGGCGGACGGCGGCGAGCCGCTTCCGGTCGGCGACCGACATCTCGGTCACGAACTCGCTGTACCACTACTTCTCGCTGATGACCGGGCGCGCGGTCGTGCAGACGGATGCGACGGTCAAGTACATCGAGACGACCCTGAAGCGCGCGCTCCCGGCGATGCGTCGGCTGCTCAAGCGCCGCGACGTCGACATGTTCTGCCTCAACGACGGCAGCTTCCCGGAGATCTCGGTCGAGGAGCGCACCGAGGCCGTCATCGACTTCCTCGAGCGGTACTTCCCGTTCCCCGCGCCGTGGGAGAAGTCCGACGCGGATGCCGCGGGCACGGCGGCGGGCGCTGCGCCGAGCCTCAGCGCCTGACGCGTCCGGTCGCGGGCGCCGGCGGGGCGGGCGGCGTCGCGGACCCCGCTACGGGCGCAGCGAGAGGGTGACCGGCGGCGTGAGCGGCGACTCGCGACGGATCGCGCGCGGCGCGGCGTCCGGGATCGCGATGCCGTCGGCGGCGAGGCGGCGCGCGGACTCGTCCGCGTCGATCCAGTCGAGCGGCGCGTGGTCGCCGAGCGGAACCACGGAATGCAGCACGGTCGTCGGGTACACGTGCACGAGGTTGAACGCGCGGGCGCCGTCCCAGCCGCGCGTGCCGCCGACGGGGACCGTGAGGTCCTGCGTGTAGCAGCTCGCGGACGCGACGGAGACCGGGATGCCCGCGAACGTGGCCGTGGACGAGTAGTGCAGGTGGCCGGCGATGATCGAGCGGACGTCGCTGCCGGCGACCACCTCGGCGAGCGCCGCCTGGTCGCGCAACTCGACGGACACGGCGAGGTCGAGCACGCTCGGCACGGGCGGGTGGTGCATCGCGAGGATCGTGCCGTGGGGCGCCGGGATCGACAGCTCCTCGGCGAGCCAGTCGAGCTGCTCGTCGGCGAGCTCGCCGTGATGGCGGCCCGGGACCGTCGAGTCGAGCGTGATGACGCGCAGGCCGTCGACGTCGTCGACGCGGTCGACGGGGCGCTCGCCGCCGATGCCGTCGCCGAGCAGCCCGCGGCGGAAGGCGTCGCGCTCGTCGTGGTTGCCCATGACCCAGACGACCCTCGTGCCGAGGCGCGCGGCGACGGGGTCGACGATGCGCCGGATGAGGTCGTACGCCTCGGGCTCGCCGCGGTCGGCGAGGTCGCCCGTGAACACGATCGCGTCGGGCCGACCGCCGGAGGCCTCGAACTGCTCGAACAGCTGCTGCAGGTGCCGGTCGGCGGACACGCGGTCGTACAGCCGGCCGCCGCCCGCGAGCAGGTGGGTGTCGCTGACGTGCAGCAGGAAGTGCGACGGCCGAGGGTGCTCGGCCTGCCGGGTCGTCACGTGGGCTCCGATCGTTCGCGGGGTGCGTCCGGGTGGACACACGCTAGCGCAGCACACGCGCCCGAACACCCCGTGAAGGCGGAGTGTGACGCAGCTGAACGCCGGCGGGAGCCGGTCAGTCCTTCTTCTTGTCCGGGCGGTTCGTCGCACCCGGCGGGTCCGGGCGCCCGTTGCCGGTCGGCTCGGCGGTCGGCTCGGCGGGATCGCCGGTGGGCTCCGGGTCCGCCGTCGGCGCCGGGTCGAGGGAGGGATCGTCGGCGGGCGTGCCGGGGCCGCCGGTCGACGGCGGCGTGGGCGACGGCGAGGCGGTCACGGCGCCCGGCGTCGGGTCGGGCATCACGAAGTCGGATCCGGGCCGGGGCCGCGACGGGTCGGCGTCGGTCGCATCGCCCTCGGCGACCGGACCGGGCGTCTGCGCGATGAGCGCGGCGGTCCCGGCGAAGGCGACGCCGGAGACGACGAGCGCGGCGACCACGAGGACGAGGACGCGGTGGGCGGAGATCCAGGGCAGGACGGGGCCGGTCCGCACGCGGTCGACGAGCCGGTGCGCCGCCTCGAGCGCGGCGGCGATCACCGCGGTGGTCCGCGTCGCGACGCGGCCCAGGCCGCCGGCCGGGGATGCCGCAGGGGCTGCGTGGCGGCCGCGCCGCTCCTCGCCCGGGTCCGGTTCCGTGCCGGGGTGTTCCATGCCGTCTCTCGCCTCGTCCGTCGTTCCGCCGCAGTGCAGCATACCTGCGACAGGCTGGGGATGCCTCCCGAACGGGGGTCAGCGGAGCGGGCTCAGGCGACCGACCAGCCGACGAGGTAGGCCTCGACGACCACCTGCGGCACCACGACGACGGGGCCGGCCAGGTTCATGAGCAGGTCGGAGTTCGTGCGCCCCAGCGGGAGGAAGCCCCGGCTGGCGAGACGACGGCCGGTGACCGTGAGCACCGCCCGCCGCGACAGGCCGATGAGCGACTCGGCGGCGTTGCCGCCCGCGCTGCGCTCGTCGACGGTGAGGTCGGGCGAGACCTCGGCCGCGATCTCGGCGGCCCGCTCGATCGCGCGCTCGTGGACGTCGCCGTCGGCGGCCCGCAGGAGCACGAGCGGTTCGCCCAGCCGCGCAGCCTCCTCGGCGGCGAACTGCACCGCCGCGTCACTGTCGGCCCCGTCGGACACGCCCACGGCGACCCCCGAGCGTCCGCGCCACGAGGTCACGGGAACGACCACCGTCGGCGCCGCCGCCACCGCCGCGAGCTGCAGGCTGCGGGACCCCATCGCCCGCCCGTGGAAGTAGCCGACCTTGTGCGTGCCGACGACCACGACGTCGGCGTCGCGGGACGCCTCGGCGAGGGTGAGGATCGGGCTCCCGACGGCGACCGTGCTGCGCACGTCCGCGTTCGGGGCGAGGCGTCGCGCGGCCTCCAGCTCGCGCGCGGCGAGGCCCTCGGCGGTCGCGAGCAGCTCCGCGCGCGCCGACCCGCCGATGCTCCCCCAGCCGTCGTCGGCGACGGTGACGAGGTCGAGCTCGTCCCCGGTGCGCTCCGCGCGCCGGGCGGCCCATTCCACGGCGGCCCGGCTCGCGACGCTCCCGTCGGCGCCGACCACGATCGTCATGGGACCAATATCCGCCGCGCCCCACCGCCGCCCGAGGCCTTTGGTCCTTCGCGGGCGCCGAACCCCCGGGTGGTACATTGGCGCCATCCGCCCGGTTGGAGGTGGCATGTCCCATCCATCGCCGCTGTCGTTCCCCGAAGGTCCGCGGGTCGAGCTCGATCGAGCCCTGCGCGACCTGGTGGACCGCGCCGACGAGGTGATGCGGACCCAGGGCCGGTTGCGCGCGCTGCTCGACGCCACGCGGTCGGTCGTCGGCGAGATCGAGCTCTCCGAGGTGCTGCGGAGCATCGTCCGATCGGCCGTCGACCTCGTCGACGCCGAGTACGGCGCGCTCGGGGTGCTCGCCCCGCAGGGCGGGCTCGAGGAGTTCGTGCACGTCGGGATGCCGGACGACCTGGTGCACCGCATCGGCCACCTCCCCGAGGGGCGCGGGCTGCTCGGCGCGCTCATCGACCACCCCGACCCGATCCGGCTCGACGAGATCTCAGGCGACCCGCGCTCGGTCGGGTTCCCCGAGGGGCACCCGCCGATGGGCTGCTTCCTCGGCGTCCCGGTGCGCGTGCGCGAGGAGGTGTTCGGCAACCTCTACCTGACCAATCGCCGGGGCGGCTCGTTCACCGAGGAGGATGTCGAGCTGATCTCCGCGCTCGCCACGGCGGCGGGCCTCGCGATCGACAACGCGCGCCGGTACGGCGAGGCGCGCATGCGCGAGGCGTGGGCCGCGGCATCCGCCCAGGTGGTCGCGGCGCTGCTGACCTCGTCGGGCGACGACGCGCCCGCGCTGCTCGCCGACGAACTGGCGGCCAGGGAGGCCGCCGAGCGCATCGCGATCCTCGTCGGGGCCGGTGACAACGCGGTGCGCGTGGTCGAGCTGCGCGGGGTCGAGGCCGATGCGGGCCCGGCCGGGTCCGTGATCCCCGCCGACCGGACGCTCGGCGCGGTCGTGCTGGAGGGCGGCGAGACCCGGGCGACCCCGGGGGGCCGGACCGACGCGCCCGAGGCGCTCGCACTCGAGCAGGACGGGATGTACGGGCCGGTGCTCTTCACCGCGCTGCACAAGGCGGGCCGGCCGAGGGCCGTGATCGCGGCCGCACGGCGGCCCGGTGCGCCGCACTTCACCCCGGCGGAGATGCGGATCGCCGACGACCTCGCCGAGCGCGTCTCGCTCGCGCACGAGCTCGCCGAGGCCCGCGATGCGCAGCAGCGGGCGCTGCTGCTCGAGGACCGGGCGCGCATCGCGCGCGACCTCCACGACCACGTCGTGCAGCAGCTCTACGGCGCCGGCCTCGACCTGGAAGCCGCGGGCGCGGACGCCGACGAGCCGGTCGCCAGGCGGCTCGACGCCGCGGTCCAGGCGATCGACGACGCCATCGCGCAGGTGCGCACGATCGTGTTCGCGCTCACGCCCCACGACGGCCGGGCGCCGACGCTGCGCCTGCGCGTGCTCGACCTCGCGGGTTCGGCGTCGCGCCACCTGCCGCAGCCGGTCACGGTCGCGTTCGCCGGCCCGGTCGACCTCCTCGCCGAGGGGGCGCTCGCCGACGAGCTCACGGCGTCGGTGCGGGAACTGCTGTCGAACGCGGTCCGGCACGCGGAGGCGACCTCGGTGACGCTCACCCTCACGGCGAGCGACGGAAAGGTCACCGCGGAGGTCGCCGACGACGGCCGGGGCATGGGGGGCGCCGCCCGCCGCAGCGGCCTCGAGAACCTCCGGGTGCGCGCCGAGCGCCTCGGCGGATCGTTCGAGCTCGACAGCTCCGGCGACGGCACCCGAGCCCGCTGGACGGCCCCCGTCACACCCCCCGAAGGAGACTCCCGATGACCCGAGTGTTCCTCGTCGACGACCACGAGATCGTCCGGCGCGGCGTCGCCCAACTGCTGGATCGCGAGCACGACCTCGAGGTCGTCGGCGAGGCCGGCACGGTCGTGCAGGCGCTCGCGCGCATCGAGGCGACCCGGCCCGACGTCGCGGTGCTCGACATGCGCCTGCCCGACGGCGACGGCATCGACCTGTGCCGCGAACTCCGGTCGCGGCATCCCGAACTCGCCTGCCTGATCCTCACCGCCTACGACGACGACCAGGCCGCGATGTCCGCCGTGCTGGCCGGCGCCGCCGGGTACGTGCTGAAGAACGTGCGCGGCACGACGATCGTCGAGGACGTGCGCAAGGTCGCGGCGGGCCGCTCGCTCATCGACCGCTCGATCGCGACCCGCGTGTCGCAGCAGGCCACGTCGGACGAGCACGACGACCCCCGCTTCAGCGCACTCAACCTGCGCGAGCGCCAGGTGCTCGCGCTCATCGCCGACGGACTGACGAACCGCCAGATCGGCGAGCAGCTCGGCCTCGCCGAGAAGACGGTCAAGAACTACGTCTCGGGGCTGCTGTCCAAGCTCGGCTTCGAGCGGCGCACGCAGGCGGCCGTGTACCAGATGGAGCGGCGCGCGCACGGCGACGACTGACGGACGGGCCCGTGCGGCCGCGCCGCGCGGCATCCGTCGTCGCGGGCCCGTCCGTCCCGGGCACGGGAACGGGCCCGGGGTGGCGTCCCCGGGCCCGTCCCTTCGGTGGTGCGGCGAATCCTAGAAGTCGAAGTCGCCGATGTTGTCGGCGTCGAAGACGTAGGGGTCGCCGAGGAGCACGGTCGCGTCGGCGCCGACCTCATACGAGCCGAGCTTGCCGGCCTCGAACGAGTCGCCCTCCTCGCCCGTGATCTCACCCGTGATCAGCGCCTGCGCCGCGTACGCGGCCAGGTAGCCCAGGTCGGCCGGGTTCCACAGCGCGAACGCGGTCACGGTGCCGTCCTCGACGTACTCGCGCATCTGGTTCGGGGTGCCCAGGCCGGTCAGGGCGACCTGGCCCTGGTACTCCGACGTCGACAGGTAGCGGGCCGCGGCCGCGATGCCGACCGTGGTGGGCGAGATGATGCCCTTCAGGTCGGGGTAGGTCTGCAGCAGCGCCGCGGTCTTGTCGAACGAGGTCTGGTCGTCGTCGTCGCCGTACACGACCTCGACGAGCTCGATGTCCGGGTAGTCGCTGGCCAGGTAGTCCTGCATCATCTCGATCCAGGCGTTCTGGTTCGTCGCGTTCGCCGACGCCGAGAGGACCGCGACCTGCCCCGACCCGCCGATCTGGTCGGCGATCAGGTCGACCTGGACCTTCGCGATGCCGTCCGCGGTGGCCTGGTTGATGAACAGGTCACGGCACTCCGGGTTCGTGTCCGAGTCGAACGTGACGATCTTCACGCCCGCGCCGGACGCCTCGTCCAGCGCGTCGCAGATCGCCTCGGGGTCGTTCGCCGACACGACCAGGGCGCCCACGCCCTGCTGCGCCGCGGTCTGGATGAAGCTGACCTGCGACGTCGGCGACGCCTCCGACGGGCCGACCTCGGCGAACGTGCCGCCGAACTCGGTCACCGCCTCCTCGCCGCCCGAGCTCGAGGTGTCGAAGTACGGGTTGCCCAGGTTCTTGGGCAGGAACGTGACCGACAGGTTCGCGTCACCGCCGTCGCCCCCCGCATCGCCGCCGGAGTCGCCCCCGCTCGACGAACAACCCGACAACGCCAACGCGGCCGCCGCGGCCACCGCCGTGATCGCCACGCCCAACCGGCGCGAACGGTGCTGAGTGAACATCATTGTTTCCTTCCTTGGTGCGGACTGTGTGAACGGACCGGAGCGCTCAGGACGACGCGGATGCCGCCAGCTCGCGCTCCTTCCTCTTCCCGATCGCCGAGATCCGCCGACGGCGGAGCCAGGCGAGGAGGCTTGCGGACACCACCGAGAGCACGAGCAGCACGCCCGTGATGACGTTGATGATGTCGGAGGTGACCCCGGCGAGCCGGAGCGCGCTGCCGAGCGTGCCGATGAGCAGCACGCCGGCGATGACGCCGTGCAGGGCGCCGCGGCCGCCGAAGATCGACACGCCGCCGAGCAGCACGGCCGCGATGACCTGCAGCTCGAGTCCGGTCGCGTTGTCGCCGCGTGCGTTGTTGTAGAGGAGCGTGAAGTAGACGCCGGCGAAGCCGGAGATCGCCCCGCTCATCACGAACAGCAGGAACTTCGTGCGGCCGACCGCGATGCCCGAGAACGCCGCGGCCTCCTTGTTCAGGCCGATGGCGTAGAGCGACCGTCCGAACGGCGTGAAGTGGAGCAGGATCGCGAACGCGATCGCGAGCACGACGAACGGGATCATGATGCCCGGGATCGGCGTGCCGGGGATGTTGTCGCGCGAAAGGTCGGACCAGAACTCCGGGAAGTCCGTGATCGCGGTCGTGCCGAGCAGCCCCACGGCGATGCCGCGGAAGAGCGCGAGCGTGCCGATCGTGACGGCCAGCGAGGGCAGGCCGACCACGGTGACGAGGAACCCGTTGACCACGCCGGCGAGCGTGCCGACGAGGATCGCCGTGATCGCGGCGATCGGGAACGGCCAGCCGGCCTGGGTGAGGATGCCGGTCATCACGCTCGAGAGCCCGACGATGCTCGCCACCGACAGGTCGATCTCCTCGGTGATGATGATGAGCGTCATCGGCAGCGCGATCAGCAGGATCGGCGCGATGTCGCGCAGCAGGTACGTCACCGTGAGCGGACTGTCGAAGTTGGGCACGACGGCCAGGGCGACGGCGATGACGACGAGCAGCAGCCCGATGATCGCGGCCTCGCGGTTGAGCAGCACGCGTCGCCAGAGGGGCGTCGCGTACGCCTGGTACGTGCGGGTGGTCCGGGTGTCCGGAGCGGGCGCCGGTGCCGTGGCGGTCATCGCGCTTCCTCCCTGGCCTCGATGAGCTTGCGGTGTTGTCGGACGGCGAGCACGCGGTCGAGCACGATCGCGCCGATGATGAGGGCGCCGACGACGGCGCGCTGCCAGAAGTCCTGGATGCCGAGGATCGGCAGGGCCCGGTTGATGGTGAGCAGCAGGTACGCGCCGATCGCGGCGCCCCAGAGCGTTCCGACGCCGCCCGAGATCGCGACGCCGCCGATGACCGCGGCGCCGATGGCCTGCAGCTCGAGGCCGGTGCCGGCGCCGGAGCTGACGGTGCCGTAGCGGGCGGCGTAGAGCACGCCGGCGAGGCCCGCGAGGGCACCGCTGAGCACGAACGCGGTCAGGATGCGCCGGGTGACGCGGAGGCCGTAGAGGTGCGCCGCGTCCGGGTCCGAGCCGATCGCGTAGAACTCGCGGCCGCTGCGCAGGTTGCGCAGCACCCAGGCGGCGACGACGAGGACGACGACCGCGATGATCGTGAGGATCGGGATGTACAGGATCTGCCCGGTGCCGAGGCCGCGGAACGCGGCCGGCAGGTCGGAGGCGTTGATGCGGTCGCTGCCCGTCCAGGCGACGTTGATGCCGCGGTAGATGTAGAGCGTACCCAGCGTGATCACGAGCGCGGGCACCTTCGCGAAGGCGACCAGTGCACCGTTGACGAGGCCGAGCACGGCGCCGAGCGCGATGCCCGCCATGAAGACGGCGAGGATCGGGATGCCGGGCACGTCGATGAAGAGCCGGCCGGTGAGGTAGGCGGTCAGCCCGAGCACCGAGCCCACCGACAGGTCGACGTTGCGCGTGATGATCACGACCGCCTGGCCGACCGCGACGAGCATGAGCAGCGACGGGGTCAGGAGCAGGTCGCGGAACCCGTCGGTCGAGAACAGGAAGTTCGGGTTGACGAGGGTCGCGACCACGATCACGGCGAGCAGGGCGATGAGGATGCCGGTCTCCCGCGCCTTGAGCAGGTGCGAGACGATCCTCGTCGCCGCCGACGGGGTCGACGGGGCGGGCGGGGCTGCGGTCGCGGTCACTTCGCGTCCTCCTTCTCGGCGGTGGCCGCGAACATCACGGATTCGGGGGTCGCCTCGGCGCGCGGGAACTCGCCGGTCAGCCACCCCTCCCGCATCACGAGCACGCGGTCGGCCATGCCGAGCACCTCCGGCAGCTCGGAGCTGATCATGAGGATCGCGATGCCGCGCTGGGCGAGCTCGGAGAGCAGTCGGTGGACCTCGGACTTCGTGCCGACGTCGATGCCGCGCGTGGGCTCGTCGACGATGAGCACCTTCGGTTCGGTCGCGAGCCACTTGCCGAGCACGACCTTCTGCTGGTTGCCGCCGGAGAGCGTGCCGGTCTCGGCGTCGAGCGCCGCGGTCTTCACCTCGAGGCGGCTCGACCAGACCGCGGCGGCGGCGTTCTCGGCGCGACTGGTGAGCAGGCCGCCCTTGGCGAGGGTGTCGCGGATCGCGAGCGTCACGTTCCGGGCGACGGACTCGTCGAGGACGAGCCCCTGCCTGCGCCGGTCCTCCGGAACCAGCGCGAGGCCGCGGGCCATGGCGACGCGCGGGTTGCCCTTCGGCAGCTGCGCGCCGGCGACCGTGACGGTGCCGGACTCGTAGGGGTCGACGCCGAAGACCGCTCGCGCGACCTCGCTGCGCCCCGCGCCGACGAGGCCGGCGAGGCCGACGATCTCGCCGGCGCGCACCGTGAAGCTGATGTCGTGGAAGACGCCGGGGCGAGTGAGCCCCTGGACGACGAGCACGTCGTCGCCGATCTCGGCGGGCAGCTTCGGGAAGAGCTCGGCGACGTCGCGGCCCACCATCTGGCGCACCAGCTCGTCCACGCTCGTCTCGGCGATCGGCTCGGTGGCGATGTAGCTGCCGTCGCGCATGACGGTGACGGTGTCGCAGAGGGCGAAGACCTCGTCGAAGCGGTGCGAGATGAACATCAGCGCACGTCCCTCGTCGCGGAGGCTCCGGGCGACCGCGAACAGCCGCTCGACCTCGACGCCGGACAGGGCCGCGGTCGGCTCGTCCATGATGAGCACGCGCGCGTCGAGCGAGATGGCCTTGGCGATCTCGATGATCTGCTGGTCGGCGATCGACAGGCCGTCGGTGATGCGGTCGGGGTCGATCGACACGCCGAGCCGGCCGAAGATCTCCTCGGCCTCCGTCCGCATCGCCTTGCGGTCGATGCGTCCGAAACGGTTCGTGGGCTGGCGGCCCATGAAGATGTTCTCGGTCACCGACAGATCGGGGAAGAGCGTCGGCTCCTGGTAGATGACGGCGATCCCGGCCGCCTTCGACTGCGCGGTCGAGTGGAAGTCGACGTCGTCGCCGCGGAGGCGGAACGTGCCCGCGTCCCGGCGGTAGAGCCCCGCGATGATCTTCACGAGGGTCGACTTCCCCGCGCCGTTCTCGCCGATCAGTGCATGGATCGATCCCTGCTCGAGGGTGATGGTGCCGGATCTGAGGGCGACGACGGCGCCGAACGACTTGACGACCTTCGACAGCTCCAGCGCCGGGGGCGCCGGGGTCGTGCTGGTCTGGTCCACGGTCACGTCCTCCTCCTTGAGGTGAAACTTTATGAATCGATTCAGGCTCGATTCAGGCATACTCTATGGAGGACATCCGCGGCGGTCAAGTCGGCTCGGACGGATGCCCCTCACGATTCGATGACGAAGGAGCACGATGGCCGCGGTCAGCATTCGCGACGTCGCACAGCAGGCGGGCGTCTCGGTGGGCACGGTCTCCAACGTCCTCAACCGGCCGGGCGAGGTGTCGCCCGAGTCCATCCGGCGCGTGCAGGAGGCGATCGAGACGCTCGGCTACGTGCGCAACGACGCGGCCCGGAAGCTCCGCGCCGGCGTGAGCACCACGGTCGGCTTCGTCGTGCTCGACGGGCAGAACCCGTTCTTCGGCGACGTCGTCCGCGGGGCCGAGGACGAGGCGTCGAAGTCGGGCATCGCGATCCTCTACGGGAACACCGACGAGGACCCGAAGCGGGAGCGCATGTACCTCGACCTCTTCGAGGAGCAGCAGGTCCGCGGCGTGCTCATCTCGCCCTACGGCGACATCAACCCACGACTCGAACGGCTTCGCTCCCGCGGCATCCCGGCCGTGCTCGTCGACCGCTTCAGCGGCGACGGCCGGTTCAGCTCGGTCTCGGTCGACAGCGTCGCGGGCGGGCGGATGGCGGTCGAGCACCTCATCGCGACCGGGCGCCGGCGCATCGCGTTCGTGGGCGGGCCCTTCGACATCCGCCAGGTCACCGATCGGCTGGCCGGCGCGCGCGCCGCGGCCGAGAACGCCGGCGAGCACGTCGACCTCGAGGTCGTCGCGACCGACGCGCTGACGGTCGCCGACGGCGCCGCGGCCGGCGCGCGCATCGTCGCCCGGCCGCCCGCCGAGCGGCCCGACGCGATCTTCGCTGCCAACGACCTGCTCGCGCTCGGACTCCTGCAGGCGCTCATCGTCGACGGGCGGATGCTGGTGTCCGACCAGATCGCGCTCATCGGGTTCGACGACAACGCGTTCGCCGCCGCCGCGGCGGTGCCGCTCTCCTCGATGCGCCAGCCGAGCCGCATGATCGGCCGCACCGCGCTGCGCATCCTGCTCGAGGAGACGGCCGACCCCGAGCTCATCCCCCGCCAGACGGTCTTCCAGCCCGAGCTCATCGTGCGCCGGAGCACCGACCCGCGGCGCTGACCGCGGCCCCGGCCGCGCCGGCGCACTCCCCGCCCGCGCACTCCCCGCACGCGCACTCCCGGGCCGCGTACTCCCCGCCTCCTCCCGTTCGAGTGCGGTTTCTGCGGTGGAGGGCGGATTCTTCCTGCACTCCACCGCAGAAACGGCACTCGGACGGGGCGTCGGTGGGCGGGAGTACCGTGCCCGCATGGCGACGGATGCCGCGGCCTGCACGGCCGTCGATGAGCGCGGGCCGTGCGGCGCCGCGAGCGAGCCGGGCGCGCCCCTCGCGCTCTGCACCACGCACCTGCTCGCGGCGCACGACTGGGTCGCGCGCGAGCACGGCGTCACCGACGTGTTGCCCGGCGCATGCCTCGTCTGCGGGTCGCGCGTCGGCGTGCGCTACCCGTCGGGGTGGGTCTGCGCGGTGTGCGAGTGGCGGCTGGGCGAGGTCCCCGATGCCGACGTCGCGCCGCCTCGGGTCGACGTCGTGTACTACGTGCGGTGGCGGGAGCGGGTGAAGATCGGCACCTCCGCGAACCCGCGGCAGCGCCTCGCCGCGATCCCGCACGACGAGGTGCTCGCCTTCGAGCGCGGCGGCCGTTCACTGGAGCGGCGACGGCACGCCGAGTTCGCCGGCTCGCGCTGGCCGGGCGGCGAATGGTTCCGGTTCGACGAGCCGATCGTCCGCCACGTCGCCGAGCTGGCCGCCGGCGTCGCCGATCCGTGGAACGTCTACGACCGCTGGCGCAGCGAGGAGCTCGCCCGCCGCACCTGAGTCACCAGCCCGGTCGGGCGCGGCCCCTCAGGACTTGCCGTGCCGGGGCTTCCGCGGCTTGCGGTCGCCGGAGTACCCGCGGTCCCGATCCCCGTCGCGGCGGTCCCGGTCGTACCCGCGGTCCCGGTCGTACCCGCGGTCGCGGTCGTACCCGCGGTCGCGGTCCCCGTCACGCCGGTCACGGTCGTACCCGCGATCGCGGTCCCCGCCGCGCCGGTCACGGTCGTACCCGCGATCGCGGTCCCCGTCCCGCCGGTCGCGGTCGTACCCGCGCCCGCCACCCTGGCCGCGGTCGTACCCGCGGTCACGGTCGTACCCGCGCCCGCCGCCGCGCCGATCGTCGTACTGGCGGCGCGAACGGCCGCCCGTGTCGAGCCGCAGGTCGATGAGGCGACCCGAGATGCGCGTGTCGGCGAGCCGATCGAACACGTCCTTCGGCAGGTCCGCGGGCAGCTCGACGAGCGAGAAGTCGCCCTGGATGCGGATGGCGCCGAAGTCGTCTCGCGCGAGCCCGCCCTCGTTCGCGAGCGCGCCCACGATCTGCCCGGGCATCACGCGGTGGCGCTTGCCGACGTCGAGGCGGTAGGTCGCCATTCCCTCCCTCGGCTGCCGCGGACCGCGGTCGCCCCGGTCCCGGTCGCCGTCGCGCCCGCCGCGGTCGTCGCGGTCGAAGCGGTCGCGGCCGCGCTCCCGCGGCGCGGGCTCAGGCTCGGGCTCCATGAGCAGCGGCGAATCGCCCTGCGCGACGACGGCGAGGGCGGCGGCGACATCCGTCTCGGGCACGTCGTGGTGGCGCACGTAGTGGGCGATGATGTCGCGGAAGCCCTCGATGCGCTCGGACTGCTCGAGTGCAGTCGAGATGCGGTCGTCGAAACGGGAGAGCCGCGACTCGTTGATCTCGTCGACGCTCGGCAGCTGCATGGGCGTCATCTGCTGCTTGGTGGTCCGCTCGATGCGGTTCAGGAGCCCCCGCTCGCGCGGCGTGACGAAGCTGATCGCGTCGCCCGTGCGGCCCGCGCGACCGGTGCGCCCGATGCGGTGCACGTACGGCTCCGGGTCGGTGGGGATGTCGTAGTTCACCACGTGCGTGATCCGCTCGACGTCGAGGCCGCGGGCCGCGACATCCGTCGCCACCAGGATGTCGAGCTTGCCGCTCTTGAGCTGCTCGACGGTCCGCTCGCGCTGCGCCTGCGCGATGTCGCCGTTGATGGCGGCGGCCTCGTAGCCGCGCGCGCGGAGCTTCTCGGCGAGCTCCTCGGTCGCGTTCTTCGTGCGGACGAAGATGATCACGCCGCCGAAGTCCTCGACCTCGAGGATGCGCGTGAGGGCGTCGACCTTGCGCGCGTGGGCGACGACGAGCACGCGCTGTGCGATGTTCGCCGAGGTCTGGGTCTTCGCCTTGACCGTGATCTGCTCGGGGTCGTTCAGGTACTGCTCCGACATGCGCCGGATGGCGGCGGGCATGGTCGCCGAGAACAGCGCTACCTGCTTCTCCTCCGGGGTGTCGGCGAGGATCGTCTCGACGTCCTCGGCGAAGCCCATCTTGAGCATCTCGTCGGCCTCGTCGAGCACGAGGTACTTGAGGCCCGAGAGGTCGAGCGTGCCCTTGTCGAGGTGGTCGATCACGCGGCCGGGCGTGCCGACGACGATGTGCACGCCGCGGCGGAGCGCGGACAGCTGCACGCCGTACCCCTGGCCGCCGTAGACGGGCAGGATGTGCAGGTCGGGCAGGTGCGCCGCGTACTTCTCGAACGCCTCGCAGACCTGCAGCGCGAGTTCGCGGGTGGGGGCGAGCACGAGCGCCTGCGGGCTGCGGTCGGAGGTGTCGAGGCGGGCGAGGATGGGCAGCGCGAACGCCGCGGTCTTGCCGGTCCCGGTCTGCGCGAGGCCGACGACGTCGCGCCCCTCGAGGAGTGTCGGAATGGTCGCGGCCTGGATGGCGGAGGGCGTCTCGTAGCCGACGTCGTCGAGCGCCTTGAGCACGGCCCCCTCGAGTCCGAGATCTGCGAAGGTGGGCGTCTTCGGCTCCTCAGGAGCCTCGGCCTCGGTGGGGATGTCGTCGGAAGTCACATTTCAGGGTAGACCTCGGCCCTGTGCAACCGCCCCATGCGGTGACGGATGCCTCGGCGGCGCGCCTATCCCCAGGTCCGCGCGCTCCGCGCCGACCAGTACGCGTCCGCGTCCTCGGCGAGCGCCGCGAGCGCGTCCGGGTCCGTCCGCGGGGCGCGCGCGGCGAGGTTGGCGGCGAGCTGTGCCGGGGTGACGGCCCCCGAGAGCACGACGTCGGCCCACGGCTGCGCGCGGGCGGCGCCGAGCGCGAGCGCGTCGAGGGACTGCCCGTCGGCCTCGGCGAGCGCCGCGGCATCCGCCTCGTCTCCCGCGGGCGTGAGCCGGCCGTTGGCCACGGCCTCCTTGACGACGATGAACCAGCCGTCGGCGTGGGCGCGCCCGAGCGCGGCGCCGGCCGACGGCTCGAGCAGGTTCCAGGTCGCCTGCACGGTGCGGAACGGCGAGTCGGCCAGTTCGCGGGCGGCGTCGAGCGCGTCGGCCTGGTGCGGCCCGCTGGTCGAGACGCCGACGGCGACGCCGGATGCCGCGAGCTCGCGCAGCCGGTCGAGGAGCGCCGCGTCGGCGAGCGCGGGGCTCTCCGGGGTCAGCGAGTGCACGAGGTAGCGGTCCGGCGCGCCGCGGAGCGCGGCGACGGTCTCGGGCCACTGCCGGTCGAGCATGGCGAGCGTGTGCTCCTTGCGCTCGTGCACGTCGGCGTCCATGCGCCATCCGCCGACGTACTCGTAGCCCCACTTCGACTCGATCGCGAGCCCGCCGCGGCGCTCCGGGTGGGCGGCGAGCCAGGAGCCGAGGAACGCCTCGGCCCGTCCGTACGAGCGTGCGGCGTCGAGGAACCGGATGCCGGCGTCCCAGGCCGCGTCGAGCATCGCGTGGGCTCGGTGCTCCAGCTCTTCGGGCGTGCGGTGGGAGCCGAGGTCGTGGTCGCGTCCGGCCGTGATGTACGCCGGACGGCCGAGCGCCGCGAGCCCCAGCCCGAGCGGTGCGAGCGTCGGGACGGGAGGATCGGTCGCGGGCATCACGTGCGCGAGCCTACGCCAGGCCGGGCGCTCGGAATCGGGCAGGGGCCGATGCCCGGACCTGCAGGGTAGACGATGCGATCGGACGCCGCCACCGGTCGCGAACGGACCGCACATCTGGAATCATCGTCGGTTCGTGATCGCAGAGGAGGACCCCATGTTCGCACTGACCGATACCGCGACCACGGTCGTGAAGGAGATCGTCGCCGGCAACGGCGCGCCCGAGGGCTCCGGCCTCCGCATCGAGGCCGAGGACCCGGAAGCGACCCAGTTCGGGGTCGCCATCGCTCCCGCCCCCGAGGAGGGCGACGCGGTGGTCGAGCAGGACGGCGCCCGCGTGTACCTGGGCGAGCGCGCCACCATCGCGCTCGACGACAAGGTGCTCGACGCCCGCGTGGCGGACGACGGCCGCGTGGCCTTCGACATCCTGCCGCAGCAGTTGTGAGGCACCGCTCCCGCGCGGTCGCACCGCGTCGGGGGCGAGTCGAGACCGAGGTCCCGGCGGGCATGGCCCGCCGGGACCTCGGTCTGTCCGGGCCGGCGCCCGACGGCGCGCCGAGACCGACCGAGTCCCGCGACCGCGGCTGGCACGAAGCTGCGAAGTTCCGCCAGCCCCTCACGTTCCGGGACGATGCGGCGTATATTCGCGTTATATCGCGAGTTCGACCCGCAGCGGCGCGAGGGCATCGACGCCGGGGCATCGCTCCACCACCCGGTTGAGCGCCGTCGAGCGCCCGAGATCGTGAAGGTGGTCGCGTGGACATCCTGCTCTGGCTCTTCGTGTCGTTCCTGCTCATCGTCGTCGCGTCGCTCACGACGGTGTTCCTCGTCGTCCGCGCCGTCGTCCGGCGCGCGCGCCGCAGCCGCCTGCTCTCCGGCAACGCGCTGCGCGTGCGCGCGCGACTGGCGTCCGGCCCGCAGGGCCGAGTGCTCCGGCTCCGCGTCCGGCTCGCCGACGCCCTGTCGAGCGGGCGCGCCGCGGTGCAGGTCTCCGCGTCGGGCGACGGTCCGCGCGGAGAGTTCGACCGGCTCTTCGCCCGGATCGAGCACGAGGGCGAGGCGCTCGACCGGCAGCTCCACCTCATGGAGAGCGAGGCGGACCGCGGCGTGCTCGACCGCGAGCTCCCGGCCGCGTCGCAGCGCGTCGACCAGGTGGCGGGCATGGTGCGCGAGATGCGCGCCGCCGTGGCATCCGGCCTGGGCGGCCTCTCCGACGACGAACTCCGCCGGCTCCGCGCCGACGTCGACCGCGAGGCCACCGCACTGCACGCGGGCGTCGAGCACCTGCGCGCCCTCAACCGCGACGGCTCGTGGAGCGGATCCGACGCCGTCCGCCGAACCGCCTGAACCACCCGAACCCGCCCGAGACGAGGGGAACCGAACCATGAGCAGCAACACCTCGCGGATGCGCACGATCTTCCGCAGCAAGGCCACGCGCGCGATCGACCGGATCGAGGATCCGCGCGAGACGCTCGACGACAGCTACGAGCAGCAGGTGAAGCTCCTGCAGCAGGTCCGCCAGGCGCTCGCCGAGGTCGCGACCGCCAAGAAGCGGATCGACCTGCAGGGGCAGGAGCTCGGCACCCGGTACCAGCGCCTCGGCGAGCAAGCCCGGGAGGCGCTGGCGGGCGGGCGCGAGGACCTCGCGCGGGCGGCGCTCGAGCGGCGCTCGCTCATCGAGCGGCAGGTCTCGGCGCTGCAGGAGCAGTACGCCGGCATGCAGCGGCAGAACGACCAGCTCCAGGACCGCGAACGGCAGCTCGCCGAGCAGATCGCCGCCTTCCGCATCGAGAAGGAGACGATCAAGGCCACCTACACGGCGTCCGAGGCGCAGGTGCGCGCGAACGAGGCGGTGGCGGGCATCGGCTCGCGGATCGACGACGTCGGCACGAGCCTCGATCGGGCGCGCGACCGCGTCGCCCAGATGCAGGCACGCGCCGCCGCGACCGACGAGCTGCTCTCGAGCGGCGCGCTCAAGGACCTCACCGCGGCGCCGGACGCCGACATCGAGCGCCAGCTCGCCGCGATGAGCGCCCGCGCCGAGGTCGACCGGCAGCTCCAGGAGATGAAGGACGGCGGCCGCGGACGCGGGTCGGGCGGCCGCACGGACGAGGAGTGGCTCAGCATCGGGCACGGCCCGGGCACCGACTGACGCCCCCGACCTGACGGCCCTGACGGCGCCCGCGACCCGCTGACGCTCAGGTCTTCGTCGTCGACGAGCCGGCGGCGTGGGTCCGCGAGCCCTCGGAGCGGATGAGGGCGATGGCGACGATCGTGCCGATGACGCCGAGCGCCGCGTCGACGAGGAAGGCGTTCCGCATCCCGACCGTGAACGCGGCGGCAGCGAGCACGATGGCCGTGTTCACGCCGAGCCCGAGCGAGCCGCCGGCCACGTTGCCCATGTAGACGATGCCGCCCGCGAGGCTCGAGTCCTCCGGGCGCACGGCCGTGACCGCGGCCGTGGTCACCGCCGAGAAGTACAGCCCGACGCCGACGCCGCAGAGCACGAGCCCCGGGACGAGCGGGAGGTACCCGGTGCCGATGACCAGCGCGACCACCAGCACGCCCGCGGTGAGGCAGGCGGCGCCGATACCGACCACCGGCCGACTCCCGATCCGGTGGTACAGCGGACCGGCCGCGAACGACACCGTGGCGAACGTGAGCATCATGGGCAGCAGGCCGGCGCCGGCCGCGAAGGCCGTCCACCCCAGTTCCTTCTCGAGGTACTGCGGCACGTAGACGAGCACGCCGAAGAACACCGACCCGAGCAGCACGATCGAGACCAGCGCCCCGGTGAACTGCCGGCTCGCGACCACCCGCGGCGGCACGAGCGCGTCGTCGCCCTGGCGGCGCTGCACGAGCACGAAGGCCGGGATGAGCAGCACCCCGACGACGACCATCCCGATCACCCACGGCGAGGCGAACGAGTTCGCGCTCCCGACGTCGAGGGCGACGAGGATGAGCACGACCGCGGCCGAGAGCGTCGCGATGCCCGCGTAGTCGACGCGGGCGCCCCGGCCGCGGGCCGACTCCGGCACGTTCCGCATCACGACGAGGACGGCGAGCAGCGCCACCGGCACGTTGAGGAAGAAGATCGAACGCCAGCCGAGCGTGTCGGTCAGGATGCCGCCGAGCAGCGGTCCGATGGAGTTGCCGAGCCCGGCCACGCCGATGATGAGACCGCCCGCGAGCCCGCTGCGCGACTTCGGGATGATCTCGTAGACCATCCCGAGCACGGAGGGCCACATCATGGCGCCCCCGATGCCCATGAGAGCGCGCGACGCGATGAGCAGGCCGATGTTCGGCGCGAGGCCGCCGAGCAGCGAGAAGCCGCCGAACACGAGCGCCCCGATCACGAAGACCCGTCGCCGCCCGAACAGGTCGGCGAACCGTCCGCCGGTGACGATCAGCACGCCGAACACGACGGTGTACCCGTTGATCACCCACTGCGCCCGGTTCAGGCTGCTGTCGAGGTCGTGCTCGATGCTGGGCACCGCGACGCTGAGCGCCGTGAAGTCGTTCGCGACGACGAGGATCCCGAGCGACAGCGCGACGAGGGTGACGACGGCGCTCCGGTCCAGGCGCTCGGACGTGCTCGGTTCGGCCATGGAACCCTCCCCCGGGGCCCGGCACCCGCCGACGGGTGCATTCGGCGCAAGGCTCGCAGACCTCGACACCGCCCACAACCCCGGCTCCGGCCGGCGAGGATCAGACCACGAGCCACTCCCGCAGGTCGCCGACGCACGGGGTGCCGTCGCGCACGTGGAGCCGCGCGGCGGCGACGTCGAGCGACACCATCGCCTGGGTCCGCCAGCGCGCGTGGGCGGGAACGTCGGGGTCCGGATGGCAGCACAGTGCGGCGCCGTCCTCGGCGTGGGCGACGAACGCCGATGCCCGCTCCGCGAGGTCCGGCGACTCGAGCGCGTCGATGCGGCGCGCCAGCTCGTCGAAGCGCTCGTAGGTGTCCGGGTCGATCGCGCCGAGGCGCTCGCCCGTCGCGAGCCCCGCGTCGACGAAGTGGTTCGAGTGCCAGAGGTGGCCGCGATCGCCCACCGGCACGCGGGCGACGCCGACGGGCGAGCACTCGATGGCCGCGGCATCCGCCCGCTCGCCGTCCCAGGTGACGACCGAGAAGACGACGGATGCCGACACCGGCGCCGACCTCGCGATGGCCTCGGCGTCGTCGACGGTCGTGGCCTCGTCGAGGATCCGCCGCGCGACGGCGTGCACCGGAACGCCCGGCTCGCCGCCGTCGGCGTCGTGCTGGAGCAGGTTGAAGTGCACCCCGAGGCCGGCGTCGGTGACCCCGATCTTCGCGAGGATGCCGAACTCGGTGAAGGTCGTGACCGTGCGCCCGGCGGAGGTCGCGTAGCGGTGGACGACCTTGCCCTCGGTCATCCGGTCGTTCCAGTCCCAGGTCTGCAGGGTGCGCGGCGGGGCGCCCTCGGGCAGGTGGATCGCGGTCGAACACTCTCCCGGTGCGCGGAACGGCGCGACGACCTCGCTCCGCGCGGTCATCGCCGCCGTCTCCCATCGCTCGAGGCCGGCACCCTCGGCGAGGCCGTCGAGCTCGATCGCGAGGTCGGGCGCCCAGCCGGCGAGTCGCTCGCGGCATCCGTCGGCGACCTCGCGGACGGCCGCGTCCGACAGGTCGAACAGCCCGAAGAAGGCGCGGTACCCCTCCCAGTTGGCGCGGAGGTCGGCCGCGTTCGCGGCGCCGAACGACCGGCCGCGCTCGAACGGCGTCGTCGCGGTGGTGAAGGAGACGGTGATGGTCACGTGGGTCCTCTCGGGTACTTCGATTCTGCGCGCTCAGGGGCGCGTCGGGCCAGCGAGCCGCGTGCGCGACAGGCCGAGGTAGACGAGGCCGGCGACGGCCATGCCGGCAGGGACCGACAGGTCGACGAAGCCCAGCGCCTCGGCGATCGGGCCCGCGCCGGCCTCGGTCGTCAGGCACCACGCGGCGGCGAGGCCGCCGGTCGCCGCTGCGACGAGACCCGGGATGCTCCACCCGCCGGTGTACCAGAACGGACCGCCGCGCTCCTGGTCGAGCAGCGCCGACCCGTCGTAGCGATTGCGCCGCAGCGCCTGGTCGGTGAGGTAGATCGCCATGGCGGGCCCCGTGACCACGATGAGCAGTTGGAGCATGAGGTTCACGGCCTCCAGCAGGCTCGTCGACATCACGAGGTAGACGGTCAGCGCGGTGCCGATGGCGCCGACCAGGATCGCCGCCGGGATGCGGCGCATCGGGATGCCGATCGACTGGAGGGCCATGCTCGACGTGTAGGTGGTCATGCCGTTCAGCGAGATCGTGTTGACGATGACGGCGACGACGAAGACCGGGGCGAGCCACGCCGGCAGCATGCCGAGCAGCGCCGACTCGATCCCGAGGTCCATCGCGGCGGCGTCGATCCCGGTCGCGAGCAGCGCGCCCATCGCGGTGAACGCGATGCACGGCAGCGCGCCGCCGAGCGCGGTGGCGGCGACGATGTGCGACGGGCGGGCGGATCGCGGCAGGTAGCGGGCGATGTCGGGGCTGTTGATGTACGACAGCGGGGTCGCCGCGAGGATGGTGAACCCGATCGTGAGTGCCGACCACAGGCCGACGCCCTCCAGCGGCTCGGCGGCCCGGTAGCCCCAGTCGGCGTGCGGCAGGATGAACGCGCTCACCGCGACGAAGACGACCACGAGTCCGATCGTCACCGCCGGGTAGGTCTTCACGATCAGCCCGTGGCCGTAGACCGCGACCAGCACGGTGACGAGCGAGACCACGAGCGTGACCACGACCGGGACGAGCACCGGGTCCGTCCACCCGAGTCCGGCCAGCAGTTCGGCGCCCATGAACGACGAGGCCAGCCAGTTCAACGCGAGGAAGACGGCGGAGAGCAGCCAGCCCGTGAGCAGGATCACGAGCTTGTTGCCGATCACGCCGTACATGGCCCGGCTGATCACCGAGCCCGACGTGCCGGCCGCCGGCCCGCTGGTCGCGACGATGCCCGTGAGGATCCACGGCAGGCTCCCTGCCACGATGAGCAGCAGGGCCTGCCAGAGCTCGAGCCCGAGCAGGATCATCGTCGCGCCGATCGTGAAGTTCAGGACGCTCACGTTCGGGGCGGCCCACACCCAGAAGAGCTCGCGGGCGCGGCCGTGGCGCTCGGAGGGGCGGACGAGCTCGATGCCGCGCGTCTCGGGGCGCGTCGCGAGGTCGACGTACGCGTCGGTGCGGTCGTCGGTGCGGGCGGCCGCGTCGGCGCGGGCGGGCGCAACGGCGCGGGCGGCCGCGTCGGGCGGAGCGGTCGGCTGGGGGGTGGAGTGCGACACGGGGAACCCTTCGGCAAGGCCGGTGCACGCCTTCGTCACCAGCGACCTGACACGTTATTGGTCATGCGACCAATACCTTATTGGTCGCTTATCCAATAACATCGGTCGCATGGTGTCAAGTCCCATTGCGCCGCGGACGCGGCGCAGGCCCGAGGAGCGGCGCGCCGAGATCATCGCCGAGGCCGCCTCGATCGCGCTGGGCGAGGGACTCGAGCGGATCACCGTTCGCGCGGTCGCCGAACGGCTCGGCGTGCGGCCCGGCCTCATCACCCACTACTTCCCCGCGGTCGAGGACCTCGTGATCGCCGCGTTCGTCCAGGCCATCGCGCACGAACGCGAGGAGCTCATCCCCGCCGAGGGCGACCCCATGCAGCGGATGGCGCAGCTCGTCTCTCGCGCCGAGGGGCCGGAGTCGCGGGAGCTCTCCCGACTCTGGCTCAACGCCCGCCACCTCTCCCGATTCCGCCCGGCGCTCGCCGAGGCGCTCGAGGAGCAGGAGGCGATCGACCGCGACCGACTCGTCGAGCTCATCGAGGCGGCGATCGTCGCCGGCGACGTGACCGAGGGCGTCGACCCGCTCGCCGCCTGCATCCGGATCCTCATCGCCGTCGACGGCGTCGGCGCGTACGCCAACGACCCCGGTGCATTCGAGCACGACGCCTACGGGCACTTCGTGGCGGATGTCGCGGAGTGGGCGCTGGGCCTCCGGGCGGGGGCGCTGCGGCGGGGCGGCTAGCGCGATCGGCCGACCGCGCCAACCCGGTCGACGCCGGCCCGCAGCGGGCGAAGCATGGGGTCCCGACGAAGGGCGGCCACATGAAGCACATCCTGCTGGGCGAGGCCGAGGGCCTCGCGACGCATCTCCTCGTGATGGACAAGGGCGACGAGGCGGTCGCCGAGATCGTCCGCTTCGCCGCATCGCGCCGCATCTTCGGCGCATCGGTGTCGGCGATCGGCGCGGCATCCTCCGTCAGGCTCGCCTACTTCGATCCCGAGTCGAACGAGTACCTCGAGCAGGACTTCGACGAGCAACTCGAGATCTGCTCGGCGCTGGGCGACCTCACCGAGGACGACGGCGAGCCCGCGCTCCACCTCCACATCACCCTCGCGCGACGCGACTACGCGGTGATCGGCGGCCACCTGATGGCCCTGGAGGCCTTCCCGACGATGGAGGTGGTCGTCACCGAGACCCCGGCACACCTCCGCAAGCGGTTCGACCGCGGCACCGGGCTCGCGCTCATCTCGGTCGGCAGGTCCGACGAGGGCTGAGCCCGAGGCATCCGTTGCGAGACCGGCCGAGCCCTGCGTGGCGACCGCTGCCGGGCCGGACCGGCCCTACGCGTCCTTCGCCGGCGGATGGTGAACGCCGCGGTGGATCTCCACCACGCGGGCGCCGCCCGTCCACGTGGGATCGTCGATGATCGAGCGGTCGTCCATGAACCGCCGGATGATGTGGGCGAGCGCACGCGCGTGGCTGAAATTGATGGCGTGTGCAGCGCCCTCGATGGTCACGGCCAGGACGTGGTTGTCGATCTGCCCGGCGACCTCCTTCACGCGCGCCGGTCCCGGCATCAGCGGGTCGCGGTCCCCGAGCACGACGAGCGACGGGAGCTCGAGCTCGAGCAGCCGTTCGAGCGACGGGTACTGGGTGAGCGCGCGGAAGAGCTTGAGCGTGCTCGGCACCCCGAACCGCGCGTAGTCGGGCACGGCGACCCGCGCCATCCGCGGCGGTTCGCGCGTCCCGTCCTGCGCGAGCTGCCGGATCGCCCGTGACAGCGGCCGGTTGAACACGCCGCCCGCGGGCGACACGAGCACGGCGCGGTCGATGCGGTCGGGGAAGCGGCTCGCGAACTCGAGGATCACCGGACACCCCATGGAGTTCCCGACGAGCGTCGCGCGTTCGACCCCGCGGTCGTCGAGGAACCGGACCGCCGCCCGCGCGAGGTCCGGGATGTCGAGGCCCTCCTCGTGGCGGCCGCTGCGGCCGAACCCGGGCAGGTCGGGCACGAACGTGTGGAACTCGTCGGCGAGCAGCTCCGCCGTCGGCAGGAGGTACCGGCCCGACATCCCGAAGCCGTGCACGTGCATCATCACGCGGGCGTCGGGCGGCGGGTCGGGCGACTCCCGGTAGAAGACGTCGACCCCGTCGACGACGGTCCATCGCTCCACGAGGCCCGAGACCTGGCGACGCGGGGTCCGCCGCTCGCGCCACCGATCCGCCGCCGCCGCGCTCGTCTTGGCCATCGACGCACCCCCTCGTCGGGCACATCTGACCACGAACGGGCTGCGCCCGATGGGACCTCCGGCCCGCGGCGCGCCGCACGGGAGCGCCGCGCTGGAGCGCCCTGCGGGCGGCGAGTCCTGCGCCTCGGGCGCGACGGGCCGGATCCGCTCGTCAGCCCGCGGCGGCGGGCTCCGCCGGTTCGGCCGAGCCCGCGGCGGCGGGCTCCGCCGGTTCGGCCGGCCGGTGCTCGATGTCGTCGACGTGCGCGCGCGGCATCGCCACGGCACCGGCGACCGTCGCGACCGCCGCGATCACCACGCCGATGAACACCGCCGCCGAGGCGATGCGGATCGCCGTGGGCGAGTGGATCCCGAGCCCGGACTCGGCGATCACGCCGTTGGCGACGGCACCGAAGACCGCGACGCCCACGGCGCTGCCCATGGAGCGGAGGAACATGTTGGCTCCCGTCACGACGCCGCGCTCCGACCACGGTACGGACGACTGCGCGGCGATGAGCGTCGGCGAGGCGACGAGGCCGAGGCCCAGACCCACGACGAAGCAGGCGATCGCCGTCGTCACCGGGTTGGGGGCGAAGGTCGCGACGACCAGTCCCGACGCGCCGAGCACGGCGATGGCGAGGCCGAGGAACGCCGTGTTCCGGAAGCCGATCCGAAGGTACAGCCGCCCGGACTGCGACGCGGAGATCGGCCAGCCGAGCGTCAGCGCGGCGACCGCGAGGCCCGATACGAGCGGGGACTGGCCGGCCGAGATCTCGAGGTACGTCGGCACGTACGAGGTCAGGCCGATGAGCACGGCGCCGACGCCGAGCGAGATGAGCGAGGTCGTGAGGATGAGGCGCCGGGAGAACACCCAGAGCGGCAGGATCGGCTCCGCCGCGCGCCGTTCGATGAACACGAACGCCACCAGCAGCACGGCGGCGAGGGCGAACGCGCCGATGCTCTGCCACGAGTTCCACGCCCAGGCCTGGCCGCCCTCGAGCACCGCGAGGATCAGCAGCGTGAGCCCGACCGTGAGCACGCTCGCGCCGGCGAGGTCGATGCGGTGCCTCTTGCGCTCCACGCGCTCGTGGTAGTGCCGGATCAGCATCCACGCGGCGATGATGCTCAGCGGGATGTTGACGAAGAAGATCCACCGCCACGAGAGGAACTCGGCGAAGAGTCCGCCGAGCGACGGGCCGATGACGGATGACGCGGCCCACACGCTCGCGATGTAGCCCTGGACCCGGGCGCGTTCGCGCACGGTGTAGATGTCGCCCGTGATGGTGATGGAGACGGGCAGCACCGCGCCGGCGCCGAGGCCCTGGATCGCGCGGAAGACGATGAGCGAGGTCATGTCCCACGCGAAGCCCGCGAGGATCGACCCGACGAGGAACGCCCCGATGCCCACGAGCATGATCGGCTTGCGGCCGATCGTGTCCGCGAGCTTCGCATACACGGGCACCGACACGGCCTGGGCGAGCAGGTAGATCGAGAACAGCCACGGGAACTGGGCGAAGCCGCCGATGTCGGCCACGATCGACGGCACCGCCGTCGCCAGGATCGTCGCCTCGATCGCGACCAGCCCGGTGCACAGCATCAGGGCCATCAGCACCGGGCCGCGTTCGGAGCGCAATCCCACGGCGGTCTGCTCGGTCACACGTCCTCCTCGCTCGGCCCGACCGCCGACGCGGACGACCCCTGATGAAGGCCAACGCGATGCGCGGCATTCCATTCCCGACCGGGCGGACGGGCCGGGCCGCCCCGGGTCGGCGGGTCCGACTGACGGGAGGCACAACATCCGCGCCCGTTCGACCCACGTGCTTCGTCGAGAGCGACAGATTCGGCCCGCACGCGGATGGCCGCGCCTACAGTCCGAAGATGACTGATTTCCGTCCGCCCGTCGCCGACCTGGCGTACGCGCTCACGCACGTCGTGGGCTACGACCGGGTCGCCGAGCTCCCGGGCTTCGAACACGCAGACCTCGACACGGCCACCGAGATCCTCGAGGAGGTCGGCGGCTTCATGGCCGAGGTCGTCGCCCCCACCAACCGCGCCGGCGACCTCGAGGGTGCCCGGCTGAACCCCGACGGCACGGTGACGACGCCGACCGGGTTCAAGGAGGCCTACGCCGCCTACGTGGAGGCCGGCTGGGGGTCGGTCCCACTGCCCGAGGCGTTCGGCGGCGGCGACTTCCCGCGCGCGATCGGGCTCGCCATCCAGGAGCTGACGATGGAGGCCAACATGGCCTTCTCGCTCGCGCCCCTGCTCACGCAGGGCGCGATCGAGGCCCTCCTGCACTACGGCAGCGAGGAGCAGAAGCAGGCCTGGCTGCCGAAGATGGTCAGCGGCGAGTGGGCCGGCACGATGAACCTCACCGAGCCGCACGCCGGCTCCGACGTGGGCGCCCTGACCACGAAGGCCGTCAAGCGCCCTGACGGCACGTACGGCATCACCGGCCAGAAGATCTTCATCACGTTCGGCGACCACGACCTGAGCGACCAGATCGTGCACCTGGTGCTGGCCCGCACGCCCGACGCGCCCGCCGGCACGAAGGGCATCTCGTGCTTCATCGTGCCGAAGTTCCTCATGAACGACGACGGCTCGATCGGCGAGCGCAACGGGGTGCACACCGTCGGCGTCGAGCACAAGATGGGCATCCACGGCTCCCCCACCTGCGTGCTGTCGTACGAGGACGCCACCGGGTACCTCATCGGCGACGAGAACCTCGGCATGCGGATCATGTTCGTGATGATGAACAGCGCGCGCGTCTCGGTGGGCACGCAGGGGCTCGCCGTGGCCGAGCGCGCGTACCAGCAGTCGCTCGAGTACGCGACGGGCCGCATCCAGGGCCGCGCGATCGGCGCCACGCAGGATTCGCCGATCATCGAGTTCCCCGACGTGCGCCGCATGCTCATGACGCAGAAGTCGTACATCGCCGCGCTCCGCCGCATGATGCTCCTGAACGCCGTCCAGGTCGACATCTCGACCCACCACCCGGATGCCGCGACCCGCGCCCGCGCGGACGAGATCGTGGGCCTCCTCACCCCCATCTGCAAGTCGTTCGGAAGCGACCTCGGCAACGAGCTCACGTCGCTCGCACTGCAGATCCACGGCGGCATGGGCTTCATCGAGGAGACCGGCGCCGCCCAGCACTACCGCGACGTGCGCATCGCCGCCATCTACGAGGGCACCAACGGCATCCAGGCCGCCGACCTCGTGGGCCGCAAGCTCGGCGTCCGGAACGGCGCGTCGTTCCTCGAGTTCATCGCCACCATGCGCGAACTCGACGGCGAGCTGGCGGACGCGGGCGACGAGTTCGCGTCCATCCGGGCGCAGCTGAGCACGAGCCTCGACATGCTCGAGCAGACCACCGCGTGGATGCTCAGCACCGGCCAGTCCGACCCGAACTCGGTGCTCTCGGGCTCCAGCCCGTACCTGCGCATCTGGGGTCTCGTGGTCGGCGGATGGCTCCTCGCGAAGTCCGCACTCGCCGCCCGAGAGCTCGACGGCGACGCCATCGCGGCGACGCAGCTGCCGATGGCACGCTTCTACGCCGAGCAGCTGCTCCCAGCGGTGGCCGGCCTCGTCCCCGCGGCGACGGCCGGGTCGCGCGACCTGTTCGCGCTCGACGCCGACGCGCTCGGCGACGTGGTGGCGCGGCGCGGCGCGCGCGTCTGACGCATCGCCCGACGACACCGCGGGGGTCGCGCCGATCGGCGCGGCCCCCGCGGTCGTGCGGCTCCATGGACGCGATCGTGTTCGGTCCGCCGGCGAGGGCGTGACGTTGCGAGCCTCCGAGAGCCGCCTGCGCTACTGAAGTCCGCGCCGACCCGCCTGCACCAGGAGCACGGCCGAGATGACGTACCCGACCGCCATACCGAGCACGGCGATGGGGAGGATGATCCAATCGATGACCAATGACACATCGCCTGCACCAGCCACCCGGAGCACTGCGGCGACCGCATAGACGGCGCCGAGCGCGATCACGTAGGGGGACGGCGCCTTCAGGCTCACTGCGAATGGCGATGCCCCGCGTCGCCCGGCAACGGCGAGCCACCCCCCGATCGCGATGAGGAAGAGCCCGAGGAGGGCTGCGTCCCCCCACGCTCTCGACTCGAGATCCGTCGACACGTTCCACACGGTGACCGCGCTCACCCCCGCGACGATCGCGTATCCGACCGATGCCGGAACCGAATCGCCATTCGGGCGAGTGAGGTGGTGCACCGCGAACGCACCGAACGCCAGCGTCTGCCCGAGGAACGCAGCCGGTGCGAGCTGGAAGGCGTCCCCCGGCTGGACCACGACGCCGAAGACCATCCAGGACGTGTAGGCGAGCGATGCCACCCCGAGCCCGGCCAGGACGACGGATCTCGCGAAGCGCCGACGCTGGGCCGTCACCGCGGAGCTGATGTCGCGAGGGGCCCGGGTGGACCGCTCTTCCCGGGCCAGCACGTGCGCGGCGAGGACATAGCCGGCGCCCACCGCGAGCATCGCGAACGGCCAGGTCCAGGCGAACACCGGGTCCCAATCCCAGACGACGCGGTCGAAGAGGACCATCGCGGCAGACAGGTATGCGATGCCCGCGAAGACGATGAACGGCGCGGGAATGCGCGTACTCACCGTGAACGGCGAAGTCCGCTTCGCCGCGACGGCCCACACTCGGATTCCGACGCCGATCAGAGCGAGTCCGACGACGACGGCGCCCCAGGCCAAACTCTCGTAGACGGAGTCGAAGACGATCACCATGTACACGCCGGCGATCGCTGCGACCCCGAGCAGGGCGGCCGCGATCCGGTCCCGGTCTTCCCGGGCGAGGTGGTATAGGGCCAGGGCCGCGAAGGCGAGGGCCTGAGCCGAGTACTGGGCAACGCCCGCCGCGACGTTCCACTCGATCCAGACGGAGATCCACGTCGCCACCGAGAACGTGAGCAGCCCCGCCGCGGTCCACGCGAGCAGGAGGGGCCCGAGCGGCCAGGTCGTCCGCGCCCGCTCGGGCTGCGACTCGGCGGTGGTCTCCGACCCGGCCGTCGGCATCGGCGGGACCGCATCGATCGGCCCCGGACCGTCGAGGCTCGCCACGACGGGCTCAGCGGACCCATCCTCCTCCTCGACCGCCGCCCCAGCCGCCGGAGCCGGCGCGGCAGCCGGAGCAGGAGCAGGGAGTTCCGCGGGGACATCCGCGACGTCGAACAGCCTCGCATCGCCGTCGCGCAGGAACAGCACCGGTGTCCCGAACTCCGTGGCGTGCATCGCCCCGATGATGGCGCGTCGGGCAGGTGCGAGCGCCGCGTCGGCAGGCAAGCCGGTCGCGAGGCCGGTGTAGAGGCTCTCGCTGAACGCGATCGCGGCATCGTCCGTGATCTCGAACTGCATTCCGATCACGGCGGGGATGTCGAACTGCACGAGGCTCGTCGCCACGCCCGAGAACGGGTCGACGTGCGAGCTCCGCGCCCCCTCGCACGCGTTCAGCACCACCAGCCGCAGGCTCGTCTCGTCTTGGAGCATCGCCCCGATCTCCTCGCCCGAGACGTCATGCGCGCGTCCCTGCGGGGTCTCGAGGACGAGCACGCCCGATTCCGTCGCCTCGTCGTATGCTCCATGGCCGATGAAGTGCAGCACGTGGATCTCGTCGGGCTCCGCGACCCGGCGCCCCAACTCGCCCAGGGTGGCGCGGTCGAGCCAGGTGACCTCGACCAGCCCGGCTGCGCCCGGGCGGGCGAGGGCGCGCTCGAGGTTCCGTCGCTCGGTGTCGGCGTCGAGCTCCGGGTAGCCGGCAGGACTGCTCACCATCGCCAGGATCCGCATCGGCAGCCGCAGCTCGTGGGGATGCATCGCGGAGTCGACGTCGAGTGCGCGGACGATCGGGGTGTAGGTCGACTGCGCGATGAAACGCGGGCGCTTGTAGAGGAACTCCCACGGGAGCCGCATCAGCTCAGGCGAACCCGAGAGCCGCAGCGTGATGCGGAGACCCCGATCATGCTCGGCGGCCGCGCTGCGCGCGGAGTAGTACACCGTGCCGACCTCGTCCTTGATCAGGGCGTCGAAGAGATCCGCGCCGAACTCGGTGATCGCCTTCATCCTCGCGTCCCCCGAGTCGCCGCGCCGACGGGCCAGTCCGACGCGCTGCACGAAGTCGTCGAGGTCATCGTCGGTCATGGGCGACGTGAACGATCCACGCGCGGTCCGCCCGTCGGGCGCGCGGGCCAGCACGCGGTAGGATCCGTCGGCATCGCGGTCGATGCGCAACTCGAGGTCGTCGTATTCGCTGACGGACATCAGCCGCCCCCCGGATGATGCGATCCTCCCAGAACCCCGAGTCGGGGCCTCTCCTGCCAGTGTCCTCCGGATCACGCCGCAGCGCCATCCAAGAGGCACGAGAATCCGGCGGATCGCACCGTACGAACGCTGGACTCATCGAGTCCGTGCCCTTCAGAAGGACAAGAGACTCCGGATCAACCGATGATTCACGGTAGCGAGGGCGGGACTCGAACCCGCGACACCACGATTATGAGCCGTGTGCTCTAACCACCTGAGCTACCCCGCCGCGAGGCTTCCCCGGTCGAGCCGGAGGAACCAGAGCCCCGAGTCAGGATTGAACTGACGACCCCTTCCTTACCATGGAAGTGCTCTACCACTGAGCTATCGGGGCGTGCGCCGCTGTCGCGGCAACCACACGAGAATATCACCTCGGCGCGTCCACGCTAAATCGGCGGTCAGAGGCTGGAGGGCACTCCGGTGGAGATCCCGTAGCCGACGATCGCGACGATCACGAACAGCCCGTAGGCGACGATCCCGGCGACCCAGAGGCCCGTCACGACGTACCCGAGGATGAGGCCCGTGAGCGCGATCCCGTTGCCCTCCTCGCCCCGCTGGCGGATCTGGCTCCGCGCGATGTGGCCGCACACGACCGCGGCGACCGAGGTGAGCAATCCGAAGAAGATCGACCCCAGCGCCAGCCCGAAGCTCACCCAGGCGAGGGTGTTGGTCGGCGGCGGCGCCGGGCGGCTCGCGTAGGGGGCGTAGGCGCCCGATACCGGCGCCGTTCCGTAGCCGGGGGCAGCCGGAGGCATCCCGTACCCGGGCGCGGCCGGCGGCGCGCCGTAGGGCGTCGGCGCGGCGGCGGGCGGCGCGGCCGCGGGCGGGACCGGCGGTGCAGGCGGCGCGGGCGGCGGCGCCTCGCGGTCGTCGGGCGAGCGGTTCTGGTCGGCGTCCATGGTCACTCCCGGTCGCGTGCGAAGCGGTCCGTCCATGCTACCGAGCACGCGCGTGCCGCCGTCGGGCCGTAGGCCCCGCGCGCCCCTCCCGTCGCGAGGCGACTTCCGACCCCGAGACGACGGATGCCGCGGCGCGGGGCCCCCGCGTCGCGGCATCCGTCGCCGTGGTCGGCGCTACTTCACGGACCCGGCCGAGAGCCCGCCGACGATGTACTTCTGGAGGTAGAGGAACAGCACGACGACCGGCAGCGCCGCGATGACCGCGCCCGCCGAGAACGCCGCCCAGTCCGCGTAGCGCGGGTTCGAGACGAGCTTCGTGAGGCCCACCGCGAGCGTCTGGTTCTCGGTGTCGATCAGGATCACCGAGGCCACGACGTACTCGTTCACCGAGAAGATGAACGACAGCAGCGCGACGACCGCGAGGATCGGGGCGACGAGGCGCAGGATGATCGTGAAGAAGATCCGCGCATGGCCCGCACCGTCGATCTTCGCCGCCTCGTCGATCGACGACGGGATCGTGTTGAAGTAGCCGTACATGAGGTACGTGTTCACGCCGAGCGCGCCGCCGAGGTAGACCATGATCAGGCCGATGTGCGTGTTCAGGCCGATCGCGGGGAACCAATCGCTGATCGCGGTCATCACGAGGAAGATCGCGACGACGGCCAGCATCTGCGGGAACATCTGCACGACGACGATCGTGATGAGGCCGAAGCGGCGGCCGGTGAAGCGCATGCGCGAGAACGCATACGCCGCGAGCGCGCCGAGGAACACCGTCAGGATCGCGGTGACGCCCGCGATGATGAGCGTGTTCGCGAACCAGGTCGTGAACGGCACCTGCGGGTTCGTGAGGATCCGCGCATAGGCGTCGAACCCGATCTGCGAGAACAGCGCGTTCGAGCCCGTGAGGGTGCCGTTCGGGTTGAGCGACGACGAGATGACGAACACGACCGGGAAGAGCGCGAACGCGACGACCACGAGGCCGACGAGGTGGCGCCATCCGGTGGCCTTGAACCAGCGGTCGAAGCGGAACGGGCGCTTCGGCGCGGTCGCCGTGGTGCGCAGCTCGGGGTCGCGGCCCGCACGGACCGCGTCGCCCTCCTCGCGGATCTCGCCCTCGAGGAGGCCCGTGTCCGAGCCGGGGATCGCCTGCTGGTCCGACATCAGTTGATCTCCTCGAGCGACTTGGTTCGGCGGAACGCGATGATCGAGATCACCGCGACGACGATGAAGATGATGATCGAGTACGCCGCCGCGAGGCCGTAGTCGCGGTTCTGGCCGGTGAACGCGACCTTGTAGACCATCGAGATGAGGATGTCGGTGAAGCCGACCGGGATCGGCGCGCCGGTGTCGCGCGGCCCGCCGTTCGTCAACATGTAGATGACGTTGAAGTTGTTGAAGTTGAACGCGAACGAGGCGATCAGCAGCGGCGCGACGCTCACGAGCAGCAGCGGCAGCTTGATGTGCCGGAACGTCTGCCACGCCGACGCGCCGTCGATGCTGGATGCCTCGTTCACGTCGTCGGGGATCGACTGCAGCGCACCCGTGCAGATGAGGAACATGTACGGGAACCCGAGCCAGAGGTTCACGATCAGCACGGACACCTTCGCCATGAAGGGATCGGTGAGCCATGGGATCGCGGCGCCGCCGAAGATGACCTGGTTGATGAAGCCGAAGCTCTCGTTCATCATGCCCGCCCAGACCAGCGCCGAGAGGAACGACGGGATGGCGTACGGGATGATCATGACGACCTGGTAGTACTTCCGGCCCCGCATGCGCATGTCGTTGAAGACGAGCGCGAGGAAGAGGCCGAGGAAGAACGTCGTCGCGACCGAGATGAGCGCGAACGCGAAGGTCCACAGCGTGACGTACACGAGCGGGCCCGCGAGGCGGGTGTCGGTGACGGCGCGGACGAAGTTGTCGAACCCGACCGTGATCTGCCAGCCGGGCAGCAACTCGGTGCCGTCGTCGGCGGTGAACGCGCCCGTGCCGATGTCGGAGTACACGGTGCCGGTGCCGAGGTCGGTCATCGTGCCGGCCGCCTCGTCGTACTCGAGGTTCGAGGTGTAGAGGTAGCCGTTGGAGCCGTCGGGCGTGCGGATGGCGCCGTCGTTCGGGTCGTCCGAGAACGGCACCGCGAGCTCGGTGATCTCGCCGGTCCGGGCGATGACCTCGGAGAACTGCAGCGAGGTCCAGCCGTCGATCGCGACGGCCTTGCCGCCCTCGACCTCGGCGCCGTCGACCGGCTGCAGCGGCTGCTCGTTGGTGCCGACGCTGACGTCGCCGTCGGGGTCGGTCACGAGCAGGCCCAGCGTGCCGAGCTGGTCGACGACGGTGACCTTGTAGGTCGGCGACTCGGGCACGCGCTCGAGCGATGCGGCCATGAGCGAGCTGACGGCCTGCTCCTTGGAGCCGTTGTGGCCGGTGCCGTAGTTGGTGAAGGCGATGTAGCCCGTGTAGACGAGCACGAACACCTGGAACAGCACCAGGAAGATGACGCCCGGCGTGAGGTACTTCGCCGGGAGGCGTCGCCGGGAGAAGTAGATCCAGTTGACGAGGGCCGTGACGCCGGCGACGACGGCGAACACGAGCCAGTCCTGCGAGAGCGCGAGGACGAAGAGCGCGTAGACCGCGATCGCGTCGACGATGCCGAGCAGCAGGAGCTTGATCAGGATGGTGCGCACGCCGCCGGATGCGGCATCCGCGATCGCCGCGGCGCGGCGCTGGCGCTTCGTGGGCGGGGTCGCCGTCTCGGTGACGACGTCCTCGTCGGTCGTGGTGCTCATCAGCTCTGCTCGCTCATCTCGTGGAACGCTCCGGATACGGCTGCGGCTCCGGGCGGGACGCCTCGCGGCATCCGGCCCGGAGCCTCGTGGCCGGATCAGCCGATCGCAGCCTGGACGTCGGCGGTGAGCTTCTCCCACGTCGCCGTCGGGTCCTCGCCGTTGATGATCGAGGCCTCGGCGATGCCCCAGTACTGCCAGACCGAACCCATGGCGGGGATGGCCGGCATCGGGACGGCCTCCTGGCCGACGGCCGCGAAGCCCTCGATGATCGGGTCGCTCGACGCGGACTCGGCGGCGGCCGAGAGGGCGGGCAGGATGTTGCCGGCCTTGAACAGCTCGAGCTGGACGTCCTCGGTGCCGATGTAGTTCACGAGGAAGTCGTTCGCGGCGACCTTGTTCTCCGACTCGGACGACACGAAGAAACCCTTGACGCCGGCGAACGGCGAGGCGGCCTCACCGGTCGGGCTCGGGACGGTGTCGATCGCGACGTTGACGCCGCCGTCGATGGCCGCGCCCACGTTCCACGGACCGGTCAGCCAGAAGGCCGCGGTGCCGTCGAGGAAGGCCTGCTTGGCGATGTCACCGTCGATGTCGGTGTTGAACTCGCCGGTGCCGTTCTTGCCCTGGCTGCCGAGCCACTTGGCGAACTCGATGCCGCCCTCGTTGCCGAGCTGCAGGTCGGTGGGGTCGTAGCCCTCGTCGTTGGTGCCGAACACCGGGGCGCCGAACGCCGTCTGGAACGGGTAGAGGTGGTACGGGTTGCCCTCGGCGCCCTGCTCCACCACGAACGGGTGGTCGAGGCCGGCGGCCTTGCCCTTGGCGATCATGTCGTCGAAGCTCGAGGCCGGCTCGGCGACGAGGTCGGCGTTGCGCAGCACGGCGATGTTCTCGACCGCGTACGGGAGCATGTAGACGGTGCCCTCGTAGGTCGCCGCGTCGATCGCGACGGGGAGGTAGTCGGCGGCCGAGTCGCCGAGCTCGAGCGGCGCGACGACGCCGTTGGTCGAGAGCTCGCCCAGCCAGTCGTGCGCGCCCATCGTGATGTCGGGGCCCTCGCCGGTCGGGACCTGCTGGATGAAGTCGTCCTTGATGGTGGCGTTGTCCTTGCCGACGAGGTCGACCTCGACGCCGGTCGCCTCGGTGTAGGCGTCAGCTGCGCCCTGCAGCGCGTCGACGCGCTCGGCGTCGACCCAGACGGTCAGCGTGCCGCCGCTCTCGGCGGCCGACCCGTTGTCGTCGCCCGAGTCGCCGGAGCAACCGGCGAGACCCAGCGTCGCGACGACGGCGACTGCGCCGGCCGCGAGGAGGCTCTTCTTGTTCACCCGCATTGGTGTGCCCTTCTCAGTGTGCGTGAGACCGGCGCCTTCGCCTGGTGGGGAGTTCCTCGCACCGTGCTCGAAAGGCCGTTCTTCCGTTTGTGGTTGCCCGCGATGGGATTGCAAGCGATTTTATTTGTACCTGCTCCGCGTCACATTGACAACTCGGCGTTACCCGATCGATACCGGCTTGCTAGGCTCCTCCGGGGCGTTCTAGTCTGCAAACGCTTTCAGATATGTGAGATTGGCTTAGGGTTTCCGCATGACTTCCGATTGGTGGCGCACCGCCGCGATCTACCAGATCTACCCCCGCTCGTTCGCCGACGCGAACGGCGACGGCATGGGCGACCTGGCCGGCATCCGCACGCGCCTTCCCGCGCTCGCCGAGCTCGGCGTCGACGCGATCTGGCTGTCGCCGTTCTACACGTCGCCGCAGAAGGATGCGGGCTACGACGTCGCCGACTACTGCGACGTCGACCCCCGCTTCGGCACGCTCGCCGACTTCGACGACATGCTCGCCGAGGCCCACCGGCTCGGACTGAAGGTCATCGTCGACCTCGTCCCGAACCACTCGAGCGACCAGCACCCGTGGTTCCAGGAGGCCCTCGCCGCCGAGCCCGGCAGCCGCGAGCGCGCGCGCTACATCTTCCGCGACGGCAACGGCGCCGAGGGCGAACTTCCCCCGAACAACTGGGAGTCGGTGTTCGGCGGGTCGATGTGGACCCGTACGACCGACCCCGACGGCACGCCCGGGCAGTGGTACCTGCACATCTTCGACAGCTCGCAGCCCGACTTCGACTGGAACGACGAGGAGGTCCGCGAGGAGTTCCGGCGGATCCTGCGGTTCTGGCTCGACCGCGGCGTCGACGGCTTCCGCGTCGACGTGGCCCACGGCCTCATCAAGGCCGACGGCCTGCCCGACTACACCCCGCCCGCCGACGCCGGGTCGATGGGCGGCAACGCGCACGGCCTCGAGGCCGGGGTGCCCCTCGAGCCCGAGATCCACGACGAGGGCGACGGCGCCCCGTACTGGGGCCAGGATGGCGTGCACGACGTCTACCGCGACTGGCGGAAGGTGCTCGAGGAGTACGACGGCGAGCGGATCCTGGCCGCCGAGGCCTGGGTCGACCCGCTCTCGCGCGTGGCCAAGTGGGTGCGGCCCGACGAGATGCACCAGGCGTTCAACTTCGCCTACCTCGAGACGCCGTGGAAGGCCGACGCGCTCCGCGCCGTCATCGACCACTCGATCGACACGTTCGCCGCCGTCGGCGCCCCGTCGACGTGGGTGCTCTCGAACCACGACGTCATCCGCCACGCCTCGCGCCTGGCGCTGACCTCGGACAGCCTCCAGGGCCACGGCATCGGCCCGAAGAGCCCCGGCCTGCCGGACCCGGTGGTCGGCCTGCGCCGTGCGCGCGCGGCGTCCGCGCTGATGCTCGCCCTCCCCGGCTCGGCCTACCTGTACCAGGGCGAGGAGCTCGGGCTGCCCGAGGTCGTCGACCTGCCCGACGAGGCCCGTCAGGACCCGACCTGGTTCCGCACGAACGGCGAGCGCTACGGCCGCGACGGATGCCGCGTGCCCATCCCGTGGGAGGCCGACGCGCCCTCCTACGGCTTCGGGCCGACGGATGCCTCGTGGCTGCCCCAGCCCGCCGAGTGGGCGCGCGTCGCGCGCGACCGCCAGCGCGGGGTGCCCGGTTCCACCCTCGAGCTGTACCGCACCGCGCTCGCCGAGCGCCGCGCCCGCGGGCTCGCGACCGGTGAGCTCGCGTGGCAGGAGGGCGCCGGCGACGGCGTGCTCGCCGTCCGCAACCGCGACGTGCTCGTGGTCGCCAACACGGGCTCCGAGCCCGTCGACCTCCCCGCCGGCGACGTCATCCTCGCCAGCGGCGACCTCGACGGCGGCCGCCTGCCGGGCGACACCACCGTCTGGCTGCAGGCCTAAGCCGCAGCCCGAACGCCGTCGAGGGGCGGATGCCGCGCGGCATCCGCCCCGCGCCGCGCGCGGCGCGCTCCGCGCCCTTCGCCCTCCAGGGCCGCGCGCTCCGCGCCCTCGGCCCCTGCCCTCTGGCCACCGCTCGCTCCGAGTTCGCAGGATGAGCGGCCCGTTGGAATCACTATGACCGTCAACGCTCGCCTCATCCTGCGAACCCGGCTTCAATCGGTGATGTGACGTCGTGCGAGCGAGCGGCGAGGGTCGCGCGGCCGCGGGCGGGCGCGGCCTCCCCAACGATGGTCGCCGCGTTCGATCAATTCGAGCAGTCCGCCTCGCACGGCGTCCCACTCCCGCATGACCATCGCGTAGCTCACCCTGACGACGAGGTATCCGCGCAGCATCAGCTCGAAATCGCGCCGGCGGTCGCGCTCGAACTCCGGACCGGTGTGGAATCCCTGTCCGTCGATCTCGATGACGAGGCGGTCGCCCACGAGGACGTCGACGCGACCGACGCCGTCGATGCGGACCTGGGTGCGATGGCGGACCCGATGCCCGTGGAGCATCAGGCGAACGATCGTCTCGACGCCCGATTGGCACCCAGCGTCCGCAAGATCGACGATTCCGCGGCGGCTGGCGCCGACGAGCTCGCGCAGCGCGGCGAGGTCCGCGCCGCCGATGCGACCGAGCGACAGGGCGGAGTCGATGGCGATCTGCGCATCGAGCCGCGGTGCGCACCTCGCCATCTCCGCGAGCGCCATGACGAGGTCGTCTCGGGCGGTGGGACGGCCCGGCACCGTGCGGTAGTGCACGCAGACGCGGTGTGCGTCCCGGTCCAGTGGCACGCGGGGGCCGTCAGGCGACGGCGACCACAGCCTCCCCGCCGAGCGTGGCACCCGGACGTGCAGGAGTGGGTCGTCGCGGACCCAGAGTCCCTCGAGCCGGGCAACGGATGACGCAGTCAGGCTGCCCCCGACGCGCACCGCGCGGACCACATCCACGGGTGCGTCGGGCACGGCGAACCAGCGTTCCCTGACTTGGACGAGGCGACCGCGACGGACGGCAGACGCGACCGCTGCCCGCGAGACGCCGAACTCGTCGAGGGCACGGTACGGCAGGGCGCCGCCGTGCGCGCGGACCACGGTGGCGGCGGACACGGGCACGCTCGAAGTCTCGCGGCTCGCGCGCGTGCCCGCGGGCCGTTGTGCACAGGGTGGCCCTGCACCCGCATCGACTCCCCGACCAGGACGCGCGCGGGTGAAACCTCGCGGCCCGGCCGGCGGTGATTCGCAGGATGAGCCGGCCGACAGGGCACGGTGGAGCCCTCCGTGCGCCCTGGTCCTGCGAACTCGCCCCCGGAGGGGGCCAGTCTGCCGTCGCCGCGCCGCGAGGCGGCGGCCCTGCGGAGGGGCGCGCACCGCGCGCAGGCGCGCACGACGACGCCCGCGGAGCGGGCCGCGGGCGGAACGGGTCAGTTGGTGTTGGCGTAGAGCCACTCGAGCGGGTCGACCCAGTACCCGTCCTTGCCGCCGATGCGGATCTCGAAGTGGAGGTGCGGGCCGGTCGACATGCCCGTGTTGCCGGTCGTGCCGACGACGTCGCCGACCTCGACGGTGTCGCCGACCTCGAATCGGCGCGAGCCGTATTCCATGTGCGCGTAGACGCTCGTGACGACCTGGCCGTCGATGACGTGGTCGATCATCATCACGACGCCGAGCGAGCCGCCCGCGTCGGTCGACTCGGACACGACGCCGTCGGCGATCGCCTGGATCTGCGCGCCGAGGCCCGGGTTGAAGTCCTGGCCGTGGTGGTCCGACGAGCAGCCGTAGCAGTTCCGGTAGCCGAACCGGTCGCCGATGTGCACGCCGACCGCGAAGGGCCACTGGATCGTACCGAGCGGGTTGTTCGTGAAGGTCGCCTCGGCGCGGATGCCGGCGGCCTGCGCGTACTCCTCGATGGTCTGCGTCTGGTACACCTCGCGGTCGACGTCCGCCGCGAGCGCGTTGCCGGAGATGTCGACGCGCTGGCCGTCCCGGGTCGTGTACGTCTGCGTGAGGGCCATCGCCTGCACCTCCTCGGGCGTCAGGAGCGACAGCGCCGGCACGGAGGTCGCGAGCGCGAGCATCGCGACGAACCCCATGGCGATCACGCCGGAGAGCCGGCGCATCGTGCCGCGGCGGGCCCCTCGACCCGGCGGCCGCGTGCCGTCGAACGGCGCTCCACTCGGCGCGGGCGCGGGGCGGTCCGGCACGCGACGGTCGTTCGGGGTCCGACGGCCCACGGGCAGGCGGCGAGCGGATGCCTCGGCGGCACCGGGCCCGTCGGCCGCGGGCGTGCGCCGCTCGCCGTGCGGTTCGGACTGCTGCGCCGCGACGCCGGCGTCGAGTTCGCGCACCTCGCGCCCTGCGGGCGCGCTGCCGAAGCCGAGGAGGTCGCTGATGTCTCCGGCGCGATCCGCCTCGTGGTCCTGCGGCGACCGGGCGGGCGCGGACGGACGACGTTGGTCGTCGGCCTCTCGACGGGCGATCGGGGCGTCGTCGCGACGAGCGTTCGGAGCGCCCTCGCGTCGGGCGAGCTCGCGGCCGGCGTGCGGCGGTTGGATCGGCCCGGTGCGACGTGCGGCGCCGGGCTCGCCCGGTGCGGTGGGGCGGCGGTCCGACGGCTCCGGCCGGCCGATCGGGCCCGTGCGCCGGGGATCGCGGGGCGCCGCGGGCGCCTGGCCGGCGTCGGCGGGACGCCGCTGTGCGGCGGCCGCCGCGCGGGGATCGCGCGGGTCGAACCCGTCGGGCACCTCGCCGCGGGGGTCGCCGACGCGGCGCCCGGCGTGTGCGCCGTCGATCGGCCGTTGTGCGCCGTCGATCGGCCGTCGGCCCGGCACGCCGCCGCGCGGCGATCCGGTGTCGGGTGCTGCGCCCGGGCCGGCCGGCCGCTGCGCCGGCGCGAGTCGTGCATCGCCCGTGGCCGTGCCGGCTGCCTGCGGCGGGCGCGGGTCGTGGGGCCGGGCTTGCCGATCACGCCGGTCGAGCGACCGCGGATCGTGGTGGCCGGGGTCGTCGCGGCGGCCGTCGTGACGACGATCTCCGTGGGTGTCGACGGACGGTCGGGCACCGGGCTGCCGTGGGTCGGGGCGCTGGTCCGCAGGGTGCCGGGCGGCCTCGTGCGCATCCCGCGCCTGGTGCGTGCGGGGCGGTCGTGGCTCGGCCCGACCGGCCTCGGGCCGGCGCGCGGGTGGTGCCGAGGCCGCGGATCCGCGGTCGTCGCGCTGCGGGGTCCAGTCGGTCGGCCGCAGCGTGCCCGACTGCGTCCCCTCGAAGACCCGCGCCGATTCGCCCGGGACGTCGGCGCGTCGCTGCCCGGCCGACGGCAACGGAGCGTCGGCGGGTCGGCGCTGCGGCGTCCAGCCGTCGACGGGCTCGCCGGGCCGGCGGGTGGGCCATGGATTCGGCCTCGCCGCAGGCGCGGGTGCGGGTGCTGCCGACGCCGCAGGCGCGGGTGCGGGCGCTGTCGACGCCGCGGGTGCGGGCGCTGCGGCGCCCCCGGCGGGGACTCCCCCGCCGGAGATCGGACCGGTCGGGTGGTCGACGGGTCCCGGTGCGGCGCGCCGGCCGGAGCGGGGCGCGGCGGCAGGGGTGGGCGCCGGCGGAGCGGACTCGGCCGTGGGACGCTGCTCGCGTCGCTGACGGCGCGACTCCGTCGGAGCACTCGGAGACGGTGCGGCAGGCGACGGTGCGGCAGGCGACGGTGCGGCCGAAGGCGGCGCCGCCGGAATCGCCGCAGATCGCGTCGCGCCCGTCGAGGCGTGCGCCGGACCGGCATCCGCCGCCGGCTCACGGCGATCGCGCGGACGCAGCGGCCCCGAGGCATCCGCTTGACGAGACGCGTCGGCCTGCGGCGCAGGTCGCGACGGAAGCAGGTGCTCGAAGGAACGGCCCCCGGAGACGCCGGCGGCCGAGTCGTCGACCCGACGGTCGACCGGCTCGGCCGGAGAGGAGTGCGAACGGTCCCGGAGTTCGCGGCGCGACAGGGGGCGCTCGGACCGCAAGCGGTCGTACGTGCCTGGCGCTGAGTGGTCGGGCACGAGAGGGGACTCGGGCACGGTGGGGGACTTTCGCTGATCCGGGGGCTGACAGGGGACGTGACCTCCAGCAGGGGGCCGAGGTCACGGATCGATAAAGCGTAACCGCTCTCGCTCGGGATCGCCATGCCGTCCGGACGGATGGAACCGGTTGGTCCGGCATCCCGGACGGATGCTCACCACGATCGCCTCGACCGCCTCACACGACCGTCTCCTCCAGGAGCGCCGTGAGCTCGTCGAACAGCGCCGGCGCGGCCGCGACGAGCATCCGATCGCTCTCGGCCTCGCCGCGGAGTCCGCCGATCCGCCCGCCCGCCTCGCGCACGATGAGTCCGCCGGCCGCGTGATCCCACGGGTTCAGGCCGATCTCGTAGTACGCGTCGAGGCGACCGGCGGCGAGCGCCCCGAGGTCGAGCGCGGCCGAGCCGATGCGGCGGATGTCGCGGATGCGCGGGAGCACGTGCACGAGCACCTCGGCCTGGCTCCGACGGCGCTCCACGGCGTAGCCGAAGCCGGTCGCCACGAGGGCGCGATTCAGCGGGACGTCCTCGTTGACATGGAGCTCCCGGTCGCCGAGCCGCGCTCCCCCGCCGAGGCTCGCCTCGAAGACCTCGCCCGAGACGGGGTTCACGACGACGCCGGCGAGCGCGTTCCAGTGCGCGGGGTCCGGCGGCCCGTCGACCACGGCGATGCTCACCGACCATGCCGGGATGTCGTAGAGCAGGTTCACGGTGCCGTCGATCGGGTCGACGACCCAGTTCAGGCCGCTCGACCCGACGTGCGTGTCCTCCTCCTCGCCGAAGATCCCGTCGTCCGGTCGGGCGTCGAGGATCATGGAGCGGATCCGCTCCTCGGTGTCGCGGTCGACCGCGGTGACGATGTCGGTCGGCGTCGACTTCGTCGCGGCGACGCTGATGCCGCGTCGGCGCTCCTCCACCGCGTGCTCGCCTGCGACGAGCGCGATCCGACGGGCGAGCGCGAGCAGGTCGGCCGAGGCCGCGGCGTCGTGGGTCATGCCCCCACGCTACTGCCGCGGGCGGCGCCGGAAACGGACGAAGCCCCGGCGAACCGGGGCTTCAGCGTGGTGGCGAGTGAGGGATTCGAACCCCCGAAGTCGTAGACAGCTGATTTACAGTCAGATCCCTTTGGCCGCTTGGGTAACTCGCCGAACGCCCGACCACGTTCTGCACATGACCGGGGGCCACACAAGGATACCCATGACGTGCCCCTGCACGAAATCGGGGCCGGCGCGACGAGCGCGGCGTTCAGAGGCGAGGGATCGGCATCGTGTCGTTGGGCCCGGGCGCCTCCGGCCGCTCCTCGCTCGCCGGCGCGACCTGCGGGCTCGGCCGCGTGCCCGCGCCCGCCGTCGCCGGAGGCATCGGGCCGCCCATCGGCGCCCCCGTCTGCCGGTTCACCGGCCCGCGGAGGCCGGCGCGCGCGATCACGCGCTGGATGGTCAGGTCGCGCTCGTTCGGCGAGCCGACGTAGCGGATCTCGCTGAGGCCCTGGATCTGCGCAGCCGACTCGAAGACGAAGTGGCCGTAGTTGAAGATGCGGCCGAGCACGGGGCGGTGCAGCGAGATGTCGAGGATGCGCGAGAGCGGCATGGTCGCGATGTGCTGCGACAGGATGCCGTGCACGCGGAACACGCGCATGTTCGTGATCACGAACCGGTCCATCTGGGCCTGCAGGATGCGCCACATCGACCAGACCGCGAGGCCGATGGCGAGCACGGCGGGCAGCCACCACGCCTGCGGGGGCACGACGAACGAGAGCATGAGCAGCGGCACGGATGCCACGAGCAGGAGCACCGGCTTCACGATCGCCGCCCAGTGCTTGGCGACCTCGTCCACGACGACCTCGCCCTCGTCGGCGATCAGGAATCGCTCGACGCGGGGATCGAAGATGCTGCGGGCGGGAGGCGGCACGGCGGCTCCGGTCAGGACGCGAGCGAGGTGAAGAACCGACCGACGGCCTCGGCGGCGCCCCAGACGGCGGCGAAGGCGCCCTGGACGGCGGCGGCGGCATCCTCGGGACGCGTGATCGTGTAGAACAGGGCGAACCCGATGACGAGCGCTAACGCGATGCGCTTGACCCACTTCACGGCGGACGTCCCTTCAATCGACGGGTGTGGGCAAGCCAGGCCCCCCAGAAGGCCCGCCCCGGACCCGCTCTTTTCTACCGTACGCCCGGGGGCCGGACAATGCGCCACTCCGCGCGGCGATAGGATCGGCACGCCCGCTCCGCTCGTCCGCGGACGGCGTCAGACGAGGGATCCATGGTCGGCATCGAAGAGGTGGCCAAGCTCGCGGGGGTGTCCACCGCGACGGTGTCCCGCGCGCTCAGCGGACGCGGCCACGTCTCCCCCGCCTCCAAGGCGAAGGTCGAGGATGCCGCGACGCGGCTCGGCTACGTCGTGTCGTCGAACGCGTCGAGCCTCGCCTCCGGCCGCACCCGCAACATCGGCGTCGTGATCCCGTTCCTCAACCGATGGTTCTTCTCGTCGGTGCTGGAGGGGGCGCAGCAGGCGCTGCTCCGGCACGGGTACGACCTCACGCTCTACAACCTCGCCGGCGACGGGCGCGAGCGCTCGAGCGTGTTCGAGCACTTCCTGCTCCGCCAGCGCGTCGACGCGGTCGTCGCGGTGTCGCTCGAGCTCACCGAACACGAGGTGCAGCGCCTGCACGACCTCGGCAAGCCCCTGGTCGGCGTCGGCGGCCCGATCCCGGGAGTGCGCACGCTCACGATCGACGACGTCGCCGTCGCCCGCCTCGCCACCGAGCACCTCATCGCCCTCGGGCATCGCCGCATCGCGCACATCGGCGGCGACCTCGAGTTCGACCTCGACTTCCACCTGCCGACGAATCGCCGGCTGGGCTACGAGGCCGCGCTCCGCGACGTCGGCGTGGAGCCCGACCCGCGCCTGTTCGCGCCAGCCGACTTCACGATCGCCGGCGGCTACCACGCCGCGAAGCAGCTGCTCGGGGTACCGCACGATCGCCCCACCGCGATCTTCGCCGCGTCGGACGAGATGGCGATCGGCTCGATCCTCGCCGCCCGCGACCTCGGCATGGTCGTGCCGCGCGACGTCTCGATCGTCGGCATCGACGACTACGACCTCTCCGAGTTCTTCGGGCTCTCGACGGTCGCCCAGTTCCCCCGCGGCCAGGGCGAGAAGGCGGTCGAGATCCTGATGGAGCAGCTCGAGCCCGGACCGGACGCCGCGCCGCCGGCCGCGACCCCGTTGCCGTTCGAGTTGCGCGTGCGCTCCTCCACGGCGGTGCCGCCGGAGCGCTGAGCGCCCGGGCTCCCGCCCCCCACCCCGCCGCCGCGCCCCTCCGCCCGCGCTCCGCGCCCCTCCGCCCGCGCTCCGCGCCGCCGCCCCTCCGCCCGCGCTCCGCGCCGCCGCCCTCCGCCCGTCCGCCGCGCCGCCGCCCGTCCGCCCCGGCGCGCCACTCGGCTGGAGTGCGAATTCTTCGTTCGAGTTCCACTTGTTTCCGCACTCCACCGCAGAAACCGCACTTGAACGGGCGACGGGCGGGCGGCGGGCGACGCCCGACGAGCGAGGCATCATCGGGTGATGATCAGACGGACGGGGCGTCGAACCACGGGCAGGCCGGCTCGCGCCAGACGTGCCCGCACCGGCTCGCGTCGCCACATCTCCGACCAGTCCCACCGGGCGAACCCATCGACCCTCGCCCTGATCGCATCCTCCCGTGCCTTCTCGTCGAGCACGGCTTCGACGGTCGCGTCGGCCCCGTCGCCCAGGTACTTCCCGCGTCCGTCCGCCTCGGCGGCGACCCCGTGCTCGGGCCAGAAGAAGTCGAGGTAGGCGGTGCGCCCCAGTTCGTCCAGGTCCATCCGCTGCTGGAGGACGGGGGCGGGGAATCCGAACTCCTCGATCACGATCCGGCTCATCGTCTCGAGCGGGCCGTCCGCGCGACTCGTCGCGCGCGTGATCACCGCCTCGACTCGCCGACTGCCGTGGTATGGGAGCAGTCGCTCGTGTTCGGCGCGCAACGCGTCGACGGTCGTGAGTGGTGGCCGCGGATCACGTCCGCGTGAGAGGAGCAGGGCGGCATCCGTCGCCACCAGCGCCGCCGCGATCGTCGCATGCCGCGCGAGCTGGATGAGGCTGAACTCGATCGTCGTCGTCGCGTATCCCCCGGTGGCGATGGTCGGCACGTCCGCAGTCCGCGCGACGGCGCGGACGTCGCCGCGCCGGCTGCCGCTCGTATCGGCGGACATGGTGAAGACGTGGGACGGCCATTGACCCACGATCGGGAGCCCGGCGAGCGCGATCGCCGAGTACGACGTGAACACGGGCGCCTGCAGCGACATCCCCGCCGCCCGGACCTGGGCCAGGTACCTGATCGCGGCGAGGCGTGGACGCGGGAGCATCTGCTCGTCCGGCGACGGATGGCGGTACACCCCGACCCGCACGCGTTCGAGTGAGCCCGCCCGAACCGCCGCGTAGAGCTCGGCCTCGCGCCCGGCGGCGCGGGCATCGCGCGCGAGCACGAATCCGTGCCGCGCGGTCGGAAGCCCGGGTGCCATGCCTCGATGGTGGATGGCGGCGCCACCGCGCTCGCGGTGCATCCGAAGACGGTGGGCAGCGAGCGCCACCGCGCGCTTGTGAAGGACCGTACCCCGCAATCCGGCACGATTTCTGCGGTGGAGTGCGTGCTCAATGCGCACTCCACCGCAGAAATCGCACTTGAACGCGGCGGGCGCGAGCGGACGGGCGGGAGCGGTGCTGCCGGAGCGCTGCGCCCGCCCTCAGCCGAGCGCGCCCGCGGCGGACAGCAGGAGCGTGACGCCCGCGGCCCCGCTCAGGCCGATCGCCGCACGCGACACGACGCGGATCGGCAGCCGGCGCACCCACGTGCGGCCCACGAGCAGCCCGATCGCCGCGAATGCCGCCATCATGCCGGCGAGCTGCAGGTCGACGAGGTCGGGCGGCACGGCGATCGCGGTCGTGACGAGCGAGATCGGGGTCATCCCGAGGAAGGCGCCCGCGGCGTTGGCACGGAGCTCATCCGCCCGCTCCGGCCGGTAGGCGACGGCGAGCGGCGGACCCGGGATCGACGCGAGCGAGTTCAGGCCGCCCGCCAGGGCGCCGGCGGTGAGGATCGCCGCGCGGTTCTGCGGCACCCGCAGGCCCAGCAGGCTGACCGCGCTCGCGACGACGACGACGACGCCGATGGAGGCGCGGAGCACGGTGCCGTCTGCCACGAGCAGCACGAGCGTGCCGGCGACGGCGCCCGGCACGGATGCCACGACGATCGGCAGCACGACGTGCCACCGGAACCCCGCGCGGTTGTCCCAGAGCGTCGTGACGAGCACGACGAGGCTCGCGGCGAGCAGCGCGAACGGGCTCCGGCCCGGCGCGACGAGCAGCAGGGCGGGCGCGGCGATGAGCGCGAAGCCGAACCCGGTGGCCGACTGCGCGACGGCGGCGGTCATCACGGCGACCGCGAACGCGGCCGCCCCGAACGGGTCGCTCACGCCGCTGGGGCGCGCGGAAGGCGATCGGCGTTCGGGATCACGGATCAAGGGTAGGTGATCGGGGAGCCGGTCGACGCCCGGTCGTGGGCCTCAGGCGGGCAGTCGCAGACGCGCGAGCGCGCCCTGGATGGCGACCGCGGCGGCGCCCCGCGCCCACGAGCCGAACCCGGTGTCGTCGACGTGGATGGTGACGGTGCCGGCCTCGGGGTCGCGGTCGGCGGCGAGCGCCGCGAGGGCCGACGCCCGGGCGACCGGCCAGAGGCCGATCCCCTCGCCGGAGAGCACGACGGTGTCGACCATGGTCAGGTTCGCGATGTATGCGAGCATGCGGCCGAGCGCCCGCCCCGCGGCATCCGTGATCGAGCGGGCGACCGGGTGCCCCGCGGCCGACAGCTCGAGCACCTCCTCGTACGGCACCTCGCGGCCGAGTGCGATGCCGAGTTGCGCGCTGATACTGGGGATCGCGAGCATCGCGGTGGCACAGCCGCGATGCCCGTCGAGGCAGAGCGGTCCGCTCGGATCGAGCGGGAGGTGGCCGCCGAGCCCGAGCCCGGTGTCGGGCGTCGTCACGACGCGGTCGTGCATGACGAGTCCGTATCCGACGCCGGCGCCGACCGTGACGACGGCGAACGCGTCGGTGCCGCGCGCGGGACCGAACCACTGCTCGGCCGTCGTCAGGGCGGTCACGTCGTTCTCGACGTCGACGGGGACGCCGAGCCTCGACTCGAGGACGTCGGCGAGCGGGACGTCGCGCCAGCCGAGGAACGGGGCGCGGGTGACGACCCGCTGGTCGGCGACGTTGCCGCCGATGCTCACCCCGACGCCTGCGAGGCCGCCGGCGGCAGCCAGCGAGTCGCCCGACCGGAGTTCGTCGACGAGTGCGGCGACGACCTCGACCACGGCATCGACGTCGTGGTCGGGCAGCGGCCGCGCGGCCGAGGCGACGGCGGTCGCGCGGAGGTCGGTCAGCACCGCGAAGGCGGCGTCGCCGCTCAGCTTGACCCCGACGAACCGGCGGGCGTCGACGCGGACGTCGAGGGGCTTGGCCGGCCGGCCGGCACCCGCCGGGGCGGTCTCGGCGGTCTCGATGAACAGTCCGCGCTCGAGGAACGGCTTGCTGAGTCGGGTGAGGCTCGCCGGCGACAGGCCGAGGCGGCGGCCGAGATCCGAACGCGAGATCGGCCCGTGGATGAGGACCTGGCGCGCGAGGTCCCGCGCGGTGCCGCTCATCTCCGCGTCGACGCTCGCCATCGATGCTCCCTCCGCCGGATTCGTTCCATTCTGGCATGAATCACGCGCCCCCAGCGCGCGAATCGCGGCGAATCCGATCGACACTTGGGTCTTGACAGTCCAATATTTTTTGGCGTAGAAAGAATGCATGCAACGCAGCACCGCACTCGTCCACCTCCGCAACGGAGGCACCAGCGTCGTGCTCGACGCCCGCCCGGCGTCGCTCCCGGCGATCGTGGCGTGGGGCCCCGACCTCGGCGACCTCGCCGACGAGCAGCTGGCGGCGATGGGCATCGCCGCACTTCCCCAGCGGGTGTCCGGCGGACTCGACCGCCCCGCGATCCCGACGCTCCTCCCCCAGGAGTCGTCGGGCTGGCTCGGCACGCCGGGCCTGGTCGGACACCGCCGCGGTCGCGACTTCTCCACGAAGCTGACGACGGCCGCCGTCGAGGTCGACGGGGCGAGGGCGGTCGTCCACGCGACGGATGCCGCGGCCGGCCTCGCCGCGACGTTCGAGCTCGAGGTCACGGCCTCCGGCCTGTTCCGCCAGCGCATCACGCTGGAGAACCGATCCGCCTCCCCCTACGCGCTCGAGGCGCTCGCCCCCACGTTCCCGCTGCCGCCCGGCCTCGACGAACTGCTCGACACGACGGGCCGCCACCTGCGCGAGCGCTCGCCGCAGCGGCACGCCTTCACGATCGGCACCCACCTCCGCGAGAGCCGCCGCGGGCGGCCCGGCGCCGACGCCAGCCTGCTGCTCGCGGCCGGTCGCACCGGCTTCGGCTTCGAGCGCGGCCTCGTGCACGCGGTCCACGTCGCGTGGAGCGGGAACCACCGGCTGCTGGCCGAGCGGACGCCCGCCGCCGATGCGTTCCTCAGCGGCGGCGAACTGCCGGCACCCGGGGAGATCGAACTCGGCGAGGGCGAGTCCTATCGCACGCCCTGGGTGATCGGGTCGTGGGGCGAGGGCCTGAACGAGCTGTCGCGGCGCTTCCACGACGAGCTCCGCGCCCGTCCGCGGCATCCGCAGCGCCCCCGCCCGATCACGATGAACACCTGGGAGGCCGTGTACTTCGACCACGACCTCGAGACCCTGTCCGCCCTCGCAGAGCGCGCGGCTCGCGTGGGCGTCGAACGGTTCGTGCTCGACGACGGCTGGTTCCTCGGCCGTCGCGACGACACCGCCGGCCTCGGCGACTGGACGGTCGACCCCGACGTCTGGCCCGAAGGACTCGGCCCGCTCATCGACCGTGTCCGCGGACTCGGCATGGAGTTCGGCCTCTGGGTCGAGCCGGAGATGGTGAACCTCGACAGCGACCTCGCCCGCGAACACCCCGACTGGATCCTCCGCGGCCGCGACGAGCTGCCCGTCCCGGCGCGGCAGCAGCACGTGCTCGACCTGGCCGACCCCGACGCGTGGCAGTACGTGCTCGACCGGCTCGACGCCCTGCTCGAGGAGTACGACATCGCCTACCTCAAGTGGGACCACAACCGCGACCTGCTCGAGGCCGGCGCCGCCGACAGCGGGCGACCGCGGGTCCACGACGGCGTGCTCGCACTGTACCGACTGCTCGACGAGCTGCAGCGCCGTCACCCCGGGCTCGAGATCGAGTCGTGCGCCTCCGGCGGCGCGCGCGTCGACCTCGGCATCCTCGAGCACACGCAGCGGATCTGGACGTCGGACACGCTCGACCCGATCGAGCGGCTGGGCATCCAGCGCTACACCGGCCTCATCGTCCCGCCCGAGATGCTCGGCGCGCACCTGACCAGCCCCCGCGTGCACTCGACCGGCCGCACGGTGAGCCTCGACCTCAGCGCCGGCGTCGCGCTCTTCGGGCACCTCGGCATCGAGTGGGACCTCACCGACCTCGACGACGACGGCCTCGACGCGGTCCGGCGGTGGGTCGAGCTGCACCGCCGGCATCGAGACCTCATCCACTCCGGCGTGGTCGTCCACGGCGACACGGCCGATGCGACCACCGACGTCCGCGGCGTGATCGCCCGCGACGCGGCATCCGCCCTCTTCACGTTCACGCAGGTGACCACCGGCGTGACCCTCCCGCCCGGCAGGTTCACCCTGCCCGGCCTCGACCCCGACCGCCGCTACGCCGTGCGGATCATCGCGGGCAGCGTCTCGGACGGCCCCGGCCAGTCCCCGCTGCCCTGGGCCGAGGCGCCCGTCGTCCTCACCGGTCGCCAACTCGGCACCGTCGGACTGCAGGCCCCCGTGCTCGTCCCCGCCCAGCTCGTGCTCCTCGAGCTCACCGCAGCCTGACCACCGACCCACGACCACCACGACCACCGATCGCGCAAGGAGGCGCACGATGACCGACCACACCTCCCGCCGGACGCCGCATGGGCGGCGACGGCATCGACGGCGGACGGCGCTCGCCGCGGCATCCGTCGCCGTCGCCGTCGTCGGCCTCGGCCTCGCCGGCTGCGCGAGCGGCACCGGCGACGACCGCGTGAAGCTCGACTTCTTCCAGTTCAAGGGCGAGGCCCTCGAGGACTTCGAGCAGATCATCGCCGACTTCGAGGCCGAGAATCCCGACATCGACGTCGTGCAGAACCAGGTCGCCGACGCCGACACGCTGATCCGGACCCTCCTCGTGAAGGACCGCACGCCCGACGTCATCACCCTCAACGCCAACGGCAACTTCGGCCGACTCGCGCAGGCGGGCGTGTTCCACGACTTCACGGGCGACCCGCTTCTCGACACGATCAACCCGGCCGTGCAGCAGATCCTCGCCGACCTCGGCACGTACGACGACGAGGTCAACGGCCTCGGCTACGTCAACAACGCCAACGGCATCATCTACAACCGCGACATCTTCGAGGAGCAGGGCCTCGAGGTGCCCGAGACCTTCGACGAGCTGATCGCGGTGTGCGACGAGCTGCAGGATGCCGGCATCACGCCGTTCTACGGCACGCTCGCCGACTCGTGGACCGTGCTGCCGTCGTGGAACGCGCTCGGCGCGTACCCCGCGCAGGGCGACTTCTTCGACGAGATGCGCGCCGAGGGCGAGGATGTCGGGCCCGACTCGCCGGTCTCGTTCGAGAAGGACTTCCCGACCGCCATGGAGCAGCAGGCCGAGCTCTACTCGTACGCGCAGGAGGGCTACCGCGGGCGCACCTACGACGACGGGAACGCCGCCTTCGCGAACGGCGAGGCGGCGATGCTCATGCAGGGCATCTGGGCGGTGAACCCGATCCAGGGCATCGACCCCGACGTGAACCTGGGCATCTTCCCCTACCCGGGCACCGACGACCCGGCCGACCGCCTGCTCGTCTCGGGCGTCGACGTCGTCGTCACCATGGGCAAGGAGGGACCGCACCAGGAGGAGGCCCAGCGCTTCATCGACTACCTGTTCCGGCCCGACGTCATCGAGGCGTTCGCGGCGTCGCAGAACATGGTCCCCTCCGTCGAGGGCGCCGAGCTCAGTGACTCCGCCGCGATCCAGTCCGTGGCGCCGTGGTTCGAGCAGGGCCGCATCACCGGCTTCATCGACCACCAGGTCCCGCCCGGCATCCCGCTCGATGCCACGGTGCAGGAGGCCCTCTTCACCGGCGACCCGCAGTCCGCGCTCGCCACCCTCGACCGCGAGTGGGCGAAGGTCGCCGCTCGCACGATCCCAGTGACGGGAGAGTGAGACATGTCCACGCTGACCCAGGCGGTCCGCACGTCCTCGACGGGCGGCTCCAAGCGGAAGCGAGCCGCGCGCACCCGCGTCGAGACCCGCCGCGCCCTGCCGGCCTTCTACTGGATGGTCTGGCCGGCCGTGATCGCGTTCGCCGCCTTCCACACGCTCCCCGTGCTGATCGGCATCTTCTTCAGCTTCACGAACTACGCCGGCTACGGCGCGTGGAACTTCGTGGGGCTGTCGAACTACGCGAACCTGTTCCGCGACGATCGCGTGCTCGCGGCCTACGGCTTCTCGTTCCTGTTCGCGATCGTCGCGACGATCCTCACCAACGTGATCTCGCTCGCGATCGCGCTCGGGCTGAACGCGAAGATCGTCGGGCGGAACTTCTTCCGCGGCGTCTACTTCGTGCCCTACGTGCTCGCGATCCTGGTCATCGGCTACGTGTTCCAGTTCTTCTTCTCGAACTCGCTGCCGAAGATCCTGTCGGGCATCCCGCTGTTCCGCGACAACATCCTCACGAGTCCCGACTGGGCGTGGACCGCGATCGTCGTGCTCGCCGTCTGGCAGGCCTGCGCCTTCGCGATCATCATCTACCTCTCGGGGCTGCAGACGATCCCGGGCGAGCTCTACGAGGCCGCCTCACTCGACGGCGCGGGCGCGTGGCGCCAGTTCCGCTCGATCACCTTCCCGCTCATCGGGGCGTTCTTCACGATCAACGTCGTGCTGAGCCTCAAGGGCTTCCTCCAGGTGTTCGACCCGATCGTCTCGCTCACGAACGGCGGCCCGGGCACCTCGACCGAGTCGGTGACGCTCCTCATCTTCCGGGGCGGCTTCTCGGGCGGCGAGTTCGCCTACCAGACGGCGAACGCGGTGATCTTCTTCATCGTCATCACGATCGTCTCCCTCTTCCAGTTCCGGGTCCTTCAGCGCAGAGAGGCCGATTTCTGATGACGACCGCAACCACCACCCTCGCCCAGGCCGAGGAGGCCGTCCCCACCGGCACCACCGACGCCGTCGGCGGCCGCCGACGCCCCCGACGCGGCCGCGGCCGCGAGTCCGACGACACCCGCCGGATCAACTGGTGGGCGACCGCCCTCATCGCGGTCTGCTCGCTGACCGTGATCATCCCGCTCTACCTCGCGGTCGTCGTCGCCCTGAAGACCCCCGACCAGCTGGTGTCGGGCACCGGCTTCGAGTGGCCGAACCCGGTGAACTGGGGCAACTTCGCCGAGGCGTGGGAGCGCACGAACTTCCCGCAGGCGCTCACGAACACCGCACTCATCACGGTCGGCTCGGTCGTGTTCACGCTGCTGACGAGCTCGATCGTCGCGTACGCGCTGGCCCGCAACATCCACCGGCCGTTCTTCAAGGGCGTGTTCTTCTACCTGCTCGCGGCGCTGTTCATCCCGTTCCCGATCATCATGCTGCCGCTCGTGAAGCAGACCGCGATCCTCGGGCTCGACAACCAGGGCGGCATGATCGTGCTCTACACGATCTACGGGCTGTCGCTGAACGTGTTCATCTACACGGCCTACATCCGCTCGATCCCGATCGAGCTCGAGGAGGCGGCCCGCGTGGACGGCGCGTCGACCTGGCGTGTGTTCTGGCAGGTGATCTTCCCGCTGCTCGCACCCATGAACGCGACGGTCGGCATCCTCACCTGCGTGTGGGCGTGGAACGACTTCATCATGCCGCTCGTGGTGCTCACCGACCCCGCGGCCCGCACGCTGCCGCTCGCGCAGTACGTCTTCCAGGGCCAGTTCAACACCGACTACACGACGGCGTTCGCGTCGTACCTCATGGCGATGGCGCCCCTGCTCATCGTGTACGTCTTCAGCCAGCGCTGGGTGATCTCCGGCGTGACCCGAGGCTCGATCAAGTAATGTGCGCGGATGCCGCGGGGCGGGCGCTGCGTGCAGACCCCGTCCCGCGGCAGCCCCGCTCGACCCGACGACCACCCGTTCGAGAGGAACCCCACGCATGACCGACGCCCGCCCGTCGACCCTCGCCGACGCGACCGTGCTCGCCGCCGATCCCGACTGGTGGCGTCAGGCGGCCGTGTACCAGATCTACCCGCGCAGCTTCGCGGATGCGAACGGCGACGGCATCGGCGACCTGAAGGGGATCACGTCGCGCGTGCCGTACCTCGTCGAGCTCGGCGTCGACGCCGTGTGGCTGTCGCCGTTCTATCCGTCGGCGCTCGCCGACGGCGGATACGACGTCGACGACTACCGCGACGTCGACCCGAAGCTCGGCACGCTCGCCGACTTCGACGAGATGATCGCGGCGCTGCACGCCGCCGGCATCCGCCTCATCGCCGACATCGTGCCGAACCACTCGTCGAACCGGCACGAGTGGTTCCGGGAGGCGCTCGCGTCGCCGCGCGGGTCGGCGGCCCGTGAGCGCTACCTCTTCCGCGACGGCGAGGGCCCGGACGGCACGGAGCCGCCGAGCGACTGGCAGTCGATCTTCGGCGGCTCGGCGTGGGAGCCCGTGCGCGACGGGCAGTTCTACCTGCACCTGTTCGCGCCCGAGCAGCCCGACCTGAATTGGGCGAACCGCGAGGTGCGCGACGACTTCCTGCGCACGCTCCGCTTCTGGTCGGACCGCGGGGTCGACGGCTTCCGCGTGGACGTCGCGCACGCGCTCGCGAAGGACCTCACGTACCCGCTGCGCTCGCACGCCGAGCTCGAGGCGACGAAGCTCGCGACCGACGGCTCGCACCCGCTCTGGGACCGCGAGGAGCTCGACGAGATCTATGCCGAGTGGCGCGCCGTGTTCGACGAGTACGACCCGCCGCGCATCGCGGTGGCGGAGGCGTGGGTCGCGCCGACCCGCCGCCACCGGTACGCGGCGCCGACGAGCCTCGGCCAGGCCTTCAACTTCGACCTGCTGCGCGCGAACTTCGACGCCGGCGAGTTCCACGAGATCGTCGACCGCAACATGGCCTTCGCGGCCGAGACGGGCTCGTCGAACACGTGGGTGTTCTCGAACCACGACGTGATCCGGCACGCGACCCGCTACGGCCTGCCCGACGACGACACGTTCGAGTACGACCTCGGCAAGGCGTGGCTGCTCTCGGGCGGGGTCACGCCCGCGGTCGACGTGGAACGGGGGCTGCGGCGAGCGCGGGCGGCGACGCTGTTCCTGCTCGGCCTGCCGGGCAGCGCCTACCTGTACCAGGGCGAGGAACTCGGGCTGCCCGAGGTCGCCGAGATCCCCGACTCGGCGCGCCAGGACCCGACCTTCTTCCGCAATGCTGGCGTCGAGGTCGGGCGCGACGGATGCCGCGTGCCGCTGCCCTGGGACGCGGACGCGTCGTCGTTCGGCTTCGGGCCCGTCGGCTCGGATGCCTCGCACCTGCCGCAGCCGACCTGGTTCGCGTCGTACGCGGTGTCTGCACAGGAGGCGGACCCGTCGTCGACGCTCTCGATGTACCGGCGCGCGCTCGCGCTGCGGCACGAGCTGCAGGGCGCCGAGAAGCTCGCGTGGATCACGCTGGACGGCGACGGCTCGGGCGGGGGCGCCGACTCGGGGCGCGCCGCCACCGACGTGCTCGCCTTCCAGCGCCCGACCGGATGGACCGTGGTGACGAACTTCGGCACGACGCCGTTCGCGCTGCCCGCCGGGCTCGCCGACCTCGAGGTGGTGCTCGCGAGTGGCTCGCGCGCCGCGGACGCGCCCGCCGCGGGCGATGCGGACGCTCGGTCCGTCGTGCCCGGCGAGACCACCCTCTGGCTCCGCTGACGGCGCGCCCGACCCCGCCGCGTGCCCCGTTCGAGTGCGATCTCTTCGTTCGAGCGCGACCTCATCCCGCACTCGAACGAGGAAATCGCACTCGAACACCCCCTCGGTAGACTGGCGCGCATGGCTGATTCGACGTTCGACATCGTGAGCAAGGTCGACAAGATGGAGGCGGAGAACGCCGTCAACCAGGCCCGCAAGGAGGTCGACCAGCGGTACGACTTCAAGGGCGTCGGCGCGTCGGTCGAGTGGTCGGGCGAGAAGATCCTGCTGAAGGCGACCTCGGAGGAGCGCGTGAAGGCGGTGCTCGACGTGGTGCAGTCGAAGTTCATCAAGCGCGGCATCTCGCTGAAGTCGCTCGACTCGGGTGAGCCCTACGCGTCGGGCAAGGAGTTCCGCATCGAGATCGCCCTGAAGGACGGCATCTCGCAGGAGAACGCGAAGAAGATCGGCAAGATGATCCGCGACGAGGCGCCGAAGTCGGTGAAGTCGCAGATCCAGGGCGACGAGCTCCGTGTCTCGTCGAAGAGCCGCGACGACCTGCAGGAGACCATCCGCCTGCTCAAGGCCGCCGACCTCGACGTCGACCTCCAGTTCGTCAACTTCCGCTGACCCGGGCGGGTCGGTTCGCGAGCGAGCGGATGCCGCGTTACGGCGTCTTCACGCGCTGCCGACGAGTGGCGTGATCGCGTCCAGTTCGCTTTGATGCGCAGTTCGCTCGACGTCGAGGTCGTACCGATTCTGGAGGTTGAGCCAGAACCGTTCGCTCGTCCCGAGCGCGCGAGAGAGCCTCAGCGCGGTATCGGGCGTGATGGCCCGCTTGCCGTGGACGATCTCGTTGATCCGCCGCGGCGGAACTCCGACGGTGAGCGCGAGACGGTATTGGCTGATCCCGAGCGGCTCGAGGAACTCCTCGAGCAGGATCTCTCCTGGGTGGATGGGCTCGTGTGCGGTCGTCATCACATCACCTCCTCAGTGGTAGTCGACGATCTCGACGTCTTCGGCTCCCGTCGAGGTCCAACGGAAGCAGATCCGGTATTGGTCGTTCACTCGTATGCTCTGCTGTCCGGCTCGATCGCCCCGGAGCGCTTCGAGGCGATTCCCCGGTGGCACGCGAAGGTCGTTCAGCTCATCGGCTGCCTCGATCAGGAGCAGTTTCCGATGTGCCATCCGCTGCAGATCGTGGCCGAACCTCGCCACTCGCTCGCGGTCGAACACCTTCCGGGTCGCGTCATCTGCGAACGAACGGACCACACCTCCGATAGTAACGCGCCGCGCTAATATCGCCAAACGTTATTACTCGGACCGCGAGCGCTGCGATGGCGTGCTTCGTCAACCTGACGAGCCCCGATCTTCGAGTCGACGACTGGAGCGCCTCCGAATTGACGACTCCTCGCATGCCACGCTTCAGCGCGATCGGAGGTCACCCCTCGGTCCGGCCCGGAACCGGCGCCGTCGTCGCACCCCTCAACCGATCCGTCCCGTACAGGAACACGAACACCATCCCGGTGATCATCGCCGGGATCGTGATCACGTAGACCAACTGCGGAATCTGCGTCATCTCGGGCTCGGCAATGACAGGTTCGCAAGCGACCGCCGCCAGTCCCCAGCAGCCCTCGACGCCCCGGCGCGACCGATCCCGCAACAACACGAGTCATGACCGCGGCCCGTACCCCTCCAACCACCGCGTGACCGCCGCGTACGCCGCCGCCCGCGCCGGCTCCCGCGACAGGAACACGTCGTGCAGCGCCCCGTCGATGCGCGCGACCGTGACGTTCGGCCCGAGCTTCAGCGACTGGCGCGCGATCTCGTCGACGACGAGCACGATGTCGGAGCTGAGCATCGCGTCATCCCACGTCGCCTGCAGCACCGAGCGGGTCGAGAGCAGCGTGAGCACGGGCGCGCCCACGTCGATGCCGGCGGCAACGGTCGCGTGGCCGGCGAGGATCGCGGTCAGCCAGGCCGGGTGCGTCGGGAACCCCCGGTCGGGCCGCCAGCGGTGGTCGTACTCCCACTCGCCGTCGAGCTCCTTCGCCACGGACCGCGTGTAGAAGCCGAGGTCGACGTTCGGTAGCGGCCCCATCGGCGCGAGGCGGGCGCGGAACCCGATCATCGGCTGGATCGCCTGTCGCCCGATGCCGCTCAGCTGGAACTCCAGCCACGGACTGTTGAGCACGAGCGCCGCCGCGCGGCCGGGGTTGCGCGCCGACCACAGGCTGAGCGTGAGCCCACCGGTCGAGTGCCCGAGCAGGATGAGCGGGCGGGCGGATGCCACGGTGCCGCCGTGCCCCATCGCGGCGAGCGCCGCCTCGAGGTCCTCGTCGTAGGTCGCGAGGTTCGTCATGTAGCCCGGCGTCTGCCCGTCCCGCAGGCTCCGCCCGTACTTCCGGAGGTCGAGCGCGAAGAAGCGGGCTCCGGCATCCGCCCAGTACTCGGCGAGCTCGGGGTTGAAGAAGTAGTCGCTCCAGCCGTGCACGTAGAGCACGTCGCACCCGGCGGCCGCGGGCGGCGGGGCGGATGCCTCCGGCTCGCGCTCCCACGGCCAGCGCCAGCGGCGCTTCGGCGCGCCGGGCTCGTCGTCGGTGTCGCGTGTCGCCGCGTCCCCGTTCCGGCCGAGGTACCGGACGAGTGTGGCGACGACCTCGCCCTCGTCGTCGGGCTCCAGCGGCAGGGTGAGTTGCTCGAAGCCGGGCCCGAGCACGTCCGGCCGCCAGTCGGCTGCATCCCCCATGCGGACCCCCTCGGGGCCAGCCTAGGCAACCGATGCGGGAGCCGTCCGGTCTTGACGCTATCGCCGCTTCGAACGATCCCGGCAGTGCCCGACTCGATCACAGATCGTGAAGCGGTGCGGATATGATCGTGCCACGTCGCCGATGGCCGAGCGCCACCTATTCCGGCACGTCCCAGTGATGCACCGGAGGGGTCATGCGGCTACGCCAGCAACTGAGAACGATGGATATCGAGCGTCTGGTCCTGCTCGCCATCATTGTGCCCCTGCTGTGCCTGACGTTCGTCTCGCTCTTCTCCCAGGCTCAGCGCGAATCCGCAGCCGGGTTCGTCGGGTTCCTCAACATCGCCTACCTGGTGCTGCTGGCGTCGTTCTACCTCGTCGTCGTGCTGCTGCTGTTCATCAGGAGGCCCGCCAGCGCTCGAAGGACTGGGGTGCTGCCCACCGCCGCGGCGTACGTCGGATCCTTCCTCCCGCTCTCGTTCGCGTTCCTCGGGGGCATCGAGGTCTCCCCCGGGGTCGAGCTGTTCGCCGTCTCCCTCATGACCCTGGGCATGGTGTTCACCGTCACGTCACTCGTCACCCTCGGTCGGAGCTTCGGCGTGGAGGCCAAGGTCCGGACGCTCGTCCAGCACGGCCCCTACCGACTCACCCGGAACCCGCTCTACGTCGGGGAGATGATCACCCTCATCGGGACCGTGTGCTTCTCGCCGAGCTGGGCCAAGCTCGGGATCCTCATCCTGATCGGGATCGTCCAGGTGTACCGAGCGATCCAGGAGGAGCGCCTGCTCGAGGAGCACATCCCCGAGTACGCGGAGTACAAGCTTCGGACGAAGCGCTTCGTGCCCGGCCTCTTCTGATACCAGCGGTTCCGGCCTCGGCAACCGGCGCCGGGACCGATCAGGAGAAGGCGCCGATGATGCCGATCACGGCCGGGTAGAGCAGTACGATGAACAGCACCGGCAGGATCGCGAAGACCAGCGGGAAGACGACCTTGATCGGCACCTTCATCGCCGATTCCTCGGCACGCTGCCGGCGCTTGATCCGCATCTCGCCGGACTGGACGCGCAGCACGTCGGCGATCGCGATGCCGTAACGGTCGGCCTGCTGCACGGCACGCACGAACCGCTTCAGGTCCGTGCAATCGGTGCGCGCGAGGAGCGCCGAGTAGGCGTCGCTCCGCGATCGACCGATGCTCATGTCCTGCAGGGTGCGGATGAGCTCCTCGGACAACGGTCCGCGACTCCCCTGCGCCGCCTTCGCCATCGCGGCCTCGAACCCGAGCCCGGCCTCGACCGCGATCGTCATCTGGTCGAGCGTGTCGGGCAGGGCGAGCAGGATCGCCTTCTGCCGGTCGTCGGCCCGGCTGGCGAGCATGATCTCCGGCGCGAGGAAGATGAGCACGCCGAAGCCGATTCCGCCGATGCGGAAGAGGAGGACGTCGGTCCCGAAGGCGGCCCCGAGGATGAGCAACAACGCGACGATCGTCACGACCAGCCGCACGATGAGGAACCCGCCGACCGTCCACGCCCCGGCTCGACCCGCGTAGATGATCTTCCGCTGCACCCAGCCGGTGTACCCCGTAGGCATGACGGAGGCGAGCGTCTCGGAGAACGAAGCCCTCTCGACTCGAGCGCGCTCGGTCTCAGTCGCGGGTGCGACAGCGGCGACGACGTCGGCCTTCACCGGGATGGTCGTGAACACGATGAAGACGAGCACGCCGATCGAGAGGGCGATGACGGCCACGGCGAGGTAGGCGATCCACATGCGAGACGCCCCCTAGAACTTCACTCGAACGGCGAGGAGCATCCACACCGTGCCGACGGTCATCAGGATCACGGCAACGACGATCGCCATCCAGCCCCACGGCGGCACGAAGAAGGGAGCGAGGTAGCTCGGCCGCAGCAGGAGCACGCCGAGGAAGACGCCGATGGGCAGCGCGATCAGGATGATCGCGGACAGTCGTCCCTCGGCGCTCAGCGCCTTGACCTGCCGACGGATCTGGTTTCGTTCGCGGATCGTCGCGGCGGTGCGCTGCAGCGTCTCCGAGAGGTTGCCACCGGTCGCCCGGTTGATCTCGATGGCCTGGGCGGCCCACGTGAAATCGTCGGATCGCATGCGGTAGGCGGTACTCATGAGAGCATCACCGAGGTCGCGACCGATCCTCGTCTCGTTGACGATCCGCGAGAACTCCTCCGTCGTCGGCGGGTCCGCGAACCTGGCGACGGAGTCGAGTGCCTGCGTGAGTCCATGGCCGGCGCGGAGGTTCCCGGAGACGAGCTGCAGGGTGTCATCGAGCTGGTCCGCGAATGCGGCGCGGCGCCGACTGGTTCGGATGGTCAGCAACGCCGAAACGAACAGGGGCGCGAGCGCGGCGAAAAGCACGGCCCAGAGGGCCGCCCACCACGACCCGAAGCCGACGAGCACGCCCAGCACAGCGAAGACCGCGGCCAGCGAGAACGTAATGAGGATCATGCCCGACGGCGAAGTGCGCACGCCGGCCAGTTCGAGGCGCTCCTCGTTGAACATGCCGCGGTTCCGCTGCGCCATCGCGGTGTCGATGACCGCGACCGTCTTGTCGGTCGCACGTGACAGCGCCGAGACGTACTCCTCGCCGGGAGCGATGCGGCGTTCCACGGCGACGCGCTTCGGCGGCGGTGCGATGACGAGGAGGACCAGTGCCAGCAGGGCGAGGATCGTGAAGATCAGGCCGAAGGCGAAGAGGAGGTTCACGCGATCTCCCCGATACCGTATCCGCGCGGCTCGTACCGGAAGATGCTCGCGGGAACCGCGATGCCGAGCTCCTCGAAGCGATCCACGAACCGCGGACGGACGCCGGTCGAGACGGCGTGCCCCCGGAAACGCCCCTCGGCGTCCATCCCCGCGGCGAAGTCGAACGCGAAGGCGTCCTGCAGCGTGATGATCTCTCCCTCCATGCCCTGGACCTCGGTGACCGAGACCACGCGACGCGTGCCGTCGCGCAGTCGCGAGATCTGGACGACGACGTCGATCGCCGAGGCGATCTGCTCGCGGATGGCGCGGAGCGGCAGGTCCATGCCGGCCATGAGCACGAGCGTCTCAAGTCGCGAGAGCGCATCGCGCGGGGAGTTCGCGTGGATCGTCGAGATCGATCCCTCGTGGCCGGTGTTCATCGCCTGCAGCATGTCGAGGCTCTCGCCGCCGCGGACCTCGCCGATGACGATACGGTCGGGCCGCATGCGGAGGGAGTTGCGCACGAGGTCGCGGATGGTGATCTCGCCGCGGCCCTCGATGTTCACCGGTCGCGACTCGAGGCGCACGACGTGCTCCTGCTGGAGCTGGAGCTCGACCGCATCCTCGATCGTGATGATTCGCTCGTCACCGGGGATGAACGCGGAGAGCACGTTCAGGAGAGTGGTCTTGCCGGTGCCGGTGCCGCCGGAGACGAGGATGTTCAGCTTGGCCCGGACGGCGGCGTCGAGCAGGGTCGCCATCTCGCGCGTCAGGGTGTCGAAGCCGATCAGGTCCTCGACCGTGTACGGCGTGCGCGCGAACTTGCGGATCGTGAGCGAGGAACCGTCGACCGCGAGGGGCGGGATGATCGCGTTGACGCGCGACCCGTCCGCCAGGCGGGCGTCGACGAGCGGCGACGACTCGTCGATGCGCCTGCCCACCCGGGACACGATGCGCTCGATGACGCGTCGGAGTTGCGGCTCGCCGGTGAACCGGCTCCGAGACTCGTACAGGCGCCCGGACCGCTCGACGAAGATCTGGTCGAAGCGGTTCACCATGATCTCGGTGACCTCCGGGTCGTCGAGCAGTGGCTCGAGCGGCCCGAAGCCGAGCACGTCGGCTCCGATCTCGGTGATGAGCCGGTTGCGCTCCACGGTCGTCAGGGCGACCTGCTCGGCCTCGACGATGAAGCCGAGCTCTTCGCGAGCGAGCGCGTGCAAGCGCTCCTCGGTCATGCTCGAGTCGTTGAGCCGCGTCCCGATGCGACGGAACAGCTCCTGCGCGGCGCGTTCCTTGAGGTCGGTCAGCGGGTCCGCGGCGTGCGTCGGCGCGGCATCGTCACCCGCGAGGGCCGCCCAGGTGCTCGTGTGCTCCTCGCGGGAGTCACCTTCGTTCGTCCGGGTTGATCCGCCACCGTCCGACGTGCCGCCGGGCGATGGCGCGCCCGACGCCTCGGCGCTCGCCGTGTCGCCCCCGGCGTCCTCCGCAGAAGCCGCCGGAACAGCGCGCTCCTCCGGCGCCGCATCGGGTTCCGCGGCCGTTGACGTCCCACCGGCATGCTCGATGAGGTAGTCCGGCGGCGCTTCGACGCCCGCGCTGCGGCGGGCCCCTCGGGCTCGTTCGAGTCGATCGCTCAGGCTCATTGCGCTGCCCTCGCTTTCCTGTGGATGCGCTTTCGGGTGGGGATGGCGTCGGGTTCGATCCGCTGGACCACGGTCCGGATCGCCCGCGCGGCGGGATCGCGAACGTCGTGGTGGATGAGCGGCGTACCGGCGTTCGAGGCGTGGACGACCCCGAGGGATCGCGGGACCTCCACGTCGATCTGCGCGCCGAGGATGCGCTCGGCGTCCTTCGGCAGCAGGCCGGTGTTCTTCTCGACGAAGTTCAGGACGATGTGCCGGTTCACGGGGAGCAGGTTGAGCGCGACGAGCAGTTCGAACTCCTTGCGCAGCGCCCGGAGGCTCGGCACGGTCATATTGGTGACGAACACGCCGTCCGTCGCTTCCTCGAGCGAGGCGAGCGTGTGCTCGCCGAGCCCGGGCGTGGTGTCGACCACGACGAACCGGAACATGCCAGCGAGGCGGCGGAGCAGGGCCGCGAGGGCCGCCGGCGGGATCTGGTCGGCCAGCTCGGGCGACGGCGGAGCGGCAACCACGAAGAAGTCGTCGTTGTGCCTCGTGAGCAGGGCCTTCATCGCGACCTCGTCCTCGCCGACGCCGACGACGTCGGAGAGCGAGTACTGCGGCCGGAGGTCGAGCGCGTTGGCGATGTCGCCGAACTGGACGTCGGCGTCGACGAGCACCACCGAATTCGGGTGCACCTCGGCGAGCCCCGCCGCGAGGTTCATCGCGGTGGTGGTCTTCCCCTGGCCGCCCTTGGGTGCGGCGACGACGATGATCTCCGAGCGGACTCCCTCGCCGATGGGCGGGAGGACCCATTCGGGTTCGGGTTCCACCTCAGGCTCTGGCTCGGGCTCTGGCTCGGCGAGCGGCGGCTCGACCGCGGTCTCGCCTGCCCGGTCGGGCCCCGGGCGGTCGACGAGGAACGACGGCGTCGAGTCCTCCTCGACGGCCGGCGACATGAGGGCGAACACGCCGGCGATCTCCTCCCGGCGTTCCTCGGCGGCGACCTCCTCAGCCGTGATCTCCGACATGCGCCCTGAGGCGACGAGCCAGTCGTCGAGTCTGGTGAGGAGCGCCTCCGTCGTGCCGTCGGCGGCCTCGGGGCTCAGCACGGCATGGATCTCCATGCCGTCGACCCAGTCCTCGAGGTCCGATCGCTGCTCCCGGACCACGATGAGCCCGATGCCCGGGTACGTCTCCGCGAGCGCACCGGTGAGCGACTTCGTCTCCTCGTAGCTCAGCAGCGGACCGAGCAGTGCGATCCTGGGCGACCGCTCCACCTGTCCCATGACCGAGTCCGGCCCGAAGGTCACGTACTCCCCCGGGACGACCTGCAGTCGCGCGCGGAGGAGCCGACGGAGCCGGGACTCGTACTCCGCGCTGCGGCTGACCAGGAGGTACCGCGTCACTGGAAGACGTTCTCTCCGGCTCGGAGTGACGAGCCACCGGTGTCCGTGCCTTCCGGCTGCAGCGTCAGCCAGATGCCTCCGTTGCCGTCCTCCTGCTGCTCGGCCCCGTAGGCGAGCTTCTCGGCTTGGGCGGCCGTGACCGCGAGCGTGACGAAGAAGGCGCTGATCTCGCGGCTGTCGTCGTTATTCGACTCACCGGTGGTCAGCGTGCTTCCGGCGGTCACACGGGTGACCAGGACGTCGTTGTAGATGAACTGGGTCTGCGCCGTCTGGTCGTTCAGCGCGATCGATCGGGTGTTCGTCGAGAGGAGAACACCGACCTTGTCACCCGCATTCACCTCGCCGCCGACGACCCGCTGCACCGAGAGCGCGACGGTGATCTCCTGCAGTCCGTCCGGGATCACGATCTCACCGGCGTCGGCGAGTTCGTCGGGCGACGAGAACCGCGCCTGGAGCAACTGCTCACCCGGAAGCAGTTCCGCGTTGGTGACCATGCCCTCGAGCGTCGACAGCTCGGTGACGATGTCCGGCTGGATCGCGATCGCCGGAAGCTCGTCGATCTCGAGGTACTCGGAGATCGACTCTCCCGGGGTTCCCTTCGCGACGCGATCCGTGACCACGTAGACCGGCTGGAACTCAGCACCTTCTGCAGCTCGCCGGTCGGCGGTCTGCACGTAGAGGAAGAGCGCCGCGCCTCCACCGATCGCGAGAAGGATGGCGACGATCGCACCGATGATCCGGATCACCTGGGGGCCTTTCTGTAGGGAGTCTGGCTTCGAGCCCGCGGGGGTCAGGACGCCGGGGGGAGAATTTGACGGACGATCGCCGCGCCGTTCGGCACGCCGTTGCCGAGTTCGAACGCGTCCTCGACGGAGACGTACTCCATGAAGTACCCCTGGACACCGCGGCAGGCGCCGACACAGCTCGGTGCGGTCGGATCGGTGTACGCGTTGCTACCGCTGATCTTGAAGCCGGTGACCTTGAATGCGGCGAACTGCTGGATGTGGAAGAGCACGTTCGAGCCACTGCCCGTGAACTCGTCGTAGATCGGGATGAAGACGGTCTCGCCGAGCAGCGCTGCCATGTACGCCTCGTCGCACGCCGTTCCGGTGGTGCTGATGCCCGGCTTGCTCAGGACCCAGGGGTTCGCGACATCGATCTCGATCGAGCAGTCGGTCGAAGGGAGCCAGCCGAATCCGCCCGGCGCGAACGCACCCGGGCACGTGATGCGGGTTCCGGTGTTGTACTCGACCAGGATCTTCGTCGGGTTCGGGACGCCGACCTGCGGCGGATGGTTGGCGAACTCGCAGTATCCGATGGCGAGCGCGAGCGTCGTGCCCTTGACGGGCTGCCCCCACTCGGCGGCGCCCGTGGCCGTGACGACCGTGGAGTCGCCGATGCCAGGGATCATCGAGGCGAGTGGGTGCCGGACGCCGAGGTCCTCCGTATTCGTCGTGACGACGACCGTGTTCTCGACCGTGTCGACGGAGACGGACTGGATGTCCTCGATGCCGTCGTTCGAGTCGTTCGCCCCGGCGATGCCGGAAGGGTCGGCGGAAAGGCACGCGGCCGCCGCCGCGTCCTTCGCGCACGCGATCGCAACCTGGAGTGCCGCCGCATCCGCGCCGTTCTGCAGCTCCGCCTTCTCGGCGTACAGGGCGCCGACGTCGACCGCGATGCCGCCGAAGCCGAGCAACGGGATGAGTAGGAGCCCGAACATCACCGCGCTCGCGCCGCGCTCGGAACGGAACCGCTTCATCAACCGCCGCATGGGGTGGCCGCCTCTCCAGTGAGATTCAAGGTTGCGCCGAACGCGCCAGTCATCAGGGTCGACTGGTAGCTGACCGTGACGCTCATGACCGCGCCGGAAGTGCACGTGCCCGGGCTGAACGCGATGTTTCCCGCCCCGAGCCCAGGATTGAGCGACGGAGCCGCTTGGATCGCCGCGGTGACCGCAGCGCCCGAGTCGTTCGAGATCGCCATCACCCGGGATGCGGCACGCGCCGCGTTCGACAGGGAGATCTGCTGGTTGTAGAGGCGGCTGAACTCCATGATGCCGAGCACGAGCAGCACCAGTACCGGGATGATCAGCGCGAACTCGACCGCGGCGGCACCGCGTTCGTTTCGGCGTCGGCTCATGCGCCTGCTCCTAGGTACGGCGACGCGGACCTCGGCGTCGCCGAGGTCCGCCACGCGGTCAAGCGTCAGAGGGCGCCAGCGACGTTACCGAACATGCCGTTCAGGGCGCCGGCGAGCAGGCCGAGGCCGGCGATGATACCAAGCGCGACGATCGCGATGATGAGGCCGTACTCCGCCGCGTTGCCGTCCTCGTCCACACGGAGCGAGTTCAGGCGGGCCTGCGCCTTCGTGATGAGCTTGAGCATGAGAGACACCCTTCGGGTCGTACTTCGAGTTTGGGGTGCCGCCCACAGCTGCAAGCGGCCCGTGAACCGTATCGATACGAACGAATCGGACGCTATGCCCCACTTCGGGGTACCCCTTGATTGGGGACAGGCCGGGGGACAACCGTGACCTCGCCGTAACCCGATCGTCCGGAATCCGATGCTAACGTGGTCGGCCGTTCGGGGGACAACCGCCCCCGCCGTAGGGGACACGCCAAGCCGACGGTGCCGATGGCGCCCGCCCTCAGCCCCCCAGCAGCACCAGCGCGACCATCGCTCCGCCGAGCATCGACGGCCCGAACGGGATGGATCCGCGCAGGGTCACGCGCCGCAGCGCGAGCGCGATGATCGCGACGACGCCGCCCACGAAGAACGCCCCGATGAGCCCGCCGATCCACATGAGCCAGCCGAACCAGCCGAGCGCGAGACCGAGCGGCAGCGCGAACTTCACGTCGCCCATGCCCATCGCCTTCGGCGAGATGAACGCGAGCGTGAAGTAGAAGAGGAACATCCCCGCCGAGCCGGCCGCCGCCCAGGCGAGGGCGAGCCACTCCCCCGTGATCGCCGAGGCCACGACGAGCAGTGCGGCGACGGCCCCGAGCGTGGGAAACACCATCGCGTTCGGCAGCCGCTGCTCGGTCAGGTCGACGATCGAGAGGGCCACGCCGGCAGCTGCCAGCACCAGCAGGGCAGGGAGCACCGGATGCCACTCGAACCGCCACGCCAGCAGCGCGAAGACGATGGCCGTGGCACCTGCCGACCAGCCGCGCAGCGCGCGCAGCGACATCCGTTCGCTCCGGTCGCGCCGGATGTCGCGGTCCGTCCAGGTCGCGATCGGCCACCAGCCGATGATGGCGCCGGCGAGCAGCGCCCCTGCGGCGAGGGCGAGGGGGGCGACGGGCATGGTGTGCAGCGTAGCGTCCCGTCGGCGCGGTGCGCGGCGTAGGCTCCCAGCGGAACGTGCGAACGAGGGGGAACCACATGGACGACGCGCAGGTCACGTACGACGCGGTGGCGAACGAACTGCTCGAGGACGCCGACTACGACGTCGACGCGACGCCGGACGGCCTCCTGGTGAAGGGCAGGCTGTTCGCCTTCCTCGAGGGGCGCGAACTCGTCGTCGACCTGCCCGAGGCGCGCTCGGCCGACCTGCAGGCGCGCGGCATCGTGGTCCCGTTCCACTCGACGCGCGGCGGCGACAGCCGCACCTGGGTGCGCGTCGCCGACCGCGAGCTCTGGTCCGAGCTCGCGCGCGAGGCGCACACGTACGTCGGCGAGCCGCCGGTCGGCCGGCAGTCCTGACACCGAGACGACGTCTCCGGGTCGTCGCCGCGCGAGTTCCCGCGCCGTGTCGATCCCCGCCCGCGCCGTTCGACGTACGAGGTGAAGCGCCATCCGTCTCGTCTCGAAGGGCAGATCATGAGCACCTCCACCTCCCGCATCCCCACGTCGTTCGACCGGTCGGCCGCGATCACCCGCAGCATGCTCGGCTGGGGTGTGGTCGCCGGCCCCCTCTACCTCGCCGTCGGCCTCGCACTCGCGCTCACGCGGCCCGGGTTCGACCTCGGCCGGCACGCGCTGTCGTTGCTCATGCTGGGCGAGTTCGGCTGGCTGCAGCGCGTGAACCTCGCGCTCGCCGGCGTGATGACGGTCGTCGCCGCGGTCGGCATGATCCGTGCCATCCGGAGCGGGCGCGGCCTCGCGCTCGGCGTGCTCACGTCGGTGTACGGCGGGGCGCTCGTGTTCGGCGCGGTCTTCCCTCCCGACCCGATGGGCGGCTTCCCGGCGGGCGAGCCCGAGGGAACGGCGAGCCTGAGCGGCATGCTGCACCTGGTGTTCGGTGCGCTCGGGTTCGCGGCCGTCGCGGCGGCGGCCATCGCCTACGCCGGCTGGAGCCGTCGCGTCGGTGCGCCGAAGCGCTCGGCGCTCGGGCTCGCGCTCGGCGCGGTCATCGTCCTCGGGTTCTTCGGCGGAGCCGCACTGTCGACCACGACGGCCGGCGTCGCACTCCTGTGGCTCGCGGTGCTCGCCGCGTGGACCTGGCTGGCCGTCGCGTCGGCGCACGTGTACGCGTGGTCGCCGCATCCGCTGGGTGCGGATGCCGCGACCGCGCGATGAGCCGCCGGCGGCGCCGGTCAGACCTCGCCCCGCGAGATCGACACCATCTCGTCGCGCGGCACGACCTTGATGCGCGTGCGCTCCTCGGCGGTGCCGAGGGCGAGCTCGTGCTCGTCGAGGCGGTGCCATCCGTCGAGGTCGGTCCACTGGATGCCGCGCGACTCGAGCAGCTCGACGACCGAGGCCTCCGACGGCGACTCGGGCCGCCACCAGTTGCCGAGGTCGTTGATGAGGTGCTTGATCGTCTCCATGGCGTCGGACTTCGTGTGGCCGATGAGCCCGACGGGCCCGCGCTTGATCCACCCGGTGCAGTAGACGCCGTACATCTGGCGCGACTGTCCGGTTCCCTTGTCGCGGATCAGCACCTGGCCCTCGTGGTTCGGGATGACGCCGAACTTCTTGTCGAAGGGGATCCCGGGCAGCTGCGAACCGAAGTAGCCGACCGCGCGGTAGAGCGCCTGGATCGGAACCTCGCGGATCTCGCCCGTACCGACGACCCCGCCCTCGCCGTCGGGCGCGGTGCGCTCGTAGCGCAGCGCCGCGACATGCCCGGACTCGTCGCCGACGACCTCGATCGGCTTGGCGAAGAAGTGCAGGTGCAGCCGGCGCGACGCCTGTCCGGTCTCGCGCTGCCGCCACTGCTGCAGCACCTTGTCGATCACGAACACCTGCTTGTTGCCCGCGACCGCGGCCCGGGCGGCGTCGTCGTAGTCGAAGTCCTCGTCGTAGACGATCATGTCGACGTCGCGCAGCTCGCCGAGCTCGCGCAGCTCGAGCGGCGTGAACTTCACCGAGGTCGGGCCGCGACGGCCGAACACGTGCACGTCCGTCACGGGCGAGTCCTTCAGCCCCTCGTACACGTTCGAAGGGATCTCGGTGGGCAGCAGGTCCTCGGCGTGCTTGGCGAGCATGCGCGCCGCGTCGAGCGCGACGTTGCCGTTGCCGATGACGCCGACCGACTGCGCGTCCAGCGGCCACTCGCGCGGGTAGTCGGGGTGCCCGTCGTACCAGCTGACGAAGTCGGCCGCGCCGTACGAGCCCTCGAGCTCGACGCCCGGGACGTTCAGGTCGGCGTCCTTGACCGCACCCGTCGCGAAGATGACGGCGTGGTAGTGGCGCTTCAGGTCCTCGAGCGAGAGGTCCTCACCGAATCGGACGTTGCCGAAGATGCGGATGTCGCCGCGATCGAGCACCTCGCGGAGGGCGGTGATGATGCCCTTGATGCGCGGGTGGTCGGGCGCGACGCCGTAGCGCACCAGCCCGTACGGGGCGGGCAGGTGGTCGAACAGGTCGATCGAGACGTCGAAGTGACGCTCCGACTTCAGCAGGATGTCGGCGGCGTAGATGCCGGCGGGGCCGGCACCGATGATGGCCAGGCGCAGCTTGTTCCTCGTCACCGGTTCTTACCTCCCGTAGTCAACTCGAGCGCTCCACGATGGTGTCGGCGAAGCGCGTGAGTGCCTTCTTCACACTGCCCTCGGGCACGGGCGCGAGCGCCGCGACGGCCTCACGCGCCCAGCGGTGGGCCTCGGCGAGCGTCGCCCGTGTGGCCTCGTGCTCGCGCAGCTCGTCGACGAGCGCGTCGACGGTCGCCCGCGACGGCACGATGCGGGCGGCGAGCGTGTTCGTGTCGAGCGCGTCACCGGCCTCGTCGGCGTCGGCCGGCAGCACGTCGCGGCGGATGCGCTCGAGCAGGTCGGCGGATGCGGCATCCGTCTTCGCCAGTTCCTCGAGGCGCAGCAGTGGCAGCGTCACGACGCCGGCGCGCAGGTCCGTGCCGGGGACCTTGCCGGTCTCCTCGGGCTGGGGCGACAGGTCGATGACGTCGTCGATGAGCTGGAAGGCGACGCCGATCTTCTCGCCGAACTCGATGATGGGCGCCTCGAGCGCGGGGTCGGCGTTGCCGAAGATGATGCCCGACTGGGCCGCCGCCGCGATGAGCGAGCCGGTCTTGTCGGCGAGCACCTGGATGTAGTGCTCGATCGGGTCCTCGTCGGCGTCGGGCCCGACGGTCTCGTTGAGCTGGCCGAGCACGAGCCGTTCGAACGTGTCGGCCTGCATGCGGATGGCGCGCTCGCCGAGCTGCGCCATGAGCTGGCTCGCACGGGCGAAGAGCAGGTCGCCCGTGAGGATCGCGACCGAGTTGCCCCACACGGTCTGCGCGCTCGGCACGCCGCGGCGCCGCTCCGACTCGTCCATGACGTCGTCGTGGTAGAGCGACCCGAGGTGCGTGATCTCGATGGCCATCGCCGCGCTGATCACGTCGTCGACGGCGCCGTCCCCGAGCTGCGCGGTCAGCAGCGTCAGCATCGGGCGCACGCGCTTGCCGCCCGCCTCGAGCAGGTAGCGGCTCGTGACATCCGCGATCGTGTCGGCGAAGCGGACCTGGTCGACGAGGCCGGACTCGACGCGCTCGAGGCCGTCGTCGATCGCCCGGGCCATCGCTCGGTCGGCCGACGAGGCGAAGACCCGCTCGCTGAGGCCGAGGTTGGCCGCCAGCGAGGAGGCGCGGCGGACCGGGTGACTCGGATTCACGTCGCCCAGCCTACCGAGAGCGAGCCGAGCGGATGCTGCGAGGTCGTCGAGCGTCGGACCCTCAGTTGTCCACGGCGTCCAACGGCTTGCGGGCCCGGTGCAGCGCCACGATCCCGGCGGTGAGGTTGCGCCACTCGACGTCGCGCCATCCGGCCTCGCGGATCCAGCCCGCGAGCGTCGGCTGGTCGGGCCACGCGTTGATCGACTCGTTCAGGTACTCGTAGGCGTCGTCGTTCGAGCTCGAGAGCTTCACGAGTGGCGGCATGACGTAGCGCTGGTAGAAGTCGTACCCGGCGCGCACGACGCCCACGGGCGGGTGCGAGAACTCGCACACCACGAGGCGTCCGCCGGGCTTGGTGACCCGCAGGAACTCGGCGAGCGCGACCTTCGGCTCGCGCACGTTGCGCAGGCCGAACGAGATGGTGACGGCGTCGAACTCGTCGTCGCCGAACGGCAGCGCCATGGCGTCGGCCTCGACGAACACGATGTTCGGCACGTGGGCCTGACGGCGGCGGCCGACCTCGATCATGCCCGGCGAGAAGTCCGCGGCGACGACGCTCGCACCCGACTTCGCGAGGCTCGCGCTCGACGTGCCGGTGCCGGCCGCGACGTCGAGGATCCGCTCGCCGCGCTGCGGCGCGACGGCCTTCGTGGTCGCGACCCGCCAGAGCGACGCGTTGCCGACGGAGAGCACGGCGTTGGTGCGGTCGTAGCGCGCGGCGACCCGGTCGAACATCGCCGACACGTCGCGGGGGTCCTTGCCGAGGTCTGCGCGCGTCATGCCTGCGAGTCTACGGTCGGCGGGCCGACCGGGCTCTGTGAGCGGGTGCGGATGCCGGGGACGCCTACCCGGCCCCGCGGCATCCGCCCGCCCCGCGGCATCCGCCCCGCGCCGCGGCATTCGCCCCGCGCATCGGAATTCGCAGGACCAGATGCTCCGTACCCCCGCATGCCGACCCGTAGCTCGCCTCATCCTGCGAACTCACCCGGCGACCCTGAGAGTTTCCATGCAACGGGATGGATCGACGCGTGGATCGCGTTGGATCAGTCGAGACATGCGGCGGAGACCCCGCCGCGGAACACGGAGGAGACGCATGAAGGCGATCTGGAACGGCACGGTCATCGCGGAGTCCGACGACACCGTCGTGGTCGAGGGGAACCACTACTTCCCGCAGGCGTCGATCCGGCCCGAGTACTTCGCCGACAGCGACAACCGCAGCGTGTGCCACTGGAAGGGCACCGCGAACTACTTCCACCTCGAGGTCGGCGGCCAGCGCAACCCGAACGCGGCCTGGACCTACCGCACCCCGTCCGCCCAGGCGGCGGACATCGCGGGGCACGTCGCCTTCTGGCGCGGCGTCGAGGTCGTCCCCTCCTGAAGGCACCCGGCGGCCGCGGCGCCGTGATCGCGCCGCCGTGATCGCGCCGTACGGCATGACCGTCACCGCGCCGTCGGGAGGAGTTCCTCGCGACACGCCGTCGGCAGCGGATGCCGCGGCGGCGCGCCGCGCGGAAGTTCCTCCCGTAGGCGACGTTCCTCCCGTAGGCGGCGGGCGAGCACTCCGCGGCACCCGGCGTAGGCTGGTGCGGTGACGCGAACGGATGCCGCGGCGCCTCTCGCCGCCGACACCAGGCTGCGCGTCCGCACCGCGGCGGTCGACGAGACCGCTCCCCTGGTCCCCCGGCTCGACCCCCGTCGCCCGCTGCTCTGGATGCGGCGCGGCGAGGGCCTGATCGGGCTCGGCGAGGCGCTCCGCATCGAGACGCGCGGACCCGACCGCATCGGCGACGCCGCACGAGCCTGGCGGGCCGTCGCGTCGACGGCCGACGTCGACGACCGCGTCGGGCTGCCCGGCAGCGGCCTCGTCGCGTTCGGGGCGATCGCGTTCGCCGACGAGTCGGCGGCCACGAGCGTGCTCGTCGTGCCCGAGATCGTGCTCGGGCGCCGCGACGGCCGCGCCTGGGTCACTCGCATCGAGCGCATCGACGGCGTGTCGGCCGACGCCCCGCCGGAACCCGTCGAACTGCCGGCTCCAGCGCCGAAGCGCGATGTGCCCCGCGTACGCTTCACGCCCGGCGCGCTGCCGCCCGAGGCGTACACCTCGGCCGTGGCCGAGGCCGTGCGCCGCATCGACGACGGGCACGTCGAGAAGGTGGTGCTGGCCCGCGAGATCGTCGGCACGCTCCACGAGGACGCCGGCCTGCGGGCCGCCCTCGCGAAGCTCGCCGACGACTACCCCGACACGTGGGTGTTCGCCGTCGACGGCCTCATCGGCGCGAGCCCGGAGACGCTCGTGCGCGTCGACCACGGCACGGTGTCGGCGCGGGTGCTGGCGGGCACGGCGTCGCGCGGCGCCGACGCGGCATCCGACCGGGAACGCGCCGCGGCCCTGGCGAGCTCGCACAAGGACCTCGCCGAGCACGCGCTCGCGGTCGAGAGCGCGGTCGCGACCCTGGCGCCGCACACGGCGCGGCTCGACGCGAGCCCTGAGCCGTTCACCCTGCAGCTGCCGAACCTGTGGCACCTCGCGACCGACCTCAAGGGCACGCTCGGCGACGGGTCGAGCTCGCTCGACCTCGTCCGCGCGGTGCACCCGACCGCGGCCGTCGCCGGCACGCCCCGGAACGTGGCCCTGGCCGAGATCGCCGAGCTCGAGGGCTTCGATCGCGGCCGCTACGCCGGACCGGTGGGCTGGGTCGACGCCGACGGCGACGGCGAGTGGGCGATCGCGCTGCGGTGCGCCCAGGTCGAGCCCGACGGCACCGTCCGCGCGTACGCCGGCTGCGGCATCGTGCACGACTCCGTGCCCGACGACGAGCTCGCCGAGACCGACATGAAGTTCCGGCCGATCGTCGAGGCGTTCGGGGCGCCGCCGCCGTCGCCGCCGGTCCCGTAGCCGCACCGGTCCCGCAGGGCGGCAGGCGGCTCAGCCGGTCGCCAGCCGGCCCTTCTGCTCCTCGATGTCGTAGTCGGCGAGCGGCCAGTCGAGCTTCATGCCCTCGAGCGCGTCGATGAGCAGGTGCTGCACCGCGAGGCGCGCGTACCACTTCCGGTCGGCGGGGATCACGTACCAGGGCGCGTGCGGGGTCGTCGTCCGCTCGAAGACGAGCTGGTACGACTCGCGGTACTTCGGCGCCAGCATCCGCTCGTCGATGTCGCCGGGGTTGAACTTCCAGTGCTTGTCCCGCCGGTCGAGTCGCTTGAGCAGCCGCTCCCGCTGCTCGTCCATCGAGATGTGCAGCATGACCTTGACGATCGTGGTGCCCGATGCCGCGAGCTCCGCCTCGAACTCGTTGATCGCGTCGTAGCGGCGCTCGATCTCCTCCGGCGGGGCGAGTTCGCGCACGCGCGCGATGAGCACGTCCTCGTAGTGGGAGCGGTCGAACACGCCGATCATGCCGGCCTCCGGCACCTCCTTGCGGATGCGCCAGAGGAAGTCGTGCTCGAGCTCCTCCTCCGTGGGCTTCTTGAACGTCGCGAGCTGCACGCCCTGCGGGTCGACGGCGCTCATGACGTGCTTGACGATGCCGCCCTTGCCGGCGGTGTCCATCGCCTGGAGCACGAGGAGCACCCTGCGCGGGTCGTCGCCCATCTGGTTGCCCGCGAAGAGCTGCTCCTGCAGGTCGGCGAGGATCTCGGCGCCGATCTCGAGCGACGTCTTGCCCTCCTTCTTGCCGCCCTCGAATCCGGGCTTGCTCCGGGGGTCGAGGTCCGCCAGCAGGAAGTCCTGCCGCACGCGCAGCACGTCCATCGGATCGCTCGCCCAGTACTTCTCCAGCCCCACGCTGCTCCCCTCACGGCCGCGTCCGCCGCGGCGCCTCCCCATCATCGAGGGGCGACGGATGCCACGGCAAGGGGTCGCGCGCCACCGCCCCCGCCTTCCGCTCTTCTCAGGAGCGACGCGCCGCGCGGCGGCCGTTCGTCGGCGTGTCCTCCTGAGAAACGCGCGGAAGTGCGGCGTTGCTCCTGAGAAACGCGAAGGGGCTCGCGTGCGGCGCGGGTCAGCGCGCGAGCGGGACCTCGAGCAGGGTCGGCCCGGTCACGGCCGTGCCGAGCGCCTCGTCGAGCTCGCCGCGCGTGGTCGCGCGACGATGCTCCCAGCCGTACGCGCTCGCGAGCGCGGCGAGGTCGACCGCCTGCGGCGTGTACTGCACCCGGTCGAACGCGTCGGACGGCGCCGAGCCGGCGACCTCGAGGGCGTCGAAGATCGTGCCGCCGCCGTCGTTGCCGACGACCACCAGCACGCGCGGCCGCACCTCGGCGGGGCCGAGCAGGAGCGAGCCGACGTCGTGCAGCAGGGTCAGGTCCCCGATGAGCACTCGCGTCGTGCCGCTCGCGGTCGAGCGTGCGGGCCACGGCGCGGCATCCGTCGCCCCGGCATCGTCGGCGCTCGCCTCCGCCGTCACGGGCCCCGGGCCGGCCGACTGGCTCGCGATCGCGATGCCGACCGCCGTGGCGACCGTGCCGTCGATCCCCGCGAGCCCGCGGTTGGCGTGCACCGGGATGCGACGGCCGGGCACGTTCCGGTCGACGTCGCGGATGAGCCGCGAGGCGCCGAGCACCAGGCGATCGTGCGGCCAGGTCGCCGCCCACAGCGACTCGACGAGCATGCGGCGATCGACGGGCCGCCGGATCCGCGCGAGCTGGTCCTCCATGTAGGCGCGCTGCGCGGCGTAGTCGCTGACGTGCCCCGTCTCGTCGACGCCGCTGCGCAGGCCGCCGCCGGTCGCGTCGGCGTCGCGCGCGTCGAGCAGCATGCGGCTCGCGCGCACCCATCGCCCGGTCCACGCGCGCTCTTCGGCCGTCGGCTCGTGGGGTTCGACCGCGACCGCGCGCTCGAACCGGTCGACGGCGTGCCCGGGGTCGAACCACTCGATCCCCCACGGCGCGACCGCGACCGCCTCGACGCCGTCCCGCTGCACGAGGGCGGGCACCTCTCGCGAGAGCGTCGGGTGCCCGAACACGATCGCGCGCTCGACCTCGTCGCCGAAGCCGGGCTCGCGCAGCAGCTCGCGATAGGCCACGACGAGGTTCGGCCCGAAGCGCGCACCGCTCGTGACCTCGGCCAGCAGCGGCCAGCCGCCGGCCCGCGCGACCTCCTCGGCCTCCGGTCCGGCACCGGCGCCCGCGATCACGACGGTCCGCGGCCCGTGGGCGAGCCGTGCGACGTGCTCCGTCGCCCGCGCCTCGGCCGTGATCGAGTCGACGGATGCCACGGGGTCCGGTGCCGCGGGCGGCGCCTCGGCGAGCGACACGGCCGAGGACAGCGGCTCGCGGAACTGCAGGTTCAGGTGCACGGGCCCCGGTCCCGGATGCGCCACGAGGGCGCCGTCCGCGTCGGCGCCGAGTGCGGCACGCACCGCTGCGCGGGCCAGCTCGGCCGCGGCATCCGCTTCGCCCGCGACCCCCTCGGGCGGCGCGACATCGCGCTCGAGGCGGACCGCGCCGGCGAAGATGCCGGGCTGCACGGTGGTCTGGTTCGAGCGGATGCCGCGCAGGTCGGCCGGTCGGTCGGCGGTGGCCAGGATCAGCGGCACCCCGGCGTGGTGCGCCTCGAGCACGGCCGGGTGCAGGTTCGCGACGGCGGTGCCCGACGTCGTCACGACGACGGCGGGGCGTCCCGTCTCGACGGCGAGGCCGACGGCGAGGAATCCGGCGCCGCGCTCGTCGATGCGGACGTGCAGGCGGATGGCGAAGACCCGCTCGAGTTCCGCCGCGGCGAGCGCGAGCGCCTGCGACCGCGATCCGGGCGCGACCACGACGTCGGTCACGCCGGCGCGGACGAACGCCGAGAGCAGCGCGAGCGAGGCTGCGGTGGCGGGACTCGCGACGGTGCGGCCGTCACCCATTCGGCCGACCCGACGGTCCGGAGTCGCCGGGGCTGTCGGTGCCGTCGTTGCGTCGCCGGTCGGTGCCGAGGGCGTCATCGCCCCGGGGGCCGGCGGATCCGCCGTCGAGTTCGTGGTCGAGCTCCTCGAGCTCCTGCTCGAGCCGCCGGATGCGCTCCTGGTGCTCCGCGTCGGCCCGGAGGCGTCGGAGGAACTCGGGATCGTCGTCGGGCGCGTTGCTGTGCGGGTTCACGCGGCCGACGCGGACGGCGCGACCCCGACCCACGAGGAACCAGAGCGTCGCGCCGATCACGGGCACGAGCAGGATCACGACGATCCACCACCCGCGGGGCAGTCCACGGATGCGAGTGCGATCGAACAGCGCGCAGTCGACCGCCGCGTAGATCGTGTAGACCACTGCGGCCACGCCGGCGATCAACCAGAGGCGGATCATGCTCCTGATTCTAGGCGCGTCGGATCACGTTCGGCTGGGAGCGAGCACCCAGACTGCGCCGCCTACACTGATCGGGTGACCGCCCTCCCCGCCTGGCTCCGCTACACGCTGCTGCGCGTCCTGCTGTTCGTCGCGCCGCTCGTGGTGCTGCTCGTCGCCGGGGTCGTCCCGTGGATCGCGGTGCTCGTCGCGGCCCTCTTCGGGTTCAGCGCGTCGCTCATCTTCCTCCGCCGGTCGCGCGAGCAGCTGGCGTCCGACCTCTACGCCGCGCGTCATCGCGAGACGCCCGCCGCGACGGTCGACGACGAGGCCGAGGACTCGGCCATCGAGGAGGCGGAGCGCCACGAGTCGGAGCACCACGCCGACGGGCACCGCGCCGACGGGCCCCGCACCGCCGACTGACGAACGGGCGCGCTTCGCCGCGCCGGACTAGAAGGCGAACGCCGCGCCGAGGCCGATGCCGTAGGCCAGCGCCGTGAGGCTCGCCAGCTGCAGCGCGGTGATGAGCTCGCGCGGGGTGCGCGCCCAGACGACGATGATGCACGCCGGGATCGCGGCGAGCAGCGCGAACAGCACGAGCCAGGCCGGCGGGTAGAGCAGCGCCCAGAAGACGGCGATGCCGAACGGCGCGAGCAGGAACACCGTGAAGAGGATCCGCCCGACCAGCGGCCCCACGAGGACGGCGAGCGTGCGCTTGCGCGCGGCGCGGTCCTGCTCGACGTCGCGGAGGTTGTTCGCCATGAGCACCGCGCACGCCATGAGGCCGACGCCGACGCCGCCGGTCCAGGCCTCGAGGTTCACGTCGATCGCCTGGACGTACGCCGACCCCGCGGTGGCGACGAGCCCGAAGAAGACGAAGACGAAGAGCTCGCCGAGGCCGTAATAGCCGTAGGGCCGCTTGCCGCCGGTGTAGAACCACGCCGCGACGATGGCGGCGGCGCCGACGGCGAGCAGCCACCACTGCTGCGTGACGACCACGAGCGCGAGGCCGGCGACGGCGGCGACGGCGAGGCTCGCGACCGCCGCGACGAGCACCTGGCGAGGCGTCGCGGCACCCGATCCCACGAGCCGCGCCGGACCGACCCGGTGCTCGTCGGTGCCGCGCACGCCGTCGGAGTAGTCGTTGGCGTAGTTGACCCCGACCTGCAGCGCGAGCGCGACGACGAGGGCGAGGAGCGCGCGCCACGGGTGGAACGGCTCGTCGAGGAAGTCGAGCATCGCGACGCCCGCGCCGGTGCCGAGCGCGACGGGCGCGATCGCCAGGGGCAGGGTGCGCAGGCGCGCGCCGGCGATCCAGTCCCGGGCGGTCGCGGGGCCGCGGCGGACGACGGGCGCGGCGGCCGCCTTCGCGGGGTTGCCGGATCGTCCGTGGGTCCGGCCCTTCACGGGCGGGGCGGGCTGGGTCGTGCGCGGGGTCTTCGGGCGTGCCACCCCGACATGCTATGCCGTGCGCCTATGGACGGCCGATGCGCGGCAGGCCTTCGGTCATCGCACGTCCTTGACCGCATCGAGGTACCTCGCGACGGTCTCGAGCTCGTCGACGGAGAATCCCTCGTGCACGCGGCGCATGCCCGCGAGGATCGCACCGTACGGGTCGCCCTCGGCGCCGCTGCCCGCGGGTGCCGTCGCCTCGGGCCGTACGCGCACGACCACGCGGCGGCGATCGGCGGGATCGGGTGCGCGCTCGATGAGCCCGCGCTGCTCGAGCCGGTCGAGCACCCTGGTGGTGGTGCTGGTGGGCAGCTCGGTCGCCTGGCTCACTTCGCCGGCGGTCATCGGCTGCCCGTGGCGGGCGATGAATCCGAGCGCCTGCAGGTCGACGACGTTCAGTCCCATCGAGCGCGCGATCCGTTCGTTCGTCATCACGGAGGACGCGATGACGAGCTGCATGAGCTCGACGATGCGCCCGGTGACCTCGTCCTTGCTTGACATCCGCTCGCCGACTTCCTAATGTTCCCGATGTGGGATTATCCCATATCGGGATAATTGCACTCCGGGACTGCTTCGCTCCGGTACGGAAATCAGCCTACGAAAGGGACGGTCGCCATGACCACCGCACCGCGCCGAGGGCTCGCCATCGGCATCCTCCTGTTCGCCGCGTTCATGGACCTGCTCGACGTCACGATCGTCCAGGTCGCGCTCCCCTCGATCGGGGCCGACCTCGGGGCGACCGACGCCCAGCTGGAGTGGATCGTGAGCGGCTACCTGCTGGCCTTCGCGGTCGCCCTCGTCACCGGCGGCCGACTCGGCGACCTCCACGGCCGGCGCCGGATGTTCCTCATCGGCGTCGCGGGCTTCACGCTCGCCTCGGCGGGTGCCGCGTTCGCGTGGTCCGGCGAGGCCCTGGTGGCCACGCGCGTCGTCCAGGGGCTGTTCGCCGCGGTCATGGTGCCGCAACTGCTCGCCTCGGTCCAGGCGCTCTTCTCACCGCGCGAGCGGGCGCCGATGTTCGGCCTCATCGGCGGCGTCAGCGGACTCGCGGCGGTCGCGGGCCCGGTGCTCGGCGGATGGCTCGTCGATGCCGACCTGTGGGGCCTCGGCTGGCGCACCGTGTTCCTCATCAACGTGCCCGTCGGACTCGTGATCATCGCGCTCGCCGCCCGGTTCGTGCCCGAGACCCGATCCGCGCGCCCGATGCGGCTCGACCTCGTCGGCGTCGCCCTGCTCACGGGCACCGTGCTCGCCTTCATGGTCCCGCTCGTCGAGGGCCCGTCCCTCGACTGGCCGGGCGGCCTCTGGTGGTCGGTCGCCGCCGGGGCGGTGCTGCTCCTCGCCTTCGTCGTCCACGAGCGGCGCCGCATGCGGCGCGACGGCTCCGCCCTGCTGCCGATGCCGCTGTTCGCCGACCGCGGGTTCTCGGCCGGCATCACGACGCAGGCGGCGTTCCAAGGCGCGCTCAACGCGTTCACGCTGCCGTTCATCGTCTACCTGCAGGTCGCGCTCGGCTTCGACGCGCTCACCGCCGGCCTCAACCTGCTCGCCTTCAGCCTCGGCGCCATGGTCGGCACCGGGCTCGTCATCCCGCTCGTGCCGCGCGTCGGCAAGTGGCTCGTCACGATCGGCGCCGCGCTCCTCGCCACCGGCGTCGCGTGGGTGTTCGCGGTCGTCGACCAGACGGGCGCCGGCTTCACCGGCTGGGCCGCGCTGTGGCCGATGCTGATCGCCGGGCTCGGGTTGGCGCTCGTGGTCATCCCGCTCGTCGACGTCGCACTGGCGACCGTGCCGGTGGCCGACGCCGGCGCCGCGTCGGGCGCCTACAGCACCTTCCAGCAGCTCGGCGCCGCGGCGGGCGTCGCGATCTCGACGACCGTCTTCTTCTCGGTGGTCGGCGACGACTGGACGCGCGAGCGCGTGCTCGAGGCGCTCGGCGCGTCGGTCGGCGTGTCGCTGGCCGGATTCGCGATCGCCGGTGCCGCGAGCCTGCTGCTTCCGAGCCGTGCCCGAGTGCGGGCGCACCTCGACGAACTGCACCGGCTCGCCGAGGCCGACGAGGAGGCGGGCGAGCCGGCGACGATCGGCTGAGCCCGGGCGCCGGCGGGCGGCGCCCGATCGGCAGGGTCAGGCTCCGGCGGCGAGGGCGGATGCCGCGACGCGGTCGGGCTTGCCCGTGGCGAGCCTCGGCAGCTCGTCGACGACGACGATCCGGACGGGCCGCCCGGCCGGCGGAAGGCCGGCGGCATCCGTCGCCGTGCGCAGCGCGTCCAGGGCGCCGGTCGCACGAGCGGCGGCGCCCGCGCCCACGACCGCGGCACGCTCTCCCCACTCGGGGTCGGGCACGGCGACCACGACCGCGTCGGCGAAGCCGTCCACGGCGTGCACCGCCCGCTCGACCTCGCCGAGCACGACCTTGACGCCGCCCGAGATCATCACGTCGTCGGCGCGGCCGGTGATGCGCAGGCGTCCGTCGTCGTCGAGCGAGCCGAGGTCCCCGGTCCGGTACCAGCGGCGGCCATCGGCATCGACCATGAAGGTGCGCTCGGTGCGCTCGGGGTCGCCGAGGTACCCCTCGGCGAGCATCGGCCCCGCGAGCTGCACCTCGCCGTCGACGATCCGCACGTCGACGCGGTCGAGCGGCGTGCCGTCGTACACGCAGCCGCCGGCCGTCTCGCTCGAGCCGTACGTGCGGTGCACGCGCGCACCGAGCGCCGCCGCCTGATCGACGAGGCCAGCAGGGGCTGCCTGGCCGCCGAGCAGGATCCGCTCGAACGAGCCGAGCGCCGCCCGCACGGCGCGATCGTCGCCGGCCGCCTCGACCAGCCGCGCGAGCTGCACGGGCACGAGGGAGGTGAACCACGGGCGATCCGGGTCGAGCGTGCGCGCAGCCTCGACGAAGGCGGCGGGCGTGAAGCCGCCCGACCCGAGCACGGCGGGCTCGGTGCCGGCGACCAGCGAGCGCACGAGCACCTGCACTCCCGCGATGTACGTCGCGGGCAGGGCCAGCAACCACTGCCCGTGCACGCCGCCGAACCAGTGCGACGTCGCTCGCGCGCTCGCGCGAAGTGCGGCGCCGGAGAGCATCACGCGCTTCGGCGCGGCGGTGGATCCGCTCGTCTCGACGACGAGGGCGACGTCGTCGGCCACGAACGCCTCGATCGGGTCGTCGGGCTGCTCGCGCCCGGGGATCGGTAGCACTGCGGGGCCGTCGAGGAGCGCGGCCTCGCGCAGGGAGGACGTCAGCATCGGGATGTCGCCGACCGGAACCTTCATGAGCGGTTTCATCGGGGACCTCGACACTGGTCGAGCCGGTTCCTCAGTAGTGCCACGGGTAGGGACCCCAGTCGGCCGCGCGCTTCTCCAGGAACGAATCGCGGCCCTCGACCGCCTCGTCGGTGCCGTAGGCGAGTCGCGTCGCCTCGCCCGCGAAGACCTGCTGGCCGACGAGCCCGTCATCGACGGCGTTGAACGCGAACTTCAGCATGCGGATCGCGGTGGGCGACTTCGTGAGGATCGTGCGCGCCATCGCGACGGCCTCGCGCTCGAGCTCGGCGTGCGGCACGACGCGGTTGACGGCGCCCATCTCGTACGCGCGGTCGGCCGAGTACTCCTCCGCGAGGAAGAACACCTCGCGCGCGAACTTCTGCCCGACCTGGCGGGCCATGTACGCCGACCCGTACCCGGCGTCGAAGCTGCCGACGTCGGCATCCGTCTGCTTGAACCGGCCGTGCTCGCGGCTCGCGATCGTGAGGTCGCAGACGACGTGCAGCGAGTGCCCGCCGCCCGCCGCCCACCCGGGGACGACCGCGATCACGACCTTCGGCATGAACCGGATGAGCCGCTGCACCTCGAGGATGTGCAGGCGACCCGTCACCGCGGCGGCCGCCGGGTCGCGAACGACCTCGCCCTCGGCCGCCGAGTACTGGTAGCCGTCCCTGCCGCGGATGCGCTGGTCGCCGCCGGAGCAGAACGCCCAGCCGCCGTCCTTGGGGCTCGGCCCGTTGCCCGTGAGCAGCACCACGCCGATGCGGGGATTCGTGCGGGCGTCCTCGAGCGCGCGGTACAGCTCGTCGACCGAGTGCGGGCGGAACGCGTTGCGCACCTCCGGTCGGTCGAACGCGATGCGCGCGATGCGGCCGTCGGTCGACTGGTGGTAGGTGATGTCGGTGAACCCACCCGATCCGGTGACGGATGCCGCGGCATCCACCCACTCGCTCGGATCGAACAGTTCCGACACCTCGACCGCCATGGCCTCCAGCCTAGTTGCGCGCCCGCACCCGCCCGGCGGCCCCCGATGGCAGACTCGTCGCATGAGCGCCGACGTCCTGCCGCCCCTGCACGACCTGCTCGCGACGGCGCGGGTCGTCGCCCTGCCGCTCGTCACGCGGTTCCGCGGCATCGACGTGCGCGAGGCGGTCCTCCTCGAGGGACCCGAGGGGTGGACCGAGTTCGCGCCGTTCGCCGAGTACCCGGACGAGGAGGCCGCCACGTGGCTCGCGGCGGCGATCGACTTCGGATGGCGCCCCGTGCCCGCGGTGCGGCGCGACCGGATCCCCGTGAACGCGACCGTGCCCGCCGTCGATGCCGACGCCGTGGCCGCCGTGCTCGACCGGTTCCCCGGGTGCCGGACCGCGAAGGTCAAGGTCGCGGCATCCGACCAGACCCCGGCGCAGGACGCGGCCCGCGTGCGCGCCGTCCGCGAGGCCATGGGCCCCGAGGGCCGCATCCGCGTCGACGCGAACGGCGGCTGGAACGTCGACCAGGCCGAGCACGCGATCCACGACCTCGCACCGTTCGACCTCGAGTACGTCGAGCAGCCGTGCGCGACCGTCGAGGAGCTCGCCGAGATCCGCACGCGCACGAAGTACATGGGCATCCCGATCGCGGCCGACGAGAGCGTGCGTCGGGCCGAGGATCCGCTCGCGGTCGCCGAGGCCGGCGCCGCGGACCTCCTCGTCGTGAAGGCGGCGCCCCTCGGCGGCATCCGTCGCGCCCTCGACCTCGTGGGCCGCGCCGGCCTGCCGATCGTGGTCTCGAGCGCGCTCGACACCAGCGTCGGGCTCGCGATGGGCGCGCACCTGGCCGCGGCGGTGCCCGAGCTCGAGTACGACTGCGGGCTGGGCACCGCGTCGCTGCTCGCCGGGGATGTCACGCGCGATCCGCTCCGACCGGTCGACGGCGCGATCGACGTCCGCCGTGTCGATCCCGACCCGGCCCTGCTCGACCGGTACGCGGCGGACGAGGACCGCACGGCGTGGTGGCTGGCGCGGCTCGAGCGCTGCCACGCCGAGTTGGCGCGCGCGGCGGGCTGATCGCCGACGGCGTCGCAGCCCGCGACGCACATGCGGAATTCGCCCCGTCTTCTGGGGGTATCCGGCATGCGGTGTCGGGGAGCACCCTGAGGCCCATCAGCGTCGATCGGGTGCATCGTCTCCACAGAGGGCCGATCGACGGCCGTTCCAACCCGGACCGAAGGGAAGCAACGATGTTCTCGAGAACGATGGTGAAGGTGGGCGCCGGAGTCGGCCTCGCCGCCGCACTCACGCTCGGCAGCGGCATGGCCGCCTACGCCCACGAGTGCTACAACGCGAACCGCTCCGACAAGGGCAACCAGGGGGCGTCCAACTCGCAGGCGTGGTACACGATCGTCGTGGCCGACGAGGTCTCGGCCGGTCTCGACGCCGAGGACGCCGAGTGCGTGCTCGACGCCTACTACGGCGCGGGCGGACCCGCGACCTTCACCATCCACGTCAAGGGCGCGAACGGCCAGGACGGCACGATCGGCGAGGCCAACCCGGTCGAGGGGAAGTCCTCCGACGGCAAGGGCATCGACCACGTCTTCGACGCGTACGGCGGGATCATCTTCGGCGCGTACGAGGCGTGCGGGGTCGAGTTCGGCTGAGCCACCCCGAGCCCGAGCACGCGTGACGCCCGGCGGACGGTGATCCGCCGGGCGTCGCGTCGCCCCCATCCGCCCCGGGGGGACGGGCGGCGGAGGCGATCCGGTCGGGGAGGAGCCACGCACACCGGCCCTCCCCGCCGGACTCATCTCGCGCGGTGCGCGGTGCGCAGCCGCGGCGCGGCCATCAGGGCCGCGGCGGCGAGCAGCGCGACGGCGAGCAGCGCGACGAGCGTCGCCTGCACGCCGGTGAGCCCCAGCGGACCGGCGACGGTCAGCCCCGCCACGCTCTCCGTACCGGACTGCAGTCCGATCAGGCGAACGTGGTGGTCGCCCGACTCGGTCCCGGCCGGAATCGTCACGTCGAACGCGACCGAGCCGTCCGCTCCGGCCGAACGGGCCTGCAGCAGGCGCGGCGTCGACTCGAGCCAGACCTGCACGAGCTCGCCCGGCTGGAACCCGGTGCCCGCGACGGCGAGCGTCGCGCCCGTGCGCGTCGACGCGCCGCCGAGGCGTACGAGCGGTGCAGCCGCCGCGGGGCCGGCCGACGCCGCGGCATCACCGCTCGTCGCGGCGGTCGGGTCGCCGGCCGTCGCGCCTTCGGACGACGTCGATCCGGTCGCGCCCGTGGCGTGGCCATTGCCCGGCGTAGCCGCCTTCTGCTCGCTGACCAGCACCGCGGCCGTGCGCGCCGGGATCGTGAGCGTCCCGGTCTTGGCCTTCCACTTCGTCTCCTTGACGACCTCGTCCACGCCGTTCCGCAGCGCCTTCGCGAGCTTGAAGTCGCGGCCCGCGAGCCCGTCGACCTGCTCGGTGATCGCCTCGGGCGAGGCGTTGAAGACCACGAGCGCGCCCTCGAGGGACGGGTCGACGTCCTCGCCGACCAGGTCGTCGATGAGCATGACGATCAGGCCGTCCGTGGCATCGGCACCGCTGTTCGGGAACGAGACCTTCTGCTCGATGAGCTCGGCCGAGCCCAGCGTGAGCAGGCCGACGCTCGAACGCACGCGCAGGAGGTCGAGCGCGGCCGTCTCGGCGGAGGCGATGTCCTCGGCCGTCGGCTTCAGCGCCGGGTCGGCGAGCAGCTCGCGCATGACCGGCCAGTGGTCCTCGTTGTCGGCCTTCATCGGCAGGCCCGACCCGAAGGTCGACTCCTGGCCGGTCCAGTCGATGCGGTTGAACCAGTCGCCCGAGTTGTAGCTGTTGCGATCGAGCGACTTCGAGCGGAGCAACTCGGTGCCGGCGTGCCAGAACGACGGGCTCTGCGAGAACGTCACCGTCGCGAGCGACAGTGTGTTCATGCGGACCCGGTCGGCCATCGAGGTCTCCTGCGGCAGCTTCAGCACGCCGAGGTCGAAGAGCGTCTCGTTGTCGTGCGCGTCCACGTAGTTGATGACCTCGTCGGGCTGGTCGGCGTAGCCGGCCGGTGAGCCGTTGTAGTCGACCTCGGCACCCGTCTTCACCACGCCGTCGTAGCCGGTGAACTCGAAGTCGCGCAGGTTGCCCGCGAGCCCGACCTTCACGAGGTCGGTCTGCTGGCCGAGGTTCCGGATGCCCTCGCGCACGGGCCGGCCGTTCGACTCGCCCGCGAGCCCGGTGCCGAAGCCCTGCTCGTACTTCGAGTCGCCCGAGACCGGGCTGCCGCCGTGCACGCCGTCACGCAGCCGGTCGTTGAACGTGGCGATGCCCGTGCCGCCGAGCTGGCCCTGCGTGGCCTGCTCGAACCGGGCGTTGTCGGCCACCTCGCCGAAGTTCCAGCCCTCGCCGTAGAGGAACACCGCCGAACCGTCGACGCCGTCGTCGGCGAGCGTGAGCTCGTCGAGCGCCGCGCGGATCGCGAGCATGTTCTCCGTCGAGTGGTGGCCCATCAGGTCGAACCGGAAGCCGTCGACCTTGTACTGCGTCGCCCACAGGACGACCGAGTCGACCATGAGCTTCTGCGCGACCTCGTGCTCGGTGGCCACGTTCTGGCAGCACGTCGAGGTCTCGACGCCGCCGGTCGCGTTCAGGCGGTGGTAGTAGCCGGGCACGACCCGGTCGAGCACCGACTTCTCGCCCTGGCCGGACTGCGCCGTGTGGTTGTAGACCTCGTCGAGCACGACCTGCAGGCCGGTCGCGTGCAGGGCGCCCACCATCTCGCGGAACTCCTGGACGCGCGCGCCGCCGTCCGGGTCGACGGCGTACGAGCCCTCGGGCGCCTGGAAGTGGTACGGGTCGTACCCCCAGTTGAACCCGTCGAGGTCGCGGATCGCCTCGATGCAGGCCTGCTGCTCCTCGTCTGCCGGGCCGAACGTCTCGAGGTCGCAGTCGGGGGTCGCCTGCTGGTCGCGGCGCTCCTCGATGGTCGCGATGTCGAACGTCGGCAGCAGGTGCACGGTGTTGATGCCGGCCGCCGCGAGCTCGCGCAGCTGCGCGGTGCCCGCACTGCTGCGCGTGAACGCGCGGTACGTGCCGCGCTCCTCCTCGGGGAGGGTCTCGTCGCCGATCGAGAAGTCGCGCACGTGCAGCTCGGTGATGGCGCGGTCGACCTGGCTCTCCACGATGGGCGCGGGGGTCTCGGCCCAGAGCTCGGGCGCGAGCGCCGGGTCGTCGAGGTCGACGAGCACGGTCCGCGCCGAGTTCACCGTGAGCGCCTGCGAGTACGGGTCGGTGACCGAGTTGACCTCGATCGCGCCCGTCGTCGGCGCGTACACCTCGACCAGCCAGCGGACCTCGTCGCCCGCCCCGAGCGCGTCATCCGTCACCGACCACGTGCCGGCATCGGCGTCGAAGGCGGCGGGCAGCACCTGCGGGTCGCCGGTGGTGCCGGCATCCCATCGCTGCAGCGACACCGACCGCGCGGTCGGCGCCCACACGGTCTGGGTCGGGCGGTCGCCGTCCCACGAGGTGCCGAGCGGGGCGGATGCCACGGCCTCGCCGTACAGGTCGTCGAGCACGCCCGGCAGCTGGACGCCCGTGAACGCGGTGAGCCGGTCGCCGTCGCGCTGGGCGACCTCGAGCTGCTCGGTCACGAGGCCGGCGACGTCGGCGCGGTCGAGCCCGACGGGGCGCAGGGCCGCGTAGCCCGCGAGGTGCGGGTACGCCGCGGCGAGCTCGTCGCCGATGCCGGCGGGGTCGTACTCGAGGGCGATCGGGTCGCCGCCGCCCGAGACGGCGCCGTCCGCGATCGCGAGACCGGCGTCGGCGGCGTGCTCGAGCGTCCAGTCGAGGCCGGCCGGGTCGGCGCCGCCGAGCAGCGAGACCGGCCACGCCAGGGTGTCCGCATCCAGCCACTGGGCGCGCTGCGTGCCGGTGCCCGCGAGCGGCGGGTCGGCGACGACGACCTCGAGCACGTGCGTCGCGAGCGTGTAGCGGAACGTCACCTGCTTGCCCTCGGTGGCGCTGAAGGCGATGTTGCCGCCGTTGCGCACGCCGTCGGCGCCGTAGTTCTCGTCCCACGAGAGGCCGTGCGCGACCTTCACCTCGTAGTTGCCCGTGGGCAGCTGGTCGGTGGCGAACTCGTAGACGCCGTCCGCGTCGCCGTCCTGCGCGAACGTGACCATGCACTCGGGCTGCCAGTCGCCGGGGCACCCGAGCTCGTCCTGCAGGCTGCCCGGCAGGGTCACGATCGGGCCCTCGGCCGTCGACGAGAAGACCTTGGTGCGAGGGTCCCAGTAGAAGGTGACCGGGCCGCCCGTGGTCGTGTACGTGACGTTCGGCCCGTCCTGCACGCCGTTCGCGCCGTAGTTCAGGTCCCAGCTGCCGTTGATCGCCACCTTGTACTCCCAGGTGCCGGCGGGGATGTCGAACGTCCCGGCGTAGATGCCGTCGGCGCGCTTCGTGAGCTTCGCTGCCTCGCAGCCGGGCTGCCAGTCGCCCGCGCAGCCCATCTCGGAGTTGTGGCTGCCCGGGATCGTGACGAGGTCGATCTCGGTCTCCGGCTCCTCCTCGACCACGAGGTTCACCGCATTGCCGACGGAGGCGTAGGTGGATGCCGCTGCGCGCTGCCCCGCGGCATCCGTCGAGATCGCGCGGTACTCGACCAGCGTGCCGTTCGCGAGCCCGGCGGTGTCGTGGAAGATCCGCGGCGTGGTGTCCTCGGCGGTGCCGAGTGCGTGCCAGTCGTCGGAGCCGGCCACGCGCCAGGCGAAGCTCGTCTCCTGCCAGGTGGCGTCGTCGACGTCGGCCGACACGGGCGTGAGCCCGGCGACCCCGGCGCCGGCGGCGGGCACGTCGATCGCGATGGCGGATGCCGCGTCCGGCGCGGTCACCTCGCGGTCGGCGCGCAGCACGACCGCGCTGAGCGCCGGCACCGAGACGGATGCCACGCCGTCGCCGTCGGCCGTGACGCCGGGACCATCGGTGCCGTACAGCGGTGCGAACACGCCGTCCGCGGTGAGCGTCGGCACGTCGACCGTCTTCGCCTCGTTCGCGTTGTTCACGGCGACCAGGTACTCGACCTTCTCATCGCGGTCGACGCGGCTGAACGCGTACACGCCCGCGCCATCGGCCACGTACCGCTCGATCTGGGCGCCCCGGTCGAGCGCCGGGTGCGCGTCGCGGAGCGCCGCGAGGGCGGCGATGTGCTCGTAGAGCGGGGCCGCGGAGTCGTAGCGGTCGACGCTGCCCGCCTGCTCGCCGGTGACGAGCGGCTGGTTCGCGTACTCGTCCACCTGCGTCGCGAAGAGCGTCTGTCGGGCGTCCTTGTCGCCGCCGGTGCCCGCGAAGCCCTGCTCGTCGCCGTAGTAGACGACCGGCTGGCCGCGGGTCAGGAACATGAGCTCGTGCGCGAGCTCGTCGCGCTGGAGCGCGTCGCCCGTCGACGCGAGGAAGTAGCCGACGCGGCCCATGTCGTGGTTGCCGAGGAACGTGGGCAGCGCGTTCGCCGAGGCGTCCGGCGTCGTGTACCAGTCGTCGCCCGCGAAGAGCGACTGCAGGTTCTTCGCGCTGTTGCCCGCCGCGTACGAGACGGCCTGCGACTGGAAGGTGAAGTCGAGCACCGAGTTCATGTCGGTGCCGCGCACGTACGGCGAGAGCTTGGCGGGGTCGGCGTCGTAGACCTCGCCGAACATGAAGAAGTCGGGCTTGCCCGCCGCGTGCGCGTAGTCGAGCACTTCGGTCGACCACGTCTCCCAGAACTCGAAGTTGACATGCTTGGCGGTGTCGATGCGGAAGCCGTCGATGCCGAGGTCGATCCAGTCCTGGTAGACCTGCACGAAGCCGTCGACGACGGTCGGGTCCTCGGTCATGAGGTCGTCCAGCCCGACGAAGTCGCCGTACGTGACCGACTCGCCGGCCCACGTCGAGTCGCCGCGGTTGTGGTAGACCGTCGGGTCGTTGAGCCAGGCCGGCACCTTGACGTCCGACTCCTCGGGCGCGATCACCGGCGTGTACGGGAAGCTCGTCGCCGGGTCGAGGTCGGGGAAGTCGGGGCTGCCCGCGATCGCGCTCGGGTCGAACTCGCTCCCCTGCGCGTCGGTGTACGGGCTCGTGGCCTTGTCGACGTATGAGTACGCGCCCTCGGCGTAGTCGATGACGTCGGCCGTGTGGTTCGTGATGATGTCGAAGTAGATCTTGATGCCCTTGGCGTGCGCCTCGTCGATGAGCGCCTCGAGCTCGGCGTTGGTGCCGAGGTGGGGGTCGATCTGCGTGAAGTCGGTGATCCAGTACCCGTGGTACCCGGCGCTGGCGTTCGCGCCCTCACCCTGCACCGGCTTGTTCTTGAAGCTCGGCGTCAGCCAGATCGCGGTCGTCCCGAGGCCCTCGATGTAGTCGAGCCGGTCGCGGATGCCCTGGATGTCGCCGCCCTGGTAGAAGCCCTTGTCGGTCGGGTCGTAGCCGGTGACGAGGCGGTCGCCCTCGAGCCCGCCCTCGTCGTTGGTCGGGTCGCCCTCCGCGAAGCGGTCCGTCATGACGAAGTAGAACGTCTCGTCGCCGCCCGCCTGGCGCGCAGGAGCCGCCACGAGGCCCGCGTCGGCGCCCTCGTCGTAGGCGCCGGCCAGGCTCAGGAGCTCGAGGCCGACACGGTGCTGAGCCTCGTCGAACACGACCCGCACGTCGACGTCGCCGTCGACGGAGAGCGGGATGTTGTCGCCGCCGCCGTTCAGGCCCCAGGACGCGTCCCAGGTGTCGTTCGCCGCGACCTTGTACTCCCACTGCCCTGCCGGGACCGTGAACTCGGCGGCGAAGACCCCCGCCGTGTCGGTCGGGAGCAGCTCCGTCGCGTCGCACTCCGGCTGCCAGTCGCCCGGGCAGCCGAGCTCGGACTGCAGCGAGCCCACGAGCGCGTACGTGTCGCCGTCCGCCGACACGGCCGGACCCACCGGCAGGACTGCGAGGGCGGATGCCGCGAGGGCTCCCGTGATCCCGAATGTCACCCATCTCCGAGCGCGCGCTCGCTGCGTCATCCTTGACTCCCGACTCCTGGCACGACGACGTGCCACCGACATTGGGAGCGAACGTATCAGCGGCCGAGCAGTTAATGCAAGCGTTTGCACTCGACCGAGATGAGAACGAGTGCTCGGCGGGAGCTAGCCCGGAATTCCGGCGCTGTCGACGAGGGCATCCGCGCAAACGCTTGCGAATCGGCGGGGTCGGCCGGTGCCCGGTGGAGCGCTCGAGCGGCGCGCCTGAAGCCGGCACGCGGCACCTCCGGGTGGCGCTGCCGTGAGGTTCATTCGGGTCGTTAACTGCAGAAGAGCCACCCGGCGTTGGGTGGCTCTTCTGGGATGTTGTGTCCGGCGGTGTCCTACTCTCCCACAGGGTCGCCCCTGCAGTAC
>NZ_BAAAPW010000002.1:0-1115672 GCF_039531345.1 Agromyces tropicus | reverse complement strand
CTCCGTGATCGGCTCCCCGGTCCCCAGCGAGTTCATGCTCATGCTGCCCTACGTCGTCACGATCCTCGCCGTCGCCGGATTCGTCGGCAAGGTCCGCGGCCCCGCCGCCGCCGGCAAGCCCTACATCAAGTCCTGACCCGACGAACGAACTGGAGACCGAGAAATGCATCGAAGCATCGTCATCGACACCGACACCGCGTCGGACGACGCCGTCGCCATCCTCCAAGCCGTCCTGCACCCGGACATCGAAGTCCGGGCCGTGACGACGGTGGCGGGCAACGTCCCCCTCGAGACGGCGACCCGCAACGCGCTCCTGACGCTCGAACTCGGGGGCGCCCCTCAGGTGCCGGTCCATCCGGGCTGCGCGAAGCCGCTGCTCCGCGCCCTCGAGACCGCTCAGCACGTGCACGGTGAGGACGGCATGAGCGGGGCGCCGCTCGCCTCGCCCGTCACCCTGCCGCAGTCCGAGCATGCCGTCGAGGCCCTCCTCCGACTGGGCCGCGAGGAACCGGGCGTGCACGAGCTCGTCACGCTCGGCCCGTTGACCAATGTGGCGACCGCGCTGCTCATCGATCCCGACCTGCTGACGCGATTCACGCGGGTCACGATGATGATCGGCGCCGCGGACGCGCGGGGGAACATCGCGCCCACCGGCGAGTTCAACGCCTGGGCGGATCCGGAGGCGGCGGGCATCGTGTTCGCTGCACCGGGCGACAAGCACATGGTCGGGTGGGACGCGTCGCGGAAGTACGCCGTCATCACCGATGAAGACGAAGCCGAGCTGCGTGCGACCGGGACGTTCGGCGAGTTCCTCGCCGACATCAACCGGGCCGTTCGCGACTGGGGTCGCGACGTGACCGGGATCGACGGCTACGACCTGCCCGATCCGCTCGCAATGGCGGTCGCCATCGATCCGTCGATCGTGGAGGCGTCCGAGACGGCCCACGTCGCCGTCTCCACCGACGAGGCGACGCGCGGCCAGACCTATGCCGACCATCGGCTCCCGCGGCGGACGCCGAACCTGACGATCGTGACCGCCGTGCAGGCCGATGCGCTCAAGCGACAGCTCATGTGGCTGTTCGCCCGGGAGTTCGAGGCGGTGGGCGCCGATGCCTGAGCACGGTCGTTCCGCGACCGAGCTCCACTGCCACCTCGACGGATCGGTCCGCCCGCAGACCATCGCGGAGCTCGCCCGCCAGCAGGGGATCGAGCTCGCCGGGCCGGTCGACGTCATCTCCCGAGTCCGACCCTCCTGCACCTCCCTCGTCGAGTACATCAGCGCGATCGATGTCGCGCTCGACGTGCTCCAGACCCCCGACGCGCTCTATCGCGCGGCCTACGAACTGGTCGAGGACTGGCATGCGGACGGGGTGGGCCATGGCGAGGCGCGGTTCGCACCGAACCTGCATCGCCGGAGGGGACTCGACCTCCCGACCATCATCGACGCGGTCGCCTCCGGGCTCGGCGACGGCGCCGGCGTCACGGGCGTGGCGACCCGCCTGATCCTCTGCACGCTGCGTCCGGCCGACCCCGAAGCCACCTGGAGCGTCGTCGAGGCGGCGGCGACCCACGACGCGGTGATCGGGGTCGACGTCGCCGGTCCCGAGGCAGGCGTCTCGCTGCTGCCGCACGCGCCCGCGTTCCGCGCCGCGCGCGATGCCGGCCTCCGCATCACAGTCCACGCGGGCGAGGCGGACGGCCCGCGCAGCGTCTGGGACGCCGTGGACGAACTCGGCGCCGAGCGCATCGGACACGGCGTCCGCAGCGTGTCCGACGCACGGCTCCTCCGCCGCCTGGCCACGGACGGCATCGCCCTGGAGGTGTGCCCCACGTCCAACGTCCAGACGAATGCGGTCCCGAGCATCACGGAGCACCCGATCGATCGCCTGCGGGAGGCCGGCGTTCCGGTCACCGTCTCCTGCGACGCCCGCACGGCCTCCGACGTGACCCTCGCCTCCGAGCGAGCGCTGCTCGAACGGACCTTCGGCTGGACGCGGGACGACTGGGGAGCAGTCCAGGCGAGCGCCGAACGCGCGGCCTTCGCGGAGCGGAGGGTCACGGCTTCCTAGGATCGAGGGGACACACCCCGGGAGGTAGCGTGGCCGTCACCATCATCGATGTCGCGAAACGGGCCGGCACGTCGACCGCCGTCGTGAGTTACGTGTTCAACGACGGCCCGCGGGGCGTGTCGGATGACGCCCGCCGCCGCGTGCTCGCGGCGGCCGCGGAACTCGGATACCGCCCGAACCGGATCGCCCGAGCACTCCGGGCCTCGCACTCCGGGTTCATCGGCGTGATCTCGCCGGACTCGTCGAACCCGTACTTCGCCCAGCTGGACCGCGCCCTGATCGCGGCGATCGGCGCACGGGGGGCCACGCCGTTGATCAGTCATCCCGGTCCCGCCGGCATGACCGACGAACAGGCGCTCCGCTCACTCCTGGGGGCGCAGATCGACGGTCTCGTCATGGTGCCGTGGGAGGGCAGGACGCTCGAGGCGGACCTCACGCAGTCATCGACGCCGATCGTCTTCGCGCATCACCGCCCCGACGGCGCCCGCGGACCATTCGTCCCGGCGGACGACGAGCATGCGGTCGAGCTCGCGTTCCGGCACCTGCGCGAACAGCACGGGCACGAACGCATCGGATTCTGGGCGGGCCCTGATGATCGAGGGCCAGCGGGACGGCGCCTGGAGACCTGGCGGAGCCTAACCGCGGAGGGCGACGAGCCGCATCGTTCGGGCTACTCGCGCGCCGCGGCCCGCGACGTGATGGTCGGCCTGGACCGGAGCGCGCTCGAGCCGGCGATCATCGCGGCCACCGACGAGCAGGCGATCGGGCTCCTGGCCGCAGCGCACATCCGTGGGATCCGCGTGCCCGACGAACTCGCCATCGTCAGCCTCGACGGGACCTCGGGAACCGACTGCACCGTTCCGGCCCTGAGCGTCGTGCGCCAGCCGGTCGAGGAGATGGCGGAGCGAGCCGTCGCCGCGCTGATCGACGGCACGGTCGACCGTGTCGAGACCCGCGGCAGCCTCGTCACCCGCGAGAGCTGCGGCTGCACGCCGGCGGGCGGGGAGACGACCCCGGCGGGCGCGGCGTCCGTCTGACGCGCCGACAAGGGGAGTGCCCGTCGCCGCGGCGTCGATGCGCCGAACGCCCGCCGGAGCCGGCCGCGCGGCCCGCCCCGACGGCCCCTCGGGTCAGGCCAGCGCGTACTTCTGCGGGTCCGCGTCGAAGAGCGGACCGCAGGCGGCGCAGCAGAACCAGTAGCGCTGCCCGTCGTGGTCGCGGAACAGGCCGGCCTGCTCCGCGTCGGCCTTGACGACCGTGCTGCCGGGCATGACCGGGCACTCGGCCAGGTCATCGCCGGTGCGAAGCAGGTCGGTGGCCTCGGCGGGCTTGACGGCATGCCCGCGGGCGTCGCCGGTGCTGCAGCAGTGTGCACTCATGGGTGGTGTCCTTTCAGGTCGCGTGGATCACGCGGTTTCGAGTTCCCGCGCCGGTGCGGTCGCGGTGGTGGTGGCGCGCGGAGCGCCGAGGGTCCGCGAGCGGAAGGTCCGCAGGCGGAGGCTGTTGCTGACGACGAAGACGCTCGAGAACGCCATCGCCGCGCCGGCCAGCATCGGGTTCAGGAGTCCCAGCGCAGCGAGCGGGATCGCAGCCACGTTGTAGGCGAAGGCCCAGAACAGGTTGGCCTTGATCGTCCCGAGGGTTCGGCGCGACAGCCGGATCGCGTCGCCGACGGCCCGGAGGTCGCCGCGGACGAGCGTGAGGTCGGCGGCCTCGATGGCCGCGTCGGTGCCGGTGCCCATCGCCAGGCCGAGGTCGGCCTGCGCGAGGGCCGCGGCGTCGTTGACGCCGTCGCCGACCATCGCGACGACCTTGCCCGACGCCTGCAGGTCGCGGACGACGCCGACCTTGTCCGCCGGGAGGACATCGGCGATGACCTCGTCGATCCCGACCTCGTCGGCGACGTGCCGCGCGACCGTGGCGTTGTCGCCCGTCAGCAGCACCGGCGTCAGGCCGAGTCGGCGCAGCTCGGCGATCGCGTCACGACTCGTGTCCTTGACGCGATCGGCGACGACGAGCACGCCGCGCGCGAGGCCGTCCCAGGCGACGAGCACCGCCGTCTGCCCTGCGGACTCGGCGTCGGCCTTGGCCGCACGGAGGTCCGCGGGAACGGCGATCACCCACTCGTCGAGCAGGGACTCCCGGCCGACGACCGCGAGGTGCCCGTCGACGACCCCGTGGACGCCGCGGCCTTCGTGGTTCTCGAACGACTCGACCGCGGCGAGCTCGCCGACCCGGGCCGTGGCGCCCGCGGCGATCGCCTGCGCGATCGGGTGCTCCGACGCATCCTCGAGGGCTCCGGCGATGCGGAGCACGTCGGCCTCGGTCTCCCCCGCCGCCGCGTGCACGGCGAGCAGCGTCATCCGCCCCGTCGTCACGGTGCCGGTCTTGTCGAGCACCACGGTGTCGACCTTGCGGGTCGACTCGAGCACCTCGGGGCCCTTGATGAGGATGCCGAGCTGCGCGCCTCGCCCCGTACCGACGAGCAGCGCCGTCGGGGTCGCGAGGCCGAGTGCGCACGGGCAGGCGATGATCAGCACCGCCACGGCCGCCGTGAACGCCGCCGCGACCGGGAACCTGGCGCCGAGCCAGACGCCGAGCGTGGCGGCGGTCAGCGCGAGCACGATCGGCACGAACACCCCGGAGATCCGGTCGGCCAGGCGCTGGACCTGCGCCTTGCCGGACTGGGCGTCCTCCACGAGCTTCGCCATCTGCGCGAGCTGGGTGTCGGAGCCCACGCGCGTGGCGCGCACGACGAGCCGGCCGCCGGCGTTGACGGTCGCACCGACCACCGGATCGCCCACGGTCACCTCGATCGGCACCGACTCCCCGGTGAGCATCGACTGGTCGACGGCGCTGCGACCCTCGACGATCACGCCGTCGGTCGCGATCTTCTCGCCCGGGCGCACGACGAACTCGTCGCCGACGCTGAGCCGCTCGATCGGGATCCGCTCCTCGCGGCCGTCCTTCACCACGGCGACGTCCTTCGCCCCGAGCTGGAGCAGGGCGCGCAGGGCGGCGCCGGCGGTGCGCTTCGACCGCTTCTCGAAGTAGCGGCCGGCGAGCACGAACATGGTCACGCCGGCGGCGACCTCGAGGTAGATGTTCGCGGCGCCGTCGGTCGGCGCCACGGTCAGCTCGAACGGATGCGTCATGCCCGGGGTGCCCGCGGTACCGAAGAACAGGGCGTACACCGACCAAAGCAGGGCCGCGGACGTGCCCACCGAGACGAGCGTGTCCATCGTCGCGGCGCCGTGGCGCAGGTTCACCGCGGCCGCCCGGTGGAACGGCCACGCCGCCCAGACGATGACCGGGGCCGCCAGGGCCAGCGACAGCCACTGCCAGTACGGGAACTGCAGGATCGGGACCATCGCCATCAGGATGACGGGGACGGAGAGCACGACCGATCCGATCAACCGGTGACGGAGCGTCCGCAGCTCGACGTCCTCGACCTCACCCGCCGCGCCCTCCGCGTCGGAGCGTTCGGCCCTCGGCGGGGCCGGCGCCTCGGCGGTGTAGCCGGTCTTGCGGATCTCGGCGATGACCGCGTCGGTCGTGAACCCGCGCGGAACCTCGACCCGGGCCTTCTCGGTGGCGTAGTTGACGGTGGCCGTCACACCGTCGAGCTTGTTCAGCTTGCGCTCGATCCTCGTCGCGCACGACGCGCACGTCATGCCGCCGATCTCCAGCTCGACCACCTCGGTCGACGGCGGAGCCGTCTGGGGACTCTCGTTCATCGGTGTTCCTTCCGTGCTGTTCTCGCTGCTGCTCAATGACCCGCGGCGTGCTCGCCGCCGTCGTCGTGCGCTTCGGTCGCCGCTCCGGCGGCAGCGGCACCGACGGCGAACGCCGCGGTGTGCACCTGCCCGTCGACCTGGAAGTCCACGTAGAGCAGGTAGTCGCCCGCGGTGGGGGGCGTGGCGGCGAAGCGGATGGCGGGACCGAGGTCGGTCGCGCCGGCGGTCTCCGCCTCGTCGAGGGGGTGCGCGTGCAGGTACCCGAAGTCCCCGACACGGAGCATGACGAGATGCCCCGCCGCGCCCAGGTAGGGCTCGATCGCGGTCACGGGGCTTTCGTCCCGCCGCACCGTGAACTCGAGTTCGGTCTCCGCCCCGGCGACGAGGTCGCCGGCGAGCTCGACCGTGAACGGACCCGCGTGGACGACGCGATCGCCCGGCGTGGGCGAGTCCGTCGGGGCCACGGTCCCGGTGACGCCGGCGGTGTTCGTCAACGTGAGGGTGCGGTCGTGACCGGCCGGACGGAAGTCGGCGAACACCCGGTATGCGCCCGCGGCGTCCGACGTCCAGGGGATACCCCAGGTGCCGTCATCGCCCATCTCGGGGTGCACGTGGCGGAACTGCGCACCATCGGTGCGCACGACGATCAGGTGCAGGTCGCGCTCGTGCGTCTCGTCGAACGCGGTCACCGGGTCGCCCTCGGAGTCGAGGATCCGGAAGCTCAGCCGTCCGGCACGACCCGTCTCGGCGGGTGCGTCCAGGTCGGTGAAGCGGTACCCGTCGGCGTCGACCGAGAGGCCGGCGACGTCGCTGGAATGCGACGCGGATCCGGGCGCCTCGTGCGCCCCGTCGCCATGTGCGCTCCCGTGCTGGCCGCCGTGGGCCCACGCGGCGACGGTGTCCCGCGGCACGACCATCGGTCCGACGGCGACGGCGAGGCCGAAGACGCCGGCGAGCCCGGCGCCGAAGAGCCCGAGTCGGAGCGCCGGGCTCAGCTCACCGCCGCTGCGCGACATAGCCGGCCTCCTCGACGGCGTCGATCACTGCCTGGTCGTCGAGCTCGCGGTCGGCGCCCAGGACGAGGCGTCCGGTCGCCGCCGACACGTCGATGCTCGTCACGCCGGGGATCTCGGAGACCTCCTCGCGGACGGACAGCTCGCAGTGCCCGCAGGTCATGCCCGTCACCTGGTACTCGAATACGGTCATCGCCTCATCCTTTCGATAGGGGGGTGGGGTATTGGGTATGATGGACAACCATATACCCCTATGGGGTATTCCGCACACGGAGGTCCTCATGTCGTCAGAACACGCGCTCATCGTCGGAGCCGGCGCGGCCGGCTGGTCCGCCGCAGACACCCTGGTGCGATCGGGTTGGCCGGGGCCGGTGACGCTCGTCGACCCGATCGGCGCGACGAATCGCACGCTCGTGAACAAGGGCGTGCTGACCGGGCTCCTCGGCCGCGACCAGGTGAGCCGGCCGGCGCCGGCAGGCTCCGAGTTGGTCCGCGACGAGGTGCTCGCCATCGACGCAGGCGGAGCCGTGCACCTGCGATCCGGGGATCGCCTCGTGCCGACCGCCGTCGTGATCGCGTCCGGCAGCAGGCCCAGGCGGCCGTCGTTCCTCGATGAAGCCGACCATGCCCCCGAGTGGATGCCGACCCTGCACACGGTCGAGGATGCGGAACGCGTCCGCGCCCTGCTGTCCTCGGGCAGCGGTCGCGTCGTGGTGCTGGGCGCGGGGATGATCGGCTCCGAGACCGCATCACTGCTCGCCGACGACGGCGTCGACGTGACGCTGGTCGCCGGATCGCCACTGCCCCTTCGCGCGCAGCTCGGACCGGCGGTCGCATCGGAACTGGTCCGGCGGCATCGCGATCGCCTCCGGATCCGGACCGGCCGACGTGTCACCCGCGCCGAGACCCGATCGGGCGCGGTCTCCGTCGAACTCGCCGACGGCGAGCGGCTCGAGGCCGACGTCGCCATCGTCGCGCACGGCACGCTCCCACACCGACCCGCGTCCGGAACCGGGCACGGGGAGGTCATCGTCGATGCGCGACTGCGAACCGGACTCCGCGGGGTCTACGCCGCCGGCGGCGTGGCGTCGATCCTCGCGCACGGCACCACCGTGCGCGTGGACCATTGGGATGACGCGGCAGCCCAGGGGACCCATGCCGCGCGCTCGATCCTCCACGACCGCCTCGGCGCGGCCGACCCCGGCGAGTACCGGTTCGAGTCCGGATACTCCAGCCGGATCCACGGAGCGATGCTGACCGCGTGGGGCGTCGCCACCCCGACCTCGCGGTGGACGCGGCACGGCGACGACGAGGTGGTCGGCGTCGGCCGCCACCTGGGGGAGATCACCTCGGTGGCGGGCATCGACGCACCGGCGACGGTTCGGAGCCTGGCCGAGTCGGTGCGCCAGGACCGTCGCGAGCGGTTGCAGGAGTACCCCATAGGGGTATAATCTCTCTCGCTGGCGCCGACGAACGGCGATCGCTGTTCGTCCGACGACGCGGGAGGACGAGACGATGGACGAGCGCGCACGGAACGAGGGGAACCCGACCGCATCGGTCGGCCAGGAGCATCACGGGCACGCGGGGCACGACGCGCACGCCGGGCACGATGCTCACCAGGGCCACGAGGAACACGCCGGCCACGACACCCACCCCGGGCACGAGGGCCACGACGCGCAGGGAGGACACGGCGCGCACGGCGGCCACGGGGGCCACGGCGGGCACGGCGACCACGTGGGCCAGTTCCGGCGGCTGTTCTGGATCAACCTGCTGATCGCCGTCCCGGTCGTCGGCTTCTCCCCGATGTTCGCGATGATCCTCGGCTACGACCTCCCTGCGCAGGCCTGGGCCGCGTGGATCTCCCCGGTCCTCGGCACCGTGATGTACTTCTGGGGCGGCCGCCCCTTCCTGACCGGTGCGATCAGCGAGCTCCGGGCCTTGAAGCCCGGCATGATGCTCCTGATCGGCCTCGCGATCACCGTGGCGTTCCTCGCGAGCTGGGGCGCGACGATCGGACTGCTCGACCACGAGCTGGACTTCTGGTGGGAGCTCGCCCTCCTGATCGTGATCATGCTGCTCGGGCACTGGCTCGAGATGCGCTCGCTCGCGCAGACGACGTCCGCACTCGACTCGCTCGCCGCTCTGCTGCCCGACGAGGCCGAGCGCGTCGAGGGCGACACGACCGTCACGGTCGACCCCTCCGAGCTCCGCGTGGGCGACATCGTCGTCGTCCGCCCCGGCGGCCGCGTGCCGGCGGACGGCAAGGTCGTCGCCGGTTCGGCGAGCATGGACGAGTCCATGATCACGGGCGAGTCGAAGACCGTGCGTCGCGGAGATGGCGATCAGGTCGTCGCCGGCACGGTCGCCACGGACTCCGGCATCCGCGTCGAGATCACCGCCGTCGGCGAGGACACGGCGCTCGCCGGCATCCGTCGCCTGGTCGAGGACGCGCAGAACTCGACGTCGAGGGCCCAGCGCATCGCCGACCGCGCGGCGGCCTGGCTGTTCTGGTTCGCCCTGGGCGCGGCCGTGCTGACCGCCATCGTGTGGAGCCTGATCGGGCTCCCTGACGAAGCGGTCGTCCGCACGATCACCGTGCTCGTGATCGCCTGCCCGCACGCGCTCGGCCTCGCGATCCCGCTGGTCGTCTCGATCGCCACGGAGCGCGCTGCGCGCGGCGGCGTGCTGATCAAGGACCGGCTGGCCCTCGAGAGCATGCGGACCGTGACGAGCGTCCTGTTCGACAAGACCGGGACCCTCACCAAGGGCCAGCCGACCGTGATCGCGATCGAGCCCGCATCAGGGCGCGACCCCGAGCAGGTGCTCTCGCTGGCCGCCTCCGCCGAGATGGACTCCGAGCACCCGCTGGCCCGCGCGATCGTCGGCTCCGCGACCGACCGGGGCCTCGACCCGGCGCCCGCGACGGACTTCGATTCCGCACCGGCCGTCGGCGTGACGGCGCGCGTCGGCGGCGACACGATCCGTGTCGGCGGACCGCACCTCCTCACCGAGGAGGGCGTCGACGAGCTCGCTGTCGCCGACGAGTGGCGTGCCGACGGCGCGATCATCCTCCACGTGCTCGAGAACGGGTCCGTCATCGGCGCACTGAAGCTCGCCGACGCCATCCGGGACGAGTCCCGGGAGGCGGTCGACGCGCTGCACGAGCTCGGCGTGGAGGTCGTCATGATCACCGGCGACGCCGACGCGGTCGCCCGGTCCGTGGCATCCGAGCTCGGCATCGACCGGTACTTCGCCGGGGTCCGGCCCGAGGACAAGTCGGCGAAGGTGCAGGAACTGCAGCGCGAGGGCCGCAAGGTGGCGATGGTCGGCGACGGGGTGAACGACGCTCCGGCACTGGCCCAGGCGGACGTCGGCATCGCGATCGGCGCGGGGACGGATGTCGCCATCGCGTCGGCCGGCGTCATCCTCGCCAGCGACGACCCACGGTCGGTGCTCTCGGTGATCGAGCTCTCCCGGGCGACCTACCGCAAGATGAAGCAGAACCTCTGGTGGGCCGCAGGCTACAACCTCATCTCGGTGCCACTGGCCGCCGGCGTGCTCGCCCCGATCGGGTTCGTGCTGCCCATGTCGGTCGGCGCCATCCTGATGTCGCTCTCGACGATCATCGTCGCCGGGAACGCGCAACTGCTGCGCCGCCTCGACCTCCGCCCCGAGACGAGCACGCGCGAGATCCTCGGCGAGCGCGCGATGGACCGCGCGGGCGAGCCTGCCCACGCCCACAGCTGAACGACCCGAAGGAGACCGCCCGTGCCAGAGACGCCCACCACCGCCGCACACGGTTACATCACCGACAAGGACAAGTACCTCACCCGGCTGCGCCGGATCGAGGGCCAGGTGCGCGGCGTGCACCGGATGGTCGACGAGGAGCAGTACTGCATCGACATCCTGACGCAGATCTCGGCGCTGACCTCGGCACTCGAGTCGGTCGCGCTGGGCCTGCTCGACGATCACATCTCGCACTGCGTCGTCGACGCCGCGGTCCGCGGAGGCGACGAGGCGGAGGTGAAGCTCAAGGAGGCGTCGGACGCGATCGCGCGGCTCGTGCGTTCCTGACCCTCGCAGGCAGCGAGTCGTCCGGCGGGCCGAACGCTGCGACGGCGCCCTCGGTTCCCGCAGACGCCGAAGAGGCGCGGGCCGATCGGCCCGCGCCTCCCGTCCCCGCGGCGAGGTCAGGCGTCGACGGGGACCTGCTCGTCACGCATCGTGTCGGCGTCCCCGGCGGCCTTCGCCGCGCGGAGCCTGACGGCGGCGATGAGCCCGCCGAGCACGGCGATGGCCGCGGCGCCGATGAAGGCGGCCGAGTACCCGCCCGTCAGCGCGTCCACGCCGGTGCCGGTGCCGACCACGGCCGAGCTGAGCGCCGTGACGGCGGCCAGGCCCACGGCGGAGCCGATCTGGTAGCTCGTGTTCACGAGCCCGGAGGCGACGCCGGTCTCCTCGGGGCGGGCGACCCCGATCGCGGTGCCGAGTGACGGGATGAAGGCGAGCGCCATGCCGAACGCGGCCACCAGCGAGGCGGGCAGCACGTCCACGACGTAGTTCCCGTCGGGGCGGACGAAGCCGAGCCAGGTCAGCCCGGCGGCCAGCAGCGCGAACCCGGCGATGATGAGCGGCTTCACGCCGAAGCGCGACAGCAGGCGCGGCGCGACGGTGGTCATGCCGAGCACGATGAGCACGGTCATCGGCAGGAGCGCCGCGCCGGCGGCGAAGGACCCGGCGCCGAGGACCTGCTGGAGGTAGAGGTTCAGGAAGAACCACATCGGCACCCAGGCCGCCCCGAGCAGCAGCTGCGCCGTGTTCGCGGCGCCGAGCTGCGGGGTGCGGAAGATCCCGAGGCGCAGCAGCGGCTGGCGGGCCTTGCGCTGGACGACGAAGAACAGCCCGAGCAGGACGATTCCCGCGGTCAGCGCGACGAGCACCTCCACCGAGGCCCAGCCCGCCTCCGGGGCACGGACGATGCCGTAGACCAGCGCGGCGAGCCCGGCGGTGCCGGTCACGGCGCCGAGCAGGTCGACGGAACCGCGCTGGCCGGGAACGCGAGGCAGGGCGCCCGGGGCGAGGAGGATGACCGCGAGCGCGATCGGGACGGTGACGTAGAACACCCACGGCCAGCTCGCGTACTCCGTGAGCACGCCGCCGAGGAAGACGCCGGCCGTGCCGCCGATCGGGGCCGCGGCGCCGTAGACCGCGAACGCCTTCGGGAGCTGCGGGGTGCCGCCGAACAGGGCCATGAGCAGGCTGAGCGCGGCGGGCGCGATCAGCGCGGCGCCGCCGCCCTGGACCGCGCGGCCCGCGATCTCCATGCCGACGTCGGATGCGGCGCCGGCGAGGACCGAGCCGAGGGCGAGGACGCCCCATCCGGCGAGGAACACCCGCCGCGCGCCGAAGAGGTCGGACAGGCGACCTCCGAGCAGCAGCAGGCCGCCGAACGCGACCACGTAGGCGTTGAACACCCAAGAGAGCGACTCCGGCGTGAAGCCGAGCTCCGACTGCATCTCGGGCAGGGCCACGCCGATGATCGACGTGTCCATGATGACGACGAACTGGGCTGCCGCGATGAGCGTGAGCCCGAGCCAGCGGCGCCGTGATGCGGCCGCGGTTGGTTGGGACATGATCTTCTTTCTCCTTCCGGGGCCAATACCCCTGTGGGGTATCAACGTATACCCCTATTGGGTATTCCCTGCAACTTCGATCACCGCCCGGACCCAGTCGCGTCGCGCCCGAGCGGGCGAATCCGGATGGACGAGTTCGGAATACCCCCATGGGGTATTAGGTTGACACAGGTATCCCGACCCGGTCCTCGCAGGAGGAACACCATGCGACTGTTCAAGATCCGCGACTACCGCCACCTCTTCAGCGCGCAGGTGATCGCGCTGTTCGGCACCGGGCTGGCCACGGTCGCCCTCGGCCTGCTGGCCTACGACCTCGCCGGACCGCTGGCCGGTCAGGTGCTCGGCACCGCGCTCACGATCAAGATGGTCCTGTACGTGGTCATCGCCCCGATCGCGGCGGCGTACATCGACCGGCTTCCCCGGCGCGCGTTCCTCGTCACCCTGGACGTGGTGCGCGCCGCGGTGGTCCTCGCGCTCCCGTTCATCACCGAGGTCTGGCACGTGTACGTCCTGATCGGCCTGCTCCAGGCCTCCTCCGCGGCGTTCACCCCGACGTTCCAAGCGGTGATCCTCGACATCGTGACCGACACGGCGGACTACACGCGAGCCCTCTCCGCCTCGCAGGTCGCGTACACGATGGAGAGCCTGCTCAGCCCGGTGCTGGCCGCCATCGCGCTCAGCTTCATGAGCTTCAGCTGGCTGTTCCTCGGCACGTCGCTGGGCTTCGTCCTCTCCACCCTGCTCGTCGTCTCGACCAGGATCCCGAACGCGCGCCGAGGCACCCGTTCCGGCGCCTGGGACCGCGCCACCTCCGGGATCAGGACGTTCCTGCGCACGCCGAGGCTCCGCGGGGTGATGGCCCTCAACCTGGTCGTCGCGGCCGCCGGCTCGATCGTCATCGTCAACACCGTCACCTACGTGCGCGACGAACTCGGCGGCTCGCAATCGGCCGTCGCCTGGATGCTCGCCGCGTCCGGTGCGGGCTCACTGATCGCCGCGCTCACGCTCCCCCGAGTGCTGGACCGGATCGCCGAACGCACGGTCATGCTGATCGGCGCCGCAATCCTGTCGATCGCCACGATCACGGCCACCGCGCTCACCGCCGCCGGGATCATCACCTGGGCCGGCACCGCTATCCTGTGGCTCCTGATCGGAACGGGCATGGCGATGATCGTCACCCCGACCGGACGGATCCTCCGCGGATCGGTGGAACCCACGAGGCTGCCCGCCGTGTTCGCCGCACAGTTCTCGCTGTCGCACCTGGCCTGGTTGCTGACGTACCCGATCGCCGGATGGCTCGGCACGGCCATGGGGCTCTCGATGACCTGGTCCGCGCTCGCCGTCCTCGCCGTGGCCGGCGCCGTCGCGGCGCGCTCCCTCTGGACCCGGACCGAGGCACGTGGATCGGCACGCGCGGTGGCGACGTCGCGCCCACTGCCCGCGATTCGCGCGCACGCTGCGTGACCGTGCAGCGCCGAGGCGCGGCAGGACATCGTGGCAGGCGTCCGTCTCCACCGCGGTCGCCTGCCACGACTCAACCGGATCGATCGCGCCTCCACGCGTCGATCTCGGCGTGGAGCCGGGCGCGTTCGCTCGAATCGAGGAACGCGGAGTCGACGGAGTTCCTCGCCAGCTGCTCGACCGTTCCGGCATCCAGGCCGAACTCCGCGACGACGGCGTCGACGTTCGCGTCGAGGTACCCGCCGAAGTAGGCCGGGTCGTCGGAGTTCAGGCTGACCAGCAGGCCGAGTTCGAGCATCCGGGGCAGCGGATGCTCCGCCATCGTGTCGACCGTGCGCAGTCGGACGTTCGACAGCGGGCAGACGGTCAGCGGAACCCGGTCGCGCACCAGGCGCTCGACGAGCTCGGGATCCTCGAGGCTCCGGATGCCGTGGTCCACGCGTTCGACGTGCAGCAGGTCGAGGGCCTCCCAGACGTACTCGGCGGGGCCTTCCTCTCCCGCGTGCGCCACGACGTGGAGCCCCGCGTCGCGGGCCGTCCGGTACACGTCGACGAAGAGCGACGGCGGGTAGCCGACCTCCGCGGAGTCCAACCCGATGCCGTCGATCGGCAGGCCGGCGTCGAGCACGTGGGCGAGGGCGTCCATGGCATCCGCTGCGGGAAGATCCCGCCAGAACGACATGATCAGCTTCGTCGAGATGCCGTGGTCGGCGACGCTGCGGTCCAGTGCCCTCCGGATGCCGCGGATGACGGTCTCAGCCGGGATGCCACGTCGCGTGTGCGCCTGGACGTCGAAGAAGATCTCGGCGTGCCGGACACCTGCCGCTGACGCGCGGACGAGGTACCGGCGGGTGACCGCTTCGAAGTCCTCCTCGTCTCGCAGGACCTCGAGGTTCACGTAGAGGAGGTCGAGGAAGGATTGGAGGTCGGAGAACTCGTACTGCGCCTCGAGGTGCTCGAGCGAACGCCAAGGCAACCCGATGCCGTGCTTCCCGGCGGTCTCGATGATGAATGCGGGCTCGAGCGTTCCCTCGAGGTGGACGTGGAGCTCCGCGACCGGGGGCCTCACGATTCGCTCCGGTGCTCGCGCTTCGCCGCGCTGTCGATCCAGCTCTCGAGATACGACATCGTCACCGTCCCGAACCCTCGATGGCTCAGAAGCTAGTCCGGGCATCTCGCGTCGGATCGGGACCTTGGACACGTGGCCCCGACGCGACGGAGACCGTTCGCCTCTTCCGCTCGAGCCCGTCCAGGCGTGCCCTCCGCGACGCGGGTTCGGCGACGTGATCGGCGAAAGCGCACTTCGTCGAAACGTCTCCCGCCCAGCGCAGCCGACGTCATTCGCGTCGCGGCGCAGCGGCGGATTCCCGTACGACGAGAGACGGGACGGGAAGCTCGCGCTGCGGGGGCGCGTCACCTCGGGTGATGGCATCGGCCATGGCATGTGCGGCCCGGCCGAGCGCGACGAAGTCCATGTGCACCGTGGTGAGGGCGGGCGTCCACAACGCCGTCGACGGGGCGTCGTCGAACCCGACGATGCTCACGTCGACCGGCACCTCTCGGCCGACGTCGTACATGGCGCGCCGCACTCCCAGCGCGATGTCGTCGTTGCCGCAGAAGATCGCGGTCACGTCGGGGCGAGCGGCGAGCCGTCGACCCGCTTCGTAGCCCTCCTGCAGTCTCCAGCCCGCGGAGATGACCTCGGGAACGCGCGCCCCGGCCGCCTGAAGCGCGTCGCGCCAACCCGATTGCCGCCCGGCCGTGGGACGCTCGGGAGGTATCGCCACGTGATGGACGGTGGCGTGGCCGAGTCCGAGCAGGTATGCGGTCGCGCGAGCTGCCGCGGTCCGCTCGTCGAGCGAGAGCGCCGGACGACCGAGGTCGGAGTGGCCGGGTTCGGCCACGACCACGACGGGCACCTCGGCGGGGATCTCGGCGAGCACGGCGAACGACGCCGGGTCGAACCCGATCACCACCACAGCGCCCGAGCTCGGGTCGCTCAGGTGCTCCACCACGCGTCGGACGTGCGGCGTCGCCGAGGACTCCACGACCATGATGCTGAGCGTGTGACCGGCACCGCGGGCGCTCTCCTCGATGCCGCGCAGCGTGCTCGCGTGCCCGTAGAGGCTCGTGTCGGCCGTCACGACCGTCACGGCCCCCAGACGCCCGTAGTTGAGGGAACGCGCGGCCCGACTCGGGCGGTAGTCCATGCCCGCGATCGTGTCGAGGACCTTCCTCCGAGTCTCCTCGCGAACATGGGGAGCGTCGTTGAGCACGCGCGATACCGTCTGGTACGAGACGCCGGCCGCCGCGGCGACGTCACGGATGTTGGGCGCATGGCGACGGGGCGCGAGCTGCGGTTCGTCGGGCTCGAGGTTCGCCACGGCAGTGATTGTGGCATGTCGGGACCCTCCGCGGAGTCCCGCACGCGGTGTGTTCTCGGTCATGTCCTCGTGGCCGGGTGGGCGGACGGGGCGGCCGGATGGGGTGGCGGACCTCGCCACCCCATCCGGCCGACGGCGTGATCGGCCGGCTCAGACGACCTCGAAGGCAGCGGTGACCGAGCCTCCTCCGGGCAGCGTCGCGATCGCCGCATAGCACTTCCCGGCCGGACTCGGCGCCTTCCAGTTGTAGATGAAGACCCCCTCCACGGTGTCGTACCGGAGCCCGGTCGCACCAGGTACGGCGGACGAGGCGAGGTCCTCCCCCAGCACGGCACCGGCGTCGCACGAGACCTCGACGACCGCCACGGAGACCTCGGACACGTCGTTGACCTCCACGCCGTCGAGGAAGGCCTCGAACGTCAGCGGCACGACCCGACCGACCTTGACCTGCTGCAGCGAGCCACCGACCTTCGCCGGCTTCGCGAAGTCCGAGATGGACGTCACGGTGGTGCCCTGGGTCAGGGGCGACAGCGACAGCCAGTCGACGTTCGGCGCCCATCCGTCGCTGCGGTCGAAGGTCAGTGCGCCGTCATCCGTGCTCAGGGTCAGGTCGGACGTGACCGCCCAGAATCCGTCCCACGTGTAGTTGTTGCGGTACGGCGAGCGGGTGGTGTCGCCACCGGCCTCCGTCGTGTCCATGAACCGGGTGACGATGTCGACGTTGTACGGGTGCCCGAAGTTGCGCTCGTTCTGCGCGTACGCCACGTTCAGGACGTAGTCGCCCGCTCCGACGGCGGCCGGCCGATCCCAGGTCATCGCCCCGTTCTCGCCGAGGTCGCCGACGAACTCGCCGCCCGAAGCCCAGCGGCTCCCGTTGACCCGGCCGCCGTCGAGGACGAGGTCCTCGGCCTCGGTCCGGACCGTCGCCTCGTCGGCGCCGTGGTTGCGGACCGTCGCGAGCTCGGCGACCGTGACGGACGCGCTCCCGGTATTGGTCAGCTCGACCTGGTTCACGCCCCGGTGCAGGTACGCCGTCGTCGTGACCGTGGACGCACCCGCGGGGACGGCCCCCGCCTCGGTACCGAGGTCGCGGTTCGACAACTCGACCTTCAGCTCGCCGGCATCCGTCGCCCTGCCCGCGCGGACCAGGTCGTAGTAGCCGTCGGCCGGAGCACCCAGGAAGAGCTGCGCGGAGGCACCTGGCTCGAGCGTGACCGGCCGGGCGGACCGCGTGTGGTCGATGGAGACGTCACCCTGAAGCCTCGCCTGCCACAGCGGGTAGTGCAGCGTCTCGGGCTCCGGTACGGAGACGTCGAGACGGTCGAGCGTGATGTCGGAGTAGACGTCGAGCGGACCGTTCTCATCCGAGGCACGCAGCGAGATGGTATGGGCGCCGGCGGTCAGCTCGACCGGGACCTCCGCGCGACCACGATAGGTCCAGTCGAGCGTCGCCGAGTAGGTGACCCGCTGGGCGAACACGTCGTCGACGTACAGCGCCTGCTGACCCCACTGCGTGTTGGAGCCGTGGATGATGCCCAGCTCGTAGGTGCCGTCCGCGGGGACCTCGACGTCGAATGTCACCCGCGACGACGGCCGGTTGAAGGATCCGACGTCCATCAGTCCGGAGGCGGCGTAGCTCCAGTCCCCGGTCTGCGAGTACGCCTGCGCGTCCGCGATGGTCGCGTCCTCGGCCTCGTAGGAAGCCGCCCAGACGGCGTCCGGCTCGACCGGCGAGTCGACGGATGCCGGCAGGATGCTCACGCGATAGGCCGCCTGCTCGTTGGCCGGCACGACGACCGCGATCTCGCCGTCGACCACGGACATCCGCTCGACGGTGTCGACGCGGGGCGAAGAGGCCTCACCCTCCTGGCCCGTCACGTCGGCGGTCTCGATGAGCACATCCACCTCATCGTCGAACAGCTCGGCTGGGATGTTCTCCACGGTCAGCGTTGCTCCGAGCGCGTTCCCGCCGAGGAGCACGGTCGCGAGCCCCTTGGTCTCGTCCAGCGCGGCGATGCCCTGCATGGTGTCAGGACGAACGGCTTCCGGCGTGAACTCCACGGTGTGCCCGGACAGGTCGGAGTACCACTTCGTCACCCACCAGCCGCCGTTGGCCATCTTGGTCTGGGCGGCGTGATCGGACAGGTTGCCCGCGTAGGTCCAGAAGGCCATGTCGCCATCGACCTTCGTGTCCTCGAACATGCTGAGCCACTGGATCAAGCGACCCGGGTTTCCCATGTCGTGACGGTTGCCGTACTCGTCGATGTTGATCGGGAACGGTCCGATGCCGAGGTCCTGCTCGATCCCGCGGTACTCCTCGAAGTGCGCGCGGTAGCCGGTGGCGCCGAGCGAACCGGTGCCGAGCTCGTGCCACGACATGATGTCGGGCAGCGTTCCGGCGTCCTTGGCGTGCGTCAGCAGGTCGCGGACCCGGTCGGCGTGCCAGATCGCCTCGTTCGGACCGACGATGAGCGCATCGGGATCCATCTCCTTGATGACCGCGTACGCAGCATCCCAGTCCGCGAGGAAGTTCTCCCGCTCCCCGCCGTTCCAGTCCTGGTACCAGATCCCGTCCGGCTCGTTGTACGGAACCCACGCGAACCGCTCCATCGGCAGCCCGGAGTCGATGACGGCCTGCATCTGGGTCCGGATCCGCGGCAGGTAGTCCCCCTGGATATCCGCGGGCTCCTGGTATGGCCACGAGCTGTAGACGTCCTGCATGTAGACGACCATCTGCTCGCCGCCGTTCTGGAAGAACGCGTCGGAGATGTCCAGCACGTCGCCGTTCGGGTGCTGGTCGCCGGCCGGCGGCTTCTGCGCCAGGGTGCGGGGACGCAGGCCCGCCACGAGGTCGTCGCTCGGGACGCCGTCGTCGCTCATGCCGTACAGCACGCCGGTCGCACCGCCGTAGACCGCGCCCGTGTCGGCGGCGAGGTCGACGCTCACGTTCGCGGGCTCGTCGACCAGGGTGCGCTTCCAGAGCTGGTTGGGTGCACCGCTGCACCACCAGATCGCGATCTCGGTCCCATTGGACGTCGCGGCCTGCCACGCGTCGACGCAGAACCGTTCGTCGCCCACGTTCCGGATGCTGAGGTCCTCCCGGACCTCCCACTTCTGCAGGTCCGAACCGTCGCACTCGGCGATGGCCACGCGGGTGCCGGCATCGACGACGCCGTTCACGTCGAGGCACCGATCGCCGTAGACACGGAGCTCCGTGTCGTCCGTCCACGTCCACAGCTGGTTCTCGGCGCCGGTGCAGTCCTGCAGCGCGACGACCGTGCCGGGCTCGTGCGTGGTATCCGGGACGTCGATGCAGCGGTTGCTCGCCACTCCCCTCAGCACGGTTGCGTCGCCGTCGGCCGCGACGGCGGGCGAGGCCATGGCGACCCCACCCATACCGATGACGACCGCGAGGAGCGCGGCGGATGCCACGCCCGATCGAATACGTCGTATCAACGTCACGAGTGTCTCCCTTGACAGATCGGATGGGGTGTGACTGGTCACGAACCGTATTGTGACTGGTCACAACGCAGTATCGTCGCCGATGAATCGCACGTCAACCCTTCAGCGGCGGATTCTTGATAGCGGTTTCAGAAGGCGCCGCCGGCGCCCGTCGCTTCCACCGCAGGGGTCATCGCACGACCGCCGACCGTCGTCTCCGCGCGTATCGTCGCCCGCGGCGGGATCATGCACCGGCGGGGACGGACCGGGCTTCCCGCACTGCCGCGCGCGGCCTCGGCTCCGCCGCGCTCTCGCGATGCACGACCTCCGGCCGCTCGGACGAGTACAGGCGCTCCGTGGACCCGCCGAGCACGTCGAGCAGCAGCTGGAAACCGCGGCGACCGAGACCGGCGAAGTCCTGTCGTGCGGTCGTGAGCGGTGGCGACCACAGTTCGGCGAGCGGATGATCGTCGAAGCCGACGACGGACACGTCCTCCGGCACCCGCTGCCCAGCGTCATTCAGCCCGCGGATGACGCCCATGGCGATCTCGTCGTTGCCGCAGAACACCGCCGTGACACTCGGGTCCGTCGCGAGGGCGTGCCCGATCTCGCGGCCGCTCCGCGGTTCCCAGGTCGCATCCAACGGCACGGGGACGGGCGCGCCGGCCTTGCGGAGTGCGCGACGCCACCCCGTCGTTCGGCCGTCCTCACGGCGTGACGGCGGCACCCGGACGTGGTGGACGGTCGCGTGGCCGAGCCCCAGCAGGAAGCTCGTGAGCTCCTCTGCCGCACGGGTCTCATCGAGCACCGCCTGCGGCGTCCCGACGTCGCGGACGCCCGACAGCGCCACGACGGGGACGTCGGGCGGGAGCTGCCTGAGCACGGCGACGCCAGGGGCGTCGAACTTCAGCACGACGATCCCGGCGACCGACTGCGCGAGCGTGGCCGAGATCGCACGCGCGACCTCATCGTCGTCCTGGGATTCGACCACCGTGATCATCACGGTGTAACCCTGTGCGCGCGCCGCTTCCTCGACGCCTCGGATGGTCTCGGCGTAGCCGTATCGCGAGGTGTCGCCGGCGACGATCGCGATGACCTGCGACCGTCGGGAGGCGAGCATGCGCGCTGCGGCGCTCGGACGGAAGTTGAGTTCGGCGATGGCGGCCTCGACCGCATCCTTCTTCGCCTGGCTCACCCGTGCCGACCCGGTGAGCACGCGCGACACGGTGGGCACGGAGACGCCGGCGCGCGCGGCGACGTCCGCGATGGTCGTCGCCTTGCTGCTCATGTTCGCTCCACCCCCGTTGGGCGTTCTCGGGGTCACTTCACCGCCCCGCTCGTGATCCCCGAGATGATCTTCCTCTGGGCGACCATGAAGGTGATCAGGAGCGGAAGGCTCATCAGGATGATATAGGCGAAGATCAGGTGCCAGTTCTGGAGGTACAGCCCGGAACTCGCGACCTGGTAGAGGTTCAGCGGGAGGGTGTCGATGCGTCCGCCGATCACGAAGAGGGCGTAGAACACGTCGTTCCAGATGTACAGGCAGATCAGGATCGTCGCCGTCGCGAGCACGGGCATGAGCAGCGGCAGGATGATCCGCACGAATACGCGCACCGGCGAGGCGCCGTCGACGCGGGCCGCCTCCTCGAGTTCCGGCGGGATGGTCCGGACGAATCCGGTGACGAAGAAGATGACCGTGGACAGGTACATGCCCATGTAGACGCTGATCATGCCGATCGCCGTGCCGGCGAGGCCGAGTTGACGCAGGAGGAGGACGATCGTGACGACCGCGGGCGGCAGCACGATGCCGCTGATCGCCAGAGCGTAGATCACGGCGAGGAACCTGCCGCCGCGGCGGCCGAGGATCCAGGCGGCCATCGATCCGAGGATGAGCACCCCGAGCACGGCGGGGACCATGACGAGCAGGCTGCCGAAGAAGGCGGCGACCATTCGGCCGTCGGTGAAGACGGTTGCGAAGTTCTCGAAGAGCTGCCATTGGGACGGCACCTGCAGGTTGGGGTTCAACGCCTCCGACTGGTCCTTGGACGCCGTCACGATGACGAGCCAGAACGGGATCCCGAGGAGGAGGACCGCCACGACGATCGCCGCGACGGGCTGGATCAGGCGGCGCAGGGCGCGGCCGCCATCGCGTCGGCGGCCTCCCGTCGAGCGTTCCGGCACCGGCGGAGCGGGGGGTACCGCAGTCGGCGCCCGGCCGGTCGTGGTCTGGGGCTGCGTGGTCATGGTCACAGCACGTCCTCTCGCTTGCGGAGGAACCGGATCACCGGGAAGGCGAGCACGGTGACTAGGAGGAAGAGCACGAGGCTCATCGTGGTCGCCTGCGCGAAGAGGCCCTGGCCGAAGGTCCGGAAGATGAAGATGTTCAGCAGTTCCGTCGTGCCTCCCGGGCCGCCCTCCGTGGTGGCCTGGACGATGTCGAAACCGTTCATGGAGCCCAGCAGGGCGGTGGCGACGTTGAACGTGACGGCGGGGGCGAGCAGCGGGAAGCGGATGGTGCGGAACGTGGTCCACCATCCGGCGCCGTCGATGCGCGCCGCCTCGAGCACGTCCTCGTTGATCGTCTTGAGTCCGGCGAGGTAGATGAGCATCGAGAGACCCATCCACTTCCACGCGTGGATGAGCGCCACCACGACGATCGTCCAGGTCGTGTCGCCGAGCCAGGCGATGCTGACGTCGGCGCCGGTGAGTGCACTCAGGATCCCGTTCAGTGCCCCCTCGGGCTTGAGGAATGCCTGGAAGATGTAGCCGACGGCGAGCGCCGACATGATCACGGGGACGAAGAAGGCGACGCGGACGGCCCGGTTCACCATGGTGTCGCGCTCGAGCAGAAGCGCCAGCGCCAGGCCGAACACGTTCTGGAAGATCGCGACGAGCACCGCGTACACCAGGGTGACCCGCAGCGCGTTCAGCAGCGTGCCGTTCGAGAACAGCGAAGCGAAGTTGTCGAAGCCGGTGAAGTTGATGCCGCTCTTGAAGCTCGACCAGTCGGTGAAGGCGTAGACGAAGTTGTAGATCGTCGGAAGGAAGAAGAACACGACCAGGACCACGAGGGCGGGGATCAGGAACCACAGCGGGTGGTCGTGCGAGCGGGTGCGCGGCGCTTCCGAGATGCCGCGGACGCGGGCCGCGCCATTGGAGAGCCCGAGGTTCGTGGTCACGAGAGAGGTCCTTTGCGTTCGTGGATCCGGGGGCGCCGGCGCGGCCGGCGCCCCCGGAGTCCGGGTCAGAAGCCGGCCGCGCCCTGAGCCTTCGCGAGCTCCGCGAACTGGCTCTGGGTGGCCTCGGCGACCTCGACCGGCGTCTTCGTGCCCTGGATCATGTCGGCCAGGAAGATGTACAGGTCGGGGTTGGCGATGGCGAGCGCCTGCATCGAGCCGACGGAGTCGCCGAGCGAGTCGCTGACGGACAACAGCGCCTGGGGCACGCTGACAGGCGTCTGGACGCCGTCCTGCAGCGACACGGTCGACTGCGCGTCGACGAAGTCGGCGTACCCGTCGCCCAGCCAGTACGACAGCAGCTGGCGCGCGGCGGCCTCACGGTCGGCGTCCCCGGTCTTGAACGCCACGAGCGCGTTCGACTGGTCGGGGATGAACGTGCCGACGTTGCCGGACGGCGAGATCGGGAAGAATCCGATCTTCTCGTCCAGCTCGGCGGTGTCGGCGAGGGACTGGAGCTGTCCGAAGAACGAGTTCACCTGCACGACCATGGCGGCGTCACCGGCGAGCAGTGCGGCACCCTGGTCCTCGAATGTGGCGGTCTTGATGTCCTCATTGAAGAGGCCCTCCTCGATCAGCCCGTTGTACTCGTCGATCGCGTCCTGGATCGTCGGGTCGGTGAACTTCTCCTCGTTCGTGTTCACGCGGTCCCACAGGCCGTCGGCCGCGGCATCCGCGAGCTGGACCTGGACCCACCACTGGGTGGCCCAGCGGTCGGCGCCCATCTCGTAGAACGGGGTGATGTCCTGCGACTTCAGCTCGCGGCCGAGCTCGATGAACGAGTCCCAGTCCGTCGGGAGGTCGGCGATCCCGGCCTCCTCGAGGACCTGCTTGTTGTAGTAGACACCCTCGACCGCGGGGGTCGTGATGAGCGTGGCGTACCGCGTGTCGTCGAGGATGCCGGTGATGTCACGCAGCGCGGGCGTGTACGAATCGAGCCACGGCGCGCCGTCGAGCGGCTGCAGGTTCGTCTTCGCATTCAGGGCGGTGAGCTGCGAGGCGGTCGGCTGCCAGAAGGCGAGGTCCGGCGTGTCGCCGGTCGCGACCTTCGTCTGGACGCCCTGCTCGTAGGGGTCGGGGATCGTGACGACCTCGACGGTCGCACCGGTGAGCTCCTCGAATCCCGCGACCACGCTGTCGGGCACGGTGTTGGAATTCTGCGCGGCCCAGATGGTGAGCGTGGTGCCGCTGAGATCGGTGTCCTGCGCGGGCCACTCGGCCGGCGACGCGTCCCCGGTCGTGTCGCCGGCTCCGGGATCGGAGCAGCCGGCGAGGGCGAGCGCGGCGACGGCGGCGACGACCGCCGCACCGCGGAAGGTGTTCTTCATTGAATTTCTCCTCCTGTGTGATTATCCGGTCCTGGGTGACCGGATCGTGATGCAGGCCTCTATGCCCGGCTCTCGGTTCGGACGGTGAGGCGCAGGGTGCGCGCGGCGATGTCGGCATCGGGCGCGTGCACGTTCAAGGTCCCGGTCGCGGCATCCCATTCGGTACGCCATTCCGGAAGGTCGATGGGGAAGACGGTCGTGGCACGGATGTCGCGACCGACGAGGTGCGGGAAGCGCAGCGACGTCGTCGTGGGCCCACCGCGTCGCCAGATCGAGACGAGGTCCGCGTCGCGCCCGCGGACGCCGAGGGCGAGCCATGGGTCGGTCCACCCCGGCAGGCCGGCGGGCCAGTACGGATGTCCGGTGGCGATGGGCTCTCGCAGCGACTTGGCGGTCGCAACCGCCTCGGCGACGAGGGCCAGCTGACGCGCGTCCATGCGGTTGAGGTATCCGGAGACGTAGAACCGGCCGAGCAGGCCCGTCACGAGGCAGAACGCGACCGCCTCGTCGGACATCTCGGGCTGCGGGTACGCCCAGCTCGCCGCTTGCTCGGGCAGGAGCGAGATCGGTGCGGATGCCGCGATCGGCGGGTACTTCGTGAAGTCCTGCTGGTCGGAGGTGGACTGCATCGCGAGGCGGGAGAGCATCGCGAAGTCCATCCTCATGGCGCCGGACGCGCAGTTCTCGATGACGAGGTCCGGGTACCGGTCCAGGAGTCGGTCGAGCCAGGCGAGCAGCGCGCGATTGTGCTGGAGCAGGCCGTCACCCACACTGTCGGCGGCGTGGTCGGTGCCGGGTCCGGGATTGATGTTGTAGTCGAACTTGAAGAACCCGATGCCGAAGTCGCGGACGAGCCGGTCGACGACGGCATCGAGGTGCTCGATCGCCGCGGGGTGGCGCAGGTCGAGGTGGTATCGATGGTGCTCGACGAGGCGCCGGCCGTGGCGCTGGAGGAACGCCTCCGGCGGGAGCGCGGCCGCGACGGGGCTGCGCACGCCGATCACCTCGGGTTCCAACCACAGCCCGGGGACCATGCCCTTGTCCCGGATCGCGTCGATGACCTCGGCGAGGCCACCGGGGAACCGGGTGGTCGAGGGCGCCCACTCCCCGACCGAGTCCCACCAGTGCCCGCTGTCGTCGTACCACCCGGCGTCGATGCAGAAGATCTCGGCGCCGACCTTCGCGGCCGCCTCGACGAGCGGAAGCAGCTTGTCGGTGGTCGGGTCGCCGTCGAGGGTGTTCATGTAGTCGTTGAAGACGACGGGCATCGCCGTGTTGTCGGGGTGAGCGCGGCGAGCGGCGCGTCGGAAATCGGTGAGCGCGGCGACCGCGTGCACGAAGTCGTCACCGACGGCGATGGTCGCCGGCACCGTCCGGAACGACTCACCGGGCCGCAGCACGCGGGTCCAGGCCGAGTCGTCGTCGGTCGGGCCGGACAGGCTGATGTACCCGCCGTCGGTGTCCTCCCCGATCTCCCAGCGCCAGGCGCCGTTGTGCTCGACCTGCCACGCGATGCCCAGGTCGAGCGGGATGGACTCCAGCGCCCCGACCGGGAGGTCGCGCCCGGTGGACCAGGTGCCGTCGGACGTGGCAGCCCACGCACCCCGCGGATCGTGTCCGGTCAGGCTCTCGGCCAGATGGGGGAACTCCGGCCCGCGGAGCGGGGTGCGCGTCCAGCGCCCCTCGCCCAGCCAGTCGCTCGTGCCCGAGATGCGCTGCCAGCCCGCGAACTTCTCGTCGGAACCGGTGTCGACCGGGGTGAAGCCCGAGGACCACGAGGTGACCGACCGAAGGACGATCGTGTCGTCGGTCGAGCGCACCTCCACGGTCGCGCGGATCGCGGCATCGGCCGCCCTGAACGACTCGAGCGTGAGGTCGGCCTCCAGCCCGGGCGCCGACTGGCGGATCGTCAACCGGTCCGCCAGCCGGTCCGACTCCTGCGAGTGATCGACGTACCGCAGCATGGCCCCGACCTCGGTGTGGGCCAGCCGATCGGATGCGGGGACGTGACCCCGGTCCGTCGTCACGATCTCGACGAACGGCACCGGGTGGACGGGAATGAGCTGTCCTCGCCGGCGCAGACCGGTCACGCGAACCGGTGCGTCGGCTCCCCACTCGAGGACGAGCCCGAGCCGGGGACCGCCCCAGTTCACCTGGTCGGCCACGACGGTCAGCTGATCGGTCACGACATTCCTCATCTTCGCGGAGCGTGCGACCAGCGGATCCGGTCGCTTGATAGCGGTTTCAAGACGACACGGTACTTGATTTTGAAACCGCTATCAAGAAGATTCTGAAATCGCTATCAAACTTCCTGAAATCGCTATCAGAATGAACCGTTCCATCGACCCATGGGGCCGGGCGCCGACGCCGGGGACGTCCGGCGGCCACGCGACGACCCGCGCGCATCGGCGCGATCACGGCTAGGGTCCCCCGGTATGGACATGCTGCGGGGACATGAGATCGCGGAGGCCGGGCTGACCGACTGGCGCAAGCTGGCCCAGGGGCTCCACGCGAGATACCTGGTCGACGACTTCGGCGCCGGCGCACGGTTCGTGGTCGCGGTCGGCGAGGCGGGCGACGCAGTCGGGCACCACCCGATCGTGTCGATGGGCGAGGGCTACGTCGACTTGAAGCTGATCAGCGCCGACGCCGTCTACCGCGACGACGAGGGCACCGAGCACCTCGTCGAGTGGGTGACGCAGCAGGACGTCGACCTCGCGCGGCGGACCACCGAGATCGCCGCCGACCATGGGCTCGCCGCCGATCCGGCGTCGGTCAGCGTCATCGAGCTCGGCCTCGACACGGCGGACTCCGCGACCATCGCACCGGTATGGGCCGCGCTCCTCACGGGGAACGCCGAGGCGCAGGGTCACGGTTCGCCCAGCGACGAGATCCGCGACCCCGCGGGACGGGTGCCGAACCTGTGGTTCGGGGACGACGACGAGCCGACGGCTCCGCGCCAGCGGTTCCACGTCGAGGTCTACGTGGCGCCCGAGGCGGCTCCGCAGCGCATCGCCGCCGCCCTCGCCGCGGGCGGGACCGTCGTCGACGACAGCGAGGCACCGTCGCTCATCGTCATCGCCGATCAGGACGGCAACACGGGCGTCGTGTGCATCGACGCGTCCGCGGCCGCGGCGTCGGCCACGCCCGGTTCCGCCTAGCGCCGCGTCGGGCGCTGGGTACGCTCGGACCGTGGGGATCGAGCGCGTCCGGCTGATGCGACCCGGCGACGCCGAGGAGCTCTCCGCGGTGCGCACGCGCGAACGGGAGTTCCTCGCGCCGTGGGAGCCGGTGCGACCCGACGGATTCACCACCGTCGCCGGCCAGGCCGAGATCATCGCCGCCTCGCTCCGTCGGCACGAGGCGGGCGACTCCCTGCCGCTCGTCATCCTCGACGACGACGGGGCCATCGTCGGCTCGATGGTCCTGAGCGGGATCGTGCGCGGTCCGTTCCTGTCGGCGAACCTCGGCTACTGGGTCGCGTCATCGGCGAACGGCCGCGGGTTGGCGACGGATGCCGCGCGGGCGACCCTCGGCCTCGCGTTCGGCGAGCTCGGCCTCCATCGCGTGCAGGCGGCCACGCTCCCCCACAACCTCGGGTCGCAGCGCGTGCTCGAGAAGAACGGCTTCGAGCGGATCGGCTACGCGCCGCGCTACCTGCAGATCGCCGGCACCTGGCAGGACCACATCCTGTTCCAGCGGATCGCCGACGACGGATGACGCGGGGTCGCGGCGACGCGCGCGCAGCGCCCGGGCGTCATTCCGCGCCCGGCAGCACCGGGTGGTCGGTGGGGTAGACGCCGATCGCGAAGCCGTACACGGTCTCGCCGGACCGCGGCAGGCGGTCGAACTCGGCGACGAGTTCGACCATCCGCTCCCAGAACTGCGACGCCTGGTCCTCGGAGATGCGGGCGTGCCGGATGAAGCCCCAGAGCCGTCGTTGCTCGAATGCCGTCGCCGACTCGCGCGCTGCGACCTCGAAGTCGTTGAAGTCGACCGGCATCGCCTCGCCCGCCGACGACGGCTCGGCGGCCACGAAGAACAGGCGCGCGGTGCGCCCGTAGAAGCGCTCCTCGATCGCTCGCACCCGGCGCGTGCGGACGACTCGGAGCAGTCCGTTCCGGGCGAGCACGTCGACGTGGTGCGCGACCGTGCTCTTCGGTCGTTCGACGGCGGCGGCGAGCTCGGTGACGGTCGCGGCGCGCTCGTGGAGGAGCTGCAGGATGGTGGTGCGGAGCGGATGGCCGATGGCCCTGACCTGGGCCGGAGTGGTCAACGCCATCCGATCGGCCAGCTCGTAGTCCGGGGGGTTGTCCGCCATGGCCGATCAGACTAGCATCACGGAATGTTCCAGTAATTTCGATCATTCGGGGAAGGTCGTGGCTGAATGGCTGACGTACTGCTCTACCACCACATCCAGGGGCTGACCGAGGGCGTGCGCGCGTTCGCCGACGAACTCCGTCAGGACGGCCACACCGTGCACGTCCCCGACCTGTTCGACGGCCGCACCTTCGGCAGCATCGACGAGGGGTTCGCCTTCGCGCGCGAAGCGGGGTTCGACGCGATCCGGGAGCGCGGCACCGCCGCGGCCGGCGAGCTCGGCCCCGACCTCGTCTACGCCGGGTTCTCCTTCGGCGTGACGATCGCGCAGCAGCTCGCGCAGACCCGGCCCGGCGCGCGAGCGGCGCTGCTCATCTCCTCCTGCATCCCGGTCTCCGAGTTCGGCACGGCCTGGCCCGACGCGGTGCCCGTGCAGATCCACGGCAAGGAGGGCGACGAGTTCTTCCAGGAGGACCTGCCCGCCGCCCGCGAGCTCGCGGCCGGCGCGGCATCCGCCGAGCTCTTCGTCTACCCGGGCGACGAGCACCTCTTCGCCGACTCCTCGCTCGACGCCTACGACCCGGAGGCGGCGGCGTTGCTCATGGAGCGCGTCCGGGCATTCCTCGCCGCCGTCTGACCTTCGGATCCGCTCATCGGCGCTCGTCCTCCGCGACCGCTGCGTCGCGCCCGGCGACGGGCACCTCGCGGGTCGCGGCGAGGCTGGCGAGCAACCGCAGGTTCTGCTCCGAGGCCGAGCCGGCCTCCGCGGTGTAGATGAGGAGCGAGAGCCCGGGCTCCTCGGTGAGCTCGAGCCCCTCGTAGGCGAGGGTGAGATCGCCCACGGCGTGATGGTGGAAGGGCTTGACCCCGCTGCCGTGGTGTCGCACGTTGTGCGCGGCCCACTTGGTGCGGAAGTCGTCGCTCAGCGTGGAGAGCTCGCCGACCAGGTCCTGGAGTCCCCGGTCGTACGGATCACGACCCGCCTCGGCCCGCAAGATCGCCACGACGACGTCCGCCGCAGCGTCCCAGTCCGGGTAGAAGTCGCGCGAACGTTCGTCGAGGAAGTTGTATCGCGCCAGGTTGCCGGTACCGGGAGCGTCGAACACCTCGTCGTAGAACTCGCGCGCCAGCGCGTTGGCCGCGAGGATGTCCATGCGGCCGTTGCGCACGAAGGCGGGACCGGCCGTGATGGCGTCGAGCGCCCGCTGCAGCGAGGGCCGCGCGGTCCACTCCTTGGGCCGACGCCGGGGCTTGGCCGTCATCGGACCGTTCGCCGCTCGGGCGAGGTCGTAGAGGTGGTCCCGCTCGGCGGCGTCCAATCGGAGGGCCCTCGCGACCGCGTCGAGCACGGAGTCCGAGGCCCCGGCGAGGTTGCCCCGCTCGAGCTTCGAGTAGTACTCGATGCTGACGCCGGCCAGCATCGCCACCTCGGTGCGGCGCAGCCCCGGCACGCGCCGATGGCCGCCCGACGGCAGCCCCACGTCGTCGGGCTGGAGTCGTGCCCGCCGCGAGGTCAGGAACTCGCGGACCTCAGTGCGGTTGTCCATGGGCTCGACGTTACGCCGCCGGGGCCGCAGGAGGGATTCCCCGGCCCTCGTACTCGTCGTCGGTGACGTGCTCCTTCCAGACCGTGGTGGTCCGGGGGTCGTCGCCGCCCTCGAGGATCGCGAGGTGCTCCATGAACACGCCGGGCGCTGTGGCGTGCCAATGGTCCTCACCGGGAGGCGTGTAGATCGTCTGGCCGGGGTGCACCTCGACGATCCGTCCATCGCGGGTGCCGAAGCGCGCGACGCCCGACGTCACGTGGCAGTACTGGCCGCGGGCGTGCGAGTGCCAGGCGGTCCGGCCGCCGGGCGCGAAGCGGACCCGGGCGACCACCGCGCGCTGGTCGGCGTCGTGCGGCACGACGATCGGGTCCACCCAGACATCGCCGGCGAACTGCTCGGGCGGATTCTTCGTGGTGGGCACGGACGGTTCGATGTTCATTCGGTGTTCCCTTCGTGAGCGGCCGGCCGACCGACTCGGCCGGGAATCGACGCTACGCGGCGAATGCCACGGCAGGGGTGCCCTCTCGGTACACCTTTCACGGGTGACTCCCGCGCAGGCGCGGAGCGGCGTTGAGTGGGGGATGTCGGGCGCGATCGCCCGGAGAAGAAGGAGCTGCACATGACCGATTCCCCCGCGGCCGGATGGACCGGCGGCCGGCAGGCGTTCGGGGACTTCGCCCCCGGCCTGGCCCACTACACCGACACGGTGCTGTTCGACGAGGTCTGGGAGCGACCCGACCTGTCCAAGCGGGACCGCAGCCTGATCACGGTCGCGGCGCTCGCCGCGATGGGGCATGCGGACCAGCTGAACTTCCACCTCGCCTTCGCCCGCGCCAACGGCCTGACCGAGCAGGAACTCGTCGAGGCCATCACCCACCTGACGTTCTACACCGGTTGGCCCAAGGGCTTCTCGGCGATGGGCGTCGCCAAGACCGTCTTCACCCACGACGACGACAGCAAGGAGAACTGATACATGTACGGAGCCGTCATCCACGCCCCCGGAGACATCCGCTACGAGGAGCGCGAGGACCCGAAGATCCTCGCCCCGACCGACGCGATCATCCGCGTCACCGCCGCCTGCGTCTGCGGGTCCGACCTGTGGCCCTACCGCGGCGCGGAGCCGGTCCACCAGGACACCCCGATGGGCCACGAGTACGTCGGGATCGTCGAGCAGGTCGGCGACGACGTGAAGACCGTCAAGGTCGGCGACTTCGTCGTCGGGTCCTTCTGGGCCTCCGACAACACGTGCGAGATCTGCCAGGCGGGCTACCAGTCGCGCTGCGTCCACGCCGAGTACATCGGCATGGGCGGCACGCAGGCGCAGCTCGCCCGCATCCCGCTGGCCGACGGCACGCTGGTCGCGACCCCGGGCATGCCCGATCCCGACCTCGTCCCGTCGCTGCTCGCCGCGTCGGACGTCCTCGGCACCGGCTGGTTCGGCGCCGTGGCCGCCGAGGCCGGCCCCGGCAAGACCGTCGCCGTCGTCGGCGACGGCGCGGTCGGGCTCCTCGCCATCCTCGCCGCCAAGGAGCTCGGCGCGGAGCGCATCATCGCGATGTCCCGCCACGAGTCGCGCCAGAAGCTCGCGCGCGAGTTCGGCGCCACCGACATCGTCGAGGAGCGCGGCGACGAGGGCGTGGCGAAGATCAAGGAGCTCACCGGCGGACTCGGCGCGCACAGCGTCGTCGAGGCCGTGGGCACCCAGGAGGCCATGATGCAGGCCATCCGCTCGACCCGCCCCGGCGGACACGTCGGCTTCGTCGGCGTCTCGCACGGCGTCGACATCCCCGGTCTCGAGCTGTTCTTCGCGACCGTGCACCTGCACGGCGGGCCCGCCCCCGTCCGCCAGTTCCTGCCCGACCTCATCGACCGCATCTGGAAGCGCGAGATCGACCCCGGCAAGGTGTTCGACATGACCCTCCCGCTCTCGGAGGCCGCCGAGGGCTACAAGGCCATGGACGAGCGCCGCGCGATCAAGGTGCTCCTCACCACCGAGGACTGAGCACCGTCATCCGCCGTCGTCCCGGCCCGCTCGTTCCCACGGGCGCGCCGGGACGACGCGTCTCCGGCGCCGAATACGGGCCGCGGGCGGTACAGCTAGGCGGCCGACCTCAGGATCGCCCAGAGCTTCGCGATCCGGTCGGCCATGTCGACGCCGTCCGGGTCGAGCAGCCACTGCAGCTGCAGGCCGTCGGCGACGGCGACGAGGATCGACGCGGCGTCCTCGGCGTCGATGGCCGTCGAGGCCTCCCCCGCCTCCTGCTGCGCACGGATGTCGCCCGCGATCTCGTCGATCAGCCACCGATATCGGTCGACGAAGAACCCGTGGGCCATGCCGTCGCCGTCGACGCTCTCGGCCGACATGGAGACGAACAGGCGGACGAGACCCGGCTCGTCCGCATTGCGCGCGACGGCGCCGAGCAGCCGCTTCACCGAGTGGATGTGGCTGTACTCGTCGGGCGTCGTCGCTCGGTCGTCCCGGCGACGGAGGACCGCGAGGAACAGCTCCTCCTTCGTGCTGAAGTAGTGGAGCAGGCCGGCCTGGCTCAGACCCGTCTGCCGTGCGATCTCGCGCATCGAGGTGCGGTCGTATCCGCGTCGCCCGAACTCCTCCAGTGCGGCATCGAGGATCTCGCCGCGTTTGGCGAGGCCTTTCGCATAGGGACCACGTGACGCCATGTCGACATGGTACCGACGCGGATTCTGTGAAACTATGTCGTTGACCGGTTTTCCGGTCGTCGAGTCCGACGAGGAAGTGGAGACGACACCGTGGACGACGAGATCCGACGCCACCTCCGAGCGCTTCGCGCGTCCCTGACGCTCGAGGAGAAGGTCGCGCTCCTCACGGGACGGGACTCGTGGTCGACGACCCCCCTCCCCTCGATCGGCCTTCGCTCGATGGTGCTCTCTGACGGACCGGCCGGGATCCGCGGGCCGTTGTGGGACGAACGCTCCCCGTCGGTCAACTTCCCCTCGCCCACGGCGGTGGCGGCGTCGTGGGACCCGGCCATGGTGGAGCGCGTCGGCGCAGGGCTCGGCAGCGAAGCCGTGCGCAAGGGTGTCGACGTGGTCCTCGCGCCGACGATCAACATCCAGCGCACGCCGTACGGCGGTCGGCACTTCGAGGCGTTCAGCGAGGACCCGCTGCTGACGAGCGTGCTCGCGACGAGCTACGTGCGCGGCATCCAGTCGTTCGGCGCCGGCGCGACCGTGAAGCACTACGTGGCGAACGACTCCGAGACCGATCGGTTCACGGTCGACGTCCGCGTGTCGGATCGCGCACTCCGCGAGGTGTACCTTCGCGCGTTCGAAGGCCCCGTCGTCGACGGCGGGAGCTGGCTGGTCATGAGTGCGTACAACTCGATCAACGGGCGCACCGCCTCCGAGAACGACCTGCTGTCCGTGCCGCTCAACGACGAGTGGGAGTTCGACGGCGTCGTCGTCAGCGATTGGACCGCAGTGCGGTCGCTCGAGAGCGCGCGGCATCCGCAGGATCTCGTCATGCCGGGTCCGAACGGCCCGTGGGGCGACGAACTGGTGCGCGCGGTGGAGGACGGTCGGATCCCCGTCGAGCACGTCGATCGGAAGGTCGACCGCATCCTGACGCTCGCCGCTCGCGTGGGAGCGCTCGACGATGTCCCCGCCCGCCGGCGCGTCGCGACCGTGGAACCGCATGCCGTCCGCGACACCGCGCGGGCGGCGTCGATCGCCGGGACCGTGCTGCTCCAGAACGACGGTCTCCTCCCCTTGGCGGGTGCCCGATCGATCGCACTCATCGGTGAAGGCGCTCGGTTCGCACGCACCCAGGGAGGTGGCAGCGCGACCGTCGTCCCGGGGTCGGTCAGCGCGCCGCTCGAGGCGATCGGCACGCGGTGGCCCGACGCAGCGGTGAGTTGGTCGCTGGGCGCGGTCGTGCAGCGCGGCGTGGCCGACCTGCCTGCGGGAGACGTCACCACCGCTGAGGGCCTGCCGGGGATGACGGTGCGGTACTTCGACGCCGAGGGCACCCTCATCCTGGAGGAGCGCCGCGTGGCCTCACGGATCGTCGGGTTCGACCCGGAGTCACCGGTCGTCACCGCCGCGGCCGTCGAGATGAGCTTCCGGTGGAGGAACGGGAGCGACGGGAACGTCGCGCGACTCGGCGTGGTCGGGCTCGCGGACTACGTCGTCGCCGCGGACGGCGTGGAGGTCGCCGCGGGTTCGCTCCGCACCGGACCGGATGACGATCCCGCGGCCGCCGTGCTCCATCCGCCTGCCGAGGTCGTCGACGTCCCGGCCCCGTCCGAGGTGACGCCGGTGACGGTGACGTTCCACCCCGTGCCGGGCGCGATGCCGGACGCGCTCGCGCTCGGCGTGGGCATTCCGCCGACGACTCGAGACGCCGACGAACTGATCGCCGAGGCGGCGGCCGCGGCCGCCGGCGCCGAGATCGCCGTCGTGGTCGTCTCGACGTCGGCGGAGGTGGAATCGGAGGGTTTCGACCGCAGTTCGCTGGACCTGCCCGGCCGCCAGGACGACCTCGTCCGCGCGGTCGCGGCGGCGAACCCTCGGACGGTCGTCGTGGTGAACGCCGGTGCCCCAGTGGTCCTGCCGTGGCGCGACGAGGTCCCGGCGATCCTCGTGAGCTGGTTCCCGGGACAGGAGTTCGGCGACGCCCTGGCCGATGTGCTCAGCGGCGCCGGTGAGCCCGGCGGGCGACTCCCGGTCACCTGGCCGGATACCGAGGCCGACGTGCCGGTGTCCCGAACACGTCCCACGGACGGCGTCCTCGACTACGCGGAGGGGGTGCACGTCGGCAGCCGTGCGTGGCTCCGAGCGGGCGTCGTCCCGGCCTACCCGTTCGGCCACGGCCTGGGATACACGACGTGGACGATCGACGAGGCGTCGGCGTCGTCGACGGTCCGTGTCGGAGCGGATGCCACGGTCGCGCTTCGACTGACGAATCGCGGCGACCGTACCGGGAAGACGGTCGCGCAGGTGTACCTCGAGCGGGTCTCTCCCTCGGTCGTCGACCGCCCGGTGCGCTGGCTCGTCGGCTTCGCCTCGGCAACGGCGGCCGCGGGCGAGACCGTGGCCGTCGAGGTCCCGATCGAGGCACGCGCGTTCATGCACTGGGACGACGAATGGCGCACGGAGTCGGGGTCGTACGCGCTGCGCGCGGGCTTCTCGGTGACCGACCTGCCCGTGACCCTGGACATCACCGTCGAGGCGTCGGAGCCGGTCGCGACCCGCAGCACGTCGTCGGCGAGCGCAGGATCCTGAGGTGCACGACGTGATGCACGGGCGGTGCGATCCGCGCTTCCGCCCCGTCGCCGACCGCTTCTCCGCCTTCCTCGCGGACGAGCCGGCGCTCAGCGCCCAGCTGAGCGTGCGGTGGCACGGCGAGCCCGTCGTCGACCTCGCGGGCGGGCCCGACCTGGGCCGCGACTCGGTCACGGGCGTCTACTCGGCGACCAAGGGTGTGGCGGCCCTCGTCATCGCCATGCTGCTGGATCGTGGGCTCCTCGTCGCCGACCGCCGCGTCCGCGCCTACTGGCCCGAGTTCGCCACGGCGGGCAAGGGCGACGTCACGGTACGTCAGCTGCTCTCCCACCGAGCCGGCCTGCCCCTCGTGGAACGCCGACTGACCCTCGAGGACCTCGTCGACTCGCGCCCGGCGGCCGCGGCGATCGCCGCGCAGCGCCCCCTGTGGCGTCCCGGCTCCGCGTTCGGCTACCACGCCGTGACGATCGGCATACTGATGGAGGAACTCGTCCGCCGCGTGACGGGGACGACCCTCCAGGAAGTCTACGAGACGACCATCCGCCGGCCGCTCGACGCGGACTTCCACCTCGGCCTCCCCGAGACGAAGGACCGGCGCTACATTCCGGTGCGGGACATGGAGCCGACCGACGAGCAGGCGGCCGAGATCGCCGCTCGCCCGCCCGCCGACGCCATCGCCGAGGCGGTCTTCGACAACTTCGCTGCGCCGGACGACCGGTCGCCGGACGGCACGAGCACCAACAATCCGGCCATGCGCCGAGCCGGCTTCGCCGGCATCGGCGGGGTGGGGTCCGCAGCGGGGCTGTCGCTGCTGTACTCGGCCGCGCTGCCGGACGGCGCGATGCGCATCGCCGAGCCGGGCGTCTTCGCCGAGATGGCGGAGCAGCATTCGTGGGGCACCGACCGGGTGCTCGGCATCCCCAACCGCTTCGGGATGGTGTTCATGCTCCCGCGGCCGCGCATGCCGTACGGCGGGCCGGGTGCGTTCGGCCACGACGGCGCCGGAGGCGCGCTCGGATTCGCCGACCCATCGTCGGGGCTCGCCTTCGGGTACGTGCCGTCGCCGATGCAGTACCCGGGCGGCGCAGACCCGCGCTCCGTCGAGCTCGCGCGACTCGCCTCGATCGCCGCGGAGTCGACCCGACCCACCAGGAGAGGACCGCAATGACCACCGACCCCCTCGGGAACGCCCGTTTCATCACGGCACGGGCGGACCGCGACGTCGCCCCACGGTTCTCCACCGAGGTCGATCTCGACCGTCCGCGGTCGCAGGTGACGGCCGCGGTGCTGCGCGCCACGGCCCACGGCGTCTACGAAGCCCGCATCGACGGACGACCCGCGTCCGACTCCGTCCTCGACCCGGGCTGGACCGCGTACGAATGGCGCCTCCCGTACCAGGAGCACGACGTGAGCGATCTCGTCGCCTCCGGAGAGGGCCCGGTACGGCTCGACCTCGTGCTCGGCAACGGCTGGTACCGGGGCGACCTCGGCTTCGCCGCCGCGAACGCGAACTACGGCGAGGTCATCTCGGTCGCGGCCCTCCTGGACATCGCCTACGCCGACGGCTCGAGCCAGCGCATCACCACCGACGCGAGCTGGTCCGCCGTCGCGTCGGACACGACGCGCAACTCCCTGTACGACGGGCAGACGATCGATGCACGGCGACGCTTCGACGAGGGCGCGCCGCTCGGGGTGCGCGAGGTCGACATCGATCGCACCACGCTGTTCCAGCAGAGCGGCCCGCCGGTGCTCCGGCACGAGATCATCAGCCCGGTCGCGATCTGGACGTCCCCGTCGGGACGGTGCCTGGTGGACTTCGGCCAGAACCTGGTCGGGTGGCTCCGCTTCACGGTCCAGGGCGCGGAGGGCACGGAGATCGAGATCCGCCACGCCGAGGTGCTCGAGGACGGCGAGCTCGGCATCCGCCCGCTGCGGGCGGCCGAGGCGAGGGACGTCTTCATCCTGTCCGGGAACGAGGACTCGTTCGAACCGACGCTGACGTTCCACGGCTTCCGGTACGCGGAGGTCAGCGGGTGGCCGGGCGAGCTCGCCGTCGACAGCCTGGAAGCGGTCGTGGTGCACTCGGAGATGCGGCGGACTGGGCACTTCGCCTGTTCGGAGCCGCTCGTGAACCAGCTGGTCCACAACTCGGTCTGGGGTCAGAAGGGCAACTTCCTGAGCGTTCCCACGGACTGCCCCCAGCGCGACGAGCGCCTGGGCTGGACGGGCGACCTCGCCGCCTACGCGGCATCGGCATGCTTCCAGTTCGACACCGCGGACTTCCTCGACGACTGGCTCGCCGACCTGCTCGTGGAGACCGCGCACTCCCCCGATCGCGGTGTGCCGTTGGTGATCCCGGACGTGCTGAAGTACGCGGACTTCCCGGCGGACTTCAGCATGCCGCCGTGGGCGGCGGCGGCGATCTGGGGGGACGCCGCGATCTGGGTACCGCAGGCCCTCTGGATCGCCTATGGCGACGCCGATCGCCTGGCGGCGCAGTACCCCGCGATGAAGCTGCACCTCGAGTCGGTGGAGCGCTACATCTCCCCGACCGGGCTCTGGGACCTCGGCCACCAGTTGGGCGACTGGCTCGACCCGGATGCGCCTCCGGACCAGCCCGGCGCAGCGAAGGCCGACCCGCATGTGGTCGCCACCGCATGCCTGTACCGATCGGCGACCTTCGCGGCGGAGGCGGCGACGATCATCGGCGAGACCGAGGATGCCGCGCGGTGGGCGGAGCTGGCCGAGCGCACGCGGACGGCCTTCAACGCGCACTACGTCGACGGGGGGATCGTGACCTCGGACTGTGCGACGGTGTACGCGCTCGCGATCGTGTTCGGGGTGCTCGACGACGATGACCGAGCGTTCGCGGGCGCCCGGCTCGCCGAGATCGTGCGCGATGCCGACTACCGCGTCACGACGGGGTTCGCCGGCACACCCTTCGTGACGTGGGCGCTCTCGGAGACGGGCCACGTCGGGGAGGCCTATGCGCTGCTGCTGGAGACCGGCTGCCCGTCCTGGCTGTACCCCGTCACGATGGGTGCGACGACCGTGTGGGAGCGGTGGGACTCCATGCTCCCCGACGGCACGATCAATGCCGGCGAGATGACGAGCTTCAACCACTACGCCCTGGGCGCCGTGGCGGACTGGATCTACCAGGTCGTGGGCGGCATCCGGCCCGCGGCTCCCGGCTACGGCCGGGTCCGGATCCAGCCGGTTCCGGGGCCGGGCATCACGTGGGCCGAGACCTCCTACGCCTCCGCGCACGGCACGGTCTCGGCGGCGTGGCGCACCGACGAGGGCGGGTTCGCGCTCGAGGTGGCCCTGCCGGACGGGCTCCCGGCGGAGATCGTGCTGCCGGACGGACGGGTCGAGCAGGTCGTCGGCGGGGTCCACCGCCTCACCGCCGCACACTGAAGACGGCATCGCGCCCATCCCGTCCGGGACGGGCGCGATGCCGTTCGTGCAGGTCAGCGGGTCGGCGACTCGGCGGCCGTCTTGGCGGGGTCGCGCTCGACGACGTCGCCGAGGATCGCGTCGATGCGTTCCATCACCTCGTCGGGGATCGTCACCCCCGACGCCGCCACGTTCTCCCGCACCTGCTCCGGGCGCGACGCGCCGATCAATGCGGCCGCGACGTTGTCGTTCTGCAGCACCCATGCCACCGCCAGCTGCGCCATCGTCAGCGAGAGCTCGTCGGCGACCGGCCGGAGCTCCTGCACGCGAGCCAGCACGTCGTCCTGCATGAAGCGGCCGATCATCTCCGCCCCGCCGTTGCCGTCGGTCGCGCGGCTGCCGGCGGGCGGATGCTGCCCCGGCCGGTACTTCCCGGTGAGCACCCCCTGCGCCACGGGGGACCACACGATCTGCGAGATGCCGAGCTCGCGCGACGTCGGCACGACCTCGTCCTCGATGATCCGCCAGAGGGCGGAGTACTGCGGCTGGTTCGAGACGAACGGGATCCGCAGCTCGCGCGCGAGCGCCGCGCCCGCCCGAAGCTGGTCTGAGGTCCACTCGCTCACGCCGATGTACAGCGCCTTGCCGGAGCGGACGATGTCGGCGAAGGCCACCATCGTCTCCTCCAGCGGGGTGGCGTTGTCCCATCGATGGGCCTGGTAGAGGTCGACGTACTCGGTGCCGAGGCGACGGAGCGACCCGTCGATCGACTCCATGACGTGCTTGCGTGAGAGGCCCGTGTCGTTCGGTCCCTGCGGACCGACGGGATAGTAGACCTTCGTGAAGATCTCGAGGGACTCCCGCCGCAGACCGCGGAGGGCGTCGCCGAGTACGCGCTCGGCCGCGGTGTTCGCGTACATGTCGGCTGTGTCGAACGTGGTGATCCCGGCGTCCAGCGCCGCGCGGACGCAGGCCGCCGCCGCGTCGTTCTCGACCTGCGAGCCGTGCGTGAGCCAGTTGCCGTACGTGATCTCCGAGATCTGCAGTCCGGAGTTGCCGAGGTATCGGTGCTTCATGCGGTGCGTGTCATCCCTTGATGGCGCCGGAGGTCATGCCCGCGACGATCTGACGGTTGAAGAAGATGTACATGATGAGGGGCGGGATCGTGATGAGGAGGATGTCCGTGAACAGCAGGTTCCACGTCGTCTGGAACTGACTCTGGAAGTTGAACAGCGTCAGCTGCACCGTCGCGTTCTCCTCGCCCGGCAGGAAGTACAGCGGATTGGCGAAGTCGTTGAACACCGCGACCGACTGCACGACGATGGCCGTGACGATCACGCTGCGCAGCAACGGGAAGCCGACTTGGAAGAACAGCCGGATGGGCCCAGCGCCGTCGATCGCCGCCGCCTCGTCCAGCTCGCGCGGGATGTTCGACACGAATGCGCGGAACAGCAGGACGCAGAAGGACATGCCGTATGCGACCTCGACGAGCGCCAGCCCGAAGACCGTGTTGAAGATGCCCAGCGTCTGCATGATCGAGGCGGTGGGGACGATCGCCGGAGGCACGATCAGTCCCGCCAGGATGAAGAAGGTGATGACGGGATTCCAGCGCGACGGGCGCCTGGCGAGCACCCAGCCGATCATCGCGGCCAGCACCACCATGATCGACACCGAGAGCACCGTGAGGACCGTGCTGTTGATGAAGGCGGTGATCAGCATGTAGTCCCGTGTCTGGAAGACGGTGACGATGTTCTCCCAGAGCACGACGTCCACCGGCCAGGTGAACTCGAGCGTCGCAGAGTCGGGACCCGTCTTGAGCGACTGCACGACGATGAACGCGAACGGCACGAGGAAGACCGCGGCGGAGACGAGGACGGCGATGCCCCCGGTGACGTGACGGACGACGGTGCGGCTCACAGGTCGGTCTGCTTTCGGTTGAGCCACCAGAAGAGCGGCAGGATGACGGCGCTGACGACGACGAAGAGCACGACGTTGCCCGCGGTGGACAGGCCGAAGAAGCCGTACGCGTACTGCTTGTAGATGACGGATGCCAGGACGTCGCTGGCGAAGCCGGGACCGCCGCCGGTCATGACCCAGATCAACTGGAACTCCCGGAGGCCGCCGATGAGTGACAGGATGACGACGGTGGTCGTCGCCGGCCGCACGAGGGGCAGCGTGATGTTGCGGAACCGGTGCCACCCGCTCGCTCCGTCGACCTTGGCCGCCTCGTAGTACTCCTGCGGGATCGCGACCAGGCCGGCCATGTAGATCAGTGCTGCGAGTCCGACGCCGCGCCACACGTCGACCGCGATGATCGAGTACAGCGCGAGGTCGGGGTCGGTCAGCCACCCCGGCCCGTCGATGCCGAGCGCCGCCAGCGCCTGGTTGATGAGGCCGTCGTACGGGTCCATCAGTGCCTGGAAGGTGATCCCCACGCCGACGGTGCTCACGAGCACCGGGAAGAAGACGACCGCCCGCAGGTACCCCCGCGCCCAGATGTCCGAGGTGAGCAGCACGCCGATGAGCAGGCCCAGTACCACCTTCAGGCCCGAGGTCAGGGTTCCGAAGATGAGGGTGTTCGTGAAGCCCTTGCTCAACTGCGGGTCGGTGAAGAACGTGACGAAGTTGTCGAGTCCGATGAACTCCACGTCGAACAGCGTCCATCGCGTGAACGCGTAGTAGAAGGACGCGAAGGTGGGCGCGATGAACAGGACGACGAAGATCGCCGCTCCGGGGAGCAGGAACCATTGCGGGTACATGCGGTGCGCGTACTTTCGGCGCGGCGGGGGCGTGCCGGGAGCGGTGACCACTGCCTGCGTCGTGTCAGGGGGTGCGAGAGTCGCCATGATGTGTTCCTTCTGGCCTGGTGCGGGGGCCGCCAGTGCGCCTGACGTCCCCCGCACCGATCAGTCGTTGCGGATCCGGTTCACCAACCGGGCAGGCCGAGTTGCTGGGCCTGCTTGGCCGCATCGGCGTCGTACAGCTCGGCACCGCTCTCGCCCGTGCGCACGCCGGAGCCGATCTCGACGTCGATCTGCATGAGGTTCGGTCCCTTGACCGGCGACAGGAACTCCAGCGCGGGCGCGACATCGCCCGAGTCGAAGTAGGGCAGCATGTCGGCGACGATCCGCGGCGCGCCGTCCGGGAGGGTGCACCCCTCGACGAGATAGGCGCCGGTCACGCCCAGGGCGTCGGTGAGCACGTCGCACGCCTCGGGGCTCGCCACGAAGGCCATGAACTCCTTGACGGCGTCGGGGTGCTCGGTGTTCGCCGGGGCGTAGAGCGCCGGAGGCATCCAGATCGTCATGCCGTTCGCGTCGGCCGAGTCGCCCGGGATGCCGAAGTAGCCGACGTCGTCGACGTGGTCCGGCCAGTTCGTGGCGATCGTCGCCTGCGCGAACCCGAGCATCGGGTAGTGCGCGGCGGTTCCCGTGGCGACGGCCTCGAGTCCGTCGTTCAGCAGGGCGGAGGCGAAGTCCTCGTTGAGGTAGCCGCCGTCGTACACGTCCTGCAGCTTGGTGAAGCTCTGCACGGCCACGGGGTCGTCGGCGAAGTTGACCTCGTTCGCGGTGTACTTCGTCGCCCAGTCTTCGTCGCTGGCGTACACGTTGTAGAAGTCGGCCAGCGTGATGATCTGCGACGTCCAGGCGTCGCCGTAGGTCTGCTCGACGGCCACGTAGCCGGCATCCTTGATCGCATCCGAGTTCGCGAGGAATTCGTCCCACGTCTTCGGGACCTCGAGGCCCAGCTCCTCGTAGATGGGGATGCTGTAGAAGATGCCGCCGCCGCCGGCGGTCTGGACGGGGACCCCGTAGACCCCGTCATCGGTGGAGACGGACGCGATCCAGGCGTCGTCGAGGTCGCCGACGAAGTCCTCGTCCTTGATGTTCAGCATCGTCTGGTCGGGGTTGAGCGCCTGCAGGAGCGAGCCGCTGTTGTACCAGAACATGTCGGGCATCTCGTTCGTGGCCAGACGCGTCTTCATGAGGTTGTCGAGCTGCGCGGAGTCGCTCGGTCCCGAAGCGTCGACCTCCACGACGATGTCGGACTGCGACGCGTTGAACGCGTCCGCGAGCGCCTCCGCGGTCGCGATGTTGGTCTCGACGCCCGACCCCTGGAACCACTCCAACGTGACGGGGCCCTCGCTGTCGTCGGTACCGCCGGCGCTGCAGCCGGACAGTGCCAGTGCCGCGACGGCGAGACCGGCGATGGCGGCCGGTCGTGACCGGCGTGTGAATGGAGACATCCTTACCTCCTTGTAGGACTCACTCTGGTGTCGCCGCCGAGTTCTGAAAACTAGTCATCGACGGGCTTTCGATGATGGTAGGCCGGTTTCGCCCGTGCGTCAATGGACGTCGTCGACCGGTTTCCGCGATGGAACGCGACGCTCCGGCAGCACCGCCGCCATGCGCGATCACGACGGATGCGGATGCGAGCGCAGCGCGCCCGCACCCGCATCGGTGCCGTCCGTCAGGTCATCGGTCGACGGGGATGCCGCCCTCCTCTCGGAGCATCGCCTGCAGTGCCGTCGCGGCCGCCGTCAGCTCGGCCTTCGCCGCATCGGAGCCCTGCTTCGCGTTGGCCTGCTCGATCTGGTTCAGGAAGGAGCGCAGTGCGCTGTCGGCGACCTGCGCCTTCCCCTCGGCTGAGGCGCCGCGGGCCTTCTCGATGAACGCGTCGAGGCTCTCCGCGAGGCGAGCCGACAGGTCACCGCTGGACGTCCAGCGCTCCACGGCGGCGGTGAGGGCGGCATACCCCTCGCTTGCGGCCACGAAGGTGAACCGGCCCGCGCCGACCGAGTAGACCGCGAAGTCTCCCTCGATCCGCTCGAACGTCGCGCGCTTCGGGGTGAGCACGGCCTGGTCGCCGCCGGTCGGCACCCACACCTCGGCGGTCGTGTTGGCCGGCACCTCGACGGTCAGCGCGAACCGGTCGTCCGACTTCTCCCAGCGGCTCGAGGCGAGCCCGCGCGGGGTCTCGAAGCTGCCCTCGGTCCACGTGAGGTCGCCCGCCGGCTGCGGCTTGAACACGAGGGACTCGTACCCGGCCGATCCCTCGGCCTGGTCGATGCCCACGAGCCCCTTCTGGAACCACTCCACGATCTGCGCGAGGATCATGTGGTTCTTCGAGCTGCCGCGGTCCCACCGCTCGCCGATCGTGGTGAACCCGTCGGGGTTCGCCGTGGTCGACTGCATGAAGTACCCGTAGCCGGGGTAGGTGTCCGTCTGCACCGCGTCGAACAGCACGTCGCCGTTGCCCGACTCGGTGAGCTGACGCACCACCGCGGCGAGGCCGATGGTGCCCGCGCTGAAGTGCGGGGCATCGTCGTCGCCGAACTCCTCGACGTTCCTGACGAGCTCGGCCGTGACGGAGTCGCGGTACTCGTCCGGGACGATGCCTGCGTCGAGCGCGAGCGCCTGCGCGGCCTGGGTGGCGCCGGCGGTGCCGGCCTCGCCCTCGGCCGTGTAGAAGCCGACCGAGGTATTCAGGAAGTGCGCGTTGAACGCGTCCTTGATGTCCTCGGCCAGCTGCGCGTACTCGGCGGCGTCGTCGTCGTGACCGGTCAGCTCCGCCATCATGGCCATCTTGGTCATCATGACGTAGTAGCCCCACGTGCCCGAGATCCGGCCGTCGGTCTGCTCGACCGACACCCAGTCCGACAGGGCGGCGTTGACGATGTGCTCGTCGTCGCCCGTGCCCGCCTTCTCACGGCGGATGTAGTCGACGAAGTCCACCATCCGGTCGTAGGAGCGGGTCATGGTCTGGGTGTCCCCGTAGTACTCGTAGAGGAACGCCGGGACGAGGATGATGCCGTTGCCCCAGTTGATCTCGTCACCGAAGCGCCCCGTGTATCCCCAGTCGTGGACCGGGGTCTTGAGCGCGACGTTCCCGAACATCGGGGTGTCGGCACGCGACTGCCCCTCGATCAGGTGGTGCTCCGTCGTCTGCAGGTACGCGTCGAACTCGAAGAACCGGTGGAAGCCGTCCATCGGCATCGTGTAGTCCGCCGGGTACGACTGCTTCTCGCGTCCGGGGCAGTCGGTGAAGGTCGACATCACCTGGGTGGCCATGGAGTAGTGCGCCATCCTGTTGATGCGGTTGATCCGCTCGTCGGACGAGGCGAACGTCCCCACGTCGGGCGTGCCCGCCTGCAGCCGCACAGCCGTGACGATGTCCGCCGACGGCTCGAAACCCTCGGGCAGCCCTTCGATCTGGACCCACTGCATGCCGAAGTAGTTGAACTTCGGGGCGTGCTGCTCGCCGCCGGCGAGCCCCGCCGTGATGTAGCTGTTGAACAGGTCGCGACCACGTCCGCCCGGCCCGAGCGAGGATTGGTTGACGGTGCCGTCCTCGTTGAGGCTCTCGGCGGGCTTCACCTTGATGAGCGTCCCCTCCGGCAGTTCGGGCAGGTTCAGCTCGGGCCAGCCGGCCATGTTCTGGCCGAAGTCGAAGACCCACGTGCCCGGTGCCGGGTTGGTGATCGTCTCAGGCGTGAAGCGCTCCGCCTCGTGGATCCCCTCACCGGCCCGCGAGACGAGCTCGGTCGCCAGGTTCGGCGGTGGTGCGATGCCGGCCGAGGCCCAGTTCACCGTCGTGCCGTCGCGGCGCGTCGCCGAATCGGTGAGATCGGCGCCCGGCTCGTTCCAGCCGACCTGCACACGGCGGGCGTCGAAGTCCTCCCCCGAGTACCACGCGTCGGTCACCAGCGCACCGGATGCCGCCTGCCAGCTGCGATCGGAGACGATGACATCCGTGCTCCCGTCCGTGTACGAGACCTCGACCCGGCCGATCATGCGCGGCGTCACCGCGGCACCCGCGCTCGGGTCGCTGGCGGCGATGTTGTTGCCCGACCCGGTGACGAGCGCGCCCGAGGCATGCGCCTCGTCGAGTCCCGGCTCGAACGAGATGCCGGTGCCCAGCGGACCCGCGGTGCCGATGTCGGTGATGACGCGCGACTCGAGGCGGTCGCCACCGTCACCGGTGTCGATGTTGATCGTGCCGCCGACGTGGTAGTTCGACGTGCTGCTCAGCAGGACGTTCGTCGCACCGGAGGCGGCATCCGCCGCGAGCGTGCCGGAGCCCTTGAGCTGGCTCTGCCACCACGAGTAGGGCGACGTGCGGCCCACCTCGTCGTTGTGGACCGAGCGCCGGACGTAGGCCGTCCCGTTCCCGAGCTCGACGCCGACGGCGTTCGCACCTTCCTCGAGCACCGACGTGATGTCGTACGTGCGGTACTCCGTCGAGAGCTGGTAGTTGGTGTTCCCGGGGGCGAGGTGCTCGTCGGTGACGCTCTTGCCGTTGACCGTCGCGTACTGCAGCCCGACACCGGACAGGTAGAAGAGCGCCCGGTCGACGGTCTTGCCCTCGGCCAGGTCGAACTGGCGGGCGAAGATCGGCAGGGGGTCGGACTCGGTGCGGCCGGCCTGTTCGATCCAGCGTGCGTCACCCCAGTCGTCCTGGTCCAGGAGCCCGACCGAGAACGTCGAGGGGTCGCTCCACGCCGACGGGTTGCCGAGCGCATCCCAGACGCGCACCCGCCATGCGACGGTGTCGCGGGACTCGAGCGCGTCCGGGGCGCCGTAGGCGACGTTGGCCTGCTGGTCGGAGTCGACCTTGCCGGAGTCCCACAGGAGGTCTCCGGACTCGAGTGCCGCGATGCTCGACGCCGCCTCGATCTCGTAGCCGGTCTGCCGATCCAGCGCACACACCCCGGCCACGGACCCGTCGAAGCACGGATTGCCCTCGGCCTCCTCCGACGTCATGAACCAGGAGAGGAACGGGCGACCGGTACCGAGGTCGAGCGGCTGGTCCGCACGGCCGTTCACGCTCAGCCCCTCGACCGTCACCACGAACCGCTCGGATGGCGGGGCGGCAGAGGCGGCGACGGCTCCCAGGGGCGCAGCCAGGGCGACCACTCCGGCGGTCACGAGTGATGACATCAGGATTCTTCTCATCGCGCGATCACCGCGCTCGGTCCCGGCTGGGAGGGCCGCGTTCGGCGGCTCCCTCCGGCCGTGGCGATCAACGACATGCTCATACTCGCACTCCTTCGTAGCGGGTTGCAGGTTCCGTCCAGTTCCGGCACTGAACGACTTGAATGGATTCAATCCGTTCGGCGGCCACTATTCCCGGTGACCTCAGGTTCGTCAATAGCAGTCGGCGAACTGATTTCACGGCGTTGGATCGGCCCGACGACGGCCGCGGAGTCGGCGCGGCGGCACGGTCCGGCGCCGAGATGAACGCGTTCAGCGAGGGACGCCCGCGCGATGAACAGTTCAGGAGCCGCCCCTCGCCCGGCCTCGCGCCGATCCGCGACCGTCGCGCCGTCCGGCACGGCCTGCTCCGCATCACGAGCAGCTCCCCGACCTGAACACGTTCACGCCATCCGGCACCCCGAATGAACGGTTCATCGCCGCGAAATGGTCGACCGACAGGAACCCGCGGCCCCTAGTCTGGGCGCACGGCGACAGGGGGTCTCAGGTGGAGGTCGACGACAAGGCCGACTGGGTGAATCCGAGTGCCAACGCGCGGCTGCGCGACCAACTCGGGTCCATGGCCGCCGCACTGTCGAACCCCGTCGCGCTCCGCGGACTCGCCTGCATGGTCGGCGGCATCGCCGTCCTGCTGCTGCCGGACGTGACCACCGGCCTCGTGACGGTCATCGTCATCGCGCTCTTCGCGATCAGCGGTCTCGCCGACCTCGTCTACGCGGTCGCCGGGGGCCGCTGGTTCCATCGGCGCATCAACCGATGGCTCGCCGCGCCGCGTGGCCTCGCCGCCCTCGTCCTGGCCGCGTTCCTCGGACTGCTCGGGTGGGCGGGAGCGGGCGAGGTGACACTCACGTTCGTCGTCGGCCTCACCGGCATCTACGTCGGCATCAGGGGTGTGGTGGCGATCATCGCGGCCCTGCTGAAGCGGCACGAGCGCGACCCGATCCCCGCCCTCGCCGGCGGCTCGATCGCCGTCGTCGGCGGCGTGCTGGCGTACGTGGTGCCCAACTCGCTCGCCACGACGGTGATCGTCACGGCCGCGACCGCCTCGCTCGTCGTCGGGCTCGTGCTCATCTCGTGGAGCATCCGGCACGAGGCGCGGGGCACCGGCCCGGATCCGTCGGCCGCCACGATCCCCGAGGTGCTCTGGGACTGGATCGAGGGATCCGACGTCGGCCGGTCGACGCGCGCGGATCAGGCCGCGGGCCTCTACTTCGAACGTCCCGAACGTTTGACGAAGCTCGGCACCTGGTGGGTCATGCTCGTGCTCTCCGTCGCGATCGCGACGTTCGCCGTGCTCCAGGACTCCACCGCGGTCGTCATCGGCGCGATGCTGGTCGCGCCGCTCATGACGCCGATCCTGGGCCTCGCGGGTGCACTGGTCAACGGGTGGGGCCGCCGCGCGTTCCAGTCCGCGACGCTCGTGGCGTCCGGCGCCGGCGCCGCCGTGATCCTCGCCTACGGGATCGCAGCGTGGGCCCCCCTCGCGATCTCGTTCTCGACCAACTCGCAGATCGTCTCCCGGGTGTCGCCCAACACCGTCGACATGATGATCGCGCTCGCGGCCGGTGCTGCGGGCGCGTTCGCCACGGTCAACGCCCGCGTGGCCAGCGGCATCGCGGGCGTCGCGATCGCCGTCGCCCTCGTCCCCCCGCTCGCCGTCGTCGGCGTCAGCCTGAACGGGGCCCGGTATGCGGATGCCGGGGGCGCGACGCTCCTGTTCCTCACGAACTTCGTCGCGATCGTCCTCGCCGCCGCGATCGTGTTCGTGCTCACCGGCTTCGCGCGACCGTTCGCCCTGCGCCACCGTCCGCGCCGGATCCTCCAGACCGTCGCCCCGTTCGTCGTGCTCGCCGGGATCATCCTGCTGCCGCTCATGCTCACGTCGGAGGGCCTGCTGCAGAACCAGACGCGCGAGCGCGACGTGCAGCGGACCGTCGAGGGCTGGCTCGGCCCCGACAGCGGGTTCGCCGTCACGTCGGTCTCGATCTCCGGCTCCGAGGTGTCGGTCACGATCACCGGTCCCGACGATCCGCCCGCCGCGACCGACCTGCGGGACGCGCTCCAGGAGGACTTCCCGAGTCCGATCGGGCTCGAGCTCACGGTGATCCCGGTCCAGGTGACCGTGGTGCCGCCACCCGATGCATGACAGGTGGTTCGGGAGACCCGCCGGCCAACGGGTCGCTCCTAGCGGCCGCCCTTGGCGACGTATTCCTCCGCGTCGTACTGGATGTCGATCTCGCGGATCAGGTCACCGTCGAACGCGAAGAACTCGGAGAAGCGCACCGTTCCGCCGGGAAGCTCGGCGTCGTAGAGCACGGCGGCACTCGAGTCGTCGATGACGACGCGCTGCGGAGTGATCGCACGCGCGGCCTGGATGAAGCCGCGCACACCGTGACCGAACCGCGCGCCGCCGACGACACGGCCCGCGATGGGACCGTCGAACACGAACCCGTCGGCCAGGAGGGGGAGCAGTTCCCGCCCCTCCGCGTACGCGTCGATCCCGCCGCCGAGGATCCGGTAGTACCGCCCGAGCGTCGGGTGCGCGTCGAGGCGAGTTGTCGTGGACATGAGCTCCTCCGATCGTCGAGGTATCACGTACTTGAAATACTCAAGTGAACACGTCTGATTGTCAAGCGATATGCTCGGATCCGTGAGGACCTATGGGCAGTACTGCGCGATGGCTCGCGGCCTCGACCTCGTCGGTGACCGCTGGACCCTCCTGATCGTGCGGGAACTCATCTCGCTCGGACCGTCGCGTTATGCGGACCTGCAGCGCGGTCTTCCGGGGATCGCGACCAACCTGCTCGCGAACCGACTGCGCGAGCTGGAGCACGCAGGCCTCGTCGCACGGACGGAGCTCCCCCGGCCGGCGAACGCGACGGTCTTCGCACTCACCGAGCGCGGGGCCGCCCTCGAGGGCATCGTCCGGGAGTTCGTGAAGTGGGGCGCCCCGTTGATGGCCACCCATGCTCCGGACGACACGTTCCGACCCCACTGGCTCCTCGTCCCGCTGCGCGGCCTCTGCCACGATGCCACGCCGGGTGCTCCGGCCCAGGTCGTGCGCGTCGGCACGGCGGCGGACGGCTGCGACATCGCGGCGGATGCCGGGACGGTCAGCGTGGCGCCGAGCTCGCCGTCGACGACACCGGACGCGACGGTCGACGGTGATCCCGATGCCCTGGTGGCGCTCTTCACGGGTCGGCTCCCGATCGCGGCGGCCGATGCGGCGGGCATGATCACCGGTGACGTCGAGGCGGTTCGACGGGTCGTCGGGGGCACGCCGGCATCCCTCGGGGCGCAGGGCTCCGCGTGACCTCGTGCTCGCGGGCACCGCGAATGCGTGGCATGCTGTCGTGCAGCATCTCGGTGCGACGGCGGTGGGGCTCGCCGGACCCGAACCTCGGCTCGGCCGACAACGGTCCCTATCTCGTGATCGACCACGCCTCGAGATAGGAGCACGATGTCCGGATCCCCGCAGCGAACGCTCGTCGTCGGCGTCGTCCCGGCGCAGCCGGACGCCGTCGTCACGCACGCCGCGTCGCTCGCCGCGCAACTCGGCGCACGGCTGGTGTGCGCCACCGTCGACCCGGGCCGGTACGTCGTCGAGGAGCACCCCGACGGCAGCGTGCGGTCCATGACGCTCGACCCCGACATCGCCGAGGGCCGGGAGGAGGGCTTCGACCCTGAGCTGGAGACCCGCCTCCGCGCGCTGCTCGAGCCGACCGGGGTCGCGTGGGAGGTCCGCGCGCTCGCGGGCGATGCCGCTCGGGCGCTGGCCCATCTCGCGGACACCCTGGACTCGATGATGATCGTCGTCGGCACCCGCGAGGGCGGCATCCGGGGAAGCCTGCACGAGCTGTTCAACGGATCCGTGGCCGTGCACCTCGCGCACCGCCAGCATCGTCCGGTGCTCGTGATCCCACTTGCCCCGGTCGGGCTCGACGCCCCGCTCCCCTGGGAATCGGGGTCGTGACGGCGGCGGAGTCCGGTCGGATGGCAGCCCGCGCCACTCGGCCCGCCCGCGACGCGCGACCCACCCCGCCGTACCGGCAGTGGCGGCTGCTCGGACTCGTCGCGGCCGGGGGCATGGTCGGCACCGCGCTGCGGGAGGCGCTCGCGATGGTCGTGCCGAGCCCCGACGTGTTCCCGCTCGCCACGTTCGCGGCGAACCTCCTCGGGGCGTTCACACTCGGGCTCCTGCTCGAGCGGCTCACGCATTCCGGTCCCGACGTCGGTGCGCGACGCGGCATCCGCCTGCTCGTCGGCACCGGCGTGCTCGGCGGATTCACGACTTACAGCGGGCTCGCGACCGCGACCGCGGTGCTGGTCGCCGACGGGAGCTGGGCGTGGGCGGTCGCCTACTCGGTCGGGACGGTCCTCGCCGGAGCCGCCATGAGCGTCGCAGGGATCGCACTCGGGCACCTCGGCCGGCGGCCGGAGGATCCGTCGTGACGCCGCTGCTGTTCGCGGGCGCGGCCGTCGCCGGCGGCGTCGGAGCGGCGCTCCGGTTCCTCCTCGACGGCCTCGTCAAGGCGCACACGTCGGGACGATTCCCGTACGGCACCGCCCTGATCAACCTGAGCGGGTCGCTCGTCCTCGGAGTGCTCACCGGCCTCGCGGGCAGCGACTGGCTGCCGCCGGAGGTCGCCACGCTGATCGGCGTCGGCCTGCTCGGCGGATACACGACGTTCAGCACCGCCAGCTACGAGACCGTCCGACTCGCGCAGGAGCGCCGCTCTCGCGCCGCCCTCGTCAACGGGCTGGGCATGCTCGTCGCCTGCACCCTGGTCGCTCTGCTCGGCGTCTGGATCGGCACGCTCCTCTAGCCGCCGCTATCGGAGCGCGACGCCCGACGTCGACCGGTGGACATCCCGCTGCGGGCTTGCAACCATACGAATCGACGACGACGGGAGCACGCATGGGCACGGTGTACAGCGACATCTCGGTCTCGGCCGACGGCTTCGCCACGGGACTGAATCAGCGGGAGGAGGCGCCGTTCGGCGACATCGACGACACCTGGCTGCACGCGTGGATGTTCGAGGACGCCGAGGAGAACCGCGCCGAGGTCGCAGCGATCGTCGACTCCGGCGCCACGATCATGGGCCGGAACATGTTCGGCCCGGTCCGCGGCGAGTGGGACCGCGACTGGCGAGGGTGGTGGGGCGACGAGCCCCCGTACCACGGCCCGGTCTTCGTGCTCACGCACCACCCGCACGAGCCGATCGAGATGCAGGGCGGCACGACGTTCCACTTCGTGACCGACGGCATCGAATCCGCGCTCCGGCGGGCCCGGGCAGCGGCGGGCGAGCGGGACATCTCGATCGCGGGCGGGGCCCGAACGGTGAACCAGTTCCTCGCGGCCGGGCTCCTCGACGAGCTGCGGCTCCACGTCACGCCCTGCATCCTCGGCGCAGGCGAGCGCATCTTCGACGGCGTGCCGGCGCAGCGACTCGAGCGCGTCTCGGTGCGGGTCGCCTCCCGCGTCACCCACATGACGTATCGCCCGGTGCGGCCCGCCCCCGCGGCATCCGGTGAGACCGGCTGATCGGACGACTCCGGCTGATCGGGCGACTCGCGGGACCCACGTCCCTTGCGACGGTCGATTGCTGGCAGGTTGGCTGGTGAGGGCCGCCTCGCCGCCGTCGGCGAGGGGAAGGGGGACGGCGCCATGAGCCAGGCCGACACCGATGCCGAGACCGCCTGGAAGCCGCCGTGGTATCTGCGGCTGCTCCAGATCGGCACGTGGATCCTCTACATCTGGGTGCTGATCGGGGTGATCGCGCTCCTGCTGCGCGTGTTCCTGCTGCTCTTCGCGGCCAACCCGGACGCCGGGTTCGCCGCCTTCGTCTACCGGGTGTCGGATGCGTACCTGCACCCGTTCCGCGACATCTTCCCGACGCGCGACCTCTCCGACGGCGGGTACCTCGACGTCTCGGCGATCTTCGCGATCGTCGTCTACGCGATCATCGCCGGCGGCGTCGGCGCGGGCGTCGCCGCCATCACGCGCCACATCGAACGCGGCGAGCGCAAGCACCGCGAGGAGGTCGATCGGATGATCCGCATCCAGCAGCTCCAGCGCGCGCAGGGTGTGGGGACGACCCCCTCGGGGGCGCAGGCCATCGTCGGGGGATACCCCGCCGGGCAGATGCCGGTCGGCGGTGCGGGCTACCCGCCGCCGCCGGGGGCCGCACCCTCGACGCCGCCGGGCGGCCCGACCACGCCGCCGCGCTGAGGGCGCCACGGGCCGACGGTCACACCCGGGCCAGCGCCTCGATGTCCTCGAGGAACGCGGCCGTCGTCTCCGGCGAGACGGTCGTGCGGGTCCCGGCGATCGCCTCCAGGTAGTGCTCGGTGCTCGGCCCCGCGGCATCCGCCGCCCCGCTGCCGTCACCGGCGCCGAGCGCGGCCTCGAACGCCCGCTGCGACGCACTGCGCGCGGCGAACTCGATGTCGGCGGGTGAGAAGCCGACGGTGCGGTCCACGAGCAACGGCAGGTCGACGGCCTCGTCGACCGCCTCCGGGATGTAACGCCGCCAGATCGCCAGCCGCGCCGCGTCGTCGGGCAGGCCGATGGGGATGATGTAGTCGAATCGGCCGTGCCGGAGGAACGCGCTGTCGAGGGCGCGGATGAAGTTCGTGGCGCAGATGAGCAGCCGCCCCTCCTGCTCGCGGAACGCCGGGATGATCTTCAGCAGCTCGTTCGTCACGCCCTGCAGGGGCGACGGCGGCTCGCCCGACCGCTGCGCGGCGATCTCCTCGACCTCGTCGATGAAGACGACCGCGTGCTCGAGCTCGGCGATCTTCAGGAACGTCTCGCGGAGGGCCGCCGCGAGGCCGCTCGGCTCGGCGGCGAGCCGCGACGGGAAGACCTCGACGAACGACCACTCGAGCCGCGATGCGATCGCCTTCGCGAACGTCGTCTTGCCCGTGCCGGGCGGTCCGAAGAGGACCACCGCCCGCGGCGGCACCACGCCGAACCGATCGGCGAGGTCGGGCTCGGCGAGCGGCATCACGAGCCGCTGCTCGAGGATCTCCTTCTCGCGGTGCATGCCCGCGACCGCCTCCCAGAGGTCGCGCGGCATGAGCCGGCCGCCGAGCTCGGCCAGGGAGCTCAGCTCCTCCCGCTGCACCGGGATGCGCCGCTCGAAGTAGTGCAGGTTCTGCTTGAGCTCGAAGCCCTGGCTGTGGAACGCGTGCACCCGGGTCTCCGCCTCGGGCATGAGCGCCGACAGCTTCGACAACCCGAGCGGCTCCATCTTCTTCTCGATCGCCGCGAGCAGTCCGGCGCCGACGCCCCGCCCGCGCCACGGGATCGTCGTCGCGAGGAACACGATCCAGCCCTGGTTGTGCGCGGCGCGGCCGACGACCGCCCCGATGACCTCCTCGCCGTGGACCGCCACCATCGCGTGGTCCTTCTCGAGCGACGCGAGCACCTCGCTCAGCCCGTAGACGGGCTCGATCGGTGCGGCGGTCACCTCCTCCCAGAGGTGCAGCAGCGCCTCGAGGTCGTCGCGGTGGAACTCGCGGATCCGCCATCCGGTCATCGCTGCCCTCCTTCGGCGCAGGTCCGCGGTCGCCGTCGACCTGCGGCGCGGACGCCCGCCCGCGTGCCCGAGCGTATCCGAGCGGATGCCGCGGCGCTCGCGTGTGACCACGGGACCGCCCGCACTGCGCGGGCGGGAGTAGCATCCGCTCACGGCCTCGGAGGGAGGCGGGCATGACGCACTGGTACGTCATCACCGGCGGCCCGAGCTCGGGGAAGACCACGACGGTCGACCTGCTCCGTCAGCGCGGGTACCGGACGACGATCGAGGACGCCCGGCACTACATCGACCTGCAGCGGCTCGGCGGGCGATCCGTGGAGGAGATCCGCAGCCGACAGGGCGAGTTCCAGCGGAACGTGCTCGCGCTCCAGCTCGAGCAGGAGGCGGCGCTCGAGCCCGACGAGGTCGTCTTCCTCGATCGGGCCGTGCCCGACTCGCTCGCGTACTACCGGTTCCTCGGGCTCGAGCCCGACCCCGCGCTCATCGAGGCGCTCGCGCACGTCCGCTACCGGAAGGCCTTCGTGATGGACCTGCTCCCCCTGCACCCGGACTACGCGCGCACCGAGGACGCTGGGGCGCAGCACCGCATCCACGAGCTCCTGCTCGAGGTGTACCGCTCGCTGCCGATCCCGGTGGTGCTCGTGCCCGTCCTCCCACCGGAGGAGCGGGTCGCGTTCATCCTCGACCGGCTCTGACCGGTCGCGGTCGCTCCGCAGAGGAAGCGGACCCTATCGCCGCTGCGCCACGGTGTCGGACGGCAGTTCGCCGAATCGCTGGCGGTAGGAGTCGGCGAAGCGGGACAGGTGCACGAACCCCCACCGGCGCGCGACGATCGCCACGGTCTCCCCCGGGGGCGAGAAGCGCAGCTCGTCCCGCACGCCCGACAGGCGGATGCCGCGGAGCTGCTCGGACGGCGACACGCCGAGTTCGGCGCGGAAGGCGGCATGCAGGCCCCGCGACGAGATGTGCACCGCATCGGCGACGTGCTGCACCGTGATCGCCTCGGCGGCGTGCGCGTGCATGTACTCGAGCGCCAGGCGGACGACGGTGGAGCGCGGACCGGTCGGCAGCAGGCGCTGGTCGGATGTGAGCCACACGATCTGGAACGCGTGCAGGTACGCGACGGCGAGCCGGTGGAAGGCGGCGCCCTCGACGAGCGGCTCGTCGAACGCCTCGGGCGCGGCGAGCATCGCGGTGCGCACGCGATGCACGGTGTGCTCCCAGAAGCGGCCGAGCTCCGGGCTTCTCGGTTCGAGGCCGGACTGCGTGAGCATGCGACCGGGCTCGCCCGACATCGTCGCCGCGACCGCCTCGACGCCCGCGCGATCGAGCATGGTCGCTCGCGCCGCGACGGCCTCCCAGCGCGCGGCCAGGCCGTCCGCGGCCTGCAGGTACGGCAGCGACGAGTCCACGTCGCGCCGCCCATGCCAGAGCTCGAACCCGCGGCCGCGCGCGGAGATCACGACGAGGTCGTCGGATCCTGCGATGGTCGCCGCCGGCGCCGAGAACGCGTACTCGATGACCGTGAACGACGGTGCCTGGTCGAAGCGGAGCTGCACCCGGAACGCGGCGGGGTCCACGCGGCCGAACTCCAGTCGCGGAACCATGGGCTCGAATGCTCGACGAGCGTCCTCTGGAGTACGCGTATCGATCGCGGACCGGGTCAATCCGGTCATATGACATCCTCACCCCCGGTGCGCGGGGGAGTCGCACCGAGTGCCGTCAGTGTACGTGCACATGCCGGGAAGACCTATCCCGAATCGGAAGAGTCCCGGATCCTGCGCCTCCGCGGACGCCGTCGAGCGCTAGCGTCGGGACCGCGGGAACGCGAGCATCCTCCCCCGGCTGCCTTCTCCGAGACCCTTGTCCCGCGCCGGAAGGAGCCCGCATGGGCAAGCTCGTGTACGACGGCAGGCTGTCGATCCCGATCGACGACCGGGCGCTCGCCCACCTCCAGGTCGTGATCCTCGCGAAGCTGCGACGACGCGAGTCGTTCGGCTTCACCGTCGAGGTCGACGGGCGTGAGACGAGCGTCTGGATCGGCCCGTCCGCAGCGCTCGAGTTCGACTACGCCGACCGCCGCCGGCCGGCGATCAATCGCGCGTGGCTCGAGCTCCTCGCAGCGACGGCGGCGTCGCAGGACGGGCTGGTGGTCGCGCCGGAACCGCCGCAGGAGCGGGCGCCGGATCCCGGCGAAGCACCGCGGCGACCTCGCGGGCCGGTCGTGCCCCTGCGTCCGCTGCCGGACGCCGCCTGAGCGCCGGCGCGGGGCACGGCCGCTACAGCTCGATCACGGTCATGCCCGAGCCGGCGCCGCCCGCTCGGCCCATCGCGGCGATCGCCCCGGGCACCTCGTCCAGCGCGATGGTGCGCCCGACGAGCTCGATCGGCCGGAAGGCGCCCGACGCCACCGCGCCGAGCATGTCGGGGTACTCGTGGGCGGCCATGCCGTGGCTGCCGAGGATCTCGAGCTCGCCGTCGATGACGGCGTCCATCGGCATCGCGGCGGTCGCGCTCTCGGCGAGCATGAGGCCGATCTGCACGTGGCGGCCGCGCTTGCGCAGGCTGCGCACCGATGCGAACGAGGTCTCCGGGCTGCCGAACGCGTCCACCGAGAGGTCCACGCCGCCGCCGCTCGCCTCACGGACCCGGTCGGCGGCGCCGTCGCCGCCGCGGATCGGGGTCGCACCCAGCTCGGCCGCCGCGGCGAGCGCGGCGTCCGAGACGTCGACGCCGTAGACGGGCACGCCGGCCGCGACGGCGATCATGATCGCGGAGAGGCCGACCCCGCCGCATCCGTGCACGGCGACCTGCTCACCGGGGTGGAGGCGACCGCGGCTGATGATCGCGCGGTACGCCGTCGCGAAGCGGCAGCCGAGGGAGGCCGCCTCGACGAAGCCGAGCGAGTCGGGCAGGCGGATGAGGTTGAGCGCGGCCTCGTCGACGACGACGTACTCGGCGAACGAGCCCCAATGCGTGAAGCCGGGCTGGCGCTGGGCGTCGCACACCTGCTCGTTGCCGGATCGGCACTCGTCGCAGCGGCCGCACGCGCAGATGAAGGGCGCGGTGACGCGGTCGCCGACGGCCCAGCCCGCATCCTCGGGGACCTCGGCGCCGAGCTCGGCGATCTCGCCGGCGAACTCGTGGCCGGGGACCTGCGGCAACGCGATGCCGGCGTCATGGCCCATCCATCCGTGCCAGTCGCTGCGGCAGAGGCCCGTCGCGCGCACGCGCACGACGGCGCCCCGCGGCGGGCAGGCGGGTCGGTCGACCTCGACGAGCTCGGGTTCGTCGCCGAAGCCGTGGTACATGACGGCGCGCACAGGTCCTCCTCCGGGTGGTGGCCGGCCGCCTGCCCTGCGGCACCGTGCGCCGGGTCGCGCGCCCCCTCGGCGATGACGTGAACGGATGCCGCGGCGAGGCGACCCCCGGAATCCTATCGTCGCGCGGGGCCCGGAGGGGCGCCCGCTCCCCCGGCCCGGCTGCGGACGACGGGCGAGCCTTCCGGAAGCCACCCGATTGTGTAACAATTCACCATGCGTTCCGTCCTGCTCGTCCTCGCGGCCGCCATCTGCTTCGGCACCACGGGCACGGCCCAGGCCCTCGGGCCCGAGGCCGATCCGCTCTCGATCGGTGCGGCGCGCATCCTCATCGGCGGCGGCGCCCTGGCCGCGGTGGCCCTCGCCCTCCACGTCGCCGGACGTCGGCGCGGCGCGATCGGGACGTCCGCCGCGCCGACCTCCGGCGGCCGAGCCGGGAGCGCCGGCGTCGCCGTCGCGGTCGTGGTCGGCGCCTCCGGCGTCATCGCCTACCAGCCCGCGTTCTTCGCCGGCACCGAGGCCAACGGGGTCGCGGTGGGCACCGTCGTCGCCCTCGGATCGGCGCCCGTGCTCACGGGCCTGCTCGACTGGACGCTCCGTCGCCGGTTCCCCGGCCGCGGCTGGATGGTCGCCACGGCCCTGGCGACGACGGGCGTGGCCGTGCTCGCCGCGACCACGGGCACGGGCCCGACCGCGGTCGACCCGCTGGGGATCGCCGCGTCCGTCGGCGCCGGCGGCGCGTACGCCGTCTACACGCTCGCGGGGAAGGCCCTGCTCGACCGCGGCTTCAGCTCCGCCGCGAGCATGGGCGCCATGTTCGGCGTCGCCGCCGCGATCAGCCTGCCCGTGCTGCTCGCCACCGACACGTCGTGGCTCGCCGCGCCGGGCGGCCTCGCCATGGCGCTCTGGCTCGGCCTGGTCACCACGACGGCCGCCTACCTGTTCTTCGGCGCCGGCCTGCGTCGGCTCGCTCCCGCGACCGTCTCGACGCTCACCCTCGGCGAGCCGCTCACGGCCACGCTCCTCGGCGTCCTCGTGCTGCACGAGCAGCTGCCGGGCACCGCCGTGCTCGGCCTCGCCGTGCTCGCGTCCGGCATCGTGCTGCTCGCCGTGTCGAGCACGGGGCGGATGCCGCGCCGCGACCTCGCGGGCGCCCTCTCGCCCTGAGCCCGAACGAGCGGATCAGCCGAGGCCCGACTCCTCGACGAACGCCGCCACCGCGTCGGAGATCTGGTCGCGAACGGCCTGCCGATCGGCCGTCGCGACACCGTCGCCGGGCTGTACGCCGTAGTCGCCGAACGACGCGTGGTTGCCGCCCTCGATGAGCACCGACTCCGCGTCGGCAGGGAGCAGGTCGCCCGCGGCCGCCACCTTCTCGGGGGTGCTGAGCCCGTCGTGCTCCCCGACCAGCGACAGCACCTCCAGGTCGGTGCCGGACAGGTCGTTCGCGCAGTAGCTGCCGAACAGGACCATGCCGACGACGTCGGGGCCGTTCGCGGCATCCGTCGCGTCGCCCGCGAGCTGGCAGGCGCGGACCCCGCCCAGGGAGTGCCCGCCGACGAGCCAGCGCTGCACGTCCGGCGCCTCGTCGGTGAAGGCCTCGAGCGGTCGCGTGTCGAAGAAGGCGAGGTTCAGGGTCGGGTGCGTGACGACCACCGTCATGCCGGTCTCCTCGACGACCCCGCTGAGCTTGTACAGGTACGCGCTCGGGTCGACCTTCGCACCGGGGACGAACACGAGCCCGAGGTCGCTCGCGCCCGAGGTCGGGGCGATGACGAACCCGGTGTCGACGCGGCTGATCTCCACGTCGTCGGAGCGCCACGCGTCGAGCGACGGCTCGCGCTCGCCCTGGAAGACGATGTTCGCCCACACGAGCACGCCGACCACGACGAGCGCGACGACGGCGAGGGCGCCGATCACGACGGCACCGGCGCGCCGCATCAGAGCTGGTCCCCGGACACCTGGAACGTGTTGCACGAGCCGACACCCTCGTCGTAGCCCGCCGCGAACCAGCGGACGCGCTGCTCGCTCGTACCGTGCGAGAAGGTGTGCGGCGTGACCTGGCCCTGGGTCGCCTCCTGGATGCGGTCGTCGCCGACGGCCGCCGCGGCGTCGATCGCCTGCCGGTACTCGTCCGGCGTGATCGGCTGCAGGAAGGTGTTCCCGTTCGGGTCCTCCGTCGTCGCCGCGGCCCCCGCCCAGGCGCCGGCGAAGCAGTCGGCCTGCAGCTCGACGCGAACCGCGTTCGACGTCGGTCCCGTCTCGCCGTCCCGTGTCGAGTCGAGCACGCCCGCGATGTTCTGGATGTGATGGCCCCACTCGTGCGCGACGACGTACATCTCGGCCAGCGGGCCGCCCTCGGCTCCGAACCGCTGCTCGAGCTGGTCGTAGAACGACGTGTCGATGTAGATCGTCTGGTCCGGCGGGCAGTAGAACGGGCCCGTCGCGGACGACGCGTTGCCGCACCCGGTCGACACCGCCTGGTCGAAGAGGACGAACCCCTGCGGCTGCACGTAGTCGAGGCCGATGCTCGGCGACGCCTCGGCCCAGTACGCGTCGAGCGACGCCGCAGCGCCCTTCATCCGGCAGTCGATCCGCTCGTTGGCGTCCTGGCCGGTCCGGCACTCCTCGAGCGAGGAGTCCTCCGCCGCGGGCGCGCCGCCGCCGCCCCCGATGAGGCCGCTGAGGTCGACGCCGAGGAACGAACCGAGGAGCACGATGGCGAGCACGCCGAGGCCGCCGCCCACCGCGATGCCGGCGTTGCGGCCGCGGCGCGACGTCTTGCCGCCGCCGATGTCGGCCTTGGGGTTGAAGGTCATGGCCCGACGCTATCGCGCGGACTCGTCCTCGACATCCGCCTTTCGCTCGACGTCGCCGGAGGCTACGCTCGACGGCGCCTCTGCGTCATCCGGCTCGTCGTCCTCGTCCGGATCGTCATCGGAACCGTCGTCGTCGTCGTCCTCACCCTCGTCGTCGTCCTCGGCCTCACCCTCGTCGTCGTCGGACGCATCATCATCGTCGTCATCGTCGGACGCGTCGTCGTCGGAGGCCTCATCGGCCGGATCCGCGCCGAGGTCCTCGTCGCGTCCCTCGGTGTCCCACTCGACGTCGTCCGAGGCGTCGTCCTCGCGATCGCCCTCGTCGTCTCCGTCGCCCGCCTCGTCGGTCTCCCCGGCCTGCTGCCCGTCATCGCCGTCGCCGTCGTCCGGCCCGTCGGCGTCCGACACGGCACCACCGGGCATCCGCTCGTCCGCGCTCGCGAACCGATCCGTCGCCGCGATCAGCGCATCGAGGATCCCGGGCTCGTCGAATGCGTGCCCGGCGTCGTCGATGATGCGCAGGTCGGCCTCCGGCCACGCGCGATGCAGGTCCCAGGCCGTCATCGTCGGCGTGCAGATGTCGTAGCGCCCCTGGACGATGACGGCGGGGATGCCGCGCAGCCGGTGCGCGTCGCGGATGAGCTGCCCCTCCTCCCACCACCCGCCGTTGCGGAAGTAGTGGTTCTCGATGCGGGCGAAGGCCGTCGCGTACTCGGGCGAGGTGAACCTCGCGATCGTCTCGGCCTGCGGGAGCAGCGTGATCGTCGACGACTCCCAGCGCGACCACGCGATCGCCGCCGGGCGATGCACGGCCGGATCCGGATCCGACAGCAGCCGGTGGTACGCCTCGATGAGGTGCACGCGGTCGCCCAGCGGGACCGGGGCGAGGAAGTCCTCCCACAGGTCGGGGAAGATCGCCGACGCGCCGCCCTCGTAGAACCAGTCGAGCTCCTGGCGCCGCAGCGTGAAGATGCCGCGCAGCACGATCTCGGTGACCCGCTCCGGGTGGGTCTCGGAGTACGCGAGCGCGAGCGCACTGCCCCAGGACCCGCCGAACACCTGCCATCGTTCGATGCCGAGGTGCGCGCGCAACCGCTCGAGGTCGGCGACGAGGTGCCAGGTCGTGTTCGCCGACAGGTCGGCGTCGGGTTCGGAGGCGTGCGGGATCGAGAGTCCGCAGCCGCGCTGGTCGAAGAGCACGATCCGGTACTTCGACGGGTCGAACAGTCGACGATGCGCGGGCGAGGTCCCGCCGCCGGGACCGCCGTGCAGGAACACCACCGGCTTGCCGTCGCGGCGACCGGAGACCTCCCAGTAGATGTGCTGGCCGTCGCCCACGTCGAGCATCCCCGTCTCGAGCGGTTCGATCTCCGGATACAGTTCGCGCATCGGCTCCCCCTTGTCTCGACACGCTAGCGAACCGGCGGATGCCGCGCGCGCGGCGCGCCGCCCGAGGCACCCGGGTCACAGGCACCCTCCGGCGGCCTCCCAGCCTCGCGCCGTACGGTGCCGCCATGCGTCCCGTCCCAGACCGCGTGCGCCCCGGCCAGGAGTCCGTGTGGGACTATCCCCGGCCACCGGCGATCGAGTCCGTCGACGTCCGCCTCGCCATCGACCTCGGCGGTCGGCGGATCGTGGACACGCGCGACGTCGTCCGCGTCCTCGAGACGAGCCATCCCCCGGTGTACTACGTGCCGGCCTCGGCCTTCGTGCCGGGTGCGCTGGTGCCCGCGGCGGGCGCGTCGTTCTGCGAGTTCAAGGGCGCCGCACGGTACTTCGACGTCGTCGGGGGCGAGCGGACGGCGGCGCGCGCGGCGTGGACGTACCCGGACCCGTCGCCCGGCTACGAGGACCTGCGCGGCCGCGTGGCCGTCTACGCGGGGCCCATGGACGAGTGCTCGGTCGACGGCGAGGTCGTGACGCCCCAGCCCGGCTCGTTCTACGGCGGCTGGATCACGTCGGGCGTCGCCGGCCCGTTCAAGGGCGCGCCCGGCAGCATGGGCTGGTGAGCCGCCGCAGGGGGCGGCGTAGGCTCGGCACATGAGCCGCAGACCGGTCACCATCACGATCACCGGCGCCGGGGGGCAGATCGGCTACGCGCTGCTCTTCCGCATCGCCTCGGGGGCGATGCTGGGGCCCGACACCGCCGTGCGCCTGAACCTCCTCGAGATCCCGCAGGGGCTGCGCGCCGCCGAGGGCGCCGCGCTCGAGCTGCAGGACTCCGCGTTCCCGCTGCTCTCGCACGTCGAGGTGACCGCCGATCCCGCGGTCGCGTTCGACGGGGCGAACCTCGGCCTGCTGGTCGGCGCGCGGCCCCGCACCGCGGGGATGGAGCGCGGTGACCTGCTCGAGGCGAACGGCGGCATCTTCGGCCCGCAGGGCAGGGCGATCAACGACCATGCGGCGGACGACGTCCGCGTCGTCGTCGTCGGCAACCCCGCGAACACCAACGCGCTGATCGCCGCCTCCAACGCGCCCGACGTGCCGAAGGAGCGGTTCACCGCGCTCACGCGACTCGACCACAATCGCGCGCTCGGCCAGCTGGCCGCCGCCGTGGACACGCCGGTCGGCGGCATCCGCGGGGTGACGATCTGGGGCAACCACTCCGCGACCCAGTTCCCCGACATCGCCCACGCGACCGCCGACGGCGACCCCGTTCCCGGGCTCCTGGCGGCGCGCCTCGGCGGGGTCGACGCTGCGCGCGAGTGGCTCGTCGACGAGTTCATCCCGCGGGTCGCGAAGCGCGGTGCGGAGATCATCGAGGTGCGCGGCTCCTCGTCGGTGGCCTCCGCGGCGTCGGCGACGATCGACCACGTCCGGGACTGGGTGCTCGGCACGGGCGACGGCGGCCGCACGAGCGCCGCGATCTGGTCCACGGGGCAGTACGGCGTCGCCGAGGGCGTCATCTCGTCGTTCCCGGTCGTCGCCGAGGACGGGGAGTGGCGCGTGGTCGAGGGGCTCGCGAACGACGAGTTCGCCCGCACCCGCATCGACGCGTCGGTGGCGGAGCTCGTGGACGAGCGCGAGGCGGTCCGAGCGCTCGGCCTGGTCTGAGCCCCGGCGCACCGCGGCCTACGCTGGGGGCATGTCCGCACGCGAGCCGTTCTCCCCCGCACGCCGCCGCCAGCTCGTCGTCGGCCTCGTCGTCGGGCTGATCATCGGCGTGGTCGTCAGCCTCTGGACTGGGTTCTGGCTGTGGCTGGCCGCCGGGCTCGCCGTCGGCCTCGCGACCGGTGCGCTCATGAAGCCGCCGGGCGAGGACGAGGACCCGAAGCGCACGCCGCGCCGCTGACCCCACGCCGCACGCACGACGACGGGCCGGGCGCTGCGCGCCCGGCCCGTCGTCACGGCGTCCGCTACCGCTTGGACTTCGTCGACTTCTCCGGCTCGGCGAGCGTGCCCGCCTCGCGCTGCGCGGCGTAATAGGCCCGCGCCTCGTCCTGGCGCGCCTGCTCGGCGCCCGACGCGATCGGCGCGCGCAGGTGCTCCGGCGCGAAGCCGAACGCGTCCACGAGGTCCAGGGCGTACGGGCGCAGGCGCTCGATCAGGCGGTCGATGTAGGCGCTCACGGCCTGCGCGCGCTGCGGCGAGAGCCGGCCCTGGATCAGGTACCACGACAGGTGCTTCTCGAGCAGGCCCAGGCCGAACAGGTCGCGCATCCACGTGAGCACCTGCTTGGTGCCCGGGTCCTCGGTGCGGGCGAGGCCGCGCGTGAAGGCCTCCCACTGCAGCAGCTCGGCGTGTGCGCGCGCGGCCTCGATGAGCTCGTTCTGGTTGCGGTTGAACAGCGCGGCGGCCTCGGGCTTCGAGAGCTTCCGCGAGTCGCGCAGGCGCCCGGCGATCTCGGAGACCATCGCCTCGACGCGGTCGGTCAGCAGCTCGCGCTGCGACTCCTCGTCGCGCAGCTCGCTCACCGAGCGCGCGGTGGAGCCGAAGTCCGCGACCGTCTGGGCGAGGCGGCGCAGGCCCGTGCCGTGGTACGCGCGGTCGGCCGCCTGGGCGACGACGTAGCGCGCCATCGCCCCGGCGTCCGCCTTCGCGAACTGCTTCGAGAAGTCGGTGAGCAGTCGCTTGGCGACCAGCTGCAGCAGCACGTTGTTGTCGCCCTCGAAGGTGACGTAGATGTCGAGGTCCTGGCGGAGGCCGACGAGCCGGTTCTCGGCGAGGAAGCCCGCGCCGCCGCACGCCTCGCGCGCCTCCTGGAGCGTCTCGAGGGCGTGCCACGTCGACAGCGGCTTGAGCGCCGCAGCGATGGTCTCGAGGTCCTGCCGGTCGTCGTCGGTGTCGGCCTCGCCCGAGAAGACGGCGTCGAACTTCACCAGGAACTCGTCGTGCGCGAAGACCTGCGCGTAGGTCGTGGCCAGCTTCGGGATCAGGCGACGCTGGTGGCGCTGGTAGTCGAGCAGCACCTCCTCGTCGGTGTCGCTGCCCGCGTTGAACTGGCGGCGCTGCGTGCCGTACGTGATGGCGATCGCGAGGGCCATGGCGGTCGCGGTCGTGGCGGCGCCGTCGAGCGAGACGCGGCCCTGCACGAGCGTGCCGAGCATCGTGAAGAACCGGCGGCCTGGGCTCGAGATCGAGCTCGTGTAGGTGCCGTCGGCGGCGACGTCGCCGTAGCGGTTCAGGAGGTCCTCGCGCGGGACGCGCACGTCGGTGAAGTGGAGCCGGCCGTTGTCGATGCCGTTGAGGCCGCCCTTCAGGCCGTCGTCCTCGCCGCCGATCCCGGGGAGGAACTCGCCGTGCTCGTCGCGGATCGGGACGTAGAAGGCGTGCACGCCGTGGTTGACGCCCTTCGTGATCAGCTGCGCGAACACGACCGCCGCGATGCCGTGCAGCGCCGCGTTGCCGAGGTAGTCCTTCCATGCACCGCGGAACGGCGTGTGCAGCACGAACTCCTCGGTCTCGGGGTCGTAGGTCGCCGTCGTGCCGATGGCAGCGACGTCGGAGCCGTGGCCGGTCTCCGTCATCGCGAACGCGCCCGGCACGTCGAGGTTCATGATGCCCGGCAGGTACTTCTCGTGGTGGCGCTCCGTGCCGAGGTGGAGCACGGCGGCGCCGAAGAGGCCCCACTGCACGCCCGACTTGATCTGCAGGCTCGGGTCGGCGAGCACGAGCTCCTCGAAGGCGGCGATGTTGCCGCCGTGGTCGTCGTCGCCGCCGAGCGACTTCGGGAACGCCTTGTGCACGGCGCCGGACTCGACGAGCAGCTTCAGCTGGCCGAGCACGCGCTCGCGGTGCTCCGCCATGGTCTGGCCGTCGATGCGCTGGTAGGCGGGGTCGGCGGCCCGCTCGCGCGCCGCGAGCCGGATGTCCGCCCAGGTGCCGAGCAGCTGCCGGCCGAGCGCCGCGACGTCCACCACGGGGGCGGCGCTCGCGTCGATCGGGGTGCCCGCCGGAGTGGCGGCGGCGGCGCGCTCCGGCGTGCCGGGCCGCTCGGCCTTCGGCGCAGGAGTGGTGGCGGTTCGGGATGCCGTATCGACCATCGTCGGTTCGTCCTTCGTACGCGGAACAGGGCTGCTGCCACGGTAGGACGGGCCGCGATCGCACCGGAAAATCTGCGTCAGCCGCCTACAAAGCGGCCTCGGAGGCGCGCGAACGAGCCTGTGGAACCCTACAAACCGGACCCGTCGGAACCTTGGATGATCGACAACGATGTCGACGGAGGCCGACGGTCAGCGCTCATCCGGCTGGTCCGGCGCGAGCCCGCGGAAGTACCGCGTCGACTCCCTGGACCAGACCAGGAGCAGGATCGCCAGGGCGATCAGCGCGCTGACGATCTCGTTCGGCACGGTCTCCGGGTTCGCCACCGCGGCCGCCGCGGAGGCGATGATCGAGAAGGCCTCGATCACCGTGATCGCGATGCGGGCCACGGCGTTCCCGCGCATGAGTCCGAGCGCCACGACCGCGGCGATCGCGCCGAGCACGAGCGAGATCGAGCCCATGATCACCCACGTGCTCCGGTTCCCGTCGACGTCACCTGCCGCGGCGATCAGGAACACGACCCCGGCCACCAGGTCGAGCGCCGCGTTCACCCACACCAGCGCGGCGACCACCGTCACCGCGGCGGGCCGCTGCACACCCTCGATCCCCTGCTCCGACATCCGGTCTCCCCTCGACTCGTTCCCGTTCGGTCCGCGGCTCAGCGCGTGAAGAAGGTGCTCGACTTCGGGGTCCAGAGCAGGATCAGGACGAGCACCGAGACGGCGACGCCGATCCACTCGCCGACGGGGAAGCCGAGGTAGGCGACCGCGAGGAAGAGGGAGCCGATGAGCGAGAGCACCTGCAGCACGGTGACGATGAGGCGCGCGGCCTGGCTGCCGCGCAGCAGTCCGCCCGCGAGCACCGCGGTGATGAGGCCGACCACGATCGAGCCGATCGCGGCCGCGATGAGCTGGCCGGTGCCGCCGAAGCCGTCCACGACGTCCTGGACGGGCAGCAGGAACAGCAGGATGACCCCGGAGATCATGTCGAGGGCTCCGGCGATGAACGCGAGCACGCCGATGATCGTCACGGTGACCGGTCGACTTCCCTGGACTGCGGACATCTGCTCCCCCGAATCCGGACCGCGCCGACGGCGGCCTCACGCCTGATGCTAGCGAGCCGCCCGGTCGGCGGTCGAGGACGTTCGCCCCGTGTCGAGATCACGATGGCCACGCGCGTCCGGGCCGCGACTGCGCGGCACGGACGCCCGACCCGAGCGACGTGCGCGCGGTCAGCCCGCGTGCTCGGACACGACGCGCACGAGGGCCGCGCCGTAGGCGTCGAGCTTCTTGGCCCCGATGCCCGAGATGCCGTCGAGCTCCGCCACGGCCGCGGGCCGTCGCACGGCGACCGCGCGCAGGGTCGCATCGCCGAAGACGATGTACGCGGGCACGCCCTGCTCGCGCGCCTCGCCGGCGCGCCAGGCGCGGAGCGCTTCGAACAGCTCGGCGTCGCGCGGCTCGAGGTCGGCGGCCGCGGGTGCGGCGGCGCGGCTGGAGCGGGAGGCGCGCGCGGGCCGCTCGGGTTCGGTCCGGAACGCGACCTCGCGCGCACCGGAGAGCACGTCCGCCGAGGCATCCGTCAGCGCGAGCACGCCGTACTCGCCGACCGTCTGCAGCAGGCCCTGGGCGAGCAGCTGCCGGACGACGCCGCGCCACTGCGCCTCGGAGAGGTCGCCGCCGATCGACCAGGTCGCCAGGGCGTCGTGGCCGTACTGCTCGACGCGGGCCGTGCGCTTGCCGCGCAGGATGTCGACCAGGTGGCCGGCGCCGAACCGCTGGCCGCGCTCGCGCTGCATTCGGACGATCGTCGACATGAGCTTCTGCGCGGGGACCGTGCCGTCCCACGAGGCCGGCGGCTCGAGGCACGTGTCGCAGTTGCCGCACGGCTCGCTCGCCTCGCCGAAGTACGCGAGCAGGTTCTGCCGCCGGCACTGCACGGTCTCGCACAGCGCGAGCATGGCGTCGAGGTGCGCGGCGAGTCGCCGGCGGTGGGCGAGGTCGCCCGGGCTCTCGTCGATCATGCGCCGCTGCTGCACCACGTCCTGCAGGCCGTACGCGAGCCAGGTGGTGGACGGCAGCCCGTCGCGGCCGGCGCGACCCGTCTCCTGGTAGTAGCCCTCGACCGACTTCGGCAGGTCGACGTGCGCGACGAAGCGCACGTCGGGCTTGTCGATGCCCATGCCGAACGCGATGGTCGCGACGACCACGACGCCGTCCTCGCGGAGGAAGCGCTCCTGCGTTCGGCGCCGCGTCTCGGCGTCGAGCCCGGCGTGGTACGGCATGGCGTCGACGCCGTTCGCGGCGAGGAACGCCGCGAGCTTCTCGGTGCTCGCGCGCGAGAGCGCGTAGACGATGCCGGCGACCGCCGTGCCGTCGGCGTCGCGGCCCTCGGTCCGCACGAAGTCGAGCAGCTGCCGCCGCACGTCGAGCTTCGGCGCGATGCGGTACTGGATGTTGGGGCGGTCGAAGCTCGAGACGAAGTGCCGGGCGTCGCCCAGTGAGAGCCGCTGCGTGATCTCGCGATGCGTCGCCTCGGTCGCGGTGGCGGTGAGCGCGATGCGCGGCACGTCGGGCCAGCGCTCGGCGAGCTCGGCGAGTGCGAGGTAGTCGGGGCGGAAGTCGTGGCCCCACTGCGCGACGCAGTGCGCCTCGTCGATCGCGAACAGGGCGATCGTGCCGCGCTCGAGGAACCGCTTGGTCTGCTCGGACCCGAGGCGCTCGGGCGCGACGTAGAGCAGGTCGAGCTCGCCGGCGAGGTACGCGCGCTCGACGGCGGCCCGTTCCGGCCCGGTCTGCGACGAGTTCAGGTAGCCCGCGCGCACGCCGTTCCGCACGAGCGCGTCGACCTGGTCGTGCATGAGCGCGATGAGCGGCGACACCACGACGCCCGTGCCCTCGCGCAGCAGCGCGGGGACCTGGTAGCAGAGGCTCTTGCCGCCGCCGGTCGGCATGAGCACGACGGCGTCGCCGCCGCCGGCGACGTGGTCGATGATGGCGGCCTGCTCGCCGCGGAACGACTCGTAGCCGTAGACCGTGCGCAGCGCCTCGACGGCCGAGGCGAACCTCGACGGTGCGACCGCGGGCGGTGCGTCGACGCGCCGCCCGGTTCCCCCAGCGACGGACGCCGACCCGTCGGCGGGCGGAGGCGGCGCCCACTCGTCCTCCGGCGGCACGAGCTCGTCCGGGTCCCACGGGACCTCGTCGGACCAGGCGGGCGCGCCGGCCGGCTCGGGGTTCTCGCTCCAGGTCACCCGACGACCCTACCCGGCCGACCCGACACGCCTTCCGGGGTGCGCACGGGTGCGCGATCGAGGACGCGCTGGAGGACGGGTCGCGGTGCGAGTGTCCTGTGAACCCGTGCCGAGCGCGCCCGCCCGACCTAGGCTCGCGCCATGACCCGCCTCGAGCAGTCCCGCGTCCTCGTCGTCGGCGCGACCGGCGCCCTCGGCAGCTTGATCGCCGAGCGCCTCGAGGATCGCGGCGCGCGCGTCGTGCGCCACGGCCGAGACGAGGGCCGGCTCGAGGACCGGGCAGCGGACGGCGGCGGCATCGCGGTCGACCTCACGGACGAGGACGCGCCCGAGGTCATCGTCGCGCGGGCCGTCGAGCAGCTCGGCGGGCTCGACGTGATCGTGTTCGCCGCCGGCGTGGTCGGGTTCGACACGGTCGCCGAAACCGCGGAACAGGACCTCGAGACCCTGTTCACGGTGAACGCCCTCGCCCCCATGCGGATCGTCTCGGTCGCGCTGCCCGCGCTGCGCGAGTCGGCCGACGCGGGCAACGAGCCGGTCGTGCTCACGCTCTCCGGGATCGTCTCCGAGCTGCCGACCGCCGGGCTCGCGAGCTACTCGGCCTCGAAGGCGGCCCTCGCCGCCTACATCGCCGCAGCCGGCCGGGAGCTCCGGCGCAGCGGCATCCGCCTGGTCGACGCCAGGCCGGGCCACATCGAGACCGGGCTCGCCGACCGACCGCTGTTCGGCACGGCGCCGAGGTTCCCGCACGGACACGACCCTGCGGCCGTGGCGGATCGGCTGGTGCAGGCGATCGAGGACGGCACGACCGCGCTGCCGCCCGACGCGTTCAGCGGATCCTGATCCGCGGCGCCGGGCGGCAGCGGATGCTGCCTAGGCCTCGGCGGACGGCCCGCGCGGTCCGTCGGACCCGGTGGTCGCCTCGCCGTCGTCGTGGGCCTCGGCCGCCTCGGGCCGGCGACGCACGAACAGCAGGGCGACCCCGGCGGCGACGAGCACCGCGAGCACGCCGGCGCCGATCCACAGCAGGTCGGTCGCGGCGCTCGCGCCCGCGGCATCCGCCTCGTCGTCGGCGGAGCCGACCGCGTCGCCCGGGCCGACCGCGTCCGAGCCGCCCGCGGTCTCGCACACGGCCTCGTCGGCGCCCTCGGCGAGCACCTCGCCGTCAGCCGGCTGCCAGTCGAACGAGAAGTCGCCGGAGATCGGATGGCCGTCGGCGGAGACGACCCGCCACACCACGGTGTACTCGCCCGCCGGACCGAGGTCGGCGGCCACGCTCGCGACCGGGCCCGTGATGGTCGGGCACTCGATCGCGTAGTGGCGCCCGTCGGGGCCGATGACGTCCATCGCACCCGCGCCGTCGGCGTCGAGCAGGGCGTCGTTGGTCTCGAGCGACACCGTGCCCGGCTGGGCGGTCACGGTGTCGCCGTCGTCGGGCGAGATCGCGATGACGGTGTTGTGCGCGAAGGCGGGCACGGCCGGCCCGGCGATCACGGCGGCCGCGGCGAGCAGGGCGCCGGCGGCGACGGGGAGGTGTCGGGGTGCCACGGCTCAGGCCCCCTTCCGGCGCGTCGCCGCGATCGCGACCACGAGTCCTGCGGCGCCGACCGCGAGGCCCGTGATGCCGAGCACGCGACCGACGACGTCGACCGTGCCCTCGGTCGACGCCGTGGCCTCGGCCTGCTCGGTGTGCTCGTCGCCGTGCTCGTCCGCGTGCTCGTCGCCCTCGGCGGCGTCGCCGTGCGCGTGCGCGTCGCCCGTCGCCTCGGTGACGGCGATCGCCGGCGCGGGGTGCTCGGGCTCGGAGCCGTCCGCCGCCGCGGACTCGTTCCACTCGGTCGAGCCCTGCTCGCAGGTCTGGAGCACCGGGAACTCGAGGGTCTCGCCCGCGGCGTCCTCGGGGAGGAGCACCTGCATCGAGAACGTCTCGCGGTAGCCGTCGGGCTGCGGGGTCCCGGCCGTGTAGACGACCTGGCCGACGCGCTCGGCGACGACGTCGCCGTGGGCGCCCTCGACTGGCTCGGCCAGGTCGACCATGACCTTCTCGACCGTCCAGCCCGACTTGAGCGTGGGCGTGACCGACAGGATCGATTCGGGCACGTCGACCGTGTACGAGACGGTGGACGAGCCGTCGCAGCCGTGGCCGGAGGCGAACTCGAGCACGGCGTACGAGCCGGCCGCGGTGGCGCTCGGGTTCACGACGACGTGCGCCTGCGCCGCGAGCGGGGCGGCCAGGGCGAGGAGGGTGCCGGCGCCGAGGGCGGTCGCGGCGGCGGCGGTGGTGGTACGGGTGATGGATCGCATGGGTTCTCTTCTGCTCGGGTGCGCGGACGCGCTGCCGGATTCGGGCAGTGGTTCGTGACGTCGGCGCGAACGGTTCGGGGTCGTGGCCGTCAGGCGGCGACGAGCGCCGCCGGGGGACCCCGGTGCCGGAGCGAGGAGAGGAGGCGGATGCCGAGGTCGGGCGTTCCGTCGCGTCGCTCGACGGGACGGGCGACGGCTGGGACCGGCGCCGGCGCATCGCCCAGCACGCGGCCGAGGAACCGGATGCCGTGGGCCAGCGCCGCCGCCACGGCGGCCACGAGCGCCGCCGAGCGGTCGAGCGCACTGAGGAACGCCAGCGTCAGCGCGGCCGCCACGACGTGGGCGACCGGCATGCCGGCGTGACCGTGGTCGACCGCGACGAAGAGGTCGAGCGGGATGGTGCCGCCCGCGTGCAGCGCGTGCGGATCGACCGCCCCGGCGACGCCGGTCGTCGGGGACCCGAGCGCGTAGAGCACGTGCAGCAGGACCTGCGCTGCCAACGCGGCCGCCGCCGCGCGCAGCCGAGTGGTCCGGCGGCCGACGAGGACCATCGCGATCGGAGTGCCGAACGCCAGGGCGAGGACGATGGCGAGCATGCCGGGCGGGCGCCCACCGCCGACGGTGTGGGCGAGGGATGCCGCGAGCACCGCGAAGGCGGCGATGGCCGCGCCGCGCGCCACGCGTGCACCCCGGGAACTCACCCGACCAGCCTAACCGGCCGCCGGGCACGGGAACGGCCCCGGGCATCGCGCCCGGGGCCGTCCTCGTCGCGCCGGCTCAGCTCACGTCGAGCGTGAACCAGCTGGTGGTGCCGGTGGAGGGCACGGTGACGACGAAGGTCGTCGGGCCGCTGGCGCCCGCCGGGACCGAGAAGGTGACACTCGCACGGCCGATCTCGTCGTACGGCCGCTCGAGCGGATCCGCGAAGAACGAGGTGTCGATCGGCGAGCTGCCGAGATCGACGCCCTCGTGGGAGACGACCGCGATGTCGGCGTCGGGCTCGTCGCGCGAGAAGTCGAGCGACGAGAGGTCGACGGTCACCGAGGCGCCCGCCGAGACCGACGTGCCGCCGGGCAGGTGCACGCCGACGGCGCGCTGCTTCAGGTCGGGCGTCGCGGTGCCGAACGTGTCGAACCAGTCGACCATCGACTCGAGGTCGATCTTGCCGCTGTCGGCCTTGTTCAGCCCGTCCGCGAGGGTGGCGAAGTTGTCACCGCCCGAGGCGAGGAACGAGTTCACGCCGACCGAGTAGGTCGCGGCGGGGTCGATCGCCACGCCGTCGAGCCACATGTCGGTGATGTGCGAGCCGGCCGCGGCGGTCGGGTCGTACGTGTACGTGAACTCCTCGTTGACGCCGAGCTTGAGGAACGGGCGGCTGGCGCCGGACGGCTGCCACTGCTCCTCGAGCACCGACTTGATCTGCGCGCCGGTGAGGTCCATCGACACGAGCGTGTTGGCGAACGGCTGCACGGCCGCGGCCTCGGCGTAGGTCACCTCGCCCGACGCCAGGTCGGCGCGCAGGCCGCCCGGGTTCATGAAGGTGATCTGCACGTCGCGCGTGCCGTCGACGTTGAGCGCCCACTCCTGCACGTCGGCGACGAAGTTGCCGAGCACCGACTCGCCTCCGCGATTCTCGGGGAACGAGGTCACGGTCGCCGGATCGACGGTCACCGCGCGGCCGAAGTTCGCGCTCGCGTCGCCGAGCACGACGCTGCCGAGCTCCTTCGCGACCGCGGTCGCCTCGGCGACGATCGGCACGATGGCGGGGTCGGGCGCGTAGAAGTACTCGCGCACGTTGTTCGTGACGACCGACATGTCGTAGATCGTGTTCTTCATCCGGGCGATCTTGCCGCTCTTGACGTTGTACGTGATCTCCATGTTCGAGAACTTCTCGCCGTACTGGCCGCTCGAGATGACGGGGCGACCGTCGATCACGTGGTTGTAGGCGAGGTGCGTGTGGCCCGAGACGATGGCGTCGATGTTGTCGTCGGCGCCGAGCACGATCTGCCCGAACCGCGAGTTCGGGTCGGTGGCGGACTCGACGCTCGTGGTCGCGGCGCCCTCGTGCACGAGCAGCACGACGATGTCGGCCTCGCCGTTCCCCTCGTCGCCGTCGCTGAGCTGGTCGGCGACGCGGTTCGCCGCGTCGACCGGCGCGCCGACGTCGATGCTCGCGATGCCCGCGGGGCTCACAAGCGACGGGAGCTCGTCGGTCACCGCGCCGACGAATCCGATGCGGACGCCGTCGAACTCCTTGACCCAGTACTCGGGGAGCGCCGGGTCCGAGGTGCCCTTGTCGTAGATGTTCGCGCCGAGGTACTCCCAGTCGGCGAGCGGCATGACGCGGTCGGTGAGGTCGGACATGCCCTTGTCGAACTCGTGGTTGCCGACCGAGCTGACGTCGAGGCCGGCCTCGTTGAAGGCGATGATCGTGGGCTCGTCCTGCTGGATGAACGACGTGAACGTCGACGCGCCGATCAGGTCGCCCGCGGCCGCGAAGACGGTGTTCGGGTTCTCGGCGCGCAACTCGTTGACGGCCGTCGAGAGGCGCGCGATGCCGGCGGCCGCGCCGTTCTCCTCGATGCGGCCGTGGAAGTCGTTCACGGTGGCGAGGTTGATGTCGACGAACGCCTTGGCCTTCGCCTGCGGCGGGAGCCCGTCCGGCGGGATCGCCTGTGCGGACGCGACGCCGCCGAGTGCCAGGGCCACGGCCGTGGCGCCCGCGAGGGCGCCGGCCGCCGCGCGACCGCGCGACCGACGATGGGACGTGGCGCGCGGGTCCGCGCCGGGGGAACGTTGCTGCATTGCGTGATCTCCTCTGCAAGACGGATGCGGGAGACCGGCCATGCGCTCCCCCGGCGTCGCACGTGCTCACCTCGGGTTCCAGGCGGGCACTGCTCCGCAGCCTATGGTCCGGTCGCGGCCATCGGAAGGGCCTCGACCCACTCGTCACGTGTCGTTCAACCAGATCGAGCGATTTTGCTCATATGAGCACCGCGATTCGCTCACATGAGCATGCGGACGGCCCGCGGCTAGGCTGATCGCCGATGCTGACCGCGGCCCTCTCGCTCTCCGGCGCGATCGTGTACGGCGCCGCGGACTTCCTCGGCGGGCTCGCGGCTCGACGGGTCGGAACGCTGCTCGCCACCGCGATCGCGGCGGTCGCCGGGCTCCTGCTCATGCTCGCGGCGCTCCCACTGCTCGGCGGCGAGTGGACGCTCGCCGATCTCGGCTGGGGTGCCGTCTCCGGCGTCATCGGCGCCGTCGCGATCGCGCTGCTCTACGCGTGCCTCGCGATCGGCCCGATGAGCATACTGTCGCCCCTCACCGCGCTCATGTCGGCGATCACGCCCATGCTCTGGGGCACCCTCGTGGGCGCGGAGCGCTTCGGACCGCTCGGCGTCTGGGGCCTCGGCCTCGCCCTCGTGGCCGTGGTGCTGGTCGGCTTCGTCCCCGAACGCGGCGCCGTCCGCCCGAGCCTGCGCGGGATCCTCCTCGCGGTCGGCTCGGGCCTCGCGATCGGCGGCTACTACATCGCCATCTCGCACACCGCGGACGAGTCGGGCGTCGTGCCGCTCGTCGCGAACCGCGTCGTCTCCGCGATCGTGCTGTTCGGCGCCGTCGGCGTCGCCATGGTCGCCGCCCGGGTGAGACGGTCCGGATCGCCGACGACACGGCCTCGGGACGGCGTCCGCACCGGCGTCGCCCTCGCGACCGCGTGCGGCCTCGTCGACGCGACCGCGAACGTGCTGCTCCTGCTCGGCATCCGCGCGGGCGACCTCGCCGTGGCCGCCGTCCTCGGTGCCATGTACCCGGCCGGCACCATCCTGCTGGCCGCGATCGTGCTCCGTGAGCGCATCGCACCCGTGCAGTGGGCCGGGCTCGTGCTGGCCCTCGCCGCGGCCGGGCTGCTGGCGATCGCGTAGCGGACGGGCGCCGCCGCCGACGACGGCCGTCAGAGCCGGACGACCTCGCCGATCCTGACGACGGCGGTGCCCTCCTCCGCCGACGCGACGAGGTCGACCTCGCCGCGGATCCGCCAGTCGTGGTGGCCCGCGGGATCGTCGATCACCTGCTCGACGCGCCAGGTGCCGGCCCCGCCATCCGTCTCGTCGATCGTGACCAGCCGCGGCGACCGCGCCGGGCCGCCCGTGAGGATGTCGTCGTGCTCGGCGTAGTACCGGTCGAGCACGTCGGGCCAGCCGACGTCGGGGTCGAGCTCGGCGAGCTCCTCGTCGCGCTCGAGCGCGGCGAGCTGCACCCGGCGGAACAGCTCGTTGCGCACCAGCACGGTGAACGCACGGCGGTTCGTGACGACCGACGGCGGTGCCGGCGGCACGACGGGCGCCTCGTCCTCGGGCAGGTGCGCGCTCGGGTCGACGAGCTCGGCCCACTCGTCGACGAGGCTCGAGTCGACCTGGCGCACGAGCTCGCCGAGCCACTCGATGAGGTCGAGCAGCTCCTCGTCCTTGTGCTCGTCGGGCACCGTCTGCCGGATCGCGCGGAACGCGTCGGAGAGGTAGCGCAGCACGAGGCCCTCGCTGCGCTGCAGCTGGTAGTACGAGACGTACTCGCCGAACGACATGCTCCGCTCGAACATGTCGCGCACGACCGCCTTGGGGCTGAGCTCGAAGTCGCGCACCCACGGCTGGCTCGACGCGAACGTCTCGAACGCGTGCGCGAGCAGCTCGTCGAGCGGCTTCGGCCAGGTGACCTCCTCGAGCAGCGCCATCCGCTCGTCGTACTCGATGCCGTCCGCCTTCATCGCGGCGACGGCCTCGCCGCGGGCCTTGTACTGCTGCTGCGACAGGATCGGGCGCGGGTCGTCGAGCGTCGACTCGATGATCGACACCACGTCGAGGGAGTAGTGGCCCGTCCCCTGCTCGCTCGTCTTCGGATCGAGCAGCTCGATCGCGGCGAGCGCGAACGGCGACAGCGGCTGGTTCAGCGCGAAGTTCGGCTGCAGGTCGACCATGAGCCGCAACTCGACGCCGAGTGCGGCGCCCGGCGCCTCGAGGAGCTCGACGACGTCGGCGTCGCGCAGCGTCCGGAGGATCCCGAGCGCGCGCCGCGCCAGCTCGTAGCGGCGGGCGCGCGGCTCGTGGTTGTCGAAGACGAGCGAACGGATGCCGCCGACGGCGTCGCCGCCGCGCCCGATCACGTTGATGAGCATGGCCGCCGAGAGCGTCAGCTGCGGCACGAGCGGCTCGGGCTCCGCGTCGACGAGGCGGTCGAACGACCCTTCGCCCCACGTGACGAACCCGGCCTGCGGCTTCTTGCGGACGATCTTCTTCAGCTTCTTCGGGTCATCGCCCGCCTTGCGGATCGCGGTCTCGTTCTCGATCTCGTGGTCGGGGGCGAGCACGACGACGGTGCCGGCGGTGTCGTAGCCGGCACGGCCCGCGCGCCCCGCGATCTGGTGGAACTCGCGCGCCGAGAGCTGCCGCATCCGCTGCCCGTCGTACTTGGAGAGCGCGGTGATGAGCACCGACCGGATGGGCACGTTGATGCCGACGCCGAGCGTGTCGGTGCCGCAGATGACGCGCAGCAGGCCGCGCTGGGCGAGCGTCTCGACCAGCCGCCGGTATCGGGGCAGCATGCCCGCGTGGTGCACGCCGATGCCCGCGCGGACCAGGCGCGAGAGGATCTTGCCGAACCCGGTCGTGAAGCGGAAGCCGCCGATCGCCTCGGCGATCTCGTCGCGCTGCTCGCGCGTGACGACCCGGATCGACGAGAGCGCCTGGGCGCGCTCCATCGCCGCGGCCTGCGAGAAGTGCACGATGTAGACGGGCGCCTGCCTCGTCTCGAGGAGGTCCTCCACGGTCTCCTGCACGGGCGTCTTCGCGTACGAGAAGTGCAGCGGCACGGGGCGCTCGACGCCGGTCACGCGCGCGGTCTCGCGGCCGGTGCGACGGGTCAGGTCGTCGGCGATCGCGGTCACGTCGCCGAGCGTGGCCGACATGAGCACGAACTGGGCGTGCGGCAGCGTGATGAGCGGCACCTGCCAGGCCCAGCCGCGGTCGGGGTCGCCGTAGTAGTGGAACTCGTCCATGACGACCTGGTCGACCGCGGCATCCGCCCCCTGCCGCAGGGCGAGGTTCGCGAGGATCTCGGCCGTGCAGCAGATGATGGGCGCGTCGGCGTTGACCGAGCTGTCACCCGTGACCATGCCCACGTTCTGGGCGCCGAAGATCTCGACGAGCTGGAAGAACTTCTCGCTCACGAGCGCCTTGATCGGCGCCGTGTAGTAGGTGCGCCCCCAGGGCCGGCCCGCCTCGCGGTCGGCGGCGGTGCGGGCGACGGATGCCGCGTGCGCCGCGACCGCGACGAGGGACTTGCCCGTGCCGGTGGGCGTCGAGAGGATCACGTTCGCGCCGGAGACGAGCTCGATGACCGCCTCCTCCTGCGCGGGGTAGAGCGCGAACCCGCGCCCGGCCGCCCAGTCGACGAAGGCGTCGTACATCGCGTCGGCGTCGTAGGGGCGCGGCGCCGCCTCGGGGAGCGTGGGGGTCATCCGTCCGAGTCTGCCGCATCGTCGCCGGACGCGCTCGCGCGAGCCGGCGCCCGGTCGCCCGTCGCGGCGTGGGCTGCGGCATCCGCCAGCGCCGCCTCCGCGAGCGCGACCGCGCTGCGCTCGAGCACGGCGCGGCGGCCGGCGATACGCGTCGGACGGTCGGCGCCCGGGTCGGCCGCGGTGCGATCGGCCCCGGTCACGAACTGGCGGTCGAGCTGCGCGATCACGGGCCACGCGTTGACGAGGCTGACGATCGACAGCAGCAGCTCGCCCGCGGCGTCGCGGTCGATGCCGGGCAGCATCGCCTGGAACGTCGCGATCTTCGCCTCGTGGTACTCCTTGCGCGCGTCGGCGACCGCGTCGTCGCCGAGCTCGAGGCCCTCCCAGAAGATGAGGCGCGGGATGGTCTCATCGGCGAGGTGGTGCGTGAACAGGCGCCCGGCGTAGTCGCCGACCGCCTCGGGACCGGTGCCGAGCATGGGCACCTCGTCGATGAGGTCGCGCAGCCGCGTGGCCAGGACGGTCGCGAACAACTCGTCCTTCTTGCCGAAGTACTGGTAGATGCGCTCCTTGTTCACCCCTGCGGATGCCGCGATGCGGTCGACGCGGGCACCGGCGAGACCGTGGCGGCTGAACTCCTCCGTCGCGGCGTCGAGCAGGAGCCGCTTCGTGCGGTCGGTGTCCCAGGCCATGCCGACATCCTACGGATTCCAACTGGGTGGTTGCGGAATTTCCGACGACATGCTGAAGTTACAACCAACCAGTTGGTTTTTATCTGGAAGGCCGTCGCATGACCTCGAACACGCACACCCTCGCCGCGCCCGCCCCGGCCGCATCCGGCACGCCGGATGCCACGACCGCCGCGCCCGCGTCCGTCGCCGCGCCCGCGTCCGTCGCCGCGCCCGCGACCGTGGCTCCGGCGGCGCCGCCGTCGGTGCACGTCCGCGCCGTGATCACCTGGCTCGCGATCTTCCCGCTCGTCTCGATCGGGATGATGCTGCTCGGGCCGCTCGTCGAGCCGTGGCACCCGGTGCTGCGCGCGCTCGTCCTCACGCTGCTCGTCGTGCCGCTCGCCGTCTACCTGGTGGTGCCGCAACTGCTCCGCGCGCACGGCCGCCTGCGGTGGCGCCGGCGCTGATCCGACTCGGCCGCGCGGGCCCGGCACCGCCCGGACAAGGGGGGAGCCGGCCCGCGCTCCCCGTTCGGGTCGGGTTCCAGCGCGGCCGGCTCTCCGGTCGGCACCTGCGGAGACAGTTCCCCCTGCATGCCCGCGGTGCGCGACCACTGGCAACGCTACGGACGCCCAGCCGGCCGGGCATCAGGGGAAACCCTGAACACGGCAGAACTCGGAGGCCGGTCAGCCGACCGGAGGCGCGGTCGACCCGCGCACGACGAGCTCCGTACCGAGGAGCTGCTCCCCCGCGGCATCCGCCTCCTGGCCGTCGATGCGACGGAGCAGCCGCTCCACCGCGAGTTCGCCGGCCAGCACCAGCGGGGCCCGCACCGTCGTCAGTGCCGGCGAGATGAGCTCGCTGCCGAAGATGTCGTCGAAGCCGGCGACGCTCACCGCATCGGGCACGACGACGCCGTTGCGCGACGCCTCCTGCATGAACCCGATCGCCATGAGGTCGTTGAAGGCGAGCACCGCCGTGGCACGCGACGCGAGCGCGCGGCGGTACGCGGCGACCCCGCCGTCGATCGTGGGCGGGTTCGGGCCGATCTCGACGAGCCCGAGGTCGCGACGTTCCGCCTCATCGAGGAGCGCCTCCCATCGACGCTCGCTGACCCACGACGTCGCCGGTCCCGAGAGGTAGGCGAGGGAGCGGTGCCCCAGCTCCGTGAGGTGCCCCACCAGTTCGCGCACGCCCGTCGCGATATCGGGCAGCACGCTCGACACGCCCTCGACGGCGCGGTTGATCAGGACCACGGGGGTGCGCCCCGCGATGGCGGCGATGCGCTCCGACGGCAGTCGGGTCGTGGCGAGCACGATGCCGTCGACGCCGGGCATCAGCCGGTCGACGACCGTGCCCTCCGCCTCGCCGGACTCCTGCGACTCCGCTACGACGAGCGTGTAGCCCGCAGCGCTCGCCGCCTGCTCGGCGCCGCGAACGATGCCGAAGATGACCGGGTTGGTGATGTCGGCCACCAGCAGCGCGATGGTGTTGGTCCGGCCGGTCGGCAGCGCCCGCGCCATCGGGTTCATCCGGAACTGCAGCCGCTCGGCGGCCGCACGGACGCGTTCCTCGGTGGCCCGGCTCACGCGCCCGGGCTTGCCGAGCGCGCGCGACACGGTCGACGGATTGACCCCCGCCAGCTCGGCGACGTCGTAGATGGTCGCGGCGCCACGGGGACGGCGACGTGCGCCGTTCGCGTCCTCCCGGTCGTTCACGTCGCCTCCGCTCGCATCCCGCGATCGTATCGGCCGGATGTCACGCGGTGAGCCACGCCACGGCGGCGTCGACCGTCGCGTCGACCGGCGCATCGGCGTCGACCGCGATCCCCGGCTCGTCCTCGTCGAGACGCTCGAGCGCGGCGAGCTGCGAGGCGAGCAGCGAGGGCGGCATGAAGTGGCCCTCGCGGGTGGACGCCCGTTCCGCCAGGGCGGCCTCATCGACGTCGAGGTGCACGAACCGAGTGCCCGGCGCCGCGCGCAGGATCCGGTCGCGGTACGCCCGCCGCAGCGCCGAGCAGGCGACGACGATCCCGGCGGCCTCGGATTCCGACCCCTCGGCGAGGGTCTCGCCCACGCGATCGAGCCATGGCGCGCGGTCGTCGTCGTCCAGGGCGATGCCGGCTCGCATCTTCTCGACGTTCGCGGCGGGATGGAGCGCGTCGCCGTCGACGAACGGCACGCCGAGCCGGTCCGCCAGCGCGTGGCCGACCGTGGACTTGCCGGACGCCGACACGCCCATCACGACGACGGGACCGACGGCCCGGACGACCCCGTCGTCGTCCGCACCGCCGGTCGTTGGGTGGCCCGCGTTCACCAGTCGTGCACCGTTCCGTCGGCGAGTCGGTTGAACGGCAGGTAGGCCTGCTCGTACGGGTACCTCCCCGCCTCGTCGAGGTCCAGCTCGACACCGAGGCCGGCCTGGTCGCCGGGGTGCAGGTAGCCGTCGTTCCACGTGAACGACTGCTGGAAGACCTCGTTCGTGCGTGAGCCGTGCTGCATGTACTCCTGGATGCCGAAGTTGTGGATGGCGAGCCCGAGGTGCATCGCGGCGGCCATGCCGACCGGCGAGACGTCCGTCGGCCCGTGCATGCCCGACTTGATCTGGTACTGGCTCGCGTAGTCCAGCACCTTCTTCAGGTGGGTGATGCCGCCCGTGTGGGTGACGGCGGAACGCACGTAGTCGATGAGCTGCTCCCGGATGACCTGCTGATAGTCCCACACCGTGTTGAAGATCTCGCCGATCGCGAGCGGCGTCGTCGTGTGCTGGCGCACGAGCCGGAGCGCCTCCTGGTTCTCGGCCGGCGTGCAGTCCTCGAGCCAGAACAGGTCGTAGGGCTCGAGGGACTTCCCGAGCTTCGCGGCCTGGATCGGCGTCAGCCGGTGGTGCGCGTCGTGCAGCAGCGGAAGCTCCGGCCCGAACTCGTTGCGGACCGCCTCGAACACGCCGGGGATGTGCCGGAGGTAGGCGCGCGTGTCCCAGTCCTCCTCGGTCGGCAGGGCGCCACGGCGCGCGGGCTCGTGGTCGTAGCGGGCCTCGCCGCCGCCCGCGTCGGCGGACTGCGACGCGATGCCGTAGATCGCCTTGAGCCCCGGGACGCCGGTCTGCACCCGGATCGAACGGTAGCCCTGCTCCTGGTGTTGGCGGATCGAGTCGAAGAGCTCCTCGTTCGTCTTGCCGGAGGCGTGGCCGTATGCCATCAGGCCGTTCCGGCTGGCGCCGCCGAGCAGCTGGTACACCGGCATGCCGGCGGCCTTGCCCTTGATGTCCCACAGCGCCATGTCGACCGCGGCGATCGCGGCCATCGTGACCGGGCCGCGACGCCAGTAGGCGCCCCGGTAGAGGAACTGCCACGTGTCCTCGATCCGGCTCGCGTCTCGCCCGATGAGCAGCGGCACGACGTGGTCGCGCAGGTAGCTCACCACCGCGAGCTCGCGGCCGTTGAGCGTGGCGTCGCCGAGGCCGGTGTGCCCCTCGTCGGTCGTGAGCTTCAACGTCACGAAGTTGCGGTCGGGGCTGGTGACGACGACCTCTGCCTTGTCGATGATCATGGGGTACCTCCTGTGAGTGGCGGGGCGGGCGCGCGTCCCGGCGCGCCCGGCCCGCACGATTACCTGCGGATGCGCCTCGGAGTGCGCGGGACCTCGTCGGACGAGAAGGCCGCGGTGGAGAGCGACACCTGGTCGTCGACGTCGGCGGGGGTGACGGTCTCGCCCAGCTCCTCGGAGCGCTTCTGCGCGATCTCGGCGACCAGTTCGGCGTGGACCTCGTCCGTCAGCGGATAGAAGAGCATGATGAGGCCGGCGCCGAGGACGCAGATCGCGGGGATGAGCGCGGCGCCGATGCGGATGCCCCACTCGGCCGACGTCCCGACGACCTCCGTGCCGACGGCGTAGCCGCCGATGCCGATCGCGTACGCCGCGAGCGCGCCGCCGACCGCCTGTCCGGCCTTCCGGGTGAACGAGAACACCGCGTAGGTGATGCCCTCGGTGCGCACCCCCGTCTTCCACTCGCCGTACTCGACGGTGTCGGCCTCGAGCGCCCAGATGAGCATCGAGACGAACATGATCCCGGGCAGCTGGATGAAGCTGCCGCCCAGCGCGACCCATGCGTTCGGCGCCAGGAAGACGACCGTGGCCCCGGCCGCGCCGACGATCGCACCGGCGATGTAGGCGCGGCGCTTGCCGAAGCGGCGCACCACCATGGGCACGAACGGCGCGATGACGAAGATCAGCGCGAGCTGTGCGAGCGAGATGATCGGCACGAGGTAGAGCGCATCGAAGACGTCGCGCATCAGGTAGATGTTCGCCGTCGTCGACGAGATCATGCCGGAGAGCAGGAGCAGCGAGCTGATGCAGAGCATGAGCAGCGGTCGGTTGCCCTTGAGGGTCGCGAGCGACTGCCGCATGCTGACCCGCGGAACGGCGCGGAACACGCGCTCCTTGGTCGTGAAGAACGTGAAGACGTAGAGCGCGACGCCGACGAAGAAGAACGCGATGGTCACCGTGGTGAAGATGCGCTGCAGGTCGTTCTCGGGCGAGAGCAGGGGCGAGATGACCGCGCCGAGGACGGCGCCCGTGATCGCGGCGCCCATCGTCCGGAAGGTCGCGAGTCGCGCGCGCTCCGCGGGCACCTGGGTCATCGCGGCGGCGAGCGAGCCGTAGGGGATGTTCACCAGGGTGTAGGCGATGCCGAGGAGCCCATACGTGAGGTACGCGTACAGCAGCATGCCCGTCTCGCCGATCTGCGGCACGTGGAAGGTCGCGATCGAGAGGAGGAGCAGCGGGACCGAGCCGAAGAGGATGTACGGGCGGAACTTGCCCCACCGCTTGGTGTACGTCCTGTCGACCAGGCGGCCCGCGATGAGGTCGGTGAACGCGTCGAAGATGCGCAGCACGAGGAACAGCGTTCCGACCGCTGCCGCGGAGAGGCCCGCGACGTCCGTGTAGTACACGAGCAGGAACATCGACGCCAGGGTGAACGAGAGGTTGTTCGCCATGTCGCCCGCGCCGTACCCGAGATAGCTGATCCTCGGCAGCTTGGGCAGCTGCTGCGGCGTGGTGGCCGCGCCCTCCTGGGCGCGTTCGGTGGTGGTCATCCGTGGCTCCTTTGCCGATCGGTGGTGGTGCATGCGAGTGCGGATTCTGGCTGGTGCGTGGGTCGTGCAGGGTGCGGTGGGAGCCGGACCGGCGGCGGGGCCGCCGGTCCGGGCGGGATCAGGCCGTTCGGCCGTCGCGGAGGGCGGTCCAGCGCGCGCGCAGCGAGTGCGCGACGGCCTTCGGCCGCCGGTCGCGGCTGAAGACGCCCTTCTTGTTGCCGTCGACGCGGAAGATGCCGACGGAGGTCTGGAAGTCGGCGAAGTTCCACACCTGCTCGCCGACCATCGCGTCGACGCGGTCGAACACGCGGTGGTACATGTCGAGCAGGTTCGCCTGGAACTCCTCGGTCCACGGCTGGTCCCAGACGGAGTGCAGGCCGGGGATCGTGTCGGCGCCGTACTCGGTCATGATCATGGGCTTGCCGTACATCTGCTCCCAGCCGCGGAGCTCGGCCTCGAGGTGGACCTCCGCGGTCGCGAGGTCGCCGGTGTCGACGTACCAGCCGTAGTAGCGGTTGAGGCAGAGCACGTCGGCGAACTTCGAGACGCGGCAGACGTCCGGCGGCGCCATCATGACGTTGACGAACGTCACGGGCCGGGTCGGGTCGAGCTCGCGCGCGTAGTCGAACAGCGGCTCGAAGTAGACATCGGTGCCCTCGGCCATCGTGTCGGGCTCGTTCGCGATCGACCACATGACGACCGACGGGTGGTTCTTGTCTCGGGCGATGAGCTCGCGGATCTCGCGGCGGTGCGCCTCGGCCATCTTCGGCCCGAAGCCCTCCTCGCCGCCGCCCCCGCCGAATGCGGACATGAGGTCGGCGATGCCGCCCGAGATGCGGCTGTTCAGGCCCACGGCGGCGGTCTCGTCGATCACGACGATGCCATGGCGGTCGGCGTAGTCCATGACCTCTTCGGCGTACGGGTAGTGCGAGGTGCGGAACGAGTTGGCGCCGATCCAGTCGATGAGCTCGAAGTCGTGCACGAGGTAGGCGTCGTCGTGGCCCTTGCCGCGCACGGCGGAGTCCTCGTGCTTGCCGAAGCCGGTGAAGTAGAACGGCTCGCCGTTGATGAGGAACCGGTCCTCCCGCACCTCGACGGTGCGGACGCCCACGTGCAGCGAGTACTCGTCGACGACGACGTCGCCGTCGCCGTCGCCGTCGCCGTCGACCAGCTCGATGGAGAGGTCGTAGAGGTAGGCGGCGCCCGGCTGCCACAGGTGCACGTCGGCCACCTCGAGCACACCCTCGGCCCCGGTGGCGGTCGCCGCGACCTCCCCCTGCTCGTCGCGCAGCGTCACCCGCGCCTCGGCGTCGCCGGACGTCTCGACGGCGTAGCGCACCAGGCCGGTGGCTCCGTCGACGTCGGTCACGACCGTGACATCCGTCACCCGCGTCGCGGGCGCGCTGTAGAGCTGCACCGAGCGATGGAGGCCGGCGTAGTTGTAGAAGTCGTGCATGTAGCCCTGCTGCTTCCGACCTCCCGGCAGCTCCTTGACGAGGCCGGGCGGGATCGTGTCGGGCGTGAGCACGTTGTTCACGCCGACGGTGAGCCGGAACTCGGCCCCGGGTGCGACGTGCTCTGTGATGTCGGCCTCGAACGGCAGGTACCCGCCCTCGTGCCGGACGACCTCGACGTCGTCGACGTACACGACGCCCTCGTGCGTGGCCGCGTCGAGGCGGATGAACACCCGCTCGCCCGCCCAGCCGCGCGGCACGCGAACGGTGCGCTGGTACCAGGCCCACCCGACGTGGTCGCGGATCGCGCTGTCGGTGAACAGGTCGTTGTAGCTGGCGGGAACGGGCGCTTCGAGCGTCGTCGTGAGCGGGCCCGCCCACGGCTCGGCGAGGTCGCCGGTGTCGACGGCGAACTTCCACAGGCCGTTCAGCGAGACGAGCTCGCGGGTGGCGGTGGCCTTGGGCTTCAGCATGGGGTGGTCCTGCTTTCTGCGCGTCGGTGCGCGATCGGGGTTCAGGCGAGCGGCGCGGCGTGCGCCGTCTCGGAGTCGGATGGTTCGGTGCGTGCGGCACGCACCAGATCGAGGAAGGCCGGGGATGCCGCGAGCGGCGCGGACACGAGGGCGACGAGGGCCGCGGTCGGGTCGGCGGATGCCGCGGCACGGGCGACCTCCTCGCCTCGTGCGTCCGGGGCCTCCGGACGGCCGCCGTGCGCGAGCACCCAGTCGATCCAGGCGGCGATCGCACGGGCGCTCTCCTCGGGCATCCGACCGGCGGCGAGCGTGCGCTCGGCGACCGCCGCGAAGCGGAACTGCACCTTCACGGTCGCCTCGGCGGCGATCTGGGCGAGCCGGTGCTCGATCCGCGGGTTCTCGAAGCGCTCGAGCAGCCGTTCGCGGTACCGGACGTGCTCGACGCCTGCCGGGAGCACGTCGACGGCCTCGGCCCAGAACGCCTCGACGGCGATGCGGCACGCGGGATCCGCGGTCGCCTCGGCGACCGTCTCGATGCCGCGGACGAGCCCGGCGAAGGCGAGCAGGCTGTGGGCGCCGTTGAGGAGCCAGAGCTTGCGGTGCTCCCAGGGTTCGATGTCGTCGACGAACCGGGCGCCGCCGGCCTCCCACTGCGGTCGGCCGGCAGGGAACCCTCCCTCGAGCACCCAGTCGGCGAACGGCTCGGTGACGACCGGGGCCGCGTCGGACCAGCCGGCGGCCTCGAGTTCGGCCGGGTCGACGGCCACGTGCGGGGTGATGCGGTCGACCGAGGTGCTGACGAAGGAGACCGCGTCGCGCATCCACTCCGCCAGGGCGGGATCGACCTGCTCGGCGATCGCGAGCGCTCCGGCCCGCAGGAACGTGCCGTTGCCGGGGATGTTGTCGCACGAGACGACCGCGATCGGTCCGGCGCCGGCGAGCCGCCGGGCATCGAGGGCGAGGAGCAGTCGGCCGACCGCGGTCTGCGGCGACCGCGGCACGGCGTCCGACCGCAGCTCCACCACGTCGGCGGCGAGCGGCGCGTCGTCGGGGTCCGGCGTCCCGTCCGGCCGGAGGCGGTAGCCGCTCTCGGTCACGGTGAGCGTGATCACGGCGACGCGCGGGTCTGCGGCGAGCTCGGCGAGGCGGACGACGTCGCTGCCCGGGCGTGCCTCCGCGATGCTGGAGACGACCTCGAGCCGGTCGCCGTCGGCGTCGCGCTCGACCAGGGTGAACAGGCCGTCCTGGTCCTCGAGCGCGTCGGCCAGGGCAGTGCTGCGACCGGTGAAGGCGGCGATGCCCCAGTCGGCCCCGTCGGCGGCATGCGCGGTGTACCAGGCCTGGTGCGCGCGGAAGAAGTGCCCGATGCCGAGGTGGATGATGCGCACGGGTGGGCGCGGTGCGCCGCCGCGAGCGAGCCGGGGGGCCGCTGCCGTCGCGCGCCGTGCCGTGTCGGTCGCGACGTTCACAGCTTGAACACCTCCCGCGGGATCGCGTCGACGAGGTCGGCCGCGATGCGATGGGCGGTCGGCAACGCCACGCGGCCCTCGGCGACGAGGCGCCCGAGGAAGGCCGCGTCGGTCCGGCGGGCCGCGTCGTGGCGGGCGGGGATCGAGAGGAAGGCGCGGGTGTCGTCGATGAACCCGCTCGTGCGGTAGAAGCCGGCGGTCTCGGTGACGGCGGAGCGGAAGCGCAGGATCGCGTCCGGGGCGTCGAGGAACCACCACGGGGCGCCCACGTACACGCTCGGGTAGAAGCCCGCGAGCGGGGCGAGCTCGCGCGAGTAGACCGTCTCGTCGACGGCGAACAGCACGAGGTGGAACCCGGGCTCCATGCCGAAGCGCTCGAGCAGCGGTCGCAGGTTCTCGGTGTACTCGGTGCGCACGGGGATGTCGTGGCCGCGGTCGGGGCCGTAGGCGCGGAAGGTCTCGGTGTGGTGGTTGCGGCGGACGCCGGGGTGCACCGTCATCACGAGCCCGTCCTCGACGCTCATGCGCGCCATCTGGAAGAGCATGTGCGCCCGGAACGCCCGCGCACCGGCGGGGTCGAGCCGGCCGGCGATCGCCGCGGCGAAGAGGCGCTCGGCCTCCGCCGGGTCGAGGTCGAGGGCCGCCGGCTCGAGCACGCCGTGGTCGGCGGAGACCGCGCCGTGCTCGACGAAGTGGGCGCGACGCCCGGACAGCGCGGCGAGGTAGCCCGCGAACCCGGTCGACCGGCCCGACTCGGCGAGCAGGCGCTGGACGCGATCGGTGAAGCCGTCGGCCTCGGGGTCGAGGTACGCGTCCGGCCGGAACGTCGGCAGCACCCGCCCCGGGAAGGCCGGGTCGGCTGCGAGGGCGCGGTGAGCGGCGAGGTCGTCGAGGGGGTCGTCGGTCGTGGCGAGCACCTCGATCCGGAAGCGCCGGAACAGCTCGCGCGGCGTGAACGCCGGCTCGGCGAGCGTCACGGCGATGCGGTCGTAGATGCGGTCGGCGTTCTCGGGCGCGAGATCCTCGTCGACGCCGAACAGCTCGGCGAGCTCGTGGCGGATCCAGTAGGCCGACGCGGTGCCGGCGAATCGGTGCCAGTGGGCGGCGAGGCGGCGCCACACCTCCCGCGGGTCGGCAGGGCGGACCGGATCGAGCCCGAGCTCGGCAAATTGGCAACCGGATGCCACGAGCAGCCGAGTCACGTAGTGATCGTGGGTCACGAGCAGGTCGGTCGGGTCCGCGAACGGGCGGTCCGTCGCGAGGAGCGCGGGGTCGACGTGCCCGTGGGGAGAGAGGATCGGCGCCTCGGCGATGCCCGCGTAGAGCTCGCGGGCCAGCTCCCTGGTGTGCGGTTCGGCCGGGAACAGTCGGTCCTCGCCCAGTGATGTCGTCGTCGGCATGTCGTCAAGTGTGCAGGTTTGGCAACCGGTTGTCAAGCGCGCCGACGATCATTGGAGCCGGCACGTCCCTCCGGCCGCGCGGGTGCCGTGTCAGCCGGCGCGCTCGTCCGGCTCGGGCGCGACGGTCGGGCGCACGACCGAGCGCACGTTCCCCCCGGCGAGGAGCTCGACCACGGCCTCGACGAGCCGGAACACCCCGACCGCGAGCAGCTGCACCGCGAGCACCGGACCGAGCAGGGCGAGCGGGTACGTGAGTGCGACGACGAGCCGGGCCAGCCCGCCCCAGGCGAGCGCGGCGAGCGCGGGCACGGGGAGCAGCAGCAGCCACGCCGGGCCCGCGAGGATCGCGAGCACGATCGACGCCACGATCGCGACCACGCCGAGCGCGACCTGCGCGAGCAGGAGCCACCCACGCCATCCGCCGTAGGTGCGCTCGCGGTCGGCCGACACCCACGCCCACATCAGGCGGGCGCGGAGCACGGGAACCCCCTGCTCGCGCAGCGCCCGGTGGAACACGTCGTCGTCCTCACGGCGCTGCGCCAGTGCGGCGTCGCGATCGCCGAGCGCCGCCGCACTCAGCGACTGCGCGTCGTGGAGCACCGCGGGCGCGGACTGCCGACCGTAGCTCGCGATGAGCCCCCAGAGCGGAGTCGGCACCGACGCCAGGTCGGTGATGCCCGACGGCGGCGGCGCCTCCCCCGCTGCGGGCGCCCGGTAGCGGCGGCCGCTCGGGTCGTCGACGTAGACGACCGGTGCGCGCAGCGCGAACCGGTAGCCGTCGGCCGGCCGCTGGGCCAGCGGGAGCTCGTCGAGCGGGGCGCCGTCCTCGCGCAGGAAGGGCATTCGGGTCTCCTCGCCTGAAGTGCGTGCGACCATCCTGCCGCGTCCGGCCGTCACGGGGGAACCGCGGCGAGCGGCGAGCGGCGAGGCAGCGGTGCCGCGATCAGCCCAGCAGCACCGAGACCAGCAGCAGCACCGGCACCGATCCGACCGTCGTGAGGAACACCGTGTCCCGGGCCACCAGCTCGGCGGTCTGGTAGCGCTGGGCGAACACGAACACGTTCTGCGCGGTCGGCAGCGCCGCAAGCACCGTGACCGCGTACAGGTCGCGGCCCGACAGGCCGAACACGAACGCGCCCAGCGCCCACGCGACGAGGGGCATCGCGGCGAGCTTCAGGGTCGACGCCAGCACCACGTCGCGCAGGCCCGACCCCGGTTCGAACATCCGCTGGCCGTGCAACGAGATCCCGTAGGCGATGAGCATGAGCGGCACGGCCGCGTGGCCGACCAGCTCGATGGGGTCCATCACGATCGGCGGCAGCTCGACGCCCGAGACGGAGACCAGCACGCCGAGCAGCGAGCCGATGATGATCGGGTTCGTGAACGTCGAGCGGAGGATCGCGCCGACCGACGTCCGGCCCTCGACGGTCGCGCCGAGCACCGCGAGCGCGACGGGCGCGAAGAGGAGCAGCTGCAGCAGCACGATCGGCGCCGAGTAGGCGGCATCGCCGAGCAGGTAGAGCGCGATCGGGATGCCGATGTTGTTGCCGTTGACGTACCCGCTCGCGAGGGCGCCGACCGTGGTGCGGGGCACCCCGCGACGCAGGATCGCCGACGAGACGATCGCGAACACCAGCATCACCGAGACCGCGGCGAGCGCGGACACCGGCAGGAGCGCGGAGAACAGGGCGTGCACGTCGGCCGTCGAGAGCACCGAGAAGAGCAGGAACGGACCGAGGATGCTGAAGTTCAGCCGCGCCAGCACGGGCCGCGCCTCCGGTCCCACCACGCCCGTGCGAGCCGCGACCCAGCCGACGAGCACCGCGACCGCGATGACCGCGAACCCCGTCAGGATGTCGATCACGCGTCACCGCCCGCGGACGCGACGACGGGGTCCGCGTCGAGCCTCCGGGCCGAACCGGGCCGCCGGTCCACGGCGCCCCGGCCGGTCACCAGCGGTGGTGCACCGAGGCGCGGATCTCGCGGTCGTACAGGTCGCGCACCGCCGCGTCGAACGAGTCCGGCAGCTCGAGCGACCCCGCGGCCGCGTTCGCCCGCGCCTGCTCGGGATTGCGTGCACCGGGGATCACGGTCGACACGCCCTCCTGGCCGGCGACCCAGGCGAGGGCGACCTGCGCCGGCGTGGCAGCCGGTGCCGCCTGACGGGCGAGTTCGACGAACTCGGCCGCCGCGCGGACGCCCGTCGGGTAGTCGACGCCCGAGAACGTCTCGCCGACGTCGAACGCCTCGCCGTGCCGGTTGTAGCTGCGGTGGTCGTCCGCCGCGAACTGCGTCTCGAGCGTGTAGCGGCCCGAGAGGAGCCCGCTCGCGAGCGGGACGCGCGCGATGATGCCCACGCCGTACTGGCGCGCCACCGGGAGCACCTCGTCGACGGGCTTCAGCCGGAACGCGTTGAGGATGATCTGCACCGTCGCGACGTTCGGCCGGGCGATGGCCGCCAGCGCCTCGTCGACGCGCTCGACGCTCACGCCGTACGCGGCGATCGCACCCTCGGCCACCAGCGTGTCCAGCGCGTCGTACACCGCATCGTCCGAGAACACCGAGGTCGGCGGGCAGTGCAGCTGCACGAGGTCGAGGGTGTCGACCCCGAGGTTGCGCCGCGACCGGTCCGTCCAGGCGCGGAAGTGCTCGAGCACGTAGTTGCCGTGCTCCTGCGGCATCCGTCGGCCCATCTTCGTCGCGACGGTGACGCCGGCGCCCGGGTTCGCCGCGAGCCAGCGACCGATGAGCGACTCGGACCGCCCGTCGCCGTAGACGTCGGCGGTGTCGAACACCGTGACTCCGGCCCCGTGCGACGCGTCGAGCACGGCGAGGGCGTCGCCCTCGTCGACCTCGCCCCAGTCGGCCCCGAGCTGCCAGGTGCCGAGGCCGATGGCCGAGACGGTGCGGCCGGTCCGGCCGAGAACGCGGGTCTGCATCAGGTGGTCCTTCCGGGCGGATGTCTCGTCCGAGCCTATCCCCGGGGGCGTATCGTGAAGGAGCATGGACGGGACGCCGACGACCATGCCCACCGATCCGGACGACCGCCGACGGCTGCGACTGCCGAAGACGAGCATCGAACGCTGGGTGTTCTGGCCCGCCGCGATCGTCGTGCTCGCGTTCAGCGCGTTCGCCCTGCTGGCGCCGCACCTCGCCGAGGCGTTCTTCGGCGCGGTGCAGGCGTCGATCGTCAACGCGTTCAACTGGTACTACGTGCTGATCGCCGCGTTCTTCGTCGCGTTCAGCCTCTTCGTCGGGTTCAGTCGCTTCGGCGACATCCGCCTCGGGGAGGACGACGAGAAGCCGGAGTTCTCGCTCGGCGCATGGTTCTCGCTGCTCTTCGCCGCGGGCATGGGCATCGGGCTCGTCTTCTACGGCGCCAGCGAGCCGCTCAGCCACTTCGTCTCGCCGCGGCCCGGCGTCGCGGGCACGCCCGAACAGCTCGCCCAGTCCGCCCTCAGCCAGACCTACCTGCACTGGGGCATCCACGCCTGGTCGATCTACGTCGTCGTCGGGCTCGGGCTCGCCTACGCGATCCACCGGCGCAAGCGCCCGATCTCGATCCGCTGGACGCTCGAGCCGCTGCTCGGACGGCGCGTGCGCGGCGCATGGGGCAACGTGATCGACGTCGTGGCCCTCGCCGGCACGCTGTTCGGCGTGGCCACCTCGCTCGGCCTCGGCGTGCTGCAGATCAGCGCCGGCCTCGACGCCGCGGGCATCGCCGAGCCGAACGAGACGACGCAGGTGGTCATCATCCTCGTCATCACGGTCTTCGTGCTCGCGTCCGTGCTCTCGGGCGTCACCCGCGGCATGAAGTGGCTGTCGTCGACGAACCTCGTGCTGGCCGGCATCCTCGTGCTGTTCATGCTGGTCTTCGGGCAGACCGAGTTCCTGCTGCGCGAGTTCGTGCAGTCCATCGGCGCGTACATCCAGAACTTCATCGGCCTCTCGTTCAACGTCAGCGCCTTCCAGGGCGCCGACGGCGAGTCGTGGCAGGCGTCGTGGACGTCGTTCTACTGGGGCTGGTGGATCTCGTGGGCGCCCTTCGTCGGGATCTTCATCGCGCGCATCTCCCGCGGCCGCACCGTCCGGCAGTTCGTCGCGGGCGTGATCATCGTGCCGACGCTGATCGGCATCCTCTGGTTCAGCGTGCTCGGCGGCTCCGCGCTCTACCTCGAGCTCACCGACCCGGGCAGCCTCGTCGGGGCCGACGGCGCGGTCGACGTCGAGGGCACGCTGTTCGCCCTGCTCGACTTCTTCCCGGCATCCACCGTGCTGACGTTCGGGGTCATCCTCCTCATCACGATCTTCTTCGTGACGTCGTCCGACTCCGGCGCCCTCGTCATGGGCATGCTCGCGACCGGCGGGCAGATCAACCCGCGCAAGTGGGTCCGCACCTTCTTCACCCTGACCACCGCCCTGCTCGCCATCTCGCTGCTGCTCACCGGCGGCCTCCGGGCGCTGCAGACGGCGGCGATCATCATCGCCCTGCCGTTCAGCGTGGTCATGCTGCTCATCTGCTGGTCGACGATCATCGCGTTCAGCCGCGAGCGTCGCGCCTACGAGCTCGCCCGGCGCGCGCAGTTCGTCGACCAGATCGGCGAGTACTACGGGCTCGAGGTCGAGGGTCCGCTCGTCGAGGGCGCCATGGGGCGCGGACCGAGGTGGGCGCGCCAGCTCGGGCGGCGGTTCGGCCTGCGGCGCGACCTGCCCACCACACCGGTGCCGAAGGTGCCCGGAGCCGCGACCCCGTTGCCGGCGGCGCTCACCCACGTCGACGACGAGCGTCCGCCGCGACACGCCACCCAGCGCGCCATGGAGTCGCTGAATGCGGAACCGGGCGGCGTGGCGACCGAGGACGTCGACGAGATCGTCGACCATGATCCCCGGGCGCGCGGCGACGTCGAGGAGGTCCCCGACCGGACCACCGACGACGACGGGCGCGATCCACTGCACTGACCGACGACCCGCCGCCGGCGCGGCGCGAACCGGCCCGAGGGCCGACCCGAGGAGGCGACGTGAGCACGGTCGAGATCTACGTCCAGGCGTTCATCGCGATCTTCATGATCGTGAACCCGATCGACCCGGTGAAGATCGTGATCTTCAACGACGTGGTCGAGCGGCAGGGGCTCGCGCGCCGTGCCGCAGCGCTCCGGGTCGCGATCGTCGTCTTCGGCATCCTCGCGGTGAGCGCCCTCGTCGGCCGCGAGCTGCTGCAGCTCATCGGGATCGACCTCGGCGCGTTCGGCGTGGTGGGCGGCCTGATCGTGGCGGCCATGGGCGTCGAGATGCTCTACGGCGGCGCGCCGAGCCGCGCGCAGGGCGGCAGGGAGGCGGAGCGGCGCCCCGCCGACGAGAACGGACTGGTGCTGCCGCTCGCCACGCCGCTCATGGCGGGGCCCGGCGGGATCACGACGGTCATCGCCGTCTCGACGTTCCAGGACGGCTGGACGAGCCTCCTCGCCGCGCTCGTCGGGGTGGCGGTGGTCAGCGTGCTGGTCTTCGTCGGCTTCGCGTTCCTCGGGGGTGCCTTCTCGCGCCTGAGCGCCTCCGCCGCGGCCATGCTGACCCGGTTCGGCGGACTGCTGCTCGCGACGATCGGCGTCCAGCTCGCGCTCAGCGGGCTCCGCACGTTCTACGGCTTCTAGGCGCGTCGGCCGGGCTCGGCACGGCACCCCGACCCGCGCATCAGCCGATCGGGACCGCGGATCCGCTCACCACGATCCCGCCGCGCTCCGGGATGTCGACGACGAGCTCGCTGGGCCGGCCGACGTGGCGGCCCTGCGCGATCACGACCCGGGCGGGCGGGGTCACGGCGCCGAGCGCGCGCAGGTACCCGCCGACCGCCGCGGCGGCCGCGCCGGTGGCCGGATCCTCGACGATGGCGCCGACCGGGAAGATGTTGCGGGCCTCGAACCGCAGGCGGCCGTCGGGGCCGTCGTCGAGGCGGTGCAGCACGGTGATCGTGGCCGGCCAGCCGTGCTCGTCCATGAGCGCGCGCGCCCGGGCCGGGTCGAACGAGACGCCGTCGAACGCCGCCCCATCCGCGACCACGAGCACCGGGTGCCGGTTGCCCGCGAACGAGATCCGGGGCGGATGCCGCTCGTCGAGCGCATCGGCGTCGAGCCCGACCAGGTCGAGCAACTCGTCGAGCACGTGCTCGGGCATCGGCTCGAGGCGCGGCTCGACGCTCGTGAACGACGCGACGAGGCGGCCGGCGGTCCGGGTCGTCTCCATCGGCACCTCGCCGACCGGCGTCGCGAACCGCACGCGGCCGGGCCCGTCGCGCTCGGCGAGCGCGATCGCCGTCGCCACCGTCGCGTGCCCGCAGAACGGCACCTCGGCGATCGGGGAGAAGTAGCGGATGTCGCGCACGCCGTCGTGCTCGCCCGTGACGAACGCCGTCTCGGCGTAGCCGACCTCCGCGGCGATGCGCAGCATCTCGGCATCGCCGAGCCCGGCGGCGTCGAGCACGATCCCGGCGGGGTTGCCCCCGTCGGGATCGTGCGTGAAGGCGGCGTAGCGGAGGACGTGCGGCGACGGATCGGTCATGCTCCCATGCTCGCTCCCGGCGGGGCCTCCGTCGCGGTCCGATCGGGGATCGGTGGCCTGCCGGCCTGCCCCTCGTGCCGCCCGGGTCAGTCCTCGCCGAAGCGACCCCGGGCCTCGACCGGGATGAGCGGCCGCTCGCCCCGCGCACGGATCTCCTGCACGGCCCACGTGTTGCCGTCGGGGTCGGCGAAGCCGAAGAAGGTGCCGCCGTCGCGTGGGTCGATGACCTGGACGGGACCCGCGTCGACCCCGCGCTCCACGAGCTCGGCGCGCGCGGCCTCGGCGTCGGCGACGACGAGCTGCACGCCCTTGAGCGACCCCGGGGCCATCTCGTTCTGCGCCGGCAGGGTGCCGAGCACGATCGAGCAGCCCGATCCGCGGGGGGTCAGCTGCGCGAAGCGGTGCTCGCCGGCGTGCGTGTCGTGGTCGAGCTCGAAGCCCACGCGATCGCGGTAGAACGCGATCGCGCGGTCCAGGTCGCTCACCGGGACGATCAGGACCTCGAGGGTCCAGTCCATGGTCCTGCTCCTTGCCGTCGTCCGAGTCGCCTGGTGGTCAGGCCGCGAGGATCGCGTCGAGCCGGGCGTAGCCCTCGGTGACGCCCTTCGCCATGCCGTGCTCGACCATGGCGTCGCGCGCCTCGAGCGTCGGGTAGACCGCGTGGCCGCGCACGCGGGTGCGGCCGTCGCCGAGGTCCTCGAAGGTCATCGACTCGATGCTGACGATGTCGGGCGCACCCTCGAACTCGAAGGTCTGGACCGCGAACTCGTTCTCGCGGACCGAGTGGAACGTGCCGTTGAACGCCCAGTGGTTGCCCTCGGGATCGATGTGGACGTAGCGGTAGCCGCCCTGGGGGCGGAAGTCCCAGCGCTCCACGCGCATCTCGTAGCCGTCCGGGCCGAGCCACTGCCGGACCTTGTCGGGGTCGCGGTGCGCGTCGAACACGGCGGCGACGGGCGCGTCGAACTCGCGCTCGATGTCGACGTAGGGCAGGCCCTCGGGGGCCTCGATGGTGACGGGGTTGGTGGTGTCGGTGGTCATGATGATCGCTGCTCCGGGTCGGATGCCGCGGCGGCGTCGCCGTCGGCGGCGGTGGTGAGCAGCGCGTCGAGTCGACGGAATCGCTGCTCGGCGATGAGGCGGTACCGGTCGATCCACTCGGTGAGCGTCTCGAGCGCGGCCGCGTCGAGGTGCACGGGGCGACGCTGCGCGACGCGGCTCCGGGTGACGAGTCCGGCGGACTCGAGCACCTGGATGTGCTTCGACACCCCCTGCGTGGTGATGTCGAACGGTTCGGCGAGTTCGGTCACGGTCGCCGGCCCTCGGCTGAGCCGGGCGACGATGCGACGGCGCACCGGATCGGCCAGGGCCATGAAGGCCCGGTCGAGCCGGTCATCGGCCTCCGTCGCATCCATTGTTCAACCAATCGCTTTATCAACTAGATGGTTGTTAACATACGCCCGGGTCGATCCCCCGTCAAGACCCGTGACGAACGTCGGCGGACGGGAGCAGGATCTGCCGTGCGGGGCACTCGCCCCGCCCTCACGATCCAGGAGACGCCATGTCCGTCACGCTCAACCCGTACCTCAGCTTCCGCGACCAGGCCCGCGAGGCGATGGAGTTCTACCAGTCGGTGCTCGGCGGCGATCTCACGCTGAGCACGTTCGCCGAGTTCGGCATGGGCGACGAGGGCGTCGAGGCCGACAAGATCATGCACGGCCAGCTCACGGCCGAGCACCTCACGCTGATGGGCGCGGACACCCCCAACGAGATGCCGTTCGAGACCGGCACGAACTTCGCCGTCTCGCTGAGCGGCGGCGGGGAGGACGAGGCCACGCTCCGCGACTACTGGGAGGGCCTCGCCGACGGCGGCCGGGTCGTCATGCCGCTCGAGCGAGCACCCTGGGGCGATGCGTTCGGCATGCTCACCGACAAGTACGGCGTGCAGTGGATGGTGAACATCGGACAGGCCCAGCCGGAGCAGGCCTGACCGCGGGGTCGCCGGGCGGTATCCGCTATCGGAACGGACCCGGCGAGAATTTCACTAGACGATCTAGTAACTAGGTAATCTGTCCTCACCGAACTTCACCAACGGCCGCGATCCGCTGCCGGGACCGACGGAGGGACACGATGGGACGACTCGCCTACGGCATCGACGGGCACCACTACGAGATCGACGACACCACCCTGCGGCATCTCCGCGCGGCCATCATCGCCAAGCTGCGCCGCCGCGAGCCCTTCGCACTGACGCTGCACGGGCCCACCCCCGAGGGCATCGCCGAGACGCTGTGGCTGCAGCCGTCGATCCCGTTGCGGTTCGTCTTCGAGACCGCGGACTCCGGCGAACTCGACCGCGACCGCCTCGAACGGCTCGTCGCGGCCGCCAACTCCGCGGGCGGAATGCACGTCGAACTCGAGGTCGCCCAGCCCTCCCTGGCGCTCGCAGGATAGCCACGGCACGGCTCCCGGGGCCACGGGCGACGATCACCCCGTGGCTCCGGGTCCTCCGGCCGTCGCGCCCGCGCACCCGACGTGCAACGTGGGCACTGCTCCCCGTCGGCACCGCGCGGGCGCGCCGCTAGAGTGACCGGGTGCCGACCCCCGACGCCGTCCCCTCCGCACCCGACCGCCCCGCGACCTGGCGCCTCGCCGTCGTCGGCATCCTCGGGGGACTCCTCAGCGGGCTCTTCGGCGTCGGCGGCGGCATCGTCATGGTGCCGCTGCTGATCCTCCTGGCCGGCATGGACCAGCGACGGGCGTCGGCCACGTCCCTCGCCGCCATCGTCCCGACCGCGCTCGCGGGTTCGATCGCCTACCTCGTCAACGGGCAGGTCGACCTGCTCGCGGCCCTCCTCGTGGCCCTCGGCGGCATCGTCGGCGGATGGATCGGCGCGACGCTCCTCGCCCGCCTCCCGCTCGAGTGGCTCCGCTGGCTGTTCATCGCGCTCCTCGTGGTGGTCGCGATCCGGCTCGCCCTCGGCTCCCCCGACCGCGCCGCCGACCCGGTCCCCCTCGAGCCCGGCCCCGCGCTCGGCCTCGTCGCCCTCGGGCTCGTGGTCGGCATCGCGTCCGGGATGTTCGGCGTCGGCGGTGGGCTCATCATGGTTCCGGCCTTCATCACGCTCTTCGGGCTCGGCGACCTCATCGCGAAAGGCACCTCGCTCGTCGCCATGATCCCGACCGCGGTGAGCGGGTCCACGAGGAACGTGCGGGGTGGGCTCGTCGACCTCCGCTCCGCGATCGTCGTGGGCATCGCAGCCACGCTCGCCGCGCTTCCCGGCGTGGCGCTCGCGTTCCTGATCCCGCCCGTCGTCGGCGCGTGGCTGTTCGCAGCGCTGCTGATCGTCGCCGCCGTCCAGCTGTCGGTCCGGGCCGTCCGCGCTCGACGCGCACGGCCCGCGTGAGCCCGGTCCCTCCGCTCGCCGCGGGCTGGCATCCCGACCCGGGCGAGCCGGCACTGCTGCGCTACTGGGACGGCTCGGGCTGGACGCCGCACACCGCGTCCGGCGGATCGTCGACGGCCGAGGCGCACCGGACGATGCCGTTCCCGCCGCATCGCGGCCGGCACGCGCCCACCCCGCCGGGCGACGACCGTGCCGAGCACACCACCGTGCCCGATCGCCCGCCGCCAGCGGGCGAGGAGGTCGCCCGACCGCACGGACTGGCCGTGGCCGGTGCGATCACGGCCGCCGTCTCCCTCGTCGTGGCGTGCGCGGCCCTCGGCGTCGCACTCGCGTCCTGAGCCGTCGTCGAGCAGGATCGACGCATGACCGACGAGTTCCCGCCGCGGCTCGACGCCGACCCGCGCCATCCGTCGCTGGTGTTCCGCCGAGCCGAGGTCCGCGACCACGCCCGGGTGGTCGGGGTCATCGGACCGTGGTGGGAGCGCCCCGGCACCGAGCGGCTCGCGATGCTGCTGCCGCGACTCTTCTTCCAGCACTTCGCCGACACGTCGACGGTCGTCGAGGACGAGCGGGGCGAGCTCGCGGGGTTCCTCATCGGCTTCCGCTCGCAGTCGCAGCCCGAGGTCGCGTACGTCCACTTCGTCGGGGTGCGCCCGGACCAGCGTCGGACCGGGCTCGCCCGCGTGCTCTACGAGCGCTTCTTCGAGGCCATGCGTGCCCGCGGATGCCGCCGCGTCGACGCGATCACCGGGCCCGCGAACGTTCGCTCGCAGGACTTCCACCGGTCGATGGGATTCGAGCTCACCGGCGACACCGTGATCGACGCCGTGCCCGCGTGGCGCGACTACGACGGGCCCGGCGAGCACCGGGTCGGGTTCACGCGGGCCCTGTAGGCGGCGGCCGGCGACGCCTCAGCCGCCCGGCTTGCCCTCGAGGTACCGGCGCTCGGTCGCGTTGAGCGCGAGCCTGGCCGCCTCGGCGAACCCGGCCCGGGCCTCGTCGTCGCGCCCCGCCCGCTCGAGCAGGTGGGCGCGCACGGCCCGCACCCGGAAGTGCTCGGCGAGCGCCGGCTCCAGCGCGACCGTCTCGAGTTCGCGGAGTGCGGCATCCGGTCCGTCGACCATCGCCAGGGCCACGACCCAGCCGAGCTCCACCATCGGCCCGGGCCCGATCCGTCGCAGCAGCTCGTAGAGCGCGAGCACCTGCGGCCAGTCGGTGTCGTCGGTCGAGGGCGCCTCGTCGTGGAGCGCCGCGATCGCGGCCTGCAGCTGGTACGGGCCGGGACCGCCCGACGCGAGCGCGTGCTCGACGAGCGCCGTGCCCTCCGCGATGAGGTCCCGGCGCCAGAGCGAGCGGTCCTGCTCGTCGAGCGGGACGAGCTCGGGCGGTCCGCCGGGGCCCGCCGGCCGCAGTCGTGCGGGACGTCGTGCGTCGGTGAGCAGCATCAGCGCGAGCAGCCCGTCGGTCTCGGCCCGCCACGGCGCGTCCGCGGCGGTCGCCTCGCGCAGCATCCGCGTCAGCCGGACGGCCTCGGCGGAGAGGTCCGCCCGCGCGAGCGACGCCCCCGCACTGGCCGTATGCCCCTCCGTGTACATCAGGTGCAGCACCTGCCGGACCGCGGCCATGCGGTCGGGCAGCTCGGCGGCGTCGGGCACGCGGAAGCGGGCGCCGCCGGCCCGCAGCCGGTACTTCGCACGCGAGATCCGCTGGGCGACCGTCGCCTCGGGCACGAGGAGTCCGCGCGCGATCTCCGCCGTCGTGAGCCCGCCGACCGCGCGCAGCGTCAGGGCGAGCTGTGCGGGCCGCCCGAGCGACGGATGGCAGCACAGCACGAAGAGCGCAAGGGAGTCGTCGCGCGAGGCGGCGACCCCGGCGCGGTCGGGGTCCACCGGGTCGAGCGCGGCGTCGCGGTCCTCGCGCGCACGACGCGCCGCATCGCGGCGGACCGCGTCGACCCATCGACGATGGCCGACGGACACGAGCCACGCCCGCGGGCTCGACGGCACGCCGTCCCGCGGCCACTGCTCCGCGGCGGCGATCAGGGCCTCCTGGACGGCGTCCTCCGCGGCGTCGAAGTCGCCGATGCGCCGGGCGAGCACCGCGAGCGCCGAGGGGGCGGCCTCGCGCAGCATCCGCTCGATGCCGCGCGCCCGCTCCCCCGGCGCGACGCGGGTCACGCGACCGAGGCGTCCGCGGCGGCGTCCTGCGCCAGGATCGGGGTGATCACGATGCCGCCCCACTGCGCCTCGGGCAGCCGTGCCCCGATCTCGAGCGCGCGGTCGAAGGAGGCCACGTCGACGAGGTAGTACCCGCTCAGGAACTCCTTCGTCTCGGGCAGCGGCGCATCGCTCGCGACGGGTCCGTGGTCGCCGACCGTCACCGTGCGGACGGTCTCGGGGTCGGCCAGCTGCTCGGCGTCGACGAGCTCGCCGGACTCCTGCAGGTCGCGCACGAGGCCCGTGTAGATCGCCATGCTCGCGGTGAGCTGCTCGGGCGTGAACGAGCGCCAGGCCGCCTGCCACTCGGGGTTGGACTTGATCAGAATGAGGTACTTCACGATTCGCTCCTCGCCGGTCGGAAACGGGGGCGACGCTCGCTCCCACCAGTATGTCGAGGCCGGCCCGGCGTTCTCGACACCCCTCGCGGATCGGTGCGCGCCGGCCCGTCGGACGAGGGTCCGCCTCCGCGATCGGAAATAGCAGAGGCATTCCCGTCTGACAAGGGCTGTCGCCCGATCCGAGGCGCTGCGTAACGTGGCCGTCGACGTCGCACCCGAACCGCGCGACGCATCGATCGGAGGGGGGCCCGCACATGGGTGGAACCGACAAGATCGGCAACAAGGCCGAGGAGCTCAAGGGCGAAGCCAAGGAGGCCGCCGGCAAGGCGACCGACGACGAGCGACTCGAGGCCGAGGGCCGCGGCGACCAGGCCAAGGCCAACCTCAAGCAGGCCGGCGAGAACGTGAAGGACGCCTTCCGCTCGTAACGGCCACGGACTGATGGGGCGCGCATCGCGGGGGTGCGCGTCCCATCATCATGTCCGGGGATTCCGCCCTCAGCGATATCCCCCTCGGGATGCATGTCGGTGGCGCGCGATTGGATGGAGACTTGTCGGGCGCGAACCGCGACCCGGCAGTGCGCCTCGCCGTGCGAACCGATCGCGCACCTCATCCATCCCTACCCTCGCCGTGGAGATCGCATCATGCTCGGCAGACTCCTGTTCCGCTATCTCAGGCCGTACGCGTGGCTCCTCGCGGGCGTCCTGCTGTTCCAGTTCCTGTCGGTGCTCGCGACGCTCTACCTCCCGAGCCTGAACGCCGACATCATCGACGAGGGCGTCTCGAAGGGCGACACCGCCTACATCTGGTCGACCGGCAGCTTCATGCTCGCGATCTCGCTCGGGCAGATCACCTGCGCGATCGTCGCCACCTACTTCGCGGCGAAGGCCGCCATGCGCGTGGGCCGCGACCTCCGCAACGACATCTTCGACAAGGTCAGCGCCTTCAGCGAGCGCGAGGTCTCGCACTTCGGCCCCGGCTCGCTCATCACCCGCAACACCAACGACGTGCAGCAGGTGCAGATGCTCGCCATGACCGGCGCGACCATGCTCGTGAGCGCGCCGCTCATGGCGGTCGGCGGCGTCATCATGGCGCTGCGACAGGACGCCACGCTGAGCTGGCTGATCTGGGTGTCGGTGCTCACCATCCTCGTGGTCGCGGGCCTCGTCATCAGCCGCATGGTGCCGCTCTTCCGCAACTACCAGAAGCGGCTCGACGCCGTGAACCGCGTGCTGCGCGAGCAGCTGACCGGCATCCGCGTGGTCCGCGCCTTCGTGCGCGAGCCGATCGAGCAGGAGCGCTTCGAGGGCGCCAACCACGGCATCATGGACGTCGGCCGCCGGGTCGGCACGCTGTTCATCACGCTGTTCCCGCTCTTCATGCTCGTGCTCAACGTCACCGTCGTCGGCGTCATCTGGTTCGGCGCGATCGAGGTCGACGGCGGCACCGTGCAGGTCGGCACGCTGTTCGCGTTCATGCAGTACGTCGGCGTCATCCTCGGCGGCGTGCTCATGGCCGCCTTCACGACCATCATGATCCCGCGTGCGGCGGTCTCCGCCGAGCGCATCGGCGAGGTCCTGGCGGCCGAGACCACGCTCCCGCGGCCCGCGTCGCCGGTCTCCGAGTTCCCGACCCCGGGCACCGTCGAGTTCCGCGACGTCGCCTTCGCCTACCCCGGCGCGGAGCACGCCGTCGTCGCCGGCGTGAGCTTCCGCGCCGAGCCCGGTGAGACCGTCGCGATCGTCGGGTCCACGGGCGCGGGCAAGACCACGCTCGTCTCGCTCGTGCCGCGGCTCTTCGACGTGACCGGGGGCGCGGTCCTCGTGAACGGCACCGACGTCCGCGAGGCCGACCTCGACGCGCTCTGGCAGACCATCGGCCTCGTGCCGCAGCGACCGTTCCTGTTCGCCGGCACCGTCGCCTCGAACCTGCGCTTCGGGCGCGAGGAGGCCACCGACGAGGAACTCTGGCACGCGCTCGAGATCGCCCAGGGGCGCGACTTCGTCGCCGCCATGGAGGGCGGGCTCGACGCGCGCATCGCGCAGGGCGGCACCAACGTGTCCGGCGGGCAGCGCCAGCGGCTCGCGATCGCGCGCGCCATCGTGCACCGGCCGGAGGTCCTCGTGTTCGACGACTCGTTCTCGGCGCTCGACCTCACGACCGATGCGAGGTTGCGGCAGGCGCTCTGGCGCGAGCTGCCGGAGGTGACCAAGGTCGTCGTCGCGCAGCGCGTCTCGACCATCACCGACGCCGACCGCATCGTCGTGCTCGAGGACGGCCGCGTGGTCGGCCTCGGCCGGCACGACGAACTCGTCGAGACCTGCCAGACGTACCGCGAGATCGTCGAATCCCAGCTCGGAGTGGAGGCCCAGGCATGAGCCGCGAGAACGGCACCCCGAACGGCCGCCGCGCCGCCCGCGGTCGTGGGCGCGCCGCCACGGCGGTCGCGAACGCCGCCGAGCCCACCCTCGAGGAGCTGGAGGAGCAGCAGCTCGCCGAGGAGGCGCGCATCAACTCCGGCACGTGGAACTCGGTCGCGCCCGGCAAGGCGTCCGACTTCGGCCGCAGCTTCCGGCGCATGCTCGGACTGCTCGCGCCGTGGAAGTGGTCGTTCGCGTTCGTGTCGCTGCTCGGCGCCCTCGGCGTGGTGCTGACCGTCATCGCGCCCAAGGTCCTCGGCGAGGCGACCAACGTCATCTTCGAGGGGTGGATCTCGCTGCAGCTGCCCGCGGGCGTGACGCAGGAACAGGTCGTCGAGCAGCTGCGGGCGTCCGGCCAGGACGACCTGGCCAACATCGTCGGCGCCGCGACGCTGACGCCCGGCGAGGGCATCGACTTCGTGCGCCTCAGCCAGCTCATCGTGATCGTGCTGATGCTCTACGTGGTCGCGTCGATCCTGTCGTGGATCCAGGGCTACGTGATCAACGTGATCATGGTCCGCGCCATGTACGGCCTGCGCGAGCAGGTCGAGGCGAAGGTCCACCGGCTGCCGCTCAGCTACTTCGACCGCACGCAGCGCGGCGAGCTCATCTCGCGCGTGACGAACGACATCGACAACATCACGCAGACGATGCAGCAGTCGCTCTCGAGCGCACTCACGAGCATCCTCACCGTGATCGGCGTGCTGGTCATGATGTTCTCGATCTCGTGGCAGCTCTCGCTGGTGGCGCTCGTCGCCCTGCCGCTCATGGCCGTGATCTTCGGCGTCATCGGTCCGAAGTCCCAGGCCGCGTTCGGCATCCAGTGGAAGAAGGTCGGCCGCCTGAACGCCCGCGTCGAGGAGTCGTTCTCGGGCCACGCGCTCGTCAAGGTCTTCGGCCGCGAGCGCGACGCGAGCGAGAAGTTCCGCGACGAGAACGAGGAGCTCTACGACGCCGCGTTCAAGGCGCAGTTCCTGGCGGGCGTGATCATGCCCGGCATGCAGTTCGTCGGCAACCTCACGTACGTCGGCATCGCCGTCCTCGGCGGGCTCATGGTCGCCGGCGGGCAGCTCCGGCTCGGCGACGTGCAGGCGTTCATCCAGTACTCGCAGCAGTTCACCCAGCCGCTCTCGCAGCTCGGCGGCATGGCCGCGGTCGTCCAGTCCGGCACGGCGTCGGCCGAGCGCGTGTTCGAGCTGCTCGACGCCGAGGAGGAGGAGGCCGACGCCGCCGATGCGCCCGCACCGGTCGACGGCCGCGGGGTCATCGAGTTCGAGCACGTGTCGTTCTCGTACACGCCCGACCGTCCGCTCATCCGCGACCTGTCGTTCCGCGTCGAGCCCGGCCAGACGGTCGCGATCGTCGGCCCGACCGGCGCCGGCAAGACGACCCTCGTGAACCTCGTCATGCGGTTCTACGAGCTCGACGGGGGCCGCATCCTCATCGACGGCCAGGACATCGCCGAGCTCACGCGCCACGACGTCCGCGCCCGCACCGGCATGGTCCTGCAGGACCCGTGGCTGTTCGGCGGCAGCATCCGCGAGAACATCCGGTACGGCCGACAGGACGCGACCGACGACGAGCTCGTGGCCGCGGCGAAGGCGACCTACGTCGATCGGTTCGTGCACTCGCTCCCCGAGGGCTACGACACCGTGCTCGACGAGGACGCCTCGAACGTCTCCGCCGGTGAGAAGCAGCTCATCACGATCGCGCGCGCATTCGTGGCGCAGCCGAGCGTGCTGATCCTCGACGAGGCGACGAGCTCGGTCGACACCCGCACCGAGCTGCTGCTGCAGCACGCGATGGCGGCACTGCGACAGGGCCGGACCTCGTTCGTCATCGCGCACCGCCTCTCCACGATCCGCGACGCCGACCTCATCCTCGTGATGGAGCACGGCGACATCGTGGAGCAGGGCACGCACGACGAGCTCATCGACGCGAAGGGCGCCTACTACCGGCTCTACAACTCGCAGTTCGAGCAGGCGGCCTACGACGTCGACGCCGAACTCGCGATGGAGGCCGAGGCGGCCGTCGGCACGCCGACCGGTTCGATCGAGGCGATCGACGACGGCGCCGCCTTCGGCGGCGGCGCGACCGAGGGCGCCCCGCTGGGCTGAGGTCGCGGTTCGGGCGAGGGGCGGGTGCCGTGCGGCATCCGCCCCTCGTCGTCGGCGGGACGTGGAGGGGTACCCTCGAAGGGCTGTGACGACCCCGACCCCGCTCCCCCTCGCCCCGACCTGGCGGCTCTGGCTGGTGTGGGGCGTCGGCGTCGCGGCCTACATCGTCTCCGTGACGAACCGGTCGTCGCTGTCGGCGGTCGGCGTCGACGCGGCGGTGCGATTCGACGCCGACGCGTCGACCCTGTCGATGTTCGCCGTGATCCAGCTCGCCGTGTACGGCGGCATGCAGATCCCCGTCGGCCTGCTGCTCGACCGGTTCGGCGCACGCCCGATCATCACCGCAGGAATGGCGGTCATGGCGGTTGGCCAGCTCGTGCTCGCCTTCGCGCCCGATGTCGGCTGGGCGATCTTCGCTCGCATGCTCCTCGGCGCCGGCGACGCGGCCGTCTTCCCGAGCGTGCTGCGCGTCATCGCCGTGTGGTTCCCCGAACGGCGGGCACCGCTCATGGTGCAGCTCACGGGGCTGATCGGCCAGTCGGGGCAGATCCTCGCCGTGCTGCCGCTCGCGGCGCTGCTGCACGCGACGACGTGGTCGATCGCGTTCGGCTCCCTCGCCGGGCTCGGGGTGCTGTTCACGGTGCTCACCTTCGCGGTCATCCGGAACCGCCCGCCGGGCCGCATCGAGGACGTCTCGGTCGACACCGTCACCGGCGCCATCCACGTCGTGCGGTCCTCCGCGGACCTGCGCCAGGGCTTCCGGGAGTCGTGGGCGCACCCCGGCACGCGGCTGGCGTTCTGGTCGCACTTCACGACCCCGTTCTCGGGCACCGCCTTCGTGCTGCTCTGGGGCTTCCCGTTCCTCACCGTCGGCGAGGGCCTGACGCCCGCGATGGCCTCGCTGCTGTTCACCGTCTACGTGGTGTTCGGCATCCTCGTCGGCCCGGTCATCGGGGCGCTCTCGACGCGCCACCCGACCCGGCGGTCGCGCCTGCTCGTGCTGCCCGTGATCGCGATCCAGGCGCTCGCGTGGCTCGCCGTCATCCTCTGGCCGGGCCCGTCGCCGCTCTGGCTGCTGTTCGTGCTCGCCTTCGCGATGAGCACCGGCGGCCCCGGCTCGATGATCGGCTTCGACCACGCGCGCACCTTCAATCCGAGCCACCGGCTCAGCACGGCGACGGGAATCACGAACGTCGGCGGCTTCCTCGCCGCGCTGCTCGCGATCCTGCTCATCGGCATCGCGATGGACGCGCAGGGCGCGGGCACGCCCGACACCTACTCGCTGGAGGCGTTCCGCATCGCGTTCCTCACCCAGGTGCCGCTGTGGCTGCTCGGCGCGCTGTTCATCGTGATCGAGCGGCGCCGGACGCGGATCCACATCGGCCTCGACGAGCCGCGCTCGCGCCGCCGCGACCGCGGCACCGACCGCCTGCTCTAGCGTCGTGCGGCGGTGCGCCGGCGCCCCCGCACCGCGCCGTTCGGACGGAATCGGGCGGGACTGCGCGCGCGGCGGCGCCGCATTCCGTCCGAACGGCGGTCCTGGGGGGCGGAGCAGGGCGGCGGATGTCGCGCCCCGTCCGGGGGCCACGCGGCGCGTGCTGCCTCGACGACACCCACCGGCGGCAATATCGTTCAGGCATGGACAGCGCGATGGCCGCGATCGCGGCGTGGATGCCCGCGCAGCGCTGGTTCGCCGGGAAGGGGCACGCGCCAGTGCTGCGCCGGATCGGGGCATGGGAGCTGCCGGTCGCCGAGCCGGGGGTCCGCGCGCTCTCGCTGCTCGTGATGGACGATGGCGCCGAGCCGCCTGTGCTGTACCAGGTGCCGGTGGTCGAACGCGCCGACGGCGGCAGCGCCGACGAGCACCTGATCGGCGTCCTGGACGACGGCACGCACCTGATCGACGGTCCGCACGACCCCGCGTTCACCGGCGCCCTGCTCGACCTGATCCGCGCTGGCGGACGGGCGGTCGCGCACGGCGCGACCGCGATGGGCCATCCGTCCGCCCTCCGCGCGGGTGACTCCGACGCCCCGGCCGGTGCGACCGCGCGCGTGCCGGCGAGCGTGCTCGGCGGCGAGCAGTCCAACACGTCGATCGTGTACCGCCCCGTCGGCGAGGCGCCCGTGATCTGCAAGGTGTTCCGACAGCTTCACCACGGCGACAACCCGGATGTCACGCTGCAGACCGCGCTCGGCGTCGCCGGGTCTCCGCACATCCCGCCGGTCGTGGGCGATGTGCTCGGCGAATGGGACGACGTGGGCCGCGCCGAGGGCCGCGCACGCGGCCACCTCGCGTTCGCACAGGAGTTCCTGCCGGGCGTCGAGGACGCGTGGCGGGTGGCGCTGCTCGCGGCGGCGAACGGGCAGGACTTCGCCGACGAGGCCCGGGCTCTCGGGGCGGCCGTCGCCGAGGTCCATCTCGGCCTGCGCGGGGCGTTCGAGCATGCCCCGGCCTCCGACGAGCTCATCGCCGCGGTGACGGGCGCCTGGCGGCGTCGCCTGGCGATCGCCGTGGCCGAGGTGCCGGAGCTCGAGCCGCAGCGCGCGGCGATCGAAGCCTTCTACGAGCGCGCCGAGGCGGGCGCCTGGCCGGACCTGCAGCGCGTGCACGGCGACCTGCACCTCGGCCAGGTCATCCTCGCTCCCGACCGCGGCTGGTTCCTGCTCGACTTCGAGGGCGAGCCCATGCGCCCGATGGCCGAGCGCCGCAGTCCCGACCTGCCGGTGCGCGACGTCGCCGGCATGCTCCGGTCGTTCGACTACGTCGCCGGCGCGACCGAGCTGCTGCACCCCGAGCAGGCGGCGGAGGCCCGGGCCTGGACGGCCTCCGCACGGCAGGCGTTCGTCGACGGCTACGTCGCGGCATCCGGCATGGACCTCACCGTGTACCGCGACCTGCTCGCCGCCTTCGAGCTCGACAAGGCCGTGTACGAGGCGATCTACGAGACGCGCAACCGTCCCCACTGGGCGCCGATCCCGCTGCGCGCGATCGCGCACCTCATCGAGGCGGGCCCGCTGGAGGCGTCGACGGATGCCGCGGGCGCGCCGCAAGCGGGCGGGACGGCACCGGACGCGACGGCCGCCGACGCACCCGCGTAGCCGCGCTCAGCGGATGCCGCGCGCCCAGAGCAGCAGCGGCGTGCGGTCGGCGTACTCCCGGTAGGCCTCGCCGAACCGGTCGAGCAGCCGGTGCTGCTCGAGGTGCGCCTTCACGATGAGCACGACCGCGAGGAGCACCCAGGCCACGACGAGGTCGATGCGCGCCTGCCAGATCACCCAGCCGGCGGCGGCGACGAGCAGGCCGACGTAGATCGGGTTGCGCGTGAGCCGGTAGACGCCGTCGGTCCTCAGGGTCGCGCCCTCGCGGGGGGCCACCCAGGGCACGAGGTCGCGGCCGAGCGCAGCCATGCCGGCGCCGGCGAGCACGAGCCCCGTGATGACGAGCAGGACGGACAACACGGTCGCCTGTCGGCCGACCCAGAGCGGCGGCACGGGCAGCAGCACCGGCAGGAGCACCAGCAGCGCGAGCAGCACGAACTGCGCGACGACGAGCCAGTTCGCGCGATCCCTCATGCCGACATCCTGCCCGTCCCGTCGGCCCGCGCCAAGACGGCCGCGACGTCGACCCCCGGCGGCAGCGCGCCGTACATCGCGCCGCCGTCGCCCTCGAGCCGCGAGCGCACGAACGCGTCGGCGACCGGCGCCGGCGAGTGCCGGAGCAGCAGCGACGCCTCGAGCACGAGCGCGAGCCGCTCGGCGAGCTCGCGGGCGCGGAACGCCGCGGTCGCGGCATCCGCCTCGCTCACCTCGCCGACGATCGAGCGCGCCTCGGCGAGCGCGAGATCGAATCCGGGATGCTCGCCCGCGGCCTCGCCGACGACGTCGAAGAACGCCATGAACGCCTCGGGCTCGCGGGCGAGCACGCGCAGCACGTCGAGCGCGATGACGTTGCCGGAGCCCTCCCAGATCGCCAGCAGCGGCTGCTCGCGGTAGCGCCGCGCGAGCGGGAACGCCTCGGTGTAGCCGTTGCCGCCGAGGCACTCCAGGGCTTCGTAGGCGTGCTCGGGGCCGCGCTTGCAGACCTGGAACTTCGCGACCGCGGTCGCGAGCCGTCGGAACGCCTGCTCGCCCTCGGAGGCGTCGGCGTCGTACGCGCGCGCCAGGCGCATGGCGGTCAGCGTCGCGGCCTCGGACTCGAGGGCGAGGTCGGCGACGACCGCCGCCATGGCGGGCTGGTCGACGAGCCGCGATCCGAACGCGCGCCGGTGCCGCACGTGCCACGCGGCCTCGGCGACCGACTGGCGCATGCCGGCGGCCGTGCCGATCACGCAGTCGAGCCGCGTGCGGGTGACCATCTGCACGATGGTCGCGACGCCGCGGCCCTCCTCGCCGACGAGCCAGCCGGTCGTGTCGTCGAACTCGACCTCGCTCGACGCGTTCGAGCGGTTGCCGAGCTTGTCCTTCAGCCGCTGGATGCGGAACACGTTGCGTGAGCCGTCGGGCAGCACCCGCGGCACGAACACGCACGACAGTCCGCCGGGCGCCTGCGCGAGCACCAGGAACGCGTCGCTCATCGGCGCGCTGCAGAACCACTTGTGGCCGGTGAGGCCCACCTCGGTGCCCCAGTCGGGGCGGATGCCGCCGCCGGACCTTGGCACGGCCCGCGTCGTGTTCGCCCGCACGTCGGAGCCGCCCTGCTTCTCGGTCATGGCCATGCCGATGAGCGCCGAGTGCTTCGGCTCCGCGGCGCCGTCCGCCCCGAGCCCGGGCTCGTAGTCGCGGCTGAGCAGCCGCGGCATCCAGTCGGCGCGCAGCCCCTCGGCCGCGTGTTCGAGCGTCGCGACCGCGGCGTGCGTCATCGAGATCGGGCACGCATGGCCCGGCTCGACCTGCGCGAGCAGGAGGAACGCGGCGGCTCGGTCGACGCTCGCGCCCGGCTGCGGGTCGGCCCACGCCGACGTGTGCGCCCCGGCGCCGACCGCCGTCGCCATGATCCGGTGGTACGACTCGTCGGAGTCGACCTCGTCGATGCGTCGGCCCCAGCGGTCGTGCGTGCGCAACTCCGGGGTCCGGGTGTTCGCGAGCTCGGCGTCGCGCTGGAATGCCGCCGTGCCGACCCGTCGACCCAGGTCGTGCAGCGCGGCCGACGCGGCATCCGTCCCGGTCCCCCACCGCGCGACCGCCTCGACGAGCGGCGCGTTCGCCGCGAACTCGTCCACGCCCTCGCGCGGCGGGACCTGGTTCTGCACCTCGTGCGTGATCATCGTCGACCTCCGTCGTCCATTCTGCTGTGCCGGGGCGTGCGCGCCGCTAGGGTGTGCGGCAGACGAGTTCCCGAGGGGGTCCGGTGAGCATCGACACGCAGCCAGAGGCATCGCAGGCGCAGCCGGCCGGCGAGGAGGGCACGGCCTGGTGGTCGCTGCCGCCCGACGAGGCGGTCGCCGAGGCCGGCGGCGATACGGCACGCGGCCTCACGCAGGCCGACGCCGACGCGCGCCTCGCCGAGCACGGACCGAACGCGCTCCGCAGCGCCCCGCCGCCGAACGCGTGGCGCATCGCGTTCGGCCAGGCGACGCAGCTGATGACGCTCATGCTCATCGCGGTCGCGGTCGTGTCGCTCCTCATCGGCCAGGTGTCGACGGCGATCATCGTGGCGATCCTCGTGCTCTACAACGTGATCAGCGGCACGCGGCAGGAGCTCAAGGCCCGTCGCAGCGTCGACGCGCTCGCGAAGCTGCAGACGCCGCAGGCGCGCGTGCTCCGAGACGGCACGATCCGGCAGGTCGACGCGACCGACCTGGTGCCCGGCGACCTCGTCGACCTCGAGGCCGGCGACCTGGTGCCGGCCGACGGCCGGATCCTGCGCGCGGCGAACCTCGAGACCCAGGAGTCCGCGCTCACGGGCGAGTCGCTGCCGATCCCGAAGGGGCCGACCCCGAACGAGGCGGGAACCGCGCTCGCGGATCGCACGTCGATGGTCTTCCAGAACACGTCGGTCACGCGCGGCACGGCGCGCATGGTCGTCGTCGAGACCGGCATGCGCACGCAGATGGGACGCATCGCGTCGATGCTGACCGAGGTCGGCTCAGGGAAGTCGCCGCTGCAGCGCGAGCTCGACTCGCTCACGAAGGTGCTCGGCATCATCGCGTGGGGCGCGGTGCTCGTCATCATCGTGATCGGCGCCGTTCGCGGGCAGAGCATCCAGGAGCTGCTGTTCCTCGGCACCGCGGTCGCGATCTCCGCGATTCCGACGGGTCTGCCCGTGTTCGTGCAGAGCCTGCTCTCGTGGGGGGCGTCGAAGCTCGCCGACCAGCGCGCCATCGTGGCGTCACTGAACGACGTCGAGACCCTCGGCGCGACGAGCGCGATCTGCTCGGACAAGACCGGCACGCTCACCATGAACGAGATGACGGTGCGCACCGCCTGGATGGGCGGCGACCACTTCCGCGTGACGGGCGAGGGCTACTCGTTCGACGGCCGCATGCTCGGCGCGACCGACGAGCCCGTCGAGGCGGCGACGCTGGGCCTCGCGATCAGCCTGCCGAACGACGCGACCGTCTCGACCGAGGGCGTCGTCGTCGGCGATCCGACCGAGGCCGCGCTCATCGTGCTCGGCGCGAAGCTCGGCATCGACGCCGACGCCGCCCGGCGCGACTTCCCGCGGCTCGCGGAGGTGCCCTTCGACTCCGACTACAAGTTCATGGCGACGCTGCAGCGGATGCCGGTGCGCGGCGAGGTGCGGCTCGTGCTCCTGGTGAAGGGTGCGCCGGACGTCATCCTCGGCCGGTGCACGACCATGCTCACGACCGAGCGCGAACTCGTGCCCGTCGACGCCGACGCGGCGACCGCGGAGCTCGAGGACATGTCGGCGACGGGACTGCGCACGCTGGCCTTCGCGGCGCGATTCGTCGACGACGCCGACGAGGGGCGCGTCGCCGCCGACCCGATGTCGTGGGTCGAGGAGCTCGCCCTCATCGGCCTGGTCGGCATCGTCGACCCGTTGCGCCCCGAGGCCAAGACGGCCGTCGAGGTCGCCGCGAGCGCCGGCATCGAGGTGCGCATGATCACCGGCGACCACGCCGTCACGGCCGGCGCGATCGGCCGCGAGCTGGGGCTCGGACCGGGTGCCGTGAGCGGTGCCGAACTGCAGGCCATGAGCGACGAGGAGCTGACCCGTCGCCTGCCGGGCCTGCACGTGTTCGGCCGGGTCACGCCCGACGACAAGCTGCGGCTGGTGCGGCTGCTGCAGGCGCAGGGCGAGATCGTCGCGATGACCGGCGACGCGGTGAACGACGCGGCGGCGATCAAGCAGGCCGACGTCGGCGTCGCCATGGGCTCGGGCTCGGAGGTCACGAAGCAGGCGGCGAAGCTCGTGCTCACCGACGACGACTTCTCGACGCTCGTGCACGCGGTCGAGCTCGGCCGCATCGTGTACGCCAAGATCACCGCGTACCTGCGGTTCCAGATGACGCAGCTGATCAGCCTGATCCTGCTGTTCCTCGCCGCGAGCGCGTTCCAGATCGCCGACGGCGTCGCGCTGTTCCCGTCGCAGGTGCTGTTCCTGAACTTCTTCGTGACGCTGTTCGCGGTGCTCGGCATCGCCGCCGACGCGGCTCCGCCCGCGACGATGCAGGAGCCGCCGCGCGACCCGAAGCTCGGCATCGTGAACCCGCACTCGGTCGGCGAGTGGATCGGCTACGGCGCCGTCATCTTCCTGATCTCGCTGGTGCCACTGGTCTGGGGTCCCGACGAGCCGAGCCCCGACGGGCCGACCGCGTCGATGACCATGGCGTACGTCGTCGTCGGCCTCGCGACCGTGCTCAGCGCACTGCTCATGCGCCGCTCGCCCGAGTCCGGCCTCGTGCCGCCGATCGCCGCGGTGGCGAAGTTCCTCGTCTGGCCGGTGGTCATCATCGTGCTCTCGACCGAGCTCGGGTTCCTGCAGCGGCTGCTCGGCACCGTGTCGCTCACCGGATGGCAGTGGCTCGAGTGCATCGTGCTGCTGCTGTTCCTCGTCGTCGCGGTCGAGGGCGACAAGTGGATCCGGCGGCTGCGCGCCGCCGACCGCGCCCAGGCCGCCGCGGCGGGCGCGACCACCGCCAGCCGGACCGTGGGCTAGCCCTCGAGGAGCCCGCGGAGTTCGGCGGCGTCGAGCCGGGTTCCGGCGAGGCCGTCGTCGTCGAGCACGGATGCCGCGAGCTCGCCCTTCCGCGCCTTCAACTCCATGACCTTCTGCTCGATCGTGCCCGCGGCGACGAGCCGGTAGACCATGACCTGCCGGTCCTGCCCGATCCGGTGCGCACGATCGACCGCCTGCTCCTCGCTCGCGGGGTTCCACCAGGGGTCCATCAGGAAGACGTAGTCGGCCTCGGTGAGGTTCAGCCCGAAGCCGCCGGCCTTGAGGCTGATGCAGAAGACGGATGCCTCGCCGGCGCGGAAGCGCGCCACCTCCTCGTCGCGGCGGCGGGCCGGGGTCGATCCGTCGAGGTGCGCGAAGGGCACCCCGTCGGCCTCGAGGCGGGCGGTGAAGCGGTCGAGGAACGAGGTGAACTGGCTGAAGACGAGCGCGCGGTGCCCCTCGGCGAGCACGTCCTCGAGCTGTTCGAACAGCGCGTCGAGCTTGGCCGACGGCACGCCGGCATGTCGCTCCGCGTCGACGAGTGCGGCGTCGAGCGCGAGGAGCCGGAGCAGCGTCAGCGAGCGGTAGACGATGAACCGCTGCCGGTCGAGGTCGTCGAGGAGTCCGAGCAGCTTCTGGCGCTCGCGCTGGAGCACCAGGTCGTACAGCCGCCGGTGCTCCGGGGCGAGGTCGACCTCGAGCACCTGCTCCTGCTTCGGGGGCAGCTCGGGTGCGACGGCCTCCTTGGTGCGGCGCAGCACGAGCGGGCGGATGCGGCGGCGCAGCCGGTCGAGCCGCTCGCGGTTGCCGTCCTCCTCGATCGGGCGACGGTAGCGCTCGTCGAACGCGCGCCGCGACGGGAACAGCCCCGGCGCGACGATGCGCAGGATCGCCCACAGCTCGCCGAGGTGGTTCTCGAGCGGCGTGCCAGTCACCGCGACCCGGAAGGGGGCGCGGATGCCGCGGGCGGCCTCGTGCACCCGGGTCGCCGGGTTCTTCACGAACTGGGCCTCGTCGAGCACGAGGCCGGCCCACTCGAGCTCGCCGAAGGCGTCGGCGTCGAGGCGGAGCACCGCGTAGGTGGTCACGACGAGGTCGGCGCCCGCCGCGACCTCGGCGAGCGGACGCCGTCGCTTCGCCTCCGTCGCGGTCACCGACGCGACCCGAAGGCCTGGCGTGAACCGGGCGGCCTCGCGCACCCAGTTCGAGGCGACCGACGTGGGCGCGACGACGAGGAACGGCCGCGGCGACGCGGCATCCGTCGCCGCGGCATCCGTCGCGCCGCGCGCCCGCTCCGTCGCGTGCTGCACGAGCGCGAGGCACTGCACGGTCTTGCCGAGCCCCATGTCGTCGGCGAGCACCCCGCCGAGGCGGTTCGCGTGCAGGAACGCGAGCCATCGGAACCCGTCGAGCTGGTACGGCCGGAGCGGGAGCGCGAGCCCCGCGGGCGGCGCGAGCTCGGGCACCTCGCCCTGCTCGAGTCCGGCGACCGTGGCGCGCCAGGCGACCGCGGGCTCGGCGACGTCGGCCAGGTCCTCGAAGTCGGACCAGAGGCTCGACCGGCTGCGGTGGATGCGGACGCCCGTCTCCCACTCGTCGTGGGAGCCGGCCTCCTCGATGAGCTCCCGCAGCTCGTCGAACACGGGCTGCGTCAGCGACAGCGTGGACTTGTCGACGAGCAGCATCCGCTTGCGCCCGGTCGCGAGCGCGCGGAACAGCGGCATGAACGGCACCGGGCGGCCGTCGACCGTCACGACGACGCCGAGGTCGAACCAGTCGCGCTTGCGGCTCTCGACGAGCGAGACCGCGAGCTGCGGCCGCGCCGTCGCCTCCCGGTAGTCCGGTCGTTCGCCGCGCACGTCGATGCGCAGGGGGCGGCGCTCGGCGAGCTCCTCGAGCCGCGGCATCCGCTCCATCGCGAACTCGGCGGCGTCGATGCCGCGCAGCACGACCGCCTCGAACGGCACCCAGCCGAGCTCGTCGGCGACCCGGGCGACGAGGTCGTCGTCGAGCTCCGGGTCGGGGTCGGCCGCGGGGTCGACCTCGCTCCAGCGGCCGTCGGCGTGCGCCCATCGCCACGACAGCCGGAGCACGTCGTCGGGTTCGTAGCGCGCGTCGAGCACGAGGGTCGCGGGCGGAAGCGGCGGCGGCTCGAACGTGCCGTCGCGGCTCGTGATCGCGAGCGTGCGGGCGAGGGCGTGCACGTGGGTCGCGAGGAACTCGGACACCTCCCCTGCCGGGACGCGTACCTCGTGCGCCTCGCCGAGCAGGGCGAGCTCGGGGGCGCCGAGCCCGCCGGTCACTGGAGCGAGGTCGAGGCGACCCACGTCGAGGTCGAACCGGGCGAGGCCGTGCCGGGCGATCGGGCGGACCCGGGTGGCATCGCCGTCCGGGTCGCCGCGCCGGGCGGCGAGCGGGTGGGCGACGCCGCCGAGGTCGAGGACCGGGGTGAGCGTCAGGCCGCCGTCGGCGCGCGACGCGTCGAACCCGAGGGACGCCGCCCCGTGCAGCGCCACGTCCGGGGTCGGCCCGGAGCCGACGAGGGCGATGCCGAGCCGCCGCGCCTCATCGAGGAGCGCCCAGAGCAGCGGGCTCTCGAACTCGTCGAGCGTGATCCACTCCGAGCCGTAGACGTGCACCGACGGCGTGGTGCCCTTGAGCAGCGCGAACTGCGCGAACCACCGCGACTGCGCCGGGTCGACGCCCGCCGACGACGCCTGGTAGGCGATGTTCTGCCAGGTGAGGCCGTGCTTGCCCCACGCCCCGCGCGCGCCCTGCGTGACGGGCCGCACGCCGATGCGGTCGACCCCGGACGCCCGCCGTGCGGGCTCGTCGCGGGGCCCGCGCCACTCGCCGTCGCGACGCGGCACCCGGCGGCGCAGCTGGAACTGCAGCCCGAGCGGGCGGAGTCGGGCGGTGCCCGGCGCGGCCGCGGCATCCGTCGACCCGGCGTCCCGACCGCCGTCGGTCGCGGCCGCGTCGAGGCTCGCGAGTGCCGCGCGCCAGTCGGGCGGTCGTTCGGCGGGCATGCCGTCCATGCTCGCACGGGGGCACGACACGTCGACCGCTCGCCCCGACTTCGGTCGGCGCCGCGTCGGCTAGCGTGGCGGGATGCAGGTGACCCGGCTCCGCGTGTACCCCGTGAAGTCGTTCGCCGGGCGCGACGTGGGCTCGGCGATCGTGCGGCCGTGGGGGCTCGAGGGCGACCGCCGCTGGGGGGTCGTCGACGCCGACGGCAGCCCCGTGACGGCGCGCGAGCGCAACGCCCTGCTCTCGCTGACCGCCGAGCCGCTCGCCGACGGCGGTCTGCTGCTCGCCGCGCCCGGCGACGCCGAGTCGCTCCGCGTCGACCCGCCCGTCGGGGCCCCGCCGGTCCCCGTCGGGCACTCGCGACAGCGCGAGGCGCTCCCCGCGGGCGACGAGGCCGACGACTGGCTGAGCGCGCGGATGCGCGCCCCGCTGCGGCTCGTCTGGCAGCCCGATCCGCTCGCGCGCCCGGTCAACCCCGAGCACGGCGGGCGTCCCGGGGAGGGACTCACGCTCGCCGACGCCGGCCCGCTGCTGCTCGCGAGCGAGGCGTCGCTCGCGCAACTCGACGCCTGGACGCCCGACGACGTCCCGCCGCTCGACATCCTGCGGTTCCGTCCCAACGTGGTCGTCGACGGCGACGAGCCGTTCGGCGAGGACCGCTGGACGCACGTGCGCCTCGGCGGCGTGCGCTTCCGCATGACCGAGGTCTGCGACCGCTGCGTGATGACGCAGGTCGACCCGACGACCCTGGCGCGCGGCAAGGAGCCGATCCGGACCCTCGCCCGGCACCGCAAGTGGGATGGCGCGACCTGGTTCGGCGTCCGCCTCGTGCCCGAGCTCGACGGCGCGGGGCCGCACCGCATCGCCGTCGGCGACGCCGTCGAAGCCGAGGTCGGCTGACCGTCGAGGCCGGCCGACCCCGCGGTCGGCGGACTGAGGCGGGCGGACCGCCGCGGTCAGGCGTGCGACTCGCCCGTGAGCGCCGCCCGGTTCGCCGCGTAGTCGCGCCGGCCGATGAGCCGCCACGCGAGCCGCCCCGGCAGGGGCATGTGCTCGTGCAGCCACTCGTCGCCCCCGTCGGGCTGCGCGGCGAGGATCGCCCCGAGCGCCTGCCAGGTCTTGCCCTTCGGCGTCGTCTTCCGGCCGTGCTCGCCGGCCGCGTCGACCTCCGCCTGCGTCAGGGTCGTCTCCATGACCGGGACGATGTTGGCCTCCTCGTCGGGGAGGTGGACGGCGAGGGCGTCGTTCACACCCGCCAGCGCGGCGAGCACCGGCGCGGCATCCGTCGACCGTCCCCCCGCCCGGAAGGCGGGCAGCGCCGCGTCGAGCTCCCGCAGGTGCACGAGCATCGCCGCGTGCTGCGCCTTCATCCGCTCGACATGGCCCGCGCACGCGGGCGCGCGCTCGTCGAGCGTGTCCCAGAGGTGCTCGTCCTCCCACTCGTGGTGGTGGTGCAGGCTCTCCGAGATCAGCGCGAGGTGGTCGCCGACGACGTCCGCGTGCGCGGCATCCCCCTCGGCCACCCGCCCGACGAGGTCGGGCCCCTCGGCGAACTCGGCGCGGTACATCCGGTGGATCTCGATCATCCCGCGGGCGTCGCAGGTCGTCGCGGCCGCGCCGGGGCGATCGTCGGGAAGCTCGCCGCTCGGCGGCAGTGCGGACGCGGCCATGTGATCCCCCGATCGTCGGCGACGGATGCTGCTGGGCGCGACGCTACGACCGCGCGGCGTCCGCGGGCAAGCCCCCCGATGCCCCGCGTCCGGGTGGCACCGGGCGTCCAGCCGGTCCGGTGCGGAATGGAGAATCCTCCCCATGCTCCGGGGCAGCCCACGTGACAGCGTGGAGGGAACGGACGACCCGACGGGAGGAGCAGATCATGGACACCGAGAGCACGGACGTCGTTCGACGGTTCTTCGAGGCGTGGAGCCGGCACGACGTCGAGGCCGCCGCGAGCCTCATGACGGAGGACTTCGTCAACAACTCGTCGCAGGGCCGCGGTCGCGACAGCGTCCGCGAGGAGGGGGCGTACTGGTTCACGGCGTTCCCCGACGCCGAGGTCGCCGTCGAGGACCTCATCACCCAGGGCGACAAGGTCGTCGCGCGCATCCACGCCACGGCGACGCACCGGGGCGAGTTCCTCGGCACGGCGCCGACCGGGCGCGCCATCCAGCTGGACGAGATCGACATCTTCCGGGTCGAGGGCGGCTCGATCGCCGAGTCCTGGTCGATCCCCGACGTGTTCGGGCTGCTGAACCAGCTCGGCGCGTTCGAGCACGCCGGGGCGGCCTGACCTCCGGTCAGCCGGACCGGAGCCCGTGGACCTGCACGGCGGCTTCGGTCCGGCTCCGCACGCCGAGCTTGGCGAGCAGGTTGCTCACGTGGTGCCCGGCCGTCGCCGGGCTGATGAACAGCCGGTCGGCGATCTCGGCGTTGCTGAGGCCCTCGGCGACCAGGCGCAGGACCTCCTGCTCGCGCTTCGTGAGCGTGCCGACCCGCTTCGGCCCGACGCGCCCCCGCCCGCCGAGCGATCGGGCGACCGCGTCCGCGGCATCCGCTTCGGCGACGAGCCCCGCACGGTCGAGCACCGCGGCGGCCGCCCGGGCCTCGGGCACCGCGGCGTCCGGATCGCCGGCCTGCGCGAGCGCCTCGGCGAGGAGCACGCGCGCGCGTGCCGCGTCCAGCGGCATGCCCACCCGGTCGTAGCGCTCGGCGGCCGACCGGAGCTCCCGTCCGGCGTCGGCTGCCGCGTCCTGCGCGAGCCGCAGACGGCCGGTCGCCAGCTCGGCGAGGGCACGCTGCGCCTCGTCGCCGGACGCCGCCGTGAGCCGGGCGAGGCGCTCGACCGACGTCTCCGCACCCGCGAGGTCGCCGCGGCCGAGCTGCACGGGCACGAGCAGCTCGAGGAGCGGGACGGCCGCGAGCGAGTCCGCGCCGATCCTCGCGAGCCGGCGGTGCAGGACCGACGACGCCGCACCCGAGTCGCCGCGGGCGAGGTGGATGCCGACGACGGCGCGCACGGACTCGGGACGCGCCTCGATGCCGGTGACGAGCCGCTCGGCCTCCTCGAGCCGTCCCTGCGCGAGCCGGAGCTCGGCGAGCCGAGCCCGCGGATCCACGCACCGCGCGGCGTGCCCGGCCGAGTCGAGCCGTTCGATGGTCCAGGTCAGCCAGCGCTCGGCGCCGACCGTGTCGCCGCGTGCGGCGAGGATGCCGGCGCAGCACGACCCGCAGAAGCCGAGCAGCGTCGGGTGCGGGCGCAGGTCGAGGAACCGCTCGGCCACCCGCCCCCACTGCTCGAGCCGGCGTCCGTCGAGGGTCTCCTCGCACGCGGCCACCATGTCGCAGCAGGTCTCGGCGAACACCTCGGGCCGCTCCGCCTCCTCCGCCGACGCCGCCGCCATGGCCTCGTCGAGCCGCTCGATCCCGGCGTGCGACCGGCCGGACCGGACGAGGCCGAGCCCCGAGCGCGCCAGCGCGCGGATCTCGAGCGCCGCGTCACGACCCTCGCGGGCCGCGGCGAGCGCCGCGTCGGCGTCGTCCGCGATCCGCACGGGGTCGGTCTCCAGCGCGCTGCGCGCGAGGGCGGACCACCCGCCCGCCGTCGGATCGCCGTCGGCCGCGAGGCGCTCGGCCCGGCCGAGCCAGCCCCGGGCGACGGCCTCCCGGCCCGGTGTCGCGGCATGCTCGATCGCGAGCCACGTCGCCACGCGAGCGGCGTCGGCGTCCCGCCCAGCGCGCCGGTAGGCGGCGTACGCGCGCGTGCGCGTCGCGACCGCTTCGGCGGTCTCGCCGAGCCACCACTGCGCGCGGCCGAGCCCGTCGAGCGCTTCGGCGCTCGGCCGCGCGGCGACCGCCTCGGCGAATGCGTCGCGCGCGTCCGCCCAGCGCGCCTCGCGGATGGCGGCCTCGGCCTCGGCCATCCGCCGGTCGACCTCGTCGCCGTCCACGGCTCCCGGCCTCCTCGACTCGGACCGGCGGCACCCGCGGCGGCCCTGGCCGGTCCGCGCGGTCCGGTTCGTCGGCCGAGGGCGCCCCGTTCGCGACGCTACGACGTCACGGGGCGGGCGGCAAGCGTCCGACGGACGCCGCGGGCGCCGCGAGACCCCCTGCCGGGCCGGCGGATGCCGACGCGGGCGGCGTCGCGGACGAGCTCGTTCAGCGTTCGACGATCGCGTCCGCGTGCCCGGCGACCCACTCGACGAGCGGCAGCATCCGGTCCATGAGCTCGCGACCGAGGTCGGTGAGGGCGTACTCGACGCGCGGCGGCACCTCGGGGTAGCTGGTGCGGGCGACGAGCCCGTCGGCCTCGAGCGTGCGGAGCGTCGAGGCGAGCATCTTCTCGCTGATGCCCTGGACCTCGCGGCGCAGCTCGCCCCAGCGGAGCGTGCCGTCGGTGAGCGCGAGGAGCACCAGCACGCCCCACTTGCTCATGATGTGGTCGAGCACGACGCGGGTCGGGCAGCCCTCCATGAAGACCTCGCCGGAGGTCTCCCGGATCTGCGCAAGACTTACCACCATGTGCGTACCTTACTTCAAAGTGGGTACCGCCGACAGGGAAGGCAAAGGCCGTCGGGCGGGTTGGCCTCGGTGAACCGAAACGGAAGGGACTCCCGTCATGACCATCCTCGTCACCGCCGCCTCCGGGCACCTCGGCCGCCTCGTCGTCGAGGCGCTGCTCGACCGCGGCGCCGCCCCCGCCGACGTGGTCGCCGCCGCGCGCGACACGTCGAAGCTCGCCGACCTCGCCGCCCGCGGCATCCGCACCGTCGAGCTCGACTACACCCGCCCCGAGACCATCGCGCCCGCGCTCGCGGGCGTCGACGCGATGCTGCTCGTCTCGGGCACCGAGTTCGGCGAGCGCGTCGCACAGCACCGCAACGTGATCGAGGCGGCGAAGGCCGCCGGCGTCGGCAAGCTCGCCTACACGAGCGGCCCGAAGGCCGACACCAGCGAGCTCGTGCTGATCCCCGAGCACCGGGGCACGGAGGAGGTCATCGCCGAGGTGGGCGTGCCCGCCGTGATCCTCCGCAACAACTGGTACACCGAGAACTACGCGCAGGACGTCGCGCTCGCCGCCGAGACCGGCGTCGTCGCGGCTGCGACTGGGGAGGGCCGGGTCGCCTCCGCCCCGCGCCGCGACTACGCCGAGGCCGCCGCGGTGGTGCTCCTCGAGGACGGGCACGTGGGCGAGGTGTACGAGCTCGGCGGCGACGAACCGTGGACGTTCGCGGAGCTCGCCGCCGCGGCATCCGAGGTGCTCGACCGCGACGTCGCGTTCGTCGACCAGACGCCCGCCGAGCGGGTGGCGTCCCTCGTCGGCGCGGGCCTCGACGAGGGCACGGCCGGGTTCGTGGCCGCGCTCGACGCCGGCATCGCGCGCGGCGACCTGGCCGACTCGGACGGCACGCTCGCGCGCCTCATCGGCCGACCGACGACCCCGCTCGCGGACGCCCTCCGCGAGCTCGCTCCGGGCGCCCGCGCGGCCGCCTGACGCGCCGCTCGCGGTGTCGCACGAATCGACGTCCGAGGCGGCTCGGACGCTCGATTCGTGCGACATCGGCGCGTGTGCGCGGGGATCGTGCGCGAAATGGGATGTCGGAGGTGAGGGAATCTCGACAGGGAGCGGAGGCCTTCCCCCTGTCCGGGGGACGTGTTAGCGTCCCTCTCACTTGCCCGTGAATTCCGGGCGAATCCCCTGTAAGGAGAGCACGTGAAGCAACGCACGCGCGGATGGCTCGCTGTGACCGCAGCGAGCGCGACGATGGTCGCCGGAGCCGCCTTCGGACCGGCCGCGATCGCCGCCCCCGCGAATGATTCCCCCACCGGCTCGACCACCGCCGCCGAGGCGCGACCCGACAACCGGCCCGGCCCGCTCACGCAGCGCCAGGACGAGCGCCGCAAGGCCGCGCAGGAGCTCATCCTGTCGGGCCAGGCGACGCCCGGTGAGGACGGCACCGTCCAGCTCGCGGAGGACAAGTACTACCAGGCCGCCGTGCAGGGCACCGGCCGGATCTTCACGATCCTGTCCGAGTTCGGCGACTCCGGCAGCGGCAAGCTCGGCACCGAGCCCGGCCCGCTGCACAACGAGATCCCCGAGCCCGACCGGACGGTCAACAACAGCACGCACTGGCGCGAGGACTTCAACCAGGGGTACTACGAGGACCTCTTCTTCGGTCCGGGCGACTCGTTCGCCGACTTCTACACGAAGCAGTCCTCCGGCAACTACACCGTCGACGGCGAGGTGAGCGACTGGGTGCAGGTGCCCGGCAACGCCTCGACCTACGGCGACAACAGCGTCGAGGACTACGGCGGGGCCTGGCAGTTCATCGAGGACTCCGGCAACGCCTGGTACGACGCGCAGAAGGCGGCGGGCAAGTCCGACGCCGACATCGAGGCGGAGCTCGCCGCGTTCGACGTCTGGGACCGGTACGACTACGACAACGACGGCGACTTCAACGAGCCCGACGGCTACCTCGACCACTTCCAGGCCGTGCACGCCGGCGAGGGCGAGGACGCCGGCGGCGGAGCCCAGGGCGAGGACGCCATCTGGTCGCACCGCTGGTACGTCAACTCGACCGACTTCGGCCAGACCGGCCCGACGGTCGACGGCACCCAGGTGAAGTTCGGCGGTGCGCAGATCGGCGACACCGGCTACTGGATCGGCGACTACACCGTCGAGGCCGAGAACGGCGGCCTGGGCGTCTTCGCGCACGAGTTCGCCCACGACCTCGGCCTGCCCGACTTCTACGACACGGCCGGCGGCGAGAACTCGACCGCGTTCTGGACGCTCATGTCCAGCGGCTCGTGGCTCGGCGACGGCACGGTCGACATCGGCACCAAGCCGGACTACATGGGCCCGTGGGAGAAGCTCCAGCTCGGCTGGCTCGACTACGCGGTCGTGAACGAGGGCGCCGGCGACGCCGGCGAGTTCACCCTGAGCCCCGCCGCGCTGCAGGCCGACGGCCAGGAGCAGGCGCTCGTCATCGACGTGCCCGACGCGGGCATCACCAGCCAGTACACGACCCCGAACTCGGGCGACTACGCCTGGTGGACCGGCAGCGCCGACGACCTCAACACCACGCTGACCCGCTCGCTCGACCTCACCGGGGTGCGCTCGGCGACCGTCACGGCGAAGGCCTGGTACGACATCGAGGCCGGCTACGACTACCTGTACGCCGAGTACTCGACCGACGGCGGCGCGAACTGGACGCAGGTCGGCAAGCCGCTCGACGGCTCGTCGAACGGCCGCTGGTCGACGCTGCGCTACTCGATCCCGGGTGGCAGCGACGTGCAGTTCCGCTTCCGGTACCAGACCGACGGCGGCGTGCACTACGCCGGCGCGTTCCTCGACGACATCGTCATCAAGAGCGGCGGCACCACCCTGCTCACCGACGACGTCGAGTCGGGCGACAACGGCTGGACGGCCGCGGGCGGCTTCAAGCGCAGCACGGGCACCGAGACGAGCGAGGGCGACCGCTACTACCTCGTCGAGAACCGCACCTACGTCGACTACGACGCCACGCTCGAGCACGGCCCGTACCAGTTCGACACGGGCTACACGGCTCCCGACCACGTCGAGCACTTCCCGTTCCAGGACGGCATGCTCGTGTGGGCGATCGACGAGGCCTACGGCGACAACAACACCATCGAGCACCAGGGCCACGGCCTCGCGCTCCCGGTCGACTCGCACCCGGCCAAGTTCACCTACCCCGACGGCTCGGCGCCGAGCAACCGCCGCCAGCCGTTCGACGCCACCTTCGGCCTGCAGACGATCGACGCGGTCACCCTGCACAAGGAGGTCCTCGTCGGCAAGGGCAAGAACCAGACGGTGGACTACGTCGGCGCCGTGGGCTCCGACGGCACGACGACGCAGACGGCGACGTTCACGGACGCCGACCCGAACGCGTTCTTCCACTCGTCGAACCCGCTGGGCGGCGTGATCCTCGCCGGCCACGGCGTCGAGGTCACGGTGACGTCGCAGACCACGGGCGGCACGATGACGGTCCACGTCGTCAACCCGTGAGCTGAGGCCGACCGCATCCGACACGGATGACACGACGGGCCCGTCCCCTCTTGGGGGGCGGGCCCGTCTTCGTCGTCTCGGCCTCGTGGTCTCGGCCGGGGCTGCCGGGGCGGCCGCTCGGCCGGTGCGGCCGCGGCGGCCGGTGCAGGCTCAGTGCGCCTCGCGCGCCTGCCCGGGGTGCAGTCGGGCGAGGAGCCCGGCGACGAACGAGTCGCGGCGTGCCGCGGCGGTCGCGCGTGCGGCGCGCCGGCGCTCGGCGACCGCGAGGCGGCGCTCGGCGGCGAACTCGGCGGTGCGCTGGTCGTGCGCGGTCATCTGCTGTGCGAGGAAGCCGTGTGCGAGGTCCATGATCCCGATCCCTTCGTGCGTCCGGCGGTGGCTGACCACCTGCACTCAGGTTCCTCGCTGAGGTGGGTCCGCCGGATCGGGAGGGTGCCCTATCTTGGCGATCCGGCATGCCCGGATCGGGCCTGAGGTACCTAGGGAGCACGGGGTCCAGGGACGCGCGGACGGCAGGTCGGACGCCGTGCACCCGTACCGCCGTCCGCGCATGGAACCGGGGCCGGCGTCGCCCCCGCGGCGACGCCGGCCGGCCGGTCAGCTGCCGCTCGCGACTTCCTTCGGCTCCTCGGTGCTCGATCGCACCTCCACCTTGCGCGGCTTGGCGCGCTCGGAGACGGGGATGATCACGCTGAGCACGCCGTTGTCGTAGTGCGCGCTGATGCCGGCGGTGTCGATGCCGTCCCCGACGGTGAGCTGGCGCAGGAACGAGCCGCTCGGCCGCTCGTGCGCGAGCCACTGCACGTCGTCGTTGCGCAGCGTGCGCTCGGCGCGGATGGTGAGCAGTTGGCCGTCGACGTCGATGTCGATCGAGCCGGGGTCGACCCCGGGCAGGTCGGCGGACAGGACGTAGTGGTCGCCGTCGCGGTGCAGGTCGATCGGCATCATCCGCGGGCCCTGTCGCGTGTCGACGAGGCTGGCCGCGAGGCGGTCGAGGTCGCGGAACGGATCCCAGGTCATGGCCATGAGCGTCTCCTCTCGATGGAGTTCTAGAGTTGAGTCACCTTGACTCAAGTTGAGTTCAGATTAGCACTCTCGATATCAGAGTGCCAGCGTCGTCCGGCGTTGGATCACCACGTTCGCGGGCTGTTCGCCGAGGGCGAAGCGGCGCAGGATGCGATCCCTGACTAAGGTCAGAGATATGGACGCGATCGCGCGCGTGCGCAGCTTCAACCGCACCGTCACCGAGCGGATCGGGGCGCTCGACGACGGCTACCTCGCCCGCGGGCGGCCGCTCGGCCAGTCGCGGCTGCTCTGGGAGATCGGCTCGTCCGGCGACGGCGGCGCGGAACTGCGCGAGCTGCGCGACCGGCTCGACCTCGACTCGGGCTACCTCAGCCGGCAGCTGCGCGCGCTCGAGGGCGACGGGCTCGTGCGCGTCGAGCCCTCGCCCGACGACTCGCGCGTGCGCGTCGTCAGCCTGACCGAGCGCGGCACGGCCGAGTGCGGCGAGCTCGACCGGCTCTCCGACGACCTGGTCGGCGGCATCCTCGACCCCCTCACCGAACGGCAGCGCACGCGCCTGCTCGACGCCATGGACGAGGTGCGGCGGCTCATGACCGCGTCGGCCGTCGAGGTCCGCATCGTCGACCCCGCCGAGCCCGCCGCGCGGACGAGCATCGCGGCGTACTTCGCCGAGCTCGCCGAGCGGTTCGACGTCGGCTTCGACCCTGGCCGCACGCGCCAGGCGACCGACCCCGAGTTCACCGCGCCGAACGGCGCCTTCCTCGTGGCCTTCCTGCACGGCACCGCCGTCGGCTGCGTCGGCCTCAAGCTGCACGGCGACGATCCCGCCGAGATCAAGCGGCTCTGGGTGTCGCGCGACGTGCGCGGACTCGGGCTCGGCGGACGGCTGCTCCGCGAGGTCGAAGCCGTCGCGTCTCGGCTCGGCGTCGGCGTCGTCCGGCTCGACACGAACCGCTCGCTCACCGAGGCGATCGCGATGTACCGCTCGCACGGCTACGACGAGATCCCCGACTTCAACGGCGAGCCGTACGCCGACTTCTGGTTCGAGAAGCGGCTCGCCTGAGGCGTCGGGCTGCTCCCGTCGGAAAGCATGAGATTCCGCGCGATGGGTCCGGCTGGGCGGCCATCGGCCGGAATCTCATGCACCGGGCCCGGAGGCGGGCCGGACCGCGCTGGCGGACCCGGTCCGATCGCGAGAGGATCGCGGCATGGGCGCGGAGACCGTCGAGCCGCTCGGGGCGGCGATCGACCGGATGCCGCTCGTCGACCACCACGTGCACGGGCTGCTGCCCGATCCCTCTGACGACGAGGTGCTCGCCGCCCTGACGCAGTCGGACCGCCCGACGGCCGCCGACGTGTTCGACAGCCAGCAGGGATTCGCCCTGCGCCGGCACTGCGCGCCGCTCCTCGGCCTCGACCCGTTCGCCGACCCCGACGACTACCTCGCCGCGCGCCGCGCCCTCGGCGCCGATGAGGTCGCACGCCGGCTGCTCGGCGCCGCCGGCATCCGCGCGTACCTCGTCGACGACGGCTTCCGGCCCGACCTGCTCATGCCCGACGAGCGGATGTCGCGGCTCGCCGACGCCCCGACGTTCCGCATCGCGCGGCTCGAGACGATCGCCGAGCGCGCGATGAGCGAGGCCGACTCGGGGGTCGACTTCGTCGAGCGCCTCGGCACGGCGCTCGAGTCCGCAGCCGTCGATGCGGTCGGGTACAAGACCGTCGCGGCGCACCGGTGCGGGCTCGGGCTCGACCCGGCGCGGCCGACCGCACGCGACGTGCTCGCGGCATCCGTCGCCTGGCACGCCGAAGTGCGGGCAGGTCGGCGTCTCAGCCCGAGGGATCACGGCGACGGCGCCGCCGCGGCATCCGCTCACCCCCGCCTCGTCGACCCGACGATCATCCGGCACCTCATCTGGTGGGCGCTCGAGCGCGGCGCGGTGCTGCAGGTGCACGCCGGCTTCGGCGACGCCGACCTCGTGCTCGAGCAGGCGAACCCCGCCCGCATGCAGCCGCTCGTCGCGGCCACCGCCGGCACGGGCGGGCGCATCGCGTTCCTGCACTCGTACCCGTACGTGCGAGAGGCGGGCTGGCTGGCCCACGTCTTCCCGCACGTGTTCCTCGACGTCGGGCTCGCGGTCGGGTTCCTCGGCGCCAACGCCGAGACGGTGGTCCGGCAGTCGCTCGACCTCGCGCCGTTCGGGCGCGTGCTGTTCTCGACCGACGCGTGGGGCGTTCCCGAGCGGGTGCTGCTCGGCGCGAGGCTCTGGCGGGATGCCGCGGCGCGCGTGCTCGGCGGCGACGTCGACGACCACGGCTGGCCGGAGGCCGAGGCGCTCCGCGTGGCCGAGGGCATCGCGTGGCGGAACGCCGAGGAACTCTACGGGCGGGCGTTCGTCACCGCGTGATCGGCCCGGCCGGAGTCGGACCGGCCCGAGGCGGCACCGGCCGCCCGATGCCGCACGCGTCGGACTACTGCCCACCGCCCCCGTCGCCGCCACCGCCGCCGTCGAAGCCGCCTCCGCCGTCGAACCCGCCGTAGCCGCCGTCGAACCCGCCGCCGTACCCGTCGAAGCCGCCCCCGGCACCGCCGCCGCCGTCGGAGAAGGCACCGCCGAAGCGGGAGTTGTCCCAGAAGTAGCCGGTCCGCAGGTTCGCCTGCCAGTACTGCTCGGTGAGCGGCACGCCGAACCGGCCGTCGTCCGAGCCGCCGCCGACCGTGATGGGCTGCACGAGCGCGGTGGCCGCGACGGCCAGGCACGACGCCACCCGGTCGGCGCGGTAGCCGTCGGCGCTCGAGTACCACGCCGGCGCTGCGTCGCCGACGCCGAGCACCTCGGCGATGCGGGCGACGAGCTCGGCCTGGTCGAACAGCACGGCCCACGGCAGCAGCGCCTCCGCGGTCGTCGGGTCGCGCACGTCGGTCGCCGCCAGCTGCTCGCGGCGCTGCGCCGCGTGCTCGCGCAGCTCGAGCCCGGCGGCGTTGAGCGGGATCCATCGCGGCATCAGCGCCCGCGCGACGAGCGCTACGATCCCGATCCCGATCGGGATCCAGCCGAGCGCCTCGACCTCGCCCTCGCCGAGGAACACGGCGAGCCAGCCCGCCCCGATGGCGAGCACCCCGCCGATGAGCGCGGCGCGGAAGCGTCCGGTCGGACGGCGCTCCCGGTACACGGCGGCCGCCTCGCCGAAGCGCCGACGCGTGATCCACACGAGGTTGCCGTTGCGCCGGACGACCCGGTCGGCCGCGACGCTCGCGCCGTGCGCCACCACGTCGGACCCGCCGCTGAGGCCGGGCGAGAACACGGCGATCAGCAGGTCCGCCGCGTCGTCGACGGCCCCGCGCGAATGCGCCGTCGGCAGGTCGGACCGGTAGACGAGCCGGATGTCGCCAGGCGACCCGTCACCGTCGATCCGGCGACGATCCTCGAAGGTGATGGCGCCGGTCGTGGCCAGCTGCACCACGGCCGCGGGAAACCATCGGTTCGACGCCGCACCGGAGACGTACCCGACCGCGAGCAGGCCCACCGCCTCCGGGTCGGTGGTCGACGGGTCCACGTCGTCGCGCGGACGGGTCAGCCACGACACGATGAGCGACCCGACGGCGCCGGCGGCGACGAGTGCCGCCGCGATGGCGATGATCGGCAGGAGGGCGATCCCGAGATCGCCCCCGGACGACGCAGCGAGTTCCATGAGCACGTTCCCGCCTCGGCGCGACGATGCGTGCCGCTGAGCCGCAAGCTACTCCCCCGGCGGATCGTTCCGGCATCCCCCCGATGGGGGCACGCTCCGAGCGGATGCCGCGGCGGTCGGCAGCGCGTCGATCACCCCGCCGTCGAGGCGGAGCGGAGGCGCTCACCGAGAGCCGGGATGCCGGCGTCGACGGGCGTCCACGCCCCGCCGCGGGCGACCTCGTACCCCCGGAACGCGAGCGGGATGCCGCGCGCCGACATGAGGTCGGTCGAGTCCATGAGCTGGATGTGCAGGTGCGGCGACGTCGAGTTGCCGGTGTGCCCGACGCGGCCGAGCACGTCGCCCGCGCGGACGCGGTCGCCGGGCCGGACGGCGACGCTGCCGGGCGCGAGGTGCGCCATGCCGCCGAACACGTCACCGCCGGCCGGCGTGCGCAGGTGCTCGGCGCGGAGCAGCACGTGGTTGCCCATGATCCCGGGAATCCGCGCGGGCGTGAAGGCAGCGGCGTTGCGCGCCGCGCGCGCCGCCTCGCGCAGCGCGGAGCCGACGCGCTCACGCTCGGTCATGCCGTCGGACGCCGAGACCACCACGCCGTCGAACGGCGCGTGGATCGGCGCACCCCAGGCGTGGAACTCGCGCGTCGGCGCGCCGGCCATCGCCACGCGCCATCCGCTCGCCGGGTGCTCGTGCCGCCCGGGCCGCGCGTCGACCCTGACGAAGTCGTACGCGTAACGCTGCCCGAGCAGGTCGGTCCCGTGGCTCGGCACGCGCGCGGCCGGCGTGGTGACGGCCAGCCACCCCTCGCCGCGGAGCGGGAAGTCGACCACCACGGCGTCCTCCGGCGCGATCGTCATCACGGCGAGGCTACCCGTGCCCGGCGACCCCATGCGGCCGCGAAGATGCAGGAGATTCCGGCTCATGGGCCGCATACGACGCCCATGCCCCGGAATCTCCTGCGTTCTCAGGGCGCGTCGGCGCCCGCGCTCGCGCGCGCCGGGATCAGCATCGCTGCGAGCACCCCGAGCCCGGCGAGCACGACGAGCACCGCGAAGGCCGCACCGTAGTCCGCGGCCTCCGGCCCGGTGCCGCCCACGGCGAGCGCGGCCGCCACCCCCGCCGCGCCGAGCGCGCCGCCGACCTGCCGCGCCACCACGTTGACGGCCGTCGTCACGCCGACCTCGTCGTCGGGCACCTGGTCGACGAGCACGTTCACCATGCCCGCCGAGGCGACCGCGATGCCCGCGCCGAGGAGCACGGTGCCCACCAGCAGCGCCGCGAAGTCGCGCGTCGCGGCGAAGATCACGAGCCCGCCGGCGGCGGCGGTCACGGCACCGAGCAGCACGGGCGCCCGGGTGCCGATGCGGCGGCGCAGCACCCCGGAGAGCGGGCCGACCGCGAGCATGGCGAGGGATGCCGGGAGCAGGAGCAGCGCGGCATCCGTCACCGTCCGTCCGAGCCCACGCCCGGTCTCGGCCGGGGCTTCCGCGAACGCGGGCAGCAGCACGAAGCTGCCGAGCAGGGTCGCGCCCAGCAGCATCGCGGTCAGGTGCGTCGACCACACGCCGCGCCGACGCAGCGTGCGCGGATCGACGAGCGGATCTGGGCTGCGGTGCTCGCGCACGAGCCAGGCCGCGATGAGCCCGGCGCCGAGTGCGAGGCATCCGGCCATGGCCACCGCGGGCAGCGGCCACTGCGGCGCCTCGGTGAGCGCGACGAGCAGCGCCGCGAGCCCGAGCGACAGGCGCAGCGCCGAGCGCACGTCGATGTGCACGTCGGGGTGGGTCGGGATGTGCGGGAGCGACGCGGCGATGAGCAGTTCCGCGGCGGCGAGGAAGGCGAGCGGCACCCACGAGAGCGCCCGCACCCCCACATGGTCGACGAGCAGCCCGGCGATCACGACGCCGAACCCGGTGCCCGTCGCGAACGTCGCGGTGATGAGGCCGACGGCGGCGGCGCGGCGACGCTCGGGCACGAGGTGGGGCACGCACGCGATCGCGAGCGGGAACGCCCCGCCCGCGAGGCCCTGCACGGCGCGGCCGGCGATGAGCCAGCCGAGGTCGGGGGCGAGCGCGGCCATGACGAGGCCGATCGCGACGACGGGCAGGAGCATCAGCAGCATCCGTCGCGCCCCGAACGCGTCGCCGAGGCGACCGAGGACCGGCGTCGAGGCGACCGCCACGATGAGCGTCGCAGTGAGCGCCCAGCTCGACTCGGCGACCGTGGTGCCGTACGACTCGGCCGTGAGCGCGAGCGTCGGCGCGCTCATCGCCTGCGGCAGCACGGCGCCGAACGTCGCGAGCACGAGCCCGGCGATCGCGGCCGCGCCGCGCACGCCGACCCGCGTCGGCGCGGACGGCATGGGCGGGTTCACGCGATCCACGGTACTTCGGTACCCGAAACGGCGACGGCGGATGACGCGCGCCGCCGCGCGACCTCCGGCGCCGCCGCACTCGGGCCCGAGGTCCTAGCGGCGCACCCGCCCCGCCCCTAGGCTGTGCGCGACCGTCAGTGGATCAGGGGGACGAACCGATGGCCGAACACGTCACTGTCGACACCTTCGCGCGCGCCGAGACCAACCGCATGTTCGCGGCGCTCGCCGCCCAGGCCGGCGGCACCGGGAGGTGGGTCCACAACCGCGTGCCGACGCCGATCGACAACCAGCCCGTGATCCGGCAGAACCGCGACACGCTCTACAGCATGGCCGTGGTCGACGTGTCGGACGGCGTGACGCTGACCCTGCCCGACGCCGGCGACCGCTACCTGTCGGTCATGGTCGTGAGCCAGGACCACTACGTCCCGATGATCTTCCGCGAGCCCGGCGAGCACCGGGTCCACGCCGACGAGGTCGGTACGCAGTGGGCCGTGCTCGTGCCCCGCGTGCTCGTCGATCCCGCCGACGATGCGGACATCGCCGCCGTGAACGCGCTGCAGGACGCGTTCGGGCTCGACGCCCCGACCGGCGACGCGTTCCCCATGCCGGACTACGACGACGCCTCGTTCACCGCGACGCGCAACGCGCTGCTCGAGCTCGCGCGCGGCGTGAGCGGGTTCACCAACGCGTTCGGCCGGCGCGGCGAGGTCGACCCGGTGCATCACCTGCTGGGGACGGCCGCCGGCTGGGGCGGCCTTCCGACCTCCGAGGCCTTCTACGTCAACGTCGAGCCGAAGCTGCCGGTCGGCGCGTACGCGCTGACGGTCCGCGACGTGCCCGTCGACGCGTTCTGGTCGATCACGGTCTACAACCCGGCCGGCTACATGGAGGCGACGGATGGGCTCGTCAGCGTGAACAGCGTCACGGCGACGCCGAACGACGACGGCAGCGTCACCGTGAACTTCGGCGGGCCCGACGACGGACGCCCGAACCGCATCGGCATCATGGACGGCTGGAACTACATCGTGCGCATGTACCGGCCGCACCAGGAGATCGTGGACGGCACCTGGACGTTCCCGTCGGTCGAGCCGGCGTAGGGTACGCCGCACGCCACGAGCGTCAACCCCGGCGCGGCCGGGTGGCGATCGACGTACCCTGTCTGGTTGATCGCACCCGAACGAACGTCGAAGGGAGGGATCATGACCCTCGCACGCGACCTGATGACCCCCGACCCCGCGTACGTGACGGAGACCCAGTCGGTCGCCCACGCGGCGCGGATCCTGCGGGACCTCGATATCGGCTCGCTGCCGGTCTGCGGTGACGAGGAGCTGCTGCGCGGCGTCCTGACCGAGCACGAGATCGTCACGACATGCGTCGCGGACGGCGCCGATCCGAACGCGACTCGAGTCGGGGAGCTCGCCTGCCGCGCGCCCGCGACCATCGGCGTGGACCGAGACATCCGTGAGGCGATCGGGATGATGCAGCAGCGCCGCATCCGGACCCTGCACGTCGTCGACGGACGCCGCCTGGTCGGGGTCATCACGCTGGCGGACGTCACGCGCCGCCTGGCGGAGGACAGCTCCGGGGAGGACGTCGCGCACGGTCCCGCGGCCTGACCGGGATCCCGGTCGCGGCATCCTCTCCGGCTCGGCGGCGACGCGGTCGGTCGCGGCGGGAACGAACTCTCAGCGCCCGGCGACGAGGTCGGCGACCTTCGCGATGGGCGACGTGGTGGCGCGGCCGCGCAACTCGGCGCGGTCGGCCGCGTGGTACGCGGTGTAGATGGCCTGGACGGCGAGCCAGCGGAGCGGCTCGACCTCCCAGCGCCTTGCGCGGCGGTTCACCCACGGCAGGCGGGTGAGGTCGGTGTCGCGGCCGAGCACGAGGTCGCGGAGCGTCCGTCCGGCGAGGTTCGTGGCGGTGACGCCCGTGCCGACGTAGCCGCCCGCCCAGCCGAGCCCGGTCGCCGGGTCGTGCCCGACGGTCGCGGCCCAGTCGCGCGGCACGCCGAGCACGCCGGCCCAGGCGTGCTCGATGGCGGCATCCGCCGTCACCGGGAAGAAGCGGCGCAGCAGCGCGGCGAGGCTCTCGATGGTGCGCGCCTGCGTCGCGCCGTCGTGGTCGACGCGCGAGCCGTAGCGGTACGGCACGCCGCGCCCGCCGAATGCGATGCGGTCGTCGGCGGTGCGCTGCGCGTACATGTAGACGTGCGCGAAGTCGCCGAGCGTCTCGCGCCCGTTCCAGCCGATCTCGTCCCAGGCGGATGCCGCGAGCGGCTCGGTCACGATCATCGACGAGTTCATCGGCAGCCAGGTGCGGTGCTCGCCGGAGAGGTTCGGCGTGAAGCCCTCGGTCGCGCGCAGCACGTGCTCGGCGCGCACGGTGCCGTGCTCGGTGCGCGCCTCGCCGGGCGCGATCTCGGTGACGCGCGTGCCCTCGAGGATGGTGACGCCGAGCCGCTCGACGGTCGCGGCGAGCCCGAGCGCGAGCTTCGCGGGGTGCACGCGGGCGCAGTGCGGATGCCACAGCCCGCCGAGCACGCCCGACACGTCGACCCGGGCGGCGGTCTCGCGCGCGTCGAGCTCCTCGACGTCGGTGGCGGGCCATGCGCGTTCGGCCGCCGCGGCGGCGCGCAGGCGCGCGAGCTGGGCCGGGGCGGTCGCGACCTCGAGCTCGCCGCCCTTGTGGATGCCGGCGTCGATGCCTTCGGCGGCCGCGACCCGGATCACCTCGTCGACGGTGTCGTTGAGCGCGCGCTGCTGTGCGATCGCGGCGTCGCGGCCGTGGCTCCTCGCGTACTGCTCGCGGCCGCCCGTGACCGAGTTGGTGAGCCATCCGCCGTTGCGGCCGGAGGCCCCGAAGCCCGCGAACCGCTGCTCGAGCACCGCGATGCGCAGGTCGGGCTGGTCGCGCTTGAGGTAGTACGCCGTCCAGAGCCCGGTGTAGCCGCCGCCGACGATCGCGACGTCGACGTCGACGTCGCCCGCGAGCGCGGGTCGCGGCGTCGGCACGCCGACCTGCTGCATCCAGAACGAGACGCCGCCGTTGGTGGTGTGCTCGGTGCCGTCCGTGCCGTTCGCGCCCATCCGCGCTCCTTCGTGAAACACTGTTTTACAACGCCGTTGTGAAACTAGTGTGGATCGCATCGGGTTGTCAACGAAGGAGGGCCGATGCCGGCCGAGGTCGACGCCGCCGAACGCCTGGACGACATCGCCAGGGCGACGGTCGAGGTCGCGCAGGAGCGCGGCACCCACGCCGTGACGCTCCGCGCCGTCGCCGAACGGCTCGGGCGGTCGACCGCGTTCATCACCTACTTCGTGCCGAGCCGCGCCGAGCTCATGGCGAACGCGCTCGAGCACGCGCGCGCCCGCTGGGACGACGAGCGACACGACGCCCTCGGCGACCTGCTCGGCGTCGAGCGGCTCGCCGCGCAGGCGCGCTGGATGTGCACGACCTCCCCCGAGGAGACCGTCTTCCGCAGCCTCTGGATCGAGGTCATCGCCGACGTCCGGGCCGGCCACGACCGCGCCTACCAGCTGCTGCGCTCGGTGACGGATGCCACCTACGCGAGCTTCCTCGACGGCGCCCGCGCCGCCGACCGCGACGAGGCCGCACGCATCGCCGACATCCTCTACCTCTACTGCCGCGGGTACGAGGTCAAGTCGGTCGAGGATCCGGAGGGCTGGCCCGACGCGCGCGTGCAGCGCTCGCTCGAACTGCTGCTCGAGACGCTGGTGTTCGGGCGCACCGGCGCCGGCTGACCCGCGCGTGCACGCACGCGGCCGCTCACCGGCGGCGTGCCGTGGAGCCCGAGAGGTCCGGTGGCGGGTGGGACCGACCGTGTTCTGCTTGGCGCAACCCCGTGGGAGGGCCGCCTGAAACCCTGTGCTCCCGCTCTCACCTCACGGCTCGACCGGACCTCGTATCGGGCCGAACCGCGCCTCCGGGTACGACGCGTGGTTCGCGTCGGTGCGGTTCCGAAGGTCACGGTACTCCCGCGCGGGCCGGGCGCGAACGGGCCGAAGGTCCCCGGCTAGTCGACGCCGAGCGCGCGGCGCGCGTAGCTGTACTTCTCGGCGAGCCGCTGCTGCATCGCGAAGTCGAGCCGGCGCAGGCGCCAGGGCGCGGTGTTGTCGTCGATGTCGGCGAGCTTCACCCGCAGTGCGACCGGATGCCGCCGAATGCCCGCGTAGTACTGGTCGGGCGACACCTCGGCACGCCGCGTCAGCAGCTCGACGACCTGGACGATCGCGGGCAGCACGCCCGCCTCGAGCAGCTCGCGCGAGGTGATCGGCGTGTCCTCGAGTACGTCGTGCAGCCACGCCGCGGCCGATGCGATCGGGTCCTCGACCGGGTCGAAGCGCTCGGCGATCCGGCCCGGGTGGTCGATGTACGGCGTGCCGCTCTTGTCGAGGCGTCCGCGGTGCGCGACGAACGCGATGCCCTTCGCGAGGGCGACCTGGGCGACCGCGTCCGGCACGGCCAGGCGCTCGCCGGCGGGCGGCGGGGCGGTGCGCGGCGCGGGCGCGGCGAAGGTCGTGCGGGGCGCGTCCGCGCGGAGGTGCTCGGGGTGCCCGTGCCCATCGCGGAGGTGCTCCGGGCGCACGTGCTCGGGCCGGAGGTGCTCGCCGCGGACGTGGTCGTGGTGCGGCGGCTCGGGACGGAAGGGCGCGGCCGGCTGGGCGGCCGCCGCGGTACCGGCGTCGGCCGCGCCGGCTGCGGCGCCCGCGGCGGCAGCGGATGCCGCGGAGGCGCGGAAGTCCCACGGCGCCGGCTCGGCGACGTGCTCGGCCTGATGAGTGGGCTGGGAGTCGGCGGGCGCTGCGGCGACGGGCTCGGCCGCGGGAGCCGCCGGGGCGGTTCCGTTCGGGCTCGGCGCGGACCCATCCGGCTCGCTCGCCGACGACGCCGTCTGCGGCATGGGCGGGAAGACGGGCGGCACGATCTCGGGCATGTCCGTCGGCGCCGCCGCGGCGGGCGGCATCGAGGCGGCGGGCGGCATCGAGATGGACCCGATGCGGAACGCTGCGGCCGGCTGGGGCTGACCGGGTATCGGGCTCGGGGCCGGCGCGGGCTCTGGGGTCATGGCGGCGGGCTCCTGCGTCGGTTCCGTGGCGGGTTCGGGGTCGTCGCTCGGCGCATCCGGCGACGCGGTCGACGACTCGGGATCGGAGTTGGCGGCCTCGGGCGCCGCGGCCGCGGCCGCGGAGCCTTCGGGCGCGGGGTCGGCTGCGGCGGGCGCGGGCTCTGCTGCGGCGGGCTCCCGAGGCGGCCACTCGTCGTCGGCGTCCTCGGGTTCCATGGCGGATTCGGGCTGGTCGTACGACCCGGGCGTCGCGGTCGCGGCGTCCGCGTCGTCGATCGAGTCCGACCGGTCGCCGGCCTCCGCGAGGTCGGGCTCCGTGGCCGCCGGGATGCCCGCGGAGACGGGCGCCGGCACGTCGGCGTGGTCGAGCTCGGCGTCGTCCGCATCGTCCGCGTCCGTGTCGACGGGATCGGCCCACGGGTCGGCGGGCGGCTCGTCGGGCGCGGCGTGCGCCGCGGCATCCGCTGCCCCGACCGGGACGACCGCCATCGGGCTGGTGGCCTCGAGTGCGGCCTCGGCCTCGGCCGCCGCCTCGGCGACGGGATCGCGGCCTCGGATCGGGCGCACGAAGTCGAGCTCGTCCTCGAGCTGGCGCAGTTCGCGCTCGTCGATCTCGAGCATCGAGCGCGTGCCGCTCTTGCGGCGCTGCTCGAACGACATCTCGTCGACCTCGGCGAGGCGCGCGCCGTCGTGCGAGGTGAAGTAGCGGCGGCGTCCACCGTCGGTGACGGCGACGATGACGGCCTCGAACTCGCCGCCCGGCTCGAAGCAGCTGAGGAAGTAGCGGCGGCGGTCCGATGTCGGCTCGACCTGTGCGACCGGCTTCGGGAGATCGACCGGCCCGGTCGCGCGGCGTCGCGCGTGGGAACCGGCGTTCGTGCTGTTCACCCGTTCGGTCCACCAGGCCCGCGCGGGCGCGGGAACGGCGTCCGTCTCGGGCACGTGCTCATCGGCGAGGTCGGACATCGGGTCGTCATCTGCGGGGGCGCTCAACAGGGACTCCGTGGTGCGTCTGGTGCGTCGTGTCAGGGTGCGTCTCGCGGGGGTGTGGGGGACGTCGGGGGACGTGGGGGCGGTGCGGGCGGTCGCTCGCGTATCGCCGATGGTACGTGTTCGGCGCGTTCGCCGTCGCCCCTTGACCCGGCATGCCCGAACCTGATGCGAGGTCGTTGCACGGGGGACATCGGGGCGGCGGATGTCACAGCCCGGCGGCCTGCGGGGTCGTATGTGCGACGGAACACCTGAGGAGCCCGCACATGCGCCGCACCACGACCCCGCACCACTCGATCACCGACCGGCTCGCCGCCCGCCTCGGCGACGAGACCGTGTTCGGCCGGCGCGTCCGCGATATCCGGGCCGACCTCGAGCGCCGCGTGGTGCCGACGCACTGGACGAACCTGTTCGGCGTCGTCGCGATGGCGTGCCTCGTCGTGCTCACCGTCACCGGCGTCTGGCTCATGTTCTTCTACGTGCCGTCGGGCGACCCGCGCACGTACGGCGGCACGTATGCGCCGCTGCGCGGCGCCGAGGTGTCGGCGGCGTACGCCTCCACGATGCGCATCACGTTCGACGTGCCGGGCGGCCTGCTCATGCGGCAGGCGCACCACTGGGCGGCGCTGCTGCTGCCCGCGGCGATCCTCATGCAACTCGTGACCGCCTACTTCACCGGCGGGTTCCGGCGGCCGCGGCGCGGGATGTGGGTGCTGCTGTTCCTCGTCTTCGTCGCGAGCCTCGCCGGCGGGTGGAGCGGCTACGCCCTGCCCGACGACCTGCTGTCGGGCACGGGCCTGCGCATCACCGAGGGCATCGCGCTCGGCATCCCGGTGGTCGGCACGTGGCTCGCGTCGCTGCTGTTCGGCGGGTCGTTCCCGGGCGAGGTCATCGCCCACCTGTACCCGCTGCACGTCGCCGTGGTGCCCGCCGTGCTCGTCGCGCTCATCGCGGCGCGGGTATATGCCGCGTGGCGCATCGGTCCGGCGCAGTTCCCCGGCCTCGGCCGGACGGAGCGGCGGGTCGTCGGCGTGCCGCTCCTGCCGACGGCCGCGGCGCGTGCCGGCGGGCTGTTCCTGATCGTCGCGGGCCTGCTGCTCGTCATCTCGGCGACGGTCACGATCAACCCGATCCAGGTGTACGGCCCGGCGTCGTCGGGCGACGCCGGCGCGGGCAGCCAGCCCGACTGGTACACGGGCTTCCTCGACGGCGCGCTGCGCCTCGTGCCGCCGGGGTGGGAGATCGTGCTGTTCGACCGCACCTGGACGCTCGCGATCCTCGTGCCCCTCGCCGTCGTCACGATCGCGCTCGGCGTCGTCGCGGCCTACCCGTTCCTCGAGGAGCTGCTCACCGGCGACATCCGCCGCCACCACCTGCTCGACCGCCCGCGCACCGCGCCCACGCGAACGGGCATCGGCGTCGCCGGGCTCGTGTTCTTCGGCACGCTGCAGCTCGCCGGCAGCGCCGACCTCGTCGCGACGCACCTCCACGTGACCTTCGAAGGCATCATCGCGGCGCTCCAGGTGACGCTGGTGCTCGGGCCGTTCGCGGCGTTCTCGATCGCGCGCCGCGCCTGCCTCGGACTGCAGCGCCGCGACCTCGACCGGCTGCGCCACGGCGTCGAGACCGGGCGACTCGTGCGCCTGCCCGGCGGCGAGGTCATCGAGGTGCACCGGCCGCTCGACGCCGTCGAGCGTGCGCGCATCGCGCGGCCGGAGGCGCCGCGCCCGCTGGAACTTCGGCCCGATGCGCGTGGGCGGCTGCCGCTGGCGCGGCGCGCGCGGGTGGGGATGTCGCGGTGGTTCGTCGGGGCGCCGCTCGAGGTCGAGGCGGCCGCTTCGCCGGAACTTGAGGGGAGCCGGAGCCGACCGGAGCGGGAGCCGGAGCCGGCCCCTGATCCGACCGCGGCGACCGCCGCGCCGCGGCATCCGCTCGAGGCCCCCGCGCCACCCTCCTAGGGTCGGGGCATGGCGATGGGCAGGTTCACGCGCGGATGGCTCACCTTCATCAAGCACACGCTGAACCACGTCACGCTCGGCATGGCGCGCCGCGGCCTCGGGCCGTTCGCCGTCATGCGCACCGTCGGCCGGAAGAGCGGTCGCACGTACGAGACGCCCCTCATCCTGGCGCGCGTCCCGGGCGGCTTCGTCGCCGAGCTCACCTACGGCGACGAGGTGAACTGGTACCGCAACCTCATCGCCGCGGGCGGCGGCACCGTCGTCTGGAAGCGTCGCGAGGTCGACGTCGGCGCACCCCGACCGATGACCGCGGATGCCGGCCTCCGTGCGTTCGGCCCGCCGGCCGAGTGGATCCTCCGGCTGCTCCATCGCGGCGAGTTCCGCCTGCTGCCGGATGCGCCGGTGCCGGCGGCGCCGTCGGATGGCCGCTGAGCCGCACCGCGTGCGCGGAACGCATTCACTCCACCATTCGAGTGCGATTTCTGCGTTCGAGTGCGACATGGAATCGCACTCCATCGCAGAAATCGCACTCGGACGGACCGGGCGCGCCGCGCCGGCACGCGCGCCGCACGGGCCGCCCGTCAGAACAGGCGCCGCTGCGCGACCACCTCGGCGCCCTCGAGCTCGAGCAGCCGCCGCTTGCGGTCGAGCCCGCCCGCGTAGCCCGTCAGGGACCCGTCGGCGCCGACCACGCGGTGGCACGGCACGAGGATGCTGATCGGGTTGCGGCCGACGGCCCCACCCACTCGCCGCGCGAGGTTCCGATCGCCGAGCCGCTCGGCGAGCTCGCCGTACGTCACGGTCTCACCGAACGGGATCTCGCGCAGCATCCCCCACACCTCATGCTGGAACTCGTCGCCCGACGGCGCGAGCGGCAGATCGAAGCGGATGCGGCGTCCCGCCAGGTACTCGTCGAGCTCGACGCCGAGCCGGGCGAAGAGCGGGTCGGCGCCCGCGTCGACGGCGGCGCCGAGCGAGCCCGGGGCGGGCGGATGCCAGTGGCCCGGGAAGTACAGTCCCGCGAGCCCGCCGTCGTCGGCCACGACGAGCAGGTCGCCGAGGTCGGTGCGGAGCGTGGCGTGACGTCGGGGCATGCGTCGATTCTCGCGCGGTCCGGGCGCGGCCGGGCGCTCATCCATGGCGGGAATCGGACGTGACGGTGGTCGCATCGCGGCGGCATCCGTCTCGTCGCGGACAGGTGTCCTCCGGCCCATGCCGCACCCCGCACCGCTCGGTACCCTGAAGGCGGAACAGCCAGGAGGGGTGGTGAGTTCCATGACTGCGACGAAGCAGTGGAGCGTCACCGTCGACATCGACGAAGAAGAGAACACCACGGTCGCCGAGGCCACGGTCGTGACACCGTCCGGGCAGGATGTCACGGGCGTCGGCAAGGCCGATCGCAATCCGCTCGACCCGAACGTGCCGGACATCGGCGACGAGCTCGCGGTCGCCCGCGCGCTGCGCAACCTCGCCGAGCGCCTGCTGCACACGACGGAGAAGGACATCACGAGCCTGACCGGCGAGCCGGCGCACGTGCACCGGTAGCGCGAACGCGCCTCGCACGATCGAGTTCGCTCCGCGGGGCACGATCGAGTTCGATTTCTGCGTTCGAGGGCCGTTTCATTTCGACCTCGATCGCAGAAACGGCCCTTGATCGCGCCTGCACGCGGCGGGGTTCGGTGCGCGCGGCGCGCGGCGCGCGGTCAGGTGCGGGTGGATGCCGCGGCATCCGTTCGCGAGCCGATCGGCGTGTGGTCGCCCGAACGGAGCCAGTCGTCGAACGTGACCGCCCCGCGATCCGCGTCGGCACCGCCGCGCAGCACGTCCGACGCCGAGGCGCGCCCGTAGGCCCCGGGGAACGGGAACTCGACGACCGGCCGGCGGACGCCGTCGTGCGCGAACATCCGCCGCACCATCTCGACGAGCCGCTCCTCGCGCGGGCCGGCCAGGTCGCGCGCCCGACCCGCCGGCGCCGCCTCCGCGACCTCGACGAGCCGCGCGCCGACCTCCCGCGCCGCGACGGGCCGGTACCGCCCGATCGGGATCGGCGTGAGCAGCCGTCCGAGCGACAGCCGCGCCGTCACCTGCTCCGTGAACTCGTGGAACTGCGTCGCCCGCAGGATCGTGTGCGGCACGGCCCCGCCCGCGACGAGGCGCTCCTGCGCGAGCTTGCCCGCGAAGTACGACGCGTCGACCCCGTCGATGCCGACGATCGACAGCGCGACGTGGTGGCCGACGCCGCCCTCGCGCTCCGCGCGCAGCAGGTTCGACGTGACGGCCGTGAAGAAGGCGCGCGACCGCGCGGCCGACGTGGTCTGCACGCTCGCGACGTCGATCACCGTGTCGACCCCGTCGAGGGCGGCGGCGAGCGAGGTGCCCGCTGGGCCGGCGCCGCGCGCGAGGTCGTGTCCGGTGCTGCGGGTGAGGGGCAGGACGTCGTGCCCGCGCGCCTGCGCGGCCGCGAGGACGTGGCGGCCGACGACTCCGGTCGCTCCGGCGATCGCGATCCTCATCGGATCGCCTCCGTCGTGTCGGCGGCGGTGCGCGCCGAATCGCCCGCCCGGCCGGATGCCGCGGTGCGGGCGTGCGGCGCGCCGGCCGCGGCATCCGTCGCCCTCGCGACCTCAGCTCGGCGGGGCGCGAACGCCGCCCACCCGCCGGCGAACAACGCGATGGCCGCGGAAGCCGCGAGCGCGGCCGTGTGGATTCTGCTCATACCCATCTGACGACACGGCGCGCGAATGTGTGAGGCGGATCACGAATCCGGGCGCTCTGTCGTCATGCTGGGTATGAGGGATGGGATGACGACGACGGATGACGCGGGGCACGACGCCCGCGATGACCTCGCCGACGTGGTCGACGAGCGGCGGCGCCTGCTCGCGCTCGCGTATCGCATGCTCGGCACGACCGGTGAGGCCGAGGACGCCGTGCAGGAGACCTACGTGCGCTGGTACCGGATGTCGGATGCCGAGCGCGCCGCGATCGCGAACCCGCAGGGCTGGCTGACCCGCGTTGCCGGGCGCGTCTGCCTCGACCTGCTCGGCACCGCGCGAGCCCGGCGGGAGCGCTACGTCGGCCCGTGGCTGCCCGAGCCGTTGCCCGCGGGTTTCTTCGCCGCCGGCACCGGGCCGGCCGCGGCATCCGCCTCGACCGCCTCGTCCGGTGTCGGCGGCGGATCGGTCACCGCCTCGACGGGTGACGCGACCGACCCGCTCGACCGCGTCACCCTCGACGAGGCGGTCAGCAGCGCCCTGCTCGTCGTGCTCGAGGCGATGACACCGCCCGAGCGGGTTTCGTTCGTGCTGCACGACGTGTTCGCGGTGCCGTTCCCCGAGATCGCCGAGATCGTCGGCCGCTCCCCCGCCGCGGTGCGCCAGCTCGCGACCTCAGCGCGACGGCGCGTCGCCGCCGAACGCTCGCGCCAGGTGCCGCGCGCCGAGCACGACGCGGTCGTCGCCGCCTTCGCGGCCGCGGCCCAGGCCGGCGACCTCACCGCCCTCATGCGCGTGCTCGACCCCGAGGTGACGCTGCGCTCGGACGGCGGCGGCCTCGTCTCCGCCGCCCGCAAGCCGGTGCTCGGCGCCGACCACGTGGCACGGTTCCTGCTCGGCCTCCTCGCGAAGAACCCGACCGACCGCGTCGAGCCGCGCGCGACGACGGATGGGACGGGCTTCGCGGTGGTGCGCGACGAGGACGTGATCGGGGTCGTGAACCTCCGGGTCGTCGCCGGGCTGGTGGCGGACGTGTGGATCGTGATGAACCCCGAGAAGCTCGGGGCCTGGCGGGGCTGAGTCGCTCGCGTGATGCCACACTGGCCCGATGCCGACCCACACCCGACGCCCTGTCCGATCGCGACGCCCTCGCCGCCCCAGCCCGCTCACCGTCATCCGCTCGGTATCGCGCTGGGCGCTCGCCGGCATGCTCGTGTTCGCCGGGCTCTCGCACCTGTTCTGGGCGCGGAAGGGGTTCCGGATCGCGGTGCCCGACTGGGTGGCGATCGAGCCGGCCGACAAGGATGCCGTCGTGATCGCGTCGGGCGCCGCCGAGATCCTGCTCGGCACGGCCGCGGTCGCACTCCCCCGCGAGCGCCGGCGCGTCGGCCTCGCGATCGCGGCGTTCTTCGTGGCGGTGTTCCCCGGCAACGTCCACCACTGGCGCACCGGACGCTCGGTGCCGCTCATGCGCACCGACCGCGCGAGGTTCGCACGGCTGTTCCTGCAGCCGGTGCTCGTGGTGTTGGCGCTGTGGAGCACGGCGCCGGATCGGGCCGCGCGTCGGTCGTGAAACTGTACAGATTTCCGTACACATTCGAACGTCGTCGACGCCGACGTTCTCCGGGTCATCGTGTCGCGCAGCTTCCCCGAGCCGGCATGGCTGGTCGAACGTATCGGCAACTGATCGGCGCACTCATCGCGGCATCCTGAATCGAACGACGGACCGGATGTCGATCGAGCCGAACTCCGTTCGACGTCTTCAGTGAGGGCGACATCCGCCCGTCACGAGAGGACAGACCGATGACCCAGTACTTCCTGACCATGCCCCACGACTCGGCGACGGAGCCGACGATGGAGTCCATGCAGGCCATGGACCCGGCCGAGCTCGCCGCCGTGATGGCCGCGGTCGACGAGTTCAACACCGCGCTCGTGGAGTCGGGCGCGTTCCGCTTCGCCGGCGGGCTGCACCCGCCGTCGACGGCGAAGACCGTGGATGCCTCGGGCGCCGAGCCGCGCGTGCTCGACGAGCCGTTCGTCGAGGCGCCGCTGTACGTGGGCGGCTTCTGGGTGATCGACGCAGCCGACGAGGCTGCGGCCGTCGAGTGGGCGACGCGCGCGTCGCGCGCGGTCCGCTGCCCGATCGAGGTGCGAGCGCTGCAGGGGGAGCCGGAGGGGTGAACCATGACGCATGAGAATCCAGCCGATGCCACTCTCTGGGCGATCATCCGCAGGATTCTCATGCGTCATGATCTGCCGAGGTTCGTGCTCACCGCCCGAACCGCGTGAACACCTCCTCCCCGATCCGATCCAGCTGCTTCGGCGTCAGCCGCCCGTCGAACGCGCGCGCCTCCTTCGCGATCGCCGCGACGAGCTCGCGCCGGCCTCGCAGCGACTGCGACCGCCAGTCGGGGTCGACCGGCACCGGACCCTTTCCCGGCACCCAGATCACGCCAGGCGCGTCGTTGACGATGCCGAACAGGATGTACACCCACAGCAGGTAGCGCCGATCGATCCGGAACCGCTCGTTCTTCTCGATCCGATCGAAGATCGCGCGCAGGTCCGGCATGACGCCGATGCGGTCGGTCGCAGGGTTGGCACTGGGCGTGTTGAGCGACGACGTCAGCCACGACCGCACGGTCGCCGGGTCGAACGGATGCCCCTTCCGCGCCTTCCGCCAGCTCTGCAGCAGCACCGCGGCGCCCGTGACGATCGGGCTCGCACCCGACGTGCCGCCGAACCCGCTCGTGTAGTCGGTCGTCCCGTTGCCGCTCCCGCCCGTGGTGTCGATGTTCTGGCCCCACGCGTAGCAGTCGATACGGCTGCCGTGGTTCGAGAACGACAGGCGCGAGTGCGGCGCGGCGGATGACCCGGCGCCGACCATGATCGCCCCGGAGTCGCGGTAGTCGGCGTCGCCGACCTTCAGCAGGTGCCGGCCGGAGGCATCCGTCCAGTCGTCGAGGTCGTTGCCGCCGTTGCCGGCCGCCTCGACGACCACGATGCCGGCGTCGACCGCATCGCGGATGGCGTCGAACACCGCCTGCTCGACCTCCACCGGAAGGTAGGAGGTCGACGACCCGGCCGCGGTGGTCTGCGCCTCGAGCAGCAGCACGTCGCCGGGCGACATCGCGTCGGCCGCCGAGATGATGGCCGCCGCGGTGCTGTACGTCGTCGACGTGCGGAACTGCGACACCACCCGAGCGGATGCCGCGGGCGCGATGCCCACGCCACCCTTCGTGTTGTCGACCGCGACGACCTCGCCGAGCACCGCCGTGCCGTGCCCGTGGTACGCCTGGCTCACGCCCGAGATGATCGTGATGCCGGCCGCCGCGAGGTCCTCGTGGCTCAGCGTCCACCCCTGCTCGAGGTCGACGAACCCGATGCCCGTGCCATCCGTCGCACCCCACGCCCACCGCGCGTCGATGCCGTCGGGCGCGGCATCCAGGTACCCCTGGTTCCCGCTGCGCGGGTCGTCGCCCGCGTTCACCGGCGGCGGCGTCGGCCCGCCCTCGACGTAGGCGGTCTCGACGTCATCGCGCGCGTCGAGCTCCTTCGCGAGCTCGGCAGCGGATGCCTCGTCCCGCACCGTGATCGCCGCATACCCGTCGAACCGGGCACGCCGCCCCCGCCCGAGCCGCTCCTGCTCGTCGCGCCCGACCATCGGCTCGAGGTACGCCTCCCCGGCCACCCGCCGCTGGTACTCTGCGATCACGTCCCCGAGGACCGCGACCGCATCGACGAGCTCGCGCCCGATGTCGTCCTCCCGCTCCCCCGCCCGCCGCTCACCCGGACGCTCCTTCAGCGCCCGCTCGCGCCGCGCCGCATCGGTGACCTTCACGACCACCCGCGGTCGCACGTCCGAGGCGTCGACCGCGTCGAGCTCCTTGCCGTCGATCATGCCCATGATCCGCTCCCCTCCGTTCGGGATGGCGGTCGTGCGCGCGCGTGCGCTGGGCGCCGCGCGCGGGCGGCCGGCCGTCGTCTCTCGCTACGTGGGGATCATGCGCCGCGGCGGGGGCGGATGCATCGGGGTGGGCCCGGAGGAGTTGTGCCTCGCAGCGCGTGATCGCGAGCACAAATGGACTCGCGCCATGACCCAGCAGACCCCTACAGCGCCGGCTGGTTGGTATCCGGATCCCGATCATCCGGGAAGGCAGCGCTGGTGGGACGGGCGAGCCTGGGGACCTACTGCCCCCGTGGCTCAGCCGCCCGCCTCCCGCGTTGCGCCCGCCCCCGCTTCAGCCCGACGATTCGCCGTGAGCGCCCTCGTCCTCGGCGTCATCGCCATGCTCTTCGCGTCCAGTGCGATCGGCTTGCTCATAGGAATCGCTGCGATCAGTGCTGGCGTCGTGGCTCACCGCCAGGCACGAAGACTGGCCGTGGCCGCCACGACCCTCGGAGTACTCGCAGCGTCGGGCGCCGCGTTCTCGCTCATCAGTTCGGGGTTCGCCGCAGCCGATCGCAATAGCGAGCTGCAGCGCGCCGATGCATCAGCTCAACGAGCTGATGCTGAACTTGCAGAGTCTGCTGCGCAGATCGGGGAGACCGTAACGAGCGATGCTGGCGTCGAGTTCACCGTGATGGCGGTCGAGTGCGGGGCTTCCACCGCGGGCGATGGGTTGCGAGAGAAAACCGCACGCGGGCAGTTCTGTGCGGTAGACGTCCGGTTGGCGAATCAGGGCAGCAAGCCGGTGAGTGTCTGGGTCAACGACATCACCGGCCGAATCGGCCCCAACACTTATGAGGCCGAGTGGTCAGCCAGCGATCTCGGCGGCGAGCTCTGGAACGCCGACCTCAATCCTGGCCTCGCCACCGAGGCGAGCTCTACTTCGATGTGCCGGTCGGCGCCGAGCTCGACACCATCGTTCTGGACACCGGACTCTTCGACGACGAGGTTGAAGTCGCGGCGCACTGAAGCCGCGCATCAAGTCTCGCAAGGGATGGAACTTGCCGTCGCGGGCAGTCGCTTCGAACGAGCCGGCCCAACCGCTCGCCTTCGACCCACGCCCACACGATGCACGCAACTGGCTCGATATGGCCGCTCACCCTGCGTCTGCGGTATCTGGTAGGCCGATAACGTAGAGGCGGCTCGCGCCATGGACGGACCGAGCAACAAGGAGAAGCACGTGGCACCCACGACAAAGGAAGCGCAGCGGGCTGAGCTGCACAAGACGATCTGGCGAATTGCCAACGATCTGCGGGGCAGCGTCGATGGGTGGGACTTCAAGAGCTACGTGCTCGGGATGTTGTTTTACCGGTTCATCTCCGAGAACCTCACGGCGTACCTGAACAATTGGGAGCACGAGGCCGGCGAGACCGACTTCGACTTCGCTGCGCTCAAGGATGCCGATGCCGAGGGCGTGCGCGAGGACGTCGTCGCCGAGAAGGGCTTTTTCATCCTGCCGTCCGAGCTCTTCCGCAACGTCCGCGCCCGGGCAAGGGGTGACGAGGACCTGAACGAGACGCTCGAGCGGGTCTTCAAGAACATCGAGGGTTCCGCGGTCGGCTTCGACAGCGAGGACGACCTGAAGGGCCTTTTCGACGACTTGGATGTCAACAGTTCGAAGCTCGGCAACACGGTCGCGAAGCGCAACGAGAAGCTCGTGAAGCTGCTCGACGCGATCGGCGACCTGCCGCTGGGGAACTTCGAGGACAACTCGATCGACCTGTTCGGCGACGCGTACGAGTACCTCATGCAGATGTACGCCTCGCAGGCCGGCAAGTCCGGCGGCGAGTACTACACGCCGCAGGAGGTCTCCGAGGTGCTCGCGAAGATCACCGTCGCGGGAAAGACGAAGGTCAACAAGGTCTACGACCCCGCCGCCGGATCCGGGTCGCTGCTACTCAAATTCGCGAAGGTGCTCGGTGTCGAGAACGTCGGCGGCTTCTACGGGCAGGAGATCAACCTGACCACGTACAACCTGGCGCGGATCAACATGTTCCTGCACGAGGTCAACTACGAGAAATTCGACATCGCCCACGGCGACACCCTCATCGACCCGCACCACTGGGACGACGAGCCGTTCGAGGCGATCGTCTCCAACCCGCCCTACTCGATCAAGTGGGACGGCGACGCGAACCCGCTGCTCAGCAACGACGAGCGGTTCGCACCGGCCGGCGTTCTGGCGCCGAAGTCGAAGGCCGACCTCGCGTTCACGATGCACATCCTGTCGTGGCTCGCGGTGAACGGCACCGCGGCGATCGTCGAGTTCCCCGGGGTGCTCTACCGCGGCGGCGCGGAGGCGAAGATCCGCAAGTACCTCATCGACAACAACTACGTCGACGCCGTGATCCAGCTCCCGCCGGACCTGTTCTTCGGCACCACGATCGCGACCTGCATCATCGTGCTGAAGAAGTCGAAGGCCGACAACGCAGTGCTGTTCGTCGACGCCTCTGATGAGTGCGATCGCGTGGGCAACAAGAACAAGCTCACGAAGGACCACCAGAAGAACATCCTCGACGCGCTCGCAAAGCGAGAGGATGCTCCGCACTTCGCCAAGCTCGTCACGAACGAGGCGATCGGGGCGAACGACTACAACATCGCTGTCTCGTCGTACGTCGAGCAGGAAGACACCCGCGAGGTCGTCGACATCATCGAGCTCAACGCCGAGATAGCCCGGATTGTCGCCCGCCAGGCCGAGTTGCGGAGCTCGATCGACGAGATCGTCGCCGATCTCGAGGGCGTGAAGTGAGCCGCGTTGGGGAGCTTCTCGCTGAGCTGAGCCCCGGCGGCGTCGAGTATCGAAACCTAGGCGAGCTCGGAGAGATCATCAGAGGGCGCCGATTCACGAAGAGCGACGTCGCTGTGGAGGGACTCCCGAGCATCCACTACGGCGAGATCTACACCACGTACGGCATTTCTGCGATAACGACGGTCTCCCACGTGCGGGCTGACCTGCGCCCACAGTTGCGCTTTGCCAAGCCTGGAGATGTGGTCATCGCCGCGGTCGGTGAGACCGTAGAGGACGTTGGCAGGGGAGTCGCCTGGCTGGGTGAAGTCGAAGTGGCCGTGCATGACGATTGCTTCATGTTCCGGTCGACGCTGCTCGACCCGAAGTTCGTCGCGTACTTCTTGCGGACAGAGTCGCTGATTCGACAGAAAGACAAGTACATCGCCCGGGCGAAGGTGAACCGAATCGCGGGCGACTCAATTGCGAAGCTTCGGATTCCGGTACCGCCGATCGAGGTGCAGCGGGAGATCGTGCGAATATTAGATCAGTTCACTCAGCTGGAAGCGGAGCTGGAAGCGGAGCTGGAAGCCCGTCGTACGCAGTACGACTACTACGCGGAGGAACTGCTTTCTGTCGATGCGGACACTCCTCGCGTCCGGTTCGGCGATGTCGCGACCGTCGTGCGGGGAGCGTCACCGAGGCCGATCCAGCAGTTCATCACCGATGCTGAAGACGGTGCGCCATGGATCAAGATCGGTGACGTGCCTCCTGATGGGAAGTACATCACCGGCACCGCCCAGCGCGTGACACTCGCTGGCGCAGCGAAGTCACGCCGCGTCTTGCCAGGTGACTTTGTGCTTTCGAACTCAATGAGCTTCGGACGACCCTACATCTCGAAGATCGAGGGGTACATCCACGACGGCTGGCTTGCGATCAGTGGCTTCGAGGAGTCCTATGTCGCCGACTATCTGTACTACCTGTTGCGGTCCGCTCCGATTCAGGACGAGTTCAAGCGGCGTGCAGGGGCAGGAACAGTTCAGAACCTGAACGCGGAGATCGTGCGCTCTGTCGAGATCCCGTTGCCCCCGCAAGAGGTGCAAATTCGGGTCGTCAAGCTACTGGACCGCTTCGATACGCTCCTGAACGACATTTCCATTGGTCTACCCGCCGAACTCAACGCCCGCCGCAAGCAGTACGAGTACTACCGGGACAAACTGTTGGCCTTCAGGGAGGCCGAATAGGCGATGGATCACCACGAAAATATCGAGAGCCTGGCAGAGGGTCTCTTGCAGAATATGGACGGTCTGCGAAGCGCACTAATTTACGCACCAAACACGATTGGCAAGACGCGACTAGCTCAGCAACTGAAGGATCGTAGCCCGGATGCTGTAATGCTCTACAATTCGTCTGTTGAGGACGTTTTCACCTGGGATAACGAACGAGTAGTGCTCAAGATGGATCTCGAATCAGAGCTGCCAAAGATTATCGAGACGCAGGGCCTTGACGGCGCTATCATCAGGAACTTTCAGGTCTTTACTGGCGATAGAATCGAGCCCACGCTTGACTTTACTCGCGGTGAGATCAGCTTTGGTTTGCACACAGGTGATGACAGTTCGGTTGACGGTATTAAGATATCGCGTGCCGAAGAGAGCATATTTATCTGGTGCGTCTATTATACCGTATTGAGCGAGGCGATTGATGCGCTTAGTGATCGACCTGATCTCCGTTCAACGTCAGTCTACGATGGTCTAACGCTCGCTGTAATCGACGATCCCGTATCATCCATGGATGATGTGCGAATAGTCTCGGTTGCACTCGCCTTAGCTGAACTCATTAGGCGCGCGGCAGAACTCGACCTGAAGTTTCTGATTACTACGCACCACGCTCTCTTCTTCAATGTTCTCTTTAACTCGTTCCGGCGGAACAAGAAGGACCGCGCCTACATACTCCAACGGCAACCAGTCGCCGGATGGGCTCTGAAGGTTCAACCAAATGATTCTCCCTTTAGCTATCACTTGGGAATTATTGAGGAAATCGGTTCGGCAATATCTGAGAATGCGATTCGACGCATCCACTTTAATCAGTTCCGAGCACTTCTCGAAAAGACCGCCAACTTCCTTGGGCACAAGGGGGGTTGGGGTGAGCTGCTTACTGGACCCGACGCCGCGTTGCTGACACGGGTTCTCAACTTGTATAGCCACGATCGTTTTGCAGATCTGGAATCCTCTGAGGTGTCCGACGAGTACAGCGACGCTTTGAAAGGTGAGTTTCAGGTATTCCTCAAGTCATTCAGATGGGGAGACGCGGCATGAAGGGTCAGCGTTTGAGTTATGAACCGATCGCCATTTCCTCCGAGAGCACGGTCGTCGCCGAGTACGAGGCGGAGGTCAGCGGGGCCGCGGCGTATCAGTCGGAAGCGGCGCTCGAGCAGGAGTTCATCGGGCTGCTGAAGTCGCAGGCGTACGAGTTCCTGCCGATCACGTCCGAGGGGCAGTTGATCGCGAACCTGCGGGCGCAACTCGAGGCGTTGAATGACATCACGTTCTCCGAGAAGGAGTGGGACGACTTCTTCAGCGGCACGATCGCGAGCAAGCAGGCGGGCATCGCCGAGAAGACGGTGCTCGTGCAGGAGGACTACCGCCAGATCCTGAAGCGTGATGACGGGTCGACGAAGAACATCGCGTTGATCGACAAGCAGCATATCCACAACAACCGGCTCCAGGTCATCAACCAGTACGAGATCGGCCACGGCGAGGGCGGTGCGAAGTACGCGAACCGGTACGACGTGACGGTGCTCGTGAACGGACTGCCGATGGTGCATGTCGAGCTGAAGCGTCGCGGGGTCGACATCCGTGAGGCGTTCAACCAGATCGACCGGTACCAGCGCGACAGCTTCTGGGCCGGGTCCGGGCTGTTCGAGTACGTGCAGCTGTTCGTGATCAGCAACGGGACGCTGACGAAGTACTACTCGAACACGACGCGAACGCAGCACATCAAGGAAGCCGGTTCGACGGGTTCGGCCGGTGGCGGCAAGGGGAAGAAGACGTCGAACTCGTTCGAGTTCACGTCGTGGTGGGCCGACGCGCAGAACAAGCCGATCCAGGAGTTGACGGCGTTCGCGAAGACGTTCTTCGCCAAGCACACGCTGCTGAACATCCTGACGAATTACTGCGTGCTCACCGCCGACCGGATGCTGCTGGTGATGCGGCCGTACCAGATCGTCGCGACCGAGCGGATCCTGCAACGCATCGACATCGCCACGACCTACAAGAAGCTCGGCACCGTCGACGCAGGCGGGTACGTGTGGCACACGACCGGGTCGGGGAAGACGCTGACATCCTTCAAGACGGCGCAGCTGGCATCCAAGCTGCCGAGCGTCGACACGGTGCTGTTCGTCGTGGACCGCAAGGACCTCGACTACCAGACGATGCGCGAGTACGACCGGTTCGAGAAGGGCGCCGCGAACTCGAACACGTCGACCGCGGTGCTGAAGAAGCAGCTCGAGGACCCGGGTGCGCGGATCATCATCACGACGATCCAGAAGCTCTCGACGTTCATCAAAGCCAACAAGGGTCACGCGATCACCGACGATCACGTGGTGATCATCTTCGACGAGTGCCACCGGTCGCAGTTCGGCGACATGCACGCGCAGATCACGAAGGCCTTCCGGCGCTACAACCTGTTCGGGTTCACCGGCACGCCGATCTTCGCGGCGAACGCGTCATCGGGCGGCAACCCGAACCTGAAGACGACCGAGCAGGCGTTCGGGGGGAAGCTGCACACGTACACGATCGTCGACGCGATCACGGACAAGAACGTGCTGCCGTTCCGCATCGACTACGTCAACACGATCAAGGTCGGGTCGGTCGTCGACAAGCAGGTCACCGCGATCGACACCGAGAAGGCGCTGCTCGATCCGACCCGCATCCGCGAGGTCGTGAAGTACACGCTGGCGCACTTCGACCAGAAGACGAAGCGCTCCTCGAGCTACGAGCACTCGGTCGTGACGAACGTGCCCGAGTCATCCAAGCTTCGGAACCAGGCCGAGGCGCTGCGCGAGCGCCGGCGCGTGCGTGGGTTCAACGCGATCTTCGCCACCGCATCCATCGATGCGGCACGCCGCTACTACAGCCACTTCGGCCAGCAGCAAGCGGACCTGCCGGAAGCTCGGCGGCTCAAGGTCGGTCTGATCTACTCCTATGGTGCGAACGACGCCAGCGATGACGGCATCCTCGATGACGAGGCCTTCGACACGGACGTGCTGTCCGACAGCGACCGTGACTTCCTCGAGGATGCGATCCAGGACTACAACGACATCTTCGGCACGAGCTACGACACGAGCGCGGACAAGTTCCAGAACTACTACAAGGACCTTTCGCAGCGGCTGAAGAACCGCGAGCTCGACCTCGTGATCGTCGTGAACATGTTCCTCACCGGCTTCGACGCGACCACCCTGAACACGCTGTTCGTGGACAAGAACCTCCGCGCACACGGACTGATTCAGGCCTATTCGCGCACCAACCGCATCCTGAACTCGGTCAAGACCTACGGCAACATCGTCGCCTTCCGCGACCTCGAGGAAGAGACCAACGCTGCCCTCGAGCTGTTCGGCAACAAGGATGCCCGCGGCGTCGTGCTCCTCAAGCCGTACCTGGAGTACTACGGCGAGTACGCCGACAAGGTCACCGAACTGCTCGAGAAGTTCCCGCTCGGCCAGCAGATCGTGGGGGAGAGCGCGCAGAAGGAGTTCATCGGGCTCTTCGGCGCCATCCTGCGGCTCGAGAACATCCTCACGTCGTTCGATGACTTCGAGGGCCAGCAGATTCTCACCGAGCTGCAGGGGCAGGACTACCGCAGCGTCTACCTCGACCTGTACGCCGAGTTCCGCAAGGAAAAGGGCGCCGAGAAGGAAATCATCAACGACGACGTCGTGTTCGAGATCGAGCTGATCAAGCAGGTCGAGATCAATGTCGACTACATCCTCATGCTCGTCGCGAAGTACCGCGCACAGTTCGGCGACGGCCAAGACAAGGAGATCCGCGCCGAGATCAGCCGCGCGATCAACGCCAGCCCGTCCTTGCGGAACAAGAAGGACCTCATCGAGGACTTCGTCGACTCCGTCTCGGTGGACGGTGCGATTGATGAGGAGTGGGAAGCGTTTATCGTGGCCAGGCGCCAAGCGGAACTCGCAGCGATCATCGCGGAGGAGAAGCTCCGGGATGCCGAGACTCGCTCCTTCGTCGACGCCGCACTGGCCGACGGCAGCCTGCGCACGACGGGCACCGCGATCACCAAGGTGCTGCCGCCGGTATCCAGGTTCGCGGCCGGTGCCGGACACAGCGAGAAGAAGCAGCGGGTCATCCAACGACTCAGCGAGTTCGTCGAACGGTATTTCGGCCTTGAGCCAACTCGCGAGTGACACCTCCGGCCGATCGGAGACTCGCCGACACAGCGTGAATCCATGCCCCGAGCGCTGCGCCGGTTTCCTCGCCTTCGCCGCCGGGGACATCATCAAGAGCGACCAAGCCCTCTTGATGGACCGCAACCCAGGCGGCCCGACTACACGTATTTCGGAAACACCCTCGCGAAGTCATCTGCCTTCGCCACCAACCACGCTGTGAGCTCGCCCGTCAGGCTTTCATCACGGAAGTCGCCATCGCGGACGAGTTGGATGCGACTCGCCTTATTCTGGGGCAGCTCAAGCCATTCAAGCGGATAGCCGAGGTCAGTCTCGATCTCGGTGCGACGATGTAGGAGCCGGTGAAAGAGCGCCTTGTCGTTGCGGATTCGGAAGTCGACGAGAACGACGCTGCTCTCTGAGTTGACAACAAGCTCAATGTTCGCCCCCTTCGTACCGATGTATAGGTTGAACCACATCTGCGGCAGCGGCTTGCCCCAAGAGCCAAGGTGAGGCGCATGGTCGAGGCCGTGCTCACGGACGCGCTCCCAAAAGGACAACTGGTCGACGTTGAGCTGTGTGAGGTTCGCGCTACTCATTGGGCGGCGACGTTGGAGCAGATCCTCTTCGTCAACCTCGAACCCGGCAATCGCGGCAAGCTCCAGCGCATCGATGAACCGTTCAGGTGACGCCTTGCCGTTCTCGTCGAAGGTCAAACCTTCCGCACGCAGGATGTCCCGCGGATCATCGGTGCGGCCCGGCTCGAGCCAACGAAACCCGGGCGATATCGTCCCTCCGGTTTGGAGCACCCGCCACGCGTTCGGAATCGGGTGAGCACTAATCACCGCTGCGAGAGGCTGGGGATGAGTTCCGACGACAAGTGCCACCTCGCCGTATGAAGTCCACCTCCCCGCCGGGATCTCTGGGACGACCGCAGCGACCGCAGCGCGCAACTCTGAGGGGGCGTCATCCACGCCGACAAGACTCTCGTCGGGGCCAGGCCAGAGTTCGATAACGCGCTCGGCGAGCTCAGCGGAGCGAGCCGCAATCTCTGCAGGCCCCCACCTTGCCTGCTCCGCGATGAGGTGATTCATTCGCAAGCCGCTCGTGGCGAGCCAGGCCCGCTTCGTATCGAACGGGCTGTTGCTCATTTCACTGTTGTAGCCAGAAAGTGTCAGGTTGCCGAGGGTGTGAACGACGCGCTCGTGCTCGTATGCGACATCTGCTCCCTCACCCAGAACATCAGCGAGTTCTCCACGAACGTCGTCGCTCAGACTTTGAGGGAGCACATGCTCAATCGTCAGATCCTGCGGGGAGACAAGTTCCTTCTGGCGGTACGATTCCTCGAGCCACTGGAGAATTAGCTTCTTCTGTGCAGCCCTGCCCTGCCAGTAGAACGCGACCGTGCCTACGGCCTCGCGAACCTGCGCGTCCGAAGCGAAGTGCTTCCGACCAGTTGAGAGATACCGTCGCAGGGCTGCTCCCACGTCGTCCGCTTCGGCGATCGTCCCAACGGCCTGCAAGAGACTTCGGTTCAACCCCGCAGTTGCGCGCCCGATCACGATGCGACGAACGAAGTACGACTCTAGGTAGGTCAGTGCTCGAACGACCTGCTCCGCCGTCGCCGTGCCTGCTGCCTCACGATCGAGGATGCGCATGACTACCGGGTAGGCAGTCGCTGAACCCCAAGCCTTGATCCGCTCCAGGCGCCGACGAATTTCGGAGTTCTGCTCGCGGCTCGGATCGAGAATCTTTGCCAGGACATCACCAAGCTTCGCGATGCGAGCGACTTCGGCCTCCACCTCCGCGCTCGTTCCCATCCGGGACAAGCGCCTCTGCTGCCCGACATAGGTGTCTGACTGCTTGGCGCGCTCATCCGACTGAACGAGATCGAGCCAGAACAGTAGTTCAAGGCTTTCGGGGTCAAGCTTCCTCTCCAGGGGCAGCCACACACTGTCGTATACCGGTTCGGCTCGCTCGCCAAGACGCATGAAGAGATAGTTCTTGAGCAGATCGCTCTGCGTAAGCTTGAGGCCCGTGTTGTTGAGGGACTCGAAGATGCGGTGTGCGTTGTCGCCCGGCTCAGCGGTGACGGCAACAATCGCAAGCCCACGTAGCACAGCGTTCTCGATGCCGGCGATGTCGTACGGGTCTTCGGGGTCATCCGCCTCAGCGATCTTCGCGCGAAACCGTCGATAAGCGGCACCGATCTCATCCTCTCCTCCGGCGTCCGGCGCAGCCCTGATCACGGCGAGGTAGGACGCTCGGTCTGCCTGCGTTGGGAGAAGCTTCGGTGGTACACCCGGCTCGTACTTGTTTACGAGGTACTGCGCGTCTATCCGCTCTCGATGCTCCTCTCCCTCGGTCTCGACGAGGTGGTCACGAAGCGCGGCAAGGAGAAGCGTCAGCGTTGTAAGACGCTGCTGACCGTCGACGACAAGAAATTGCTGCAATCCGACCGCCGCATTGTCAGGGCTCGACGCCAGCACAAGCGATCCAATGAAATGGGTCGCGGTCGAATCTGTCCGTCGGGTCTCGGCGATTGCGACAACGTCGTCCCATAGCTGATCGAGCTGCTTCGCGCGCCACGCATACACGCGTTGGTAGAGCGGCACCTGGTACTGCTTCTTGCCTTCGAGAACACCCTCGAGATCGGTCTCTTTCGCTTTGACCATGGGTCCCTTCTTAGCGGAACAGTCAGGAGTCGTGCGAAGCCACGGCGCGACGGGGAAGGCATCTGGTCCAAGTCAAGCTGCACTGGAGCTGACGCCCGGCTCGTGCCTTCTGCCGCTGAATGCGACGATTCGTTCCTCGTTGGTCGCAAGCTGCCATGGTCCGGGCGACCGAGCCCCAGTAGCTTCAAGGGGTGACAAGAGTCCTCGAGGTGGTCGCAGCCGCGATTCGTGATGGGAACCTGACGTTCGCGTGCCGACGCGCAACCGGCAAGGCCGCGGAGGGCCGGTGGGAGTTCCCCGGCGGAAAGGTTGAGGCCGGCGAGGATCCCAGGTCCGCGCTGCGAAGAGAGCTTCGCGAAGAACTCGGAATCGATGTCGAGATTGGTGAGCTCATCGACAGATCAGCCACACAAGTCGGCGACCTCGCGATCGATCTCGCCACCTATGAGGCACGCTTGATCGGTGCTCGACCGGTTCAGAGCACCGACCATGATCTACTCGATTGGCTCCGGCCTGATCAACTGGGGCAAGTGGCATGGGCAGATCCTGATCTTCCCGCCGTCGCGGTCCTGCGAGCGAGGTATGCAAACGAGATGACTTGAAACTGCGACGAGATGCCGAACATTACCTGGGACCCGATGTCGGAGCCTGTAATTAGCCACTAGGTTGTGAAAGTGACCAGATCTCTGCCATTTCGCCTCTCACCTGGCGACTTTGTGACGCGAAGCGATCTCGCAGTCGAGTATGGCGGCAGCACTCAAGGCGGCATTGTCGCGAGCCGCCAGTCCAATATGGTGTTTCTTTTCACGGACCCCGGCCACGGATCTCAGTTCGGCTACGTTTACGACGGGTTCGACGATGACGGTTCGGCGTATTACTACACCGGAGCGGGCCAGAATGGCGACCAGGTCCTCACACATTCGAACGCACCGATCGCGAGGGCAGCGGAGCGCGGCAGCGCAATCCACCTCTTCGCTGCCGATGGCTTCGTGGCCGGCACGGGAACACGACGACAGCGCTATATCGGTGAGTTCATCGTTGACCCCAACGAGCCCGTTCAGCGGATGCCTGCGCTCAGTACCGATGGAGTGAAACTTCGCACGGTCCTCGTCTTCCGTCTTCTTCCGAGCACCGAGGTGTCTCCTCAGCTAGTTGATGCGGCAGGTCGATCACAAATCCCGCGCGAACCGTTCGCCGTCGAAGTCCCAACTGAGATCAACTCGGCTGAATTCTTCGAAACGGCAGGCACTGCCGATCAAGTCGCGGTCAGGCGAGAATCGGACCTAGTGGCGTCCTTCCTGTCCAGCAATCCCGATCGCGACTTCAGCCGATGGGCGATCAACTTGCCTGCCGAGCACACTCGGCTGCTCACCGATGTCTATGACGAGCGTGAACGCGTCTTGTACGAAGCGAAAGCCATCGCGGGGCGATCGGATCTCCGCATGGCGGTAGGGCAGTTGTATGACTACCGTCGCCACATCGATGTGGCGGAACTCCGGTGTTCCGTACTTCTGCCGACGCGGCCAAGCGCCGACCTTCGCGATCTATTAGCTGACGCAGGACTCGGCCTGGTGTTTCGGGAGCAGGATCAGTTCAACTTCGAATTGGCGGGCACGCCGCGAACCCATGCGACGGCACCCCGTTCGTAGTTGACCGAGCCTGCCGCACAGCTCAGACGTCCATCCGAATGCCGAGGGCCGCACCCACCCGTCTCCGAGCATCCGCGAGCCGCGAAGTCCCCCGCCTCTCCTGCAATTCAGCGCCCTCACATTCAGGCCTGTCGCGGCGCAGCCGAACGTGCGCCACGCGAGCTGCGTCCGCCCCCTACTCAGTTGACTGGCCTGTGATTGCCCGGGATCGCGTCGGTCGACGTCACGGAGCCCGAGGGAGCCAGCGCCGCGCAACTGAGCGCGAAGTCAGCCCTTGTGCGACGAGTCCAGCGAAATCCCGACACCCGACCCCACGACAGGGTGCGACGCGGTGCTCATCGGATCCGGCGTCAGTTCTCAGCCGGCTGGGATCAGGCCCCGGATCACTCCCGCTTGCTGAAATGTTGCCACTCGCTGAGAAGGTGAGAAGGCGTTGATCCGCTCCCGGTTCACCACCGGCGCACCGGCCCGCTCCGACCCCTGCACCACGGGCTTCAACCGAGCCGCGCACGCCTCATCTGCTCGCATGGGATGCCACCACACGCCAGAATGAGCTGACCCGAATTTCAGCAGCTAAGGAATCCCAGGCCTTCAGATGCCCCTCCTATTCCATCTCACCAGTCGTCGCGCGCGCTTCGACGGTCAGTCGTGACGGTGCTGGTACTCGGTTGCGTGCTCATGCTAAGCGGCTGCTCCGGCCAAGTGGTCGCAGACGCCGACGAAGCGGCCGCCGCCGAGGCTGTGGAATCGACGATCACGCCGACGCCCTCGGCAACACCTTCACCGACGCCGACCCCTGCGCCGGAGCCGGAACCCGAGCTCGAGCCGGAACCCGAGCCTGAGGCGAAACCCGAGCCCGAGCCGGCTCCGAAGCCAGCCACTGACCCTCGGTTCGACACCTGCGGAGACGCGATCGACGCCGGCTACGGGCCTTACATTCGAGGGGTCGACCCGGAGTATGACTGGTACCGCGACGGCGACAAGGACGGCGACGTCTGCGAGTCCTAGATGCTTTACCTCGTCATGGCATGGATGCGGTCGAAGCTGACGCTCGTCTGACCGTCATGGAATCCGGGGTCCAGGCCAGGCTCCGATCGGCTGGACCCACCGGTCGAGCAGCGCGACCCGCGCCCGCCCGTCTCCGAGCGGGCGCGGGCCGCGGCATCCGTCACCCCTTCAAGGACGTGAGCGGGCCCGTCAGTCCCCCTTCACGTTCACCACCTGCCGCAGCGTGTGCCGCACCCGCACGAGCGACGCGGCATCCGCCATCACTCGGTCGATCGGCTTGTACGCCGCCGGGATCTCGTCGATGAACGCGTCGGTGTCGCGGAACTCGATGCCGGCCATCGCCGCCCGCAGCTGCTCCTGCGTGAACGTCCGCCGGGCGGCGGAGCGCGAGTACGTCCGACCCGCGCCGTGCGGCGAGGAGTTCAGCGACATCCGATCACCCAGGCCCTCGACCACGTACGACGCCGTGCCCATCGAACCCGGGATCAGGCCCGGCCGGCCCGCGTCTGCCTGGATGGCGCCCTTCCGCGACACCCACACCCGCTTGCCGAAGTGCTCCTCGCTCTCGGTGAAGTTGTGGTGGTGGGTCAGTTCAGCAGCGCGAAGTGCTGCGCCCACCGCAGCTCGGCCCGGCAGAGCTCCTGCGCGACCCGGATGTGGTGCTGCGCGATCCGGTTGCCCACGCCCCGGCTTCCGGAGTGCAGGAACAGCCACACGGCATCCGCCTCGTCGAGCGAGACCTCGATGAAGTGGTTGCCGCTGCCGGGCGAGCCCAGCTGCAGCCGCCAATCGCCCCGGTAGTTGGCCGGGTCGAACCCCGTTGCCTCGGCGAGGGCCTCGAGCTCGGCGATCCGCGTCGTCCGCTCGGTGCGCGCCATCCGTCACGCCTCGAACGACTGACGATCAGTACCTACCTCTCGATCGCCAAAGCGATACGCCGGAGCCCTTCGGGCGCACCGTCGACGCCCACGACATGTTCGGGGTGTGCGTCCGCCTTGGCGAGCATGACCCGGAGCCGCTGGCGATCCTTGGGGGTCGTCGCGCGGAGGTCGCGCGCGCTCACGAGCGGCGCGAGGTTGCAGAAGTCGATGATGTGCCGCTGGCCACGCACCCCGTCAGGGATGCTCACGGCGGCCGCCTTCGCGACGAGCGCGCCGAGCAGGTTCGGGCGCCGGATCAGGCCCACTCGACCGCCGTGCTGCACGCGAACCAGGCTCGCCCGGTCGAGCGCCTGCGTGGTTCCGGGCGCCTGAAGGGTGGTGGCACCGCCCGCACCGGTCGCGCGACCTGCCCGCTCTCCGACGCCATCGGGCAGAAGCACGTCGATCGAGGCGGTTCCACGCGTCCATCGGTGCTGGTGTCCGTCAGCGCTGATGCCGTCCGCCGAGAATCCGAGGCGCACGAGAGCACCGGTGAGTGTGCGAAGCATGGTCGGGCGGGCACGGACATCCACGACCGCATCCCCATCATCGGTCGGACGCGTCGGGACGGCGCCGCGCTCGAGACAGTGCAGCAGCACCATGAACCCGCCGATGAGGCACCAACCGTCAGGCACCTCGTCGGCGAGGTCGAGCACGCCCGTCCATGACTCATCGGCAGCGCCACCCAGGGGTGGCAGCTCGATGAGCGGTGGCTCGGGCGCGTCGCTCATCGGCGAAGCTGCTCGAGCAGCGACTCGGCCTGGCCGAGCTCGCGCGGGCCGGCATGGTCGAGGAGGTCTGCGATGACGAAGCCGATCGGCACCTGTCCCGAGTCATCGGGCGCGACATCCGAGGCATGGAGCCAGACGTTCGGGCGGTCGCTCTCGACGAGCAGGTAGTCCCTGATCAGCGCATCGAGGTCAGCCGGCGCCACATAGCCCTCGGCGACAGCGGATACCGCGAGCCCGGCGCGTGGATCGGAGATGCCCGAGCGCGCCAGCCGAGGGTCGTCGAGTAGGTCGGGCAGATCGGACGCACTCGCGCTCAGCGCAAGACGCGGCGCGCGGATTCGCACCCAGCTCCAGAGTTTCTGCAGGTCGACCTCACCGGCTCGGACTCGGCCGACCTTCTCCGCGATGCGCCGGCGGACGACGGGATCCGACGCGTCGATCTCCTGACCCGAGAGCGCCTCGAGAAGACGCGCAGCGTTATCCGCCGACATCGGCCGCGACGACGGCGACACCGCAGCCAACGCCGGCTCGGGCACGACCCACTGCGAACCCACCCGGTACGCCCCAACTGATCCGCTCCGCACGCGCTTGTACGCCGCCGCTCGGGACACCCCGAGCTTCTCCGCGTACTCAGCGACTCCATAGGGCATGACACAAGGATAACAGTTCTGATACCCATGTGTCTCCTGCTTCCCTCATCGCGGCCCGCGTTCGGGGACTCCCCCACAGGCCCACGCGGCTGTCAGGATCGAGCGACCCTACCGCCGAGGAGACCCATGAGCAGCGAACGCATCGGCTCGTCCTCCCTCACCGACCGCCGCCCCGCGGCATCCGTCATCGCCCAATGCCTGCGCGTCCAGTCGACAGTGCCGCCGAACACCGCCGCGCAGCGGTTTTTCGGCGTATCGCCGCTCGGACGCGACGCCGAACCCTGGTACGTCGGCGCACTCGGCGAGCTCGAGGTCGCGCGGCGCCTCGAGGCGCTCGGGCCGGGGTGGGTCGTGCTGCACTCGGTACCGATCGGTACCGGGTCGAGCGACCTCGACCACGTCGTGATCGGGCCGGCGGGCGTGTTCACGATCAACACCAAGCACCACCGCGGACAGACCGTGTGGGTCGGCGCGAAGCGCATCCTCGTGAACGGGCAGCGCACCGACCACCTGCGCAACGCCGCGTACGAGGCGACGCGCACGGCGAAGCTATTGTCGGCCGCCGCGGGCACGCCCGTGGAGGTCACCCCGATCATCGCGATCGTCGCGTCACGCCGCATCACGGTGCGCGAGCGTCCGGACGATGTGGTCGTGCTGCCCGAGTACGAGATCGTGCGGTGGATGAGGCGGCAGCCGATCATCCTCACGACCGACCAGGTTCAGCACATCGCCGCAGTGGCGGCGCAGCCGGCCGCGTGGAGGCGGGTGCCCGAGAGGAACGCGGTCGATCAGGCCGCGTTCGAGCGGCTCCAGGCGGCGGTCGGCCGCGCCAGGCGCCGACGCATGGGATGGGCTGTCCTCGTGGTCGCCTCGATCCCGTTCGCGTTCCTCGCGCTCTGGTCATCCCTCGTCCCGGCACTGATCGCTGTCCGCTGAGCGCCACGGCAACCACGCGCTCATCGGACTGTCCGTTGCCCGGCGGGACACGTGCCGCGCTGGGTCGGCGGTGAACATGGCTCGAACGGGTGGCGTGTCGGAGCACGGCGATGTCTTCGCGTTTCGAGAGCATGGGGTTCACTCACCTGAGCCTTTACCCCTACGAAAGGGCGCCATGAGCTTCTTCGACCGACTCTTCGGGAGAGCCGACCGCCGCAAGTCCGCACCGTCGCACCCGAGCGCTGGCGAACTTCTCCAGCAGGCGGAGGCCCGTCCTCAACAGGGCGGCGACACCCTGGAGCAGGCGAGCGTCACCGCCCACCAGGCGGTTCCCTCATTCGCAGTCATCGATGTCGAGACGACCGGCCTGTCCCCGAAAGCCGGCCGGGTCCTGGAACTGGCCGTCGTGCGCGTCGATGCGCGAGGCGCGATCATCGACGAGTGGACCAGCCGGTTCAATCCCGAGGGTCCCGTCGGTGCGACGCACATCCACGGGATCACCGATGCGGATGTCGCCGACGCACCGCTCTTCCACGAGGTCGCGGGATCCATCGTTGATCGCTTGGGCGGTCTCCCGGTGGCGGCGCACAACGCGAAGTTCGACCTCGCCTTCCTCCGTTCGGAGTTCACCCTCGCCGGCTGGGACATGCCGTGGCTGCCGTCGTTCTGCACCCTCCACGGCAGCTACCACTACCTCCCCGACATGCACCGGCGGCGACTCGCTGACTGCTGCTGGGCCACGGGCGTCGCCCTGAGCGATGCGCACTCGGCACTTGGCGATGCGCGAGCCACCGCGGGCCTCCTGCGCTACTACCTCGATCGTGCGGCTGCACGCGATGTGCACGGCGATCTGGTCGGAATCTTCGAGCAGGCTCGCGCCGTGTCCTGGCCGGATGGACCGGTCCGGGCCCCGCGCTCCCGACCTGCTTCAGCACAACCGACCACCCCTTCGACCCGGACGGGCGCGCCTCGACCGGCGCAGCCTCCGCTCCTGGAGCAGCTGACGGGACTCAGCCTGCTCGAGGTGCTGGACGAGGGCGCGCCCGAGGGCACGATGACGTACCTCGAGGCGCTCCTGGAGGCGCTCGAAGACGGCGAGGTTTCGGAGGATGAGGCAGTCGTCCTCAACGACTACGCCGCGATCTATCAACTGGATGTCGCGGACATCCAGTCCGCAAATCGGGCATTCGTGCTCGCGCTCGCACACCGAGCCGTGGACGACGGCCACGTCTCGCGAGACGAACGAGCGCAACTGAACGCGGTCGCCGAACTGCTGGACGTCGACCAGAACTCCGTGCTCGACATCGTGAAGCATGCGGACGAGGCACGGGCCGCGAGGCTGGGACAGGGGCTTCAGCCACTCTCGGTGGACTGGTCGCACGGCGAACCGCTGCGCGTAGGCGACAAGGTCGCGTTCACCGGGTGCGATGACGCCGTGCGCGATCGCCTCGAACGCCGCGCCGGAGAACTCGGCATTCGAGTCATGGGGAACGTCTCGCGGTTCACGGCGATGCTGGTCACGGATGGCTCGTTCACCGGCGGCAAGCTCAAGCGGGCACTCGAGCTGAGCACGAGGATCGTCGACCCCTCGACGTTCGAGATGTTGCTGAACCACGTGCAGCCCGCGCTCGCGACTCCACCCGCAGCGACCGACGTCGAGCGTGCGGAAGCCCCAGCGCCCTCGCCGCAGGATCGAGAAGTCGCGCCCTCGGCCGTCGTCGCCACGACGGCCGCGTACAGCGGACCTCCGCCCGCGGTGATCCGGCAGTGGGCGCTCGAGAACGGCTATTCGGTCGGAGTCCGTGGGCGCCTCCCGCGCGAGGTGCTCGAGGCATTCAACGCCGCCGGCAGCGCCTCCGGCTGAATGGCGACGAGCGACTCGGAACCGTCCCTTGCGTGCGAGGATGGCATCGAGTCATCCGCTCTTTGACACCGAGCCGCACCCCGCGGCCGGTCGTCGTACGTCGAATCGCGACGAAGGAGTGGATCATGACCGAACAGCAGATTGCCGTGGACCGGGTGGCGGAGTTCCTGAACTTCAACTACCCGTGCAAGTGCACCGACGCGGAGTGCCCCGGGGCAGCACCGATGAGGCGTTCCTCATCGTCGACATCGTGGTCGAGACGCTGCTGCCCGACGCGCACGCGTACATCCGGTCACTGCAGCAGCAGCTCGCCGAGGCCCTCGGGCTCGGCGGGGCCACGACGCCGAGGACGAGTGAGCGCGGGGCCGTCTCGCGCCGAGCGACGCGAGACGGCCCCGCCGTCCGGATCAGGCCCCGATGATCCCGCCCCGGACGTCGATGACGAACCCGCCCGGCCAGGCGCACCCGTCCGGGCCTCGCTCGATGATCTCGTCGAGCGCCCGGAGCGGCGTGACCCCGGACCGGGTCATCGGGAGCCAGTCCGTCCAGTGCTCCGCGACCAGTGCGACGGACTGGAACTCCAGCCGCTGCGTGTCCACGACGAACCGTCCGTCGCCGCGCGCCAGCAGGCGCTCGAGCCGCTGCTCGACGCAGAGACGGAGGAGGTACCAGTCGGCCGCGGTGAAGCCGATGCGGTGGAACGCGGCAGCCTGCCACGCCCAATCGTCGAGGGACGCCACGCGGCCCGATCGGATGCGCTTCTGGATGAAGAACATCACCGTCGGGCCGGGGAACACCGGCGGGAAGTCGTGCAGGGCGCGGGCCCAGTCCAGCCGTTCATCGATGGGGACCTCGCCCCACGGGTCGACCGAGGCGGGCGCGTCGGCCGATACAGCCGGCTGGGCCGGGCCGCTCGACTGCTCGGGCTCGACGGTGCTCTCGAAGTACTCATCTGCGGGCATGGTGAACTCCTCTCGCTCGGAGGCGCGTCACCTCCGTCGACTTGCCCGAGACGGATGCCGCGGGCCGGTTCTTCCCCTGGGGCACCCCGCTCGACGGAGGGGGGTTGCCGGGCAGCCGGCCAGGTACCGACAGCTGCCACTCGTGAACCTGTGACGGCGTAGAGGAAGGGTGCGTCATTCGGCCCCGCGCACGCACAACGGAACGCCGCGACCCGCGCCCGCCCGTCTCCGAGCGGGCGCGAGCCGCGGCATCCGTCACCCCTGCAAGCAGGCGACCGGCCCCTCAGTCCCCCTTCACGTTCACCACCTGCCGCAGCGTGTGCCGCACCCGCACGAGCGACGCGGCATCCGCCATCACCCGGTCGATCGGCTTGTACGCCGCCGGGATCTCGTCGATGAACGCGCCGGTGTCGCGGAACTCGATGCCTACCATCGCCTCCCGCAGCTGATCCTGCGTGAAGGTCCGCCGGGCGGCGGAGCGCGAGTACGTCCGGCCCGCGCCGTGCGGCGAGGAGTTCAGCGACATCCGATCCCCCAGGCCCTCGACCACGTACGACGCCGTGCCCATCGAACCCGGGATCAGGCCCGGCCGGCCCGCATCGGCCCGGATCGCGCCCTTGCGCGACACCCACACCCGCTTGCCGAAGTGCTCCTCGCTCTCGGTGAAGTTGTGGTGGCAGTTGATCCGCTCCCGCTCCTCCACCGGCACGCCGACCCACTCCGAGACCTGCCGGATGACCCGGTCCATCATCTCCTCCCGGTTCAGCAGCGCGAAGTGCTGCGCCCACCGCACCGGCAGAGCTCCTGCGCGACCCGGATGTGGTGCTGCGCGATCCGGTTGCCCACGCCCCGGCTTCCGGAGTGCAGGAACAGCCACACGGCATCCGCCTCATCGAGCGAGACCTCGATGAAGTGGTTGCCGCTCCCGAGCGACCCCAGCTGCAGCCGCCAATCGCCCCGGTAGCGGGCCGGGTCGAACTCCTTCGCCTCGGCGAGGGCCTCGAGCTCGGCGACGCGCGGCTCGGCGGTCGCGACGACCTTGCGGTTCGCGTGACCGGCCGACAGCGGGATGGCACGCTCGATCTGCTCCCGGACCTCCCTCCGGTCGGAGGGCAGGTCGGATGCCGCGAACTGCGTCTTCACGGCGATCATGCCGCAGCCGATGTCGACCCCGACCGCGGCCGGCATGATCGCGCCGAGCGTCGGGATGACCGACCCCACCGTGGCGCCGAGACCCAGGTGCGCGTCGGGCATCAGCGCGAGGTGCGGGTAGATGAACGGCATCGTCGACGACGTGCGGGCCTGCTCGACGGTCTTCTCGTCGATCAGGCTCGCCCACGAGACGAGCCGTGCGGAGAGCTTCTCCATGGTCCTTTCCTGTCTGGTTGCGTTGCGTTCAGTTCGCACTGTTCCGCTCCCGCGTTCGCGGGCGGACGGGTCGGTGCGGATCGCGGAGCCCGAGGGCTCCCGTCGCGCGCAGACGGAAGGAAACCCCGGGCCTCGGATGGCACGGGGTGACGCGATTCTCGCGGCCATCGGGCCGCGGCCGCGTCAGCGTGCCGGTTCGAGCACCTGCTCGAGCGTGCGAAGCCGCCGCGCTTGGCGGCGCTTCGCGGGCTCGACGAAGGACTGGCGATTCGTGTGCTGCAGATACACGGCGGCTCGTCCTTCCTCGCGCAGGTCTCCGGGATGCCACGCGGGTGCGCAGCCTTCGAACGTTAGCGGTGGGGCGGGGCGACGTCAATGGCGGGTTTCGCGGCATCCGCCCGGCCGCCGCTCCGCGGCCCAGAGCGCGCCGCACCGCGGCATCCCCCGCCCACGGTCAAGCGGCATCCGCCCACGGTCGGTGTGTGCACTCGAGGCACACCTGCAATCGACCTCGAACGCACAACACGGCCGTCCGCGTCGCCTACGCGTGCCCATCGTGCATCTGGTACCGGAGGATACTCTGGTACCAAGGAGTCGACATGGCAACCTTCACCCCGATCAAGATCGATCCGGCGACCGACCGGCTGGTCGCCGACGCTGCGCACGTGCTCGGGCGGACCAAGAAGGACATCGTCGCCGCCGCCGTCCGCGAGTTCGTCGAGGTGCACCAGGCCGAACTCCGCGCCGGCGTCACCGCGACGGCCGACCGGCTGGCGAACCCCCGCGCCAGCGCGCCGCGCGCCGGCCTCGGCCCGCTCCGCACGCGCCTGAACGCCCGGCGCGAAGAACTCGTCGCCGCGCTCGAAGAGCTCGGCGCCTCGAACATCCGCGTCTTCGGGAGCGTCGCCCGCGGCGACGAGTCTGCGACCAGCGACATCGACCTGCTCGTCGACCTCGCCGACGACGTCGGCATGTTCGGTCTCGGCACGATGCGCAGCACGGCGGAGCGGATCCTCGACGCCCCGGTCGACATCGTCCCGGCGTCGAGCCTCAAGGCGGATGTCGCCGACACCGTGCTGCGCGAAGCGAGACCCGTGTGAGTCGCTCGTCGCGCGCGCCTCGGCGACATCCTCGCCGCGTGCGCCTCGATCGAGGACTACGCCACCCGAGCCGGCGACGACCCGATCGTGTTCGACGCGATCCGCATCCGCCTCGTCGAGATCGGGGAGGCGGTGAAGGATCTCGAGCCCGCCGTGACGTCGGCCGAGCCGGACATCCCTTGGGCCGAGATCGCGCGGATGCGCGACCAACTCGCCCACCGCTACTTCGACACCACGCACAGCATCGTCATGACGACCGCGCGGCGCGACGTGCCCCGCCTCCGTGCGGCGGTCGAGCGCCTCCTCGCCGATGGTCGGGGCGAGTAGGCGGAACGCGCTCGCACCGCGCCACCCGCTCGGCAACCGCACCGCGGCATCCGCTCGGCGGCCGCGCCGCGGCATCCGCTCGGCCTCCGCCGCGCGGCATCCCCCACGCACGGTCGAGTTGTGCGGTGGAGGCACACCTGCGATCGACCTGCACCGCACAAGGCGGCCGTCGGCGCGCGCTGCTAGCCTTCGAGCACCGTGCAACCGACCGAGGAGGTGAGACCCATGAACGGAACGACGTGGGTGCTCCTCGCAGAGGTCACGGTCGGGCGATAGGTCGCCAGGGAGCGCCGCTCAGGCATCCTCCCGAAAGGCACGACCATGCACTTCACCACCGAACTCCGTCACGATGACGGCGTCGTCGAGCGCGCGTTCACGCTCGACGGCATCCCGGGCATCCTCTGGATGCCGGCGACGCCGATGCCCACGCCGCCGGCCGCGCTCGACGCCGGGTCCGCACCGGTTCCGCTGATCCTGCTCGGTCACCCGGGCGGGCTCGAGCGGATGCGTCCGCGACTCGCGGCCCGCGCCCGGCAGGCGGCGCACCAGGGCTTCGCCTCGGCCACGATCGAACTCCCCGGGAGCGGCGAACGGCCGCCGTCGCCCGACGCTGAGCAGGCGCGCGCCGAGTTGCGCGCCGCGATCCTGGCCGGCGGCCGACCGAGCGCAGACGTCGTCGACCGGCTCGTCCTCCCGCTCGTCGAGCAGGCCGTGCCCGAGTGGCAGAGACTGCTCGACGCCCTCCTCGAGCTGCCCGAGATCGGCGGCCCCGTGGGGTTCTCCGGCGGCGTGATCGCCATCGGGGTCCGGCTGGCGGCGGTCGAGCCGCGCATCGTCGCCGCCGGGCTCTTCGCCGGCAGCTACGTGCCCCGCGCGATCATCGACGAGGCGCGCACCGTCACCATCCCGCTGCACGTCCTGCTGCAGTGGGACGACGTCGACAACGATCGGCAGCAGGCCCTCGACCTGTTCGACGCGTTCGGCTCGACGGAGAAGACGCTCGTCGCCAACCTGGGCGGGCACACGGGCGTCCCGGCATTCGCCGGGGAGGACGCGGCGCGGTTCTTCGAGCGGCACCTGAAATAGCGGATGGCCGATTCAGCGCACCGACGCCGTCACCCGCACGACCCCGAGGTCGCGGCGCGCCAGGCTCAGCGACTCGCTCGCGAGGGATGCCGCGCGCAGGGCGAGCGCGATGACGCGCGCCCCGAGGTCCGGGTCGGTCGCCACGATCGTCGCGGACACGCTGCCGAGCCCGGTGCCGAGGTCGCCGAGGCAGTGCGCGAGGTCGATGCGGATGCGCTCGGACTCCGCCAGCCTTGCCATCGCCTCGGCGCCGACTCGGCCCGGGTGCCCGGCGACGGCGTCGCGCGCGGAGACGAGACGGCGGTCGACGTCCGCCAGCGCGTGCCGCACCTGGGTCACGGGCGCGACCGGCGCCGGCTTCGGTGCGCCACGGTCGGGCGGATGCCGCGCCGCCGACTGCGATGCCACGTACCCCTCGGCATGCGGCCGCGGACCCGGCTCAGGGCCCGGCCCGGGCCTCGTCGACGGCGCCCACCCGCGCCCCGCGGCGAGCGCGGCATCCAGCCGCGCGAGCGCGTCGCACAGCCGCGCGAGGTGCGCGACCGGGTCGGTGTCGACGCCGACCGCCGGTATGGCGGCGAGGCTCGCCCGGACCTCCGCGATCGCGTCCGCGACGCGGGCCGTGTGCGGCTGCCCGAGCGCGATCGTGAGGCTGCGCCGGGCCGTCTCGACGAGCTCCGACAGGGTCGCCTCGGCGCGCAGCGCCTCCACCTCGAAGCGCTCCACGCCGTCGAGCAGCGCCGCAGCGCGGTGCACCGATCGAACGGATGCGTCGAGTGCGACCTCCGCCTCGTCGCGGCGGCCGTCCATGAGTCGCCGTTCAGCGACGCCGGCGCCGTGCTCGGCGAAGCCGAGCAGTCGTTCGGCCTCGGCGGCGTCGGCGGTGGGTGCGGCGAGCGCCTCGGATGCGTAGCGCGCGGCGAGCCGATCGAGGGTCTCGCGGGCGTGCGGGAGGCGTGCGCGCAGCCGCGCGACATCGGCGCGGACGCCGGTGATGCGGTCGGGTGCACGGTGGGCCCGCGACATCCGCTCGCCCAGCGCGGCGAGCTCGTCGTCGAGCGCGCGCTGGACCTCCTCGCACAGCTCGACGATGCGCTCGGTGCGGGCGTGCACGTCCGCGGCGGTGCCACGGAGCGGGTCATGGTTCAGCCGCTGCAACCGGAACGCGTCGCCCAGCTGCCGGCGCGCCGCGACGCAGACCTCGCGGAAGCCGGCGAGGTCCTCCGCATCGAGCGCGGCCTCGGCGAAACCGAGCTCCTCGGCGGCGGCGCGCAGCCGTTCATCGGCGGCGACCAGCGCGGATCCGGCCCGCGTCGCCAAACCGGCGTCGTGGGCCTCGAGTTCGGGCGCACCCCGCCTGCGCCTGGCCCAGAACCCGGCCATGCTCGGATTCTACGATCGCCGCGCGCGATGTCCTACGGTTGCCGACCAGTCCGGCCGAGACGACTCGCGACGGCCGGTCAGACCGTCCCCGCCGGCGGCCACACCCCGATGATGATCGCCATCACGACGACCGTCACGAGCTCGTGCGCGATGTTGAGGATCGTGAGCGACGACGGACGCCCCTCGAACACGTCGTGCGTGATGACGCGCGCCGCGGTGAAGCCCGCCCACAGGATGATCGCGGTGAACAGCGCCGACATCAGGTAGCTGCCGCCGTAGAAGTGCCACGCGATCGTCGAGGCGCCCGCGAGCACCCACGCCGTCACGAAGCTCACGAGCACCGTCACCACGATCGGCATCACGGCGGTCGACGCGGCGCGATCCATGTCGACCTTCGCGAGCGTCGCCCAGCGCGTGCCGAACACCCCGCGCGCGTACCAGACCGTGCCGACGAGCATGCTCGACAGCGTCGCGAGCAGCACCGCCCAGTAGTTGATCTCGGGGACCATCATCTCCGCCTCCTCGCCGCCCGGCCGGGGCCGCGCTGTCGCCGTGCCCGCACCGCGCCGTCGCGGTGCGTCGGGGTGTCGCTCGGCGCGAGCGTACTCCCGCGCACGTCGCGGCACGCGGTGCCACTCCCACCGGCCGTGCGCCGAGTGTCCAGTTCCGGTGGGATGGCGCTCGCTCGACCCGCACGAAGTGGACGCTCGCGGCGGCGGCATCCGCCCTAGGCTTCGGTGCAGGGGTGCGCGATGGCGAAACGGATGCCGAAACCGCTGTACAAGCAGGAGCTGAAGGCCCTGCAGGCGAGGCTCGTCGAGATGCAGAAGTGGGTGCAGCAGTCCGGCGCCCGGGTCGTGGTGATCTTCGAGGGGCGGGATGCCGCCGGCAAGGGCTCCGCGATCAAGCGCGTGTCGGAGTACCTGAACCCGCGGGTCGCGCGCATCGTCGCACTGCCCGCGCCGAGCGAGCGCGACAAGACCAGGTGGTACTTCCAGCGGTACGTGCCGCACCTGCCGGCGGCGGGCGAGATCGTGCTGATGGACCGCTCCTGGTACAACCGCGCCGGCGTCGAGCGCGTCATGGGCTACTGCACCAACGAGGAGTACCAGCGCTTCCTGCACCAGGCGCCGATCTTCGAGCGGATGCTCGTCGAGGACGGCATCATCCTGCTGAAGTACTGGTTCAGCGTGTCCGACGTCGTGCAGGAGGAGCGCTTCCGCTCGCGCCTCAACGACCCGATGCGCCGCTGGAAGCTGAGCCCCACCGACCTCAGCTCCATCACCAAGTGGGAGGACTACTCGCGCGCGAAGGACACGATGTTCCTCCACACCGACATCGCCGAGGCCCCCTGGTACGAGATCGAGAGCGACGACAAGCGCCGCTCCCGCATCAACGTGATGGCCCACATCCTCTCGAAGGTGCCGTGGGAGCAGGTGCCGCAGCGCGAGATCGAGATCCCCGAGCGCCCGCCGTCGGCCGGTTACGAGCGCCCGCCCCGCCAGTGGACGAACTCGGTGCCCGACTACGCGCGCGAGCTGGAGAAGCGGGCGGGGGCGGCTGACTGACCGCATCTGCGGGCAACCCCGCGTTCGGGGACTCCCGTCCGCATCCGGCGCACTGCGAAGATCGAGCGACCCTACCGCCGACCGAGATCGACGACACATGACCCAGCCTCAACCGGTGCCGACCGCGTCCCTCGGTCACCGCCTCCCCGCGTCGTCCGTCATCGCGGAGTGCCTCCGCGTCCAGGCGGCCGTGCCGCCGAACACCGCGATCCAGCGCCTGTTCGGCGTCTCACCGCTGGGGCGCGACGCCGAACCCTGGTACGTGGGCGCGCTCGGCGAGCTCGAGGTCGCGCGGCACCTCGGCCGGCTCGGGCCCGGATGGTACGTGCTGCACTCGGTGCCGGTCGGCGCCGGCTCGAGCGACCTCGACCACGTCGTCATCGGCCCGCCCGGCGTGTTCACCGTCAACACCAAGCACCACCGCGGGCAGGACGTCTGGATCGGCGCGAAGCGCATCCTCGTCGCCGGCCAGCGCACCGACCACCTCCGCAACGCCCGCTACGAGGCGAAGCGCACGTCGAAGCTGCTCTCGGCCGCCGCGCGCATGCTCGTCGACGTCACCCCGGTCATCGCCATCGTCGGTGCGCGGCGGATGACGGTGCGCGAGCTCCCCTACGACGTCGCCGTGCTGCGCGACACCGACCTGGTGCGCTGGCTCCACCTGCGGCCGGCGATCCTCACGCCCGAGCAGGTGCAGCACGTGGCGATGGTCGCCGCGCTGCCGGTCAGCTGGAAACGGCTGCCACCGGCGGAGTCCGCCGACCACGCGGCGTTCGATCGGTTGCGCCGCGACGTCGATCGTGCACGCCGTCGCCGCGCGGGATGGCTTCTGCTCGCGATCGTGGCCCTGCCGTTCGCGGCGCTCGCGATGTTCTCAGCGGCGGTCAGCACCCTCTTCGTGCGGTGAGGTGGAAAGGTATCCGCCGGATACCTTTCCACCTCAATCGGGCGAGCACGACGGTGCCCAGCGGCGGGAACGTCAGGCGCGCAGAGGCGCGAGCGTCAGGCGCGCAGAGGCGGGCGCGGCGGGAGCGCGGCGGGAGACGCGCCGGACGCCATCACGCGGACTCGCCCTCCGGAGGCGCGCCGGTCAGCCGACCCCGCGCACCGCCACCGGCACGTCGTCGATCGAGACTCCGACCCGCTCGCCGAACTCGACGCGCTCGCCGACCGGGTGCTGCATGCGCAGCAGCCCGCCGCCCTCGGTGCGGAGCAGGGTGCGGCGGAGGCTGCCGAGGAAGGTGCTCTCCTGCACGACCGCGATGATCGGGCCGCCGAGGCGGACGTTCTCGGGGCGCACGAAGACCTCGGCCGGGCCGTCGGGGTGGTCGCCGATCGCGGGCAGCGACATCCCGAGCACCTCGGCGCGGCCGCCGGCGATCGTGGCCGGCACGATGCTCGAGAGGCCGACGAACTCGGCGACGTGGGCGGTCGCGGGGCGGAGGTAGAGCTCCTCGGGCGTGCCGATCTGGTCGATGCGACCGGCGTTCATCACGGCGATGCGGTCGGAGACGGCGAGCGCCTCCTCCTGGTCGTGGGTGACGAACACGGTCGTGATGCCGAGGCGCAGCTGGATGCGGCGGATCTCGTCGCGGAGGCTCACACGCACCTTCGCGTCGAGCGCCGAGAGCGGCTCGTCGAGGAGGAGCACGCGCGGCTCCGTGACAAGGGCGCGCGCGAGCGCGACGCGCTGCTGCTGACCGCCCGACAGCTCGTGCGGGAACCGGCCGGCGAGGTGGCCGAGCCCGACGAGTTCGAGGGCACCCGCCACGCGGGCCGCGGCATCCGCCTTGGGCACCTTGCGCATGCGCAGCCCGAACGCGGTGTTCGCGGCGACGTCGAGGTGCGGGAAGAGCGAGTACGCCTGGAACACCATGCCGAGGTCGCGCCGGTTGGTCGGCACGGCCGAGACATCCGCCCCGCCGATGCGGACGACGCCGCCGTCGGCGCGCTCGAGCCCGGCGAGCACGCGCAGCGCGGTCGTCTTGCCGCAGCCCGACGGGCCGAGGAGCGACACGAACTCCCCCGGCTCGATGGCGAGGTCGACGCCGTGCAGCACGCGCGTCGCGCCGTACTCCTTGACGACGCCCTCGAAGGCGACGGGGGTACCCGCGCCGCGGGCGGCGAGCACCGCATTGTCGACGGTGGCGATGAGGGCGGAGTCGGTCATGGGCGGGCCTTTCGAGAAGTGCGCGGGGCAGGTCGGGAGCGCCGGGCGCCGGCCCGGCCGATGACGACGAGCAGCAGGAACGCGAACGCGAGCGAGCAGAGCGAGAGGATGACCGAGGCGTACGGGTCCTGCTTGCCGACCACGACGAGCGCGGTCTGCAGGTTCTGCCGACCGAGGAGGGAGGCGATCGTGTACTCCCCCAGCACGACGGCGACCGAGATGAGGGATGCCGCGACGAGTCCAGGTCGCAGGTTCGGCGCGAGCACGCGCCAGAGCACCTGAAACCAGCTCGCGCCGAGCGAGCGCGCCGCCTCGGCGAGCGTCGCGAGGTCGACGGCGTCGATGGAGGCCTGGATGGCGCGGTAGGCGAACGGGAGCACGGTGACCCCGTAGGCGAAGGCGAGCGTCCAGATGCCGGTGCCGAACGTGCGGCCGATCACGAGGTAGACGGGCGCGAGCCCGACGACGAGCACGATCGCGGGGATCGTGATCGGCAGTAGCGCGAGGAACTCGAACGGACGCCGCAGCTTCGGGAACCGCAGGTGCACGAGCACCATGGTCGGGGCGAGCAGCACGAGCACGATCGCGACGGTCACGAGCGCGAGCACGAGCGAGTTGCCGAGGCCCGTCCAGATCGGGCGGTACCGTCCGGCGTTCGCGGGGTCGGCGAGTGCGGCCCAGTTCGCGAGGGTCGTGCCGCCGTCGACGTCGCGCAGCGTGTAGAGCAGCATCGACACGATCGGGATCGCGAAGAACGCGACGAGCACGACGCCGATCAGGGTGCGGGCGGCGGGCGAAGGGGCGAACGCCGGTCGTGCGGCGCTCATCGCTGCCACCTCGCGGCGCGGCGCTGGATGGCGGCGTACGCCCACATCGTCAGTGCCATCACGGCGATCATGCCGAGCGCGAGCGCGCCGGCGAGGTTCTCGCGGCCGAGCAGGGTCTCGCTCGTGAGGGCGGTGCGGATCTGCAGCGGCACGATCTGCGAGCCCTGGCTCGCGAGGGCGGCGGCCGTCGCGTACGACGAGAACGCGTTCGCGAACAGCAGCAGCAGGCTCGCGACGAACGACGGCGCGAGCACGGGCATGCCGATGTGCCGCCAGAAGCCCGCGTGGGTGCCGCCGAGCGTGAGGTTCGCCTCGGCCCACTGCGGCTTCAACGACGCCATCGCCGGCATGAAGGTGATGATCATGAGCGGCACCTGGAAGTAGACGTACGGGAGGATGAGGCCCGGCAGCGCGTAGATCCACGCGCCGTCGGCGTACAGGTCGACGCCGAGGGCGTCCTGCAGCCACAGCGTCACGACGCCCTGCAGGCCGATCGTCGCGATGAACGCGAACGCGAGCATGACGCCGCCGAACTGCGCGAGCACGCCGCTCGCGGCATCCACCAGCCCGCGCACGCGAGTGCCCTCGAGGCCGAGGAGGGCGTAGCAGGCGAGCGCGCCGAGCACCGCGCCGACCACGGCGGTGAGCGCCGACAGCCAGGCCGAGTTCCAGAACGTGGCGAGGATCACCGGATCGGCGAGCCCGGCGACGTTCGCGAACGTGAACCCGCCGTCGCCGTCGAAGAACCCGCTCGCGACGGCGAGCAACGTGGGCAGGGCGAGGAACAGCAGCACGTACGCGGCGAACGGCACGAGGCCGAGCCAGGCGGGGGCGCCGGATGCCGCGCGGCGCGGCATCCGGTCGGGTGACGCCGCAGGGTGCGGGGCCGGCGCTCCGGCCGTCCCCGCACCCGTCGTGGGCGTCGCGGTGGTCGCGACGATCATGGTCAGCCGACCGCCGAGGCCCACTTCTCGCCGAGCAGCGTGCCGGCGTTCGTCGACTGCTCCTCGGTCGGGACGACGGTCTCCTCGGGGGTGGCGGGGAGCGCGTCGAACAGGTCCTGGTCGATCGTGCCGGCCTCGGCCATGGCATCGGCGCGCACCGGGCGGGCGCCGCCCTTCAGCCAGAGATTCTGCACCTCGTCGCTGTAGAGGAACTCCTGCCAGAGGCGCGCGGCCGCCGGGTGCGGGGCGTCGACGTTGATGGCCTGGTTGTAGTAGCCGGCGTAGCCGGTGCCCGGGAGGATCACGGTCGTCCAGTCGGGGTTGTCGGCCGTGTGCGCGGCGTTGAGGTAGTCCCAGTCGAAGACGACGGGGGTCTCGCCCGAGGCGACGGTCGCGGTGGTGACGTCGACCTTCAGCATGTTGCCCGCGTCGTCGAGCTGCGCGAAGAAGTCGATTCCCGGCGTGAAGTCGTCGAGCGTGCCATCCGACTGCACCGTCGCGAGGCCGACCGCGGCGAACGCCGCGCCCGCCTGCGTCGGGTCGCCGTTGATCGCCACGGCGCCCTTGTAGGCCGAGCCGAGCAGGTCGTCGAGCTCGGCGGGCCCGTCGAACTTCGACGCGTCGTAGCCGATCGACATGTACCCGCCGTAGTCGCCGACGAAGAGGCCGCTCGGCTCCTTGAGCGCGTCGGGGATGTCGTCCCACGTCGACACCTGGTACGGCGCGAACCGGTCGGTGTTCTGCAGTGCAACCGTGAGGCCGAGGTCGAACACGTCGGGCGCGGTGTCGAGGCCCTCGTTCGTCTCGGCGGCCTGGATCTCCTCGGCGCTCGAGCCGTCGGGCAGGGCCTCGTTGATGGTGATCTCGGGGTAGCGCTCGGCGAACAGGTCGAGGATCTCGCCGTAGTTCGCCCAGTCGCGCGGCAGCGCGATGACGTTGAGCTGGCCCTCGGCCTTGGCGGCCTCCTCGAGCGCGGCGAGGTCGCCGAAGTCGGCGAGGCTCGTGGCCGTCGCGGCCTCCGTCGACCCGTCGCCCGACGCCCCCGCGGCGCCGCTGGCGCAGCCGGTCAGCCCGAGCACGGCGGCGGCCGAGATGCCGAGCACCGCCAGGGTGGTCTTCTTCGTGAACACGTGTCCTCCGATGGGCACCCGGCAGCCGCCCGGTGGAGAGCGGGCGTGAGGACTGCGGGGGACCGCACGGAACGCTAGGAGGCCGATCCGACCGGATGGCGCCGCAGCGATGAACCGCGGATGAACCGGGATCGACCGGACGGCGTCGCGGCTGCCGGTGCCGGTGCCGGTGCCGGTGCGATCAGTGCGAAGCGGATGCCTCCAGCCCAGCCACGCACGCACCGAGCAGTTCGCGCAGCCGCACCTCCTGGTCGGCATCGAGTCGCGCGCTCATCCGCGCCTCTACGGCGCGAACCACGACGCTCGCCTCGGCGATGCGCTCGCGCCCGAGCGGGGTGAGCTGCGCCGGCAGCGCGCGACCGGCGACCGGCTCCGCCGGCCGGGTGACGAGTCCGTCGCGCTCGAGTCCCTGCAGCAGGACGTTCATCGACTGGCGCGTCACGAACGCACCGCGGGCGAGCTCGGAGTTCGAGAGCCCGGAGCGCTGTGCGAGCAGCTCGAGGCACGCGTACTGGGGCACCGTCAGGCCGAGCGGCCGCAGCGCGGCATCCATCGACGAGCGCAGGGCGCTCGCCGCCTGCTTGAGGAGGTAGCCGAGCGAGGAGTCCAGGTCGATACCGGCGGGAACCCGATCCATGTCAGTAGTCTGACATAGCGTCGTTTATGTCAATGTTCTGACACACAGGAGGAAACGACATGTCCACCATCGGTCCCGACTTCATCTCGCTGCAGGTCCGCGACCTCGAGCGCTCGGCCGCGTTCTACGAGGCGCACCTCGGCCTGGCCCGCGCCGAGGTCTCGCCGCCCCACGCCGTGGTCTTCGCCACGCAGCCCATCGCCTTCGCAGTGCGCGAGCCACTGCCCGGCGTCGACCTCGACGCGCTCCCCCGCCCCAGCGGCGGCGTCGGCCTCTGGCTCCGCGCCGACGACGCGCAGCAGCTGCACGACGACCTCGTCGCCGCCGGCACCGAGATCGCCGCAGCCCCGATCGACGGCCCCTTCGGGCGCACCTTCACCCTCGTCGACCCCGATGGGTACCTGGTGACGATCCACGACGCCGGTTGACCGCGCGGCGGTGCCACTGCGCGATGCACGGCGCACCGGGCGAGAAGCGATCTCCAGCGCGCACCGGGTGAGATGAGGCCCACGTGATCGGAGGGGGAAACGGTATCCGCCGGATACCTTTCCCCCTCCGCGCGCGAACCGACCATCGCTTTCCCCTGGCTCGAGGCCTCCCCAAAACCACCCGTTCTGGGCACAACCGCCCCCAGATCGCCGGCTCGCGCTCTGCGACGATCGGGGCATGAGTGATCCGAACACCCCTCCGGCCGGCTGGTACGACGACGGTTCCGGCACGATGCGCTACTGGGATGGCACGGCGTGGACCGACCACACCACTCCGAAGGCGGATGCCGCCGCCGACGCAACCGTCGTCGCCACGCCCGTCGAGACCGCCGGAACGGCCGAGGGAACCGCAGCGATCCCGCCGGTCGAGCCGGCAGCGCCTGCGGCCGCGACGGCCGCGCCGGTCTCCACCATGGCCGCGCCGCAATCGGACGCCGCGTTCGCGGCAGTTCCCGGGTCTGCCGACGCCAAGCCGCACGTGCTCGGGATCATCGCCCTTATCGTCGCCGCGGTGGGGTTCATCTTCGCGTGCATCCCCGGCGCGCTCATCGTCGGCTGGATCCTGCTGCCGATCGCCTTCATCCTCTCGATCGTCGCGCTCTTCCTGAAGGGCCGGAAGTGGGCGGCGATCGCCGGCCTCGTGGTGTCGATCGTCGGCACCATCGTGGGGTTCGTGGTCTTCTTCGCGGTGGTTGCGACGTCGTTCGAACAGGCGTTCGGCCCGATCGAGGGATCGACGTCCGGCGGCTCGTCCTCGCTCACGGATGAGGGCACGGACGAGGCTCCGGACGAGTCCGTCGTGGATGAGGAGCCCGCTGCCGAAGCGCCCGCCAACCTCGGCTTCGGGGACACCATGGCCTGGGAGGACGGCGTCGAGCTGACCGTCTCGGCACCCGAACCGTACACGCCGTCGGAGTACGCCGCCGGCGCGGACCTCGCCCACAACGTCGTCTTCACGATGACGATCACGAACAACTCGAGTGAGAACCTCGAGCCGCTCGTCTACACGCGCCTCGCCTCGGGCGGCCAGGAGGCGAGCCAGATCTTCGATATCGACAACGGGAACGGCGAGATCGGCCTGTCGCCCACGACGGTCATCCTCCCCGGGCAGTCGGTGACGTGGCAGGAGGCGTGGTCGGTCGCCGACCCGGCATCCCTGACCATGCAGATCTCGCCGAACTGGGAGTACGAGGACGCGATCTTCGCCCAGTAGCGCACCAGGCGACCATGGTCGACCGCGCGACGAGGTGGAGAGGTACCCGAAGGCACCGCTCCACCTCGGCGCCTGAGCGGAAGCGGATGCGGCCAACGGGGTGAGGGTCGAGGTGTCGTAGGGAGTGGCGGTGGGGTGCCGACCGGCCCGCGGCCACCCCGCGAACGAACCGATGCGTCGGCCGGTTCCGGATGCCGCGGCGGTCCGATATGTTCGTCCGCGTCGGGGTCGACGGCCCGCGAGGTCGGGTCGACACCCGGTGAAGCCGGGGGTGACGCCGGCGGGACGGAGGGCGCGTGGGCCAGGAGCAGCGGCTCGCGTTCCTCGCGGTCGAAGGGCTCGACGACTGGCGCGTGGCGTACTGCGGGCCGATCGCGCGGTTCGCGACGGGCTCGGTGCGTGCCGGGGCGGCGTTCGCCGCGGCCGTCGCGGAGCTCGACGAGCTCGCGGGGCATCCGCCGCTCGTGGACGTCCGGCCGGACGGCGTGATCGTCCGGATCGTCGCCGACCTCGCCGAGCTCGACGACGGCGCCGCGGAACGGGCACGCGCGATCTCGGCCGTCGCCCGTGCGCAGGGGCTCACCGCCGACCCGGGACGCGTGCAGGATGTGCAGGTCGCGGTCGCCACGCGGCTGCCGATCGACGAGGTGCTGCCGTTCTGGCGGGCCGTGCTCGGGTACGCCGACCACGTCGGCGACGACCTCGTCGACCCGCTCGGGCGGATGCCGTCGATCTGGTTCCAGCCGCTCGATCCCGCGAAGCCGCTGCGCCACGCCATGCACCTCGACCTCTCCATGCCGCGCGAGGTCGCGTCCGCCCGCCTCGCGGCGACGCTCGCGGCCGGAGGACGGCTCGCGTTCGATGCCGAAGCACCGCAGTACTGGACCTGCGCGGATGCCGCCGGCAACAAGGTCGACCTCGTCACCTGGCCCGACCTGCCCGTGCCCGAGGACGCGCCCGCGTCGCTCGACGTGGTGGCCATCCCCCGCGCCGGGGCGCGCGACGGCGCGACCCGGCCCGACATGGCGCAGGGCCCCGTCGGGGCATCACCGGAACGTCGCCCGCGAGTCGCCGCCGGACCGGGCGACCTCGAACACGGCGAGGCCATGTGGATGGCCTTCCGCGCCGCATCCGACCTCGTCGACTGGCCCATCGTGTCGTGGGGCCCGACCGCCTGGTTCCGCACCGGGTCGCTCGCGGCGAGTGCCGCCCTGGCCCGCGACCTCGCCGACCTGGCGGGGTCCGACCGGATGCACCTCGACCTCCGCGCCGACGGCATCGCGGTGCGGCTGGCCCGCGACGAATCGCGCCTCGTCGAGGCGGACCTCGCGCTCGCGCGCCGCGTCTCGGAGACGGCCCGCGCCGCGGGCGCCCGATCTGATCCGTCGATGGTGCAGACCGTGCAGATCGCGATCGCGTCGAAGGCCGACGACGACGTGCGGCCCGCGTGGCGCGAGCTGTTCGACTACGCCGAGCTCGGCACCGAGGACCTCGTCGACCCCGACGGACGCGGCCCCGGTCTCTGGTTCCAGGAGCTTCCGGCGGAGAAGCCGCTGCGACACGCGTTCCACCTCGACGTCTCGGTGCCGCGCCCCGTCGGACGGGCGCGTGTCGCGGCCGCCGTGCGCGCCGGCGGCCGCATCGCGGCGGGATCGGAGGCCACCGGATGGTGGACCCTCGCCGACCCCGCCGGCAACAAGGCGGACATCTCCGTCTGGGCCGACCGCGCCGACGGAGTCGGCCGCGCCGAGCCCTGACGGCCCTTCGGCTCGCGTCACCCCGACGCGCCATTGACGCCGGCGCCCCGCGGGCGGAGGCTGGCCCCATGGCCGAGCCCACCGCAGCGAACCAGCGCGCCGTCGACCGCTACCTCGTCGACACCCTCGTCGGCGACGACGCCGACCTCGCCCAAGGCCTGGCGGATGCCGCCGCAGCCGGACTGCCCGCGATCGAGGTCACGCCGCTGGGCGGCAAGCTCCTGCACCTGCTTGCCCGCATGGCGGGCGCGAAGCGCGTGCTCGAGGTCGGCACGCTCGGCGGCTACTCGACGACGTGGCTCGCCCGCGGCATCCCCGACGACGGGCGCGTCGTGACGCTCGAGCTCGAACCGCACCACGCGGAGGTGGCGCGCGCGAACCTCGAGCGGGCCGGGGTCTCCGAGAAGGTCGAGATCGTCGTCGGACGTGCGGTCGACTCCCTCCCGAAGCTCGCGGAGCGCGGTGACGCGCCCTTCGACCTCGTGTTCATCGACGCCGACAAGGAGTCGAACGCGACCTACCTCGACTGGGCCGTCCGCCTCGGGCGCCCGGGCACGGTCATCGTCGTCGACAACGTCGGCCGCGCAGGCGAGGTCGCGAACCCCGGCACGACCGACCCGATGGTGCAGGGTACGCGGCGCGCGCTCGAACTCCTGGGCTCCGACCCCCGACTCGATGCGACCGCGCTGCAGACCGTCGGCGCGAAGGGCTGGGACGGCGTCGCGCTCGCGATCGTCACCTGACGGCCGGGCGGCGGACCGGGCTCGCCGGCCGTCCGAGCGACCCCGGGCGCGGACCGTCGTGACCGGATCGCAATCGTCGTGATGTGATCGCAACCGTGCAACGGGTCCGCCCGCGGCCGATCGACGCCAAGATGAGCTCGAGCCAGTCCGCGAGGGGGAAACGATGGCGGATCCACGCGACCCGGGCGGCGAGCCGCTGCCCGGTCCCGCCGGGGCTGTGCCGACGCCGCCGTCGGCATCCGCTACGGCCGTCGCGGTCGAGCCGACGGGGATCCGGCTCGCGGCCGTCCTCGCCATGCTGCTCGCCGCGCTCGCGGTGCTCGCGCTCGCGTCGGGTGGGCCGCTCGGGGTCGGAGCGCGCCCGCTGATGATGCTTCCCGGTGCCGCCGCGATGGTCCTCGGGATCGTCGCGTGGCGCTGGGCCCGCCGGAAGCGCTACCGCGCATCGTGGATGGCGGTGATGGGCGTGCTGGTCGGCGGGTTCGCCACCCTGCTCGGCAGCTTCCAGTTCCTGATCGTCTACGTACTCGCCGAACGGTTCGACCCGGAGCCGCCGCAATCCGTCCGGTCGTCCCAGCTCGCCACCCTGTCGGAGCAGCAGGTGCTCGAGGATGCCGCGGCCCTCGCGGCGAGCCGCCTGGTGCTGCTCGCAGGTCGCGCCGACGGCGTCGAGGTGACGGAGACGGTGCCGACGACGCGCTTCCCATCGCGCCTCGCGGTCACGACCGACGGCGAGGTGCTGATCACGCCCGACGGCGACGTCCTCGCGGGGATCCCGGCGCGCACGCGCGTCAGCTACAGCACGTTCGACGACGGCAACCACTTCGAGCTCGCACTCGCCGGACCGCTCGGCGGCCATGCCTGGACCACGGACGCGCCGACCCAGGACCCGCGGCGCTGAGCCGCCCCCGAACCGAGCGTTACGCGGGCCCGGGCCGTTCCTCCTCGAGCCGCGTCGACTCGCGCCCCCACCAGGTCGTCACGTCGACCTTGTGGTTCTCGGCGTCGGCGAGCGTCCACCACTCCGGGGCGAACGAGTCGTCGACGATCCGCCCTCCCGCGGCGAGCACGGCCGCGATGCGCGACTCCACCTGGTCGTGCGGCACGCACACGTCGACGTGCATGCGACCGCGGCCCTCCCGCACGAACTCGGTCGGCTGCAGGAACACCGACGAGCTCCGCCGCAGCGGGTCGACGAGGTGCGTGTCGTTCGGCCGCACGTAGCCGAGCACCGCCTGCCAGAACGGCGTCACGTCGGCCGCCTCCGGCGACGCGACCGCCGTCTGCACGACCTGCAGCACCGAGGGGTCCGCGACGAGGCCGTGCTCCCGAGCGATCGCGGAGACCAGCCGCGCGACCTCCACGTCGCGCACGCTCAGGTCGCGGACGTCGCGGCTGATGAGCTTCACCGCCACGCCCTCGTGGCGCAGGTCGACGTCGGGCTCGTGCCGGGCGACCTCGTCGCGCGACGTGATCGCCGCGACGAAGGCGGCGCCCTCGGCGTACGACGCGGCGCGGAAGAACGCGTGCGCGCCCCAGTACAGCACCCGCCAGTCGTCGACGCCCTCGGCGTCGTGGAAGGCCTCGGGCGAGAGCTGCCGCGGCAGGTCGCGGGCCGGCGGTTCGGGCGTGGCATCCATGCGGTTCATGCTGACGGCCGCCGCCGACACGGGCAAGCCCGTCGCCACCCGCGCCAGGGAGGTCGCCGCGCTCAGTACTTCCAGCGCACGAGGTCTGCGACGTCCTCCGGCACGTGCTCGCCGTACGCCTCCCACTCGTGCTGCCGGGTCGCGACGTACGCGTCGACGAGCACGTCGCCGAACACGCCGCGGTAGAAGTCGCTCGATTCGAGGCGGTGCAGCGCCGAGCCGAGGTCGGCGGGCAGGGGGCGCACCCCCGACGCTCGACGCTGGGCCGCGGTGAGCGTCGACGGGTCCACGCGGACGGGCTTCGGCGGCGCCACCTTCCGGGCGGAACCGTCGAGCGCGGCCGCGATGATCGCAGCGACCGCGAGGTACGGATTCGCGGCGCCGTCGACGGGCTTGACCTCGATGTTCGACTGCTCCGCACCCATGCCCGCCTGACCGGGCACGAAGCGGATCGCCGCCTCGCGGTTGCCCGGTCCCCAGCAGATGTCGGCGCCGGCCCACGCATGGGGGCGCAGGCGGGTGAACGACAGCACGCTGCCGCCGAGCAGGGCGACGCCCTCCTCGAGCCGGTCGAGGATGCCGCCGATGAGGTGCCCGCCCTCGGGCGTGACGCCGAGCTTGGCCGACGGGTCGGCGAAGACGTTGCGGCCGTCGCGGCGGGCGGAGAGGTGCACGTGGCATCCGTTCGTCGAGCCGCCCACGATCGGCACCGGCGCGAACGAGACCAGCAGCCCGTGCTGCCGCGCGACCCGCGAGAGCACCACGCGGGCGAGCACGAGGTCGTCGACCGCGCCGAGCGGGTCGCGTGGGCCGAACGCGAACTCGATCTGCCCCGAGCCGAACTCGGGGTGCACCTGGTCGACGGGCACGCCCGCCAGGTCGAGCGCGGCGATCGCGTCGGTCGCGAACCCCTCGACCTCGAGCAGGGACGTCGTCGAGTACGCCGGCCCCGTCGTCGCGGGCACCGGGGGCCCGCCCGCCTCCGCCGCCGGCCGGAACAGCGTGCACTCGAGCTCGACGCCGACCGTGAACGTCAGCCGCACGTCCTCGGCGTCATCGACGACTCGGCGGAGCGCCGTGCGCTGGCAGGTCGGATGCGGCGTGCCGTCGAGCCGGTACAGGTCGGCCGGCGCCCAGGCCAGGCCCGCCTCCCGGTCGATGAGGGCCATCGCGGACGAGTCGGCGATGCCGCGCAGGTCGCCGACGATGGGGTCGACGTCGGGCGTCGCGTTGAGGTGGTCGTCGACGGAGAACAGCACGCCGACGCTGTTGGAGATCGTCACGCCGTGCGTGCTCGCCGACAGCAGCCTGCGGTGCGGCAGCACCTTCACGCGCGAGATGCCGGCGTTGTCGACATGGCACACGAGCAGGGCGCGGATGTCGTCGAAGCGCACGGATCGGTTCATCCCGGTCTCCTCACCTGCCGGGGTCCGGTTCGGGGGGAGGTGCGGTCCCGGCGCACGGGTTCAGTATGCACCCGGCGCGTTTCGCGCGGTTTTCGGGACGGGGTCGGGCGCCGGCGGGCGGGCGCCGGCGCGCGGGGCGCGCTGCTCAGGCGCCGGCGGGCTCGCCCTTCAGCTCGGAGTAGCGCTGGGCGTGCACGTGGGCGAGGTCGATGGACCCCGTCATCAGCGCCTCGGCGCATTCGCGTGCCGCGGCGTCGAGTTCGAGCTCGCGTGTGGTGCCGTCGGCGCTGGCCTGCAGAGCCCGCTTCAAGCGGTCCCGGTCTTCGTAGATCATGGTCTCCTCTTCTCGGTCGTCGGAGCGATCATGACGTCGTCGTCAACCGGTGCAGAGGAAGATACCGCGTCCCGCCGTCACCGCCAAACACCGTTCGGTCATCCGGCCGTCATCTTTCGTCGCCCTGCCGACCCCGTCCGGTCGCATGCGCGTCCGCCGGCCGCGGTCCGGGCAGTCCTCGCGGGTTCGGGCGCACGGTGACCCGCCACGACTGTCCGGACGCCCGCCCGCACTCACCGGCGAGGCGATCGGACGAAAACGGGCGGCCGGCCGGGCGCCGGAGCGCCGGTTTCCGTCCGATCGGGAGGGAGGGAGAGAGGGAGGAAGGGGGGAAGGGAGGAAGAGGGCGGATGCCGCGCGGCCGGGCCGTCAGGCGGCGGTCGGACGCTCGGCGCGCGCCAGGTTGTCGATGAGCTCGGCGCGCGTCTGCACGTTGCCCTCGTACGCCGGCTGGTCCCGCTCGACGCGCCAGCTCTCCGAGAGGGGTCCGACGTTCACCGCGTCGAAGCCGAACTCGTCGTACAGCTCGGTGACGAAGGCCGCGGCATCCTCGAAGTCGCTCGAGGTGGCGAGCGCCCGGCGGCGCGGATCTCCGGCGGGCGCGCCATCCGTCGTCAGGTCGGCCGCCATGATGTGGTTGAAGCCCTTCGCGACGCGGCTGCCCGGCAGGTGCTCCTGAAGCATGCCAGAGACCGTCACGCGGCCCTCGTCGAGCGCCGGCACGTGGCCGTCGCGCTCCCAGTAGTAGTTGTTCGTGTCGATCACGACCTTGCCGTCGAGCGGCTCCACCGGGATCGCCCCGTACGCCGTGAACGGCACGGTCACGACCACGGCGTCACCCGCTGCCGCCGCCTCCGCGGCCGTCGCCGCGCGCGCCGACGGGCCGAGCTCGTCCACGAGCCCCGCGAGCGTCTCCGGCCCGCGCGAGTTCGCGATCACGACGTCGTAGCCGTTCGCGACCGCGAGACGTGCGAGCTGGCTGCCGATGTTGCCTGCCCCGATGATTCCGAGAGTGGTCATGGTGGGGGCAACGGATGCAGCGGCCGCGCCCTTCCCGATCGGCGTCGATCCTCAGGCAGCACTCAGGACGTGCCGCGCACCCACGATCCGACCTGGAGGAGCAGGAGGACGGCCACCACCGTGAGCGCGATCGAGATGACGGCGATGCCCACGACCGCCGCGGTGAGCAGGAGGAGTCGCCGCAGCAGCCCGTCGCCGATCGGCTCGGCGCGATAGGCGGGCGCGTCGGCATGCGCACGAAGCATCAGCCCCGAGAGCGCGAACGGGCCCGCCATGCCGAGTCCCAGCAGCGACGGCCAGAAGCCCGGCGACTGCACGCCCAGGATGCCGGGTCCCGCCGAGATGCCGCCGGGCGGGCTGGTCGCGCCGATCAGGAAGACCGGCGTCCACGCGATCGCCAGTGCGACGGCGATCGGCAGCTGGACGTGCCCCGCCCACCACACGCCCCGCGCGAACCGGGTCGACCCTGCCGGCGGGCGTCGACGCCACCACCAGCCGATGCGCCCAGCCCTCGCATCAGCATCGCGCGCACCGGTCGCGCGAGCTGGATCGGGAGCGGGCCCGTTGGGCTCCGCCCCTGAGCCGGTCCCCGGCTCGACCGTCGGCATCCGCTCGCCCACGCGCTCAGCGCTCCACGTCGAAGACGTTCTTGACGACTCCGTTCGAGTACGCCTCGTGCTCGACGAGCTTCAGCTTCCCCTGCTCGTGGCCGTCGAAGAGGCGCTTGCCCTCGCCGAGCGCAACCGGGAAGACGAGCAGGTGGTAGCGGTCGACCAGGCCGGCCGCGGCGAGGCCCTGCGCGAGCGTCGCGCTGCCGTGGACGATGATGGGGCCGCCCTCGCCCTCCTTCAGCGCGGCGACTTCGTCGAGCGAGCGCAGCACCGAGGTGCCCGCCCACTCGGGGTCGGTGAGCGTCGACGAGACGACGTACTTCGGCATCGCGTTGTACTGCGGGAACTCGTCGGTCATCTTCGGCCAGATCGGGGCGAACTCGTCGTAGCTCACGCGGCCCATGAGCATGGCGCCCGCCTCGAGCTGCTCGCGGCCCTTGATCTCGTACGCCTCCTCCACGAACGGGACCTCCTTGAACGTCCAGCCGGCACGCGGGTGCTCGCCGCCACCGGGCGAGTCGATGATGCCGTCGAGGGTGATGAACTCGGTCACGATGAGGGTGCGCACGGGATGTCCTTTGCTCGGTTCGGGCGAGGCGGGAAGTTCCGCTCTCATTCTGGACGTCGAACGGGCGCGGGCCCGATCGACATCGTGGTCGACGTCATCAGCATCGTCGTGGAACCGGTGCGACCCGGACCGACTCATGAGGTCGGGCTCACGGTCTCGCGATCGGTGCGTCCGGCTCCGTCTCCGTCGTCGGCGCACCGTCCCCGAGCATCAGCGATGCCTGCTCAGCGGAGGCCTCCTCCACTCCTTCGGCCGCGACCTGCTCCCGACGCTTCCGCGTGACGAGGTAGGAACCGCTGAGGACGAGCACGAACCCGACGATCGTCCACACCGTCACGCGCTCGCCGAGCACGAGGACGCCGGCGAGGATGGCGACGGCCGGATTGACGTACGTGATCGCGGTCGCCTTCACCGGCCCGATCTCACCGATGAGCGCCACCATGAGCAGGAACGCGAGTGCGCTGCAGATCACGGCGAGGACGACGATCGACACGATGACGGGCGTCGACGGCCATGCCGCGGGCCAGGCGCCCGTGAACAGCACGAACGGCACGTAGACCACGGCGGTGACGGCGAGCGAGACGGCGACGACGCCGACGCCGGGCAGGTCCGGCATCCAGCGGGAGAGGATCGCCGGGCCGAGCGCGTACCCGACCACGACGACCGCCATCTCGGCGACCGCGATGAGGTCGGAGCCCGCCACGTCGAGCCCGACGAGCGCCGCGACCCCCAGCATGCCGAGCGCGATGCCGAGCCAGTTCACCCGGGTGAGGGGTTCGGGTCGACCCATGATGAAGGCGATGGCCACCCCGGCGAGGGGGACCGTCGCGAGGAGGAGGCCGGCGGTCGAGCTCGGGAGCCGCTGCTCGGCGGAGCTCAGGAAGTACCACGGCAGGATGATCTCGACGACCGTGTACGCGAGCATCGGCTTCCACCGACGGACCACCTGCCAGACCTCGCGCCGGTAGAACGCCAGCGGCATCAGGAGGAGGGCGGCGAGCGCCGATCGCCCGAGCACCACCATCGCGGGCTCGAGCTCGCTGACCGCGACCTTGATGAACAGGTACGGGATGCCCCAGGCGACCCCGAGCGCAGCGAAGAGCAAGAACCCACGACGAGTCACCAGGACATTCTCGCGCGCACCGCCGACACCGTCAGGCCATCGGCGACCTCAGCCGCTTCCCCTGAGCCCGCCGGAGACGCGAATCGCGTCGGCGGGGGCTCCACTCCCCCGCCGACGCGATGTCGGGGCCGGCCGGCCCGGGGAGCGTGATCCCGGGCCGACCGGAGTCGGTTGCGACCGGCGACCGGTCGCGATCAGGCCGCGGTCAGGCGGCGAGCAGGCCGAGCGTGTCGATGACGCGGTTCGAGAAGCCCCACTCGTTGTCGTACCAGGCGACGACCTTGACGTGCGTGCCGTCGACGCGGGTCAGCGCCGCGTCGAAGATCGACGAGTGCGGGTTGCCGACGATGTCGCTCGAGACGAGCGGCTCCTCGGAGTACTCGAGCACGCCCTTCAGCGGGCCCTCGGCGGCGGCGCGGTACGCGGCGAGGATCTCCTCGCGCGTGACCTCCTTCGACACGGTCGCGTTGAGCTCGACGATCGAGCCGACCGGCACGGGCACGCGCATGGCGTCGCCGTTCAGCTTGCCGTCGAGGTTCGGCAGCACGAGGCCGATCGCCTTCGCGGCACCGGTCGAGGCCGGGACGATGTTCTCCGCGGCGGCGCGCGAGCGGCGGGCGTCGGCGTGCGGGGCGTCCTGCAGGTTCTGGTCCTGCGTGTAGGCGTGCACGGTCGTCATGAACGCGTGCTCGATGCCGGCGAGGTCGTCGAGCACCTTCGCGAGCGGGGCGAGCGCGTTCGTGGTGCACGACGCGTTCGAGACGATGGTGTGCGACGCCGGGTCGTAGGCATCCGTGTTCACGCCGTAGGCCAGCGTGACATCCGCGCCCTTCGACGGGGCGCTCACGAGCACCTTCTTCGCGCCGGCCTCGAGGTGCGCCTTCGCGGCCTCGGCGTCGGTGAAGCGGCCGGTCGACTCGAGCACGAGGTCGACGCCGAGCTCGCCCCAGGGGAGGTTCGCGGGGTCGCGCTCGGCGAGCACCTTGACGCGGCGGCCGTCGATCACGAGGACGTCGCCGTCCACCTCGACGGTGCGGCCGAAGCGGCCGCCGACCGTGTCGTACTTGAGCAGGCGCGCGAGCGCGGCGGGGTCGGTGAGGTCGTTCACGGCGACGAGCTCGAGGTCGGGGTCGCGCTCGATGAGGGCGCGGACGACGTTGCGGCCGATGCGGCCGAATCCGTTGACGGCGATGCGGGTCATGACGTCAGTGGTCCTTTCTGTTGCCGCATCCCACCTTCGTCACCCGACGACGGCTTCGGGAGTGGCCGGAGAGACAGCATGCGAAAGGATCTCGCCAACCCTCGCCACGGATTCCGGCGACACGGAGCCCGCACCCAGCGAGGACACAGGGTCGCTCGCGACCATCGGAAGATGCGCCCCTCGAAAGCCGCCGCAGTACTGCTCCTCGCGTACGCCGCCGCCGTGATGTGGGCGACGCTGGGCCCGGCTCCCGGCGCGGTCATGGGCAACCAGGCCGCACGCGGCGTGCTCGACCCGAGCATCTGGTTCGAGTCCGATACGTGGACGATCGGCTCGCCGACCGAGTTCCTGCTCAACGTGCTGCTGTTCGTGCCGTTCGGCCTGCTGATCGCGTTCGCGCTGCGCGGAGTGCCCGCCATGGTGTCGGTCATCATGGCCGGCGGGTTCGCGCTGCTCATCGAGGTGGCCCAGATCCCGATGGCGGATCGCATCTCCGACCCGCGCGACCTCGTCGCCAACACCGCCGGCGCGATCATCGGCATCACCATCGCCCGCGCGTCCGACGCGGTCGCGAGCATCCCGGCCGCGATCCGACGCCGTCGCCGTGCGGCGCGCGCGGCCACGATGCCGCCGCCGCGCCCGCCGCGCCCCGCCGCCACGACCACGCGCTCGGACGACCGCGTCCCCGTCGGCCGCGGCATCCGCTGACCCCCTGTCCCCGGCACATGGCGTTTCTCAGGAGCGATCGCGCGATCGCGCCGGTTTCTCAGGAGGACACGCCGATGGATGCCGCGACGCGCCGCCGTGCGTCCTGAGAAACGCAACGGGCCCCCGCACGTCGGCGAGACGGCGCGCGCGTCAGGCGGCGAACGTGTGGCGGTACTCGCTCGGCGAGGTGCCGAGGATGCGGTGGAAGTGCAGCCGCAGGTTCGCGCCCGTGCCGAGGCCGACGCGGTCGGCGACCTGCTCGACGCCGAGGTCGGTGCGCTCGAGCAGCTCGCGCGCGAGGTCGATGCGCGCGCGCAGGATCCACTGCATGGGCGTGTAGCCCGTGTCGTCGACGAACCGTCGCGAGAAGGTGCGCGCCGAGACGTTCGCGTTGCGCGCGAGGTCGGCGAGCGTGAGCGGCTCCTGCAGGTGCTCGATCGCCCACTGCCGCGTCGCGGCGAACACCTCGCCGAGCGGCTCGGGCAGCGCGCGCGGCACGTACTGCGCCTGCCCGCCGCTCCGGTAGGGCGCCGCGACGAGCCGGCGCGCGGCGTGGTTCGACGCCGCGACGCCGTGGTCGCGCCGCACGAGGTGCAGGCAGAGGTCGATGCCGGATGCCGCGCCCGCCGAGGTCAGCACCTGGCCCTCGTCGACGAACAGCACGTTCTCGTCGACCCGGACGAGCGGATGCCGCGCCTGCAGCGCGCGCGTGTAGTGCCAGTGCGTCGTGGCCCGGCGCCCGTCCAGCAGCCCGGTCGCGGCGAGCGCGAACGCCCCCGTCGAGATCGCCGCGAGGCGCGCGCCGCGCGCGTGCGCGGCCCGCAGGGCGTCCACCACCGGGGCGGGCGGGTCGTCGAGGTCGGGGTGCCGGTAGCCGGGGATGAAGATCGTCTGCGCCCACTCGAACGCCTCGAGTCCGTGGTCGACGTGGTACGAGAGGCCGTCGCCGCCGGTCACGTGGCCGGGCCGGGCGCCGCACACGCGGACCTCGTAGGGCATGCTCGCCCGCGTCGTGAACGTCTGCGCCGGGATGCCGACGTCGAGGGGCTTCGCGCCGTCGAGCACGAGGACGGCGACCCGGTGGTTGGCGTGCGACATGCGACCTCCCGACGCGCGCTCGACGATCGCTGCGACCGCGAGCGACCGTGGCAAGGATGCCACGGTCCGCAAGGATCACGCACCCAGGGCTGCCCGACGGTCGCGCGATCGTCGGGCGGAGCCCGTCACTTCCCGCTCGGCCACCACCCCGGCATGAGCGAGGCGAGCCGGTCGGCGGCGGCCGCGGCATCCGTGCCGTCGCCCATCGCCCAGGTCTCGAGTGCGCCGACGAGTCCGCCCGCGATGAAGGCCGCGGCCTCGTCGATCGCATCGTCGTCACGCGGCGCCCCGGGCACGCCCTGCGCACGCCACACCTCGAGCGCGATGCGCGCCCGGCGACGCAGTCGCGCGTCGAGCGCCGAGCGGAAGACGCCCCGGCTCGTCGAGCCGAACAGCGCCCGGTAGCCGGCCCGGTCCTCCGCGACGTGCTCGAGCACCGCGACGAGCGAAGCGAGGTAGCGCTCGGCGACGTGCTCGGGCGTCTCCGCCCCGGGTTCGACGGCCACCGCGGTGAGCCGGTCGACGTCGAGCGTGAACACGTCGAGCGCGAAGGCGTGCACGTTCGGCGCGTGCGCGTAGAAGGTCGTGCGGTGCACGCCCGCCTCGCGACAGAGTGCGGCGACCGAGATCGCGTCGAGCGGCTCACGCGCGAGCAGCCGGAGCAGGGCCTCGACGAGGGCCGCGCGCGTGCGCCGGTGCCGTGGATCGTCGGCGGGAGCCGCCGGCCCCGGCGTGGCATCCGCTTCGCTCATGCCGTCACCCTAGCGAGCGCGCACGCCCGGCCGACCGCCGAGCGCGCCGCCCGAGCCCGGCCCTCGGACGGAGGAGTAGGGTCCGAGTCGGGAGGCGATCATGGGCGACGAACTGGTCCTGGTCACCGGCGGCACGGGCTTCGTCGGGATCACCTGCATCATCCGGCTGCTGCGCGACGGCACGCGCGTGCGGACGACCGTGCGCGACCTCGCGCGTGCCGACGAGGTCCGCGAGCTCGTGCGACGCGGCGGGGCCGACCCGGGCGGCGTCGAGGTCGTGGCGGCCGACCTCCTCGACGACGCCGGATGGAGCGACGCGGTCGCCGGCGCGACGGCCGTGCTGCACGTCGCCTCGCCGTTCCCGGTGCGCCAGCCGAAGGACGCGGACGAGCTCATCGTGCCGGCCCGGGAGGGCGTGCTGCGGGTGCTCGCCGCCGCGCGCGACGCGGGCGTGCGACGCGTCGTGCAGACCTCGTCGTTCGCGGCGATCGGCTACGGCCGGCCGAATCCCGGCCGCCCGTACACCGAGGAGGACTGGACCGACCCGGAGGGCCCAGGAGTCACGCCGTACGTGCAGTCCAAGACGCTCGCCGAGCGCGCCGCGTGGGAGTTCGTCGACCGCGAGGGCGGCGGACTCGAACTCGCGACGGTCAATCCGGTCGGCATCTTCGGCCCCGCGCTCGGCACCGACCTGTCGACGTCGCTCGAGCTCCTCCGGCAGTTGCTCGACGGTGTCTACCCGGTCGTGCCGAACGGCTCGGTCGGCGCGGTCGACGTGCGCGACGTCGCCGACCTGCACGTGCTGGCGATGCGTCACCCGGATGCCGCGGGCGAGCGCTTCCTCGCCGTCTCCGGCGACGCCATCACGTACCTCGAACTCGCCCGCCTGCTGCGCGCAGGCCTGGGCGACCGCGCCAAGCGCGTGCCGACCCGCGTGATCCCCGACTGGATCGTCAGGGCCGGAGCCCCGTTCAGCCGCGAGCTCCGGCAGATGTCGCACGAGCTCGGCCGCCGCGGCGACGCCTCGCACGCGAAGGCCACGCGACTGCTCGGCTGGACCCCGCGTCCGCGCGAGGACGCGGTGCTCGCGTCGGCGCGCAGCCTCGTCGAGCTCGGGCTCATCCGCGACTGAGCGCAGCTCGCGGGCACTGGAACGACGACGGGCGGATGCCGCGGCGCGGGGCCGCGACATCCGCCCGTCGGTGCGCATCTCGCGCCCGGTCAGCTCTCGTAGTGCGCGAGGCCGGCGGTCTCGCCGCCGTCGGCGACGAACTCGGCGCCGGTCGAGAAGCTCGACTCGTCGCTCGCGAGGAACAGGATGAGGTTCGACAGCTCGATGGGCTCGCCGACGCGGTGCAGCGCGACGTGGTTCTGCGGGGTGTCGAGCGCCTCGGTCATGGGCGTGCGGATGACGCCCGGGTGCACCGAGTTCACGCGGATGTCGTAGCGGCCGAGGTCGAGGGCCGCGTTCTTCGTGAGGCCGCGGACGCCGAACTTCGCGGCGTTGTACCCGGGCAGCGCCTCGTAGCCCTGGAGGCCCGCGGTCGAGGAGATGTTGATGATGGAGCCCGCGCCGGACTCCTTGAGGGCGGGGATCGCGGCCTTGATGCCGTAGAAGACGCCCGTGAGGTTGATCTTCAGGATCGTGTCCCACGCCTCGAGCGTGTAGTCCTCGATCGGGCCGAAGTTCGCGATGCCGGCGTTGTTCACGACGACGTCGAGCCGGCCGAACGCCTCGGTGGCGACCTGCACGGCCGCCTCCCACTGCGCGTAGTCGGTGACGTCGAGGTGCACGTACCGGGCGTTCGCCTCGCCGAGCTCGGCGGCGAGCGCGGCGCCCTCGTCGTCGAGCAGGTCGCCGATCACGACCTTGGCGCCCTCCTGCACGAGGAGGCGGGCGTGCGAGGCACCCATGCCCCGTGCTCCACCGCTGATGAGTGCGACCTTGCCGCTGACGCGTGCCATTGCTGACGCTCCTTGTCTCGCCGCGGGCGTCGGCCCTGCGGCGTGCGTTGCCTGCTGGGCCCGGGGTCGGATGGCTCCGGGTTCCGGACTAATCTACACCTGTCGATTACGGTTCCCTGAGCGTGCGCTGAACCGGAGACGCGCCTCGACTCGTGACGTCGCCGAGACCGTCGTGATCGGATCGAGACCGACGTGACCTGATCGAGACCGGCAGGCGACCGAAACCGGCGTCATGCGCCCACGCACCGCGGGAGGATGTCGTGAGCATCACCGCGAGCTGGGACGACGACGTACCGGATCTCCCGGCACGCGGGCACCAGCACGCGAACACCCGGGGGAATGGACATGTCGGCAGCCGAGTCGCACGAGCAGGGCGAGGATCGCCTGCGCGTCGGCGACCCCACGGCCTCCTCCGGTCGCGCACTCGGATCGGCGGCGCTCGTCGTCGGGCTCGCCACGATCGTGCTCGCGTTCGCGACGCCCTACCGGGAGTCCCTCGGGTCCGCCGTGCTCGCCGCGCTCGCGGTGTTCACCTCGACCCTCGGACTCGTGGCCCGCAGCCGCGCCCGCCGCGCCGGCGACCGACCGTCCACGGCCGCGATCGCCGCCGTCTGGCTCGGCATCGGCGCCCTCGCGATCGTCGGCATCTCGGTGCTGCCCGCGCTGCTCATGCCGGCCGCGACCGGCGCGCTCCGCTGACGCGGCCGACCTCAGCGCAGGCGGACCAACCGGCGCACGTCGTCGTCCGGCAGCTCGTCGGCGACCGCGGTCACCTCGACCGAGTCGAGGCGGACGAGCCCGCCGTACGACGACAGGAACGCGGTGTCGGCCGCATCCCGCCCGGTCGCGATCCGCACGAGCGTGTCGCGCGGCGCGAGCGTCGTCGCATCCACGACGTGCCACGCGTCGTCGACGAACGCCTCGGCCACGGCGTGGAAGTCCATCGGGTCCAGGCCCGGCGCGTAGACCGCGACGAGCCGCGCCGGCACGTCGAGCGCGCGGAGCAGCGCGACCACGAGATGCGCGTAGTCCCGGCACACCCCCTGACGGGCGAGGAGCGTCTGCACCGCGCCGTCGGTCGGACTGCTCGACCCGGGCACGTACGACAGCCGGGTGCCGACCCACGACGACACGGCTGCGAGCCGATCCGCACCCTCGATGCCGGCGAACTCGGCCGCCGCCGTCGCCGCCAGCCGGTCCGACTCCGCGTAGCGGCTCGGTCGCAGGTACGTCAGCAGGTCGACCTCGTCGACGGATGCCTCGGGCGCGCGCTGCGACACCTCCGCCGTGTACGAGCACTCGAGCGGCCCGGTCGGCGCGTCGACGACGTGGAGGCGGTTGCCGGCGGCATCCGTCAGCTCCCTCGGTTCCACCGGCCGGCCGGCGGCGCGGAACTCGAGGCGCTCCACCGCCTCGACGTCGCGCGCCACGGCCACCTGGAACGCCAGGCGCGCCGGATCATCGACCTGGAGCCGGATCTCGCAGCCGACCGAACGGGCCGTCACGACCGGCCGTCGCGCCAACCGTGCTCGGGCTCGAAGCCGAGCTCGTCGCGCGCACGCTCGATCGAGAACAGCGACTCGGTGCCGGCGAAATCGCGCTTCAGCGAGACGCCGGGGAAGAACTCCTCGACGAGGTCGCGCGTCGGCCGGCTCATCACCGTGTCGGCGTTCGCGATCACGTACGCGCGGGCGCCGTCGACGTCGGCCTCGAGCGCGCGTCGCACCGACTGCGCCGCATCGCGCACGTCGATGTAGCCGAACGCGTTGAACAGCCGCGAACGCGGGTCGTCCTCGAACGACGGGAACTCGGCGTACTTCTCGGGGTCGATGACGTTCGAGAAGCGCAGCGCCACGAAGGGGATGCCCGTCCAATCCGACACGTGCTCGGCCATGGTCTCGCCGAGCACCTTCGACAGCGAGTACGTCGAGTTCGGCTTCGGATAGTGGTCCTCGTCGAGCGGCAGGTAGTCGGGCAGCCCGTCGGGGCCGAAGTCGAGCCCGAGCGTCGTCTCGCTCGACGCCCACACGACCTTCTCGAGGCCGACCTTCGCCGCCGCGAGGAAGACGTTCGAGTTGATCGCGTTGTTGACGTTCAGCGTGCGCGCGGGCGTGAAGATCGTCGGCGCCGGGATCGCGGCGAGGTGGGCGACCGCGTCGACGTCCTGCAGCACCTCGACCGCGTCGCCGAAGTCGGTGAGGTCGGCCTGCGTGTACACGAGGTCGGGGCGCGACCACCGTGCCGGCAGCTTCGGCGACGGCGGCGTGACATCGGTCGCGAGCACCTCGTACCCGTGGTCGAGCAGGTCGAGCACGACGGCCCGTCCCGCGAGTCCTGACGCGCCCGTGACGCAGATCCGCTTCGGCATATGGATGCTCCTCCTCGTGGTCGTCGTCTCCGACCATCCTGCCGCTCGGTGGGCCGTCGGTCACCCGGGTTGCGCCGGACCGGACCCTGCGGCACGCTCGGCCCGGGCCGCGAGGTGCTCGCGCACGGCGGGGTCGGACGCGAGGTCGGCGGCCCGCCGGAACGCCCCGGCGGCCTCGTCGGCGCGACCGGCGCGCTCCAGCAGGTCGGCCCGGGCCGCCCACCAAGGCTGGAAACCGGACGCCTCGCCGGGCAGCGCGGCGAGCCCCGCCTCCGGTCCGTCGAGGCGACCGACGACGACCGCGCGCGCCACCTCCGCGCCGAGGCTCGGCGCCGTCGCGAGCAGCGCGTCGTAGAGGGTGCGCAGCGCAGCCCAGTCGGTCGTACCGGTCCGGCGGGCGCAGTGCACGGACTGGATCGCCGCCTCGAGCTCGAAGCGGCCCGGCGTGGCGAGCCGTCCTCGCTCGCGGGCGGCGCGGCGCAGGTACGCGTCGCCCTCGTCGATCGAGGCGGCGTCCCACGTCGATGGGTCCTGCTCGTCGAGCGGCACGAACCCGGCGGCATCCGGCCCGCGCCGCGCGAGCGCGAGGGTGGTCAGCGCGGCGAGCGCCCACGCCTCGGGCTCGTGCTCGAGCAGCCCGGCGAGCACCACGGCGAGGTACTGCGCCTCGCCGGCCGGGTCGGCGGCCCCGCCGCGCCAGTCGAGCGCCGCACAGCCGTAGATCGCCTCGAGCACGGGCGGCAGCCGCTCGGGCATCGCGTGTCGGTCGGGCACCGCGAACGGGATGCGCGCCTCGCGGATGCGCCGCTTGGCGCGCACGAGCCGCTGCGCCATCGTGGCGGCCGGCACCGCGAACGCACGCGCGACCTCGGACGCCTCGAAGCCGAGCACCGCCTGCAGCATCAGCGGCGTGCGCACCGACGCGTCGATCGCGGGGTGGGCGCATGTGAAGAGCAGCTCGAGCCGACGGTCCGGGATGCGGTCGGGGTCGACGTCCGCGAGCGGGTCGTGCCCGAGGGACGGCGCCCGCGCGGGGGCATCGGATGCCGGCGCCGCGGCCGCGGCATCCGTCGGCCCGGGGGCGTCGTCCGTCGGCAGCGGGACGGTGCGACGGCGGGCGGCGGACTTCCACTCGTCGCGTTCGCGGTTCCTGGCCACGGTGAGCAACCATCCGTCGGGGTTGTCGGGCACGCCGGACTCCGGCCAGGTGCGCAGCGCGCGCTCGAAGGCGTCCGCGAGCGCGTCCTCGGCGAGCGCGAGGTCGCCGGTCGATGCCGCGAGCAGCGCGACGAGCCGACCGTACGACTCGCGCGCCGCCCGCGCCGCCGCGGTGCATGCCGCGGCGGCGTGCGCGTCCCGATCCGGGGCGGTCAGTCGTTCGGCGTCCACGCGCCCGCGACGGTGTACACGGCGCCCGGCCGCACCTCGATCGCGCCCCACGCGAGCGGCGGCGCCTGTCGCGCCCAGTCGATCGCGGCGTCGAGGTCGTCGACGTCGAGCACGAGCGTGCCGCCGAGCTGGTCCTTCGTGTCGGCGAACGGGCCGTCCTGAACCTGCAGTGCGCCGTCCTCGAGGCGCAGCGTGGTCGTGTTCGTCGACGGCTGGAGCACCTCGGCGGACACGAGCACGCCCGCGCCCTCCAGCGTCTCGGTGTAGCTCGCGAAGGCGCGCTGCGCCTCCTCGATCATCGCGGGGTCGAGTTCGTCGGCCACCTCGGGGTAGTGCATCAGCAGGGTGTAGCGCATGGCGGTCTCCCTCCGACCATCAGCGGTCACTGTACCGGGCCGATCCGGCCCGTCGACATGATGACGATCGCGCCCGCCCCCGATCGACACCCCCTTCGCTCTTCTCAGGAGGCGAGGCGCGAATCGCCCCGTTTCTCAGGAGGACGCGCCGCGGAGCGCAGCGACGCTCGGCGTGTCCTCCTGAGAAACGCATCAGGCGTGCGACGGATGCCGCGGCGGGCACCGCACGTACGATCGACGCATGACCGACCCCGCGCGCGAGCCCGCCGAACCCGACGATCGCGACCGGCGCGACGAGCCCGACGATCGCGACGAGCGCGTGCCGCAGCCGTGGTTCGGCGACCAGTACGACGTCGGCGGGCTCGGCATGGGTCGCCTGTTCGCCTGGGGCGCGGTGGTCCTCGGCGCGGGCGCGCTCGCGATCGGGCTGTTCGCCCCGCTCGCGGGCCAGGCGCTGCGCACGGTCTGGATCGCGGGCTTCGGCGCCGCCGCCATGTGGGTCGCCTGGATGGCGCCGTCGCGCTACCGCCGCGCCGGCGTGCGCGTCACGCCCGCCGTCCCGATCGCGATGGTGCTCGGCGGGCTCGCCATCGGCGTCGCGATCTACGCGTTCGTCGTCATCGCCGCGGCGAGCGGCGGGGTCGAGCTGCCGGCTCCCGACTACTGGTTCGCACCGTCGGCGACGGTGACGCCGGGCGTGCCGACCTGAGCCGGAGGCATCCGCCGCCCGTCCGCCGGCGCGCTCACGCGCTCCCGAGCGGGTCGTCGTACCCGTCGATGACGTCGTCGGCGAGGTCGCGCGAGACGACGCCGAAGCGCTCCCACGACGGCTCGGCGAGCGTGCCGCCGACGATGCAGTTGCTCGCGCCGACGTCGACCTGGTCGGCCGGACGATTGCCGTCGTCCACCTCGATGTAGGCGAACCAGAGGCCGTCGGTCCGCTGCAGCACCGTCGCATCGGCGAACGGCGCGTACTCGAGCAGCGCGAAGTCGCCGGGGTAGTAGGCGAAGGTCTGCGCCCGGCACAGGGCGTACGCGTCGAGCGCGGTCAGCGGATGGTCGGCGTCCGGCGCGACCGGCGCGTCGGACGCCGGGGGCATCGCGGTCGGCGACGTCTCGGGCTGCGGGACCGGCGTCGTCGCCGGAGGCACGGAGGTCTCGGGCGTCGCCCGGTCGCCGCCCGGGGCGCATCCGGCGAGGACCGCGGCGAGGCTCGCCGCGGCAAGGAAGACGGCACCCGTGCGGACGGGCCGACCGGTTCCGCGCGTCCGACGGTCGGCGCGACGATCCGCGAGAGGGTTCGGGTCCATGCGGCGAGGCTACCGGGCGCGCACCCGACCGTCGCCGGGACCCGCCACGGAGGACCTCCGCCCGTTGCCGCCGCGATCCTCCCGGAGTAGAACGGCACTATGGTCATCGCGGATCGATGGCAGGAGGGCGCGGCGTACGAACGGTACGTCGGCCGGTGGAGTCGGCTGGCCGCCGAGCAGTTCGTCGACGGGCTCGATGCCGCACGCGGCATCCGCTGGCTCGACGTGGGGTGCGGGACCGGGGTGCTCACCGCCACGATCCTCGAGCGGTGCGCACCGTCGTCGGTGGTCGGCGTCGATCCGTCCGAGGGCTTCCTCGCGACCGCGCGCGAGCGGCCGGGCATCGCCGGGCGGGACGACGTGCGATTCGCCTCCGGCGACGCGGAGCACCTGCCGGTCGGGGACGACGAGGTGGACGCCGTCGTGTCGGGCCTCGTGCTCAACTTCGTCCCGGATCCTGCGGCGGCCCTCGCCGAGTTCGCCCGCGTGGGCGCCCCCGGTGCGATCATCGCGGCGTACGTCTGGGACTACGCCGACGGGATGCGGCTCCTCCGGATGTTCTGGGCGGCCGCGAGCGCGTGCGACCCCGACGCGGTCGACCTCGACGAGGGCCGCCGCTTCCGCCTGTGCCGGCCCGAGCCGCTGCGTGCGCTCTGGACCGGGACCGGTGGCATGGACGCGGCATCCGTCGACGTCCGGCCGATCGACGTCGACACGGCCTTCACCGACTTCGACGACCTCTGGTCGCCGTTCCTGGGCGGTCAGGGACCGGCGCCCTCGTACCTCGCCTCGTTGACGGACGCCGCGCGCGGAGCGATCCGCGATCGGCTGCGCGACATGGTCTCGCCGTACGTGCACGAGGACGGCTCGATCACGCTCGGCGCGCGTGCGTGGGCGGTCAGCGGCCGGCTGGGCTGATCGGCGCGGTCGTCAGGTCCAGAAGCCGTCGTGGACGGCGGCCGCCTCGGGCAGGTCCGCAGGACCGTCGACCGTGACCACGCGCCCGCCGCGTGCGAAGACCTCGCGCGACGGCAGGCTCAGCGTCGGCACGCCCTCCTGCTCGGCGACGAGCTCGCGGAGCGCCGCCTCGGACAGCGCGAAGACGACCCGCGGGATGCCGCTCCAGTAGATGGCGCCCGAGCACATCGCGCACGGCTCGGTGCTCGTGTACAGCGTCGCGGCGGCGAGCGCCTCGTCGTCGAGCACCGTCGCGGCCTCGCGAACGACGTTGGTCTCGGCGTGCCCGGTCGGGTCCCGCCGCGTGACGACGGTGTTCATGCCCTCGACGACGCGGCCGTCGGCCGCGACCACGATGGAGCCGAAGGGATGGTCGCCGCGCTCGCGCGCCCGTCGCGCGAGTTCGATGCAGCGCCTGAGATGCGCGAGGTCGTCGCCGTCGATCGTCGTCGCGTCGCCCATGCGGTGCCCCCTTCGTCGGCGGATGCCGCTGCGCTCCATTCTGGCGGCACCCGCGACGGCGCGGGGCGACGGGCCCGGTTCAGCCCGCGCCGGCCGGGCGACGCGCCGCGACGAGCGCCAGGCCGCCGAGGATGAAGAACGCGATCGCGATCAGCCCCGAGGTGACCGCCGGACCGGCGTGGTCGATGAACATGAAGGCCGCCGGTTCACCCGTGACCGCCGTCGACAGCCAGTAGCCGAGGGACTGCACGGCCGAGAGCACCCCCAACCCCATCAGCACGATCGCCGCAGCGACCCACCAGTTGCGTCCACGTCGTGTCGACATCGTCGCCACCCCCACCGTCGAGAACGCGGCCAGTATATCGCCTAGCGATACATCGCGCCATGATCGATTGTTCGAGGGCTGTGGATGACGCGCCGGCTGCCGCGCCTGATCTTCTACCTTTGACCGCATGCCCCGCCCCGTCCGTCGGCTCACCGCGCTCGCGCTCACCGCCACCGCGCTGCTGGGGCTGGCCGCATGCGCTCCGGACGAGGAGGCACCGACGGCGCCTCCGACGACGGATGCCACGTCGGCAGCGGTCTTCGCGAGCGACGAGGAGGCGCTGGCAGCGGCAGTCGAGGCGTATGAGGCCTACCTCGCCGTGAGCGCCAGCATCAGCGCGTCTGGCGAAGGATTTGATCGCCTGGCAGCCGTTACGAGCCGCGAATACGGTGAGACACGTACTCAGGAGCTGGAGACATTCGCCGATGCGGGGTTGAGACTCTCGGGCAGCTATCGCCTCGACACGACGTCGCTCATCTCAAGGTCCCGTCTCGGGGCCTCTGAACTCGTGTTGATTTATGCATGCCAAGACGTCTCGCTCACTCGGATCGTCAATGCCGACGGAGTGGACGTCACACCAGTGGGCCGAGATGAGCGGGCTCCAATGACAGTTGAACTGCAACTGACGGCCGACGGCGGCGTAGTTGCCGGGAGCGAACTTTGGTCTGGCGAGAACTTCTGCTGAGCGTAGCTGTGGGCCTTTCCACAGCCACGCCGAGCTCGACGCCGACCTGCACGGAGGAACTCCTTGCGGCCGGCGTCTGCGGAGTTTCAGGCGACGTCTACGACAGCGAAGCGACACTCGAAGGCCAATATGAGTCGGTAGCGAATCCCTCCGGCCCCAATGATCGCAGCGACAACGAGCCCGCGAAGTCGGAGATCAGCACCGATGCATCGACCGATCCGCCTGCGCCCCCACCCCCGCCCGACATCTGCACGCCCGAGAACCCCGAGCCGTGCTCCTTCGAGGGCGGCGAGCCCGATGATCCACCGACCGGCGAGCCGACCGTCACCCTGCGCGATATCGCGTCGTTCCGGCCGACTGCACCAGCCGGCGCGATGGAACCGGAGGGCTGGGCCGTCGTCGGCCTGCCGGCGAACTTCATCGGGGCGGCATCCGTCGAGACGCGGTCGGGCACGTTGCTCGGCCGCCCGGCCGAGGTGCGCTTCCACCCGGTCGGCTACCGCTGGACGCACTCCGACGGCACCGTCGTGGCGACCTCGGATCCCGGCGCCCCGTGGGGCGATCTGGGTCTCGCCGAGTTCTCGCCGACGCCGACGAGTCACGTGTTCGGGACCTCGGGCGTCCACCCGGTCGAGCCGTCCGTCGTGTACGCGGCGGAGTACCGCTTCGACGGGTCTGCCTGGCGCTGGATCGACGGGACCCTGACGATCGCGGCACCGGGCGTGACCGTGCTCGTCGGCGAGTTCGACACGGTGCTCGTCACGGGCGACTGCACGGTCGCGCCACGCGGCCCCGGCTGCTGACGCGTTCCGCTACTCGCCGGAGCCGACCCGGTCGAACGCCGCGAGCAGGCGCGGCACCGCGCCGCCCAGGTTCCACTCCCCCGCGAGGTCCTCGAGGGTCTCGCGACGCGCACCCGTGACGGGGGCGAGGCGGGCACCGAGCTCTTCCGCCGACGGCAGGTCGAGGTCGCGCACCACGTTCACCACGGTCGGCGCGACCGCGAGGTAGTCGTGCGCGCCCGTGAGCTTCGCGCGCATCGAGGCCGACATCGTCGCGGGCGCCGCCTCCGCGGCATCCGCGTCGCCCGACGCCACGGCGAGCATCGCGTCGAGCGAGCCGAAGTCGCCGAGCAGGCCGGCCGCGGTCTTCTCGCCGATGCCGGCGACGCCGGGCAGCCCGTCGGACGAGTCGCCGCGCAACGTCGCGAAGTCGGCGTACTGCGACGCCTCGATGCCGTACTTCGCGACGACCCACTCGTTCGTCACGAGCTCGAGCCGGTTCATGCCCCGCGCCGTGTAGATCACGCGGACGCCGCGGTCGTCGTCGACGAGCTGGAACAGGTCGCGATCGCCCGAGACCACGTCGACCGGCATCGTCGCCGTGGTCGCGAGCGTGCCGATGACGTCGTCGGCCTCGTGCGCCGCGACGCCGACGATCGGGATGCCGGCGAGGCCGAGCGTCTCGCGGATCATCGGGATCTGCGCCTCGAGCGGGTCGGGCACCTCCTCGACGTCCGGTCCGGCGGGCACGACCGTCTCGACGCGGTGCGCCTTGTAGCTCGGGATGAGCTCGACGCGCCAATGCGGGCGCCAGTCGTCGTCCCAGCAGGCGACGAGGTGCTTGGGCTCGAACTCGGTGACGAGCCGGGCGATCATGTCGAGCAGCCCGCGCACCGCGTTCACGGGCGTGCCGTCGGCCCGCTTCAGCGAGTCGGGCACGCCGTAGAACGCGCGGAAGTAGAGCGACGCGGTGTCGAGCAGCATGAGTCGATCGGCCATGCGCCGATCCTCCCACCTCGCGCCGACGCCCGGCGCGCGCTCTCGCGCTCGCGCGAGCACGACGGCCGTCCGAGCTAGTCACAGCGAACCCACAGGAACCGGGCGCATCCTGCGGAACACATACCGCCCCTCGCCGGTTCTTCCTGTTGGACGCAGAGGTAACCGGCCCAGCCGGTGTCACTGATCCACGGGCGGCACAGCCGGTGCCGCCGGAGAAGGAGCAACCGTGTCACACGACTATCGCAGGACTCCCGAGGCGGTCGACCGCCTCTCCCCCTTGCAGCGCAAGGTCACCCAGGACGACGCGACGGAGCCCGCGTTCCGCAACGAGTACTGGAACCACCACGAGCCGGGCCTCTACGTCGACGTCGTCTCCGGACAGCCCCTGTTCGCGAGCGTGCACAAGTACGACAGCCGTTCCGGCTGGCCGAGCTTCACCCGCCCGATCGACCAGACGGCCGTCGTCGAGCACGTCGACCGCTCGTTCTTCATGAAGCGCGTCGAGGTCCGCTCGGCGGGCGCCGACAGCCACCTCGGCCACGTCTTCGACGACGGCCCGACGGATGCCGGCGGCCTGCGCTACTGCATCAACTCCGCCGCGCTGCGCTTCGTGCACCTCGACGAGCTCGAGGCCGAGGGCTACGGCGAGTTCCGCCACCTGTTCGAGACCACGGATGCCGCAGCATCCCGCACCACCGAGGAGACCGCATGACCACGCCCGGCGCCATCACCACCGTTCCCGGAGCCGAGACCGCCGTCCTGGCGGGCGGATGCTTCTGGGGCATGGAGGACCTCGTCCGCAAGCTGCCCGGCGTGCTCGACACGCGCGTCGGCTACTCCGGCGGCGACGTCGAGAACGCCACCTACCGCAACCACGGCTCGCACGCCGAGGCGCTCGAGGTCGTGTTCGACCCGGCGAAGCTGAGCTACCGCGAGCTGCTGGAGTTCTTCTTCCAGATCCACGACCCGAGCACGAGGAACCGCCAGGGCAACGACGTCGGCACGAGCTACCGCTCGGCGATCTTCCCGACGAGCGACGCCCAGTACGACACGGCGATCGACACCATCGCCGACGTCGACGCCTCCGGCATCTGGCCGGGGCCGGTCACGACGGAGGTCGCGCCGGCCGGGAAGTTCTGGGAGGCCGAGCCCGAGCACCAGGACTACCTGGAGCGCATCCCGTGGGGCTACACCTGCCACTTCGTGCGGCCCGGATGGCGCCTGCCGAAGCGCGATGAGGCCGGCACCGAGTCGGCCGCCGCGAGCTGAGCGGGGGAACCGGGGCCCGCGACCGCACGGTCGCGGGCCCCGCGCCGTCGGGCCCCGCGCCGTCGGGCACGCGCGAGAGGCGCCCGCTAGCGTGAACCCCATGCGGTTCTCCGATCGGTTCCGTGCCACGCGGCGGGCGCCGATCCTGCAGGTGCTGAAATCCGCGGTCGCGACCGTCGCGGCCTGGCTCATCGCCGGGTGGCTGATACCGGGCCCGCTCCCGGTGTTCGCGGCGATCGCCGCGCTGCTCGTGGTGCAGCCGAGCGTCAACCAGTCGCTCGGCAAGGCGCTCGAGCGCAGCGTCGGGGTGATCGCGGGCGTCGTCATCGCCTCACTGCTCGGGCTCGTCTTCGGTCCGAACTCGTGGGTGATCCTCGCGGCGATCCTCGTGGCGCTGCTCGCCGCGTGGGCCGGGCGGATGACGGCGGGCACCTCGAACCAGGTGGCGATCAGCGCGATGCTCGTGCTCGCACTGGGCGGCACGTCGCCCGAGTACGCCCTCGACCGCGTGATCGAGACGCTCATCGGCGCGATCATCGGCATCGTCGTCAACGCCGTCATCGTGCCGCCGGTCCTCGCCGGTCCCGCCCGCGAGCAGCTCGCACGGCTCGGCAGCGAGCTCGCGGCATCCGTGGATCGCCTCGGGGAGGCGCTCCTCGCGCCGCAGCGCTCCGCCGGCCTCACGGAGCTGATGCTCGAGGTCCGGCTCATGCGGCCGATGCGGGATGCCGCCGGTGCGGCGATCACGGACGCCGAGGAGTCGCTGACCCTCAACCCGCGCCGGTCGGCCCACCGCGCCGACATCGCCGAGCAGCGACGCCTGCTGGCACGCCTCAGTCCGATCGTGACCCAGGTGGGCGGGATGACGCGGGCGTTCGTCGATCACTACGACGACGGCCTCGCGACCGAGCCGACGGTGCGGGCGATCGCCGAGCAGCTGCACCGGGTCGCGCACGACATCAGGCTCGCGGTGCACCTCGCCGACGTCGATCCGGAGCCGTTGACGTCCGCCATCCCCGCGCTCACGGCGCCGCTGCAGATCCTGCCGCCGAAGTCCGACCACTGGATCCTGATCGGCTCGCTCATGGAGGACCTGCGCCGCATCCGCGAGGAGCTCGTCGAGGAGGACGTCGACACCGGCCCGCCCTCCTGACACGTCCGCCCACCCACGCTCGCGCGATGCCCTCCGGTCCGCCCCGTGTCAAGGTCTGGGGCAGGCTCTGCCGACTCGCCTACGCTCGCGGGGTCGGAGCGCCGCGGACGCGGTGCGGGAAGGACCACGATCACCGCGACCACCGAGACCCCCACGCCGGAGCGCATCCGAAGCGCACTCCGCCGCACGCCCGCGTGGCTGTACGCCGCGATCGGCGGCGCCGCCACGGTCGCGATGGCCGTCGTGGTCACCCAGCCCTGGGTCGTGCCGACCGACCTCGTGCGCGACGGACAGGTCGTCGCCGCCGCACGGGGCGCGGCCAGCCCGGCGTTCGGCCTCGTCTCGAACCTGGGGATCGTGGTCACGGTGCTCGCCGCCGGCGCGGCGATCACGGCCCTCGCCCTCCTGCCCCGCGGCGCCGACGCGCGTCGACTGCTCGCGTGGTGCCTGGGGCTGAGCCTCGTGGTTGCGCTCGACGACCTCCTGCTGCTCCACGAGACGGCGGCGTTCGGACCGGGATCCGGCACCGTGCTCGCCGCCCTCTACGCCGCCGCCTTCCTCGCGTTCACGATCCGGTTCCGAGACATCGTCGTCGACCGCCTCGACCCGGCCCTGCTCGTCCTCATGTTCGCGGGCCTCGGCACCTCGGCCATCGTCGACGTGCTCGTCGAGCCGGCGACGCGCGCCTCGGTGCTCGTCGAGGACGGCGCGAAGCTGCTCGGCCTCCTCGCATGGTCGGCGTTCGTCGCCCGCGCGGCGATCCTCACCCTCCGCGCCGAGCGCCTCCGCGAGCGCAACCGCGACCGCGACCGCGACCGACGCTGAGACCTGACCCCTCGGGGCCGGACACGACGAACCTGATGCGTCCGGGCCCGACGCGTCGGGGCTTCTCCGCGCTGCCGCGCGGGCCGAGCAGCCCTGCACCGGGCGCAGCATTTCGCTGCAATCCACAGTTCCCTGACTGAACCGGGTGGAAAGGTATCCGCCGGATACCTTTCCACCATGTCCATCACGCGAACCGCATCCGGGGCCGAGCCGGCCAACGGCAGCAGCGGCCGTGGCGACCCGCGCTGCCGACACGACGGGCACTGCCGACGCGACCGGCACTGCCAACGCGACCGGCACTGCCGACCCGACCGACACTGCCGGCACTGCCGACGGCCACGCACCGCGCGCCGATCGATCGGCATGGGCCCGTGACCGAACTCACGACGGTCAAGGTGGACCGCGACACGCATCGATTGGTCGGCGACCTCGCACACCTGCTGGGGCGCAGCCGCCGGGCGGTGGTGCGCGATGCGGTGAACGCCTTCGCGGCGTGGCGCGAAGCGCTACTGGAGGACGGGCTCGACGGCTCCGCGCAGCGCATCGTGGTCGCGGGAGCACGCCACGCGGCCCGCGCGGCCGGCGCGACCCACCCGGACGGACCGCTGGCGGGGAGCCGACATCGGATCGGCGCCGCGAGGGACTCGGAGGCCGTGGATGAGCGGCTCACCATGCCGGAGCGGTTCGAGCGGCACCATGCGGCCATCGAGCGCGACTTCGCCGAGCTCGGGGCCCGGCATCCACGACTCGTCGATCCACGGCGCGTCGGCCACCCGGCCGAGTCGGTCGTCATCGCCGTCGACTTCGTCGATCCGGATCGGCCGACGCGCGGGCGCCTGGTGCTCGCGGCGCTGGAACGGTTGGGCGTGGCGCCGATCATCGTCGCCAGATCGGAGGTGCGGTAGGGCTCAGGAGAGGAGGTCGCGGACGGCCTCGCCCCACTCGAACCCGCACTCACGGCAGTCGAAGATCGGGGCCTCGGCGGCGAATCCGGAGGCGGCGGCATCCGCCTCGACGGCGAGGTCGAGGGGGCCGTACACGATGGCGCGCACCGCGGTGGAGCCGCAGCGCAGGCAGGGCTCGTCGAGCACGTCGGGCTCGAGCGTCGGGGGCATCGGGTTCCTCATGGCCGAAACGGTACGTGCGCCCGCCGACATCCGCCGCACGTCCGCCGCGCGTCGCCTGCGCGGTGGACGAACGGTCCGGCCCTCGACACGACGGCGATCGGCCGGCGGCATCCGTGCTGGCTAGGGTCGAGGCGGAAAGGGGCGCACCATGGGCCAGCGCGCGAGCGTCAGCGGATTCGACTTCTTCACGGCGGGCGAGCTGCCCGCGCCGGCGCTGCCGGCCGACGAGGTCGTGCGGCTCGTCCGCGAGCACTGGGGGATCGACGTCGACCTCGAGCCGCTCGGCAGCCAGCAGGACCAGAACTTCCTCGCCCGCACCCCGGACGGCGACCCCGTCGGCGTCGTCAAGATCACGAACCCCGCCTTCACGGCCGACGAGGTCGACGCGCAGGACCACGCTGCCTCCCTCATCGCCGCGGCGTGGCCCGACCTCCGCATCGCGACGACCGGTCGAGGGGCGGACGGCACGCCGCGCGCCGTGGTCGCCGCCACCGGCGAGGGCCCGCTGATGCTGCGCCTGCTCGAGTTCCTGCCCGGCGGCACCTTGCACGGCCCCGGTCACCTCTCCCCCGCTGTCGTCGCCCGGATGGGCGACCTCGCCGGCCGCGCGAGCGTCGCCCTCGCCGACCTCGACCACGTCGGGCTCGACCGCGTGCTGCAGTGGGACCTCCGCCACGCCCACCGCGTCGTCGACCTGCTGGCGCCGTTCCACCCCGACGCGACCAAGCGGGCGCTCGTCGAGGACGCCGCGGCCCGCGCCTGGGCCGACCTCGACGCCATCGCGGACGAGCTGCCGCAGCAGGCCGTGCACCTCGACCTCACCGACGACAACGTCGTGTGCCGCGTCGACCGCGGCATCCGCACGCCCGACGGCATGATCGACTTCGGCGACGTGACCCGCACCTGGGCCGTCGCCGAGCTCGCGATCACGATCTCGTCGGTGCTCCACCACGCCGGCGCCGACCCCGTCTCGGTGCTGCCCGCAGTGCGGGCCTTCCACGCGCTCCGGCCGCTCTCGACCGCGGAGATCCGCGCGCTCTGGCCGCTCGTCGTGCTGCGCGGCGCCGTGCTCGTCGTCAGCGGCGAGCACCAGGTGCAGATCGACGGCGGTGCGAACGACTACGCCGCCTCCGGCGTCGAGCGCGAGTGGCGCATCTTCGAGCAGGCGACCTCGGTCCCGACGGCCGTGATGACCGCCGTGCTCGCCGAGGCGCTCGGCGTCGCTCCGGCGGAGGTCGGCGCCGGGGCTCCGCACGCCACGACCACCCGCCTCGCCGCCGAACCGGCCATCGGGCCCGATCGGGCCGTGCGCCTCGACGTCTCGATCACGTCCGACGCCGTCGACGCCGGCGCGTGGCTCGACCCCGACCTCGAGGAGCGACTCGCCGCAGCGGCGCTCGACGGCGGCGCCGCGGTGGCGTGGCTCGAGCGGGCGACCCCGCGCCTCACGGCGAGCCGCCCGCTCGCGGCCGAACCCGCGGCGACCGTGCCGACCGGCATCGACGCCTGGTTCGCGACGACGACGCACCTCTCCGCCGACGGCGACGCGCGGCTCGTCGTCGAGGGCGCGGACGGCGTGACGATCCTCGACGGCACCGTGCCCGCGCGCACACGCGCGCGCATCCGCCTCGAGGCCGGCGACGGCCCCCACGTGCCGCACCTGGTGCGTCCGGGATTCGCGACCGGATGGCTCGCGCTCACCGAGGACCCGGCCCGCGCCCTCGGCCTGACGGGCGACGATGCCGACACCGCCGACCGCACCACCGCGGAGCGCGACGCCGCCGACCTCGTCGCCCGCCGCGACCGCACCTACGCCGAGGTCCAGGAGCACTACTACGAGGCCCCGCCGCGCATCGAGCGCGGCTGGCGCGAGCACCTCGTCGGCACCGACGGGCGCGTCTACCTCGACATGGTCAACAACGTGACGCCGCTCGGCCACGGGCACCCGGGGCTCGCCGCCGCCGTCGCGCAGCAGCTGCGCACGCTCAACACCAACTCGCGCTTCAACTACGGCGCGGTCGTCGAGTTCGCCGAGCGGCTCGCAGGCGTGGCGCCCGACCCGCTCGACACCGTGTTCCTCGTGAACTCGGGCTCCGAGGCGACCGACCTCGCCATCCGCGTCGCGCTCGCCGCGACCGGGCGACGAGACGTCGTGTCGGTCCTCGAGGCGTACCACGGCTGGACGTACGCCTCCGACGCCGTGAGCACGTCGACGGCCGACAACCCGAACGCGCTCGCGAGCCGGCCCGACTGGGTGCATCCGGTCGACGCTCCCAACCCGTTCCGCGGCCGCCACCGCGGCGCGGACGCCGCACGGTACGCCCCCGAGGCGGCCGAACGCATCCGCGAGCTCGCGGCATCCGGTCGCCCGCCGGCGGCCTTCATCGCCGAGACGTTCTACGGCAACGCCGGCGGCATCCCCCTGCCCGACGACTACCTCGCCGAGGTGTACGCGGCCGTGCGCGAGGCCGGCGGCCTCGCGATCGCCGACGAGGTGCAGGCCGGGTACGGCCGCCTCGGCAACTGGTTCTGGGGCTTCGAGCAGCAGGGCGTCGTTCCCGACGTCATCGCGGTCGCGAAGGCCGCGGGCAACGGCTACCCGCTCGGGGCGGTCATCACGACCCGCGAGATCGCGGCGCGGTTCCGCACCCAGGGCTACTTCTTCTCATCGACCGGCGGCAGCCCGGCGTCGAGCGTCGCGGGCCTCACCGTGCTCGACGCGTTCCGCGACGAGGGCCTGCAGCGCAACGCGGCCGAGACGGGCGCGCACCTGAAGGGCCGGCTCGAGGCGCTCGCCGAGCGGCACCCGCTCATCGGCGCCGTCCACGGGCTCGGGCTCTACCTCGGCGTCGAGTTCGTGCGCGACCGCGCCACGCTCGAGCCTGCGACCGAGGAGACCGCGGCGATCTGCGACCGCCTGCTCGAGCTCGGCGTGATCATGCAGCCGACCGGCGACCACCAGAACGTGCTCAAGGTGAAGCCGCCCCTCGTGGTCGCGCGGGAGAGCGCCGACTTCTTCGTCGCGATGCTGGATCGGGTGCTCTCCGAGGGCTGGTGACGGGCCCCTCGAGCCCCCTCCGACTGCACATGTGCAGGGCGTCCGGAAGCCCTTGACACCCGTTCCGCCCGGGCGCACGCTCCGCATATGACCACCTTCGGCATCGAGGAGGAGTTCTTCTTCCTCGACCCGGTGACGATGCTCCCGACGGATGTCGCGGACGACGTCCACCGTCGGCTCGCCGCCGACCCGCGCTGGGAGGGGCTCGCGCAGCGCGAGTTCCTCGCCTCGCAGGTCGAGTTCGCCACGCCCGTCTTCGAGGACCTGGGCGATGCCGGCGCCGCGCTCATCGCGTTCCGGCGCGAGGTCGACGCCGAGGCGGCGCGGCGGGCGCTCAGCGTCGCGAGCGTCGGCACGACGCCGGACGCGCCGCACTTCCCGTCGATCACCGACACCGACCGGTACCACCGCGTCGTGCGCGACATGGCCGGCGTCATCGCCGACCACCAGATGAGCGGCCTGCACGTGCACGTCGGTGTCCCGAGCCGCGAGCACGGAGTGGCCGCGCTCAACGCGGTGCGCCCATGGCTGCCGCTGCTCACCGCCATGACCGGCAACTCGCCGCTCTGGCGGCGGCACGTGACCGGGTACGAGAGCTGGCGGACCGTGCAGCTGCGACGATGGACGACGTCGGGCTGCCCGCCCCGGTTCACCGGCGCCGACGACTACGACCGTCGCATCCACGCCATGCTCGGCATGGGCGGCCTCACCGACCTCGCACTCATCGCGTGGAACGTGCGCCTCTCCGAGCACGTGCCGACGATCGAGTTCCGGATGGCCGACGCGCAGCTCACGGCCGACGACACCCTGCTGACGACGGCGCTGTGCCGGGCCCTCGTCATCAGGGCCGTCGACGAGTTCGACCGATTCGGCGCCGACCTGTGGCGACCCGTCCGGCCCGCCGACGATCCCGACCCCGACCTGCAGCCCGAACTCCTCAGCGCCGCGACGCTGCACGCCGCGCACTCGGGGCTCTCCGACGGCGCGTTCGACCCCGCGACCGGCGTGCTCGTGCCCGCGCACGACCTCATGCGCCGGCTCGAGCGTCACCTCGCCGAACCGCTCGAGCGGACCGGCGACCGCGCGCTCGTGCACGAGCTGATCGGCCGGCTCCAGCGCGACGGCACCGGCGCCGCCCGACAACTCGCCGCGTGGCGCCGGAACGGACTCGCCGGCGTGCGGCGGCTGTTCGCCGCCACGATCACCGCGCATCCGAGCACGGCCGCCTCGACCCGGCGGAGCGACGGGTTGCCCGTCGTCGCCGCGGACCCGGCCGGGCCGATTCCATCGAACGGTTGACGCGCCCGGGGCGGGCCCGACGTACGGTGAGCACCGGACGCCGCCGAGGACGACACCGAGCAGCCGAGGGGACGAGGATGCGACCGACGACCGAGATGCACGCACCGAGCACGGAGGAACGCCGACCCGCCGGCCCGGCCGACGTCGTCCGGCAGGTCGTGGTGCTGGTCACGTCCCTGCTCGCGATCGCGGCCGCGTTCGTCGGGTCCGGCGCCGCCGGCGGCACGCCGATCCAGGAGGCCGCGGGCGGCTGGCTCGACGCCGACTCGACGCTCATCGCCCCCGCCCGTCCGGCGTTCTCGGTCTGGAGCGTCATCTACGCGGGCATGCTCGCCCACGCGATCTGGCAGGCGCTGCCCGCCCAGCGGGCCGCGGAGCGGCAGCGGCGCATCGGGTACGCGGTCGCCGGCTCGCTCGTGCTCAACGCCGTCTGGATCGGCGTGGTGCAGGCCGATCTCCTCGGCTTCAGCCTGCCCGTGATCGTCGCCCTCGTCGCCGTCCTCGCCTGGATCTTCGTCCAGGTCCGACGGATGCCGCCGACGGGCGTCGTCGACGCCGCGCTCACCGACGGGCCGGTCGGCCTGTACCTCGGCTGGGTGATCGTCGCGACGGCGGCCAACGCGACCGCCGTGTTCCAGGCGGCGGGATTCCGCGGGTGGGGGCTGGCCGAGGAGACCTGGGCGGTCATCGTGATCGCCGCCGCGGGCGTCGTGGGCGTGGCGCTCGCCCTCTGGGGCCGCGGCCGCATCGCCCCGATGCTGACGCTCTGCTGGGGCCTCGCCTGGGTCGCCGTCGGACGCCTGGCCGACGAGCCCGCCTCGACGACGACGGGGATCGCGGCGATCGTCGCCGCGGGCGTCGTCGCCGTCGTCACCATCGTCGCGCGGGTGGGGTCCGCGCGTACCGCACGCGCCGAGTCGTCCGCGGGGGGCGGCGAGAGCGCGTGACGGTCCGCTGCGCGGGAGCGCAGCAGGCGGGGTCGGGATGTTTTCGGGTCGTCCCGGCCCCGCCGCACGGCACCATGGAGTCATGGGCGAACGCGTCGAGGACCTGACGATCGACGTCGGCGAGGGGATCGGTGCCGTCCCGGCGGTGCTGCTCCGACCCGATGCCGCGACGGCGACCGTGGTCGTCGCACACGGGGCGGGCGCGGGCAAGGACCATCCGTTCCTGATGGGCTTCTGCCGCGGACTCGCCGAGTTGGGGATCGCGACGCTGCGCTTCGACTTCCCGTACCGTGTGGCCGGCCGCCGGTTCCCGGACCGCCCTCCGGTCGCGATCGCGACGTGGCGCGCGGTGGCGGATGCCGCCCGGGCGCACGCCGCCGACGGCGAGCCCGTGTGGGCGTCGGGCAAGTCGTTCGGCGGCCGCATGGCGTCGATGGCGGTCGCCGAGGGCATGGATGCCGCGGGGCTCGTGTTCCTCGGCTATCCGCTGCATCCGCCCGGCCGTCCGGAGAAGTCGCGCGACGAGCACTTCGCGCGGCTCGGCGGGGTGCCGATGCTCTTCCTGCAGGGGCGCAACGACCCCTTCGCGATCCCGAACGAGCAGCTCGACGCGCTCGTCGCCCGGCTCGCCCCCTCGGCCGTGCTGGACTGGATCGACGGCGCGAACCACTCGTTCGAGGTGAAGGGCGCGAAGCGCCCCGCGGCCGAGATCGGTGCCGGGCTCGCCCCGCGTACGGCGGAGTTCGTGGCCGCGCGGGCGGCCTGAGCGGGCATCGCGGTCCCGCCCGAGCCGGCACGGCCGGGCCGGCGTCAGCGCGACGAGACGTGCGCGACGATGGCGTCGAACGCGTTCAGGTCGAAGGCGTTGAGGTACTCGTCCTTCGACACGGGCTGCGACGACTGCTTCACGATGGCGATGCGACGCCGGGGATCGAGGTGGATCCACTGCCCGTTGATCCCGATGGCCATGAAGGCCTCACGACCGGGCGTGTGGCGCACCCACCACTGCGCCCGATAGCTCCACTCGCCGCGCCGGTGCACGACGTCGTCGGACTCGGGGCCGCGGTCGAACGCCGCGATGTCGCCGCCATCGGCGATCGCCCGGATGACGCCGGGCGGCACGACCTGCTCGCCCGCGAACACGCCGTCGGCGGTCATCATCGCGGCGAACCGGGCGAGGTTCTCGGGCGTCGCGTTCAGGCCGCCGCCGGCGACGAGGGTCGCGTTGCGATCGAGCAGCACGTAGGTCTCGCCGTCGGTGCCGAGCCCAGCCCACAGTCGATCGTGCAGCGTCTCCCGGAAGGACCGGCCCTCGACCCGGTTGGTGATCCAGTTGAGCACGTCCGTCTTCGGCGTCTGGTAGTGGAACGTGCGGCCGTGCGGCTCGGCGTCGTCGCGTTCCAGCGTCACGAGGTAGTCGGGCAGGTTCGGCGGGTACTCGATGCCGGGCACCGGGTCGGTCCAGCCGAGCACGGCGCCGTACCGGCGGATGCCGGACAGGGGGTCGGCGTAGTCCTCGACGAAGTGCATGGAGGTGGTCATGTCGAGCACCTGGCCGACGGTCGCGTCGGCGAAGGCGCTCGATGCCGCGAGCTCCGGCACGTGCGCGGTGACGGGGTCGGTCTCCCGAAGCCGGCCGTCGGCGACGGCGAGCAGCGCGAGGAGCCCGCAGAACGACTTCGTGACCGACATCATCTGGTGCGGCTGGTGCGCGTGCATGCCGTTGGCATAGCGCTCGTGGACCACGCGTCCCTCGTGGAGCACGACGAGGGCGTCGCTGTACGTCTCCCGCAGGTAGTCGCCGAGTCCGACGGTGCCGGCCCCGCTCGGCCGGGGCACGACGACGTCGTCGAGGTCCGCGATCCGACGCTCGAGCGCGACGGGCTCCGCCGCCGATCGGACGGGCGCCGACGGGTACAGCATGCGCATGTGCAGGTAGGCCCAGCGGTTGTACGGCGGGGTGAGCAGCGCCGTCGAGCGCGTCACGCGCCGGTCCGGTGGCGGGGGGAAGCCCTGCATGAGGCCGAGCTCGGCCGCGGTCGCGTACGGATCGACGGTCATCGCCACCTCCCGGGTCCCGTCCAGCCTCGCGGCTCACCGACGCGGGCGCAGGGACCTTGGGCCTCGCGATTCCGGCGCCGACGCGTCAGGGTGGCGATGACGAAGGGGGATCGTCATGACCGAGTACCCGCCCGGCGCACCACCGCCTCCACCGCCGGGGCAGAACCCGCAGGTGGCTCGCGCCGCGCGCGAGTCGACGTCGAACCGGTCGTTCATCGCGACGTGGCTGTTCTCGTGGCTGCTCGGCGTGCTCGGCGTCGACCGGTTCTACCTGGGCAAGGTCGGCACCGGCATCCTGAAGCTCCTCACCGCGGGCGGCTTCGGCATCTGGTGGCTGATCGACCTCGTGCTCACGCTCACGAACACGGCGAAGGACGCCGACGGGCGCCGCGTCGTCGGCACGACGCAGGAGCAGACGATCGCGTGGATCGTCACCGGCGTGATCGTGCTGTTCAGCTGGGTCGCCGGTGCCGTGACGCAGGGCTTCTCGTTCCTCACCGACCAGTTGCAGCCGTTGCTGCCCTGGCTCTGACGCCGCCGTACGAACCTCCTTACGAACCCCTTACGGCCGCCGCTCCGCAGCGATCGCAGCGGCACGGCGGACGTAGCCTGAGACCATGCCGACCGATCGCGCGCCCTTCGGCTGGTGGCGTCCCGCCGGGGCGGGCGTCGCGGCCGCGGCCTTCGGCGCCGGTGCGGGCGAGCTGATCGCCGCGATCGTGGCGCCGACGACCTCGCCGTTCGCGTCGATCGGGAGCCTGCTGATCGACCTCGCGCCGCCGTGGGCGAAGGATGCCGCGATCGCGCTGTTCGACACGGGCGACAAGCTCGCCCTGCTCATCGGCGTAGGCGTGGTGCTGGTGCTGCTCGGCGGCGTCGCCGGCGTCGTCGAGGCGCGCCGCCCGCGGTGGGGACGCGGCCTGTTCGCGCTCGCCGGCCTGTTCGCCGCGCTCGCCGCGATGACGCGCGCGAACGCGTCGGTGCTCGCGTTCCTCCCGGCCGCGGTCGGCGCGCTCGCGGCGATGGCGGCCCTGTCGATGCTGCTGCGCCGGCTGCCGGCCGAGCAGCCGACGCCCGCGGCATCCGTCCGCGAGGTCGACCGGCGCCGCTTCCTCGCCTGGGCCGGCGGCACGGCGGCGGTGGGCGTGCTCGCGGCGATCGCCTCGACGGCGCTGTCGGCGGGCTCGCGAGCGGTGAGCACGGTGCGGGACGCCCTGAAGCTCCCGACGCCGGCCTCGACCGCGTCGGTCCCCGCATCCGCCGAGCTCGGCATCGACGGGCTGACCCCGGTGATCACGTCGAACCGGGACTTCTACCGGATCGACACCGCGTTGAGCGTGCCGCAGGTCGACCCTGAGGAGTGGCGGCTGCGCATCCACGGCATGGTCGGCCGCGAGGTCGAGCTCACCTGGGACGACCTGCTCGCCCTGCCGATGTCGGAGAGCGTCACGACCCTCGCGTGCGTGTCGAACGAGGTCGGCGGCGACCTCATCGGCACGGCGGTCTGGCTCGGCACCCCGATCCGCGACCTGCTGGCGCGCGCGGTGCCGGATGCCGGCGCCGACATGGTGCTCTCCCGCTCGATCGACGGCTTCACCGCCTCGACGCCGCTCGAGGTGCTCACCGACCCCGCCCGCGAGGCCGTGCTCGCGGTCGGCATGAACGGCGAGCCGCTGCCGGTCGAGCACGGATTCCCGGTCCGCATGGTCGTGCCGGGGCTGTACGGCTACGTGTCGGCGACGAAGTGGGTCACCGACCTCGAGGTGACGCGCTTCGATGCGGCGCGCGCGTACTGGACGGACCGCGGCTGGAGCGCGCGCGGCCCGGTGAAGCTGTCGTCGCGCATCGACGTGCCGCGCATCGGTCAGGCGCTCTCGGCCGGCACGATCGTGGTCGCCGGCGTCGCCTGGCTGCAGCACACGGGCGTCGCCTCCGTCGACGTCCAGGTCGACGACGGCCCCTGGCGTCCGGCGACCCTCGCCACGGCCGTCTCGGCCGACACCTGGGTGCAGTGGCGGTTCGAGTGGGATGCCGCGCCCGGCCGTCACACGGTGCGGGTGCGCGCCACGTCGGCCGACGGCGAGGTCCAGACCGCCGACCGCGCCCCCGTTGCGCCCGACGGCGCGACCGGGCTGCACGAGCGCACGTTCGACGTCGCCTGACGCGGACGGTTCGCCGGCTGCTCGCGTCCACCACGGCGGCACTCGTCCGGGCGCCCCGGCAGCCGTCCTCCACCGGGTGACGCGGTGCTCGTCCGTCGGCGCACGCCATCGGTAGCTCGCCGGATCCGCTCGCCGCGATGAGACCGTTTCCGCACCGACGCTCCGGTACTTCGGTACCGCAACCGCGAGGCGAATCATGCGCCGGCGCGGCGCACGAGACGGAAGCGACAGGGGAGACGCGATGGCGGAACGACCGATCAAGGTCGACGAAGCGACGGACCGGACCGTGACCGAGCTGGCCTTCTTCCTCCGGACGACGAAGAAGGCCGTGGTCGCGACCGCGGTCGCGGTCGCGGAGTACGCGTCACAGGCGGCCCGCTCCCGCGGCGCGGCCCCGGGGCGGGACGCGCGTCAGCCGAGGCGCGGGGTGCGCGGCGGGGCGACGCGACGGGGCGCGAGTGCCTCGAAGGCGGCGCCGAGGCGCAGGAGGGCGGTGTCGTCGTAGGCGCGGCCGGCGAAGGTGAGGCCCACCGGCATCCGGATGTCGGCCATGAGGCCCATCGGGACCGTCACGGTCGGGATGCCGAGGTGCCGCGGCACGAGGTTGCCGTTGGCGACCCAGACGCCGTTGCGCCAGCCGAGGTCGGCCGAGGCGGGGTCCACGTCCATGTCGGCGGGGCCGACGTCGGCCACGGCCGGGAAGGCCACCGCGTCGAGGCCGAGATCGTCCATCCACTGCTCGAGGTCGACGCGGCGGGTCTCCTCGAGGCCGCGGAGGCCCTCCTCGAGCTCGGGCATGTCGTCCCACGTGGCGCCCGGGTTCGCGCGCACCCAGCCCGGGTACTCGGCGATGTCGTCGTCGAAGCCCGTGTAGCGGTCGGGCAGCGCACCCTCGGGCTGCGGGAAGATCCGCGCGCCGTCGACGTCGACGAGCGTCGACAGCGCCGGGTCGCCGTTGGCCTGCAGGAAGTCCTCCCAGCCCCACGCCGAGAGGTCGACGATCTCGCGCTTCAGGAACCCGGGCGTCACCAGCCCGCGCGTCGCGATCGTGGGCGCACCGGGGCGGTCGCCCTCGTAGTTCGACACGACCGGGAAGTCGACGAGCACGACCTCGGCGCCCGCCGCCTCGAGATCGCGGCGGGCGGCCTCCCAGAGGTCGATCACCGAGGCGCGCGTCTCGATGCGCTGCCCGGTCGCGCCGCCGATGCCGACGGTCTCCCCCGGCGCGGCGGTGCCGGCCTCGGGGTCGGCGTTGACGTACATGCGCGGCACGCCGATGCGCGTCCCTGCGAGCGCGGCGGGCGCGCCGGCGGCATCCGTCGCCAGCGCGGGGTACGAGGCGGGGCGCACGACGGATGCCGCGGGCAGCTCGATCCACGTCTGCGCGCGCCAGAAGTCGCCGCGCGTCTCCGGGTCGTCGGCGACGATGACGTCGAGCACCTCGAGCAGGTCGGCCATCGTGCGCGTCTGCGGCACGACGACGTCCATGGTCGGCACGAGCGGCCAGTTGCCGCGCGTCGAGATCACCCCGCGCGACGGCGTGTAGGCGCACAGCGCGTTGTTCGACGCCGGCGCGCGGCCCGACGACCAGGTCTCCTCGCCCAGGCCGAACGCCGCGAACGACGAGGCCGTCGCGGTGCCCGAGCCGTTCGACGAGCCCGAGCCGAACGCGGCCGTGAGGAAGTCCGCGTTGTACGGACTCTCGGCGCGACCGTAGACGCCGCGCTGCATGCCGCCGTTGGCCATGGGCGGCATGTTCGTCAGCCCCAGGCAGATCGCGCCGGAGCCGCGGAGGCGCTCGATCGTGAACGCGTCGCGCTGCGCGACGAGGTCGGCGAACGCCGGCGAACCGGATGCCGCGGTGAGGCCCCGCACGAGGTAGGAGTCCTTCGCGGTGTACGGGATGCCGTCGAGCGGGCCGAGCAGCTCGCCGCTCGCGCGGCGCGCGTCCGAGGCGCGGGCCTCGTCGAGCGCGTCGGGATTGCGGACGACGACGGCGTTCAGCGCGGTGTCCGTCTCTGGCCCGTCGTACGCGTCGATGCGCGCGAGGTACGCCTCGACCAGCTCGACGGCCGTGGTGCGACCGGCCTCGAGGGCGGCGCGCAGGTCGGCGATGGAGGCCTCGACCACGTCGATGCCCGTGCCGGCGTCCGCGGCGGCGCCGGTCGTCTCGGTGCGGATGTCGCTCATCATCGCTCCGTCTCCTCGTTCGGCAGCGCGGGCTGCTGCTGGGTGATGCAGTGGATGCCGCCGCCGCGCGCGAAGATCGGGCGCGCGTCGACGGTCACGACCTTCCGGCCGGGGTAGGCGTCGGCGAGGATCGCCGCCGCGCGCTCGTCGGCCTCGGGCTCGCCGAAGCCGCACGCGACCACGCCGTCGTTCACGACGAGGTGGTTCACGTAGCTCCAGTCGACGACGCCCTCGTCGTCCCGGAGGGTCGCGGGTGCGGGCAGGTCGACGACCTCGAGCCGCCGCCCCGCGGCATCCGTCTCGCCCTCGAGCAGCGTCTTCAGGTCGCGCGTGACCTCGAAGTCGGGGTGCGCGGGGTCGGCCTGGTGGTGCAGCAGCACGCGGCCGGGCGAGGTGATCGTCGCGACGATGTCGACGTGGCCGTTCGTGCCGAAGTCGTCGTAGTCGCGGGTGAGGCCGCGCGGGAGCCAGATCGCCTTCGTCGCGCCGATCGTGCGGGCCATCTCGGCCTCGACGCGGGCCTTGTCGGCGTACGGGTTGCGGCGCGGGTCGAGCTGCACGGTCTCGGTGAGCAGCACCGTGCCCTCGCCGTCGACGTGGATGCCGCCGCCCTCGTTCACGAGCACGGAGCTCACGAGCTCGGCGCCGACGTGCGCGGCCGCGAAGCGGGCGATCTCGGCGGACACCTTCCACTCGGCCCAGGCGGGGGCGCCCCAGCCGTTGAAGGTCCAGTCGACCGCGCCGAGCACGCCGGGCCGCTCGTCGTCGAACACGAAGGTCGGTCCGAAGTCGCGCATCCAGAACTCGTCGAGCGGGGCCTCGACGAGCTCGACCTGCGACCCGAGCATGCGGCGGGCGCGGTCCCGCTCGGTCGGGTCGACGACCATCGTGACCGGCTCGAACTCGGCGACCGCGTGGGCGACCGCGGTCCACGCCGCGTAGCCCTCCTCGCGCTCCCCGGCACCCTCGCCGAGGGTGATCCCCTCGCGCGGGAACGCCATCCAGGTGCGCTCGTGCGGTGCGGTCTCGGCGGGCATGCGCCAGGTCATGCGTCGGCTCCCTCGGTGCGGGCGGATGCCGCGGCATCCGGTTCGATCATGGCAGCGGATGCCGCGCCCGGGCGCTTCGCCGGGTCGCGGTACGGGTCGGTGGTCAGCCACAGCAGCGCGTAGATGCCGGCGCCGAGGACGGGGCCGACGAACGCCGAGAGGTCCGCGCCGCCGAGCGCGGCCGAGATCGGGCCGACGTAGAGCGTCGTGTTGGCCGAGAGCACGGCGATCGTCATGGCGCCGACCATCGCGACCGCGCCGGGCAGGAACACGCCGCCGCGGTACCAGAACGGGCTGCCGGGTCGCGTGTCGTCGAGCGCGGCGCCGTCGTAGCGGTTGCGGCGGAGCACGATGTCGATGGCGTAGATCGACACGAGCGGGCCGAAGACGGTGACGGACAGCTCGAGCGAGGCGCTCAGCGCGTCGAGGAAGCTCGGCGTGAGGAAGAGCACCCAGCCCGCCGCGGCGGTGGCGACGACTCCGGTCACGATCGTGGTCACCGGGCGCGAGATGCGCTCGGCGAGCGCCTGCGCGTAGAAGCCCGTCGAGTAGGCGACGAGCACGTTGTTCGTGATGCTCGAGAGCACGATCATGCCGAGGAAGAGCGGCGTGAACCACGCGGGCACGATCTCGCCGATGGTGAGCTCCGGGTCGGTCATGTCGATCGCGGTGCCGGCGACGACGCCGAGCAGGCCGATGAGCAGGGCGGGCACGAAGCCGCCGAGGGCCGTGTACCAGGCGACGGCCTTCTTCGACACGTTCGCCGGGAGGTACCGCGCGTAGTCGGCGCCGATGCCCCACGAGAGCGGGCTCGAGGCGACGATCGCGAAGCCCAGCATCACGAGCGCCCAGTGCTCGGCGACGGGGAGCGGCTCGACCGTGTAGGCCCAGTCGGCGGCACCGAACACGAAGACCGCGAGGATGACGAACACCACGGCGAGCGCGGCCGAGAACCACGGCGCGAGCGCGAGGATCGTGGCGTGGCCGTAGACGCCGATCACGAAGCTGAGGACGCCGATGACGGCGAGGACGATCCACTCGCCCCCGGGCGGGAGCCCGATGCCGACGTGCGCGAGCAGCGCGATGGCGCCGAGCGTCGCGAAGGCGACGTTGATGATCTCGTAGAACACGCCGATCAGCACGCCGAGCCCGGCGCCGAAGACCTTGTTGCCGCGGATGCCGAACATGGCGCGCATGATCGACACGCTCGGCGAGCCCGAGGCGGGTCCGCTGACGGCGAGCCAGCCGACGAGGGCCCACCAGAGGTTGCCGACGACGGTGATGGCGAGGGCCTCCCAGAGCGGCAGGCCGAGCAGCATGAGCACGCCGCCGACGACGAAGTAGAGGTAGCCGACGTTCGCCGACATCCACACCCAGAACAGGCTGGAGGGGCGGCCGTGCCGCTCGGAGGCGGGCACGTGCTCGGTGCCGTGCTGCTCGACGTGGCCGACGCGGTCGGCGGCCGGCGTGTGGGGCGCGGAGGGCGTCGCGGCGTCGGCGCGGATCTCCTGCGGGGTCTGGATGCTCATGTGCGGAACCTCATCGTTCGACGGCGGGAAGCTCGATCGACCTGATCGATATATTGATCATGCGATCAATAAGGTGCGAGGTTACCTAGACTGTGAGCACGATGTCAACACCCGTCCGCACCCGCGCCGCCCGGAAGAGCCCCGCCGAGCGCTCCGCCGAGATCGTCGAGGCCGCGCGCCTGGTCGCCCTCGAGCACGGCCTCGCGGCCGTCACGCTGCGCGCGATCGCGGCACGCGCCGGCGTCACCCCCGCCCTCGTCGCGCACTACCGGCCGAGCATGGACGTCCTGGTCGCGGAGACGTTCGCGGCCATCGTCGCGGCGGAGATCGACGAGGTGGCCGACCTCCTCGCCGACCGCCCGGGACCGCGCGAACGCCTCGGAGCACTGCTCGACACGCTGCTCGACGGCACGCGCGACGACGTCACGATCGTCTGGGTCGAGGCGTGGGCGATCGGCCGCCGCAACGAGCCGCTCGCGGCATCCGTGCGCGAGCAGATGGACGCGTGGCAGGAGGTCGTCCAGGACGTCATCGAGGACGGGACCGCCCGCGCGGGCTTCCGGACCGAGGATGCCGCGGCCGCGGCCTGGCAGCTCCTCGGCATGATCGACGGACTCAACGCCCAGGCCCTCGTGCGGTGGGGCGACCAGAGCGCGCGCGGATCGATGATCCACGGTGCCGTCGAGGGCATGCTCGGCCTCGAGCGCGGGGCGCTCGCCGCGCGCGACTGACGACCCGGAGCGGTCGGGCATCGCACGACGTCGCGAGTCCGCCGAGCGCGGCGTCGCGACATCCGGAGTCATTCCTCGATTTTCCGTGAGCGAACCTCGGATCCGTGCCAGACTGACGCCATGGGGGCCGACCCGCCGCGCCTCGCGGGGCGCGAGCGCGAACTCGCCGTGCTGTCGCACGAACTCGACGCGGTGCTGCGCGGCGAGGCGCGCACCGTCCTGATCACCGGAGAGCCGGGCATCGGCAAGACCGCGCTCATGCAGGCCGCCTGCCACGCCGTCGGCGAACGCGCCGTCGTCCTGACGGCGCGCAACCTCCCCCTCACGACCCGGGTGCCGAACCTCGCCGTGCGGTCGCTGCTCGCACAGGCGGAGGGCGACGGCGGCGACGCCCCGGCGCGATCGCCCGCACCCGTGCGCCTCGACGACGCCGTGCAGCACCTGCTCCGGGATCGACCGGTCATCGTCGCGATCGACGACCTGCAGTGGGCCGACTCGAGCACCCTCGACGCACTCATGTTCCTCGTGGGCGGCGCCGAGGACCGACCGCTCGGAGTGGTGGCCACGCTCCGCTCCGGCAGCGGCCGCGACATCGACCGCTGGCGCGCCGACCTCGTGCGCCTGCCCGGGACCCGCGTCCTCGACGTCGGACGCCTCGACCGGCTCGGCGTGCGCGACCTGATCGCGACCGAGCTCGGCGCGCCGCCGCATGAGACCCTCGTGACCGACGTGCTCGCGCGGACGGGCGGCAACCCGTACCACGTGCGCCTGCTCATCGCCGGGATCGACCCCGGGTCGCTCGAGGCGCCGGCGACCGCGCCGGGCCTCGACGCCGCGCTCCTGCAGGCGTGGTCCCGGATGCCGGAAGCCGCCCGGGAGCTGACCGTCATGCTCGCGATCCACGGCAAGCCGGTCCGGCCCGCGGTGCTCGCCGAGATCGACCCCACCTGGCACGACGCGCCGCGCGACCTGCGCCCGGCGATCGCGCTGCGCGTGCTCGACCAGGACGACGACGGGCGGCTCTGGTTCCACCATCCGCTCATCGCCGAACTGCTCGTCGCCTCGGTGCCGGCGGTCGAGCGCCGGGAGCGCCACGCCGCGCTCGCGCGCAGCACGCTGCGGGCCATCGGGAGCGGGATGGACGGCCCGGACGTGCTGGTCGACCTCGCCGACCATTACGCGGGCGCCGGCGATGCGGACGCGTGCATCGCGGCGAGCCGACGGGCGATCACGGCGCTCGCCGGCGTCGACGACGCGACGCGGCTGCGGCTGGCCCGCCGGAACGCCGAGCTGCTCGCCGTCGCCTCCGAGGTCGACGCCGCGTTCGAACGCGACGTGCTCGAGGAGTGGGCCGATGCCGCGTCCGCCGTCGGCGAGGACGAGGACGAGTTCGGCGCCGCCACGGCCCTGCTCGAGCACATCGACCGCGACGCCGACCCGACCGGCACTGCCGAGCTGCTGCTGCGTCGACAGCGTCTGCAGTTCCGCATCGGCGGCGAACTGAACACAGTCGCCGCGGCCCGCGAGGTCCTCGAGTTCGCCGCCGCCGACCCCGACGGGCGGCCGTACGCGCTCGCGCTGAGCGACCTCGCGCACGCCGAGAACCTCGCGGGCGACCCTGCCTCCGCCGCCCACGCGGCCGAGGCGGTCGAGCGGGCCCGCCGCCTCGGCGACACCGAGGCCCTCGCCTACGCCCTCGCCGCGGCCGGCCAGGAGGCCGCGCGCACCCGCGACCTCGATGCCGCGGCGCGACTCGCGGAGGAGACGTTCGCGGTCGCCGTCCCGAACGGCCACTACTGGCCCGCCGCGCTCGCCTCGTTCTGGGAGGCGTACTCGATGCCCACCTACCGGCGCGCGGCGACGCGGCTCAGGGAGCTGCGCGAGGTCCTCGTCGCGGCGGGCGCCCCGCATCGCGTGACCACCGCGATGGCGGCGACCGAGGCGTCGAGCTGGCTCACGATCGGCGAGGTGAGGGACGTCCGGGAGGCGCTGCGCTTCGTCCGCACCGAGCAACCGCCCGACTACGTCGACCTCAGCCTTCGCGCCATCGAGGCCCTGCTCGCGGCGTACCAGGGCCGGGTCGACGAGGCCGAGTCGCATCTCCAGCGCGCCCGCGAGCGCTTCCCCCACATCCCCTCGTACGTCATCCCCAGTCGGGCCGTCGCCGAGGGCACGACGAGCATCGTCGCGGGCGACCCCGCCGCGGCGCTCGGGGTGCTCATCCCCGCGATGACGGCCCACCCGGGCACGCACGGCACCGAATGGCTCGTCCCGCTCGCCGCGCGGGCGCTCGCCGACCGCGTCGACGCGGCGCGCGACCGGCGCGAGCCGACGGCCGGCGCGCTCTCGGAGCTCGCGGCGTTCCGCGACGAGCATCCCCAGGTGCTCCCGCGGCGCATGGGCACGTCGTACCCCCGCGACCTCGTCGCGCTCGACGCACTCTCCGACGCCGAGGTCGCCCGGGCGCGGGACGACGACGACGCCTTCGAGCGGTGGGCCGCGGCGGCCGACGCGTGCGCGGCCGCCGAGCTCGCGTGGGAGGAGGCGTACGCGTGCCGACGGGGCGCTGAGCGCGGGCTCGCGCGCGACCAGGGCACGCGATCCCGCGCGGTCGGACTCCTCAGGCGCGGCGCGGCGATCGCCGAGCGGACCTCGTCGGAGGGGCTCGCGGCCGACCTCGAGTCGCTCGCCGCATGGTCGCGCGTCCGGCTGCACGAGGACGTCGCCGTCGACGACGACGCCGTGAGCGACTTCCCGCTCACCCGCCGCGAACGCGAACTGCTGCCGTACATCGTCGACGGACGCACGTACGCCGAGATCGCCGCACTGCTGACCATCAGCGAGAAGACGGTCAGCTCGCACATCTCGAACCTGCTGCGCAAGACGGGCGCGGCGAACCGGGTCGACCTCGCCCGGATGATGCGGCGGCGCGAGCGGTCGGCCTGAGCCGGGGGCGGGCGCTCGACGGAGCTTCCGGAACATCCGCGCAGCTCCACCGGTTGGGGAGGACATGAGCTCCCTGCCGAACCACATGCACGCGGTCGCCGCGACCGGATCCGTCCCGCTCGACGACGAGCGCGCGCTCGTCGACGTGGAGGTCCCGCTGCCCGAGCTGCGGCCCCGCGACCTCCTCGTCGAGGTGGCCGCCGTGTCGGTCAACCCGGTCGACGTGAAGAGCCGGATGCGCCGCCCGGAGGACGCCCCGCCGGTCGTGCTCGGCTACGACGCGGCCGGCACGGTCGTGGCGGTGGGATCCGAGGTCACCCTCTTCGCCCCGGGCGACGAGGTCTACCACGCGGGCGTGATCACCCGGCAGGGCACGGATGCCGAGTACCACGCGGTCGACGAACGGCTCGTCGGCCGCAAGCCCGCGAACCTGTCCATGGCGGAGGCGGCCGCCATGCCGCTCACGACCATCACGGCGTGGGAATCGCTGTTCGACCGCCTCAGGCTGACCGCCGACAGCGGCGGCACGCTGCTCGCCGTCGCCGCGGCGGGCGGCGTCGGCTCGATCCTCACGCAGCTGGCGACCGCGCTCACCGACGTCGCCGTGATCGGCACGGCCTCTCGCCCGGAGACGCAGGACTGGGCGCGTCGCATGGGCGCCGCCCACGTCGTCGACCACCACGGCGACCTCACCGCCGCGGTGCGCGAGGTCGCACCCGACGGGGTCGACCGCGTCTTCACGCCGTCGACCGCCGGTCGCCTGCCCGTCTACGCCGACCTGCTCCGCCCCTTCGGGCAGATCGTGGCTATCGACGAGGACCCCGACATGGACCTGCGCGTGCTCAAGCAGAAGAGCATCGCCTGGCTCTGGGAGTCCATGTTCACGCGCGGCGTCTTCGAGACGCCGGACATGATCGGCCAGCACGACCTGCTCGACGCCGCCTCCGCGCTGTTCGAGGACGGCCGACTCCGCTCGACGCTCACGCGCGAGCTCGCAGGGATCGACGCCGCGGCGCTCCGCGAGGCGCACGGGCTCGTGGCATCCGGTCGCAGCATCGGCAAGGTCGTGCTCGTGCGCTGACCCGCGTCGCGCCCGACGGCGCGGTGTCGGATGCCGCGGCTACCGTGGGCACCAGGACGACGGCGGAGGGAGCCCGATGTACCTGGCCGAGGGCACGGTGGTCACGAGCGCGAGCGACCTGAAGAAGGCGTCCGACTGCGAGTTCGCCTTCCTGCGCGAGCTCGACGTGAAGCTCGGGCACGACACGCGCTTCGAGCCCGTGGCGGATGCCATGCTCGAGCGGGCCGGGCGCATGGGCGACGCGCACGAGCTGCGGGTCCTCCAGCGCTACCGCGACGAGTTCGGCGAAGGCGTCGTCGAGATCGACCGGCCCGACCTGCGCGACCCCGAGCAGCTCGAGGCCGCCGTCGCGGCCACGCGCGCGGCGTTCGAGGCCGGCGCGCCCGTGGTCTTCCAGGCCACCTTCGTCGACGACGGCTTCGTCGGGTTCGCCGACTTCATCGTGCGGCAGCCCGACGGGCGCTACCTCGTGCAGGACTCGAAGCTCGCCCGGCGCGCGCGCGTGACGGCGCTGCTCCAGCTCGCGGCGTACGCGGCCCAGCTCGACCGCCTCGGCATCCCCCGCGCCGACACCGTCGAGCTGCTCCTCGGCGACGGCACGACGAGTTCCCACCGGCTCGCCGACATCGAGCCGGTGTTCCTGCTCCGGCGCGAGCGCCTGCGCCAGATCGTCGCCGAGCGCGTCGCCGCCGACGGCCCGGTCGAGTGGGGCGATCCGAGGTACGCGCTCGACGGGCGATGCCCGACCTGCGACCTCGAAGTGCAGGCGAACCGCGACCTGCTGCTCGTCGCGGGGCTCCGCATCACCCAGCGCGCGCACTTCCACGACGCGGGCATCACGACGATCGACGAGCTCGCGGCATCCACCGGCCCCGTCGAGGGCGTGATGGACGCCACCCTCGAGGGGCTGCGCGTCCAGGCACGGCTCCAGCTCGCGGCCGAGGCCGAGACGCTCGCCGCGGAGGCGGCGGGCACCCGAGGGCCCGACGACCCGCCGCTGCCCCCGCCGGTCGAGGTGCGCGAGCCGGGCGCGCTGGCCGCGATCCCCGAACCCGACGCGGGCGACCTGTTCTTCGACTTCGAGGGCGACCCGCTCTACACCGAGGGCGCCGCGACCGAGTGGGGCCTCGACTACCTGTTCGGCATGGTCGACGTCGACGAGCGGTTCACGCCGATCTGGGCGCACTCGTTCGCCGAGGAGCGCGCAGCGCTGCTCGCCTTCCTCGAGCTCGTGCGCGAGCGCCGGGCGCGCCACCCGAACCTGCACATCTACCACTACGCGAGCTACGAGCGCACGCACCTGACGTCGATCGCCGCGCGGCACGGCGTCGGCGAGGCAGAGGTCGACCAGCTGCTCGCCGACGGCGTGCTCGTCGACCTCTACCCGATCGTCAAGCGCGCGGTGCGCGTCGGCAGCCGTTCGTACTCCATCAAGAAGCTCGAGCCGCTCTACATGGGCGACGAACTGCGCGAAGCCGACGTCAAGTCGGGCGGCGACTCGATCCTCGAGTACGTCCGTGCCCGCGAGCTGCGGGCCACCGGCGGGCTCGACCCGGCCACCGGGCTCGAGGGCGAAGCGGCCGCGCAGTTCGTGCTCGACGACCTCGCCGAGTACAACCGCTACGACTGCGTGTCGACGCTCCGGCTCCGCGACTGGCTGCTGGGGCTCGCCCGCGACCACGGCGTGGCGCCCGTGCCCGCGCTGCTGCTGGCCGAGCCGACCGGCAAGCAGTACGAGACGAGCCCGCTGGCGTCCGAGCTCGCCGCGCTGGCGGGCGGCGCCGACGAGCGTCGGGACGACCCCGACCGCACGGCGCTGGCCCTCGCCGCTGCGGCCATCGACTACCACGATCGCGAGGCCAAGACCTTCTGGTGGGGCCACTTCTTCCGTGTCGAGCAGCCGCTCGAGGCCTGGGAGGACCACCGCGACGTGCTCGTCGTCGACCCCGCCCGCACCGTGGTGCTGCACGACTGGTACCGCGAGGGCCGCCAGCAGTTCGACCGGCGCGAGTTGCTGCTCCGCGGGCGCATCGCGCCCGGGTCGCGCTTCAGTGCGGGCGCCGAGCTGTACCTGCTGTACGACTGGCCGGCGCCGTTCCCGTCGTTCTCGCGGCGGCCGGGCTCGCGGGCCCTGGCGAAGGCCGTCGTCGTCGAGGCGACGGCCGACGGGGTGCGCATCGAGGAGCGGTCCACCGCCGACGACACCTGGCGCGAACTGCCGTTCGCGCTCGTCCCGGGCCCGCCGCCGCAGGCGGGACGGCAGAAGGGCGCCATCGCCGAGTGGGCCCGCCCGATCGTGGATCTCCAGCCCCGCTGGCCGAAGGACGCGGCCGTCGACCTGCTGCGCCGCATCCCGCCGCGCACCAGGTCCGGGGCGCTCGCACCGCTGCCCGACCACGACTACGTCGGGTCGGTCGTTCGGTCGCTCGGCGACCTCGACGACTCGTACCTCGCGGTGCAGGGCCCGCCCGGCACGGGCAAGACCTACGTCGCGTCGCGCGTCATCGCGCGCCTGGTCGGCCACCACGGCTGGAAGGTGGGGGTCGTCGCACAGTCGCACGCGGTCGTCGAGCACCTCCTCGACGCCGTCGTCGAGGCCGGCCTCGACCCGCGGCTCGTCGCCAAGGCGCCCAAGGACCGCGACGACGGGGTGGCGCGCGGCTGGACGACGATCGAGAAGAACGGCGCAGCGGCGTTCATCGCGGCCAACCGCGAGCGCGGCTTCGTCTACGGCGGCACGGCGTGGGACTTCGCGAACGCCGACCGGGTCGGCCGTCGTGCACTCGACGTGCTCGTGATCGACGAGGCGGGTCAGTTCTCGCTCGCCTCCACGATCGCGGCCTCGGTCGCGTCGCGGCGGCTCCTGCTGCTCGGCGACCCGCAGCAGCTTCCGCAGGTGAGCCAGGGCACGCACCCCGAGCCGATCGACATGTCGGCGCTCGGCTGGATCGCCGACGGGCACGACGTCCTCCCCCACGAGTTCGGCTACTTCCTCGCCGAGAGCCGTCGCATGCACCCCGACCTCGCGGCCGCCGTCTCCGAGCTGTCCTACGAGGGCGAGCTCGCCTCGCACCCCTCCGCCGCGTCGCGGTCGGTGCAGGGCGTCGCGCCGGGCCTCGTGCCCGTCCCCGTCGAGCACGAGGGCAACACGACCGAATCGCCCGAGGAGGCGGCCGAGGTCGTGCGCATCGCGTCCTCGCTCGTCGGCCTGCCCTACACGGGCCTCCGTCAGGGCGACGGCGACCCGGTCGCCGATGCGCCGCGACCGCTCGAGCCCCGCGACCTCATCGTCGTGACGCCGTACAACGCGCAACTCGCGATCGTGCGTGCGGCGCTCGACCGCGCGGGCCTGGCCGACGTGCCGGTCGGCACCGTCGACAAGTTCCAGGGGCAGGAGGCGGCGGTCGCGATCGTCTCGCTCGCCGCATCGTCGGCGACCGCGGCGCCCCGCGGCGTGGAGTTCCTGCTGCTGAAGAACCGGCTGAACGTCGCGATCTCGCGCGCCCAGGTCGCCGCGTACCTCGTGTACTCGCCCGGGCTGCTCGACGCCCTGCCGCGCACGCCGCAGGGCGTCGCGCAGCTGAGCGCGTTCGCGCGGCTCGTCGGCGTCGAACTCCCGGTGTGGGCCCCGGAGCCCGTCGGCTGAGCGCGCGCCGGTGAGGCGCCGCCGGCGATGGCCCGCTCGACGACCTCAGGCGCCCATGGGCTTCTCGATCGCCTTCGCGATGCGGCGCTGTCGCGTCTCGTCGGTCTTGGCGTCGGTGATGGCCGTGACGTGGGCCTTCTGGTGGCTCGGCGCGAGGCGGTCGTAGGCCTCGCGCGCGCCCGGGGTGGCATCGAGCGCTGCAGCGAAGTCCTCCGGCGGCTCGACCGTGCGGGGCGCGGTGTCGAGCTCGAGCTCGACGGTGATCGGGTCACCGCCCGAGATCCCCGTCGCGGCGCGCTTGTCGGAGCTGAACGGGATCAGGTGCCGGCCGCCCATGACGGCGAGCGTGCTGCGGTACTCGAACCCGTTGACGCGCACGACCACCGGCGCCCGGCGGCCGCCGCCGAGCTCCTCGACGACCTCCGCGGGCACCTCGATGCCCGTGTTGTTCCCCGTCTGCGACATCGTGGTCTCGAACTGCATGCCCCGAGCCTCGCACCCGGTCGCCGCATCCGGAACCCCTGCGGCGGCCGCGCCTCCGGTCGCTGGGAATACCGCACAGGATACCCACGTAGGTTATGTGCATGACCTCCCCCACCGACCTCACCCCTGCCCGCATCACGATGTACGGCGCCGCCTGGTGCGGCGACTGCCGCCGGTCGAAGTCGCTGCTCGACCGCCGCGGGGTCGAGTACGACTACGTCGACCTCGAGGTGGTCGTCGAGGGCGCCGAGCGCGCCAAGGCGATCTCCGGTCGCACGAACATCCCCGTGGTCGTCTTCCCCGACGGCACGCACTTCACCGAGCCCACCGACGCCGAGCTCGGCGCGAAGCTCGACGCGTTCGAGCTCGACCAGGACGGCGCCGCCGCCTGACCCACCCAGGGGGTCGCTTTTCTCAGGAGTCATCCGGCGTGTCGCTGCGCGCGACGGCGTGTCCTCCTGAGAAACGAGGGCGTTCCGCGGAACCCTCCTGAGAAACGCATTCGGCGGGCGCGGGCGCCGGCGCCGGGTGGCCGGCGCGCGGGCGTCAGGCGAGCGCGGGCATGACCTCGCGCTCGTAGAGCTCGAGGCCCGATCGGTCGTACGCCAGCTCCGGGAAGTAGTGGATGGCGTAGCCGAGGCCGCGGTCGCGCATGTCGATCAGCTTCTCCACGACCTGCTCGGGCGTGCCCACCGCGATGGCCGCGTCGGACCGGAAGTCGTGGATGAAGCGCGCCGCCGCCTTCGGCCCTGCAGACCCGGCGATCCGCGCCTCGACGGCCTGCAGCCGGCGCTCGACGTCGGCCTCGTCCTCGCCGATGACGGTGTTGAAGTTCGCGCTGCGCACGATCGAGTCGAACTCGCGCCCGAGCCGGTCGGCGTGCCCGCGCAGCACCTCGCTCTTGTGGCTGAACTCCTCGGGGCTGCCGTAGAAGTTCGTGTAGGCGGCGTACTTCGCCGCGATCTTCAACGTGACCTTCTCGCCGCCGCCCGCGACCCACATGGGCACGCCGCCCTCCTGCAGCGGCTGCGGCTGCACGATCGCGTCGTCCACCTGGTAGAACTCGCCGTCGAGGCGGGCGCGTCCGGTCGTCCACGCCTGGTGCATGATCTCGACGCCCTCGCGCAGCATCCGGAGCCGCTCCGGCGCGTGCGGGAAGCCGTACCCGTAGGCCCGCCACTCGTGCTCGTACCATCCGGCGCCGATGCCCATCTCGAGGCGGCCGCCCGAGATGACGTCGACGGTCGCGGCGACCTTCGCCAGGTAGGCGGGGTTGCGGTACGCCATGCAGGTGCACATCTGGCCGAGCCGCACGCGCGACGTCGAGGCCGCGTACGCGGCCATGAGCGACCACGCCTCGTGGGTCGCCTCGGTCTCGCTCGGCACGGGCACGGTGTGGAAGTGGTCGTAGACCCAGATCGACTCCCACGGCGAGCCCTCGCGATCCGCGTGCTCGGCGAGGCCGTGCATCGTCGACCAGTGGTCGGCCGGCTCGATGCCGACGAGGTCGTGGCGCCATCCCTGGGGAACGAAGAATCCGAATCGCATCCCGCCAGCCTAGGGTCGTGATCTCAGCGCCAGCCCTGATGTCGGTGGCCCTTGACATCCGTACCGTCGGCGAACATGGCCCACACCATCGATCACGCGCATGTGCATGTCGACGACCTCGCCGCCGTCGCGATCACGACCGGCGGCATCCGCGTCATCCACCTCTCCGGGGTCGCCTCGTGCCCCAGCGAGCTGTGGCGGGTCGACATCGTCCCGAACCGGTCGCCGCTCGCGACGACCGCACCCGACCGGATCGCGATGGACCTGCGGTCGGCGCCGCCGCGCCGCCGTGGTCGGTTCCGCTCGGTGAAGGTGCCGTTCGAGGCGATCATCGAGGACCGCCACACGACCGAGCTCGAGCTGCACTTCGAGTGCCAGCCCGCCGTCGTGCTGCCGGTGCTCGAGGCCGACGGCTCGTTCGGCGCGGGCGCCCGTGCCTCGGCGCCGCGGCGGGGGCTCGCGACGGCCCGCGCGGTCGCGCACGCCCGGACGGCGACGGATGCCGCTCGCGGCGCGCTGCACGCGCTGCGTGACGCGATCGCGATCGCGCCGCCGCGGATGGCCGTCGCGGTCTGAGCCGACGCGTCCCGAACGCTACGCCAGCGCGAACCTCAGTTCCGCCATCGCCGGTCCCGACCACACGACGTCCTCGAGGTCGTCGCCGCGCACCGTGACGACCTTGCCGCCGCGCGCGATGACGAGCATCGCGAGCTGGGGAAGCAGGTCGCCGGCGTGCGTGCCGTCCGGGAGGGCGTCGCCGTTGCCGTGATCGACGGCGAACTCGATCGCCCCGGACTCGTGGTCGAGCGTGCCGTTGACCGACGTCGTGAAGTCGAACCACAGCCGCTCGACGGCGCCGTCGGCGGCGAGCCGCCCGATGGCGGCGAGGTCGCGCTCGACGCGCCCGGCGCTGCCGTCCGCGAGGTCGGTCAGCGCGGTCTTCGCCTCGTTCACGTTCAGCTGGGCGAGCTGCTGGCGCAGCTCGACGTCGATCTCCGCGGCACCGAGCCGGTCCGGGCCGCCCGGCACGGCGACGACGCGACGGCCGTTGTGGGCGCGGTCCAGGAACGAGCTGAGCAGCGGCTCGGCCGCGAACACGAACAGCGGCACCCGGGCATCGGGGTCGTGCTCCTGCAGCTCGTGCCAGACGGCGTCGGCGACGCGCTTGGCGTAGATGTCGTGGATCTCGGGACGACGGTCGTCCTCGTTCGTGCCGCGGTCGCCGTGGCCGCCACGGCGTCGCTGGCCGACATCGCCCGGCACCCGGTTGGCGGCGTCGTCGAGGTTGCGGGGCAGGCTCGGGTCGAGCGGCATCTCCTCGGCGCGCGCGGTGGGCAGCGCATGCCAGAGCGCCCACTCGTTCGAGGACAGGGTGACCGCGAAGGCCTCCTGGTCCTGGCTGGGCGCCCGGAGCAGCTGGCCGAGCACGAAGTGCGAGCCGACGTGGACCGCGTCGTCGAGGCGGTTCGGCAGCACGTAGACGTCGGTGAACCCGGGGGCGACGAAGATCGCCATCGATCGGGAGAGCCCGGCCCAGAGTCCTCGGTCGCCGAGCACGCCGTCGCGCTCGGACTTCAGCGCCTCGACCTCGCCCGCCTCGGCGCCGTTCCCGCGCAGCCGGTCGATGGCCTCGTCGAAGGCGCTCTTCACCGCGACCTCGGCGCGCTCGCGCTCGCTGACCACGGGTGACGTGGATGCGTAGATCGTGATGGCCGGGTGGTGCTCACCCGCCAAGGTCCCGAAGTCGGTCGTGGTGGGCAGCTCATGGTGAACCGTCATTCGTCCCTCCCCCAAGGTCGTGCGACGTCGTCGTCGCGTGTCCCCCAGCCTAGGAAGGTCGGCGCGGAACCGACAGACCCATTCGTCCGCCGTGACCGCACGCGCAACGGGCCCGGCATGATGGCCGGGCCCGTCGCGGAGTCGGTCGCGTCAGCGGCCGACCGGGTGGTTGGAGCGGATGACGCCCGTGGGGTCGACGGCCTGCTTGACCGCGCGCAGCCGCGCGAGCCGGCCGTCGTCGCCGAAGAAGCGCGAGCTCGTCGTGGGGCGCTCCGCGAAGTTGAGGTACTCGAGCCCGGCGCGCCACGGCTCGACACGCGAGAAGAGCCGGCCGAGCGAAGCCACGACCGCGTCGTGGGTCTCGGGCACCGAGATGCCGACGGCGTACACGAGGTACTCGGCCTCGAGCCCGGCGGTGGCGCCGGGAAGCGGCAGCCCCCGCTCGACCGCGAGCTCGACGGCCGCGGATGGCGCGAACGCGCCGCCCAGGTGGCGGATCTCGACCGAGAGCAGCGCGGTCTCGGCATCGGGGCCGACGGCCGCCACGACGGCGCGCACCGCCTCGGCGGGGAGGTCCTTCAGCATCATGCCGTCACCGTGCCCGGGCGTCGGGCCGGGCGGGTCCATGTGCAGCTGCAGCAGGTCGGCGGGCGCCTGCTCGTGCACGGTGTCCATCGCGGGCCCGAGCGCACGGAGCGGGGCGAGCAGGGCGTCGGCGCGGTCGGCCGACTCCTGGACGACGGCCTCGACGAGCACGAACGACTGCCCGGAGAGGAACGGCGGCAGCTCCGGCATGGCCGGGAACCGCAGCACTCGGCCGACCGAGGTGACGGTGTCGGGGACCGATCGGGTCCACTCGGCCCAGGCCTGCAGGACCTCCTCGGACCGCTCGATCGGGAAGAAGAGCGCGCCGGCGACCACCCGGTCGAGCTCGAGCAGCCCGAACTCGAGGGCGGTGACGACGCCGAAGTCGCCGCCGCCGCCGCGGACCGCCCAGAACAGCTCCGGGTCGTGGGTGGCGTCGATGCGGCGGAACTCGCCGTCGGCGGTCACGAGCTCGATGGCGACGACGTGGTTCGCGGCCATGCCGTGCGCGCGGCCGAGGAACGAGACGCCGCCGCCGAGCGTGTAGCCGACCACGCCGACGTCGTGGCTCGACCCGGCGAGCGCGGCGAGGCCGTGCGGTGCGGTCGCGGCGACGACGTCGCCCCAGAGGGCGCCCGGCTCGACGCGGGCGATCCGCTGCGTCGGGCGCACCTCGACGCGGCGCAGCTCGTGCGTGCGGAGCAGGATCGCGTCGGCGAGTCCGCGGCCCTCGGCGAGCGGACCGGCGTTGTGCCCGGTCGCCTGCGGCGCCACGGCGAGGCCGAGGTCGCGGGCGGCGCGGACGGTGCGGGCGACGTCGGCGATCGAGGCGGCGACGACGACGGCGGCGGGCCGCTGGGCGACGGCGAGGTTCCACGCCAGCCGGTCGGCGTCGTACTCGGGGTCGCCGGGGAGGGCGAGCCGGCCGTCGAGGCGCTCGGCGAGGATCGCGAACGATTCGCGGAGCGACATGGCGGGTGCGGCGGTGGTGGTCCGGGACTCCACGGCGTCGGCCGTGGTGGTGTCGTAGGCGAGGTTCACTGGTGGTTCCTTCCGGAGTTCTGGGGGTCGTGGGCCGGGTGGTGGCCGAGCGGCCTGGTCCGACGGCCGCCCGGATCACCGGGGGCGCTCACGACGGGTTCCATCCAACGACCCGGCGACGGGGCGCAGATCAGGACGGTCCCCCCGATCCGCTCAGGGATAACCCGCCCGTCGCGGGCGGAACCGGGCCGACGGAATAGCGCCTCGCGCCCGTCGGTTGGAGGTGTGGATGTCACTCTCGCCACGCCTCTCGGTCCTCGATCTCGTGCCCGTGCGGAGCGGCCAGTCCTCGTCGGAGGCGCTCACGGCATCCGTCGCCCTGGCGCAGGTCGCGGACCGGCTCGGCTTCACCCGCTACTGGTTCGCCGAGCACCACAACATGCCCTCCGTCGCCTCGACGACGCCGCCGGTGCTCGTCGCGTCGATCGCGGCCCGCACGGAGCGGATCCGCGTGGGGTCGGGCGGCGTCATGCTGCCGAACCACGCGCCGCTCGTCGTCGCCGAGCAGTTCGCCGCCCTCGAGGCGCTCGCGCCGGGCCGCATCGACCTCGGCATCGGGCGCGCGCCCGGCAGCGACCCGGTGATCACGCAGCTCCTGCGCATCTCGGGGCCGACGGCCGAGGTCGATCGGTTCCCGGACCACGTCGCCGACATCCTGAGCCTGCTCTCCCCCGACGGGGCGACGCTGCGCCTGACGAGCGGACGCGAGTACCCGATCCAGGCCACGCCGGCCGCCACCGCCGTGCCGGAGCTGTGGCTGCTCGGGTCGAGCGACTACTCGGCGCGCCTGGCCGCCGAGCTGGGACTGCCGTACGTGTTCGCGAACCACTTCTCGGGCGAGGGTCTCGAGCAGGCGCTGGAGCTCTACCGGTCGGGGTATCGCCCGAGCGAGCGGCATCCCGTGCCGCAGACGATCCTGACGCTCAACGCCGCGGTGGCCGAGACCGCCGAGGAGGCGGAGGCTCGCGCCCTCCCGCAGCTGCGGGCGATGGCGCGCCTGCGGCTGAGCCGGCCGATGCGCCCGCTCGAGACGGTCGAGGAGGCGCTTGCCGCACCGCGGGACTCGGACGCCGACGAGGTCATCGCGCGCATGCGATCGCGCTGGGTGATCGACGAGCCGGATGCCGCGGCCGCCGCCGTGCGCGCGCTGGCCGAGCGCCACGCCATCGACGAGGTCATGCTCTCGCCGGTCGCCGGCGCACGAGTCGCCGAGGACGCGTCGAGGACGCCGGGTCGCGAGCGCACGCTCGAGCTGCTCGCGGACCGCCTCGCCGCCTGAGCGGGCCGGTGCCGGTCCCAGCGGACCGGCACGAGCCCCATAGGAACATCATCGGATCGACACAGGGTCCGCCTCGGCGCGTCCGGCTGGATGGGAACTCCCAACCACCGTTCGGAGCCTCATCGTGGACCAGACCCTCCTCATCGTCGCCGACCTCGTCGCCGTCGGCCTGCTCGTCTTCGCCCTCTACTTCCCCCGCCACCGACGCCGAGACCTCGTCGTCGCGTACCTGACCGTCAACGTCGGCGTGCTGGCCGTGTCGATCGTGCTCGGCTCGAGCACCATCGGCGCGGGCCTCGGGCTCGGCCTGTTCGGCGTGCTGTCGATCATCCGGCTGCGATCGAGCGAGATCGAGCAGCACGAGGTCGCGTACTACTTCGCTGCGCTCGCGCTCGGACTGCTCGGCGGCCTGGGCGGCGCGTTCGGCTGGCTCACCGTCGCGCTCATGGCCCTCGTGCTCGCGGTGCTCGCCGTCGGCGACCACCCCGCGCTGTTCCGCCGAGCGCGCCAGCAGGTGCTCGTGGTCGATCGTGCGATCGCCGACGAGCGCGAGCTGCGCGACCACGTCGGATCGCTGCTGGACGCGCGGGTGCGCTCGGTCCGCGTCGAGCGGCTCGACCTCGTGAACGACTCGACGACCGTGGTCGTGCGCTTCGATGCGCCTCGAGCGGATGCCGCCGAGCGGCGGCCGGACCGCGGGTCCGGGATCACGGCCGCGACCGCCCCGCTCCCGGTCGGCCCGCGCCCGGAGCCCGTGCCCTTCACCGGCGCGGCGCGCGTCGAGTTCGACGGGGCCGCACGGTGACCGGCCGGCACGCGGCATCCGTCGCGCCCTCCCCGCTCCGCACGCTCGACGGGCTCGCGACGGTCGACCTCGAGGGGCTGAACGCCGAGGCCGCACTGCAGACCCGCGTCGACCGCAAGTACATGCTGCCGGTCGCGGCGCTGCCGGCGCTGCTCGAGCGCCTCCCCGACGGGACCCTCGTGCTCGACGTCGACGGCTGCCGGGCGAGCGCCTACCAGTCGGTGTACTTCGACACGCCGGAGCTCACGAGCTTCCACCTCGCGGCCCACGACCGGCGCCGCCGGTTCAAGATCCGCACGCGCTGCTACGTCGACACCGAGGCCAGCTTCCTCGAGGTGAAGACGCGGGGCGGCCGGGCGCTCACGGTGAAGGAGCGCATCGCCGTCGATCCGGCCGCCGCCGACACCCTGACCGGAGACGCCCGCGCCTACGCCGACCACGTGCTCGCGGAGTCGGGCGTCGGCGACCTCGGGCCCGCGCGGCTCGATCCGGTGCTCACGACCTCGTACCGTCGCACGACGCTGCTCCTGCCCGCCGCGCCGGGGCGGCCGGCGAGCCGGGCGACCATCGACGTCGACCTGGCCTGGACCGACCGCGGGGTCGACGGGCACTTCGGCCGCACGCTGCGCACGCCGTCGTCGGCGATCGTCGAGACGAAGTCGGGCGCGCAGGCCGGCGCGGTCGATCGGGTGCTGTGGGAGGCCGGGCACCGCCCGATGCGCGTCTCGAAGTACGCCACCGGCCTGGCCGCCATCCGCCCGGGCCTGCCCGCGAACCGCTGGACGCGCGTGCTCGACCGGCACTTCCGCACCGCGGTGGCCGAACCCGCCACCTGACCGCGGGCCCGACCGCGGCCGGCCCGGAGCGTCCGACCGCACCCGACCGACCTCGACCGACCCCGACCGCTCGGCCGAACCCATCCGACCGAACCCATCCGACCATCCGACCATCCGATCCGACCGATCCCTCCGAGAGGACCGCACCCATGAACGCCTTCCGCTTCCACCGCTCCACCGGCGCCGACCGCGACCCCGCCGCCGCGGGCAGCCGACGCCGGCCCTGGCTCGCCGCCGCCCGCGTCGCGCCCGTCGTCCTCGCCGGCACCCTCGTGTTCGCCGGCTGCACGGCGACGACCACGGCCGCCGGCGAGGACTCCGGCACCACCGATTCGACCGTGTCGCTCGCGGCCTCCGCATCCGTCGACCCCGGGGTGACCGCCGCCGAGGCCATGGCCGCGAACGAGGACCCGCCCGGCGAGGACGGCGACGACACCTGGGACGCCGCCTCCGAGGTCGCCGTCGAGCTCGACGGCTCGTCGGCGACGGTGGCTGCCGACGCCGAGGGCGTCTCGGTCGACGGCGACACCGTCACGATCACGGCGGCGGGCACCTACCGGCTGAGCGGCGACCTGGCCGGCCAGGTCGTGGTCGACACCGCCGACGAGGGTCTCGTGCGGCTCGTGCTCGACGGCGCCTCGATCACGAGCGACGCGTCGGCGGCGATCGCCGTGACGAGCGCCGACCGCGTGCAGGTGGTCCTCGCCGACGGCAGCGAGAACTCGCTCGCCGACACGTCGTCGTACGCGGACGACGCCGACGTGAACGCGGCCCTGTTCAGCTCGGCCGACCTCGAGATCGCCGGCTCCGGCGCCCTCACCGTCACGGGCAGCGGCAACGACGGCATCACCTCGAAGGACGGCCTGCTCGTCTCCGGCGGCGACATCACGGTCGACGCCGTCGACGACGGCGTCCGTGGCAAGGACGAGGTCATGGTCGCCGGCGGCACGCTCACCGTGACGGCCGGCGGCGACGGGCTGAAGGCCGACGACGACGAGGATGCCGACCGCGGCTACGTCGCGATCGCCGGCGGCACGGTGACGATCGACGCCGGCGGCGACGGCATCGACGCGGCGACCGACGTCGTCGTCTGGGGCGGCGCGCTCGACGTCACCTCGGGCGGCGGCGCGGGCTCGCCGGTCGCCGCCGACACGTCGGCGAAGGGCGTGAAGGGCGCCGTCTCGGTCGTCATCGACGGCGGCGAGGTCGTGGTCGACGCGGCCGACGACGCGCTGCACACCGACAACACGGCCCACGTGGCCGACGGCGAGCTCACGCTCGCGAGCGGCGACGACGCGGTGCACGCCGGCGTCGCGCTCACCGTCTCGGGCGGCACCCTCGAGGTGACCGGCTCGTACGAGGGCCTCGAGGCCGACGCGATCGCGATCGCAGGCGGCACTCTGCGGGTCCGCGCATCGGACGACGGCGTGAACGCGGGCAGCACGCTCGAGCTCGGCGGCGGCGAGCTCGAGGTCGACGCCGACGGCGACGGCATCGACGTCAACGGCAGCATCTCGATGAGCGGCGGCACCGTCGTCGTGCAGGGCCCGACCGAGCAGAACAACGGCGCCATCGACTACGACGCGCAGTTCGACATCACGGGCGGCTCGATCGTCGCAGTCGGCTCGAACGGCATGGCCATGGCGCCGAGCGCGGATGCCGCGCAGGCCTCGGTGCTCGTCGCCTTCTCGTCGACCGTCCCGTCCGGCACCGACCTCCAGCTGGTGGCGTCGGACGGCACGGTGGTCGCGAGCATCACGACCGCGAAGTCCGCCGGCAGCCTGGCCGTCTCCACGTCCGAGCTGGTGAACGGCGAGACGTACACGGTCACCGCCGGCGGCACGACGCTGGGCTCCGCCGTGGCGGGCGAGCAGGTGTCGGCCATGGGTCCGGGCGGCGGCATGGGCGGCCCCGGCGGCGGCGCCCCGGCGCCGCGGGGCTGAGCCGCGGAGGCGCGGGTCAGGCGCGGTTCGCGTGCACCCGCGCCTCCCACGGACCGAGCGGGGCGTCGAAGGGCGCCGGGGCGTCGGGCAGCGTGTTCGTGAGCAGCGGCATCCCCTCGCGCCACCGCTCGGTCACGTCGTCGGCGAAGACCGGGTCGTGCTCGACGGACGCGAGGTTCACCGTCACCAGCAGCCGATCGCCGTCGAGTTCCCGCTCGTACGCGAAGATCGCCGGGTGGCCGGCCTCGACGCGCGCGAAGGATCCGTGCGCCACGACCGGCCGGTCGTGGCGGAGCCCGATGAGCGCCCGCGTGTACTCGAAGACCGAGCCCGGGTCCCCGACCTGCGCCGCCGCGTTGATCCGGTCGTGGTTCGGGTTCACCGCGAGCCACGGAAGACCCTCGGTGAAGCCCGCGTTCGGCGTGGCATCCCACTGCACCGGCGTCCGCGCGTGGTCGCGGCTCATGAGGCTCAGCCCGTACAGCGCGTCGGCGACCGCGGTGCCGCTCGCGACCTCGTCGGCATAGGCGTTCAGGGACTCGACGTCCCGGTACTCGTCGATCGCCGAGAACGGCGCGTTCGTCATGCCGAGCTCCTGGCCCTGGTACACGTACGGCGTGCCCCGCAGCAGGTGCAGCATCGTGGCGAGCGCCGTCGCCGACGAGTACCAGTGCTCGTCGGCGTCGCCGAAGCGGCTCACCGAGCGCGGCTGATCGTGGTTCTCGAGGTACAGGCTGTTCCAGCCGCGGTCGGCGAGGCCCTCCTGCCACCTCTCGAGCGACGCGGCCAGCTCCCCCGGCGCCAGCGGGCGCGGGTGGAACTTCGTGGCCCCGTGGTCGAGGCCGACGTGCTCGAACTGGAACACCATGTCGACCTCCCGCCGTTCGGGGTCGGTGAAGCGCAGCGCCTCCTCGAGCGTCACGCCGGGCGTCTCCCCGACGGTGATGAGGCCGTCGCGGCCGTCGAACACCTCGCGGTGCATCTCCTGGAGGAACTCGTGCAGCCGGGGGCCGCTCGTGTACGCGGCGCCGCCGTCGCCGTAGCGGCGCCCGGACCGGACGGGCCCGTCGGGCAGGTGCGGATGCTTCGAGATGAGGTTGATCACGTCCATGCGGAACCCGTCGACGCCACGGTCGAGCCACCACCGCATCATGTCGTAGACGGCCTCGCGCACCTCGGGGTTCTCCCAGTTGAGGTCGGGCTGCTTCACGTCGAACAGGTGCAGGTAGTACTCGCCGGACGCCTCGTCCCACGCCCACGTCGACCCGGAGAAGAACGACTCCCAGTTCGTCGGCTCCGCGCCGGGCTCGCCGCCGTGCGTGCCCTCGCGCGGCGGTCGCCACCAGTACCAGTCCCGCTTGGGGTTCTCGCGACTCGACCGCGACTCGAGGAACCACGCATGCTCGTCGGAGGTGTGGTTCACCACCAGGTCCATCACGAGCTTCATGCCCCGCGCATGCAGTGCCGCGAGCAGGTCGTCGAGGTCGTCGAGCGTGCCGAACACGCGGTCGATGTCGCGGTAGTCGCTGATGTCGTACCCGTTGTCGGCGTGCGGCGACCGGTAGATCGGCGACAGCCACACGACGTCGACGCCGAGTCGTTCAAGGTGGTCCAGCCGCTGCAGGATGCCTCGCAGGTCGCCGACGCCGTCGCCGTCGGAGTCCTGGAAGCTGCGCGGATAGACCTGATAGACCACGGCGGACTTCCACCAGTCCGGGGCGGTCGACGGATGCCGGGGCTCGCGTTCGTTCGCCATGCCCCGATCCTCGCACGCGGACACGACGATGCCCCGGGCATCCGCCCGGGGCATCCGTTTCCTCGGCGACGAGCCGGCGACCGGCGTCGCCGGCTCAGGCCGCCAGTCCGAGGCGACGCAGGTCGTCGCCGGACGCGCGGTACTCGCCGCCGTCCGCGACGGTCGCCTCGCGCGGCACTCGGGCCGCGTTCTGCACGCGCGCGCCCGCGCCCACGGCCGCGTACGGGCCGACGACCGCGAAGCGGCCGACCACGGCGCCGCGCCCCACGCGCGCGTTCACGCCGACGGTCGCGTTCTCCGCGACGATCGCGTCCTGCTCGATCCACGCGCCGTGCGAGATGGTCGCGTTGCGCTGCACCTCGGCGCCGGGATCGACGTATGCGGTCGGATCGACGAACGCCGTGGCATCCACCTTCGCGGTCGTCGCCACGAGGCCGCGACCGTTCACGTGCTTGCGGTAGCGGCGCAGGATGCCGGCATCGTCTTCGAACTCGACGTAGCTGATGCCCACTCCGTCCTCCATTCCGTCCGGCCATAGGGGTGCCGGATACAGGTACAACATCCGGGCTGACCGGGGCATTCCCCAGCCTCCGCGCCGATCCTGTGCACGACCCGGGTTCTCCCTGATCCCGCGCTGGACGTGTCGCCCTAGCGTGTGGCGCGGGCGGCCGTCCCGGGCCGCTCCCCGCCGCCCCGTGCCTCCGCACCGGCGACGAGCCGACCACCGGAGCACCCGCCATGTCCACCTACCTGCTCTGCGCGACCCCCGTCCACGGGCATGTGGCCCCCACCGTCGCGGTCGCCGGCGCGCTCAGCGCACGCGGGCACGCGGTCACCGTCCTCACCGGCTCCCGGTTCCGTGACGCCGTGCAGGCCGTCGGCGCCGTCCACCGCCCCCTCGACGGGCTCGCCGACTACGACGATCGCGACCTCGGCGCGTTCCTGCCGGACCGCGATGCGCATCGCGGGGTCGACCGGTTCCAGTACGACCTGCAGGGGATCTTCATCCGCCCGGTCCCGGACCAGGCGCGCGCCGTGGCCCGGCTCGTCGACGAGCTGCGTCCCGACGCGATCCTCGCCGAGGCGGGCTTCGCCGGCGTGCTCCCGCTGCTGCTCGGCGACCCGGTCGCCCGGCCGCCCGTGCTCGCCCTCGGCGTGATCCCGCTCAGCCGATCGAGCGTCGACGTCGCGCCGTACGGGCTCGGCCTGCGCCCCACGCGGGGCGCGCTCGGCCGCCTGCGCAACCGCACGCTCAACGCGCTCTTCCAGCGCGTGCTGTTCCGCCGCACGCAGCGACTCGCGGTCGACGTGCTCGCGTCGATCGGCAGCGCACCCCTCACCGACTTCGTGCTCGACACCTCGCGTCGCTTCGACCGGTTCCTGCAGCTCTCGCCGGCCGAGTTCGAGTACGCGCGCAGCGACCTCGGCGACGACGTGCGCTTCGCCGGGGCCGTGCTCCCCGTGCTGCCCGACGCGGACCCGCTGCCGCCCTGGTGGGACGAGCTCGACGGCAGCCGTCCGGTGGTGCACGTGAGCCAGGGCACGGTCGACCACCTCGACTTCGGCCGGCTGGTCCGCCCGACGCTCGACGCCCTCGCCGGCCGCGACGTGCTCGTCGTCGTCGCCACCGGCGGGCGCCCGGTCCACGAGCTCGGCGAGCTTCCGCCGAACGCGCGCGCCGCCGAGTTCCTGCCGTACGACCGGCTCTTCCCGCGCACCGACGTCTTCGTCACGAACGCGGGCTTCGGCGGCGTCCAGTTCGCCCTGAGCCACGGCGTGCCGATGGTCGCCGCGGGCGACACGGAGGACAAGCCCGAGGTGTCGATGCGGGTGCAGGTCTGCGGCGCCGGACTCGCGCTCCGCTCGGGCGCGCCGCGTCCGCGGACGATCCGGCGCGCCGTCGACCGGGTGCTCTCGGACGCCGTCTTCCGCGAGCGCGCCGCCGAGCTCGCCTCGCGGGTGGCCGGCTACGACACCTTCGGCATCATCGAGGAGGAGCTCGAGGCGGCCGTGGCCGCACGCCGCGGGTCCCCGCGGCTCGCGGCGTGAGGCCGGTGGGGCCCGCAGGACGGCGCGGTGCGCGGAGACGACGACGCCCGCGGCATCCGCCCGATCCTCCGGGGGATGCCGCGGGCGCGGCGTCTCGGCGGCGTCAGCCGTCGGTGCGGGTCTCCGTGATCTCGACGTAGAAGACGAGCGTCTGGCCGCCGAGGCCGTTCGAGCTCTCCTCCTCGCCGTATCCGAGGGCCGGCGGGATCGTCACGAGCAGCTTGGTGCCGACCGGCTGGCCCACCAGCGCGGCGCCGAAGCCGGGGATCACGCCCGAGATCGAGAACGGCACGGGCGCGTTGCCGAAGCTCTGGTCGAAGACCTCGCCGGTCTCCCACACGACGCCCTGGTAGTCCACGGTCACGACGTCGTCCTCGCCGACGATCTCGCCGTCGCCCTGCTCGAGCACCTTGACGAGCAGCTCGTCGGAGGGATCGGCGTCGGGGATCGTGATCGTCGGGGTGCCGTCGTCGGCGTACTCGACGGTCGGCACGTCCTGGCTCCACTGGCCGGGCGTCGGCAGCTCGACGAGCTCCTCGACGTCCGTCACGATCACGAGCGTCTCGCCGGGCTCGACGCCGATGCCGGCGTTGCCCTCGTCGCCGTAGATCGACTCGGCGGGAGCCACGGTCACGACCCGCGAGCCCAGGGGGACGCAGTCGGCACCGGCGCGGAAGCCGTCGTAGAGGGTGCCGTCCTCGAGCTCGAGCGTGGCCGGCTGCGAGAAGAGCTGCTCGCCCGTGCTGCCCGAGAACGCCGTCACCTGCGCGCTGACCTTGTCGCCGGGCGCGGTCAGCTCGCCGTCCCCCTCGTCCACGATCGTGCGCTGCAGCTCCTCGGCCTCGAGCGGCGCGTCGAACGCCGCGGTGGGCTCGCCGCCGAAGTCGCCCGACACCTCGATGGCGTCGCTCTGGTCGCCCGCCTCGACCTCGAAGCAGGCGGCCGCGGCATCCGTCGACGTCGGCTCGGGCGCGTCGCCGCCGCCGCCCGCGCAGCCGGCGAGGAGGAGGGCGGTCACGGATGCGAGGGCGATGGGCGCGCCACGACGCAGGGCACGATTCATGGGAGGGGTTCTCGTTTCGGATCGGGAAGACGTGAGCCACCAGTCTGCATGCCGCAGGTCTCGTTTCCCTGAGTCTTCTCGGATGGGCGGACCCGGGTGACAATATGCGAATGGGGGAACGCAACACGACACCGGATGTCGCCGCCGTCTTCGGCGACGCCTCGGAGGTCTTCGCCGAGCTCGACGAGGTGCTCTGGGAGCCGATCTCGCGGGCGACGGTGCTGCGGGCCGCGCCGCGGTTCGACGAGCGCGTGCTCGACGTGTGCTCGGGCGATGGCGCATCGGCGCTGCCGACCGCGGAGCTGGTGGGCCCCGGGGGGCTCGTCGACGCCGTCGACCGCTCCGAGCCGATGGCGGCGCTCATCCGCGAGCGGCCGGGCGGGCACATGCCGTGGCTGCGCGTGCACGTCGCCGACGCGAGCGAGTGGCCGTACACGGGCTACGACCTCGTGCAGTGCGTGCTCGGCGTGTTCTTCTTCGAGGACGTCGCGGCCGGGGTCGAGCACCTGGTGCAGTGCGCCCGGCCCGGCGGGCGGGTCGCGGTGACGGTGTGGGCGCACGGTGCGTTCGACCCGCTGCCCGAGGCGCTCGTCGCCGCGCTCGACGCCGACGAGGCCGCTCCGACGCTCGACGACGGGCCGGCGATGCCGGACGCCGAGACGGCCGGAAGCCTGGCGCACTGGATGGCCGCACGGGGGCTCGTCGACGTTCGCGCGGACCTCGTGCCGCGGCGCCTCGACCTCGACCCGGCGCTGGCGTGGCGGCTCGTCGTCGGGACCGGGATGCGCGCGCTCCTCGGCGACCTCGACGACGCCGCACTCGAGGCCGTGCGCGACCGCTACCTCGCCGAGCTCGCGGCGCGCGGCGTGACCTCGGTCGACGCCAGCACGCTCATCGCGGTCGGGCGACGACCCGACGCGCCCGCGGCCGAGCCGGTGGACTGAGTCCGCGGCACTACGCCGCGTCGCCCTCCGGCGCCGCGCCCGTCGCGACCGGCCGCTCGGGCCGGTTCGCCCACTGGCTGAACGACCCGGGGTACAAGGCGGCGTCGATGCCGGCGATCGCGAGCGCCGCGACCTCGTGCGCGGCGGTGACGCCCGACCCGCAGTAGGCGGCGACCGGGTGCGCGTCGTCGATGCCGAGCGCGGCGAAGCGCTCGCGCAGTTCGTCGGGCGACCGGAACCGTCCGTCGACGTCGAGGTTCTCCGCCGTCGGCGCCGAGACCGCGCCCGGGATGTGCCCGGCGCGCGGGTCGATGGGCTCGACCTCGCCCCGATACCGCTCGCCGGCCCGCGCGTCGAGCAGCACGCCCGCGTCGCCGGCGCCGAGCGCGTCGGCCTCGTCGAGGTCGACGACCGGCATCGCCCCGAACGCCGCGGTGGCGTCGCCGGGCTCGGGCTCGACGTCGCCCTCCTCGAGCGGCAGCCCAGCGGCGACCCAGGCCGCGAGTCCGCCGTCCAGCAGCCGCGCGTCGGCGAACCCCGCGTGGCGGAGCAGCCACCACGCGCGCGCCGCCGACATGCCGGAGGCGTCGTCGACGACGATCGCCGCGTCGCCGTCGCGCAGCCCCCAGCGCCGCATCGCCCGCGTGAAGGCGGCCTCGTCGGGCAGCGGATGGCGGCCCTCGCCCACGGCGCCGTGGTCGGCGAGCTCGCCGTCGAGGTCGACGTAGACCGCGGTGGGGATATGCCCGGCCCGGTATGCATCGCGCCCGTCCGGCCGGGCGAGGGTCCAGCGCACGTCGAGCACCACCGTCCGCGACGCGCCCGGCGCGGCGCCGCGCTCCGCGTCGAGGCGGGCGGCGAGGGCGTCGGCATCGATGAGGATCGGCATGCCCCCCATCCTCGCAGCCCGCCCGCGGGTCGACGGGGCGCGTCGGTAGACTGGCCGGACGGTCGGTGCGCTTCGGGGGGAGAACGGATGATCCTCTCCCTCGTCGCGTTCGCCGTGGTGGCCCTGATCACGCCGTTCGCCACGAGGCCGCTCGGCCGACGCGTCTTCCCGGTGATCGCGCTGGTGCCCACCGTCGTGTTCGCCTGGCTGCTGACGCTCGTGCCCGCGGTCGCGAACGGCGAGGTCGTCGTCGAGCGCCTCGAGTGGATCCCGACGCTCGACATCGCGCTGTCCTTCCGGCTCGACCCGCTCTCGCTCCTGCTCGCGCTCGTCGTCACCGGCGTCGGCGGGCTCGTGCTGCTCTACTGCACGTGGTACTTCCGCGACGACGAGCCCTCGCTCGACCGCTTCGCGGCGCTGCTGCTCGCCTTCTCCGGCGTCATGCTCGGCCTCGTCACCGCCGACGACGTGTACGTGATGTTCACGTTCTGGGAGGCCACGAGCGTGCTGTCGTACCTGCTCATCGGCCACACGGCGGGCCGGCGCGAGGCCCGCGGCGCCGCGCTCCAGGCGCTCACGGTGACGACGTTCGGCGGCCTCGCAATGCTCGTGGGGCTGGTGGTGCTCACGGTCGCGGGCGGCACGACCTCGCTGCACGAGCTCGTCACGCAGCCCGTGACCGGCGTCGCCGCCGAGGTCGGCGTCGCGCTCGTGCTCGTCGGCGCGATCTCCAAGAGCGCGCTCGTGCCGTTCCACTTCTGGCTCCCGGCCGCCATGGCGGCGCCGACGCCCGTCTCCGCCTACCTCCACGCGGCCGCGATGGTGAAGGCCGGCGTGTACCTGGTCGCGCTCCTCGCGCCCGGCTACGCCGACCTCGCGGTCTGGCCGCCGATCGTCATCGGGATCGGGGCGTTCACGATGCTGGTGGGCGGCTGGCGCGCGCTCCGGCAGACCGACCTCAAGCTGCTGCTCGCCTACGGCACCGTGAGCCAGCTGGGCTTCATGGTGCTCGTGATCGGGCAGGGCACGCGCGACGCCGCGCTCGCGGGCACCGTGCTGCTGCTCGCCCACGCGCTCTTCAAGGCGCCGCTGTTCCTCACGGTCGGCATCGTCGACCATGCCGCGGGCACGCGCGACAAGCGGAAGCTGTCGGGCCTCGGCCGGCGGATGCCGTGGCTCGCCGCCTTCGCGACGCTCGCCGCCGCCTCGATGGCCGGCCTGCCGCCCCTGCTCGGGTTCGTCGCCAAGGAGGCGGTGTTCACCGCGCAGTTCGAGGGCGGCGCCGAGGGCGACGCGTGGGCATGGGTCGGCCTGACCGCCGTGGTCGTCGGGTCGATCTTCACCTTCGCCTACAGCGCGCGGTTCGTCTGGGGCGCCTTCGGCTCCCGTCGCGAGGCCGAGCCGACGCCGCTGCATCGCGAGCCGGCGCTGATGACCGCCGTCCCGGCCGTGCTCGCGGTCACCTCCCTCGTCGCGGCGTTCGCGACGTCGCTCATCGAGCCGCTCCTCGACGCGTACGCCGCGACGCTGCCCGGTCCGACGGCGTACCACCTCGCCCTCTGGCACGGACTCGAACCGGCCCTGGCGATCTCCGCCCTGATCATCGGGGTCGGTTCGCTCCTCGTGTGGCAGCGCGAGTCGGTCGCCCGGCTCCAGGCCGCGGTCCCGGACGCCGTCGACGCGGGTCGCGGCTACCTCCGCATCGTGAGCGCGATCGATCGCGGCGCGGCCCGGCTCACGACGTTCATCCAGTCCGGCGGCCTCCCCGGCTACCTGGCCGTCATCGTCGCCGTGTTCGTGCTCGGGCTCGGCGGGTCGGCGGCGCTCAACGGCACCTGGCCGGGGGGCATCCGCCTCGCCGACGGGCCGGCCCAGCCCTTCGTGGCGGTCGTCATGGTCGCGGCGGCGTCCGCGGCCGTCGTCGTGCGGCAGCGGCTGACGGCGGTGCTCCTCGTCGGCGCCACCGGATACGGGATGGTCCTGCTGTTCGGCGTGTCGGGCGCGCCCGACCTGGCGCTCACGCAGGCGCTCGTCGAGACGCTCACGATCGTCGTGGTCGTGCTCGTGCTGCGCCGCCTGCCACGGCGCATCACCGTGCGCCGGGCGGTGGTCCGCACGCCCGTCCGCATCGCGCTCGGCGCCCTCGCGGGCGTCGTCATGGCGGTCGTCGGCGTCGTCGCGCTCGGCGCCCGCGTGCAGCCCTCGGTCGCCGAGGGAATCCCGGCGCTCGCGGAGGAGGCGCACGCGAAGAACCTCGTGAACGCCCTGCTCGTCGACCTCCGCGCCTGGGACACGCTCGGCGAGATCTCGGTCCTCGTCGCGGTCGCGACGGGCGTCGCGAGCCTCATCTTCGTCTCCGGCCGCCAGGGCGGCGCACCGCGGCTCGAGGACGTCGGGCGCCGCAGCCGGCTGCGGCCGGTGCCCGAGCAGGCCGACAGCATCCGCGCCGCTCGGCGCCGGCTCGCCGACGTGGAGGGCGAGACGGATGCCGCGGCCGAGGCCGCGGCGACCCGCCAGACATGGCTGCTCGCCGGGCGCACGCTGTCGCCGCGCAACCGGTCGATCCTGCTCGAGGTGCTCGTGCGGCTGCTCTTCCACCCCGCGATCGTGGTGTCGGTGTTCCTGCTCTTCGTCGGGCACAACGCGCCCGGCGGGGGCTTCGCGGGCGGGCTCGTGGCCGGGCTCGCCCTCGTGGCCCGCTACCTCGCGGGCGGGCGGTACGAGCTCGGCGAGGCCGCCCCCGTCGATGCGGGGCTGCTGCTCGGCACGGGCCTGTTCGTGGCCGCCGGCACCGCGGCATCCTCGCTCCTCGTCGGCCTGACGGTGTTCGAGTCGTCCTGGTTCGAGACCGAGGTGCCCGTGCTCGGCACCCTCTCGATCGGCACGTCGACGCTGTTCGACATCGGCGTCTACCTGGTCGTCGTCGGCCTCGTGCTCGACATCCTGCGCACGCTCGGGGCCGAGATCGACCGCCAAATCGACGAGGCCGGCCCCGACGCGGTGCCCGCGGACCCCGCGGAGGCCCTCCGATGACCGCCTCGCTGACCCTCGTGATCGTCGCCGCCGTGCTCTTCGGCACCGGCATCACGGTCATGCTCGAGCGGAGCCTCACGCGCGTGCTCATCGGGTTCCTGCTCGTCGGCAACGGCGTCAACCTGTTCCTGTTCGTCATGGCCGGCGAGCCCGGGCTCGCGCCGATCCTGGGCGAGGGCGACGTGTCGGAGCTCTCCGACCCGCTGCCGCAGGCGTTCGTGCTGACGGCGATCGTCATCAACCTCGGCATCACCGCCTTCATGCTCGCGCTGATCTACCGGAGCTGGTGGCTCGCGCAGCTCGGCGAGCGCGGCGACCTGATCGGCGACGAGGAGGAGATCGTCGAGGACGCGGAGGAGACCGCCGACCTGTACCGCAGCTCCGAGGCCGACGACCTGGCCGTCCAGGAGGTCCTCGACGCGAGCGACGAGGACGGGGGCCGCCCGTGAACGACGCCCTCGTCCCCCTGATGGTGCTGCTGCCGCTGCTCGGCGCGGCGCTCGCGCTCATGCTCGGCCGGCGGCAGCGCGCGCAGATGGTCGTGAGCACGCTCGTGCTCGCCGCCGTGGCCGTCATCGCGGCGGTGCTGCTGGCCGAGGTCGACGCCTCGGGGTCGGGCGTCGCGGTCGCGGTCGGCGCGTGGCCGCCCCCGTTCGGCATCGTGCTGGTCGTCGACCGGCTGGCGGCCATCATGATCATCATCTCGGCGCTCATGCTGCTCGGCGTGCTCGTCTACGCCGTCGGCCAGGGCATCGCCGACCAGCACCGCGAGACGCCGGTGTCGATCTTCCACCCGACCTACCTGATCCTGTCGGCCGGGGTGTTCAACGCGTTCGTGGCCGGCGACCTGTTCAACCTCTACGTCGGCTTCGAGATCCTGCTGTCGGCGAGCTACGTGCTGCTGACCCTCGGCGGCACCGGCGAGCGCATCCGCGCGGGCGTGACGTACATCATCGTGAGCCTCGTCTCGTCGCTGTTCTTCCTCAGCGCCATCGCCCTGGTGTACGGCGCGACGGGCACCGCGAACATCGCGCAGCTGTCGGTGCGGATCGCCGAGCTCCCGCAGGACGTGCAGCTCATCCTGCACCTGCTGCTGCTCATCGCGTTCGGCATCAAGGCCGCGGTGTTCCCGCTGTCGTTCTGGCTGCCCGACTCGTACCCGACCGCCCCCGCGCCGGTCACGGCGGTGTTCGCGGGCCTGCTCACGAAGGTCGGCGTCTACGCGCTGATCCGCACCGAGACGGTGATCTTCCCCGAGTCCGACCTGTCCACGCTGTTCCTCGTGATCGGCGGGCTCACGCTGGCCGTCGGCATCCTCGGCGCCCTGACGCAGGCCGACATCAAGCGCCTGCTGTCGTTCACGCTCGTCAGCCACATCGGCTACATGATCTTCGGCATCGGGCTGGCGAGCATCGCCGGACTCGCGGCGACGATCTACTACGTCATCCACCACATCAGCGTGCAGACGACCCTGTTCCTCACGACCGGCCTGATCGAGCGCTTCGGGGGGTCCACGTCGATCACGCGCCTCGGCGGGCTCCGGAAGGCGTCGCCGATGCTGGCCGTGCTCTTCTTCGTACCCGCGATGAACCTCGGCGGCATCCCGCCGTTCTCGGGCTTCCTCGGCAAGGTGGGGCTCTTCCTCGCGGGTGCGGATGCCGCGGGCGGCACGCCGGCGACCGAGACGCTCGGCACCTCCTCGCCCGGTCCCGACTGGCTGATCTGGACGGTGATCGGGGTCGGCGCCGCGACCTCGCTCGTCACGCTGTACGCCCTCACGCGCTTCTGGAACCTCGCGTTCTGGCGGCCCAAGGGCGAGCTCGAGGGCTACCGCTCGCGCCTCATCGACTCGGTGCAGGAGGCGCCGGCCGGCGCGACGGTCGTCGCGACCCGCACGACGCCCGTGCCGATGCTCGCGGCGACCGCCGCGCTCGTCGCGCTGACCATCGCGCTCACGGTGTTCGCCGGCCCGCTCTACGAGCTGTCGAGCCGGGCGGCCGAGAACCTCCGCGACGCGACGGTGTACGTCTCGATCGTCTTCCCGAACGGGGGTGCGCTGTGACCGACGGAACGAACGAACGCCGTTCCCCGGAGCCCGATCGGCGCGTCCCGGCACCGCCCGAGCCGGCGGCGACGACGGGCGCCTCCGCAGCCCAGCTGAGCGGCTGGCAGGCCGTGTGGCGGCAGCTGCCGCTGCTCGCGGCGCTCGTCGTGCTCTGGCTCTTCCTGTGGGACCACGTCGACGTGCTCACGGTCACGACGGGCGTCCTGCTCGCGATCGGCGTCACGCGCGCCTTCTACCTCCCGCCCGTGCTGCTGAGCGGCCGCTTCAACCCGTGGCGGGGCCTCCTGCTCGGCCTGTGGATGATGTTCGACGTCGTGGTGGCCTCGATCCAGGTCGCGTTGCGCGCGGTGCAGCCGGGCTGGACGCCGATGAACGCGATCATCGCGGTGCAGCTGCTCACCCGCTCGGACCTCGTCACGACGCTGACCGCCGAGGCCATCACGGTGGTCCCCGGCACCGTCGTCGTCGACATCGACCGCGAGCGCGGCCTGCTCTACCTGCACGCGTTCGGCACGCGGACCGATGCGGACCTCGAGAAGGCCCGGGCGCACGTGCTCGCCACCGAGGAGCGGATCGTGCTGGCGATCGGCACGCACGAGCAGGCCGAGGCGGTTCGCGCGGCCCGCCGGCAGCGGAAGGCGGAGGGCCGGCCGCCGTCCGAGACGGAGCCGGTCGAGCTGCCGGATCGGGAGGGGGACGCATGAGCGCGCTCACCGTGATGGGGCTCGTCGCCGGGGTCATGTTCGGCGTCGGCGCGATCGCCGCGCTGGTACGGATCATCCGCGGGCCGACGATGCTCGACCGGGCACTCGCGACCGACGTCCTGCTCGCGATCGCGATGTGCGGGCTCGCGGCCGAGATGGCGATCAACCGCCACACCGACACGCTCGTCGTGCTGCTCGTGCTCGCGCTCTTCGCCATCGTCGGGTCGATCGCGATCGCCCGCTTCATCGGGAAGGAGGACCGCTCGTGAGCGTCGTCGAGCTGGGCGTGGGCGCCCTCATCCTCCTCAGCGGCTTCCTGTCAATGGCGGCCGGGATCGGCGCGCTGCGGTTCCCCGACGTGCTGAGCCGCCTCCACGCGGCGACGAAGCCGCAGGTGCTCGGGCTCGCGGTCGTGCTGCTCGCGATCCTGCTGCGCGCACCGAGCTGGGGCGTGCTGTCGACCATCGTCCTCGTCATGACGTTCCAGTTGCTCACCCAGCCGATGACCGCGCACATGCTCGGGCGCGCCTCGTACCGCTCCGACGCGCTGCGGCACGACCTCCTCATCCGCGACGACCTCGGTCGCGACATCGCCGAGCACGAGCACGACGGCGAGGACGTGGGGGCGCCCGACTGAGCCGCGCCCGACCGAGCCGGCGGGCGCCGGCTCAGCCGGGGGGCGTTGCGGCACTCCGCGACCTCTGCGCACAATGGGCCCGAGGCACCGCCCGTGCCGAGGAGGGACCGTGGATCGCGTCTGGTACGTCGCCTACGGGTCGAACCTGAGTTCCGCGCGCTTCCGCTGCTACGTCGCCGGCGGCCGCCCGGAGGGCGGAGCCCGGACCTACGTGGGCTGCCGGGACCGCACCGCGCCCGCCGAGGACGCGCCCGTCGCCGTGCCCGGTGCCGTCTACTTCGGCGGCCGCTCGCGGGTGTGGGGCGGCGGGATGGCGACCTACGACCCGCACGCGCGCGGCAGCGTCGCCGGCCGGGCGTACCTGCTCACGGTGGGCCAGCTCGCCGACGTGCTGGCCCAGGAGACCCGCACCCCGGTCGAGGCCGCCCTGGACCTGCGCCGGCTGCACCCGTCGACCGGGCGGCTGCACCTGGGCCCCGGTCGGTACCGCACGCTGTTGCGCGTCGGGGCCCGGCGCGGCATACCCATGGTCACGCTCGCGGGCGACGGGGACCGGGACGTCGCCGCCCCCTCGGCCCCGTACCTCCGCACGATGGCCGAGGGCCTGCACGAGTCCCGGGGCTGGCCGCCGAGCATCGTCGGACGCTACCTCGCCGCGCTCGCCGGCGCGCGACCGAGGTGGTCGCCGACGGCGATCGCCGACCTGGCCCGCGTCGCGGCCTGACGCACCGGCCGCAGGCGCGCCCGGCCTCAGGCGCGCCCGGTGAAGTGCGGCGTGCGCTTCTCCTGGAAGGCCGCGAACCCCTCGCGGTAGTCCTCGGTGTCGCAGAGCGCGGCCTGCGCGCGGTTCTCCTCGGCCATCGACGTCCAGAGCCCGACGCGCCGGTCCCGCAGCTCGGCGACGAGGCGCTTCGACGCCACGAACGCCTGGGTGGGGCCGGATGCCGCGGCGTGCGCGGCGGCACGCGTCTCCTGGAGCACCTCGTCCGCCGGGAAGACCCGCGAGAAGAGTCCGGCCGCGACGGCCTCGCTGCCGGACATGAGCCGGCCGGTCACGATCAGGTCCATGGTGCGGTGCGCGCCGAGCCGCTCGGTGAACAGTGCGTGGCCGCCCGAGTCGAGCGTCGCGCCGAGGTTCTTGAACGGCGATCCGACCTTGGCGGTGTCGGCGACGTAGACGATGTCGGAGGCGATGAGCAGCCCGAGGCCGACGCCGAGGCAGGCGCCGTGCGCGACCGCGAAGGTCGGCGCGGGGAAGCGCGACATCCGCTTGAGCAGCGGCTCGACGAGGCCGCCGAGGTAGCCGTGCACGTCGTCGTCGCGCGGGTCGACGCCGGCGATGTCGCGGCCGGCGCAGAACGCCCGGCCCTCGCCGCGCAGCACGAGGGCGCGCACGCCCGTGAACTCGGCCTGGTCGTACGCCTCGCCGAGCTCGGCGAGCGCCGCCTCGCCGAGCGCGTTGAGCTTCGCGGGCGCGTTCAGCGTGATCTCGGCCACGCCGTCGTGGATCTCGAGGTCGATCATCCGTCTCTCTTCTCTCTCGTCATCGAGTGATGCCGGTCGCGCCGAGGGATCCCGGTGCGCCGGCATCACTCGGCGGCAGCGGTCTCACTCGGCGGGGCTGGTGCCGCGGACGGCTCACACGTCGTAGTCGACCACGACGCGGTCGGATGTCGCGTGCGACTGGCAGGTGAGCACGTATCCGCGCTCCAGTTCCTCGGGCTCGAGGGCGTAGTTCTCGGTCATGTTGACGCTGCCGTCGACGACCCGTGCGCGGCAGGTGCCGCACACGCCGCCCGCGCACGCGAACGGCACGTCGGAGCGCACGCGGAGCGCCGCGTTGAGGATCGACTCGTTCGCGCTGACCGGGCTGTCGACGGTCGACGAGAGGCCGTCGAGCGTGAACTCGATCGCGACGGTCGGCTCGCCGCGCTCGACCGTGACGGGCCGGCCGTGCCGGGGCTCGGTGGCGCGGTCGGCGTCGGTCGTGAAGAGCTCGTACCGGACCCGGCCGACGGGCACGTCGCGGGCCTCGAGCGTGTCGCGCGCGAGCTGCACGAGCTCGAACGGCCCGCACAGGAACCACTCGTCGACCGTCGACGGCGGGATGAGCGCGTCGAGCATGCGCTCGAGCTTCTCGGCGTCGATGCGTCCCGAGAGGAGCGGTGCGGTGCGCTGCTCGCGCGAGAGCACGTGGTGCAGCGCGAGCCGGGCGGGGTAGCGGTCCTTCAGCTCGGCGAGTTCCTCCAGGAACATCACGTCGCGGGTCGACCGGTTCGTGTAGACGAGCGTGAAGCGCGCGTCGTCGGACCGGGCGAGCACGGTGTGCGCGAGCGCCATGAGCGGGGTGATGCCCGAGCCGGCGGCGATGCCGACGACGTGCTTGCCGTCGAGCGAGTCGAGGCCCGAGGTGAAGGTGCCCTGCGGGCTCATCACGTCGATGCGGTCGCCCGCGGCGAGCTCGGTGTTCGCCCACGTCGAGAACCGACCGCCGAGGTCGCGCTTGATGGCGACCGACACGCTTCCGCGCACGGGCGGCCGGCAGATCGAGTACGAGCGGCGCAGCTCGTGCCCGTCGAAGTCGCGCCGCAGCGCGACGTACTGGCCGGGCAGGTACGTGTAGTCGTCGGCGAGCTCGTCGGGCACCGCGAACGTGACCTCGACCGAGTCGTCCGTCAGCGGACGCACCTCGGCGACCTCGAGCGAGTGGAAGCGCGCGCGCCGACGCTTGGGGGCGGTGTCGCCGCCGACCGCGCTCGCGAGGAACGCGTCGGCGATCGCGGCATCCGTGTCGAGCGTGCCGGAGCCGGACCGGGCGGGGACGGTCGGGGCTCCCGTGGAGCCCAGGTTGATCGCGGCCATCAGAGCACCTTGAAGTAGTCGAAGGGCTCGAGGCAGTCGCGGCACTCGTAGAGCGCCTTGCACGAGGTCGAGCCGAAGCGGGCGAGTTCACGGGTGTTGAGCGAGTCGCAGCGCGGGCACTTGACCGCCAGCTGCAGGCGGATCGGCCCGGCGTCGCGCACGGGCGCGCTGCCGCTCGGCGCCTGGATGCCGTAGGCGCGGAGCTTGTCCTTGCCGGCCTCGCTCATCCAGTCGGTGGTCCACGCCGGCGAGAGCACCATGCGCACGTCGACCTCGTCGTAGCCCGCGTGCGTGAGCGCGAGCACGACGTCGTCGCGCATGGCGTCCATGGCGGGGCATCCGCTGTAGGTCGGCGTGAGCTCGACGTGCACGCCGCCGTCCTCGTCGACGGCGACCGAGCGGAGCACGCCCAGGTCCTCGATGGTGAGCACGGGCACCTCGGGGTCGGTCACGGTCGCGGCGACGTCCCACGCGACGCGCGAGGCGGCGTCCTTCGGCACCGGTCGAGCGACGGATGCCTCGGCGCCCGTCTCGACGACGGCGTCGGGGCGCACGTCGGCGCCGGGCCGCACCTCGGCCGCGGTCACCACGACGCTCCCGGGTGCACGCGCGCGAGCACCTGCATCTCGGCGAGCATCGGCCCGAGGTGCTCGGTGTGCTTCCCCTCGCGACCGCGGCCGTCGACGGTGAACGCGGTGCGGCCCTCCGGCCGCGCGAGGTCGGCCTCGGCGAACACCTGGTCGATCACCGCGTCGAACGGCTCGCGGAGCGACGACGGCAGCGGCGCGATGCCCCCATCGGCGAGCCGCGCGACGACGTCCTCGTCGCGGAACAGTTCGTCGACGTACGGCCAGGTCTGCTCGACGGCGCGGATCATGCGGCGGCGCGACTCGTCGGTGCCGCCCGCGAGGCGGAGGGTCCACTGGATCGCGTGGTCGCGGTGGTAGTCGACCTCCTTCGACGCCTTCGCCGCGATCGCGGCGAGCGTGGCATCCGTCGACGCCTCGAGGCGCCGGTAGAGCTCGACGAGGTAGGTGGACGCGACGAGCTGCCGGGCGATGGTGTGCGCGAAGTCGCCGTTGGGCTGCTCGAACAGCCAGGCGTTGCGGAACTCGGGCTCGTCGCGGAAGTACGCGAGGTCGTCCTCGCTGCGGCCGTCGTGGGTGCCCGCGTAGTGCAGCAGCGAACGCGCGTGGCCGAGCAGGTCGAGGGCGATGTTGCCGAGCGCGACGTCCTCCTCGAGCTCGGGCGCGCGCGTGATCCAGTCGCCGAGGCGCTGGGCGAGCACGAGCGCGTCGTCGCCGAGGCCGAGTGCGTAGGCCGCGACGTCGGCGGATGCCGCGTGGCCGGCGCCGGCCGCCTCGCCGGCGAACTCCTCGGCGAGCGCGACGCGGTCGACCGTGACGTCGCCGTGCGGGTCGAGGTCGCCGGCGTGGGGCTCGCCGCTCACAGGTGCTTCACCCCTTCGGACTTCGTGTAGTACACCGCGTGCCGGTAGTTCTTGCCCGCGGGGCTCTCGAAGAACGCGCCCTTCGCGTCGGGGTCGCTCGTCGTGACCGCGTCGGCGGGCACGACCCAGATCGACACGCCCTCGTTGCGTCGGGTGTACAGGTCGCGGGCGTTGCGCACGGCCATGTCGGCGTCGGGCGCGTGCAGCGACCCGACGTGCACGTGGCTCAGTCCGCGGTTGGCGCGCACGAAGACCTCCCACAGGGGCCAGGCCTCGGTGCCGGTCTCGCCGGGGGTGCTCATCTCGTCTCCTCGTCTCGGTCCGCTCCGTCGCGGGCCGTGGGTCTGTGTGGTCGGCGCCGGGTCAGGCGGCCGCAGCCGCCTTCGCGGCCTGCTTGCGGGCGTACTCGGCGGCGGCCTCGCGCACCCAGGCGCCCTCCTCGTGGGCCTCGCGGCGGCGGCGCAGGCGCTCGGCGTTCGCGGGGCCGCGACCGGCGAGCACCTCGTGGAACTCGTGCCAGTCGATCTCGCTCATGTCGTACGCCTGGCGCTCCTCGTTCCACTTCAGGTTCGGGTCGGGGAGGGTCACGCCGAGCACCTCGGCCTGCGGCACGAGCATGCCGACGAAGCGCTGACGCAGGTCGTCGTTGGAGAAGCGCTTGATGTTCCACGCCATCGACTGCGCCGAGTTCGGCGACTCGTCGTCGGGCGGGCCGAACATCATGAGGGAGGGCCAGTACCAGCGGTTCACCGCGTCCTGCGCCATCTCGCGCTGCGCCTCGGTGCCCTGCATGAGCTCGAGCAGGATCTCGAAGCCCTGCCGCTGGTGGAACGACTCCTCCTTGCAGATGCGCACCATCGCGCGGCCGTAGGGGCCGTAGGAGGCGCGGCAGAGCGGCACCTGGTTGCAGATCGCTGCGCCGTCGACGAGCCATCCGATGGCGCCCATGTCGGCCCACGTCGGCGTCGTGTAGTTGAAGATCGACGAGTAGCGCGCGCGGCCCTCGATGAGCTGTTGCATCATCTCCTCGCGCCCGATGCCGAGCGTCTGCGCGGCGGAGTAGAGGTAGAGCCCGTGGCCGGCTTCGTCCTGCACCTTGGCCATGAGGATGGCCTTGCGCTTGAGGCTCGGCGCCCGCGAGATCCAGTTCGACTCGGGCTGCATGCCGATGATCTCGGAGTGCGCGTGCTGGCTGATCTGGCGGATCAGCGTCTTGCGGTACGCGTCGGGCATCCAGTCGCGCGGCTCGATGCGCGAGTCCTGCGCGATGAGGTCGTCGAAGCGCGCCTGCGCGGCTTCGTTCTCGACCACGGTCAGGTCGGCGGGTGCGGTCATCGTCGACTCCAATGCTCTCGGGACCGGATGGTGCGGTGTCGGACCACTTACCAACCGATCGTTCAGTTAGTATATGCTGAGGTTCTGCGCCGGGGCAATCAGGGCCGCCGGCGACTCCCCCGCACTCGATGAGGAGCAGCGCATGACGGATGTCGCGACCGAACGCCAGGGCGGCGACCGACCGGCCGACGAGCAGGCGGATGCCGCGGCATCCGATCGCCTCAACCGCGAGATGATGCAGCGCGACCTCGCCTCGGCCATGCTCGGCATGATCGTCGAACGCGACGACCCCGGCCACGCGGTCGTGTCGATGCGCGTGCGGGAGGACATGACCAACGGGTTCGCCATCACCCACGGCGGACTCGTCTTCACGCTGGCCGACACGGCCTTCGCGATCGCGTGCAACGAGGACCACCGGGTCACCGTCGCCGCGGGCGCCGACATCACCTTCCTGAAGTCCACCGTCGCCGGGCAGACGCTCACCGCCACCGCGGTGCGCCGGGCCCGCAGCGGCCGGACCGGCCTCTACGACGTCACGGTCGTCGACGAGCAGGGCGACGCCGTCGCCGAGTTCCGCGGCCGCTCGATCTCCACCAACCGCACCATCTGACCCCCGGGAGCCACCGTGTCGACGACGACCCTTCCGCAGTCCCCCTCCGTTTCGGGCCTCGTGCCCGCCGCGCCCGACGAGCTCGATCCCGAGGAGCGCATGTCGCGCGCCGAGATCGAGGCCCTCCAGCTCGAGCGGCTGCAGTGGACCGTGCGCCACGCCTACGAGAACGTCCCGCTCTACCGCCGCAAGTTCGACGAGCACGGCGTGCACCCCGACGACATCCAGACCCTGGCGGATGTGGCGAAGCTCCCCTTCACGACGAAGGACGACCTCCGGCAGACCTACCCGTTCGGCATGTTCGCCGTGCCGATGGAGCAGGTCGCGCGCATCCACGCCTCCTCCGGCACGACCGGTCGCCCCACCGTCGTCGGCTACACGCACGACGACCTCGACCGCTGGGCGACGCTCGTCGCCCGCTGCCTGCGCGCCTCCGGCGTGCGCCCGGGCATGAAGGTGCACAACGCCTACGGCTACGGCCTGTTCACGGGCGGCCTCGGCGCGCACGCCGGCATCGAGAAGCTCGGCGCGACCGTCATCCCCATGTCGGGCGGGCAGACCGCACGCCAGGTGCAGCTCATCCGCGACTTCGAGCCCGACGCCATCATGTGCACACCGAGCTACCTGCTCACGATCGCCGACGCCATGGAGGAGGCGGGCATCGACCCGCGCTCGACGTCGCTCAAGACGGCGATCCTCGGCGCCGAGCCGTGGACGAACGAGATGCGGCAGCGCCTGCAGGACCGCCTCGGGATCGACGCCGTCGACATCTACGGCCTCTCCGAGGTCATGGGACCGGGCGTCGGCAACGAGTGCCTCGAGACCAAGGACGGCCCGCATCTCTGGGAGGACCACTTCCTGCCCGAGGTCATCGACGGCGAGACCGGCGACCAGCTGCCGGACGGCGAGAAGGGCGAGCTCGTCTTCACGTCGCTGACGAAGGAGGCCTTCCCGGTCATCCGCTACCGCACCCGCGACCTGACCCGCCTGCTGCCCGGCACCGCGCGCCCCGGCATGCGCCGCATGGAGAAGATCACGGGCCGCAACGACGACATGATCATCCTGCGCGGAGTGAACCTGTTCCCCACCCAGATCGAGGAGCTCGTGCTCGGCATCGAGCACCTCACGCCGCACTTCATCCTCGAGCTCACGCGAACGGGCAACATGGACGACCTCACGGTGCGGATCGAGCGCCACCCCGACCTCGAGATCGAGGCCTGCCAGGCCGCGACCGTGGTGCTCGCAGGCCGGATCAAGGAGTTCATCGGCTCCTCGGTGTCGGTCCGGCTCGAGGAGCCCGGCACGCTGCCGCGCAGCGAGGGCAAGTACAAGCGCGTCTACGACCTGCGCGAGCCGCGCTGATGCGCCTCGTCGCCGGGATGCCAGACTGAAGCGGATGTCAGGGAACACGATGCTCCGACGAGGACGCCCGGGCTACGACCAGCAGGGCATCCTCGAGGTCGCCGTCGCCGCCTTCAACGAGTACGGCTACGACGCGACGTCGATGGGCGTGCTCGCCGACCGGCTCGGCCTGTCGAAGTCGGCGATCTACCACCACTTCACGTCGAAGGACGAGATCCTCGAGCGCGCGCTCGACCAGGCGCTCGGCTCGCTCGAGGGCGTCCTCGACGAGGCGGGGGCGGCCACGGGAACGGCGGCTGACCGGCTCGACCACGTGCTGCGCGGCGCGGTCCGCGTGCTCGTCGAGCAGCTGCCGTACGTGACCCTGCTGCTGCGCGTGCGCGGCAACACCGACGTCGAACGACGCGCGCTCGCGCGTCGGCGCGCGTTCGACAAGCGCGTGACCGCGCTCGTCGCCGAGGCGCAGGCCGAGGGCACGCTGCGCAGCGACATCGACGTGCGCGTCGTCGAGCGGCTGCTCTTCGGCATGATCAACTCGATCGTCGAGTGGTACCGCCCCGGCGGACGCGAGGACGCCGATCGACTCGCCGACGACGTCGTCGCCGTCGCACTCGACGGGCTGCGGGTGCCGACCTCCTGAGGAGCGTGGTCCTCCCTCGGGTCGCCCGTCCGGTTCGTCCGTTCGAGGTCGCTGGTTCGGGTCGCTCGGCGGATGAGGTTCCGCCGCGTACTTCGGTACCGAAGTACCGAAGTACCGAGGTACCGAGGTACCGGAGCCTGCCCGAATCGACGCGGCGTCCGAGGCCGGCGCGATGGCCGAGCGCCGTGACATCCGCTCGGGCCGCTGCGAGACTGACCGGGAGGGGGACACGATGATCGAACTGCTCGACGACCTGCCCGAGGGCGTGATCGGGTTCCGCGCGATCGGGACGGTGACCGCCGCCGACTACCGCGAGGTGCTCGACCCCGCGATCGACGACGCGATCGACACCCGGGGCGTGCTCGACTTCGTGATCGTGCTCGGCGAGGAGTTCGACCACTACTCGCTCGGGGCGATGCTCGAGGACGCGAAGCTCATCGGCCGCCCGCTGTCGGCGTGGGACCGGGCGGCGTTCGTGACCGACCGCGACGTGCTCATCGGCATCGCCGTCGCCTTCGGCGGCCTGGTGCCGGGCGAGTTCCAGGTCTTCCCGATCGCGCACCTCGACGACGCCGTCGCGTGGGTGGCGGCTGGCGCGGCCGCCGCGCGCAGCTGACCGCCACGGGCGTCGCGGCCGCCTACGCGCGCGCGACCTCGGGATGCTCGGGTGGCAGGCCGTGGCGCTTCCCGGCCCGGAGCAGCTCGAGGTTGCGGCGCTCCCAGTCGAGCATCTCCTGCCGCTGGCCCTCGAGGATCCGGCTCTCGCCGCACGACGGCAGCGGCCGGCCGCACGTGCACGAACCGGGCCGCTTCGGATCGGGGTGGTGGAACGCCTGCAGCCGCCACAGCGCGACCATCGCCTTGTCGACGCGCCGCGTGGTGAGCTCGGTCGCGCGGCGCGCCCGGCGCACGAGGTCGTCCTGCAGCCCGTCGTGGATCGCCGCCCCCGCCTCGCTCCCCCGATCGAGCACGCCGGCGCGCAGCTGGTCGCGCTCGGCCGTCAGGCGCGCGATCGTCTCCGCCGCGGACTCGGCCTGCGACGCGGCCTCGTCCGCGGCGTCGCGGGCGTCGCGCTCCTGCGCGTCGACGATGCCGCGCCAGAGCGCGACGTGCTCGCGATCGCGGCGCTCGGCCTTCTCGGGGCCGAGGTGCGCGCGGCAGTGGCCGCAGACGACCTGGTCGGAGGGCGAGGCGAACCGGAACGGCTGCACGCTCTCGCAGCAGAGGCAGCGGACGCGAAGGTCGGTGTGGAGCGGATGATCGTGGGGCATGTCGGCCTTCCCGCCGGCCGCGCGGCGCGATCGCCCGGTGCGCGACCGACCCGATCAGCGTGACGGGCGCGCCGGTCGCGGGTCAAGTCGACCGACCGTCGACGCCCGCGCCCCCGGCTCGGGATCACCGGTCGAGCTGGAGCCGCGACCACGCCCACGTCGTGAGCACGCCGAACACGAGCGGCACCGACGGCACGGTGACGAGCGCGGCGGCGGGCACGGTTCCGGGCGCGATCGCCCAGAGGGCGGGTGCGACGAGCGGCACCCAGGCGCCGACGTCCGCCAGCGCGGACACCTGCGCGACCACGATGATCGCGATCGTCGCGGCGATGCCCGGCAGCAGCCCGCGCCCGAGGGTCGCCACCCACGCGGCGGGCACGGCGATGAGCGCGGAGAGCACGACGAGCACAGGGATCCGGACCAGCTCGCCGACGCCCGCGGCATCCGTCGTGCCGAACCCCATGGCGAACCCGAGCACCGCGACGACCGCCGTCAGCGCGACGGCGACGCCGACCGACCAGGCGGCGTAGACGAGCAGCTTGCCGAGCGCGATCGCCGCCCGCGAGACGGGCAGGCCGAACAGCGCGGCGACCGTGCCGTCGGCGAACTCGCGGCCGAACGTCCAGCTCAGCGCGACGCCGAAGGCGAGCAGTCCCGCCGCGGCGGTGATCTGCAGCACGACCCCGACGAGCCCGGCCCAGCCGGGCACCCCGGCGAGCGGTCCGAGCTTGGCGAGCACCTGCTCCTCGCCGGATGCCGCGGCGAGCAGCATCACGAGTGCGAGCGCGCCGATGCCGGCGACCAGCAGCACCGTGGTCGACGCCATCACGCGCGACGCGGTCGCCTTGCGCGCCTCGACCGCCACGGCGGCGCCGAGGCCCGCGAACGGGGCGAGCGGGCGTCGCCGCCGTGGCGCGTGCGCCGTCGCGCGGGGCGGGGCGTCGGTGCGAGTCGCCCGGGGGCTCATGCGGCATCCTCCTGCTCGGTCGGGTCGGCGGTGCGGGCCCGGTCGTCCTCGTGCACCAGGGCGAAGAACGCGCGTTCGAGGTCGATGCCCGCGGGGTCGAGGGCGCCGATGACGCGGCCGTCGTTGATGACCGTGATGCGGTCGGCCACCCGGGCGACCTCGTCGAGGTGGTGGCTCGAGACGAGGATGCCCGCGCCCGCGGCCGCGCGTCGCAGCAGCGACTCGCGCAGCACGATCACGCCGGCCGGGTCGAGCCCGTTCGTCGGCTCGTCGAGCACGACGGCGTCGGGGTCGTGCAGCAGCGCACCCGCCACGCCGACCCGCTGCCGGTTGCCGAGCGAGAGCCGGCTCGCGCGCACCCCCGCGTACCGCGCGAGGGCGAACTCCTCGACCACGCGATCGACCGCGTCCGGGATGCGTCGCGGCTCGAGGCCGTGCAGTCGGGCCGCGGCTTCGAGGTTCGCGCGGCCCGTCAGCTCGGCGTAGGCGAGCGGATGCTCGACGAGCTGGCCGACGCGGGCCCAGGTCGCGGCATCCGCCTCGGCCACGTCGCGGCCGCGCACGCGCACCGCGCCCGAGTCCGGCCGCAGCATGCCGAGCAGCAGGCGCATGAGCGTCGTCTTGCCGGCGCCGTTGAGGCCGACGAGCGCGTGGATCTCGCCGGGCTCGACGGTCAGGTCGATGCCGTGCACTCCTGCTCCACCGCGGAAGGCGCGGGCGACCATGCGGGCCTCGAGCCGGGGCGCCTCGGCCGCTGCGGCGCTCACGGCGTCGCCTCCGTCTGCTCGCCCGTCACGACGTCGAGGGCCCGATCGAGGGCCGCACCGAGGGTGTCGATCTCGCCGTCGGCCCACGCGTAGAGGCCCGTGACCAGGGCGGCGAGCACGGCGGATGCCGCGGCGCGCGCCTCGAAGGCCGGCGCGCCGTCGGCCACGAGCCGGGCGACGATCGCCTGCTCGGTGTTGCCGGTGCTGCGCCACATCGCCCCGCGCAGGGCCGGCGTGCGCGAGCCGATGCGCACGCGACGGCGGATCTCGGGGTGGTCGGGCTCGGGCACCGCCTGCCAGGCCGAGCGGATGCCGCGGGCGGCGCGCTGGATCGGGGGGAGGTCGCGCGGCTCGCGCGCGATGCCCGACGCGATCATCGGGTCGTACGGGTCCTCGAGGACCAGCGCCTCCTTGCTGGCGAAGTACCGGAAGAACGTCATCTCGCTGACGCCCGCAGCGGCGGCGATCTGCGCGACGGAGGTCTCGTCGTAGCCGTCGCGCTCGATGAGCTCGAGCCCGCGGTCGACGAGCCGCTGGCGCGTGCGCGCGCGCTTCGGGGAGAGCTCGGTCGTGGTCACCCTCAGAATGTTAGTGACTCACATTTCATTCCACAAGCGTTCAGCGCGCATCCCCCGAACACTCGGGCTCGTGTTCTACCATCGAGTCGTGCCCGACGTGATCCGCCCTGCCCGTTCGCGCGCCCGGAACATCGTGCGCGTCGCGGTGGCGACCCTCGTCGGAGCCGTGGCCGGCGCCGTCACCAGCATCACGCTCGCCGTCGGCCCGCTCGCCTCGACCGAACTGCCCGAGAGCGAGCGCGTCCCCGCCAACCCGCTGACGACGATCCCCGACGACCCGACCGTCCTCATCGTCGGCGACTCGTGGGCCGAGGGCATCGGCGCCACCAAGCCCGACCTCGGCTGGGCCCGGGCGGCCGCCGAAGCGCTCTCGTGGAACGCGACGATCGACGCCGTCGGCGGCACGGGCTTCACCAAGGGCAACGCGTCCGACGGACGCACCGACCTGGCCTACGACCAGCGGATCTCGGCGCACGCCGCGAGCGGCACGGAGTACGACATCATCGTCTTCCAGGGCGGGCTCAACGACTTCCTCGCGCCCCCGCGCGAGGAGACGGTCGCGGTCATCCGCGCCGTCGACATCGCGCGCCAGCGGTGGCCCGAGGCGGCCATCGTCGTGTTCGGCCCGCTCGAGCCCCTCGCCCAGGGCGTCGACCGCAGTTCCCGCCTCGAGGCCATCGCCACGGGCGCGGAGGAGTCCGACGCGATCTACGTCGACCCGAAGTCGCCGGTGCCGTGGCTCAACGAGCGCAACTCCCCGCGGTTCGACGCCGGCGACGGACTGCACCTCAACGACGCCGGCTACGCCTACGTCGCCGCCCGCTTCGCCGCGACCATCGAGTCCTACACCGACTGACCCTTCGGGACGGCGCGGTCGCGACGACGATCCGGTGCCGCACCTGTCGGACGCATCGGCGAGCATGGAGGCATGCCCTCCCCCGAGACGACCCTCGACCTCCGCGCCCGAGCCCTCGGCGCGCTCCGCGCGCTCGTCGGGCGCGACGACGCCGAGTTCCACGACGGCCAGTTCGAGGCCATCGAGGCGCTCGTGGCCGACCGTCGCCGCGCGTTGGTCGTGCAGCGCACCGGGTGGGGCAAGTCCGCGGTCTACTTCGTCGCCACGCTGCTGCTGCGCGAACGCGGCGCCGGGCCGACCGTGCTCGTCTCGCCGCTGCTCGCGCTCATGCGCGACCAGGTCGCCGCGGCCGAGCGCGCCGGCGTGCGCGCGGTCTCGATCAACTCCACCAACCCGCACGAGTGGGAGGACGTGCTGCGGCGCCTCGACGCCGACGACGTCGACGTGCTGCTCGTCTCCCCCGAACGCCTGAACAACCCGTCGTTCCGAGAGGAGCAGCTGCCGGCGCTCGTGCGCCGCCTCGGCCTCCTCGTCGTCGACGAGGCGCACTGCATCAGCGACTGGGGCCACGACTTCCGGCCCGACTACCGGCGCCTGCGCGACCTCATCGCCGAGCTGCCCGCCGACGTGCCCGTGCTCGCGACGACCGCGACCGCGAACAGCCGGGTCGTGGCGGATGTCGCCGAGCAGCTCGGCACCGACGTGCTCACGATCCGCGGGCCGCTCGCCCGGTCGTCGCTGCGCCTCGGCGTGCTGCGACTGCCCGACTCGGCGAGCCGACTGGCCTGGCTCGACGAGCACCTCGACGAGCTGCCGGGCTCGGGCATCGTCTACGCGCTCACCGTCTCGGCCGCCGTCGACACCGCACGCGTGCTGCGCGAGCGCGGGCACGACGTGCGCGCCTACACCGGCCAGACCGACCCCGACGAGCGCGAGGAGTCCGAGGGGCTGCTGAAGCGGAACGAGGTCAAGGCCCTCATCGCCACGAGCGCGCTCGGCATGGGCTTCGACAAGCCCGACCTGGGCTTCGTGCTGCACCTCGGCGCCCCGTCGTCGCCCGTGGCGTACTACCAGCAGGTCGGCCGTGCGGGGCGTGCGACCGAGAACGCCGACGTCCTCCTGCTGCCGGGGCGCGAGGACCGCGCGATCTGGCACTACTTCGCGACCGCGTCGATGCCCGACGAGGAGCGGGCGCGCCGGGTCATCGGCGAACTGTCGGACGTGCCGCTGTCGACGCCCGCGCTCGAGGCGCGTGTCGACATCCGGCGGACCCCGCTCGAACTGCTGCTCAAGGTGCTCGACGTCGACGGCGCGGTGCGCCGTGTGCGGGGCGGATGGGTCGCGACCGGCGAGCCGTGGACCTACGACGCGGAGCGCTACCGGCGCATCGCCGAGGAGCGCGAGGCCGAGCAGCAGCACATGCTCGAGTACGAGCAGGGCGAGTCGTGCCGCATGGCGTTCCTGCAGCGCTCGCTCGACGACGACACGGCGACCCCCTGCGGCCGCTGCGACGTGTGCGCGGGGGCGTGGTACCCGGGCGACGTCGACGCGGACGTCGCCGCCGCCGCAGCCGCCGCGCTCGACCGGGTGGGCGTGCCGATCGAGCCGCGCCGCGCCTGGCCGACGAGCGCCGACCGGCTCGGCGTGCCCGTGAAGGGCCGCATCGCGGCCGACGAGCAGGCCGACGAGGGCCGCGCGCTCGCGCGGCTCACCGACCTCGGCTGGGGCGCTGCGATGCGGGAGCTGTTCGCGGCCGGTGCTCCGGACGCTCCGGTGCCGCCGCGCGTGCTCGACGCGTGCGTGCGCGTGCTCGCGGAGTGGGACTGGACCGAGCGCCCCGTCGCCGTCGCCGCCGTGCCGTCCCGCACGCGTCCGCAGCTCGTCGCCTCGCTCGCGGAGGGCATCGCCGGCATCGGCCGGCTGCCGTACCTCGGCGAGCTCGCCCCGGTCGACGGCGGTCCCACGGGCGCGCCCGGGGGCAACAGCGCGTTCCGGCTGGCGAACGTCTGGGAGCGCTTCTCCGCCGACGGGCTCGACGTGCCCCCGGGCGGCGTCCTGCTCGTCGACGACCAGGCTGACAGCCGCTGGACGCTCACGGTCGCCGCCCGGACGCTGCGTCGGGCCGGGGCGACCGCCGTCCTGCCGTTCGTGCTCGCGCTGCGCGGCTGACCCACGTCGGCCCCGGGACCTACGATCGATCGATGACTCGAGAGCTGTGGGACCGTGAGGCGGCGACGTTCGACCGGGAAGCCGACCACGGGCTCGCCGCCCCCGCGACCCGCGCGGCATCGCGGGAACTCGGCCGTCGAGGCGACCCGGATCGTCCGCTCGGTCCGGGCCGAGGCCGAGGTGCGCCCGCACGACGAGGCGGCGTTCTGGGGCAGGGAGATCGACGACGAGCGGTAGCTGCTCGTCAGCGTGAGATGAATCGAGCTGCTCGGCCGAGCGCGTGCCGCCCCGAGGAGGGACGGGGTCGCCGCGCTAGCGTCGAGGCCATGGAGTTCCGAACCGCACGCCCCGACGACTCGGCGGCGCTCAGCGAACTCACGCTGGCCGGCGTCGCGTACTGGGGCCACGACGTCAACTTCCCCGAGGCCGTGCAGCATCTCAGGGAGCACGACCTGCCCACCCCGGAGTTCATCGGGTCGAACACGGTCGAGGTGCTGGTCGACGACGACCGGTCGGTCGGCTTCTACAGCCTCTCCCAGGAGGACGGATTCGTCGACCTCGTCCACATGTTCCTCGCCGTCGACCTGATCGGAACCGGACTCGGCCGTCGGCTCTTCGAGCGCGCGACGGGCGTCGCCCGCGGACTCGACGAGCGCATGCGCATCCTGTCCGATCCCGAGGCGACGGGGTTCTACGCCGCGATGGGCGCCGAGCTCGAACGGGAGGTGGAGGCCGCCCCCGGCTTCCGCCTCGGCCTCATGTGGCTCGACCTCCGCGAGCCCGCCGAGCACCCCTGACGGCGGGGCGGCCCGATCGCCACCCCGCCGTCGCCGGCCGTCAGGCCGGCTGCACCTGCGCGTCGGCGCCCACGGTCGCGTCGCCGTCGGCGTCGCCCGTCGGTTCCTTCGCGACGAGCGTGAGCACGTCGTACGTCGCGACGAGCTCGTCGTCCTGGTTCTTCAGCACCGCGTCCCAGCGCACCTCGCCGTACTCGTCGGTCTCGCGCGGCGTGATCTGCTTGGCCGTGAGCTCGACGCGGATCGAGTCGCCGGGGGAGACCGGCGTGATGAAGCGCAGGTTCTCCAGGCCCGAGTTGGCGAGCACGGGGCCCGGCGCGGCATCCACGAACAGGCCCGCGGCCCACGAGACGAGCAGGTAGCCGTGCGCGACGCGACCCGGGAAGAAGGGGTTCGCCGCCGCCGCGGCCTCGTCCATGTGCGCGTAGAACGTGTCGCCCGTGAAGTGCGCGAACGTCTCGATGTCCTCGAGCGTGACCGTGCGCGCGGGGGAGGCGACCTGGTCGCCGATGCGGAGCTCCGCGAGCGACTTCCGGAACGGGTGGCGCTCGCCCGACTCCGCGAACGGACGCGCCTCGGCACCCGAGTGCCAGACGCCGGTGAGGGCGGTGAGCATGGCCGGCGAGCCCTGCACCGCGGTGCGCTGCATGTGGTGCATGACGGCGCGGATGCCGCCGAGCTCCTCGCCGCCGCCGGCGCGGCCGGGTCCGCCGTGCACGAGGTGCGGCACGGGCGAGCCGTGTCCGGTCGACGTGCGCGCGTCGTCGCGGTCGAGGAAGAGGAGGCGGCCGTTCATCGCGGCGATGCCGGACGCGAGTGCGACCGCGACATCCGGATCGTGGGTGGCGACGCTCGTCACGAGCGAGCCGCCGCCGCGCGCGACGAGGTCGACCGCCTGGTCGAGGGAGTCGTAGCCGATGACCGAGGCGACGGGACCGAAGGCCTCGACCTCGTGCACGGCCGCGGCCGTGGCATCCGGGAACGACAGGAGCATGGGCGAGACGAACGCGCCCTCGGGGTCGGGGCCCGTCGAGCCGTCCGCGAGCACCACGTCGGGCGCGTCGGTCGACCCGACGACGACCTCGCCGCCGGCCTCGCGGAGGCGCGCGACCTGGCGGAGCACCTCGTCGCGCTGCGCGAGCGAGGCCAGCGGCCCCATGGTCACGCCCTCGGCGCGCGGGTCGCCGAGCACGACCTTGGCGGCGAGTCGCTCGCGGACCGCGTCGACGACCGCGTCGACCGCCTCGGCCGGCACGATCGCGCGGCGGATCGCGGTGCACTTCTGCCCGGCCTTCGAGGTCATCTCGACGACGAGCTGTGCGATGTACGCGTCGAACTCGGGCGTGCCCGGCAGGGCGTCGGAGCCGAGCACCGAGGCGTTGATCGAGTCGGTCTCGCTCGTGAACCGCACACCGCCCGTCTGAACCGAGTCGTGCGCCCGCAGCTTCTCGGCGGTCGACGCCGAGCCGGTGAAGCCCACGAGGTCGCCGAGCCGCAGGTGGTCGAACAGGTCCGGCACGCTGCCCGAGACCAGCTGGAGCGAGCCGGCCGGCAGGAGGCCCGACTCGACGAGGATCCGCACGAACGCCTCGGCGAGGTAGCCGGTCGGCGTCGCGGGCTTCACGACGGTCGGCACACCGGCGAGGAACGCGGGCGCGAACTTCTCGAGCGAGCCCCAGACGGGGAAGTTGAACGCGTTGATCTGCACGGCGACGCCGGGCAGCCGCGTGTAGACGTGGCGTCCGATGAACGAGCCGTCCTTCGACAGCGGCTCGACCGGGCCGTCGACGACGACCTTCGCGTTCGGCAGTTCGCGGCGGCCCTTCGACGAGTACGTGAAGAGCACGCCGATGCCGCCGTCGATGTCGACCCACGAGTCGCGCTTGGTGGCGCCGGCGCGCGCCGACACCTCGTAGAGCTCGGCCTTGCGCTCGGTGAGCGCGAGCGCCATCTGCTTGAGGAGCACGGCCCGCTGGTGGAAGGTGAGCTCGCCGAGCGAGCGCTGCCCGACCGTGCGGGCGTGCTCGAGCACCGCGCCGAGGTCGAGCCCATCGGTCGACACCCGGGCGACGACCTCGCCGGTCGACGCGTCGCGCACCTCGGCGGCGGATGCCTCGGCGGAGGCGTCGGGCGTCCACCATGCGTCGCGGACGTAGCTGGGCAGGATGCCGGTCATTCTGGTCTCCTCGGTGGTGTTCGTGTCGGCCGCGCTCGCGCCGGCCGTGTCGGTGTCGGCGCGCGTCACTGCGCGTCCCAGACGTGGAAGCCCTCGCCGGTCTTGCGACCGAGCTTGCCCTCGGCCACCATGCGGCGGAGCAGGGCGGGCGGCTCGAAGCGCTCGCCGAGCTCGCCTGCCAGGTACTCGGCGATGCCGAGCCGCACGTCGAGCCCGACGAGGTCGGTGAGCCGCAGCGGGCCCACGGGGTGCTTGTAGCCGAGCACCATCGCGGTGTCGATGTCCTCGGCGGAGGCGACGCCCTCCTCGAGCATGCGGATCGCCTCGAGTCCGAGCGCGACCCCGAGGCGGCTCGATGCGAAGCCCGGGGCGTCGTGCACGACGATCGGCGCCTTGGCGATCGCCTCGACCCAGCCGCGCGCCTGCTCGACCAGCGCGCCGTCGGTCGCGGTGCCGCGCACCACCTCGACGAGCGTCGAGGCGGGCACCGGGTTGAAGAAGTGCAGGCCGAGGAACCGGGCCGGGCGTTCGAGCCGCTCGGCGAGCACGTCGATCGAGATCGACGACGTGTTGCTCGCGAGCGCGGCATCCGCCCCCAGCACCGCCTCGACGCGCGTGAGCGCGTCGACCTTCAGGCCGAGGTCCTCCGGCACCGCCTCGACCACGAGGTCGGCCCCGCCGAACTCGGCGGCATCGGTCGCGACGGCGAGCCGCGCGGCGATCGCGTCGGCGGCCTCGTCGGTCGTGCCGCGGGCGACGGATGCCGCGACGGAGTCGAGCACGCGCGTGCGCGCCGCGTCGGCGGCCTCGTCGTCGCGTTCGACGACGGTCACGCGGGAGCCTGCGAGCAGGAACGCGTGCGCGATGCCCGCGCCCATGCGGCCGCCGCCGAGCACGCCGACGCGCTCGGGCGTCGACGGGGTCGCGGCGGGCACGGCGGGAGTCGTGGTCGGGTCGGTCACTCGGCGCTCCTCTGCTTCGCGGCCCGGCGCTCCAGGAACGCGGTCATGCGACGGTGCTTCTCGGGACTCTCGAACAGCACGGCCTGCTCCTCGAGGTCGACGTGGGGGTGGTCGGCGCGAGGGGCGCGGAGCACGCGCTTGGTCGCCATCGTCGCCGCGCGGTCGTTCTTCGCGATGCGGTCGGCGACGGCGTGGGCCTCGGCGAGCAGGTCCGCCGTCGGGTGCACGCCCGTGATCAGCCCGATCGAGAGGGCCTCGGCGGCGTCGACGATGCGGCCGGTGAGCAGGAGCTCGGTCGCGCGCGCCTCGCCGACGAGCTCCTTCAGCCGCCAGGTCGCGCCTGCCGCCGGGATGATGCCGAGCCCGGTCTCGGGGTTGCCGAACTTGGCGTCGGGCGTGGCGATGCGGATGTCGGCGGCGAACGCCAGCTCGGCGCCGCCGCCCAGCGCCCAGCCGTCGACCGCGGCGATGACGGGCATCGGCAGCTCGTTGATGCGGATGAACGCGTTGGCGTTGATGCCCGCCCTCGCGTCGGCCGCGGTGCGCTCGCGCATCTGCGCGATGTCGGCGCCCGACGCGAACACGCCGTCGGTGCCCGTGATGATCAGGATGCGCGGGTCGGCCTCGAGCTCCGCGCACAGCGCGTGGATGGCGTCGATCGTCGCCTGGTCGATCGCGTTGCGCTTGTCCGGCCGATTCAGGGTCGCGACGACGCGATCGTCGGCGCGCTCGACGAGGAGCGGCGACGGCGTGTCCGGCGAGACCGCGACATCCGGCGCGTTCATCGGACGCCCTCGACGATCAGCGCGCTGCCCTGGCCGACGCCCACGCACATGGTGGCGAGGCCGTAGCGGGAGCCCTCGCGCTCCATGCGGCCGAGGAGCGTGACGACGAGCCGGGCGCCGGACGAGCCGAGCGGATGCCCGAGCGCGATCGCGCCGCCGTCGACGTTGACCCGCTCGGGGTCGAGTCCGAGCCGGCGGATGCTCGCGAGCGACTGCGTCGCGAAGGCCTCGTTGAGCTCGACCGAGCCGATGTCGTCGAGCGAGACGCCCGACCGCTCGAGCGCCTTCTCGGTCGCCGGCACGGGACCGAGGCCCATGATCTCGGGTGCGAGTCCGGCGGCGGTGCCGACGACGACCCGCGCGCGCGGGGTCAGTCCGTAGCGCTCGACGGCCTCGCCGCTCGCGACGACGATCGCGCTCGCGCCGTCGTTGAGCGAACTCGAGTTGCCGGCCGTCACGACCGAGCCGCCCTTCACCACGGGGCGGAGCGTCGAGAGCACCTCGAGCGAGGTCTCGCGGCGCGGGCCCTCGTCGACGAGCACCTCGCCCTTCGCGGTGGGCACGCCGACGATCTCGGCCTCGAACCGGCCGGCGTCGATCGCGGCGACCGCGCGCTGCTGGCTGCGCAGGGCGAAGGCGTCGGCGTCCTCGCGGGTGATGCCGTCGACGCGGGCGACCTCCTCGGCGGTCTCGGGCATCGAGAACGTCGCCTTGTCGCGGGCGAGCAGCTTCGCGTTGGGGAAGCGCCAGCCGATCGACGTGTCGTAGGCCTCGCCGGGCTTGGCCCAGGGCTTCTCGGGCTTGGCCTGCACCCAGGGCGCACGCGTCATCGACTCGACGCCGCCGGCGACGATGAGGTCCGCATCGCCGGCGCGGATCGCCTGCGACGCCATGGTGATCGCCGACATGCCCGAGGCGCAGAGGCGGTTGACGGTGATGCCGGGCACCGAGTCGGGGAGACCGGCGAGCAGCACCGACATCCGCGCGACGTTCCGGTTGTCCTCGCCCGCCTGGTTCGCGGCGCCGAGGATGACCTCGTCGATCGCCCCCTCCTCGAGCGCGTCGAACTCGAGGCCGGCGCGACGGATCGCCTCGCCGACGACGAGGCTCGCGAGGTCGTCGGGCCGAACGCTCGCGAGCACCCCTCCGTACCGACCCACCGGGGTCCGCACCCCGCCGACGAGATACGCCTCCGCCATGCCTGCTCCTGACCACGTCGTCCGGACGGCGGCGCCGCTGCGGGCCGCCGCGTCATCCCCTCGGTTGAATTCCAACCGACCGTTCAGTCAGTAAGTATGCCGAACGGATGGCGCATCCGCCAGTCGAGCGCGGATGCGGACGCGTGATCAGCCGCCGTCGGTGGGCTCGGGCGCAGGCTCGGCGGTCGCGGTCGGGGTGGGCGCCGCCGGCTGGGGGCCGAAGAAGATCCACTGGCCGCCGAGGCACTGGAAGAACGCGACCGACTCGGTGTCGATGTAGACGTCGCCCTCGGTCGTGCAGGTCTTCGGGTCGGGGTCGCCCTGGCCCAGGAGCACCTGCGTGCCCGGGGTTCCGGGCTCGCCCCGCGGACCCGGTTCGCCCTGCGGTCCCGCCGTGCCCTGCGGTCCGGTCGCCCCGGTGAGGTGCTCGACCGCCTCGGCCTTGAGGTTGCCGGCGACCTGCCAGTCGCCGTCGCGGAAGACGTACAGGTCGGTGGTGTCGACGTCGATGTAGACGTCGCCGTCGTAGCCCTTCCCGGACTCGGGCGCGCCCATGCCCACGCGCACGGCCGACCCGGCGGGCAGGATCTCGGCGAGCGCCTCCTCGTAGTCGACCTGCTCGGCCGAGGCCGACGGCAGCGGCTGCGGCGTGTCGTCCGCCGACGGCGCGCCGGTCGAGCGGGCGAGCCACGCACCGAGGAACGCCGCGAGGAACGACAGCACGACGATCGCCACGCCGAACCACGACAGCATCGCGCGGCTCACGGTGGCGACGGCCGCGCTGCCCTGCCTCGGACCCGACTCGTCGCTCATGCGCTCCCCGTCCCCCGCCGCGGCGCTCGCAGGCGGTCGCTCGGACGCGGCAGGGCGCGTCGGTCCGACCATATCGCCGGGCGTCGCCGATCCCGGCGCCTGCCACTCGCGTTTCTCAGGGGCGGAACGCGGGATCCGCACCGTGCTCAGGAGGACACGCCGCGTCGTGCATCGACGTGCGGCGTGTCCTCCTGAGAAACGCGAAGGGCGCCCGGGGGTCAGGCGTCGGCGAGCAGCTCGTCGCCGAGGCGCACGTCCTCGAAGTCGACCTCGATCTCGGCGCGGCCGAGCAGGTCGGCGAGCCGGCGCTGCCGGTTGCGGGTGATGAGCGTCACGACGCGACCCTCGCGGCCCGCACGGCCGGTGCGGCCGGCGCGGTGCAGGTACGTCTTGTACTCGTCGGGCGCATCGGCCTGGATGACGAGGTCGATGTCGTCGACGTGGATGCCGCGGGCGGCGACGTCCGTCGCGACGAGCACGTCGACGCGACCGCTCGTGAGCTGCTGCAGGTTGCGCGTGCGCTTGGACTGGTTGAGGTCGCCGTGGAGGGCGACCGCGCGGATGCCGGCGTCCTCCAGGTGGTCCGTGAGGTCCTCGGCGAAGGCGCGCGTGCGCGAGAAGACCAGGGTCTTGCCGTCGCGGTCTGCGAGCTGGGCGACGAGGTCGCGCTTGTCGCGGTGGTCGATGACGAACACGCGGTGCTCGATCGTGCCCGAGGCCTGGTCCTCGCCCGCGACCTCGTGCACCGCCGGCTCGACCAGGAACTCGTCGACGAGCGCGGCGACGCCGGTGTCGAGAGTGGCCGAGAAGAGGAGCCGCTGGCTGCCCTCGGGGGTGCGGCGCAGGATGCGCTGCACCGGCTCGAGGAACCCGAGGTCGCACATGTGGTCGGCCTCGTCGAGGACCGTGACCATGACCTCGGAGAGGTCGAGACGGCCCTGCTCGATGAGGTCCTCGATGCGGCCCGGCGTACCGATGACGATGTCGACCCCGCGCTGCAGCGCACCGACCTGGCGACCCTGCGGGACGCCGCCGTAGATCTGCGTCGTGAAGAGGCCGACGCTCTGCGCGATCGGCTGCACGGTGCGGTCGATCTGCAGGGCGAGCTCGCGGGTCGGTGCGAGGATCAGCGCGCGGGGCCTCCGGCCCATCTGGCGCTTGCCGCCGGACTTGCCGGACGCCGCCCACTCCTGCATGAGTCGCTCGACGGTCGGGGCGCCGAAGGCGATGGTCTTGCCGGAGCCGGTGCGGCCGCGGCCGAGCACGTCGCGGCCCTCGAGCACGACCGGGATGGTCGCGGCCTGGATCGGGAACGGCGTCTCGGCGCCGAGGCGCGCGAGCGCGTCGACGATGTTGCGGCCGAGGCCGAGGTCCGCGAACGCGACGCCGTCGACCTCGTCGGCCGTCACGGCCTCGGCCTGGAGGCGCTCGAGCACGACGTCGTCGGAGGGCTCGAAGCGCTCGGCGCGGGGCTCGTCGGAGAAGAACGAGGAGGGCCGGCGCTCGGAGTCGCGGAAGCCCGGGCGATCGAACTCACGCGAACGGCGGGGGGCTCGCTCGTCGCGGTCGAACCGGCGGTCGCCGCGGTCGAACCGGTCGTCGCGACGGGGCGCACGCTCGTCCCGGTCGAACCGGCGCGGGGCACGGTCGTCGCGGTCGAAGCGACGCTCGCCGCGGTCGCCGCGGTCGTCACGACGCGGGGCCCGGTCGTCGCGGTCGAAGCGGCGCGGCGCACGCTCGTCCCGGTCGAACCGGCGCGGGGCACGATCATCGCGGTCGAACCGACGGTCGCCGCGGTCGCCGCGGTCGAACCGGTCGTCACGACGCGGGGCCCGGTCGTCCCGGTCGAAGCGGCGCGGCGCACGCTCGTCCCGGTCGAACCGACGCGGCCCGCGGTCGTCGCGCTCGGCGCGGCGGTCGTCGCGACCCGGACGATCGGCGCGGTGCTCGGTCCGGCCCTTCGCGACGCGCTCCTCGCGCGTCCAGCGCGGCGCCTTGGCGGACTCGGCGTCCTCCGGGCGGTGGCCGCGGTGCTTCGGGCTGCGCGAGCCGGGCTTCTGCGTGGAGCCGCCGCGACCGGGGGTGCGGCGGGCGCCCTGTCGGGCGGGGTCGAAGTCGCGGGCGACGCGGCCGCCGGCGGGCTTGCGGTTCTTGGGCATGGGGACTGCTTCCTGGTTGCTCGTGTACGTGGCAACCGGCTGCGCACGCAGCGCAGCACGACTGAGAACCCGGCAGCATCGTGGACCGGGGCCGTTTCACATACCTTGTGATGCTCCCCGCGCAGATCGCCCGGGGATCCGGCCCACTGGACTCACGTTTCCGCGCACGGCGCGGCGTCCGATGACCGACCCCGCAACGATACCGGACAGGCGCCTGTGAATCCGCCCGACGGCCGGATTCCGCCTCGGGAACGTAACGGAGCGGTAACGCATATCGCGTACGCTCTCGTCGTGACCACACCGCCGTCGATCTCCGTCGAGTCGCCGCGGGCGGCCGGCATCGCACGGCTGCTCGAGCACGGCTCCGCCTTCTCGCGCGCCCTGTACCCGGCCGGCGCGGGCTGCGTGCAGCTCGATGCCGACGAGCTCGACCGGCCCGGCGTGAGCGTCTACGTCGCCCGGTCCGAGGACGGCACGGCGCTCGGCATGGTCGCGCTCATCGAGCAGGGCGACCTCGACGGCGCCCGCGCCGAGATCGCGCGCATGTACGTCGACGAGGCGGCCCGCGGGCTCGGCATCGCCGGCATGCTGCTGCACCGCGCCGAGACGGATGCCGCGGCGCGCGGCGTCCGCGAGCTCGTGCTGCAGACCGGCTCCCAGCACCTCGCCGCGCAGGCGCTGTACGCGAAGCACGGGTACCGCCGGGTGCCGGCCTTCGGCCGCTACGCGGGTGTGCCGGCGAGCGTGTGCATGGCGAAGTCGCTCGTGGGGTTCGGCGCGGAGCTGCTCGGCGACGACCGGCCGCTCGCCGTCGGCGAGTAGCGGCGAAGCTCCGGGCGGATCCGGCGGACGGATTCAGCCCGTCGTCGCGCACCCGTCGAGGACGCCGCGGATCGCGTCGCGCTCCGGCGCGGTCACCCAGAGTCCGTGCGCGGCCTTGACCGCGACCTGGCGGGCGACGTACTCGCAGCGGAAGCCGCGGTTCGACGGCAGCCAGGTGGCGGCGTCGCCGGCGCCCTTCTGCTGGTTCGCCGACCCGTCGACCGCGAGGAGGTTGAGCGGGTCGTTCGCGAACTCGACCCGCTCCTCCTCCGAGAGCTGCTGCGCCCCCGTGACCCACGCGTTCGCGAGGGGCACGACGTGGTCGATCTGCACGAGCTGCGACGTGCCCTGTCCGCGGATGAACTCGATCACCCGGCCGGTGTACGGGTCGTCGAGGAGGCCGGCGAGCACGCGGCAGCCGGCAGGGCGGTCGATGTCCTCGAGGTCGCGGGCGAGCACGTCGTTGCGGGTGTCGCAGCCGTTGTGGTCGACGTCGGTCCAGCCGTGGCCGAATTCGTCGCGCTCGTAGCCGGTCATCGGCGCCCGTCCCTTGACGGGCAGGCTCGCGAGCGTGGCCTCGGCCTCCTCGACCTCGGCGGCGGTGAGCCCGGAGCCGGTCGGCCCGGAGGGCGACGCCCCCTCGGACAGCTCGGACTCGATGGCCGACAGGACGTCGACGAGGTCGTCGGTGGTGCACGCGGACAGGGACAGCGTGAGCGCGACGCCGAGGGCGGCGCTGAGGAGGGTTCGGATCACGGGACCGTTCGGGGACGAGGGGCGGGGGCCCGGGCGGTCGCCGGGGCGGGTGCCGCGAGCGTATCCGGCTGGACCGGTTCCGGGCGGCCGCCGGAAACCGTTCGAGCCGGTGTCCCCGGATCGGCGATCCTGGGGTAGCATCGCCTCACCCCCGAGCCCGGAGCCCCTGCCCATGACCCGACTCTCCGGCGATCGCGGCGGCCGGCGTCGCCGGTCGGTGCGGATCGCCCTCGCCGTGAGCGCCGCCATCGCGGTGGCCGCCGTCGCGTCCGCGTTCCACCAGCCGCTGCGCGAACTGGACCCGGCGGCGCGCCAGGCATCGAGCGAGGTCGCGGGCAACGAGGTCATCGGCATCCGCACCTTCGAGCCGCCGAACGACCTGCGCGTCGACCCCGACCTCGAGTACGGCGTCGCCGACGACGGCACCGTCCTGACGCTCGACGTGTGCCGCCCGCCCGCGTCGGCGATCGGCGGGACCCACGCGGCGGTCGTCTCGATCCACGGCGGGAGCTGGGCGCGCGGCGACAAGGCGAACGCCGACTGGCGGAACGTGTGCCTGTGGCTGGCGAGCGAGGGCTTCGTCGCGGCATCCGTCAACTACCGCCTGGTGCCGGACGCGGTCTACCCGGCGCAGATCGACGACGTCGCGGCGGCGGTGGCGTGGTTGCGGGAGCCCGCGCAGCTCGACCGGTTCGGCCTCGACCCCGCGCGGATCGGCGTCTTCGGCGGCTCGGCGGGCGGTCATCTCGCGGCGCTGCTCGGCACGCTCGGCGAAGGCCCCCTCGACGTCGGCTCGCGGGTCGCCGCCGTCGCCGAGCTCTCCGGCCCCGTGGGCCTCGGCCTGCCCGAGCTCGATGCGGATGCCGCGTCCGACTGGCTGCGCGGCATCGTCGGCGACTTCCTCGACTGCGAGCCGGGCACGCCCGACGAGTCCTGTCCGCAGGCCATCGACGCGTCGCCCACGGCGTGGGTCGACCCGACGGACCCGCCCTTCTTCATCGGCCACGCCGACTCCGAGATCATCCCGCTCAGCCAGGCCGAACGGCTCGCGGCCACCCTCGGGGCGTCGGCCGTCGAGGCGGACCTCGCCATCGTGCCCGGCGAGGCCCACTCGATCGGCATCCTCGACGAGGGCCTCCGCGCAGAGGTCGCCGCGTTCCTGCACGCCCACCTCGACTGAGACCGCCCGGGTCGGCGCGACCGCCGCCGGGAGACCGCCGCCGGGAGACCGCCGCCGGGAAACCGCCGCCGCAACGCGCACGCAACGTCCTCGCAGCACGCATGCGCTTCCATGGAGGCATGGGCACCGAACCGATCACCGTGTCGATCCGCCGCGAGGTCGACCCCGGCCGCATCGCGGAGGCGACCGTCTGGGTGCAGACCGGCGTGAACCTCGCCAACCGCTACCCCGGCTTCCTCGGCTCGGGCTGGGTCCGCGCGGGGCAGGACTCCGACGTGTGGCACATGCTCTACCGCTTCGCGGACGAGGAGACCCTCGAGGCGTGGGAGCGGTCGCCGGAGCGCGCCTGGTGGCTCGAGATGGGCCGCGGCTTCGTCCGCACCGAGCGCGCGAAGCGCCGGACCGGCATCGAGGGATGGTTCGACGAACCGGCCACCGGCTCGGTGCCCGCGGTCGACGACGCCGCCGAGGAGCCCGCGCTGCCGCCGGCGCCGCCGCGCTGGAAGCAGGCCGTGAGCATCTGGCTCGGCTTCTTCCCCGTCAACCTCGTCTTCTCACTGCTCGTGGCGCTGCTTCCGTGGTGGGAGGGCGTGCCGCTGGCGCTGCGGGTGCTCGTGACCACCCTCGTGCTGACGCCGATCATGACGTACTGGGTGCTCCCCTGGGTGACCCGGATGCTGCGGAGCTGGCTGGTCCCGTCGCCCGCCGCCTGATCGTCAGCGCGCGCCGATCCTCCGCGAGAGCGTGGCGGCGGCGTCGCGGACTCCCTCGGTGGCGGCCGCCACGAGGTCGGCCGGTGCCCCGTCGGCGAACGTGACCGCGATCGCCGCGGCCGGCCAGCCGAGGTGGTCGAGCACGGGGGCGCCGACGGAGGCGAGGCCGCCGGTGACCTCGCCGTGCTCGCCCGCGACGCCGGCGAGTCGCGCCTCCGCGAGCACGGCCTTCAGCCGCGAGTAGGTCCAGGCCGCGGCATCCGTCGCCGAGGGACGCGCCGCGAACGCCGATCGGTCGGGGTAGAGGGCCCGCAGCTGCGCGGGAGGCAGCGCCTGCAGCATGGCGCGACCCGAGGCGGTGAGGTGCGCGGGCAGGCGCACGCCGACGTCCGAGACGAGCGACGGGCGGCGCGGCGCGCGCTCCTCGACGAGGTAGAGCACGTCGCGGCCGTGCAGGACGGCGAGGTGGCCGGACTCGCCCAGCCGGTCGACGAGCGCGGCAACGAGCGGTCGGCCGAGGCGGGTGAGCGGCTGCTGGCGGCTGAACCCGCTCGACAGCTCGAAGGCCGCGACGCCGAGCCCGTAGCGCCGCTCCTCCGGCAGGTGCACGACGAACCCGCGCTCCTGGAGCACCGCGAGCAGGTGGTACGTCGTCGATCGGGGCAGGTCGAGCGCGGTCGCGATCGACGCGGCGGGCACCGGCCCGCGCTGCGCCGCCAGGTGCGAGAGCATCCGCAGCACCTGGTCGGCGGCGGGCACCTTCGAGGCCTCGGCCACGCGTCACCTCCTCGTCCGGTATCCCGGACGGAAGCGTACTCCCCCGCGTTCCGGCGCGCGCCTCCGCGGTGTGGAATCGGAGGCATGAGCACCATCGCGCCCGCACCCGCCCGTACCGCGGCATCCGTCACCGTCGGCACCGGACCGCTCACGATCGACGACGTCGTCGCCGTGGCCCGGCACGACGCGCGCGTCGAACTCGACGACGCCGCGCTCGCCGAGGTGGCCGCGAGCCGCGCGATCGTCGAGGGCCTCGCCGCGGACCCCGAGCCGCACTACGGCATCTCGACGGGCTTCGGCGCACTCGCGACGACCTTCATCGCCGAGGACCGCCGCGCGCAGCTGCAGGCGAGCCTCGTGCGCTCCCACGCCGCCGGCTCCGGCGCCGAGGTCGAGCGCGAGGTCGTCCGCGCCCTCATGCTCCTGCGCCTCTCCACGCTCATGACCGGGCGCACGGGCGTGCGCCGCGAGACGGCCGAGACCTACGCGGCGATCCTCAACGCGGGCATCACCCCGGTCGTGCGCGAGTACGGCTCGCTCGGCTGCTCGGGCGACCTCGCACCGCTCGCGCACTGCGCGCTCGTCGCCATGGGCGAGGGCGAGGTCCGCGTCGACGGCGCCGACGGGCCGACGGATGCCGCGGCGGCGCTCGCCGCGGCCGGCATCACCCCGCTCCACCTCGGCGAGAAGGAGGGCCTCGCCCTCATCAACGGCACCGACGGCATGCTCGGCATGCTCGCGCTGGCCATCCACGACCTCCGGATGCTGCTGGCCACCGCCGACGTCGCCGCGGCGATGAGCGTCGAGGGCCTCATGGGCACCGACGCCGTGTTCGCGGCCGACCTGCACGCCCTCCGGCCGCAGCGCGGCCAGGCGGTCTCGGCGGGCAACCTCCGGAACCTGCTCGCGGGGTCGCCGATCGTCGCCAGCCACAAGGGCCCGGAGTGCACGCGCGTGCAGGACGCCTACTCGCTGCGCTGCGCCCCGCAGGTGCACGGCGCCGCGCGCGACACGATGGCCCATGCGACGGTCGTCGCCGAGGCCGAGCTCGCGAGCGCGGTCGACAACCCGGTGCTCACGCCGGACGGCCGGGTGGAGTCGAACGGCAACTTCCACGGCGCGCCCGTCGCGTACGTGCTCGACTTCCTCGCGATCGCCGTGGCGGACGTCGCGTCGATGAGCGAGCGGCGCACCGACCGGTTCCTCGACCAGGCCCGCAACCACGGGCTGCCGCCGTTCCTCGCCCACGAGGTCGGCGTGGACTCGGGCCTCATGATCGCCCAGTACACCGCGGCCGGCATCGTCTCGGAGCTCAAGCGCCTCGCCGTGCCCGCGTCGGCCGACTCGATCCCGTCGTCGGCCATGCAGGAGGACCACGTGTCGATGGGCTGGGCTGCTGCACGCAAGCTGCGACGCGCCCTCGACGGACTCGCCCGCGTCGTCGCGATCGAGGTCATGACGGCCGCCAGGGGCCTCGCGCTGCGCGCCCCGCTCGAGCCGGGCGCGGCCACCGGGGCGGTCGTCGAACTCGTCGCCGAGGCGGGTGCGGTGCCGGGCGAGGACCGCTTCCTCTCGCCCGAGATCGAGGCCGTCGTCGGGGCCGTGCAGTCGGGCGAGGTGCTGCGCCGGGCAGGCGGGGTCGTCCCGCTCGACTGACTCGCGCGCAGGTTGCGCCCCGAACGGGGGTTCGCCCGCGGCAAACCCGAGGTTGTGCGCGGACCCCGCGGACGGGCAGACTTGGGGAGAGTCGGCATCGTTGTCGGCCGCCTGGAAAGCCCTATGTTCCGAACCCGAGACGCAGACGATCGAGACCCGTTCCGAGCGAGACCCGCCCGGAGGTGCACGGTTGCGGTCGCCGCGCTCGCCGGAGGAATCCTCCTCGGCGCCTCATCTCTCGCGCCCGCGTACGCGGAAGAGGTCGACGCGACGACCGTGACGACGGATGCCGGCGACGGCTCGACCGCGGACGCGACGGCCACCACCGAGTCGACCGACACGACCGAGGCGGGCGATCCCACGCCCGAGCCGACCCCGACCGAGGACCCGGCGCCGACGCCCGACCCGACGCCGACCACGGACCCGGAGCCGACGCCGGATCCCGAGCCGACGCCCGACCCGACGCCCACGCCCGACCCGACGCCCGAGCCCACCCCGGATCCGACGCCCGACCCGACCCCGACACCCACCCCGACCCCGACCCCGACGCCGACGCCCACTCCGACTCCGACTCCCACTCCCACTCCGACGCCGACTCCCACTCCGACGCCGACTCCGACGGCCACGCCGGTGCCGCCCACGTCCGGCGGGGTGACCGCGCCGTTCGTGCTCGTCGGGGACGGCCCCGTCGCGCAGATGGTCCGGACCACGACCGTCGTCGGAACGGCCGACTCGCGTACCGCGGCACTCTCCGGGCTCCAGGTCAAGCTCGACCGGGCGATGGCCGACCTGCGGAGCGCGCGGTCCAAGCTCGCGTCGGCCCGCAGCACGCAGGCCGATGCCCGCGCCGTCGCCGAGCGCCTCGACCAGGAGGCCGAGTCGGCCCGACGCGTCGCCGAGACGGCCGCGAGCGTCTACCTCGACGCGGTCGAGGGCGACGGCGCCGCGATGCGGTCGATGGCGGCCGCGTGGGGCTCCGGCAAGGACCTGCTCGCGGGGCTCGCCGGCATGGACCGGGTGCAGCAGCTCGCCGGCGACGCGGACCGGCTCCGCGACATCGCCGATCGTCGCGACGCCGACGCCACCACGGCCGAGGATCGTGCCGCCGCCGCGTGGGAGGCCGTCGACGCCATCCCGATCGCCGAGTACGAGAACGACGTGGTCAAGGCCGAGGGCGCCGTCGCCGCCGCGCGTGCCGCGATCAACGGCGCGCAGACTCGCCTGGCGGCCGAGACGGTCACCACCTTCGAGAACGTCCCGTCCGATTCCGGGCAGCTGAGCGAGCAGGGCTGGGCATCGCCCGTCTTCGGCTCGATCACCGACGGCTTCGGCCCGCGACCCGACAAGCCGCTCCCCGGCGTGAACCAGTTCCACCGCGGCACCGACCTCGCGGCCCAGTGCGGCACGGGCGTCTTCGCCGCGACCGACGGCGTCGTCGTCCAGGCCGGCCGCAACGGCACCTACGGCAACTGGATCCTCATCGACCACGGCGACGGGGTCGCGACCGGCTACGCGCACCTGCGCGACGGCGGCATCCTCGTCGACGTGGGCCAGGTCGTGGCGGGCGGCGAGCTCATCGGCGCCGTGGGCAGCACCGGCGCCTCGACCGGATGCCACCTCCACTACGAGGTGCGCCTCGACGGTTCGGCGACCGACGCGGTGCCGTTCATGGCCGCCCGCGGCGTGCAGCTCGGCTGACGCGGGTCGACACCGCGCCCGGTCGGCGACCGACGCGACGCCACGGTCGGCATGTCCGGGATCCCGGACGCCAGGCCCGCGGCATCCGTTGTCGACCGGCGAGCGAGGGTGTGTGATCGGAACATGACCACCGCAGCACCCACCGAGGCCGACGCCGTCGCCGGCCCCCGCACCGTCCGCGCCGCCCGCGGCTCCGAGCTCTCGGCGAAGAGCTGGCAGACCGAGGCCCCGCTCCGCATGCTCATGAACAACCTCGACCCCGAGGTGGCCGAGCGTCCCGAGGACCTCATCGTCTACGGCGGCACCGGCAAGGCCGCCCGCAACTGGGAGGCGTTCGACGCGATCACGCGCACCCTCCGCGAGCTCGAGCCCGACGAGACGCTGCTCGTGCAGTCCGGCAAGCCCGTCGGCGTCTTCCGCACCCACGAATGGGCGCCCCGCGTGCTCATCGCGAACTCCAACCTCGTCGGCGACTGGGCGACGTGGCCCGAGTTCCGCCGGCTCGAGCAGCTCGGCCTCACGATGTACGGCCAGATGACCGCCGGGTCGTGGATCTACATCGGCACGCAGGGCATCCTGCAGGGCACCTACGAGACCTTCGGCGCCGTCGCCCGCTCGCTCGCCGAGAAGCGCGGCGCGACCGAGGACGAGGTCGCGACGGCGTCGCTCGCCGGCACGCTCACCCTGACCGCCGGCTGCGGCGGCATGGGCGGCGCGCAGCCGCTCGCCGTGACGCTGAACGGCGGCGCCGTGCTCATCGTCGACGTCGACGAGACGCGCCTGACCCGCCGCGTCGAGCACGGCTACCTCGACGAGGTCGCGCCGTCGCTCGAGGTCGCGGTCGAGCGCGTGCTCGCCGCGAAGGCCGAGGGGCGCGCGCTCAGCGTCGGCGTCGTCGGCAACGCGGCATCCGTCTTCCCGGAGCTGCTCGAGCGCCGCGTGCCGATCGACATCGTCACCGACCAGACGAGCGCCCACGACCCGCTCTCGTACCTGCCCGTGGGCGTCACGATCGGCGAGTGGCACGCGCTCGCGGCCTCCGACCCGGAGGAGTTCACGCGGCTGTCCCGCGAGTCGATGGCCCGCCACGTCGAGGCCATGGTCGGCTTCCAGGCGATCGGCGCCGAGGTCTTCGACTACGGCAACTCGATCCGCCGCGAGGCCGAGCTCGGCGGGTACGCGCACGCGTTCGACTTCCCCGGCTTCGTGCCCGCCTACATCCGGCCGCTGTTCGCCGAGGGCAAGGGACCGTTCCGCTGGGCGGCGCTCTCGGGCGATCCGGCCGACATCGCGGCGACCGACCGCGCCATCCTCGAGCTGTTCCCCGAGGACGCCCACCTGCGCCGCTGGATCGAGCAGGCCGGCGAGAAGGTGCACTTCGAGGGGCTGCCCGCCCGCATCTGCTGGCTCGGCTACCAGGAGCGCCACCTCGCCGGACTGAAGTTCAACGAGATGGTCGCGTCGGGCGAGCTCTCGGCGCCGATCGTCATCGGCCGCGACCACCTCGACTCGGGGTCGGTGGCGTCGCCGTACCGCGAGACCGAGGCCATGGCCGACGGCTCCGACGCGATCGCCGACTGGCCCCTGCTGAACGCGCTGCTCAACACCGCCTCCGGTGCGACGTGGGTCTCGATCCACCACGGCGGCGGCGTCGGCATCGGCCGCTCCATCCACGCCGGCCAGGTCGTGGTCGCCGACGGCACCGACCTCGCGGCCGAGAAGATCGCGCGCGTGCTGGTCAACGACCCCGGCACCGGCGTCATGCGGCACGTCGACGCGGGCTACGACCGCGCCGTCGAGGTGGCTCGCGAACGCGGCCTCCACGTGCCCATGATGGACGCATGACCGACGGCGGTGCAGTGCAGCGGATGCTGCTGACGAACATCGGCGAGCTCGTCACCAACGACCCCGCGGACGGACGCGACGGCGGAGCGCTCGGCATCGTCCGCGACGCGGCCGTCCTCATCGAGGACGGCCGCGTCGCGTGGGTCGGTCCGGCCGTGCATGCGCCCGGCGCGGCGACGGACGCGACGGCGATCGGGTCTGCGACGGATGCCGCCTCCGTGCGCCGCGAGCGCGAGGACCGGCTCGACGGCGAGGAGCACCGGGCCGCCTGGGACGCCGGCGTCGAGGTGATCGACCTCGACGGCCGCGCCGTGATCCCGGGCTTCGTCGACAGCCACACCCACCTCGTGTTCGGCGGCGACCGCGCCGCGGAGTTCGCCGCCCGCATGGCCGGCCGCCGATACGAGGCGGGTGGCATCCGCTCGACGGTCGCGGCGACCCGCGCCGCGACGGACGACGAGCTGCGTGCCCGGCTCGCGGGCTTCGTCGACGAGCTGCATCGCCAGGGGACGACGACGTTCGAGGTCAAGACCGGGTACGGGCTCGGCGTGGTCGACGAGGCGAGGCTGGCGCGCCTCGCTCGCGAGGTCACCGACGAGGTCACCTTCCTCGGCGCCCACGTCGTCCCGGCCGAGTACGCCGACGGCGACCGCGAGCCCGGCACGGGCGCCGACGCGTACGTCGACCTCGTGGTCGGCGAGATGCTCGACGCGTGCACGCCGTACGCCCGATGGGTCGACGCGTTCTGCGAGCGCGGCGCGTTCACCGCCGAGCAGTCCCGGCGCGTGCTCGAGGCGGGTCGCGCCGCCGGGCTCGGCGTGCGCGTGCACGGCAACCAGCTCGGCGAGGGCCCGGGCGTCGCGCTCGCGGTCGAGCTCGGCGCGGCATCCGTCGACCACTGCACGTACCTCTCCGACGACGACGTCTCCGCGCTCGCAGCGTCGGACACGGTCGCGACGCTGCTGCCGGGCGTCGAGTTCTCGACCCGCCAGCCCTACCCCGACGCCCGCCGGCTGATCGACGCCGGCGCGACCGTCGCGCTCGCGAGCGACTGCAACCCGGGATCGAGCTTCACGAGCTCGATGCCGTTCTGCATCGCGGTCGCGGTGCGCGACATGGGGATGACGCCCGCCGAAGCCGTGTGGGCCGCGACCGCAGGCGGCGCCGCAGCGCTGCGACGGACGGACGTCGGCGCGCTCCGCCCCGGCATGCGCGCCGACCTGGCCGTGCTCGACGCGCCGAGCTCGATCCACCTCGCCTACCGGCCCGGCGTGCCGATCGTCGCCGAGACGTGGAAGGACGGCGTGCGGGTGGCCTGACCGGTCGTACGCGCGCGTCGTCGGCTCCGGCCGCGCGCCCGTGCGGAGGCGCGGTCGGTCAGTCGTCGTCGCCGCGCCGGAGCCGCCGTCGCGCGGCGAGCAGCGTCGCCTCCGGTCGAGCTGCGACCAGCCGCTCGGCCCGGTCGAGCACCTCGGTCGCCCGATCGGGAGCGGATGCCGCGACGGCGACGCCGAGCTCGGCGCGACGGTGCAGGTCGTGGGCGCCGGTCTCGGCGACGGATGCCTCGGTGGCACGCCGCAGTTCGGCGAGGATCGGCCGGATGACGGCGCGCTTCTCCTTGAGCGAGTGCACGTCGCCGAGCAGCAGGTCGAACTCGATCCACCCGATCCACATGCCGCCAGCCTCGCACGCGGTCGGGCCGGGCGGCGAGCGTCAGCTGCGACCGGCTCCGGCCTCCGCGCTCGAGCGGACGGCGGCCTCGACCTGCCAGCGCGCGGGCAGGGGCGCCGAGCCGCGGTCGGTGGGGTAAACCCGGCAGGCGAGCACGCCGGCGCCGGCAGCCGGGGCGACATCCGTGCCGTCGACGAGGATCGTCGGCGATCCGGCGAAGCCGGTCGCCGCGGCCTGCTCCTCCGTCTCGATCAGCACGAACTCGACCGCGACGTCCGGTCGGCCGAGCGCGTCGAGGACGGACCGCGCGAGCGCCCCGGCGTCGCGCCAGTTCGCGCAGTCGTCGATGTGCAGCACCTCGACGCGCATGTCCCCATTGTCACCCCGCGGCGTCGCACCCGCGCCGGGACCTCCGACGGTGACATCCGTCTCGCAGGGGAGGACGATGGAGGCGAGGACACCTCCCGGAGGTGGGGATCATGGACATCGCCATCGACCGCGCGGCCGGAACCGAGCAGGTCCGCATCTGGGCGGGCCTGCAGGGGTTCGTCAGCCTCGCGGCGCTCGTCGCGCTCATCCTGTTCTTCGTGCTCGCGACGCCCTTCTCGACCCCGCAGTCGAGGTGGTCGTGGCTCGGCCCGGTCAACGACTGGCTCGCCGTCATCGGCGCGCTGCCGTGGATCGTCGCGATGGTGCTGCTCGCCCGCTACGTCGTCGCCGGACCCTGGCTGTGGGCGCTCACCGTGGTCGCCTGCCTCGGCGCCGCGGCGATCGCGATCGTGACCCTCCTCATGCTCGCCGGGCTCGCCGACCTGCAGGCCCAGTCGGTGGTCGCCGTCGTGGCGACCGTCGTCGCCTTCGCGTGGTCCGCGGTCGCGGCCGGCGTCGCACGCGACGCCGGCGTGCTGCCGGGCTGGCTCGCCGTGCTCGCGATCGCACTGCTCGCGGCGCTCGTGGCGTGCGCGATCGCGGGCGGCATCGGATTCCTCGCGGCCGACGGCTCGGCGGTGCGCACCGTGCTCTTCGGCGTCGCCGTCGTGCTCGGCGGGCTCGCCTGGATCGCGTTCCCGGTGTGGTGGCTCGCGGTCGCGTCGACCGTGACGTGACGTCGGTCGCCCACGGCGGGGGCGACCCCCTCTGGCCTCGGGCCCTCGAGTCTGGAAGACTCGCCCCGGGGAAGGCGCAGCGATGAGGCTGCGCGGCGACAGGGGGGTTGCCATGTTCCGGAAGGTGTTCGCGTCGATCGCCGCGGTGAGTGCGGCGACGCTGGTCGTGGCGGGTGCGGCCTCCGCCGACGTCCCGACATTCGAATCGACCGCGACGGTGCGGGAGATGGTCGTCACGGCGAACCCGCTCGCGACGGATGCCGGCGAGCGGGTGCTCCGGTCCGGGGGCACCGCGGTCGATGCGATGATCGCCGCGCAGGCGGTGCTCGGCCTCGTCGAGCCCCAGTCCAGCGGCATCGGCGGAGGCGCGTTCGTCGTCTACCACGATGCCGCCACCGGAACGACCACCACGTTCGACGCCCGCGAGACGGCACCGTCGGCGGCGACCGAGGATCGCTTCCTCGGCCTCGGATTCTTCACCGCCTGGCAGAGCGGGCTCTCGGTGGGCGTGCCCGGCGTGCCGCGGCTGCTCGACGTCCTGCACGACCGCTACGGGGCGCGGCCCTGGCAGACGCTGTTCACGCGGGCGAAGACGCTCGCCCAGGACGGATTCGCGCTCACCGAGCGGACGTCCTCCCAGGCCGCGGGCCTGCTCGCCCTGAACCCGTCGTGCTCCGACCGCGTGTTCTTCCGCGACCCGACCGCCCTGGCCTATTTCGCCGACCCGGCGACCTGCGTGGCCAAGCCGGCCGGCACGATCGTCACCAACCGCGACTACGCCGACGTGATGAAGGCCCTCGCCAAGGACGGCGCCGACGCCGTCTACACCGGGCCGATCGCCGAGGAGATCGCCCACGCGGTCCAGTCCGATCCGGCCATCCCGGGCGACATGACGACGGCCGATCTCGCCGCCTACGACGTCGTCGAACGCGCCCCGGTGTGCCTGGACTACCGGGGCCACGACGTGTGCGGCATGGGCCCGCCCTCATCCGGCGGTCTCGCGGTCGGACAGATCCTCGGCATCCTCGAGGGCTTCGACCTGGCCGGCGCGGGCGCCGGCGATCCGCTCGACGACGAGGTCGTCCACCTGTTCACGCAGGCCGGCCGACTCGCCTTCGCCGACCGCAACCTCTACGTCGGCGACCCCGACTTCGTGACCGTCCCCGCGGAGGGAATGCTCGACGAGGCCTACCTCGCGTCCCGCGCCGCACTCATCTCGGACACCGACATGGGCACCGCGGGCCCCGGCACCCCGCCGGGCGAGTTCGACCCGACGGCGCCCGACGCGACCGCCAAGACGAGCGGCACCAGCCACATCTCGATCGTCGACCGCTGGGGCAACGCCCTCTCGATGACGACGAGCGTCGAGAGCTCCTTCGGCAACGGCGTCATGGTGCACGGCTTCCTGCTCAACAACCAGCTCACGGACTTCTCGTTCACCCCGGTCGGGAGCGACGGCACCCCCGTCGCCAACCGCGTCCAGCCCGAGAAGCGTCCTCGCAGCTCGATGTCGCCCACGATCGTGTTCGATTCGACCGGCGCCGTCGAATTGGTGACCGGATCGCCCGGCGGTTCACGGATCATCGGCTACACCGCGCAGTCGATCGTCAATCACATCGACTTCGGTCTCGACCCGCAGTACTCGATCGCCGTCCCCCACTACCAGAACCGCAACGGGTCGACCGAGATCGAGGTGCCGGTGCCGGGCGTGACCCTGGACTACGACGCCGCCGCGCTCGCCGCGCAACTCGTGGCCTGTGGCCACGCCGTGTCCATCACCTCGTTGGAGAGCGGGCTGTCGATCATCGAGATCGCACCCGGCGCCCTCCTCGGCGGCGCCGACCTCCGACGCGACGGGACGGTGGGGGGCCGCTGACGCTCCCTCGGAGCGCCCGGCTCGAGGCAGCGTGCCGGGACCGCGCGGGTCGTCGTCGGCGTCAGGCCGTCAGCTCCTTCTCGTAGCAGCGCACGTCCGGGTCGTCCTTCCAGTAGCCGTAGCAGGGGATGGGCGAGTACCCCGAGCGGCGGTACAGCGCCATCGCCTCGGGCTGGGCCAAGCCGGTCTCCAGCCGCAGGACCCGCGCGCCGCGCGCCGCGGCGATCCGTTCGGCCCGCTCGAGCAGCAACCGGCTGAGCCCGCGGCCGCGGGCGGCCGGAGCGACGTACATCCGCTTGATCTCCGCGAAATCCGGGGTGAACGACACCAGCACGCACCCCACCGGACGGTCGTCGGCCACGACCAGCACGGCCGGACTGTCGGGCGACGCGCCCGGTCCGGGATCGGTCTCGTCGTACCGGGCCATCACCTCGGCCTCCTGCTCCGCGACGAGTTCGACCACGCGCGGATCGGTCGCCACGGTCTCGTCGAGCACGACTCCGGATTCCATCTCGGAATCGTATCGGGCCGCGTTCAGGAGCGCCGCGTCCATGAGACACGCGATGCGCCGTCGGGCGGCGGAGTGGGTAGTCTCTCCGCTATGCGGTGCAGGTGAGCCCCGATCCCCGGTCCCTCATTCCCACGCCGTCACGGCGTCGACGAAAGGCTCACTCGTGCGTTCGCAGTTTCCTCTGGAGGGGCGGACCGCGCTGGTCACCGGTGTCTCCCGGCGTCGAGGCATCGGCTACGCGGTCGCGGCGAAGCTCGCGTCGCTCGGCGCGAACCTCGTGGTGCATCACCACCGCCCGCACGACCTGGACCAGCCGTGGGGCGGTGACGACCTCGATGCGGTGCGCGACGGGATCCGACAGCACCTCATCGACGGCTCGCACCTCGCGGACCATGCCGCAGACCTCGCCGATGCGAGCACCATCCCCACGCTCATCGGCCGGGCCGCCGCGCTGACCGGAACCCTCGACATCCTCGTCTGCAACCACGCTCGGAGCGGCGACGACGGCGGCATCCTGGACATGACGGCCGAGCGGCTGAGCGGGCACTGGGACGTCAACGCGCGGGCGAGCCTGCTCCTCACCGCCGAGTTCGCGCGGCTGACGGCGCCGCGCGACGAGACTCCGGGCAGGATGCCGGGCGAACGGATCACCGGTGACGGACCCTATTCGGAGCCACGCGGTCGGGTCCTCTGGATGACCTCGGGCCAGGTGCTCGGACCGATGCGCGGGGAGATCGCGTACGCCGCGAGCAAGGCCGCCCTGGCAGGGGTGACGCGGTCGGTCGCCGCGGAGCTGATCGAGCTCGGCATCATCCTGAACACGATCAATCCCGGGCCCGTGAACACCGGCTACATGGACCCCGAGACCACCGATCGGCCGTTGGACGAACTCCAGGCGCATCTGGCCACGACCCCGTTCGGCAGGTACGGATCGCCCCGGGACACCGCGGAGTTGATCGGCTGGCTCTGCACCGCCGAGGGCGCATGGATCGTCGGACAGGTGCTCACCAGCGACGGCGGGTTCAGCCTCGGCTGATGCGGCTCAACGACCCGGTTCCGCGCCGCGCGACTCGGAGAGCGCGTAGACGGTCACCGGATCTCGCTTCCCCTTGATCCGCACATCGGTGAGCACCCGGGCGCGCAGGTCCCGGGTTCCCTCGAGCCCCCGGTAGGTCTCGGCGCTCACCAGGATGGGCGCGCCGGCATCCTTGGTCCGGTCCTCCAGCCGGGCGGCGAGGTTGACCGCATCCCCCATCACCGTGTACTCGATCCGCTCGGCGCCGCCGATGTTGCCGGCGATGACCGGCCCGCTCGCGATGCCGATGCCGGCCTCGAGCCGTGGGAGACCGTCCTCGCTCTCCCGCTCGTTGAAGGAGGCGAGCGCCCGTCGCATCCCGATCGCCGTCCTCACCGCTCGGTCCGCGTGATCGGACATGGGGTTCAGCGGCGTGCCGAAGACCGCCAGCACCGAGTCGCCGCCGAAGCGGGTGACGACGCCGCCGTGGTCGACCACGACCGACACCATGGCCGTCATGTACCGGTTGATCACCTCGACCAGTCGTGCGGGCGGCAGCTGCTCGCTGAGCGTGGTGAAGTCGCGGATGTCCGAGAAGATCACCGAGCAGTCGACCAGCCTGCCCCCGAGACCAGCGCCGGTCTCCACGGCGGCCTGGGCCACCTCGGCGCTGACGTAGAGGCCGAACAGCTCCCGCAGTCGCTCGCCCTGACGCAACCCGTCCGTCATGACGTTGAATCGCTCACTCAGGTACCCGAGCTCGTCGTTGGTGGTCACCGCGGTCTTCGCGTCGAGCTCGTCGTGCTCCACACGGCCCATCGCCGCCTGCAACGCCTGGATCGGCCCGACGATGGCCCGCGCGACGAGGGCTGCCGTGATCACGCCGGCGACCAGGCCGACCCCGAGGATGAACAGCTGGACGAGGAGGAGGTTGTCGAGGATCGCCTGCGGGTTCTCGGCGTCGAGCACGGCGCGCATGCGCGCCTGCGTGAGCACCACGAGCAGGGTCGGCGTGAGCGCGCCGATGAGCGTGAAGGCCAACAGGAGGCGCCTCCGCACGAGGAGTCGGAAGGCGGGGACGGAGCTCAGGTTGCCGTCGGGGAAGAACGTGGGGATCTGCTGCCGCCAGATCAGGTCGGTGCCGAAGTAGACGATGGTCGTCCCGACGGCGCCGCCGACGGCGATGCCGACGAAGTTGCCCGGATCGCCGTACGCGATCGAGAGGAACACGGCCACGACGAGGCTTCCCGCGGCGACGAGCGACGCGCCGACGAGGGGCCAGACCAGGACCAGGCGGGCGACGTTCGGCGGCATCTCCGATGCGGGGGTGCCGGCCTCGATCAGGCCGAGCCACGTCCGGATCGGTCGTCCGAGCCAGATGACCATCGCGATCGCGCCGGCCAGGATCAGCACGCCGGCGACCGCGAACGTCAGCAGGCCCTCGGGCTCGAGCGACCCCACCGCCGATTCGTCGACGGGCATCGGATCGAGCAGCGAGAAGTAGAGGAAGACGATGAGGGCGCCGAAGACGGTCGCGCCGGTGGTGAGCGCCGCGACGCGCCGGGAGATCTCTCGTGACGACGGATGCGACGTACTCACGGTGCAGGTCCCCCTCGCGACTCGGGGTCAGCGTAGTACCGGGCCGGGCCGCGGTCGTGCGCGACGGGCCATCCGCCGCCCGTCGTCGTGCGGGACGTGCGCCCGCATGGACTCGTCAGCCCGCTCGCTGCACGTAGCCGCGGACCGCCTCCTCGAGGTCGTGCTCGTCGCGGATTGGCCGAGACCTGGGGTAGCTGGTCGTGATGAAGTGCTGGGCGTACGGGAAGCAGGCGACCTCGAACGGCTCGTCCTCCCGGAACCCGGCGCCGAACGTGTTGCGCTCCACCCGGACCGCGTCGTGCGGGACTCGCAGCGCCCGGGTCATCTCGCCCGGGTCGAAGACGAGTCCGAACGGCTCCGACCCGGGGTGCATGAGCCGGCCGCCGTAGTCGACGGAGAGGTTGCCGTCGACCCAGAGCCGCCGGTCGAGGGCTCGCACGGTCGCCTGCGGCAGTGCGGCGGTGACCGACAGGTGGTTGGCGCGCTCCCTGCTGCGGACGTCGATGATCACCTCTCCGGCGTGGGAGGTGGTCGCGACGGCATGGCTCGTGGTCGCACCCGAGAAGCCCTGTCCGGGGTCGTAGTTGATCGTGTTCGACTCGTAGTCGCAGATGACCCAGGTCAGCATCCCGGTCCGAACGTGCTCGGCGATGAGGTAGAGCTCGACGCGGACGCCGCAGAAGGTCGACGCGCGCACCGTGAAGGCGCCGAGGATCGCACACGGTCGCGGCGCCTCGTCGGCGAACATCGAGGTCGGGGCCAGGCGGTAGTCCGGTGGGAGCAACCTGGTCGCGGTCGCCTCGTCGCGGATCCCGTATGCGAGGAACGTGCAGTACGGGTCGACGACGAAGCCGATGTCCGACTCGCCTCCCGCGTGCGCCACGATCCATCGCTGCAGCGGTCGAGGCATCCGCGAGAGCATCTCGGCGCGCCCGTAGAGGCTCGCGACGGTCTTCGGGGAGATCGTCCCCTCGGCGTGCCTGACGAAGCTCCGCAACTCCTGCGGCTCGATCTGCGATCCCATGGCGCCAGCGTAGGAGCGGCGGACACCGGTCGACATCGAACCATCGATCGGTCCTTGTCGAACGTGCGGGCCGTCGGCAGACTGGCTGGACCGACGCGAGGAGGTCGCCATGGACGACGCGGTCGGCGCGACTCCGCACGTGGTCAGGCCCCTGACCCCCGAGACGTTCCCCGCGTGGCTCGCACTCGCCGAGAAGCACAACGGGGTCTGGGGCGGCTGCTACTGCTCCTACTTCCACGGCGATACGGAGCGCACCGCGAAGGACGACGTCGACCGGCCGACGTTCAAGCGGCGCCTGGTGGCCGAGGGGGTCGCGCACGCCGCGCTCGTGTTCGACGGCGACGCCGCGATCGCGTGGTGCGAGTACGGCAGCCCGGCCGAGCTGCCGAACATCTACCACCGAAGGCAGTACGAGGCGGGCGAGACCGCCCCGGCACCGTGGCGCATCACCTGCTTCTTCGTCGACCGCGATCATCGGAGGTCGGGAGTGGCGCGGGAGGCGCTCGACGGAGCGCTCGGGCTGATCGCGCAGGCCGGCGGAGGCGAGGTGGTCTCGTTCCCGAATGAACTCGCCCCGGGGAAGCGGACGTCGTCATCGTTCCTGCACAACGGCACGAGGGCGATGTTCGAGCGGGCCGGATTCACGTTCGAACGCCGCCTCGGCAAGAACAAGACGGTGATGCGGAAGACCGTCCCGCCCGCTGCCTGAACGCCACGGTTGCTCCGGTCGACGACCCCCGGGCTCTCCGGTTCCGTGTCCTCGACGAACGAAGAAATGAGTGCTATGTTCAGAATGTTCTGAACATGAGGAGCGAAACGCGATGGATCATGAGGAGGCGCGCGCCTACGCCGAAGACGTCGGCGTCGTGCTCGCCCAGATGGGCACGACGCCCGCGTTCGGCACGCTGCTCGGCTGGCTGCTCATCTGCGATCCGCCGCGACAGACGAGCACGGAGCTGAGCGAGGCGACCGGGCTGTCCAAGGCGTCGGTCTCGACGGGGATGCGGGTCCTGCAGCAGTCCGGCCTCGTCCGTCGCGTCCCGACCGCCGGCCGAGGGCACGCGTACGAGATCGAAGCGGATGCGTTCGCGTTGGCCGTCGACCCGACCGCGAAGATGCGCGCCTTCCTCGACGTGGTGCAGCGCGGCCTCGACCTGGTCGGCGACGAGCGCGCACCCCGGGCCCGGCGCCTCGCCCGCACCCGCGACTTCTACGTGTTCATGATGGCGCGCCTGCCCGAGCTCATGGACGAGTTCCGCGCGGCCCAGGACGCCCGCGACGCGCGGGACGCCCTCGACGCCCAGGGCGCCCGGCAACCCGAAGACCCCCGAGAAGCCCGACCCGCCCTGGAAGGACGCACCTGATGTCGAGGATCCTCGTGGTCACGGTCGGATCGCGCGGCGACGTGCAGCCGTACCTCGCGCTCGCGAAGGGGCTGCAGGATGCGGGGCACGACGTCGCCCTGGCGACGTGCGAACGGTTCGCGCCCTTCGCCGCCGAGCACGACGTGCCGTTCGCACCGCTCAGCGACGAGATCCTGATGCTGCTCGATTCCGATGCCGGCAGATCCGCGCTGGACGACGCGTCGGGCTTCTTCGGAACGGTCAAGGCCAACCTCCGCCTGGCACGGGCCGCCGGTCCCATCAACGAACGCCTCATGCACGACGTGTGGGAGGCGGCCCGAGCGTTCGAGCCCGACCTCGTGGTGTACCACCCGAAGGCGATCGCCGCACCGCACGTCGCCGAGCGGCTCGGCGCGACACCGGTCCTCGGACTCGTGGTGCCCGTCTCGGTGCCGACCGGCGACTTCCCGATGGTCGGCCTCCCCGCGCTCCGTCTCGGCCGCTGGTACAACCGGCTCACCTACCGTCTCGTCGGGCTCGGGTACGCCTCGTACGACCGCATGGTCGACCGCTTCCGGCGCGCGACCCTCGGCCTCGGCGAGCGGAAGCATGCGGCCCTCACGACGACGCTCCCGGACGGACGGCCGATCGAGGTGGTGCACGGCATCAGCGAGCACCTCCTGCCCCGACCGGCCGACTGGCCCGAGCACGTGCACGAGACCGGGTACTGGTTCCTCGACGTCGCCGACGCGTGGTCTCCCCCCGAGGAGCTCGTCGCCTTCCTCGACGGGGGCGACCCGCCGGTCTACGTCGGCTTCGGCAGCATGGCCGGCCGCGACCCGAAGCGCATCACGAGGGCCGTCGTCGGGGCCCTCGAGGCGGCGGGCGTGCGGGGGATCATCGCGACCGGCTGGGGCGGCATGGACGCCGAGGACTTCCCGGACTCGATCCTGCGCATCGACGAGGCACCGCACGACTGGATCTTCCCCCGGGTCGCGGCGGTGGTGCACCACGGCGGTGCGGGGACGACCGCGGCCGGCCTGCGCGCCGGGCGCCCGACCGTGGTGTGCCCGTTCATCGTCGACCAGTTCTTCTGGGGTCGCCTCGTCGCCGAGGCCGGCGCGGGGAGTGCGCCCATCCACCAGCGGAAGCTCACCGCCGAGCGACTCGCTGCCGCGATCCGCGAGGTCGTCGAGGACGCGGGCATCCGATCCACCGCCGAGGACATCGGGCGCCGCATCCGCGAGGAGGACGGGGTCGCGGCCGCGGTCGCGTGCATCGACCGCGTCCTCGCGAGGACGTGACGCGCGGTCCGAGGCGGCCGGCCGCTACCGCCGGACCTCGATCGAGCTGACGCCGCCGAGGTCGATCCACGCGCGCTCGCCCGTGTCGACCAGCACCGCGAGCACGTTGTCGCAGTGCGGGCAGCGGACGACCGAGCCCGCACCGCTGACGTACACCATGGTGCGCGCGAACTCCTGCACCGTGCCGCAGCCCTTGCAGCGGCCCGACGCCGTCGTGATGTCGAACGAGAAGAAGTCGGCGAGCGGTCCGGCGATCGCGTTGCCGTCGACGTGGCCGGTCATCAGGTGCCTCCGAAGCGCTCGGTGCGGATGTCGCGGGGATCGTGCCCGAGTTCGATGAGCCAGTCGGCGACGCGCTCGACGAAGCCGGTCGACCCGCAGACGTACACGATCGGGCGCTCGCCCGCCGGGATCGCGAACCCCTCCAGCGCCTCGCGCGTGATCCGGCCGGCGGGCACCGGCCAGCCCTCGGGCGTGCGCCGCGAGTACACGTGGTCGATGGCGAGCGGGGCGGATGCCGCGGCGAGCGCGGCCAGCTCGTCGCCGAAGTAGACGTCGTCCGGCGTCCGCACGGCGTACAGGAGCCGGAACGGCGTCGGGTCGTCGGCGTCGGCATGGGCCTGGGCGATGGCGTAGAGCGGCACGATCCCGGACCCGCCGGCGATGAGCTGCACCGGCCGCGGGCTGCCGCCCTCGGCCACGGGCCGCCACACGAAGAAGGCCCCGAGCGGCCCGTGGACCTCGAGCATGTCGCCGGCCTGCAGCACGTCGACGAGGAACGGCGAGACCTCGCCGTCGGGCACGCGGTCGACCGCGAGCACGACCCGGGTGCTCCCGCCCGATGAGGCGATCGAGTAGGAGCGGCTCGCGGTGTAGCCGTCCTCGGCGGTGAGTCGGATGTCGAGGTGCTGGCCGGCGGCGTTGCCGGGCCAGCCGTCGACGTCGAGTTCGATCCGCGCGGCGCTCGGCGTCTCGGAGCGCGTGGCGGCGACGGTCGCGGCGTGCCATCCGGCCCTCGGCACCCTCGAGACCGGCGGACCGATGGTGCGGGCCTCCGTCGTGGCCGCGTCGCTCACCAGTACCGCTCCTCCTTCCACGGATCGCCGTGGAGGTGGTAGCCGTTCTGCTCCCAGAAGCCGGGCTCGTCGTCCTCCATCATCTCGAGGCCGCGCACCCACTTCGCGCTCTTCCAGAAGTACAGGTGCGGCACGAGCAGCCGGGCCGGGCCGCCGTGCTCGGGGTCGAGCGGTTCGCCGTCGAACTCGAACGCCACCCACGCCTTGCCGTCGAGCAGGTCCTCGAGCGGCACGTTCGTCGTGTAGCCGCCGTAGCTGTGCGCCATCGTGTACCCGTAGTCGGTGTCGACGCCCTCGAACAGCGTGTCGAGCGAGACCCCGCGCCATCCGGTGCCGAGCTTCGACCAGTGCGTGACGCAGTGGATGTCGGTCGTGACGTCCTCGATCGGCAGCGCCATGAACTGCTCCCAGTCCCATGCGTGCACGGCGCCCGACTCGGTCCGGATCGTGAACTCCCACTCCGCGGTGTCGACCTCGGGCGTCGGACCCGCCGACAGCACCGGGAAGTCGCCGACGAGCGTCTGCCCCGGCGGGAGTCGATCGTCGCGCTCGCGCGAACGTCCCGAGAAGCCCCTGGTGATGAACGACATGGCGCCCCCTCCCCGTCGGTCTCACGATAGTGACGGCGAGGCCGGATGTCACCGGTCGATCCGCATCGTCATCTTCACGAAACGTCCGACGGGCCCGGGCGGGCGGCGTGCTGCGTAGGGTGGGGTCATGGCTGCCATCGCGCTCGGCATCCCGGCGGTCCGCCGGGCTGATGCCGCTGCGCCGTCGATGGCCGGCCGTCCGGACGTCGCGGGGCTCGTCGACCGGTTCGGGCGGGTCGCGCACGACCTTCGGATCTCGATCACGTCGGCCTGCTCGCTCCGGTGCACGTACTGCATGCCGGCCGAGGGGCTGCCCGTCATCCCGCGCGACGAGCTGCTGTCGGCCGACGAGATCGGCCGCCTCGTCGGGATCGCGGTGCGCGACCTCGGCGTGCGCGAGGTGCGCTTCACCGGCGGGGAGCCGCTGACCCGCGGCGACCTCGTCGACATCGTGCGCCGGAGCGCCGAGGCGGCGCCCGGCACGCCGCTCGCACTCACGACCAACGGCATCGGCCTCGACAAGCGCGCCGAGGCGCTGCGCGACGCCGGCCTCGGCCGCGTCAACGTGTCGCTCGACACCCTCGACCGGGAGCACTTCGCGCGGCTCACCCGTCGTGACCGGCTGCCCGCGGTGCTCGCCGGGATCGCCGGCGCGCACCGGGCGGGCCTCGGCCCGATCAAGGTGAACGCCGTGCTCATGCGACAGACGCTGCACGACGCCCCGGCGCTGCTGGCCTGGGCGATCGAGCACGGGTGCCGCCTGCGCTTCATCGAGCAGATGCCGCTCGACGCCGACGAGACCTGGCGCCGCGAGCACATGGTCGACGCCGACGAGCTGCTGGCGGAACTCCGGAGCGGTTTCGTGCTCGAGCCCGTCGGGCGCGAGGATCCGGCGGCACCGGCAGAGGAGTGGCTCGTCGACGGCGGACCGGCCACGGTCGGCATCATCGCGTCGGTGACGCGCCCATTCTGCGGGGCGTGCGACCGGACCAGGCTCACGGCCGAGGGCGCCGTGCGGTCGTGCCTGTTCGGCGACGACGAGACCGACCTGCGGGGGCTGCTCCGCTCCGGGGCGGGCGACGACGAGATCGCCGATCGCTGGCGCGCCGCGATGTGGGGCAAGAAGGCCGGCCACGGCATCGACGACGTCGACTTCGTGCGGCCGATCCGGACGATGGGAGGCATCGGTGGCTGAGACGACGACCACCGGGACGACCGTGCTCGTGCGCTACTTCGCCGCGGCGGCCGAGGCCGCCGGTGCGGAGGAGGAGCGGCTGGACCTCGTCGACGGCGCCGCGACGGTCGGCGCGCTCCGCGATCTCCTCGTGGATCGGTACGGGCCGGCGATGGCGCGCGTGGTGGCGAACGGCTCCTTCCTCGTCGACGGCGTCGTGCGTCGCGACCCGGAGACGCCCCTCGGCGCCCAGGTCGACGTGCTGCCGCCCTTCGCGGGCGGCTGACCGCGGCGCCCGGGCGCGAGCCCGAGCGCCGCGACGGCCCGCGCGCTCAGAAGACGTGCGAGAACCGCGCCGACGTGCGTGCCTCGTCGCGCAGGCGGGCCGCCTCGGACTGCAGCTCGCTGAGCTCGGCCCCCGACGGCGCGACGGCGCGACGGCGGTCGCGGCGCGCGGCGATCGCGACGGCGAGCCGGCGCATGACGTGCGCGGCGCCGGTGTGGAAGGCCGGCGTGGTGCTGATCGCGGTGTTCATGAGGTTCCCCCTCGGATCGGTTCCCGCCCCCGCGGGAAGCTGATCCCAGTCCACCGCGAGCGGCCCTGCGGGTCATCGGTGACGACTACCGAGATCCCGCGGCGGCACTACCGAGATCGCGTCATGCCGACGCGGACGCATCGGGCTCCACGAGACCGTGCTCGCGGGCGACGCGCGCCGCGTCGGTGCGCGACGACACCCCGAGCTTCGCGAGCACCGCCGCCACGTGGCTGTCGACGGTGCGCACCGAGACGACGAGCCGGGCGGCGATCTCCGCATTGGTGAGCCCCTCGACGAGCAGGCGGAGCACGTCGACCTGCCGGTCGGTCAGCCCCTCGGGGTTGTGGCGCGTGCCGCTCGACGGCCCCCGGGGCACGCCGTGCGCGCCGCGATCGCGCAAATCCGCCCGGACGATGCGGGCCAGCGGCTCGGCGTCGATCCGGTCGAGGATCGCCAGCGACTCCAGCAGGTCGGCATCCTCCGGGCTCTCGGCCAGCGCCCTCGCCTCGTGGTAGGGGCAGCCGATCCGGTGCCACCGGTCGGCGGCACGTCGCCAGTCGCCCCGGGCCTGGATCGCGAACGGATGCTCGCCCTCGGGCGGATCGTCGACGGGCTCGCCCGCCGCCCGCAGGAGCCAGGCGAGCTCCGCGGCGATCTCCAGTGCGTGGCGGGAGCGCGCCTGCTCGAACAGGGGGCGCGCGATCTCCCGCGCCCGCTCCGGGTCGCCGCGCAGCAGCGCCGCCTCCGCGAGCGCGGCACCCGCCGGGCCGGTCCGCTGGATCTCGCCGATGCCCTGCGCGATCCGCCACGCCTCGTCGAGCAGCGGCTCGGCTCCGTCGTCGCCGCGGCGCAGCCGCGCGAGCCCCGCGACGTAGAGGGCGACGCACCGGGCGTGCGGCACCTCCTCCGGCATGTCGATCGTGGCGAGTGCCTCGTCCCATCGCGCCCGTGCGAGGTCGAGCCTCGCCTGTTCGGCGCGTTGGTACGTCGCCATCCCGATGAACTCGGTGCGCTGCGCGGCCTCGAGCGCGGGCGGGATGAGCCGTTCGGCGTCGTCGAGCCGGTAGTCGTCGAGCGCCACCCAGATGAGGTTGATGTACGCTCGCCCGGCGTTCTCCATATCGCCGGCCGCCCGGGCCATCTCGGCCGACTCGAGCACCTCGCCGAAGCCGTCCGGGTCGCCGAGCTGCCCGATCGCGGTGCCATGGTTGTTGAGCGCGTGGGACAGCACGCCTCGGTCGCCGGTCTCCCGGGCGATCCGGATCGCCTCGGCGGCGAGGTCCCGGGCCCGCTCCAGGTCGTGCACGAGGAGCGCGAGCTGCGACTGGTTGCTCAGCGCGAGGGCGAGCATCGTCCGGTCGCCCGCTCCCGTGAGCACGCTCGTCGCCTCGGTCGCCGCCGTCTCCGCATCCGCTCGGCGCCCGGCCATCCAGTCGAACCGGGACTTCCAGCGCAGGCTGACGCCGAGCGCCACCGGATCGCCCAGGGCGCGGCGCAGGCCGATGGTCTCGACCTGGCGGTCGGCGGCGCCGACGGCGTCGCCCGTCGTGTACGCCTCGATCGCGAGCTGCTCGATGAGGTCGGCGAGCACCGGCGGCGGGTAGTGCTCCCGGTGCTCGAGCGCCGCCCGCAGGTGGGCGCGCGCCTGCAGGTGGGCACCGGAAGCGGCGGCGTCGTGCGCGGCCCTCGGCGCCCATTCGACGACCGTCGCGACATCCCCGGCCTCGATCGCATGGTGGACGATGCGCGCCGCGTCCTCGCTGCCGGACGCGAGCAGTGCGGCCACGGCGCGTTGCTCGAGCTCGATGCGACGCGAGGTGGGGAGGCCGTCGACGATCGCGCGCCGCGTGAGCTCGTGGCGGAACTGCACGCCGTCCGGTCGCACGCCGATCAGGCCCCGCTCCTCGGCTGGGCGCAACGCGCCGAGGCCGCCCGGAACGAGTCGGGCCAGCAGGTCGGGGTCGACCGCGGCGGGCATGACGGCGAGCTGCTCGACGTCGTCCTGCACCGCGGCATCGAGTCGGCGGAGCCGCCCCGTCACGGCATCGACCACCGTCGGCGGCACGCTCCGGGCGTCCGCCGAGGCGACGAGCTCGCTCACGAAGTAGGGGTTGCCGCCCGTCAGCTCGTACACGCGGCCGCCCGCGAGCCCGCTCCCGCGGGTGAGGGCCGCGACCGACTCGGCCGAGAGGCGCCCGAGCGGCATCCGCTCGACGCGGTCGCCGCGACCGAGGTCGCCGAGCAGCCGGTTGAGCGGGTGGTCCCGATCGAGCTCGTCCCGGTAGGTGAGCACGAGCACCGTCGGCAGTTCGTCGATGCGACGGCCGAGGAAGCGGAGCACGTCGAGGGTCGCATCGTCGGCCCAATGGAGGTCCTCGACGACCAGGATCGTGCCCGGTCGATCGACGAGCTCATCATGGAGCGCATCGAGCACCTCGTCGCGCTCGCCGCCGCGGAGTGCGGCGCGGAGGCGCGGACCGACGCCGCCGGCGAGGTCGCGCAGCGGGCCGAGCGTGCGCGGCGTGGTCATCGCATCGCACGCCCCGACGAGCACCCGGGTGCCGTCGGGCGGCGCCGCGCGGAGCGCCTCGACGAGGCTGGTCTTGCCGATGCCGGCCTCGCCGTGGACGAGGACGACGCGCCCGTGGCCCGCGAGCGCCGCCTGCGCGGCCTCACGCAGGGCGGTCGTCTCCGGGGCTCGCTCGAGCAGGCCCGTCGCCATGCCCCGATCGTGCCCCGCGCCGGTCAGGGCCGCAAGCGACGCGTCAGAGGTTCACCCACTCCGTCGTGCCGCCGTCGAGGTGCTGCCGCTTCCAGATCGGCGTGCGCTCCTTGATGCGGTCCACGAGCAGGGCGCACGCGGCGAACGCCTCGGCGCGGTGCGGTGCCGCGACGGATGCCACGAGCGCGACGTCGCCGATCCCGAGCTCGCCCACGCGGTGCGCTGCAGCCACGGCGAGGCCGGTCTCGCGCGCGACCTCCTCGCAGGTCTCGCGGAGGAACCGCTCGGCGTCGGGGTGGGCCGAGTAGTCGAGGGCGGTGACGGCCTCGCCGTGGTCGTGGTCGCGGATCACGCCCTCGAAGGTGACGAGGGCGCCGTCGCGACGGCGGAGCACGAACGCCTCGACGGCGGCGCGATCGATCGGCTCGGTCGTGACGACCGCGTGCACGTGCGGCTCAGGCATGCGGCGCACCGCCGTGCTCCATCCGCTGCGACTCCCCGATCGGCTCGTCGCCGACCGCGCCGGCCGGCGGCTGCGCGGTGTGGTCGCCGCCGGCGACCTGGTCCACGAGATGGGGCAGCAGTTCGTCGAGCACGGCGAGGCCGTCGGCGACGCCGCCGCGCGAGCCCGGCAGGTTGACGACGACGGTGCGCCCGGCCGTGCCGGCCAGTGCGCGGCTCAGCGCCGCGGTCGGCGTCGCCGCGCGGCCGGCGGTCCGGATGGCCTCGGCGACGCCCGGCAGCGCGCGGTCGAGGATCGCGGCGGTGGCCTCGGGCGTGCGGTCGGTGGGGCTCACGCCCGTGCCGCCCGTCGTCACGATCACGGCCGGCTGCTCCTCCGCGGCCGCGCGCAGCGCGTCGGCGATCCCGGCGTCGGCGACCACCCTCGGCTCGCCGGTGGCGAACCCGCGGGAGCCGAGCCAGCCCGCGATGACGGGGCCGGTCGTGTCCTCGGCCGTCCCCGCGGCGGCACGCGTGGAGGCGACCAGCACGATCGCGGAGCGTGCCGCGGCGGCATCCGTCGACACCGCCTCGGGCTCGCCCCCCGCGTCGACGCCCGCGTCGTCCGCGCGCCAGACGCCGCGCTTGCCCCCGCGCTTCTCGATGAGCCGGATGCCGCCGAGCCGCGCTGCCGGATCGACGGCCTTGACCATGTCGTGCAGCGTGAGGCCGGCGATCGCCACGGCGGTCAGGGCTTCCATCTCGACGCCCGTCCTGCCGGTGGTCGTCGCGGTGCCGCGGATGGTGACCGCCGCCTCCTCGAAGCCGAAGTCGACCGCGACGGAGTCGAGGGGCACGATGTGCGCGAGCGGGATGAGCTCGCTCGTGCGCTTGGCCCCCGAGATGCCCGCGATCCGTGCGGTCGGGAGCACGTCGGCCTTCTTCAGCGAGTCGGTGCGGACGAGGTCGACGACCGCGGCGGTCGTGTCGAGGCGGCCCTCCGCGATCGCGACGCGTCGGGTCACCGGCTTGCCGCCGACGTCGACCATTCGTGCGCGGCCGTCGTCGTCGAGGTGCGTGAGCTCGCTCATAGGAACACGGTATCGACGAGCTCGCCCGCCGCCACCGCCTCGGCGTCATCGGGGATCACGATGAGCAGCTCGGAGGCCGCGAGCGCCGCGACCAGGTGCGACCCCGGCCCCCCGACGGGCTCGGCGAGGCCGTCGGCCGTCCGCCGCCCGCGGAGGAACTGCCGCCGACCGGCGATCGAGCGCACGGGCCCGGCCAGCGGCATCCGTTCGGTGGGCGCGGCCGGCAGGCCCGCGATCGCCCGCAGGCTGGGCGCGACGAACAGGGCGAACGACAGCTGGGCGCTCACCGGGTTGCCGGGGAAGGCGATCAGGGGCACGCCGCGATGGATGCCGGTGGCCTGCGGGCCGCCCGGCTGCATCGCGACCGACCCGACCCACCCGCCGTTCGGTTCGATGAGCTCGCGCACGACCTCGTACGCGCCCTGCGAGATGCCGCCGCTCGTGAGGATGAGCTCCGCGCCCGCGTCGACGGCGGCGTCGAGCTCGGCGCGCAGGCGTGCGACGTCGTCGCGCACGCGGCCGGCGTGCACGACGACGGCCCCGGCCGCCGCGACGGCAGCGCGCAGGGCGACGCCGTTCGCGTCGGGCAGTTCTCCGGGGCCGAGCTCGGCGCCCGGCTCGACGAGTTCGCTGCCGGTGCTCACGACCGCGACCCGGAGCCGCTCGCGCACCAGGAGCTCGGTCCGCCCCGACGCCGCGGCGGCGGCGAGGTGCCGCGACTCGAGGCGGATCCCGGCGGGCAGCACGTCGGCGCCGGCCCGGAGGTCGGACCCGGCCTCGCGCACGTACTCGCCGGCGTCGCGGCCGCGCAGCACCCGGACCCGCGCGGACCCGTCGCCGACCGGCTCCGTGTCCTCCACGGGCACGACCGCGTCGGCCCCCTCCGGTACGGGGGCACCCGTCATGATGCGCATCGCCGTGCCCGCCGCCAGCGCCGCGGGCGTGCCCGGCGCCGCGGCCGACTCGCCCGCGACGGGCAGGTCGACCGGCGCGCCTGCGACGTCCGCGGCCCGCACGGCCACGCCGTCCATCTGCGAGTTCCGGAACGGCGGCAGGTCGATGGCCGACTCGACGGGCGACGCCGTGATGCGTCCGAGCGCGTGCTGGAGCGACACCCGCTCGGTGGGCCGGGCGCCGAGGGGCGCGAGGAGCGATCGCACGAACCGCGCGTGCTCGTCGAAGGGGATCCGGGCCATCAGTACCTCGTCACGTCGGGGTCGACGGCGAGCGACCACGCGTCGATCCCGCCGGTGAGGTTGCGCACGCGACCGAACCCGGCCGAGGCGAGCCGCTCGGCGGCCAGGCGCGACCGCACGCCGAGGTGGCAGAACACGACCACGGAGGCCGCGCGATCGAGCTCGCCGGCGCGGTCGTCGAGCTCGCCGAGCGGGATCAGGCTGGCGCCGGGGATCGTGGCGATCTCGGCCTCCCACGGCTCGCGCACGTCGAGCAGGATCGGAGGCGTGGCGGAGGCGAGCTCCTCGGCGAGCGCGTCGGCGCCGACTTCGCCGGCCGGCGTGCTCGTGCCGGCGGTGCGCCCGGCGCGCACCTCGCGGGGCGGGCCTCCGGCGGTGGGGCGTTCCGGGCCGTTCGGCCGGGGCGGCGCGTCGGCAGCGCGTGCGTAGGCGATCTCACGGGTCCGGCCGGTCAGTGCGTCGTACACGGCGACGCGCCCGAGCATCGGCTCGCCGACGCCGGTGAGCAGCTTCAGCGCCTCGCCGGCCATCATGCCGCCCGTCACCGTGCAGACCGTCGGCAGGATGCCGTCGATCTCGCAGCTGAGGCCCGCATCGGCGGGCGGCTCGGGGAACAGGTCGCGGTACGAGACCCCGCGCGCCTCCCAGCAGACGCCGACCTGGCCCGAGAACCGTGCCGCCGATCCCCACACGAGCGGGATGCCGGCACGGGCCGCGGCAGCGTCGGCGACGTACCGGGTGAGCAGGTCGTCCGTCCCGTCGACCACGAGGTCGGCGCCGGCGAGCAGGCGGTCGGCGCCGCCCTCGTCGAACCGCGTCGCGACGGGCACCACCTCGATGCCGGGTGCGAGCCCGGCGACGGTCTCCGCCGCCGATTCCACCTTCGCCCGACCGACGTCCGGGTCGCGGTGCAGCGTCTGACGATGGAGGTTGGTCGGCTCGACCCGGTCGTCGTCGACGATCGTCAGCCGGCCGACGCCGGCGGCGGCCAGCGCGGGGATGACGGCGCTTCCGAGTCCGCCGGCGCCGAGCACGACCACGTGCGCGGCCGCGAGGCGATGCTGTCCGTCGGCGCCGACGCCCGGCAGCACCCGCTGCCGGGCGAACCTCGGCGATGCGGGATCGATGGCCATGCCTCGATTCTCGCAGCCCGCTACGGCATCGGGGCCGCACAGGCAATCCCTGACGAATCCACAGGAATGATGCATACGCTCGCATGGACAGACCGCCGGGGGCACGGTCCGCCGCGGTGCGTCGACCATCGACGCCTCTTCCGGACGGCATCGGAATGCGCGAGCATGGTCAGGGGGCCGGATGAGCCGCACGACAGCAGGACCGCCGGGAGCAGGGCGGGGCAGATCGACGGATCTCGGCCGCCTGCTCCGGGACCTGGTGCCGCAGCGCCCTCGCTTCCTGCGGGGACCGCGCATCGACGACGGGCTCCGCGCGCCGGTCATCCGGACCGAGCGGCTGCTGCTGCGACCGCACCGCATCGCCGACGCCGCGGCGTGGTACGCGCTGCAGTCCGACCCCGACGTCGTCGCGTACCTCGAGTGGCCGCTGCGCACCCGGGCGGAGTCGTTCGTGCACCTGTTCAATCGCACGCGCCACACCCGCCTGGAGCAGCGCGACGACTTCCTCGCGCTCGCGGTCGTGCTGGACGACCGCGTGATCGGCGACGCCTCGCTGCACCTGCGCTCGCTCGAGCCCGCGCGTCGCCGCTGCGACGTCGGCTGGGTGATCGGCCCCGAGTGGCAGGGCCGCGGATACGCGCAGGAGGCCGGGCTGGCGATGCTCGACCTCGCGTTCGACCGACTGGGCGCCGCGACGGTCGAGGCGCACATGGCGCTCGGCAACCGCGCGTCGCTCGTGCTGGCGGAACGCCTCGGCTTCACCGAGGACCGCATCGAGGACGGCCAGCGCGTGATGGCGCTCAGCGTCGAGCGGTACCGGTCGCAGCTCGACGGCCGCGACGCCGCCTCGGCGTTCTGAGCGGGCCCTCCAGCACCTGGGGCGAGGCGGCGAACGACCGCGGCGTCTCCGGCCGACCCGCCCACGATCCCGCGAATGCGGTTACGATCGGATCATGGAGACGCGTCCGCGGTTCGGATCATGACTTCGTTCCGCATCAGCGAAGCGGCCGCCCTGCTCGGCGTGAGCGACGACACCGTGCGCAGGTGGGCCGACGCCGGGCGCGTCGAGGTCGAGCGCGGCGCGAACGGCATGCTCGTGGTCTCCGGCACCGAGCTCGTGCGACTGCTCGGCGACGACCCTGACGCCGGTGCCCTCGCGGAGGCCTTCCCCCTCGCCCGCGCGTCCGCGCGCAACCGCTTCGTCGGGCTCGTGACCGCCGTCGAGCGCGACGGGGTCATGGCCCGCGTCGAACTCCGCGCGGGTCCGTTCCGCATCGTCTCGCTCATGAGCCGCGAGGCCGCCGACGAGCTCGGCCTCGAGCCCGGCATGCTCGCCGCGGCGACCGCGAAGGCGACGATGGTCACGGTCGAACTCCCGGCCGGAAGCGACCGGTGAGGCGGATGCCGCGCCGCGCCGGCATCGCGGCCGTGCTCGCCGCGGTCGCCGCGGTCGCCACCGGTTGCGCGGCGAACCCGACGACGACGCATGCCGCGGACGCCCCCGGGTCGCCCGCCTCGACGCTCGAGCCCGGCGCGTTCACGGTCTTCGCGGCCGCGTCCCTCGCCCACGCGTTCGACGAGCTCGGCGACCGGTTCGAGCGCGCCCACCCGGAGGTGGACGTCGTGGTCAACCCGGGCGGGAGCGCCGCGCTCGCCCAGCAGGTCGTCGCCGGTGCGCCCGCGGACGTGCTGGCGACGGCGGCGGAGCCGCCCATGGAGGTGGTCGTGCGCGCGGGCCTCGCGGACGAGCCGGCGGTCCTCGCGACCAACACGCTCGAGCTCGCCGTGCCGCCCGGCAACCCCGGCGGCGTGGCCGGGCTCGACGACCTCGCCCGCGCCGACCTCCGCATCGCGCTGTGCGACCCGACCGTGCCGTGCGGCGCCGCCGCCGCGACGCTGCTCGACGGCGAGGGCATCACGCCCGCACCCGACACGCTCGAGCCCGACGTCACGGCCGTGCTGACGAAGGTCGTCCTCGGCGAGGTCGACGCGGGACTCGTGTACGTGACCGACGTCCGCTCGGCCGGCGATCGGGTCGAGGGCCTCGACGTGCCGGCCGCGGCATCCGTCGTCAACCGGTACCCGATCGCGGCGGTCGCCGACGCCCCGCATCCGCGCGCCGCGGCCGCCTTCGTCGCGTTCGTGACGGGTCCGACCGGGCGCGAGGTGCTCGCCGGGCTCGGCTTCGGGGCGCCGTGACCGCCGTGCGGCGCGGGCGCGCCGCGGGGGCGCTCGCCTGGCCCGTGGCGCTCCTCGCCGCGGTCGCCCTCGCGTTCCTGGTGCTGCCGCTCGTCGCGCTGGTCGTGCGGGCGCCGTGGGGAGACCTCGGCGACCTCCTCGCGCGCGAGGCGGTGCTGCAGGCGCTGGTGCTCTCGATCGGCACGGCGACGATCGCGACCGCCGCATGCCTCGTGCTCGGCGTCCCGCTCGCCGTCCTGCTCGCGCGCGCCGCGGACTGGCCGGTGCCGGCCCGGCGGGCGCTCCGCGCCGCGGTGACCGTGCCGCTCGTGCTGCCCCCGGTCGTCGGCGGCATCGCCCTCCTCCTGCTGCTCGGCCGCCGCGGCCTCCTCGGCGGCCTCCTCGATGCGGCGTTCGGCATCACCGTGCCGTTCACGACCGGCGCCGTCGTGCTCGCGCAGGTGTTCGTCGCGCTGCCGTTCCTCGTGTTCGCGGTCGAGGGCGCGCTGCGGTCGGCCGATCGTCGGACGGAGCTCGCCGCGGCCACGCTCGGCGCGTCGCCGTGGCAGGTCTTCCGCCACGTCACGCTCCCCCTCGTCGCGCCCGGCGTGGCCGCGGGCGCGGTGCTGTGCTTCACACGCGCCCTCGGCGAGTTCGGCGCGACGATCACGTTCGCGGGGTCGCTCCCGGGCGTCACGCGCACGCTGCCGATCGCGAGCTACCTCGCGATGCAGACCGACCCGGACGAGGCGGTCGCCCTCGCCCTGCTCCTGCTCGCGGTCTCGATCGCGGTGCTCCTCCTGCTGCGCGACCGCTGGCTGCCGGGGGTGCGGGGATGACGCGGGCCGCATCGCCGGAGGCCCGCCCGGTGCTCGAGGCGGACGTCGAGGTCACGCGCGGCGGGCATCGCGTGCGCGCCGCATTCGAGGTCGTGCCGGGTCGTCCGCTCGCGGTGATCGGACCGAACGGCGCCGGCAAGTCGACCCTGCTCGCCGCGATCGCCGGGCTCGTCCCGGTCGACGCCGGCCGGGTGCGGATCGGCGAGCGCACGGTCTCGGACCTGCCGCCCGAGCGGAGGCGCATCGGCGTGCTCTTCCAGGACTCCGTGCTGTTCCCCCATCTCAGCGTCCGCGACAACGTCGCGTTCTCCGCCCGCATGCGGGGGTCGCGGCGCGCCGCCCGCGCCGCCGCCGAGCCCTGGCTCGAGCGCTACGGGCTCACCGGACTCGCCGACCGCCTGCCGGGCGAGCTGTCGGGGGGCCAGGCGCAACGCGCGGCGCTGGCCAGGGCGCTCGCGGCCGAACCCGACGTGCTGCTGCTCGACGAGCCGATGTCGGCGCTCGACGTCGGGCTGCGCCACGACATGCGCGCCGAGCTCGCGCAGCACGTGCGCGAGTTCGGCGGGGCCACGGTCGTCGTCACGCACAGCCGGGCGGATGCCGCGGCCCTCGCCGACCACGTCCTCGTCCTCGAGGACGGCGAGGTCACCCAGCGCGGCGCCCTCGACGAGCTGGCCGCGGCGCCGGCGACCGCCTACGTGCGCCGGATGCTCGCCGACGCCGACGATTAGGGGGCGATGCCTCAGTGCGGGGTGTCGAGGTGGCCCTCGACGGCGTCGGCGTCCTCGATCTCGGACCACGACCAGATCGCGAACCGGAACTCGGCGACCGCGCACGTCGGCATGTGCTCGATCTCGCCCGAGAGCCGGTACGCGAGCTCGGACATGCCGGGATCGTGCGCGACGACCATGACGGTGCCGACCGCATCGTCGAGCCCGGACACGACGCCGAGGATCGTCTCGGGGCCCGCTCCGTAGAGCCGTTCCTCGAGCACGAGCGCGTCCGGGGCGAGGGCGAGCTCTGCGGCCATCGCCTCGGCCGTCGACCGCGCGCGGAGTGCGGTGCTCGCGCGGATCGCGTCGGGGACGATGCCGCGCTCCCGGAGTCGTCGCGCCATCTCGGGGGCGTCGCGACGGCCGCGGTCGTTGAGGGGCCGGTCGTGGTCGGAGAGCGTCGGATCGCCCCACGCGGACTTCGCGTGACGCACGAGCACGAGCGTCTTCATGGGGCCGAGTCTGCCACCGCTGGACGGGCGCGTCACGTGCGCCGGGCGCCGCCGCGGTCGCGCCGGTCGAGCCCGACCGCGAACTCGAGCACGCACAGCGCGGCGAGGCGCACGGTCCGCCCGTCCGGCGCGTCGGCCGTCGCATCGACCTCGGCGAGGTCGGCGCTGCGCACGCGCGGGTCGGATGCCGCGGCACGGACGAGCGCGCGGAGCTCCCATGCCGCGAGCCCACCGGGCACCGACGCCGGGCACGCCGGCACGACCGAGCGATCGCAGGCGTCGACGTCGACGTCGAGGTGCACCGGGCCGCCGGCCGCGCCCGCGATCGCGAGCGCCTCGGCCATGACGTCGGCGGGCGTGCGGCCGTGCAGCTCGTCGCGGTGCACGACCGTGATGCCGAGCTCGGCGGCGCGCCGGGCGTACGCCGCGGAGTTCGCGAAGTCCTGGATGCCGATCTGCACGATGCGGCTCGGGTCCAGGCCGGCCTCGACGAGCCGGCGGACCGGCGAGCCGTTCGAGACGCCGTCGCGCAGGTCGTAGTGGGCGTCGATGGTCACGAGGCCGGCCGTCGCGAGGTCGCCGCCCCACGCGCCGAGGGCCGTCGCGACGGTGACGGAGTTGTCGCCGCCGACGGCCATGACGGCGTCGGCTCGGCCGACGAGCTCGGCGACCCGGGCGCGCGTGCGCGCCTCGCCCGCCTCGCCGTCGGGTTCGTGCACGTCGCCGGCGTCGGCGAGCGCGAGGCGGTCGAGGTCGACGACGCCGGTGCCGGCCGTGCGGTCGGGCGAGAGCGCCGGGCTGTACCGGCGGAGCGCCTCGCGCACCGCGGCGGGCGTCGCGTGGGCGCCGGTGGACGAGAGCGACGTACGCCATGCCGGAACCCCGAGCAGGGCGAGGGCGGCCCGGGAGCCGTCGGCGAGGTCGTCGAACGCGGGCCACGATCCAGCGCGCGGCCACAGCGGATCGTGCGGGAGGGCGGCGGAGGGTGACGGCTCGCTCATGGGGGCGACGGTAGCAACGGAGGGCGGCGCCCGCAGGCCCGCGCTGCGCGCACGTGTCTGCGATCCCGGACCCCGCCGAGGTCCGGTCTCGGGGATCGGGAACATCGGCGGGACGCCGTGCGCTGGATCGGGCGGTCGCGATGGACGGCGTAGGCTCGCGGCATGGAAGACGAGTCCATCGCCGTGCTCGTGACGGGAGCGGAACGCCGGTTGCTCGAACCCGAGGTCCGGCGCGACCCCGCGGCGCTCGAGGACCTGCTCCACGAGTCGTTCCGCGAGATCGGCCGCAGCGGCCGCCTGTGGACCCGCGACGAGCTCATCGACGTGATGACCGGGCCCGACGCCGTCGACGTGCAGTCGGCCGTCGTGACCGGGGAGCACGTCGAGCGCGTCGCGCCCGACCTCGTGCTGCTGACCTACACCCTCGACGCCGACGGCATGCGCAGCCGACGGAGCTCGCTCTGGCGGATCGCCGGCGACCGACCGCGGATGCTGTTCCACCAGGGGACGCCGCTCGGCCCGCGCGTGGGATGACCCGACGCCGCCGCGCGTCCGCTCAGCGGGCCGGCGCCGCCGGGACCGCGAGGGCGACGAGGTCGTTCACGTCGGTGAGGATGACGTCGTGCGGGGCCCGCTCGAGCTCGGGCCGGCGCGCCGACCCGCTCAGGACCCCGACGACCCACCCGGCGCCCGCGGCGCGCCCCGCCTCGAGGAGCGCGAAGGAGTCGCCGGCCACGAGCACCTGACGCACGTCGAGGGTCCCGGTCGACTCCATGGCGTGGTGCACGGCGTACGGCGCGGGCGGTCCGCAGCTCGCGTCGTCGGCCGCGACCACGGCGTCGATCGCGCGCGCCGCGCGGAGGTCCTCCGTGCGGGACCAGCCGAGCGCGGCGAGCTGCGCGGCCGCCTCGACGTGCGTCCGCTCGCACACGAGCACGATCCGCACCCCTCGACGTCGCAGTTCGGCGATGGTCGCCTCGACGCCCCTGAGCACGACGGGCGCGGCCGCGGCATCCGTGGTGCGCCGGATCACGGCGCCCTCGAACGAGAGCACCGCCAGCGTGATCATCGACGCGCCCCGCCCTCATCGGGATGCGAGCGCGTCAACGGCGTCCGCCGATCGACCTCGTTCTCGATCGTGAACGTCGCCAGTTCCGGTCGGTACCGGTCGTCGGCATAGGCGAGGGGGCGCCGCGCGGCGTCGAAGGTGATGCGGCGCTCGCGGAGCAGCGGGCTGCCCGCGCCGACCTCGAGCACCTCCGAGTCGAGCGGGTTGGCCGCGACGGCGTCGATCGTGTGACGGGCACGTCGGAGGTCGACGCCCTTCGCCGCGAGGTGCGCGTGCACCGACCCGCGATCGTGGTCGAGGTCGGCGAGCAGCAGGCCCACCTCCGGCGGGAACGAGGTGCGCTCGACCATCGTCGGCACGCCGTCGAGCAGTCGCACGCGGACCACCTGCGTCACCGCCGCGCCCTCGTCGAGGCCGAGGAATCCCGCCACGGTCGACGGCGCAGGGCGGCTGCCGGCGTCGAGCGTGCGCTGGCCGGGCTCCTTGCCGATCGCGCGCGCCCACTCGGTGAACGAGGTGAACGTCGAGAACGGCTGCGTCGGCACGACCCGTCCGACGAGCGGCGGGCGCCCGCGGCCGCCGACGACGTACCCCTCCTCGCGGAGCACCGCGAGGGCGCGGCGCACGGGGCCCCGCGACGTCCCGAACTCGCGGCACAACGCGGCCTCGCTGGGCAGGCGCATGCCCGCCGACCAGTCGCCGCGGCCGATGCGCTCGCGAAGGGTGTCGTGCACCCGCTCGTGGAGCGGCACCTCGGTGGACATGCATCGACCGTACGGAGTCGGCGTGGGCCGGAGGGTGGGCGCGATGCGACGGGTCGGTGAAGGTTGGGTGAACCGGAGACGACGTCGGGCCGCTCAGGACCAGGGCAGCGGCAGCGCCTCGACGCGCTCGCCCCGCGCCGCCCCGCCGGGCGGGACGGCGAGCACCACGTCGGCGGAGGCGAGCCCGCGGAGCATGCCGGCACCGGCGAACTCGGTCGGCATCGCGACGCCCTCGGCGACCGTCGCCGGCACCAGGCCGGTCGTGCCCTCGCGTCCGGCCAGCGGCGCGCCGGCCCGGATGACGGCCTCGGCCGGCGTGAGCCCGGTCCATGCCGCGACGAGCGGCGCACCGATGGCGACAAGGCCCAGCACCGCCGCGAGCGGGTTGCCGGGCAGGCCGAGCACCACCCGCCCGCCACCGCGTGCGAGCAGCGTCGGGCCGCCCGGACGGATCGCGACGGACGGCACGAGGAGTTCGGCGCCCATCGCGTCGAGTGCCCGGCGCACGTGGTCGGCGTCGGACCGGCCCGTGCCGCCCGTCGTGACCACGAGGTCGACGTCGCCGCCGGAGAGGGCCGCGCGCGTGGCATCCGTGTCGTCCGGGATCCGCACCACGCCCACGACCTCGGCCCCGAGCGACTCGAGCGCGGCGGGCAGGGCGATGCGGAAGCTGTCGCGCACCCGGCCCACGCCCGGCACGCCGGACTCCACGACCTCGTCGCCCGTGAGCACGACGGCGACCCGCGGGCGGCGACGCACGGCGAGCGCATCGACGCCCGTCGCGGCCGCGAGCGCGATGCGGGGCGGCGTGAGCCGCACGCCCGGCCCGAGCAGGCGCTCGCCCGCGACCGCCTCCGAACCGGCCGGGCGGAGGTGGCGGTGCTCCGACACGTCCCGCCGGCCGACGTCGCCGACGGCCTCGAGCCGGTCGCCGTCGACCCCGCCCGCCTCGACGCGCAGGATCGCGTCCGCCCCCGTCGGCACCGGGGCACCGGTGACGATCGGCACCGCCTGACCCGGCCGGAGCACGCTGCGGGCGAGGCCGGTGTCCGGGTCGGGCGCCGCGTCGGGCCCGGTCGCCGCATCGGACTCCACGAGTCGCCACGGCCCGGCGCCGCGCACCGCCCACCCGTCCATGGCGGCCGACGCGAAGTGCGGCAGCGGGATCGGGGTGACCAGCGGCTCCGCCAGCACCCGACCGAGCGCGCGCGGCAGCGCGACGTGCTCGACCGCGGGAGGCGGCGCCGCGGCGGCGGCCCGCGCCCTCGCCTCGCGCCAGTCGACGGGACCGTTCACGAGCCCGCGAGCCGCCGGGCGCGCGCGAGCGCGTCGGCCGCGGCAGCCTCGGGGTCGGCCCCGGAGGCGGCGGCGACGCCCGCGGCGTATCCGGCGAGCCACGTCGTGACGGGCGCGGCCGGGCGGACGACGGCGTGCGCGGCGACGCCGGCGAGGCCGAGCACGCCGTCGAGGTCGAGCGGCGCCCCGGGGATGTCGAGCTCGGCCCGGACCCGGTCGGCCCACTCCGACAGCGTGCGGTGCAGCTCCTGCTGGTCCGGATCGCTCATGGGGTCGCTCCTCCCGTCGCGCCGAGGGCCTCGGCATCGGCCCACGTGTCCACGTCCATCGTCGCGCGGATCGGCACGGCGGTGTCCACGAGACGTAACGCGGCGAAGAGCGCGCGCACCGACGCGCCCTCGAGCGTGCCCGTTCGTTCGGTCGCCTCCGCGATCGCGGACTCGAGCGCGGGCCGCCGGACGACGCTCGCCAGGTGCTGCGGCCGCCCGTCCGCGTCGATCGCCCGGACCCCGTCGGCCTCGGGGTGCGCGGCGAGCGCGGCGAGCAGCGGCTCGACCGCGTCCGCGATGAAGGGCTGGTCGCCGGCGAGCAGCAGCACGTCGTCGCCGTCGTCCTCGAGCGCCGCGACGCCCGCCGCCACCGCCGCGGCCGGTCCGCCGAGGGGCGGTTCCTCGCGCACGATCCGGACGTCGTCGGGCAGGCGCGACGCGCCCGCCTCGCCCACGACCACCCGGCACCGCGCACCGGCCGCGGCGTCCACGACGCGCTCGAGGAGCGTTCGACCGTCGACCCGCAGGTCGCCCTTGACGATGCCGCCGAGCCGCTCGGCCCGGCCGCCCATCAGGATCACCGCATCGACCACGCCCACGGCTTCACCCTAGATCGCCCCCGTGCGGGCGCGTCGGCCCGGGTCGTGATAGGCAGGGAGCATGGGCAGGATCACCGCGAGGACGCGGGTCATGCGCGTCACGATCGGCGCCGCGGCATCCCGGCGCGAGGACCACCTCGCCGTCGAGGAGCCGCTCGAGCTCCGCGTCGGCGGCGAGCGGCTCGCGGTCACGATGCGCACGCCGGGTCACGACGTCGAACTGGCGACCGGGTTCCTCGTCTCCGAGGGCGTCGTCTCGCGCGGCGACCAGGTCGCCGCGGCCATCCACTGCGGCACACCGGGCGAGAACACCTACAACGTGCTCGACGTGGCGCTGGCACCCGGCGTGCCCGGGCCGGATGCCGCGCTGCGGCGCAGCCTCACCGTGACGAGTTCGTGCGGCGTGTGCGGCAAGGCGAGCATCGACGCCGTGCGCACGCGATCGTCGTACGAGGTGGCCGACGACGACCTCCGGCTCGAGCCCGACCTGCTCGCGGCGCTGCCGGACCGGCTGCGCGAGGGCCAGGCCATCTTCGACCGCACGGGCGGGCTGCACGCCGCGGGCCTCTTCGACGCTCGGACCGGCGACCTCCTCGTGCTCCGCGAGGACGTGGGCCGCCACAACGCGGTCGACAAGGTGATCGGCTGGGCCGCGCAGCAGGGCCGGCTGCCGTTGCGTGCGACGATCCTGCAGGTCTCCGGCCGGGCGAGCTTCGAGCTCGCGCAGAAGGCCACCATGGCCGGCATCCCGGTGCTCGCGGCGGTCTCGGCGCCGTCGTCGCTCGCGGTCGAGCACGCCGCGGCATCCGGTCTCACCCTCATCGGGTTCTCCCGCGGCACGTCGCTCGTCGTGTACGCGGGGATGGACCGCATCCTCGAGCCGGTGGAGGCGCACTGACATGGACGATCGGACCACCCCCGACCCCTACCCCGACCTCGAGGTCGGTCCGAGCAAGGAGTGGGCCGTCGGCGCACCCGGCATCCTGCACGCGATGGAGCCCGCACTCGCCCGCATGGGCCTGTCGCGCACCGCGCGGCTCGCGCTCGCGATCAACCAGAAGGACGGCTTCGACTGCATGAGCTGCGCGTGGCCCGACCCGAGCCACCGCAACCGCCTCGAGTTCTGCGAGAACGGCATGAAGGCGACGACGTGGGAGGCCACGCCCGTCACCGTGCCGCGGGAGTTCTGGGCGGAGCACTCGCTCACCTCGCTGCTCGATCGGTCGGAGTACTGGCTCGGGCAGCAGGGCCGGCTCACCGAACCCGTGCACAAGCGCGCCGGGTCCGACCACTACGAGCCGGTGTCGTGGCCCGAGGCGTTCCGGATCATCGCAGACCGGTTGAACGGGCTCGAGACGCCCGACCGCGCCGCGTTCTACACGAGCGGCCGCACCTCGAACGAGGCCGCGTTCCTCTACCAGCTCTTCGTGCGCGCCTTCGGCACGAACAACCTGCCCGACTGCTCGAACATGTGCCACGAGTCCACCGGCACGGCCCTCACGGCGACGATCGGCATCGGCAAGTCGACGGTCCACTACGACGACTTCGCGAAGGCCGACCTCGTGATCGTCATGGGCCAGAACCCGGGCACGAACCATCCGCGGATGCTCACGGCCCTCGAGGAGGCGAAGCGCCACGGCGGTCGCGTGGTCTCCGTCAACGTGCTGCCCGAGGCCGGGCTCATCCGCTACAAGAACCCGCAGAAGGTCCGGGGCCTCCTCGGCCGCGGCACCCCGATCGCCGACCGCTTCCTGCAGATCCGCTCCGGCGGCGACATGGCGCTGCTGCAGGCGGTATCCAAGCGCGTGCTCGACGCCGAGGATGCCGCGCCCGGCACCGTGCTCGACCACGACTTCCTCGACCGTCACGCGGACGGGCTCGAGGCGTTCCGCGCCCACCTCGCCGAGCTCGACGAGGCGGCCGTGCTCGCCGCCACCGGGCTCGCGACCGAGGAGATCGACGCGCTGGCCGAGGAGTACCTCGCCGCCGACCGCGTCATCATCACCTGGGCGATGGGGCTGACCCAGCACCGGAAGGCCGTCCCCACGATCAGGGAGATCGTCAACCTCCTCCTCCTGCGCGGCAACATCGGCAAGCCGGGCGCCGGCGCCTCGCCGATCCGCGGGCACAGCAACGTGCAGGGCGATCGCACGATGGGCATCTGGGAGCGGATGCCGGAGCGGTTCCTCGCCGCGCTCGAGGCGGAGTTCGACTTCCCAGTGCCGCGCGCGCACGGGGCCGACGCGCTGCAGACCGTGCACGGGCTCCAGGACGGCGCGATCGACGTGTTCGTCGCCATGGGCGGCAACTTCGTCGCCGCGATCTCCGACACGGATGCCGCGGAGGCCGCGATGCGCGGGGCGAAGCTGACCGTGCAGGTGTCGACCAAGCTCAACCGCTCGCACGTCGTCACGGGCGAGGAGGCCCTCATCCTGCCGACGCTCGGCCGCACCGAGATCGACCTCCAGGACGGGCGACCGCAGTTCGTCTCGGTCGAGGACAGCGTGTGCGCGGTGCACGCGAGCCATGGGGCGATCCCGCCCGTCGCCGACGGGCTGCGGTCGGAGGTCGCGATCGTGTGCGGGCTCGCCGAGGCGACGCTCGGCGAGCGCCACGGCATCCCGTGGGCCGAGTTCGAGCACGACTACGACCGGATCCGGGAGCGCATCGCGCGCGTCGTGCCCGGCTTCGAGTCCTTCAACGAGGACGTCCGACGCGAGGGCGGCTTCGTGCTGCCGAACGGGCCGCGCGACGAGCGCCGCTTCGACACCCCCTCGGGCCGGGCGATCATCACCGTCAACGAGCTGGAGCACCTCGAGCGCCCGCCCGGACGGCTGATCCTGCAGACGCTGCGCTCGCACGACCAGTTCAACACGACCATCTACAGCCTGGACGACCGCTACCGCGGCATCCGGAAGGGCCGCGACGTCGTCTTCGTGCATCCGGACGACCTGGCCGAGCTGGGCCTCGAGGACGGGCAGCGGGTCGACGTCGTGAGCGAGTGGCCGGGCGAACCGGACCGGCGACTGCCGAACCAGCGCCTCGTCGCGTATCCGACGGCGCGCGGCTGCGCGGCGGCCTACTACCCCGAGGCGAACGTGCTCGTGCCGCTCGCGAGCGCGGCGGAGGTGAGCAACACCCCGGTGTCGAAGGCGGTCATCGTCCGCCTCGAGGCGGTCGGTGCGGACGGCACGGACGCCGGGACCGCCGCGGGCCGCTGAGGACGCGTGCCCGCGGCGTCCGGGTCAGCGTCCGTCGTCGCGGCGATGGTCGTCGGGCGCGCCGCCGTCGGGCGCATCGTCGTCGGGCGCATCGTCGTCGGCAGGGGCATCGTCGTCGGCAGCGCCGTCGCTCGATCCGCCATCGTCGCTCCCCGTCGGCTCCGCCGTCGGCGCCTCGACCGGGGAGGTCGACGCCGCGCCCCCGGCCGCCGCGCCGCCGCCGGCCGCCACGCCGACCGGCTCGCGCTCCGCCTCGGCGCGCTCGGCCTCCGCTCGCCGGGCGGCGCGCTTCGCCTTCCGCCGTTCGCGTCCGCCCTCGACGAGGTCGTAGAGCGCGGGCAGCACGAGCAGGGTCAGCAGCGTCGACGAGAGCAGGCCGCCGATGACCACGAGCGCGAGCGGCTGCGAGATGAAGCCGCCGCTGCCCGTGATGCCGAGGGCGAGCGGCAGCAGCGCGAAGATCGTCGCGAGCGCGGTCATCAGGATCGGCCGGAGTCGTCGGGAGGCGCCGTGCAGCAGCGCGTCGCGCACGTCCATCCCGCGATCCCGGTACTGGTTCACCAGGTCGATGAGCACGATCGCGTTCGTGACGACGATGCCGACGAGCATGAGCACGCCGACGAGCGAGGCGACGCCGAGCGGGATACCCGTGGCGATCTGCAGCAGGATGGCGCCCGTCGCCGCGAACGGCACCGAGACGAGCAGCAGGAGCGGCTGCAGGAGCGACCGGAACGTCGCGACCATGACGACGTAGACGATGAGGATGGCCGCGAGGAGCGCGAGCCCGAGCTGCGAGAACGACTCCTGCTGGTCGGCCGTCACGCCCCCGAGGGACGCCGACGTTCCCTCCGGCAGGTCGACCGCCGAGACCGCGCGCTGCACGTCGGCGCTCGCGGTGCCCAGGTCGTCGCCCGACGGGGTCGCGGCGACGGTGGCACTGCGCAGCCCCTGCACGGTGGTGACGGACGACGGCCCGTCGACCTGCTCGACGGCGGCGAGCCCGTCGAGCCGGACCGGTCCGGTCGGCGTGGGCACCTCGAGCGCCCGGAGCTCGTCCACCGTCGCGGGCGACTCCTCGGCGGCGAGGTAGATGGTCAGCGTCTTCTCGTCGATCACGATCGACCCCGCCGACTGCGGCTGCATCTGCGCCGACACGTAGCCGCCGAGCGCGACCTCGGAGTACCCGGCGTCCGCAGCGGCGGCCCGGTCGACCTCGATCGCGATGTACGGCTGCGACGACTCGAGGTTCGAGGTCACCTGGCTCAGCGCGTCGAGCCCGGCGAGCTCCTCGACGACGGCGTCCGTCGCCGACCGCAGGTCCTCCTCGTTCGACGCGGTGATGTCCACCTCGATGTCGTTCGAGGCGCCGAAGCCGCTCTGCGCCGAGAGCGTGATGTCGCCGACGTCGTCGAGCTCGTCGAGTTGCGCGCGCACCTCCTCCTGCAGCGCCTCCTGGTCGGCGTCCTCGTCGGTCGTGACGTTGTAGGCGACCGTGTTGCTCGACCCGCCGAAGGCGGCGAGCGCGCCGCCCCCCGTCGACGTGCCGATCGACGCCTGCACCGTCTCGACGCCGTCGACGCCGCGGATCGTCTCCTCGACCGGCTCGGAGGCGGCGGCCATGGACTCGAGGCTCGAGCCGACCGGCAGCTCCTGCGTCACGCGGAAGGTGTTCTGCCCGCTGCTGCCGAGGAAGTTCGTCTTCATGAGCGGGGCGAGGGCCACCGTGCCGCCGAGCACGAGGACCGCCGCGATGATCGTGACGAGCGAGTGCCGGAGGGTCCACGACAGGATCGGCAGGAAGCCCTTCTGCAGTCGCGAGGGGTGCTCGAGCTCGTCGGCCGCGGCGCGACGGGCCGCGGCATCCGTCGGCGCGGCCGACGAGGGCCGGCTCGCGGCATCCGTCGTGGCGGCGGGCGTGAGGCCCGTGCCGCCGTCGGCGTCGCGGAGTTCGGGCGCCAGCCACACCTCGTCCGAGGCCGCCGCCGGAGCCGGCCGCGCCGTCGCCGGCACCCGCACCGGCGCCGGCGCCGGCTCGCGCTCGTCGCGGAGCTCGGGGGCGAGCCACACCTCGTCGACGAAGGCGGCCGACGCCGCGACGTCCGCCTCGGTCTCGCCCTTGCGCGGCTTCGCGGGCTTCAGGAACCAGTAGGCGAGCACCGGCACGATCGTGAGCGACACGAGCAGCGACGCCAGCAGGGCGATCGTGACCGTCAGCGAGAACGGCCGGAACAGCTCGCCCGTCACGCCCTCGACGAGCGCGATCGGGAGGAACACCGCGACGGTCGTGATGGTCGAGGCCGTGATCGCGCCCGCGACCTCGCGGACCGCGTGCACGATCGTCGAGGCCTTGTCGACGCCGGCGACGAGGTGGCGCTTGATGTTCTCGATGACGACGATCGAGTCGTCCACGACGCGTCCGATCGAGATGGTGAGCGCGCCGAGCGTGAGGATGTTCAGCGTGTAGTCGGCGGCCTGCAGGCCGATCAGCGTGATGAGCACCGATGTCGGGATCGAGATCGCCGTCACGAGGGTCGCGCGGACCGACAGCAGGAACACGAGGATCACGAGCACGGCGAACACGAGGCCGAGCAGGCCCTCGACCGCGAGCGACTCGATCGAGTGCTCGATGTACGGCGCCTGGTCGAAGACGACCGTGAACTCGGCGCCCGGGTTCGTCGTGTCGAGCGAGGCCTGCAGCGAGGGCAGGGCGTCGCGGACCGCGTTGGAGACCTCGACCGTGTTGGCCGAGGGGAGCTTGGTGACCGAGATCGCGAGCGCCGCCTCGCCGTTCACCCGCGAGATGCTGGTCTGGGGGTTCTCGGTGAGCTCGACCGCGGCGACGTCGCCGATCGTGAGCGAGACCGGCACGGCGACCGTGCCGGTCGTGGCATCCGCCCCGGGCAGGCCCGTGCCGTCGCCCGGGATGGTGCCGGTGTCCGTGCCGTCCGGGAGCGTCGTCCCGTCGGTGCCCGTCGCCCCCTCGGGCAGGCCCTCGCCGGTCGGGATCGGCTGCTGCTCGGTGCCGCCGAGCACCGGCAGGGCGCTCAGGTCGTCGACGGTGCCGAGGCGCGTGCCGGACTGGACCGCGAAGGTCGAGTCGCCCTCGGTGATCTGGCCCGCGGGCAGCAGCACGCCGTTCTGCTGCAGGGCGTCGCGGATCGCCTGCGAGGTCAGGCCGTACGTCGCGAGCTGGGCGACGTCGGGCGTGATCACGACCCGCTGGCCGCGATCGCCGACCAGCGCCGCATCGCGGACGCCGTCGATGTCGCGCAGCTCGGGCAGCGTGGTCCGGGCGAGCTCGTCGGAGAGCGCGGCGGTGTCGTCGGTGCCGGTCACGGCGACCGCGAGCACCGGCAGGTCGTCGAAGCTGAACGCGACCACCTGGGGGTCGACGTCCTCGGGCAGCGTGGGCGCGATCCGGTTGACCGCCGAGAGCAGCTTCTGCTCGGCGAACGCGAGGTCGGTGCCGTACGTGAAGCTCGCGACCACGCGCGAGACGCCGGTCGAACTCGTGGTCGAGGTCGACTCGAGGCCCGTGATGCCCTGGATCGCCGTCTCGATCGGGGTCGACACGTCGGCGTTCACGACCTCGGGCGACGCGCCGGGGTAGGGCGTGATGATCGACAGCTGCGGCAGCTGGATCGACGGCGCCAGCTCCTGCTTCAGCCCGTTGAGCGCGATGCCCCCGAAGATCGCCACGACGATGGTGACGAGCGCGATGAGGGCGCGGTTGCGCATGCTGAGCCTGGCGAGAACGGACATGGGGTCGATTCTCGCAGCGGACGCGGCCGTCCGGATAACGGGAAGCTGGGAACCCGCCGCCCCGATCTCTGGACCCGTGTCCCCCATCCGGGGTAGGGTCGCGACAATACGCGTCCCGGGGGTGCCGATGCGACCGATCGTGGTGGACCGCAGGGTCCCACTCGTTCGCGCCGCCCTCCTGGGCACCGGGCTCGCCGCCGCGTGGGTCGTCGTGAGCCTCGTCGCATCGCCGTCGAGCGCGTCCGCCGAGGAGCGGCCGGACGGGCTGCTCGGTGCGGTCGGCTCCGTCGTCGGCGTCGTCGACGACACGCTGGACGGCGTGGTCGACGAGGTCGTCGACCCCGTCGCGGCGCCCGTCGTCTCGGCGGTCGAGCCGTCGGACCCGACCGTGGTCGAGGCGGTCGACGCGGTCGATGTCGTCGTCACGGACACCGTGGCCGCGGGCGGCGACGTCGTCTCGGAGGTCGTGGACGCCGGCCCGGCCGGCTCGCTCGTCACGCCCGTGGTCGACACGGCCGACGACCTGGTCGGCACGGTGCCGATCGTCGGGTCGCTGCTCGGCGACGACACGATCGGCACGGTCCTCGATCCGGTCGTCGGCGTGGTCGACGACGCCCTCGACGTCGTCGTGGGCGACCTCGGCCCCCTCCCCGACGACGGCATCCTGCCGTCGCTCCCGGGTCTGCAGGAGCCCGCAGGGCTGCTCCCTCCCGTCGAGCCGGTCGATGGTTCCGCCGAGCCCGCGGCACCCATGGCGGCCGCGCCCGGAGCGGGCGCGGCGTCACCGGGCGCCGGTCGGCCCGCGGCATCCGCCTCGACGGTGATCGCGTCCGTCGACTCCTCGCCGCCGGGGCTGTCGTCCGCCGCGGACGACGACCCGACGGATCCGCCCGGTCCTCCCGCCTCCCCCGCCGCGCCACCGGGTTCGTCCGGCGCGCCCGCCGGCGGCAGCGCCTCGGGGGGCGGCGGCTCCGGCGGCACGTCGGGCGGCGACGCCGCATTCGCCGCCGTGCGGCTCGACGCGCTCGCGTCGCCGGCGCTCACGTCCGTCGACGACGACCTCCCGTCGTCGCCGGTCTTCGACACCGACACCACTCCTGACTGACGGGGACCGCTCCGCCTGCCCGCAGGCGGACACGGTCGCCGCTTCCCGCCCGGGGAGCGGATCCAACCCACTCAGTCAGGAGACATCACCATGCACACCTTCGTATCGAGGGCGCTCACCGCGACCCTCTTCACCGGGGGGCTCATGCTCCTCGGGGCCGGCGTCGCCAACGCCGCGGAGTCCACGGGCGACGACGGGATCCTCTCGGGCACCCAGCTCGGGATCTCGATCGACCTGCCCGTCACGATCGGCGGCGACGCGCTGTCGGTGATCGGCGACTCGGCGTCCACGGATGCCGCGGCCGCGGCGACCGCGGACGACGACGCGTCATGGGAGCCCGTCGCCGTCACCTCCGGTGACGACGGCATCGGCTCGGGCAGCCAGGCGATCGTCGACGTGTCGGTGCCGATCACGATCAGCGGCAACGCCGTGTCGGTCGGCGACAGCACCTCGGACGGCGCGACGACGATCGTCGGCACGGACGGCGGCGGAGCCGACGTCGCCGGCGACTCTGACGACGCGGGCGGGGCCCGGACCAGCGGCGAGGACGCCATCCTCGGCGGCACCCAGGCCCTCATCGACGTGGACGCGCCCGTCACGGTCAGCGGCAACGCCGTGTCGGTGATCGGCGACAGCACGTCGGAGGGCGCGACCACGGTCGTGACCACCCGCGACGGCACCGGCAGCACCGGCGGGGCCCGGACCAGCGGCGAGGACGCCATCCTCGGCGGTACCCAGGTCCTGCCCGACCTCACCCTGCCGATCACCATCGGCGGCAACGCGGTCTCCGTCATCGGCGACAGCACGTCCGAGGGCGCGACCACGGTCGTGATCCCGGGCGGACCGACCGAGCCCGGGGACCCGGGCGACCCGTCGGAGCCCGGCGACCCCGGCGACCCGTCGGAGCCCGGTCGGCCGGGTCACCCGTCGACGCCGGGCGGCGGTCACCACGGCGGCCACGACGGCGCCGTGCCGATGGCCGCCCCGATGCCGTCGGCAGCGGTCGCGCCGGTCTCCGCCGGCACGGCTTCGCTCGCCTCGACGGGGGTCGATGCCGGGTTCTGGGAGCGGCTCGCGCTGCTCCTCGTCGTGACCGGCGGCCTGCTCGTCGGCATCCGGCGGTTCGCACTGCGTCGCTGAGACGGCGCGGGCCCGGCGTCGTCCCTCGGGGCGGCGCCGGGTCCGACCGCACGCAGCGTGCGCGCTGCGCCCACGACTCCGTGCCGCGATTCGGGCCGCGGCGCGGTCGGTCGCGCATCTGAGTCGCGACCGGGCGGGGCGGTGGTCATCGGGTTCCCACCGTCCCGCCCCTCCCCGCGCCCGGGCCACGACCCGGGCGCGGGGCGTCGGATCAGAACAGGTCGGCCGCCGACCCGAGACGGAGGAACACGGTCTCGCCCGTCGCATCCTTCAGTCCGTCGTTGTCGGTGACGGCGTAGACCCGGCCGTCGGCCGCGATCGCGAGGCCCTCGAGCTTCTCCTGCGTCCATCCGTTCACGGCCCGGAGCGCGGGCAGGACGTCGACGACGGCCGAGGTGGACAGGACGGGCAGGTCGCCGGGCGCGCCGACGCCGGCGATCCCCTCGACGCCGCCGAGCTCCACGGCGACGACGCGCTTGACCGCGGCTGCCGGGCCGTTGAGCTTGTCGCGCTCGATGACCGCGAGCGTGTCCTCGTCGACGGCCACGATCTCGGACAGGCCCATCCAGTCGCCGGGCGTCGACGTCGCGGCGAGCTGGACGCCGAACCAGGTCCAGTCGCCGGTCGCGACGTCGTAGCGCCCGATGCGGGTCACGCCCTCGCCGTCGATCGGGCCGGATGCCGCGGCCGGGTCGCTCCACAGCGGACGCTGCAGCGCCACGTAGACGACCTCGTCGCCGGTCGCGTCCGTCGTCGCGGTGACGCCCTCGAGGCCCCACTTGCCGACGTGGGAAGAGATGTCGGCGGGCAGTGCGATCGACTCGACGATCGCACCCGAGGCATCCGTCCGAATGAGCGCGTTGCCCGCTCCGGTGGTCCCCTCCGAGGCGAGCCAGAATCCGCCCTGCGGCCGGGCGAAGATGCCCTCGACGTCGAGCGACGCGGGCGCGCCGCCGTCGGTGACCTCGAGCGCGTCCGTGATGCGCGCCGGCGAGCCCGTGACGTCGACGGTGAAGATCGAGGTCGTCTTCAGCGCCGAGTCGTTGGCGGTGTAGAGCGTGCCCGCATCGGCCGGGTCCGCCGACAGCGCGCCCAGCGCGAGCCAGCCGATGGCCTGCCCGTCGACCGCGTCGGAGACGAGGCTCGGCTGCGAGGTGTCACCCGCGCCGAAGCCGAAGAGGGACACGCTCGCGCGCACGCCCGCGTCGGCCTCGTCGACCTCGCTCGACACGGCGAGCAGGTCGTGGCCCGGGATCGGCAGGATGCCTTCGGGGCCGTTGGTCGCGAAGAGGGTCTGCACGAACTCGGGTTCGACCGGGTCGCTCACGTCGTAGACGACCACGATGTTGCTGCGCTCGCTCGCGACGAAGGCGTACGGCGTGCCGCCGAACTCCGCGACGGCGAGCCCCTCGGGCTCGGGGCCCTTCTTGCCGGCGCGGTCGTCGTTGTAGACCCCGTGGGCGATCGCGAGCTGCTCGTAGGAGGTGCCCGCGTCCCAGGCGAGCTCCCCCGTACGGACGTCGAAGATCGACCAGCCGCGGGTGCCGCCGAACAGGTCGCCCTCGTTCGCGGTCGCGACGTGGTGCTCGTCGACCCAGGCGATCGAGTCGGGCTCGCGCGGCACGTCCACGAGCGATCCCGACGCGTCGATGCGCTTGTCCTTCGTCGTGTCGAAGCCGGTCGCGGTGAGCGTGCCCGTCGAGAAGGCGCCGGTCAGCTTCCGGGTGCGGACGTCGACGAGTGCGACGCCGTTGTTCTCCTGCATCGTCACCGCGAGCGTGCCGTCTGGGCCGAAGGCGACGTACTCGGGCTCGGGGTCGGTGGGGGCGTAGAGGCCGGCGTCGGCGAGCGTCGCCTGCGCCGACGGCGACGAGAACGACACGGGCTGCGCCTTCCAGCTCGAGGGCTTCGCGGCCGTGAGCTTCACGACCTGGACGAAGCCGCCCGGCGCCTGCGGCAGGCCGCCCTCGACGCCGTCGACCTCGATCTCCTCGTCGCGCTGGTTCTCGATCGCGATGGCCGCGACCTTGCCGTCGTGCGAGATCGCGATGGAGTCGGGCTGGCCGCCGAGGTCGATGCTCGCGACACGCTCGCGGTCCGACAGGCGCAGCACGTCGAGGCGGCCCTTCGGCTCGGTGAACGCGCCGCCGGTCTCGTCGACCACGACGAGCACGTGGTCGCCGACGATCGCGACCGAGGTGGGCTGGTCGTCGGCGTGGCCGAGCTCGGCGAGGTCGACGGTGCCGAGTCCGGTCGGCTGCGACGGGTCGGTCAGGTCGAGGAAGCCGATGCGCTTGCCCGCGGCGTCCGTGTACACGAGGGTGCGGCCGTCCTCGCTGACCGCGGAGATCTCGGCGACGGTCTCGTCGGCCGGGTCGACACCGGCGGGCACGTTCTGGAAGACCGGGTAGGTGGCCAGGCGGCCGAAGGCGGATGCCGCGGCCGGCGTCTCCTCGGCGAGCGCGGGCGTCGCGGCGGCGCCGCAGGCGAGCGCGGTCGCCGTGAGCATCGCGGCGACGGGCAGGGTGCGTGAAGGCATGGTCGCTCCGGGGTCGGTGACTGGGATCGACCCAAGATCCCGCCCCGGGGCGACGGCGGGGTGAGCGCGAGGTGAACGGTCGGGACCGGCGTGATGAACCCGTGAGGTGCGCGGGCGCCGGGGTCCTGCCCGGCGCCTCAGCCGGCGGCTGGGCCGGGCACGACGCCGGCGGCCGGGAGCAGGACCCCGTCGATGAGCGACACGAGGTAGCCGGAGTCGACCGGCCGGCGCTCGACGAGCAGCCGGAAGGCGACCATCGCGGGCGTGATCGAGGCGATGAGGTCGACGTCGACGTCGTCGCGGACCTCGCCCCGCTCGATCGCACGGCGCAGGAGCGCGCGGTTCACGGCCGCGCGCGGTTCGATGATCGCCGCGTGGGCGGCGTCCGCGAGCTCGGGCGTGGTCGAGATCATGCCGAAGAGGCCGGCCATGATGCGGAGCTTGCGCTGCGCCTCCTCGATCGTCTTGGGCCGGATCATCGCGACGAGGTCGCCGCGCAGCGTGCCGGTGTCGGGCAGGTGGTCGGCGTCGAGTTCGGAGGCCTTCATGCAGGCGACGGCGTCGAGCACGAGGTCGGCCTTGGACGGCCAGCGACGGTAGATCGTCGCCTTGCCCGCCCGCGCCCGGGTGGCGACCATGTCGATCGTCATGCCCTCGAACCCGGTCTCGGCGAGCACATCGATGGCGGCCTCGAGGATCTCGGGGTCGCGGGTGTGGTCGCGCTTGCGGCCGAGCCGCGCGGGCGCGGCATCGGACGCCACGTCGTCGCCGAGGGACTCGGCCGGAGCCTCGGGGTCGACCCGCGTCACGTCGGCCTCCTCTCGCCGTCGACCTGATGTTGCTGCCATGTTACTTCAGGAACTGAATATATCCGGAACTGTCGAGTTTCGTTTAGAGTGGCTCGCATGTCATCTGCTCCGACCGATTCCGCGACCGACGTCGCGACGCCCGGCACGGCTCCCGCCCGGCGCTGGTGGACCCTCGCCACCGTCGCCCTCGCGCAGCTCATGGTGGTGCTCGACGCCACCGTGGTGAACATCGCCCTGCCCGCCGCCCAGGCCGACCTCGGCTTCTCCGACGGCGACCGCCAATGGGTCATCACCGCCTACTCCCTCGCCTTCGGCAGCCTCCTGTTGCTCGGCGGACGCATCTCCGACCTCTGGGGCCGCAAGCGCACCTTCCTCATCGGCCTCGCGGGCTTCGCCGTCGCCTCGGCGCTCGGCGGCGCGGCGCCCACCTTCGAGGTGCTCGTCGGCGCCCGCGCGCTCCAGGGCGCGTTCGGCGCCCTGCTCGCCCCCACCGCCCTCGCGGTCCTCACGACCACCTTCACCATCCCGCGCGAGCGCGCCCGGGCCTTCGGCGTCTTCGGCGCGATCGCGGGCGCCGGCGGGGCCATCGGACTGCTCCTCGGCGGGTTCCTGACCGAGCAGTTCGACTGGCGCTGGAACCTGTACATCAACGTCGTCATCGCGGTCGTCGCCGCCATCGGAGCGATCGTGTTCGTGCGCCACGTCGAGCGCTCGGGACCGCGGCCCAGGCTCGACCTCCCGGGCACGGTCCTCGTCTCGGGCGCCCTCTTCCTGCTCGTCTACGGCCTCTCGAACGCCGAGACCGACGGCTGGGACTCGCCCCTCTCGTGGGGCCTGCTCGCGACGTCCGCCGTACTGCTCATCGCGTTCGTGCTGTGGCAGCGGCGGGCGCGGCATCCGCTGCTCCCCCTGCCGATCGTGCTCGACCGCAACCGCGGCGCCGCCTACCTCTCGGTGCTCATCGCGGGCGCCGGCATGTTCGGCGTCTTCCTCTTCGTCACCTACTACCTGCAGACCTCGCTCGGCTACTCACCGATCCAGACGGGGCTCGCGTTCCTGCCGATGATCGCGATGCTCGTGCTCGCCGCACAGCTGTCGACGAGCCTCTTCGTCCCGCGCTTCGGGCCGAAGGTCATGGTGCCGTTCGGCATGCTGCTCGCGGCGACCGCGCTCGTGATCCTCACGCACGTCGACGCGGACAGCGCGTACGCGATCGACATCATGCCGCCGCTCATGCTGTTCGGCTTCGGCATGGGCTCGATCATGCCCGCGTCGATGCAGTCGGCGACGCTGGGCGTCGACCGCGCCTTCGCGGGCGTCGCGTCGGCGATGGTCAACACCAGCCAGCAGGTCGGCGGGTCGATCGGCACCGCGCTGCTCAACACGCTCGCCGCGACCGCCGCGACCGACTACCTGGCGGCGCACACGCCGCCGAGCGCGCAGGTCGCCGCGGATGCCGCGATCCACAGCTATGCGGTCGCGTACTGGTGGGGTGCGGGCTTCTACCTGCTCGGGGCCGTCGTCGCCGCGCTGCTGTTCCGTCGCCGCGGCGACGGGCTGTCGCTCGCGCAGCCACGGCCGCGGGCACAGGATCACGCGGACGAGCCGGAGCCCGTCGCGGTCGGTTGAGCACTCAGACCACGGCGGTCAGCACGCCCTGGTCGGGCACGGGCGTCCGCGCGAGCGAACCCCATGCCCGCACCAGGGCCTGCACCGCGGCCTCGGTCGTCTCGGGCGAATAGCAGATCGGCAGCCGCAGGAAGCGCTCGAACGCGCCGTCGATGCCGAACCGCGGGCCCGCGGCGACGATCAGCCCCTCGGTGCGCGCCGCCAGTGCGAGCTGCGAGCTGACCGGGGCGCCGAGGCCGACCCACGTCACGATACCGCCGTCGACGTGGGGCACGTGCCACGCGGGGAACGCGTCGCCGAGCAGCTCCTCGAGGCGGTCACGCCCGGCGCGCAGCTGCTCGCGGCGGAGCTCGAGGATGTCGTCCATGCGGGCCAGCAGCCGCGCGACGACGAGCTGCTCGAGGATCGGCGTGCCGAGGTCGCCGGGGGAGCGGACGGCGAGGAGGCGCCGGATGAGCGGCCGGTCGGCGCGGATCCAGCCGACGCGCACGCCACCCCAGACGGTCTTGCCCACCGAGCCGACCATGACGGCCGGGCCGTAGGCCGCGAGCGGCTTCAGGTCGGCGGCGCGATCGATGTCGAGCTCCGCGGTCGTCTCGTCGGCGATCACGACCGTGCCCTGCCGCGCGGCGGCGTCGAGCACCCGCTCGCGCGCGTCGGCGCTCAGCGAGCGGCCCGTCGGGTTGTGGAAGTCGGGCATGAGATACGCCGCGACCGGGTTGGCGTGGCCGATCGCCCGCACGAGGTCGCCCGCCTCGTCCGGGGCGCCGAACCCCTCCGGACCCGCGTCGTGGGGCGAGGTCGCCACGGTGACGAGTCGCGCGCCCGCACCGCGGAAGGCCTCGTACGCGTGCGGGTAGGTGGGCACCTCGATCAGGGCCCGGTCGCCGCGACCCACGAGCGCCCGGGAGAGCAGCGCGATCGCGTGCTGCGCGCCGATCGTGACCATGACCTGGTCGGGGCTCGTCGGCAGGCCGCGGGCGGTGTACCGGTCGGCGATGGCCGCGCGGAGCTCCGGGATGCCGAGCTGCTCGTAGCCGCTCTCGCCGAGGTGGAGCGGGAGGTCGTCGACCGCGGCCCGCGCGATCTCGGGGAGCCACGGGAGCGCCGGGAGGGCGGCCTTCGAGAAGTCGACGTAGTCGGCCGCCGGCGGCGCCGGCAGGATCGCCGGGGCACCGGGCAGGCGGGCGACGCTCCCGGAACCGCGGATGCTGTGGAGCATCCGCTGCTCGCGCAGTTCGCGGTACGCGGCGGTCACGGTCGTCCGGCTGAGGTGCAGCCGCTCGGCGAGGTCGCGCTCCGCCGGCAGCCGGGTGTCGACGGGGATCCGCCCGTCGAGGATGAGCAGTCGGATCCGGTCGGCGAGCGCCCGATAGGCGCTGCCGCCGTCGCCGCGCCAGTCGCCGAGCAGGGTGTCCAGCGCGCGGGCGCTCAGGGTGGCATCCATGATGCGGGCCACTTTAGGCGAATTGGCTTCTTGCCGAAAGGCCAATCTGAGGATTGGATTGCCACCATGCCGTTCCGTACCCTCCGCACCGCCGACACCGCGCCCGTCTTCGCGCGCCGGCTCGCGCAGCTCTTCATCGGCCTGTACCTCTACGGCCTCGGCATCGCGCTCATCGTCCGCGGCGAGCTCGGCGTCGCCCCGTGGGACGTCCTCACGCAGGGCATCGCGAAGCAGACGGGCCTCGGCTTCGGCCTCATCACCGTCATCACGAGCGGCATCGTGCTGCTGCTGTGGATCCCGATCCGGCAGCGACCCGGCTTCGGCACGCTCATGAACGCGCTGCTCGTCGGCCCGTTCGCGGACCTCTCCCTGTGGATGATCCCCACCGGGCTCGACCTCTGGGCGCGGATCGTGATGCTCTTCGGCGGCATCCTCGTGCTCGCCGTCGCCACGGGCCTGTACATCGGGGCCCACTTCGGCCCCGGGCCGCGCGACGGCCTGATGACCGGGCTGCACCGCCGGACCGGCTGGAAGATCTGGGTCGTCCGCACGGGCATCGAGGTCACCGTCCTCGTGACCGGGTTCTTCCTCGGCGGCAACGTCGGCATCGGCACGCTCGCGTTCGCGCTCCTGATCGGCCCGCTCTGCGGCTGGACCATCCCGATGTTCGCCGTCCGGCGCGAGGCATCGGCACGTCGTCGGCCGCGCGCCGCGCGCGAGCTCCCGCCCGCCACCGGCGCCACGCCCGCGCAGGCCTGAGCCGGGCTGCGGGCGTCGGCCGGCGAACCGACGGATGCCGCGGGGCGCGCTCCCGCGGCATCCGCTACAGGTTCGCCTCCGCGTACACGCGGAGCGCGTCGCGGACGAACGCCGCGCCCTGTTCGCCGCCGTAGTTGGCCGCGAAACGCGGGTCTGCGACGTACATCTCGCCGAGGCCCTCGACGTACGCCCTGACGTCGCCGCCGGGCGTGGTCGCGGGCGTGCCGGGGATGCCCGTCAGCCACTCGACGTGGCGCTTCGCGAGCGCCTGCGCCTCCGCACTGCCGGGCGCGATGCCCGATGCGGCGGCCGCCGTCCAGTCGCGGCCGAGGGCGGCCGTGCGCTCCTTCCAGGCACGACGCTCGTCGTCGCCCATGCCGCGCCACCAGCGGTCCCCCGCGGCGTACGCGTCGGCGCCCCAGCGCTCCTCGACCTCCTCGCGGTACTGCGTGTGGTCGAACCCGTCCAGCATGTCCTTCGCCATGATCTGCTCACCTCCCTCCAGTGCCTCGATGGTCCGCTCGACCGACGCGACCTGCCGCGCCAGCCGGTCCTGCTCCTGTCGCAGCCACGCCAGGTGGCCGGACAGCGCGCGCGACTCGTCGGACTGCCCGTCGAGCACGTCGGCGATCGCGGGCAGGCCGAGGCCGAGCTCGCGCAGCAGCAGGATCCGCTGCAGCCGCACGAGCGCGGCGCGGTCGTAGTAGCGGTAGCCGTTCGCGCCCACCCGGCTCGGAGCGAGCAGGTCGATGTCGTCGTAGTGACGCAGCGTCCGGCTCGTGGTGCCGGCGAGCTTGGCGATCTCCTGGATCGACCAGTCCATCGGTTCCTCCTCTCTCTCTGCGCGGTGGTCGCGTGCGGATGACTCCACCGTAGAAGTTGACGTCGCGTCAATGTCAAGCGGGAATCCGCGGCGTCTCCGCACGTCGCGCGCGCCCGCCGTCGTGCACCCCGCCTCCACCGCCCCCAGGTTCGGGAGGAACTTCCGAGCGGATTCCGGCGCGCCGCGCGGCGCGCGCCCGCGTGTCGCTCGGAACCTCCTCCCGAACGCGGGTGGGGGCGGGGGGCGGGTGAGGGGCGGGGGTCGGGTGGGGCGCGGGCGGGGCGCGGGTGGGGCGCAGGTGGGGGAAAGAGGGGAGGGCGCGGCGGGAGGGCACGGGGGGGCGGCCCCCGCCGACCCCCGCCCTTGACGCCGCCGCAAACGCGATATATCGTGAATCTCACTAACGCGATATATCGCGAATCGCGCCCGGAGGGCGCAGGGCGCGGCATCCGCCCCGCCGCAACCAGAAGGAGCACACGCAATGGCCATCGAGAAGTGGGTCGTGAACCCCGGCGAGACCCGGGTCATCGACCTCGAGCTCGTCCGCAAGCTCAAGGTCGGCCTCATCGGCGGCAAGGTCGACGTCATCGCGCACGACGAGCCCGGCGCGCGCGTCGAGGTCTCGAGCGTCACCGGCAAGGACCTCATGATCCAGATCGACGGCGACGCGCTCGAGATCGACCACGCCCAGCTGCGGTGGGACAACTTCCTCGAGGTCTTCAAGGGCTTCCGCGGCAGCGCCAAGGCCGAGGTCTCGATCCTCGCGCCGCGGCACGTCGCCATGAAGCTCGGCGTCGTCTCGGGCGACGCGCTCGTCTCGGGCTTCGACGACGACGGCCGGTTCAGCTCGGTCTCGGGCGAGCTCGTCATCGACAACCACGCGGGCGACATCGAGTGCTCGACCGTCTCGGGCGAGGTCTCGGTCGGCGACCACACCGGCAAGGTCGTGGCCCACACGGTCTCGGGCGACGTCACCGTCACCGGCGACATCCACGCGTTCAAGGCCGATACCGTCTCGGGCGACATGATCGTCGACTCGCGCGGCACCCCCGGGCGCATCGACACGAACACGGTCTCCGGCGACCTCACCGTCCGCTTCGACGCAGGCAGCGGCGCCCGGTACCGCGTGAACACCGTCAGCGGCTCGCTGCTGCTCGACGACACGCAGATCAAGGGCACGCTCGGCAAGGGCTTCGAGCGCGTGACCGGCGAGCTGGAGGGCACCTGGCTCGACCTCGGCGCCAACAGCGTCTCGGGCAACATCTCCGTGATCCGCCGTCAGCCGGCCTCGGCTGCGGCGAACGCGACGGGCGAGTCGACGGATGCCGCGGGCGCGGCCGCGCACGACGCCGACGCGTCGCACGGCCCGGCCGGCGAGGCATCCGCATGACCCCGCCCGTCTTCGCCCACGGCAACCTGCGCCTGTACCTGCTGGCGCTGCTCGAGGAGCAGCCGCGGCACGGGTACGAGCTCATCCAGGCCCTCTCGGAACGGTTCGGCGGCACGTACTCGCCGAGCGCCGGCACGATCTACCCGCGCCTCGCCAAGCTCGAGGAGGAGGGCCTCGTCGCCAAGCGCACCGACGGCCGCAAGTCGGTCTACGAGATCACGGACGCGGGGCGGGCCGAGCTCGACTCCCGGCGCCACGAGCTCGACGCGATCGAGGAGGACGTGACCGACTCCGTGCGCCGCATGGCCGAGGGCGTCCGCGCCGAGGTCGACACCGCGATGCGGAGCCTCCGCGCCGAGCTCGCCTCGGCGGCACGGGAGGCGAAGAAGGCCGCGACCGAGACGAGCGCGACCGTGAACCTGCACGCCGACTCGAACCGCGCCGTGCACGAGGCCGACCTCGTGCTCACGGAGTTCCGCCAGCAGCTGCGCGTCGAGCTGCGGCGCCAGGCCCACCGCGGCCGGGTGTCGGCCGACACGGTCTCGCTGCTGCGCACCCGGCTCGCCGACGTGAAGGCCGAGATCGTCCGCGAGCTCGCCCAGCGCTAGCACCACCGTCGTCCCCCACGGATGCCGCCGGCACGCGATGTCGGCGGCATCCGCTTTCATGGGGGGCATGTCCGACGTGTCGCTGCGCCCGTGGTCCGACGACGACCTCGACCTGCTGCGCCGTACCAATGCGCCCGAGCTCACGGCGAACCTCGGCGGGCCCGAGTCCGACGAGCAGGTCGCCACCCGGCACGAGCGGTACCTGCGGGGCTGGCGCGACGGCTCGTCGCAGATGTACGCCATCACGACGCCCGACCACCCGGAGGGCGTCGGGGCGATCGGCTTCTGGCCGCGCGACGAGGGCGGCCGGGCGCTGTTCGAGGCGGGCTGGACGGTGGTCGCCGCACACCAGGGTCACGGCATCGCGCGCGCCGCACTCGACCTGCTCGTGGCCGAGGCCCGTGCGGCCGACCCGGCGCGGGCGCTCGCGGCCTACCCGCGGGTCGACAACGAGGCCTCGAACGCCCTGTGCCGGCGCGCCGGCTTCGTGCTCGAGGGCGTCGAGGAGTTCGAGTACCCGAAGGGCACGTGGCTGGCGTCCAACGTCTGGGTGCTGCCGCCCGAGGCCGACGCGACGGCGTAGCCACGGTCCGCACCGCCGGGCGCCGGAACGCCCTGCCGACGCCTAGATCATCGCCATGATCTGCCGCGCGATCATGCGCCCGGCGCGGCTCGCGCCGATCGTCGACGCCTGCGGGCCGTACCCGGCGAGGAAGATCCGCGGATCCTGCCACGCCGCACCCTGGCCGACGGTCACGCCGCCCGCCTTCTCACGAAGCCGCAGCGGGGAGAGGTGGCGCAGCTCCGGCCGGAAGCCGGTGGCCCAGATGATGGCGTCGGCACGCGCCGAGCCGCCGTCGTCCCACACGACGCGGTCCTCCTCGATCCGGTCGAACATCGGCTTCGCGACGAGGAGGCCGCGCTCGATGCCCGCGGCGATGCGGCGGCTCTTGGGCACGCCCGTGCCGCTGACGACCGAGGGGAGCGCGCGGCCCGCCCGGGCCGCCTCGTCCTGGCGCGAGACCGCCGCCGAGGCGCCCTCGAGGTCGAGCTCCTGCCGGTCGAGCCAGTCGATGGGGCGTCGGGACACCCAGGTGAGCCCGGATGCGACGCCCTCGAGCTCGAGCATGAACCCGATGGCCGACGTGCCGCCGCCGACCACGACGACGTTCTGGTCGCGGAAGTCCTCGGCGGACCCGAAGTCGGAGGTGTGCAGGTGGCGCCCGCCGAAGTCGGCCATGCCGGGGTAGTAGGGCACGAACGGCGAGCCCCAGGTGCCCGTCGCATTGACGAGGAACTGCGTTCGCAGTTCCCCGCCAGGCACCTCGGGCGGCGGCGCCGCCTCGAACGTCCTCCGTCTTCGACCGAAGAACCCGCGCGACTTCAGCTCCTCCACGGGTTGCGGGCTGAGGTCGCGGTACTCGATCCGGAGGTCGACGCCGTCGTTGGTGACGCGGCGCACGTCGACGGGCCGGTGCACCCGGAATCCGTAGTGCTCCTCGTACCGGCCGTAGTACTCCGCGACGACGTCCTTCGCGGGCATCGTGCGGTCGGCGGTCTCGAAGCTGAGGCCGAGCTCCCCCAGGCCCGGCAGGTCGTTCACCTTGTGCGCCGTTCCCAGGCGCAGGGACGACCAGCGATGCTGCCACGCGCCACCCGGTCCGGGGGCGCGGTCGAGCATGACGAAGTCCTCGTCGGCGACGAGTTCGAAGCGCCGCAGGTAGTAGGCGACGGACAGCCCCGCCTGTCCAGCGCCGACCACCGCGACCTTCACGCGGTCGGGGATCGCATCCACCCCTCCATCCCACCATGTCCTGAGGGTCCGCGTCGGCCGTTCCGTGGTGTCCACAGCGCCTCCACAGCGCCGCCGCGTCGGCCGAGCCCGGGTCGGGGCGGTGGTAAACTGTCGGCCGGGATTGTTCATTATCAGAAGAGCCGGGTGACGACCATCCCATCCGGCCAGACGTCGTAAGGGGGTCACGCATGGGGCGCGGCCGTCAGAAAGCCAAGCACACCAAGGTCGCACGGGAACTGAAGTACTTCAGCCCGGCCACCGACTACAGCGCGCTCGAGCGCGAGCTCACGGCTTCCCACCACGACCACAGCGACGAGGAGCTCGCCAAGTGGTCGGAGTACGCCGACGACGACTCCTACGTGACCGACGACGGGTCCCACCGCTCCTGATCCCCTCCGCGTGAGCCGTGCCGACCCGGCCGGCTGACGTTCCGAGGTGCGCGCACCCGCGCGATGCCGTCTCCCGCGGCTCGCGCCGGGTCGAGTCGATCCTCCGCGTCCCCGACGCGGGGTCACGTCGTCGTGCGCTCGCGCAGCATCCGCCGCAGGCCGATCCCGGTCACCAGTGCCATGACCACGGCCATGCACAGGCCGGATGCCGCGAACAGCGCGAACACGACCGGCGCCGGGGTCGACAGGCCGACCATCGGCGACGGCGCGAACGTGAACGGCAGGCCGGCGAGCCAGGCGACCATGCCGATCGGCACCCACCGCCATGCGCGCGGCACGCCCGCGCCCGCCAGCACGGGCCACTGCGCGAGCGGGATGCTCGCGAGGAGCACCAGGCCGGCGATGCCGGCGATGACCCACGTCGCCGGCGCGCCCCAGTCGACCGTGGTCCCGGCGTCGGCGAGGGTGGACGGCAGCATCCCGATCGCCCACGCCCCCGACGCGGCGGCGGCGGTCACGGCGATCCAGCGCCCGATGGGGACGGCCGCGGCGCTCCCCCGAAGCGCGAGCGACTGGCCGGCGCCGAGCAGCGCGCCCTCCCCCGCACCGACGGCGACGAGGAGCAGCCACGCGGGCCAGCCGGCGAGGCCGGCGGCATCCGCGAGCGCGAACGCCGTCACGGGCAGCAGGAAGCCGACGGATTCGCCGAGCACCGTGCCGGCCGTCCATCGCCCGAGCCGGAACGGCCGACCCGGCGGGGACGGCCGCGCGGCCTGGGCCCCCGTGGCGGCCGTTCGCGTTCCCATGACCCGATCGTGGGGCGGGCCCGGCCCCGCGGCCACGGCCGATGGTCCCGCCTGTCTCAGCCCGCCGCGTGCGCCGAGGTCGTGGCCGACGCGAGCGATCCCCACGCGAGGATCGCGAACACGATGCGGGCGGCCGCGACGATCCACGGGATCGGCAGGTCGAAGCCGATCCAGAAGACCGCCTCGACCGGCAGCGTCGCGAGGCTGAGGACCGCTCCGATGCGCCAGCCCTGCCAGAGCAGCCATGCGGCGAACCCGACGACGAGCGTCGTGACCGCGAACGCCACGAGCAGGCCGGCGAACATCGGCGGTGCGAACTGGTCCGACCAGCGACCGCCGTACACGGTGAACAGCCCGAAGAACGTCGGCAGCCGACCGGTGGCGACGTGGTACGCGGCGATCGGGATCGCCGTGACGCCGAAGCCGACGACGTACACCCACGTGAGGACGGCGTCGATGCGGGCGAAGACCATGGCGCACCTCCACGGGGCGGACGATGGCCGCATCCTACGCCGGTGCCGATCACCCGACGTCGATCCGGCGGGGAGGTCGTGGCGGTGCGGTCGGCGTCAGCCGACCGACGCGCGCCAGGCGGCGGTGGCCTCCGCGAAGCGCTCGAGCTCGTCGAGCGTGCCGCCGGCGGTGATGGCCCGCAGCACGACCTCGTCGACGACGTCGTACGCCGCGAGCGTTCCGGCGCGGTCCATGGTCGCGTCGATCGCGTGGACGCCCAGCCGGCGGAAGTTGGCCGCGTACGACACGTACGACTCGTACCGGTCGGCCTCCTTCTGCAGTGCCGCCCGCGCGGCGCCGTCGGCGATCGTGCGCACGTAGAGCACGCCGCGCACGTCGTCGGCTCGCGTTCCCGCGTCACGGCGCAGGTCGGCCATCGCGTCCGCCGCGGCCGTGGGCGTCAGCCAGTTCAGCACGACCTCGTCGGCCTCCTCCGCCGCGAGCCGCCGCATCCGCGGCCCCAGGGCGCCGACCGCGATGCTGGCGTCCGTCCGGGCGCGGAGCGCCGCGATGCCGTCGCGCACGGCGGCCACCGCGTGGGACGCGCCGCCCGATCCGATGCCGAACGTGGTGCGACGGGCGGGGATCCCGTCGAGGTCGAGCCCCTCGACCGGCCGCCGATCGAGCGGGATCACGCCGGTCGCGAGGCGAAGCGTCGTCGTGACCTCGGCGACCTCGCGCAGGCCGGCGAGCGAGTCGCCGCCGGGCACGTCGTTCAGCCACAGCCCGTCGAATCCGAGCGCCTCGAGGCGCGGCGCGAGCGCGCGCAGCGTCTGGGCACCCGTGGTCCCGGGCAGTCCGATCGAGACGGCGGCGCGCACCGGGTCAGCCCGCGTACTCGCCGACGAGCCGCACGGCGCCGCCGTCGACGCCCTTGGCGCCCTGCTCCCAGCCGGGCGCCGCGGCGTCGTGGGCGCCGATGGAGACGGTGCCGACCTGCCAGGCGGGCAGGCCGAGCGCGTCGAGCTCGGCGACGACGGATGCCGCGGCGTCGGCGGAGACGACGGCGAAGAAGCCGATGCCCAGGTTCCAGGTGCCCTCGGTGGACTCGAGCGTCGTGCCCGCGAGGTCGTTGAGCACGCGGAACACCGGTTGCGGCGACCAGGTCGCGCGGTCGACCTCGACCCACGAGCCGCGGGGGAGCACCCGGGCGAGGTTCGCGGCGATGCCGCCGCCGGTCACGTGCGAGAGCGAGTGCACGGCTCCGCCGAGACGCTCGTCGGCGAGCAGCTTCACGAGCGGGCCGGCGTAGAGGCGCGTGGGCTCGAGCAGCGCCTCGCCCCAGGTCGTGCCGAGGTCGGCCGAGACGTCCCCGTACGAGAGCCCGGCCGTCCCGAGGATGTGCCGCACGAGTGAGAACCCGTTCGAGTGCAGTCCGCTCGAGGCGATCGCGAGCACGGCGTCGCCGTGCCGCACCCGCTCGGCGCCGAGCGCCCGATCGGCCTCGACGACCCCGACCGCGGCACCCGCGACGTCGTAGTCGTCGGCGCCCATGAGGCCCGGGTGCTCCGCGGTCTCGCCGCCGACGAGCGCGGTCCCGGTCTCGGCGCAGGCGCGCGCGATGCCCGTGACGATCGCGGCGATGCGGTCGGGCACGACCTTGCCGCACGCGATGTAGTCGGTCATGAACAGCGGGGTCGCCCCGACCACCACGATGTCGTCGACCACCATGCCGACGAGGTCCTGGCCGATGGTGTCGTGCACGTCGAGCGCCTGCGCGATCGCGATCTTGGTGCCGACGCCGTCGGTGGACGTCGCGAGCAGCGGGCGGCGGTAGTCCTTGGCGAACGAGAGGTCGTAGAGCCCGGCGAAGCCGCCGACGCCGCCGAGCACGTTCGGCCCGTGGGTCTTCGCGACCGACTCCTTCATGAGTTCGACGGCGAGGTCGCCGGCGGCGGTGTCGACTCCGGCAGCGGCATAGGACGAGTTGGCGCTCACCCGTCAAGGGTACCCGCGCGCGGCTGCGCGCCTGGGGCCCGCTGTCGGCGGCCGGACGTAGAATTCGGGCATGCACGCGGGTGCCACGCCATCGTGGGTGATTCGCGAGAACGCGAGCACCGGGGCACTGATCGCGCTCTACCTGCGCGAGGTGCTCGGCATCGCCTCGCCCGCCGAGTTGCCGCGCCTGCGCGACATCGGTCCGATCGGCGATGCGTCGCGCGACATCGACGCCCACGACGTGCTCGAGAAGCAGTGGCGCGAGTGGTGGTCGATGACCGTCGAGCCCGAGGAGCATCCGTCGCCGGTGCCGCTGGAACTCGTCGACGAGTACGGCACCGCCGTCGCGCTGCCCGTCTCCGGCGCGGAGCTGCTGGCCGAGGCGATCCGCCCGCACGCCGAGGCGGCGACGGCGTGGGCGGAGTGGGCGCACGAGCGCTATCGCACGGCGAGCGCGGCGCGCTCGGGCGACACCTACCGGGCGTACGCGGGGTCGATCGCGGAGCACGAGCGCGAGGTGGGCCGGCGTGCGCACTCGTTCGAGCTCAACGTCGAGGTGCTGCCGCTCGCGGCATCCGGCATCTGGTGGATCGGTCGCAAGACCGTCGCGGTCACCGACTCGCTGCGCTCCGATGCGGCGGCGTTCGACGTCGCGATCCACCCGATCATCGCCGAGCTCGCCTGAGCCGGCCCGCGGTCGGCCGCGTGGCAGACTCGACCGCATGAGCATCTGGTTCGACGAGCCCTCATTGGAGTGGGCGAACTCCCGCAGCGAGCACGCCCTGATCCGAGCCCTCGGCATCGAGATGACCGAGGTGACCGACGACTCGCTGAAGGGGCGCATGCCCGTCGACCAGCGCACCCGCCAGCCCGCCGGCGTGCTGCACGGCGGCGCCTCGGTCGCCCTCGCCGAGACCCTCGCGAGCTGGGGGGCCTCGTTCACGGTCGACCCCGCGAAGTACTACTGCGTGGGCATGGAGATCAACGCGAACCACGTGCGCCCGGTCTCGGAGGGCTGGGTGTTCGGCGAGGCGCGCCCGATCACGCGCGGCCGCACCACGCAGGTGTGGGACATCCGCATCACCGACGAGCAGGATCGCCTCGTCTGCGTCTCGCGGTGCACGATGGCGGTGCTGCCGACCCCGTCGCAGTACTGACGCCGGCACCGACGCGTCGGTATCGTGGGGCCGTGAAGCCGTTCGTGCTCCTCGCGACCCGCGCAGAGGACCAGCCCGCCGACGAGGAGTACGCCCTCTTCCTCCGCGGCACCGGGCTCGACGAGCGGGACCTGATCCGGGTGCGCCTCGAGGCGGGGCCGATGCCGCGGTTCGACCTCGACGCCCTGTCGGGCATCTTCGTCGGCGGCGGCCCGTTCAACGCGTCCGATCCGCCCGAGCGCAAGTCCGCCGTCCAGCATCGGGTCGAGGCGGAGTTCGCGGCACTCCTCGACGAGGTCGTGGCCCGCGACTTCGCGTTCCTCGGCGCCTGCTACGGCGTCGGTACCGTCGGCGCGCACCAGGGCGCCGTGATCGACGCCACCTACGCCGAGAAGATCGGCGTCGTGCCGGTCTCGCTGACCGACGCGGGCGCGGCGGATCCCCTGCTGGCCGGACTCCCGCCGACGTTCAACGCGTTCGTCGGCCACAAGGAGGCGATCCGGAGCCTTCCGGGGTCGGCCACGCTGCTCGGCTCGTCGCCCGAGTGCCCGGTGCAGGCATTCCGCGTCGGCGCGAACGTCTACGCGACCCAGTTCCATCCGGAACTCGACCTCGAGGGCATCCAGGTCAGGATCCGCGCGTACGCGAGCTACGGCTACTTCGGCGCCGACGAGCTCGAGTTCACGCTCGCGGCGGCGGCACGCGCCGTCGTGTCGGAGCCGAGCCGGATGCTCCGGACCTTCGTGGAACTGCACGCGCGATAGCGGTGCGCGAGGCCGACGGCCTCACCCGTGCGACGCGAAGACCCCCCGCAGCCGGGGCCACGCCGCGGCGCGGACGAACACCGGGATCCGTTCGATCGGCACGTCGGCCGTGATCTCGGCATCGCCGGCGATCTCGCCGGTCCATGCGTCGACCCACTCCCCCGGCGGCAGCGCGACCGCGTGCGCCGTCTCGCCCTCCTCGACGACCGGCGAGACGAACAGGTCGCGTCCGAGGAACCACTGCAGCGGATGACTCCACGCGGTCTCCAGCGACGGGTGGTCGAAGTACACGGGGCGCATGAGCGGCGCCGAGGTGCGCACGCTCTCGGCCGCCTCGGCCGCCAGGTACGGCACGAGTCGCTCGCGCAGATGGGCGAACGCACGGAACACGGGCACGATGCGGTCGTCGCCCGTCTGCTCGGCGATGTTCCAGGGCGTGCGGTCCCGTGAGGGCGTGCGGTGGTGGTTGAACTCCGAGTGGTACTGCATGATCGGCACGAAGGTCGACGCCGCGGCCGCCCGCAGGTACAGCTCGGCCGAGGGCAGCGGGCCGGAGAACCCGGCGAGGTCCCAGCCCCAGTAGAGGATGCCGCTCGCGGCGGCCGAGAGCCCCGCGAACATCGACCAGCGGAACGCCTCCCACGTCGAGTCCTCGTCGCCCGCCCAGAACGCGCCGTGCGCCTGCGACCCCGTGAAGCCCGCCCGGCTGAACGTCACGGGCGCCTTGCCCGCCGACCGGAGCAGGTCGCCGTACGCCTTCGCGTAGGCCACCGGGTAGCGGTTGTTCCCCTCGTCGCCGCGGGTGCCGTCGAGGTACGCGAGCTCGCGCCCCCAGGCGTGCTCGCCGCCGTCGGTCTTGAAGCCGTCGATGCCGACCTCCTCGAGGAGGTACCGGCGCTTCTCGGTCCACCACCGCGCCGCGCGTTCGTCGGTGAGGTCGGGCATGGTCGAGAGCGGGAACCACCAACCGCGGTTCCGGTACGGCCGCAGCCCGCCACGGGCGTCCGGCTCGCGGATGAGCACGCCCTCGCGGGCCGCGGCGAGCGCGTCGGCGCGCGCCTGGCCGGTCGGGTGCGGGCGCGCCTTGAGGAGCGGGATCTGCCAGAGGTGCACCCGGATGCCGCGGTCGTGCAGTTCGTCGACCATGCCCTTCGGGTCCGGCCACGCCCCGTCGGCGGGGAACGTGAAGTCGGCGAGCCGGTGCGGCGCGCCGTCCTCGGCGACCTCGTACTCGGCGTCGCGGAACGCCGTGAAGGTGCGCTCGTCGCTCCACGCCTCGATCACGATCGACCCGACGGGCACGTCGTGCTCGCGGTGCAGGTCCATCTGCCGCATGACCTCGGCCTGCGTGTTCCACTCGTTGCCGCTCGCCCAGAGCCGGAACACCCAGTCGGGCAGCTCCTCCGGGCGGCCCGCCTCGTCGAGGAAGGCGTCGAGCACGGCCCGGGGCTCGCCGTCGAAGAACGCGACGTCGACCGCGGGTTCGCCGCGCGCGGCATCCGCCTCGACCTCGACCGCGAGCCGGTCGGCGTCGGTCGCGCCGACGTCGAACCAGGTGCGGCGGGAGGTGCGGATGTGGAGACCCCACCCGTCGCCGCCCACCACGTGCGCGAACGGCATGGGCAGGTACGTCTTCCGCTCGGCGCCCTGCGACTTGTACTGCTCGAACACGACCGCGTCGAGCTCGGTGCCGCGGTGGTCGAGCCGGTCGTAGCGCTCGCCGAAGCCCGTGACGTGCTCCCCGGGGGCGAGCGGCAGCGCGAACCGGACGCGGCGCACGCGCGCGCCGTCCGTGAGGATCCGGACGCTGCCGGGGACGACTCGGCTCGCACCGCTCGTGGCCACGACCTCGTCGGGCGCGTCGCGCCAGTCCGAGACCGTCGCGTCGAACCAGCGCGTGTGCTGCTCCTCGCCGCCGGCGGTCCGGCCCGCCAGGCGGTAGCGGATGGCGCTGCCGGCCTCGGGCGCCGGGAACCCGGTCGCCCAACCGCCGGAGCTGCGGGCGAGCCGCGCCTGCGCGGACGCGAGGTGGCCGCCGTCGACCGTCTGGCCGCGCGAGGTGCTCGCGACGCGCGCCAGCGGATGCCGCTCGACGCGCCGGCCGCCCGCGGCGTCCACGACCTCGACCTCGGCCTCGACGGCCTCGACGTCGGGCGTCGCGCGCACGCCGAGCCGGAGGGGCTCGCCGGCGACGGGGTCGAGCGGCCAGCGCTGCTCCGTGTCGACCGAGTACGGGTGGCCGGAGCCGAGCGGACGGTGGCGGATCATTCGGGGGCCTCCTCGGGGGCGGCGGTGTCGAGTTCGACGGCGAGGCGGATGAGCATGGCGTGGGACCAGAGCAGCGGGTCGGCCGACGGCCCCCACCGCTCCACCCACTCGTCGACGCGGGCGGCGTCGAGCAGGTGCCGTTCGACCTGTTCGGGCATCGACCCGTCGGGCCCCGCGGTTCCGGCGGCCCAGTCCAGCAGTTCGCGCGCCCGGTCGAGGTCGCCGGCGCGCGCGTGCGCGAGGCCGAGGAAGCACGAGAGCAGCGGCCACTGCCCTCCGCCGAAGTAGGTGTCGCCGAGGTAGCGGTGCACGCCGCCGTCGACGGTGAGGTCGCGCTCGATGGCGTCGAGCGTGGCGGCGCCGACCGCGGATGCCGCGGGCACGACCTCGAGCAGCCCGACGACCGCGGCCAGGCTGGCGTCGACGGCCGACGACCCGAGCCACTTCGTCAGGTGCCCGTCGGCGGTGCCCCGGGATCGGATGGCGGCCTCGACCGCGTCGGCGGTCGACGAGGCACGCGCGCATCGCTCGCCGTCGAGGGCGCCGGTCCGGACCGCCGCGCGAAGTCCGGCGGCGATGCAGCCGAACGTGGAGACGTGCGCGTGCTCGGCGTGCTCCTCCCACCAGTCGTAGCAGGGCCGGTCCCACGACGAGACGAGGTAGTCGACGGTCAGGGCGATCGCCGTCGCCCACCGCGTGGCATCCGTGCCGTGCCGCCGCACGTGCTCGCCGGCCGCCCAGAGCCACGTCCCGTAGCCGTCGAGCTGGAAGTCCCACCAGTCGGCGTCGCCCTCGCGACCGTCGAACGTGAACCGGGTCGCGAGCATCTCGGCGTCGGCGGCGGGCTCGCCGCTCGCGGCGCCGTCGACGATCGCGCGGATCCGATCGGCGCGGGCATCGACCACCGCGGCGCACCAGTCGAGGAACCGCTCGGCCGACTCGTGGCGGCCGTACGCCGACATCGCGTCGGCGATGAACGCGCCGTCGCGGAACCAGCTGTACCCGGCGTAGGCGGAGAACGTCGGGCTCGCGGGGTACGCGCCGCCGTCGTCCTGGAGCGACGCGATGAGGTCGGCGCTCGAGGCCGTGAGCGCCGCGATCTCGGGTCGGGCGGTCGTGGGAAGGGTCATCGTGGTGCTGCCTTCGTGCGTGGTGGATGGGTGGGGCCGGGCGCATGGACGACGCCCGGCCCCGAGATGCTACGAGCGCTCAGCCGCCGATGGCGGCGTTGATCCGCTCCTCGGCCGAGTCGAGCGCCTCCTGCACGGTCTTGCGACCGGCCTGCGCCTCGACCAGCTCCTCGGTCATGATGTCCTGCATCTCCTGCTGACCCTGCGCCACGACGGGCGGCAGCGCGACCTGCTCGAGCGAGTCGAACACGGCCTGCCGGTTCTCGGGGTTCCCGAGCGTGAGGTAGCTCTCGAGCGCCGCCTCGTCGGAGGTCGCCGGGAGCTCCCAGCCGGCGTCGAGCCGCGTCTGCACCATCACGTCGCTCGAGGTGAGGAACTCGGCGAACGTCGCCGCCGCATCCTGGTGCTCCGAGCCCGCGGAGACGCCGACCGCGTTCGAGAACAGCGCACTCGCCTGCTGGGCGTTGCCCGGCTCGACCGCGATGTCCCAGCCGAAGGGCGCATCGGCGAAGGCGCCGAACATCCAGATGCCGGTGTGCAGCATGGCGAGCTTCCCGTCGAGGAACAGGTTGGTGTCGAAGTCCGGCGTGCCCTGGCCGTCCTCGATCGTCGGCATCGTCGTGCCGCTCTTGCCGACCAGCCACTCGGCGGCCTCGACGCCCTCGGGCGTGTTGAACGCGACCGCGGTGCCGTCGGCGTCGAGGAACTCGCCGCCGTTCTGCGCGAGCACCTTGTAGAACTCGTAGAAGCTCACCGGCTGGTGGTCGCCCCAGACCCCGGCGCCCTCGTCGGTGAGCTGCTCGGCCGCGGCCTGCTCGTCGGACCAGGTCCAGTCGCCCGTGGGCGTGTCGACGCCCGCGGCCTCGAACAGGTCGCGGTTGTAGAAGAGCACGACGGTGGAGAACGAGCTCGGCAGCGCGTACTGCGCGCCATCCGCCTGGTACGCCTCGAGCACGCTCTGGCGGTACACCGACGGGTCCTCGACGTCGATCTCGGCGAGCACGCCGTTCGCCTGGTACTGGGCGAAGTTGGCGTACTCGATGTCGAAGACGTCGGAGACGGTGCCGGCCGCGAGATCGGTCTGGAGCGCCGTGCCGTAGTCGGCGTACGGGAGCGTGGTCACCTCGACGGTGATGTCGGGGTTCTCCGCCTCGAACGCGTCGACGATGGCCTGGAGGTTCTCCTCGTTTCCGCCGTTCGAGATGAAGTTCGTGTAGCTGATCGTGACGGGGCCGTCGGCCTCGCCGGAGCTGTCGCCCGCGGCGCAGCCGGTCAGGGCGAGGGCGGTGGCGGCGACGAGGCCGACGCCGGCCAGTGCTGTGGTCCTCATGGTGCGTATCTCCTTCGATCGGGATGAGGCGTGGTGCCGGGTGGGTGGTGGACGGTCGGGATGGGGCCGTCCGGGTCGGGGCGCGGGTGCGTCCTCACTTGAGGCCGGTGTTCGCGACCCCCTGGATGACGTACTTCTGGGCGAACAGGTAGACGGCGAGCATCGGGAGGATGCTCACGACCGAGCCGGCCATGACGATGTCCCACTGGGTCGTGTACTGGCCCTGCAGGCCGGCGAGGGCGACGGGCAGGGTCTGCAGCTCGGGCGAGCGCAGCACCACGAGCGGCCACAGGAAGCTGTTCCAGCTGCCCATGAACGCGAACACCGCGAGGGTGGCGAGCGCGGGCCGGATGTTCGGCAGGATGACCGTCCAGAAGATCCGGAAGTGCCCCGCCCCGTCGAGCGCCGCGGCCTCGTCGAGCTCGAACGGCACCTGGTTCATCGCCTGGCGGAGGAGGAACACCCCGAACGCCGCCGCGAGCGTGGGCAGCAGGGCGCCGAGGTAGGTGTCGACCAGGCCCCAGGCGCGCAGCTCGGCGAAGAGCGGCACGACGAGCACCTGGAGCGGGATCATCATCGTGGCGAGGTAGATGCCGAAGACGACCGTGCGCCCGCGGAAGGGCAGCCGGCTGAACGCGTAGGCGGCGGTCGCGCTCGTCACGAGCTGGGCGAGCGTCGTGACCGTCGCGAGCAGCAGGCTGTTGCCGACGACCCGCGCGAACGGCAGGTCGGCGAACAGGCGCTGGTACGCCTCGAGGCTCGCGTCGGCCGGGATGAGCGACGGCGTCGAGCTCAGGCCGCTGCCGGGGGTCAGCGAGGTGACCACCGTCCAGTAGAACGGGAAGAACATCGCCAGGGCGCCGACCACGATCACGACGTGCAGCAGCACGCTCCGGGCGCCGGCCGCCCGGGCCGCCTCGGTGCGACGACGGATGCCGCCGGCCCGGGCCGTCGTCGGTGCGAGCGTCGTCTCAGCCATAGTTCACCCACCTGCGCTGGCCGCGGATCTGGATGACCGTCACGGCGAGGATCACGACGAACAGGAGCCACGAGAGCGCGGACGCCTCGCCCGCCTTGCCGTACCGGAACGTCAGGTCGTAGATCTGCTGCACGACGACCTGCGTCGCGCCGCCCGGCCCGCCCCCGGTCATCGCGTACACCTGGTCGAAGACCTGGAAGCCGTTGATGAGCGAGATCACGATGACGAAGAAGGTCGCGGGGGAGAGCAGCGGCAGCGTCACCGAGAACAGCCGGCGCCACCAGCCGGCGCCGTCGACGCGGGCGGCGTCGAGCAGTTCCGGGTCGATCGCCTGGAGCCCCGCGAGCAGGATGACCATGACGAAGCCGAGGTCCTTCCACGCCGAGGCGAGGATGATCGACGGCATCGCCCAGGCCGGGTCGGTCCACCATCCGGGACCGTCGATGCCGAACCAGCCGAGGACGGTGTTCACGACGCCGTTCGACGGGTTCAGGAGCCACCGCCACACGAGGGCGACGACGATCCAGCTCGTGATGACGGGCAGGAAGTAGACCCCGCGGAGGAGCGTGCGGCCACGCAGTGCGGTGTTCAGCGCGAGCGCGATCGCGAGCCCGCCGACGTACACGAGCGGCAGGTAGCCGACGATGTACGACAGCGTGTGCAGGAACACGTCCGCCGTCTCGGGGTCGGAGAGCAGGTTCGCGTAGTTCTCGAGGCCGACCCACGTCGCCGGGGCGAGCAGGTTCCACTCGGTGAGGCTGATCCACGCCGCGGCGACCATGGGCGCCAGCACGAAGAGCACGAGCGGCACCGCGCTGGGCAGCAGGAACGCCAGCACCGTGAGCGTGTACCGGAGGCGACGGCCGCGCCGGTTCCGCCCGACGGGGCGCGGCGGCCGGGCGCGCCGGGTGGTCGCGCGCTCGGCGTCGCGGACCTCGGCGGCGGCCTCGCCGACGAGCGCGGTCATGACGACACCACCTGCCCGGCGAAGCGGGCCCGGATCAGGCGGCCCTGGTCGCCCGCGGACCCGGCCGCGTCGAAGGGCGTCGCGAGCACCAGTGCCGCGGCGCCCTGCGCCCAGCTCTCGTCGGTCCAGGTCTCGATCTCGACGGGCAGGCTGCGCCGGTGGCGCAGCAGGTGCGACCGGAAGGCGGGCTCGAAGCCCGGCGCCCAGTGCCGCCAGCCGGCCGTGCCCTCGCCGAGGACCACGACGAACGCCGGGTCGACGGTGTGCACGATGCCGGCCAGGGTTCGGCCGAGCAGGTGGCCGGCCGCGCGGTAGACCTCGAGGGCGGCCCCGTCGCCGGCGTCGGCCGCGGCGAGCAGCGCGTCGATCCCCGCGCCGTCGGGGAGGATGCCGCGTTCGCGGGCCTCGCGGACCAGCGCGGCTTCGCCGATGAACGCCTCGAGGCAGCCGTCGTTGCCGCAGCTGCAGCGCGGGCCGTCGTCGGCGACGGGAACGTGCCCGATCTCGCCCGCGCCGCCCGAGGCCGCCCGGAGCACCGCGCCGTCGACGACGATGCCGGCGCCGACGCCCGTGCCGATGGTCACGACGAGGAAGTTGTCGTGCGATCGGCCGAGACCGAAGAGCCGCTCCGCGACGGCGAGCGCGTTGACGTTGTTCTCGACGACGACCGGGAGCCCGGTCGCGCGTCGCAGCGCTTCGCCGAGCTCGACGCCGGTCCAGCCCAGTTGCGCGGAATCGACGACCCCGCTCCCGGGGCGGTCGACGCTGCCGGGCACGCCGACGCCGAGGCCGAGGACGGTCGCTCCGTCGCCGGCGGCGACGAAGCCGCGGATCCGCTCGACGAGCTCGGCGATGAACGTGCTCGCGGTGGCGTCGAAGGGCTCGCTGGCCGACCGGACCACCCGGCCGTCGACCCCGACCTCGACGAAGGCGACGTGGTCGGCGACCACCTTGACGCCGATCGCGCGCCCGGCGGACGTCGCGAGGCCGAGCATCCGAGCCGGGCGACCGCCGTTGGACGGCGCCTGCTCGAGTTCGACGAGGAGGCCGTCCGCGAGCAGGTCCTTCACGAGCTGGGTGATGAGCGCTGGCGAGAGGGAGAGCACCCGGGCGAGCTCGGCCCGCGAGGCCGGGCCGTCGGCACCGAGCCGCGCGAGGATCGCGGAGCGGTTGACGTCGGTGCGGGTGGTGGAGTGGATCGCCATCGATGCCTCCGGGTCGTGGGACCAGGGTCCCGGGGAAGGTCTGGAGTTAATTTAGAACTAAACAAAGTTAGAAAGCAAGACCCGGTCCCGAACACGACGAAGCGCCCCGCACCGGTCCCTCGGTGCGGGGCGCTCCGCGCTCGGTCGGTCGGGCGCTCAGCCCGCCGCGGCCGTGGCGTAGGTGGCCTGCGCCACCGAGCCGTAGTACGGCCCGAACATCACGTTCGGGATGTTGTTGTAGCCGAAGCTGTTCACCGAGTTCTGGGCGCCGTTGCCCATGAACCAGGGGCCGCCCGACGAGCCGCCGGTCATGTCGCAGGGGATCCCCTGCGACTGCGTCTGGCCGTACGGGTCGTCGGTCGCCGTGCCCGAGCACGACTTCAGCGTCTGCCCGTTGAAGGGCGCCGCGGCCGGGTAGCCGAAGGCGTCGTAGGAGAGCCCGCGCGCCTGGTTGAAGGCGATCGCCGTTCCGCCGACCGTCGACTGGAGGGTCTTGCCGGCGAGCGTGCCGACCGTCGCGAACGCCGTGTCGTACGTGATGTCGCCGCCCTTCGTCCACTGCCTCGGCGCCGCGAGCGAGGTCGCGACCCACTGCCCGTAGGGCGCCGCGCCGTTCTCGTAGGCCGGCACGAACGTCCAGTTCGTCGCGTAGCGGCCGTGTCCCTCGTGGACGCAGTGCGCCGCGGTGGCGACGACGCTGCCGTTCGCCGAGCTCACCGCGTTGCCCGAGCACACGTAGTTGCGACCGCCGAGCGTGAAGAACACCTTGCCGATGTTCGACACCGGGGACTCGCTCGCCGCCATCAGCTCGATGTCGCCGACGGGCGCCGGCTTGCCGTACGTGACGGGTGCGCCCGCAGCGACGTCCGCCGCCGGCGTCGACGCCGACCTCCCGGCGAGCAGCGCGTCGGCCGGGATCGCCGCACGCATGCGCTCGGCGGTCCAGTAGCCGGCGGCGGCCGCGCGCTCGGCGGCCGGCACGTCGTGCCGGTCGACGCCCGGCGGCACCGACGGCGGTGCCGCCGAGGCGGCGGTCGGTGCGGCGAGCAGGCCGCACGCGACGAGGGCGACGCCGGCGAGTGCGGCGCGCATGGAGGTGAGCTTCATGGAAGAGCCCTTTCCAGACAGGCGGCGGCGGTCCCCCCAGTCGGTCGCCGACGCCGCGAGATGCGAATGCCGGAGAGCGTGGCACATGTCCCCCGTTCGGGGGGAGGGCTCCGCGCACGGTTCGGGGATCCCGACAACAAGTCCGTGCCGACCGAAGAATGCGCCCCACGCGTGTGCCCCGCGGGGTATGTTCTGAGGTTGGCCCGAACCCCGCTCACCCCAGCGTCGAGGGCCTCCGGCGCGCACTCGGACCACCCGGTGCTCAGGTGAGCAGCGGCATCCGCACAGCCGGCTCACACGCGCGCGTGTGCGAGGATGGATCGTCCAGCTCGGACGCTTCACCCACCTCCCGAGGAGCCATCGCTCGCATGTGCGGCATCGTCGGCATCGTCTCCACCGAGCCCGTCAACCAGCAGATCTACGACAGCCTCCTCCTCCTGCAGCACCGCGGGCAGGACTCGACCGGCATCGCGACGGCCGACGGCCCGATCTTCCACATGTCCAAGGCCCGCGGCCAGGTGCGAGAGGCGTTCCGCACGCGCGACATGCGATCGCTGCTCGGGAACATGGGCCTCGGCCACGTGCGGTACACGACCAAGGGGGCCGCTGAGCGCGAGGAGGAGGCGCAGCCGTTCTACGTGAACGCGCCGTACGGCATCATCCTCGTGCACAACGGCAACCTCACGAACACCCGTGAGCTCTCCGAGGACCTCTTCCGCATCGACCGTCGCCACGTGAACTCCACGAGCGACACCGAGATGCTGCTCAACGTGCTCGCGACCGAGCTGCAGGGCCAGATCACCGGCCTCGACCTCGACCCCGACCAGGTCTTCAACGCGGTGTCGCAGGTGCACGAGCGCGTCGAGGGCTCGTACGCCGTCATCTCGATGATCGCCGGCCACGGCCTGCTCGCGTTCCGCGACCCGTGGGGCATCCGGCCGCTCATCCTCGGCAAGCGCCTCACCGCCGCCGGGAAGCCCGAGTGGATCGTGGCCTCCGAGTCGCTCGTGCTCGAGAACGGCGACTACGAGGTCGTGCGCGACGTCGAGCCGGGCGAGGCGATCTTCATCACGCTCGACGGCGAGATGATCTCGCGCCAGTGCGCCCGGACCACGCGCCTCGTGCCGTGCTCGTTCGAGTACGTCTACCTCGCCCGTCCCGACTCGATCATGAACGGCATCTCGGTGTACGAGGCCCGGCTGCGGATGGGCGACCGGCTCGCCAGCACCATCGCCACGCACATGGACCACGGCGACATCGACGTCGTCATGCCGATCCCCGACTCGTCGCGCCCGGCGGCCATGCAGGTCGCGCAGAAGCTCGGCATCGAGTACCGCGAGGGCTTCTACAAGAACCGCTACGTCGGCCGCACGTTCATCATGCCCGGGCAGGCCCAGCGCAAGCGCTCGGTGCGCCAGAAGCTCAACGCGATGGGCATGGAGTTCAAGGGCAAGAACGTCCTGATCGTCGACGACTCGATCGTGCGCGGCACCACCTCGAAGGAGATCGTCGAGATGGCGCGCGCCGCCGGCGCGAACAAGGTCACGTTCACCTCGGCGGCCCCGCCCGTGCGGTTCCCGCACGTCTACGGCATCAACATGCCCAGCCGGCAGGAGCTCATCGCGCACGGCCGCAAGATCCCCGAGATCGCACGCGAGCTGGGCGCCGACCACATGATCTACCAGGAGGTCGCCGACCTGCGGGCCGCGATCACCGAGGGCACCGGCATCCAGGAGCTCGACCTGTCGTGCTTCACGGGCGACTACGTCACCGGCACGGTGACCGAGGAGTACCTCGAGTGGGTGGAGCGCACCCAGCTCAGCTGAGCCGCCCGCCTCTCGGGCGACCTCAGGGTTCGACTGCGACGATGGCGCCATGGACGCGACCGAGCGCGATCCGCACGCGGAGGCTCCAGCGGCCTACCTCGGCGTCTACGACGCCGACGGCGGCCTGCTCGGCGACCTCGCCTACGTCGTCGGGCACGTCGTCGGCCGCGCCGAGTGCGCGCTCTGCGACGTGACCCACACCTGGCACCGCAAGCCCGAATGGGATCGGATGGTGGCCCGACTCGGCGTGCCGTTCACGCTGACCTACCGCAACCGGGTGACGGATGCCTCGGTGCTCGCCGCGATCCGCGAGTGCGGCCTGCCGCTCGTGCTCGAGCAGGACGACGCCGGGACATGGCATGCGCTGCTCGGCCGCGAGGAGCTCCGTGCGGCGGGCGGCTCGGTCGCGGCGTTCGAGCAGCAGCTCCGCCGGGCCCGCGCGCGCTGAGCGCCGTCAGGCCGCGGACTCGTCGTCCGGGTAGTGCGTCGACTCGTGCTCGGCGACGGCGGTGCCCCGGCGGCGGGCCAGCACGCGGTCGATGACGAGCGCGGCCACGCCGCCGAGCGCGAGGCCGCCCGCGCCGCACCACAGCAGCAGGAAGCCGAAGACCTGGGCTCGGTCGTACTGCGGGTTCTCCGGGAAGACGAACGTGAGGACCAGGGCGACGAGCACGCCGACGACGACGCCGAGCAGCAGGAAGCTGCCGTACCGCGGCGCCCGGCGGACGGTCACCGCATCGCTCGACACGTCGGTCTCGAGGCGCTCGCCGGCGTCGGGGTCGACCTCCATGCGCTCGACCTTCGGGTGCGCCTCGCCGCCGGGCGCGGCCGGCTCGACCGACGCGTCGGGCGACGGCGCGCCGCCCTCGGCACCGGCGGCGCCCGTCTCGGGGTCGGCGGGGTCGGGTCGGTTCGCATCGCTCACGCGTCCATTCTCGCGCACTCCGCCGGGGCGCTCCTGCGAGCGCGCGGGCGACCGCCCCGAGCCGGCGGGCGCACGGGTCAGCCGAGGCGGGCGGCGTCGATCACCGGCACGACGCCGTCGAGGTCGGCGCGCTGCCCGGACGCGTGCACGTTCCCTGCGGCGCGGGCGTCGGCCCAGGTCAGCCCGCCCGTGGCGAGCGCGAGCCAGGTGGCGGCATCCGTCTCGACGACGTTGGGCGGCGTGCCCCGCGTGTGCCGCGGGCCCTCGATGCACTGCACGGCCCCGAACGGCGGCACGCGGACCTCGACCGTGCCGCCCGGCGCCTGCTCCGCGAGCAGCTGGAGCGTGTAGCGGACCGCCGTCGCGAGCGTCGCCCGGTCGACGGATGCCGCGGCTCCGGCGCGCACCACGGCGCCCACGGCGTCGCGCCCGTCGACGTCCCCGATCCTGCGTGGCATGCCCCCATCCTCCCCCACGCGCCGGGCCCTCCCGCCCCGTCTGGCGGAGGGGCGGTCCGGTAGCCTGAGCGGGTGAGAATCCTCGTCCTCGGTTCCGGCGCGCGCGAGCACGCCATCATCCTCGCCCTGCTCGACGAGGAGGCCGGGCACGAGCTGATCGCCGCACCCGGCAACGCCGGCATCGCGGGCTCTCCCACCTCGTCGGCCCGGGGCAGCGTCGAGACGATCGCGCTCGACCCGACCGACCCCGTCGTGGTCGCCGACTACGCCATGGACAACGACGTCGAGCTCGTCGTCGTCGGCCCCGAGGCCCCGCTCGTCGCGGGCGTCGCCGACGCGCTGCGGACCCGCGGCATCGCGGTCTTCGGCCCGGGGAAGGCGGCCGCCGCGCTGGAGGGCTCGAAGACCTTCGCCAAGCGCGTCATGGAGTCCGCGGGCGTTCCGACCGGCCGCGCGAGCCTGGTCGACTCGCTGCCGAAGGTCGAGGAGACGCTCGACGAGTTCGGCGCCCCGTACGTCGTGAAGGCCGACGGCCTCGCGGCCGGCAAGGGCGTGCTCGTCACCGAGGACCGCGACGCCGCGCTCGCGCACGCCGCCCACTACCTGCAGCAGGGCCCGGTGCTCGTCGAGGAGTTCCTCGACGGCCAGGAGGTCTCGCTGTTCCTGCTGTCGGACGGCTCGAACGTGCTGCCGCTCTCGCCCGCCCAGGACTACAAGCGCCTCCGCGACGGCGACGAGGGGCCCAACACCGGCGGCATGGGCGCGTACTCGCCGCTGCCGTGGCTCGACGACCGCGTCGGCGGCGAGGAGGCCTTCGTCGACGAGGTGATCGAGACGATCGCGCAGCCGACCGTCCGGCAGCTGGCCGAGGAGCAGACCCCGTTCATCGGGCTGCTCTACGCCGGCCTGATCCTGACCAGCCGCGGCATCCGCGTCATCGAGTTCAACGCGCGGTTCGGCGACCCCGAGACGCAGGTCGTGCTGCCGCGGCTCGCGACGCCGCTGTCCGGGCTGCTCTACGCCGCCGCGACCGGCGGCCTCGGCGAGCTGCCCCGTCCGGAGTTCCGACCGGATGCCGCCGTCACCGTCGTGCTCGCGAGCGAGGGGTACCCGGAGTCCCCCGAGACGGGCCGCCGGATCGACGGGCTCGAGGCGGCGTCGGGCGTGCCGGGCGTGCACCTGGCGCACGCCGCCACGGCGGTCGGCTCGACCGAGGACGATGCGGAGCCGCACCTCATCGCGACCGGCGGCCGCGTGCTCAACGTGGTCGCGCTGGGCGACGACTTCGCCGAGGCGCGCCGCCGCGCCTACGAGGCGATCGGGCGGCTTCGGCTGGACGGCGGCCAGTACCGCACCGACATCGCCGCGCGCGTCGCGGACTGACCCGGCCCGCGGTCCGCGTCGACGCCGGCCCGCGGCATCCGGATTTCGAGAGGAGACGAGGATGGACGCCACCGGCGACCTCGACGGCTGGACCCACGTGTACTCGGGCAAGGTGCGCGACCTGTACGTGCCGACGTCCGCGATGTCGGACGACGACACGTGGACGGGCGACCCGATGGGCATCTCCCCCGTCGTCCTGGTCGTCGCCAGCGACCGGGTGAGCGCGTTCGATCGCGCGCTCGAGCCCGCGATCCCCGGCAAGGGCGCCCTCCTCACCTCGCTCACGCGCTGGTGGTTCGACCAGCTGCCGGAGGTGCCGAACCACCTCGCCTACGCCGAGGACGACCGCTACCGGGACCTCCCGCCGGTGCCCGCCGAGGTCGCCGACCGCGCGATGCTCTGCCGGACGCTGGACATGTTCCCGATCGAGTGCGTCGTGCGCGGCTACCTGACCGGCAGCGGGTACGCGGAGTACGCGGCGACCGGCGCGATCGGCGGCATCCCCCTGCCCGAGGGCCTGCAGGACGGCGACCGAATCCCCGAGCCGGTCTACACCCCGGCCTGGAAGGCGCCGATGGGCCAGCACGACGAGAACATCTCGTACGAGCGCACGGTCGAGCTCGTGGGCGAGACGGTGGCCGAGCAGCTGCGGGCGATCTCGCTCGAGGTGTTCGCCCATGCGTCGCAGGTCGCGGAGGAGCGCGGCCTCATCCTCGCCGACACGAAGTTCGAGTTCGGCGCCGACCGCGAGCTCGGCATCGTGACCCTGGCCGACGAGGTGCTGACGAGCGACTCAAGCCGGTACTGGGACCTCGAGGCGTACCTGACGGGCGGCACCCCGGAGGTCCGGATGGCGAGCTTCGACAAGCAGATCGTGCGCAACTGGCTGGCGGCGAACTGGGACCAGGAGGAGCTCGAGGATCCGCCGACGCTCCCGACCGAGATCGTCGAGCAGACCGCCGAGCGCTACCGCTCGCTCGTCGAACGGCTCACGATGGGGCTGTAGGGAATACCCGTCGAGGGGACGAGGTTGAAATGGTTGTGCCTACAACTGATTCGGATGCCACGCCCGACCGCCTCGCCGCGGACACCGCCATGGGGCCCGTGACCCTGCGGGTCGCCGACCTCGACGCCATGATCCGGTACTACCGCGACGGCGTCACCCTCGAGCTGCTCCGGCAGGACGGCCCGGTCGCCGTGCTCGGCCGCGGGTCCACGCCCGCCGTGATCCTCGAGCACGCCCCCGAACTGAAGCACGCCTCCCCCCGCAGCGCCGGCCTGTTCCACACCGCGATCCTGTTCGACACGCGCGAGGCCCTCGCCACGGCGCTCTTCTCGGTCGCCTCGAAGCACCCCGGCACGTTCACGGGCAGCGCCGATCACCTCGTGAGCGAGGCGTTCTACTTCGACGACCCCGAGGGCAACGGCGTCGAGCTCTACTTCGACCGGGACCGCTCGACCTGGAGCTGGACCCACGGCACGGTCGAGATGGCGACCATCTTCCTCGACCCGAACGGCTACCTGCGGGAGCACCTGACCGAGCGGGCGACCGAGGCCGCCACCGCCGGCACCGGCCTCGGCAGCGCGGGTGTCGGCCACGTGCACCTCTCGGTCGGCGACGTGGCGAGCGCGCGGGAGTTCTACGTGCAGCGCCTCGGGTTCGACCAGACCGCGACGTACGGCGACCAGGCGCTCTTCGTCTCCGCCGGCGGGTACCACCACCACATGGCCATGAACACGTGGAAGAGCCTCGGCGCCGGACGCCGGCAACTCGCGCTCGGGCTCGGCAAGGTCGAGATCGTCGTGCCGACGGCCGACGACCTGGGTGAACTCGGTGAGCGGATGTCGCACTTCCGCGTGCCCTCCCGAGACGACGGCCGCACGCTGACGTTCGACGATCCGTGGTCGAACGTCGTCGAGGTGCGCACCACCGACTAGGAGCGGCGCCCCCGGCCCCTTCGCGCCCCGCTTGTCCGGTCGCGCGACAGGACGACCGGACGGGGGATCAGTCCTCGGGAAGCTTCCGGTGGGACATGTCGTGGAACTCCTGGAAGTCCAGCGCGGCACCGGGCAGGTCGGTCGTGTCCGGTCGCGCCCGCAGGCCGTCGAGCACGACGGCCAGCTGGCGCCGCCAGAAGGGCACGTAGGCGCCGCCGTACTGGCCGAGCGAACCGAGCATGTCGACGAGCACGCTGAGGTCGACGCTGGTCACGTCGGGCCGGAGCGAGCCCTCGGCCTGCGCCCGGGCGACCACGCCGTCGGCGAAGGCCTGGAGCTCGGCGCCGGGTCGGTGGTCGGGGTCGAGTTCGGCCACGCGCCGCATCACGGCGGGAAGGTACGGGCGCTCGATGAGCCAGGCGGACAGGCGCTCCAGCCACATCTCGATCGCCTGCCAGCCGGACTCGGCCTCCACGATCTCGGCGGTGAAGCTCCGCAGGTCGTTCACGCCGGAGTCGTACAGCTCGCGGATCAGGGCGTCACGCGTGGGGAAGTGGCGGTAGACGGTGCCGGCGCCCACCTCGGCCCGGTTCGCGAGCTCGTCGAGGGGTGCATCGATGCCGCGCTCGGCGAACAGGCGCCTCGCCTCGGCGAGGAGCCGTTCGTGGTTGCGCCGGGCGTCCCGGCGCGACGACACCGTGGTGGTCACGAAACCAGCCTACGCCCGCGTCTTCGGCGTGTGTCCGGATCCGGTAACATTCGGAGGGTAGCCTCCGAATCCCTACGCGGGGGGCACGCCCACTCGGGGGAGGGGGCGTCGGTGCGGCGGGTGAGGACGATGGTTCCGAAGCCGGGGGGCTCCCGCCGCACCCTACTCCAGGGTCTCGATCCGGACCTCGACCGTCTCGCCCTCCTCGATGCCCTCGGCATCGCGGACGGCCCGCTTCAGCGGCAACGCGTAGCGCCCGCCGCCCGGGAAGATCGACGTGCGCCACGTCGTGTCGCCGATGGTCGCCGACACCCGGACCGATCCGAAGCCGCGCGGCACCCGCGGACGGTCGGCGATGTCGGCCGAGGGCCCTTCCGGCACGTCTACGAAGAACCACGAGTCGCTCGCGCGCTCCTGCCACCGGTAGACGGTGGAGGTGAATCGATACGACTCGGCCATGGCCCGAGCCTATTCCCGGCCGGCGACGTCGCGAGCGTCCGGGACCCCGGACGGACGCCCGACCATCGGCCCTGACGCGGTGGACCGGGCGCTGGCTAGGCTGGCGGCGTGGCAGCACCGAACGACGAACCGCAGGTCGACCGGAGCGGCGGGGAGCCCGACGGCGTCGAGGCCAACACCCGGCGCATCGAGGCATCCGTCGTCACCGACTTCAGCGACCGCATGAGCTACGGGGGCTACCTCGACCTCGACACGCTGCTCGCGGCGCAGCGACCCATCTCGCGGCCCGAGCACCACGACGAGCTGCTGTTCATCATCCAGCACCAGACGACCGAGCTCTGGCTCAAGCTCGTGCTGCACGAGCTCGAGACGGCGTGCGAGCTGATGCGCGCGGACGACCTCGCACCCGCGCTGAAGTGCATCGCGCGCGTCAAGCACATCCAGAAGACGCTCACCGAGCAGTGGTCCGTGCTGGCGACGCTCACGCCGAGCGAGTACGCGCAGTTCCGCGGCGTGCTCGGGAACGCGAGCGGCTTCCAGTCGTACCAGTACCGCGCCGTCGAGTTCACGCTCGGCAACAAGAACGCGCGCATGCTGCGGGTCTTCGACGCCGACCCGGTCGCGAGCGAGATCGTGCGCCGCGCGCTCGAGGCGCCGAGCCTCTACGACGAGTTCCTGCGCCTGCTCGCGCGCTCGGGCTACGACATCCCCGCCGAGGTCCTCGAGCGCGACGTGACGCAGGCGTGGACGTACCACCCCGACCTCGTGCCCGTGTTCGCCGCGATCTACGCCGACCCCGACCACAACTGGTCGGCGTACGAGACGTGCGAGGAGCTCGTCGACCTCGAGGACAACTTCCAGCTCTGGCGCTTCCGGCACCTGAAGACCGTCGAGCGCATCATCGGGTCGAAGGCCGGCACCGGCGGGTCGAGCGGCGCGCCCTTCCTCCGCCGGGCACTCGAGCTGACGTTCTTCCCCGAGCTCTACGCGGTGCGCACCGAGATCCCCGGGTGAGCACGATGACGGATGCCGCGCCCCACACCGGCGGCCTCGGGCCCCTCGCCCGTCGCGTGCGGCGGTCGCTGAACGGCGACCATCCCGGCGAGACCGGCATCATGCTGCCGCCGCTCATCGACCACCACGTGCACCTCCAGCTGGCCTCCGCCGAGGCCGGGGTCGCGCGCGGCATCGCGGCGGTCGTGGACCTCGGCGCCGACCCGGGGGCGATCGCGACGATCGCGCGCGCCGACGGGCTCCCCCACGTCCGCTACGCCGGCGCGTTCCTCACGGCGCGCGGCGGGTACCCGTCGACCCGCCCATGGGCGCCGGCCGGCAGCGTGCGCGAGCTCGACCCGGTCGACGACGACGCCGACGCCGCACGCGAGCGGCGCCATCACGCGCTCACGGGCCCCGTCGAGGCCGCCGTCGGCGAGCAGCTGCGGTTCGGGGCCTCGGTCGTCAAGGTCGCGCTCAACCCCGCGGCCGGGCCCGCCTTCGATCGTGCGACGCTCGACGCCGTCGTCTCCGCCGCCCACGCGGCCGGGCTGCCCGTCGCGGTGCACGCGGAGGGCGCCGGCACCGCCGCCCTCGCGATCGCGGCCGGCTCCGACGTGCTCGTGCACGCGCCGTTCAGCGAACGGCTCGACGACGAGCTCGTGGCACGCGCCGCCGCGGCCGGTCAGGCGTGGATCTCGACGCTCGCGATCCACGTGCGCGACGACGCCGAGGTCGCCGAGGTCGCGATCGACAACCTGCGACGCTTCCACGCGGCCGGCGGCCGCGTGCTCTACGGCACCGACCACGGCAACGGCGAGCTCGAACCGGGCGTGAACGCGCTCGAGGTCGCGGCGCTCGTGCGGGCCGGGCTCGCGGCATCCGACGTCATCGCCGCGCTGGCCGACCCGTGGCCGGAGCGCACGCCCGACTGGGCCGACGCGGGCGTCGCGACGTTCGTGCCCGGCCCGGCGCCGGCCGGCGACGACCTCGCCGACGCCGACGCCGTCGCCGCGTGGCTCACCACGGCACGGATCGTGCCCACCGAGGAACTGGAGCTCCGCTGACCATGGACCACCTGCTCGCCTTCGCCCGTCGCCAGGACCGTGCCGACGGCCTCGCGCACCTCCGCAAGCGCTTCGTGGGCGCCGACACCGACCTCGTCTACTTCGACGGCAACTCGCTCGGGCGTCCGCCGGCCTCGGCGATCGATCGCGTCGAACGCTTCATGCGCGAGGAATGGGGCGGGCGGCTCATCCGCGGCTGGGACGAGTCCTGGCTGCAGCTGCCCTACGAGATCGGCGACCGCATCGGCCGCACCGTGATCGAGGCGACCGCCGGGCAGACCGTCATCGGCGACTCGACCACCGTGCTCATCTACAAGCTCGCACGGGCCGCGGTCGACGCCCAGGTCGCGCGCGACCCGCAGCGCCGCGAGATCGTCGTCGACCGTGACAACTTCCCGACCGACCGGTACGTGCTCGAGGGCATCGCGAACGAGACCGGATGCCGGCTGCGCTGGATCGACGTCGACCTCGAGCGCGGCGTCACCTCGGAGCAGCTCGCCGAGGCGGTGGGCCCGCAGACGGCGCTCGTCGTGCTGAACCACGTCTCGTACCGCTCGGCCTACCTCGCCGATGCGCCGGAGCTCACCCGGATCGCGCACGACGCCGGTGCGCTGGTGCTCTGGGACCTGTGCCACTCGGCGGGATCCGTGCCCGTGCACGCCGACCGGTGGGAGTTCGACCTCGCGGTCGGCTGCACCTACAAGTACCTCAACGGCGGGCCCGGCTCGCCCGCGTTCGCCTACGTCCGCGACGACCTCCAGGCGGTGCTGCGGCAGCCGATCCAGGGCTGGTTCGGCACGGCCGACCTGTTCGCGATGGGCCCCGAGTACGTCCCGGCGCCGGGCATCCGGCGGTTCGTGAGCGGCACGTCCCCCATCACGGGCATGATCGCGATGCAGGAGACGCTCGCGATGATCGAGGACGTCGGCATGGCGGCGATCCGCGCCAAGTCGGTCGCCCTGACCTCGTACGCGATCGAGCTCGCCGACGAGTGGCTCGCGCCGCTCGGCGTGACGATCGGCTCGCCGCGCGACGCCGAGGAGCGCGGCGGACATGTCATCCTCCAGCACGACGCCATGCGCGAGGTCACCGCGCGGCTCTGGCAGCGCGACGTGATCCCCGACTACCGCGACGTCGGCGGACTGCGCGTCGGCCTCGCACCGCTGTCGACCAGCTTCGAGGAGGTGCACCGCGGGCTCGAGGCCACGCGGGACGTGCTCCGCGGGGTGCTCGCCGAGCGCGCCGGCCTGGGCTAGGCGGCGCGCGTCGCCCCGGCCTCGGAACGCCTCGCCGGACGTCGGCCGAGCAGCACGGCGATGATGACGGCGAGCGCGAGTCCGGACTCGAAGACGGCCGAGAGCCACAGTTCCGGTGCCGTGATCACGAGTGAGACGCCGAGCACCACGTGCATCGCGGAGATCGCGAGCACGAGCGCCCTCCCGGCCTCGACGCGCCGACCGCGGGCGAGGAGCACGCCGACGGCGACCGTCACGCCCATGAGCATGTTGTAGACCCCGACGTTGCGGGTCCAGAGGGCCACGGCGTCGTACTCGCCGGGCTCGATGAGGAAGATCGCGTACAACGCGGGCTCCCGGAAGAAGAACGTCTCGAGCACGCCGACCACGAGGAGCGTGAGCGCCTCGATCGCGGCGAGCACCTGTGCCACTCCACCCATGCGGCGCATTCTCCTCGCCATCGCGGCGGGCGGCCACCCCGGGTACCACGCGTTCCGGGGGCATGCAATCCCCGCCTGGAGTTCACGCGCCCGGAACATGGCACGCGTAGCATGGCCGGACACGCGAGGCAGATGGAAGGGACGATTCCATGACGGATGCGACGCAGGAGCAGGTCGAGGAGCTCGACGAGCAGGTCGAGGCGGCCATCGAGAACGCCGAAGCCGCGGCGGAGGAAGCCGAGGCGGCCGCCGAGGCCGCCGCGGACGAGGTCGCGGACCGGATCGACGAACTCGCCGAGGCGGCCAGCGCGGCGGCCGCGAAGGCGGCCGCCGCCGCCTCGGACGCCGCCGCGCAGGCGAAGGCGCTGGCGTCGGACGCGATCGACGACGCCGGCGAGTTCCTGGACGACGCGACGGAATGGGTCCAGGCGAAGTACCGCGAGAACCCGGCGCTCGTGCTGGGTGTGGCCGCAGCCGCCGGCGCTGCGCTGCTCGTGGGCATCGGCGCGATCGTCCGCGCCGTGACGCGCGACTGATCCGCAGGTGACGCGCGCGGACGGGGGCACGGACGCACGGACGCCGGGCCTCCGGCCGTGGTCGATGGTGCTCGGGCTCGGGTTCGTGAGCCTGTTCATCGACATGGTCTCGGACGGGGCCATCTCGGTCGGCGGCGCGCTGCTCCAGCAGCTCGGCGCCTCCGCCGCGCTCGTCGGCGCGATCACCGGCACGGCGACGGCCGTGGCGCTCGTGCTGCGCCTGGTCACCGGGCCGTGGGCCGACCGGACCCGCGCGTACTGGGGCTTCTCGATCGCCGGATACGCGATGAGCGCGATCAGCGTGCCGCTGCTCGCGCTGACGCCCTCGCTCGGTGCCGCCGCCCTCGCCACCGCGAGCGGGCTGCTGCTCGCCGAGCGCACCGGCAAGGGCGTCCGCGGGCCGGCGAAGACGGTCCTGCTGGCGGATGCCGCGGGCGCGGTCGGTCGCGGACGCGCCTTCGGCGTGCACAAGTTCCTCGACCAGGTCGGAGCCTTCGCGGGGCCGCTGCTCGTCGCCGGCATCGCGGCCGCGACCGGCGAGCTGTGGCCGGCGTTCCTCGCGCTCGCGGTGCCCGCGGCGACCGCCATGGTGCTGCTCGTCTGGCTGCGTGCGCGCGTGCCGGACACCCGCGTCTACGCCGACCCGGAGACGGCGCCCGCACCGCAGGCGGATCCCGCACCGCAGGCGGCCGCCGCCGCGCCGGACGAACCGGCGCCGCCCGCGCGTCGATCGCCCGCTGCCCTGCTCGCCGGGATCGCCGCGGTGCCGGAGCACGTGCGTACGACCTTCCTGCTCTTCGCGGCGTTCGCCGCCCTCACGACGTTCGGCCTCCTCAGCTTCGGCGTGCTCTCGTTCCACCTGGTCGCCGCCGACCTCGTGCCCGTGGCGGGCGTGCCCCTGGTCTACGCGGTGGGCATGGCGACCGCCGCCGTCGGCGCACTCGCGACGGGCTGGGCGTACGACCGGATGGGCGCCGGCATCCTCTTCGCCGTCCCGCTGCTCACCGCCTTCGTGCCGGGCCTCTCGCTCGGCGGCAGCGTCGGCGTCGTCGTCGCGGGCGTGGCGATCTGGGGGCTGGCCACCGGCGTGCAGGACTCGACGGTCAAGGCGCTCGTCGCCGACCTCGTTCCGGCCGGCCAGCGCGGCTCCGCCTACGGGTGGTTCGCGGTCTTCCAGGGCGTCGGCGCGCTCGCGGGCGCGACCGTCGCGGGCGTGCTCTACGCCCAGCTGCCCGTGCTCGTGGGGCTCGTCGTCGCGCTGCAGGTCGCGGCGGCCGTACTGCTCGCCGTCGTGCTGCGACGGCGCCGCAGCGAACGCGCCGACGCCTGAGCAGGCGACGCTCCCGGCGACGCTACGCCGCGAGCTCGGCGATCCGCGCGAACTCCGACCGGAGCGCGCCGGCGAGCAGGTGCGCGTCGACCGCCTCGGCGTCGCAGTGCACCGAGCAGTGCAGCATTCCGTCGTACGAGAGCGCGGCGACGCCCAGGCGGACGTCGCCCTGGATCGCCGATACCGGCCAGGCGCGCTCGAGCCGGGCACCCGCGAGGGCGAGCGGCCGCGTCGGCCCGCGCACGTTCGTCACGAACATGACGACGAGGCGCTGTCGGCGGGCGAGCCGGAGGAACACTCGAGCGCCGAGCCGGGTCCGGGTCAGCTCGAACGTGCCGCGTCGCCGCGCGTCGTCCTTCGCATCGCGCGTGAGCGCGGCGATCCGCTCGAGTCGCCGGCCCGCGTCGGGCTCCCCCGTCGGCAGCTGCACGAGCATGACCCCGACGGCGTTGCCGGATCGGCCGCGGGCGGGGAGCGCGACCGGCACGCTCGCCGGCAGCACGTCGGGGACCGCCTCGCCGCGGGCGCGCAGGGCCGTCTCCGTCGCGGCCGCCACCGCGGCGAGGAGCGCGTCGTTCAGGCTCGCGCCGACCGTCGCGGCGCCGGCGGCGAGCCCGCCGATCGGCGCCTCGGCGAACGCGACGCCGCGCCACGCCCCGATCCGTCCCAGCAGGACGGTCGGCGCGACCGGGCGACGGAGCATCCCGGACGTGCGGCCGATGCCCGAGGCGACGGATGCCGCCATGCTCGCGAACGACCGGCGGGCGGGCCCCGAGCCGCCGACCGGGTCCGGCTGCCGGCCGGCCCCGTCATCATCCGCAGCGGCGAGCACGCGCTCGACGAGCCGCACCGCGGCCACCCCGTCGGCCAGCGCGTGGTGGATGCGGAGCACCATCCCGACGCGCCCGCGGCCCAGGCCCGGCACGAGGAGCAGCTCCCAGAGCGGCCGATCGGTCGGCATCGGGGCGACCATGAGCCGGGCGCACCGCGTCTCCAGCCCGTGGACGCCGTCGACCGGATCCACCAGCCGGACGCGGTCGTCGAGGTCCGCGTCCACGGGCTCCCACTCGAGCACCCGCCCGCGGCGCACGACTCGCTGCGCGAGGCGCGGCAGCGCAGGGATGCGGGCGGCGAGCGCCGAGCGGACCGCACCGACGTCGACGGCGCCGTCGGGTCCGACCGCGCCGCCGGGAGCGAGGATCCCTGCCATCAGGAACGCGTTGACCTGGTCGGGCGCGTCGATCACGAGGTTCGACGCGTCGGCGGGTGACAGACGTTCGCGATGCGAGGCCGAGGCGACCACGGCCGCAGTCTACGGCGGGCGACGGGACGGCGCCGGGCGACGGATAGAATCGAGGCATCCACACCCTCGACACCGAACGGAGAACCGCGGTGCCCACCATCGTCGTCGACGTGATGCCCAAGGCCGAGCTGCTCGACCCGCAGGGGAAGGCCGTCGCCGGCGCCCTCTCCCGCACCGGGCACGGTTCCATCAGCGGGGTCCGCGTGGGCAAGCGCTTCGAGCTCACCGTCGACGGGCCCGTCGACGACGCGCTGCGGGCCGAGGTCGCCGCGCTGGCCGAGAACGTGCTCTCGAACTCCGTCATCGAGGACGTGGTCGGCATCCACTACGAGCAGACCAACGCCGAGCTGGCGGGCGAGGCGGCGGGCCACCACGACGGCTACGACGCCCCCGCGGGCGAGACCCACTGAGGCGCGCGGTCATGCGCATCGGCGTCATCACGTTCCCCGGCTCGCTCGACGACCGCGACGCGCAGCGCGCGGTCCGGCTCGCCGGCGGCGAGCCCGTCGCGCTCTGGCACGGTTCCCACGACCTCGAGGGCGTGGACGCCCTCGTCCTGCCGGGCGGCTTCAGCTACGGCGACTACCTCCGCTGCGGCGCGATCGCCTCGCTGAGCCCGATCATGACCGAGGTCGTCGACGCGGCGAACCGCGGCATGCCCGTGCTCGGCATCTGCAACGGCTTCCAGATGCTGACCGAGGCGCACCTGCTCGAGGGCGGGCTCATCCGCAACGACCACGGCTCGTTCATCTGCCGCGACCAGGTGCTGCGCGTCGAGAACGCGTCGACCGACTGGACGGGCGAGTTCGAGGCCGGGCAGCAGATCACCATCCCGCTGAAGAACGGCGAGGGCGGGTTCATCGCCTCGGAGGAGACGCTCGACCGGCTGGAGGGCGAGGGCCGTGTCGTCTTCCGCTACGTCGACGTGAACCCGAACGGCTCGCTCCGCGACATCGCGGGCATCACGAACGAGCGCGGCAACGTGGTCGGCCTCATGCCGCACCCCGAGCACGCGGTCGAGCCGGGCTTCGGCCCCGACACGGCCGCGGCCATGCGCTCGGGCGTCGACGGACTGGGCTTCTTCACCAGCGTCATCCGTCGCACGCTCGTCGAGGCGTAGCCTCCGGGCTCGACCACGCCACGTCAAGGCCCCTCGCCCGACGGCAGCCCTCCCATAGGCTTTCCAGCGGGAGGTGCCGATGCCGACATCCGATGGGGCCCGCCGCTGGTGGGCCACGTTCTCCGAGTCGATCTCGTCACGGATCTGGCCCCTGCCCGTCGCCGCGATCGTCGGTGCGGTCCTGGCCGGCATCCTGCTTCCGGTCCTCGATGCCGCCGTCGACGAGAACCTGCCCGCATGGTTCCAGGCGCTCCTCTTCGGCGGAGGGACGGACGCCGCGCGGGCGGTGCTCACGACGATCAGCGGCTCGCTCATCACGGCGACCTCGCTGACGTTCTCGCTCACCGTGGTCGCGCTGCAGCTCGCGAGCAACCAGGCGTCGCCGAGGCTGCTGCGCACCTTCTCCTCCGACCGGATGGTGCACGGGACGCTCGCCATCTTCCTCGCGACGTTCGCCTACTCGCTCACGGTGCTGCGAACGGTCTCCGACACCGGGGAGCAGGTGCCGCGCATCTCGATCACCCTCGCCTTCGTCCTGACCCTCGGCAGCGTGGTCGTGCTCGTGCTCTTCCTGGCGCACCTGGCGAGCCGGCTCCGGGTCGAGACGATGCTGCGCGACGTCCACCGCGAGACGGGCCGCACGATCGCCCTCGTCGGTGCGGACGATCGTCCGACGGCTCCGGCGCCCACCCGTCCCGAGCACGTCGAGGTCGTGGCCGCACGTCGATCGGGGTTCGTGACCGGCATCGACCGCGATCGCCTGGTCTCCGCGGCGCGCGAGCACCGAGCCGTGGTCCGCGAGGTCGGACAGGTGGGGGCGAGCGTCATCGAGGGCACGCCGCTCGCCGAGTGGTGGCCGGGACCCGACACCGGGTCCGACGGGGGCGCCGCGGCCTCGCGCGCGGACCGGTCGGCGCTCGAGCAGGCGATCGTCGAGGCCTACCTCGTCGACTACGAGCGCACGCCGCCGCAGGACATCGGGTACGGCCTGCGCCAGATCGCGGATGTCGCGACGAAGGCGCTCTCGCCGGGCGTCAACGACCCGACGACGGCGGTGCATGCGCTGAGCCATGTGGCGGCGCTGCTCGGCGACCTCGCCGAGCTGCCGCCGACGCCCGCCGCCTTCGCCGACGAGGACGGCACGGCCAGGGTCGTTCCCGTGGGACACGACTTCGGCGACCTCGTCGAGGTCGGCGTGCAGCAGCCGCGACGGTACGGCGCCGCCGACCCGGACGTCGCAGCCCGGCTCTTCGACCTGATCGGCGACGTCGCCCGCCGCGCCACGCGGCCGGAGCATCGGCAGGTGCTCGAGGGCCAGCTCGATCGCCTCGTGGCGAGCGTGGGCGACGCGGACTACGACGCCGTCGAGCGCGCCCGGTTCGCGCGACTCGCGGCGCGCGCCCGCGACACACTCGCTGCGGCGGGTCCCGACGTCGCGTGAGGGACGCCGCCGGGCGTCCGAGCCGTGCCGCGGCACGACCCGGACGCCCCCGCTCCGGTGCCGGCGACTAGGCCGCCGCCTCCTGGGCCTCGGGCTGCTGCGGCGCGTCGCCGTTCACGCCCGCGGCGTGCCCCTCGCGGAGCGCGGCGCCGAGACCGCCGTCGACGTTCGTCCAGTACTGGAAGAAGCGCTCGCGGATGTCGTCGGCCGTGATCGCGTTCGCCTGGCCGGCGAGCGTCTCGAGGAAGCGCGCCTTCGCCTCGGCCGAGTACACGTCGCGGTAGAGCGTGCCGGCCTGGCCGAAGTCCGAGTCGTCGGCGCGCAGCGTGTACGCGGACCGCACGAGCTCGCCGTCGGCCTCCCAGCCGCCCTCGGCGGCGACGGCGGCGTCCGCCACCGGTCCCCCCGACGAGTTCGGCGCGTAGACCGGCGAGGTGGGCGCGTTGAAGTGGTAGCGCGCCGCGCCGTCCTGGGAGGAGTTGTGCACGGGGGCCGCGTGCGGCGCGTTCACGGGCAGCTGGTTGTAGTTCGTGCCGACGCGGTAGCGCTGCGCGTCGGGGTAGCTGAACACGCGGGCCATGAGCATCTTGTCGGGGCTGATGGCGATGCCGGGCACCGTGTTCGCGGGCGAGAACGCGGCCTGCTCGATCTCCGCGAAGAAGTTCTGCGGGTTCCGGTCGAGCGTGAGCGTGCCGACGGGGATCAGCGGGTAGTCCGCGTGCGGCCAGACCTTCGTCAGGTCGAACGGGTTGAAGCGGTAGTCCTTCGCGTCGTCGTAGGGCATGACCTGCACGAAGAGGTCCCACTTCGGGTGGTCGCCGCGCTCGATCGCCTCGTACAGGTCGCGGCGGTAGAAGTCGGCGTCGGCGCCGGCGATCGCCTCGGCCGTCTCGGCGTCGAGGTGCAGGTCGCCCTGCTGCGAGCGGAAGTGGTACTTGACCCAGAACCGCTCGCCCTGGGCGTTGGTCCACTGGTACGTGTGCGAGCCGTAGCCCTGCATCTCGCGCCATGACTTCGGCAGGCCGCGGTCCCCCATGAGGTAGGTCACCTGGTGCGCCGACTCGGGCGAGAGCGTCCAGAAGTCCCACTGCATGTCGGCGTCGCGGAGGCCCGATCCGGGCAGCCGCTTCTGCGAGTGGATGAAGTCCGGGAACTTGATGGCGTCGCGGATGAAGAACACCGGGGTGTTGTTGCCGACGACGTCGTAGTTGCCCTCGGTCGTGTAGAACTTCAGCGAGAATCCGCGCACGTCGCGCCACGTGTCGGGCGAGCCCTGCTCACCGGCGACCGACGAGAAGCGCAGGAGCGTCTCGGACTCGGTGCCGGGCTGGAACACGGCCGCGCGGGTGTAGGCCGAGACATCCGCCGTCACCTCGAAGCGGCCGAACGCGCCGCCGCCCTTGGCGTGGACGATGCGCTCGGGGATGCGCTCGCGGTTGAACTGGGCGAGCTTCTCGACGAGGTACCGGTCGTGCAGCACCGTCGCACCGTCGGCGCCGACCGTGAGCGAGTGCGCGTCGCTGGCGACGGGCGTGCCGGTCTGGGTGGTCGTCACGGGCGGGGTCGTAGGGTTCGACATGTCGTCCTTCTCTTCTCGGTGGGTGGATGCCGCGGCGCGGCGGTGCTCGGCGTGCGGGCACGACGAGCACCGCCCCGGTCGGGCGGTCGGCGCGCGGGCGCGCCTGGGCGAGCGGATGCGGCCGGGCTAGCCGGCGAGCTCCCGCTGGCAGTCGGCGCAGAGGCCCCAGAAGGTGACCTCCGCGGTGTGGATCGCGAAGCCGGCGCCGTCCGAGGGCGCCAGGCACGGCGGCTCGCCCACGACGCAGTTGACGTCGGCGACGGCGCGGCAGCGCGTGCACACGACGTGGTGGTGGTTGTCGCCCGTCCGGCTCTCGTAGAGCGCGGGCGACGCGGCCGGCTCGATGCGCCGGAGCAGCCCCGCATCGGTCAGCGCGCCGAGCACGTTGTAGACCGACTGCAGGGACGTGCCAGGCAGCGCCTCGGCCACGCGCGCGTGGACCGCGTCGGCGTCGAGGTGGCCGTGGTCGGCGACGGCGTCGAGCACCGCGAGCCGCGGCGCGGTCACCTTGAGCCCGGCGCCGCGGATGCGCGCGGCGGCGTCATCGGGGCGGGTCTCGGCGGACATGTCCCCAACGTACCAGTTGTTTTGAGTCACTCAAAACAACGTCGAGGGGATCGCGTTCGTGGCGGGTACCGGGCTGAGCCAAAGCCGGCGCATAGCCGCGCGGCGGACCATCGACCCATCACGGCGTGCGCCCGCACCCGTCGAACCGTTCGAAGGACCGGACATGACCACGACCGCCCAGCCCACGACGTCTGCGACGGACGACCCGACGACGACGTCCACGACCCCGACCGCTCCGACCGAGCCGCTCCCGCCGTCCGGCGGCGCCGCGGACGCCTCGTCCGACGCGGGCACCTCGGCACCCGCCCCGCCGCCGTACCGCCCGACGCCGCCTGCCGGGGCGACGCCGCCGACCGCCGATCGGCCCGCCGACGACGGCACGCGCACGCCGTGGTACCGGCGCCTGTGGCTGCTCGCCGTCGGCGCCGTCGTCATCGCGCTCGTCTTCTTCGGCGCCGGCTTCGCGGCCGGCAACGCCGCCTCGCTCGTGAACGGCCTGCTCGGCGTGCCCGCCGGCGTCCCCGCGGGCCCCGGCCAGTTCGGCGACCGCGACGGCGACGGGTTCGGCCCCGGCGGCGGGCGGCCGGGCTCCGGCGACCGCGGCCCGTTCGGGGACCTCGACGGCGACGACGACTCCGGCGCCGACACGGGCGCCCTGACGCAGTCGTTCTGAGTCGCGGCCGCGCCGCGCCGCCCCGCCGCCGGCTAGTTCGCGGAGCCGTCCGGGGCGCCGCCGCCCTCGCCCTTGCCCTCGAGCCCGTCGGGACCTCCGGCCCTGCGCGACGGATCGTCCTCCGACGGGGGCTGCACGGGGATCGCCTGGGTGAACTCGGACGCCCGCTGCTCGCCGTCGGCCGTGCCCGAGAACAGGCCCGCGCGCGAGCCAGTCACGGGCTTCGGCTCGGATCGCGGCTCGCGCTCCGCCGCGGCCTCCTCACGAGGCTCGGCGACCTCGACGGGCTCCTCGACGTCGCGGACCTCGCCGGAGCGCTCGCGGGCCGGCTCCGCACCGACCAGCACGCGCTGCAGCGGCAGTGCCGCGGCGTCCTGCTCGCGCAGCCACTCCACGAGCTCCTCGCGCACGAGGCAGCGCAGGTCCCAGAGGGCGGCGGAGTCGGCCGCGCTCACGAGCACGCGCACGCGCACGAGCCCGCCCGTGGCATCCGTCACCTGCAGGACCTTGGTGCGGCCGTCGAACAGCTCGTTGCCCTCGAGCAGGCGGTCGAGCTCCTCCCGCATCGCATCCGTCGAGATGCGCCAGTCGACGTCGAGCTCCACCGAGCCGATCAGGGCGCTGTGGTACTTCGTCCAGTTCTGGAAGGGCTTCGTCGTGAAGTACGTGCACGGCAGCACGACGGTGCGCTCGTCCCACGTCATGACGACGACGTAGGTGAGCGTGATCTCGCGGATGCGACCCCACTCCTCCTCGACGACCACCACGTCGTCGACCCGGATCGCCTCGCTGAACGCGATCTGGATGCCGGCGAAGACGTTGGCGAGGACCGACTGCGCCGCGAGGCCGGCGACGATCGACGCGATGCCCGCGGAGGCCAGGACGCTCGCGCCGACCGCGCGCACGCCCGGGAAGGTGAGCAGGATGGCGCCCACCGCGAGGATCGCGATGACCACGACGACGAGCCGCCGGACGATCTGGAACTGCGTGTGCACGCGACGCGCGACGCGGTTGTCGGCCACGTCCATCCGGTACCGGCTGACGCCGACGTCGGCGAGGAACAGGAACAGCTGGGCGACCAGCCACGCGCCGGCCGCGATCATCGCGATCAGGAACGCGTGGTCGACGGGGGGTCGCCATGCGACCCCGGGGAAGGCGAGCGCGATCGAGCCCCAGACGCCGCCGATGAGCAGGACGGTGCGGAACGGCCACCGCGCGCGGCGGATCAGGATGCCCGCCCAATCGCGGCGGCGGGCGGCCGCGCGCACGATGATCGAGGCGATCGCCGACACGATGAACGTGGCGATCACCGCGATCACGAGCGCGATGGCGAAGACGAGCATGGTCTCCCAGGCGGATGCGTCGGGCACGGGGGACTCCCTCCGGTCGGCTCACCAGCGTAGGCGGAGCCCCCGAGGGCGCCGCAAGCCGAGGGCGCTCCTCACGGGCACTGCCCAGCGTCGACCGAGGCCGCGCCGAGGGAGCACGGCGCTCCGGTCAGTCCGCGTCGCGCGCCGCGATCCACGCGCGCACGAGGCCCTGGAGCGCCGCGCGCTTGCGCTCGAGGTCGTCGGCGTCGGCGAACTTCGCCACGCGGGAGGTCTCGCCCTCGCCCTCGAGCAGGCCCTCCGGGTCGGGCAGTTCGGCGCCGCGATGGAACATGAGGCTCGCATGCGCCTTCGCCTTCGGGAAGAAGGAGGCGATGTTGCCGCGGTACGCGAACGTCGGCGCCTGCCACTTGATCGTCTCGGTCACGCGGTCGTCGGCCTCGAGCACCGCGTCGCGCACCGCCATCACGAGGTCGTGCTGCGGGTTGTCGTACCGCTCGAACCACGCGTCCACCGTCGGATCGTGCCGGACCATGCCCGCAGTATGGCACCGGGGCGCCGCCGCGGCCACCGGACCGCGCGGCGGGGGCGTCCCGCAGCGCGGGTAGCCTGAACGAATGGCCCTGAGCGAGCTCGTGACCCTCCCCGGCGGGACGTTCCGCATGGGCAGCGACCACCACTACCCCGAAGAGGCGCCGCAGCACGCGCGCACCGTCGCGCCGTTCGCGATCGAGCGCCACCCGGTCACCAACGCGCAGTTCGCCGAGTTCGTCGCGGCCACCGGCTACGTCACCGTCGCCGAGCGCCCGCTCGACCCCGTCGAGTTCGCCGACGTCCCCGAGGCCGATCGCCTGCCCGGATCGCTCGTCTTCACGCCCACCGACGGCCCGGTCGACCTGCGCGACTGGCGCCGGTGGTGGCAGTGGGTCCCCGGCGCCGACTGGAGGCATCCGTTCGGACCGGACTCCGGCATCGACGACCGGCTCGACCACCCGGTCGTGCACGTCTCGTTCGCGGACGCGACGGCGTACGCCGAGTGGGCGGGGCGTCGGCTGCCGACCGAGGCGGAATGGGAGTACGCCGCGCGCGGCGGCCTCGACGGGGCCGAGTTCGCGTGGGGCGACGAGCGCATGCCGGGCGGCGCCGTGATGGCGAACACCTGGCAGGGCGACTTCCCGTACCGCAACGCCGGATGGGGCGGCACGTCGCCGGTCGGCACGTTCGCGCCCAACGGATACGACCTCGTCGACGTCATCGGCAACGTCTGGGAGTGGACCTCGGACGCGTTCACCCCCCGGCACGTACCGCCGGATGCGGCATCCGTCGACCGCGGCGAGCGCCGCGACCTGCTCTCGGGCGCCGCACCGTCGCGTTCGATGCGGACGACCAAGGGCGGGTCGCACCTCTGCGCGCCGGAGTACTGCCGCCGCTACCGCCCGGCGGCGCGCTCTGCGCAGGCCGAGGACTCCGCGACGACGCACCTCGGCTTCCGGTGCGCCGCCGACGTCGCCTGAGCGGGGATCGCTCCGAGCCGTCCTCGCGGCGCGGGCCGGACGGCGCTCCCGCTGGGGCGGGCGGCGGGGCATGATGGGTCGCAGCCGCTGATCGAAGGAGATCGCATGGTCCACAGCCCGTCGCCCGACATCGACGTCCCGGACGTGTCCGTCCACGAGTACCTCTTCGGCGGCCTGGACCCGGCCGCGCTCGACGACGCCGCGCTCATCGACGGCACGAGCGGGGCCGTCACGACGTACCGCCAGCTGCTCGGACAGGTCGACCGGTTCGCCGGAGCGCTCGCGGCGAGGGGCCTCGGCGTCGGCGACGTGATCGCCGTGCTGTGCCCGAACGTCCCCGCGTTCGCGACGGTGTTCCACGGAATCCTCCGCGCCGGCGCCACTGCGACGACGATCAACTCCCTGTACACGCCCGAGGAGATCGCCGCCCAGCTCGAGGATGCCGGCGCACGATGGCTCGTCACCGTGACGCCGCTCCTGCCCGGCGCGTCGGCGGCCGCCGACCGGCTCGGCATCCCCGCGGAGCAGGTCGTCGTGCTCGACGGCGCCCCGGGGCATCCGTCGCTCGCGGACCTGCTCGGGGAGGGACGCACCGCGCCCGACGTCTCCTTCGATCCGGCCACGCACGTCGCGGTGCTGCCGTACTCCTCGGGCACCACCGGGCTGCCCAAGGGCGTCATGCTCACGCACCGCAACCTCGTCGCGAACGTCGCGCAGTGCCGCGCGACGATCGGCCTCGCCGAGGGCGACCGGGTCCTCGCCGTCCTGCCGTTCTTCCACATCTACGGCATGACCGTGCTGCTGAACTTCGCGCTCCGCCAGCGCGCCGCGCTCGTCACGATGCCCCGGTTCGACCTCGCCGAGTTCCTGCGCATCGTGAGCGAGCACCGTGCGACGTGGCTGTTCGTGGCGCCGCCGATCGCCGTCGCGCTCGCCAAGCACCCGATGGTCGACGAGTTCGACCTCTCGAGCGTGAAGGTGGTGTTCTCCGGCGCCGCGCCGCTCGACGGCGCGCTCGCCGAGCTCGTCGCCTCGCGGCTGGGCTGCACGGTGTGCCAGGGCTACGGCATGACCGAGACGAGCCCGGTGACGCACGTGATCCCCGTCGACCGCACCGACCTCGACCGCTCCAGCATCGGCGTGCTCCTGCCGAGCACCGAGGCGCGCATCGTCGACCCGGAGTCCGGCGACGACGTCCAGGTGCCCGACGACGGCACGGCGAGCGCACCCGGCGAACTGCTCATCCGCGGGCCGCAGGTCATGGCGGGCTACCTGAACCGGCCCGACGCGACCGCCGACATGCTCGACCCCGACGGATGGCTCCACACCGGCGACGTCGCGACCGTGACGGCCGACGGGGTCTTCCGCATCGTCGACCGCCTGAAGGAGCTCATCAAGTACAAGGGCTACCAGGTCGCGCCTGCCGTGCTCGAGGCGGTGCTGCTCGGCCACCCCGCGATCGCCGACGCCGCGGTGATCGGCACGCTCGACGCCGACGGCCAGGAGGTGCCGAAGGCCTTCGTCGTCGTGCAGGCCGGGCAGTCGCTCGACGAGGAGTCCGTCATGTCGTTCGTCGCCGAGCACGTCGCACCGCACGAGAAGGTGCGCGTGGTCGAGTTCATCGAGCAGGTGCCGAAGTCGGCGTCGGGCAAGATCCTGCGGAAGGACCTCCGGGCGCGGGAGGCCGCCGCGCGCGGCTGAGCGGGACGGCCCGCGGCCGCGCCGTGGCCGCGGAGCGGGCTCAGTACTGCAGCAGGCTGCGCACGTCGTAGCGGTCGTCGAGCCGGGCGCGTCCACCGAGCGCGTCGAGCTCGATCGCGACCGAGATGCCGGCCACCTGCCATCCGGCGCGCTCGATGAGGCGCGCCGCCGCCAGTGCGGTGCCGCCCGTGGCGAGCACGTCGTCGACGATCAGTACCCGGGCGGCGGGCGCCAGCTCGCCCTCGTGCACCTCGAGGGCGGCCGAGCCGTACTCGAGGTCGTACTCCTCGCGGAGCACGGCGCGGGGCAGCTTGCCCGCCTTGCGGACCGGGAGCACGCCGGCGCCGCACAGCACCGATGCGGCGCCGGCGAGCAGGAAGCCGCGCGCCTCGACGCCGGCGAGGTGATCGAAGCGGCCGGCGAACGGCGTGGTCAGTGCCTCCGAGAGCGCGTGGAACGCGGGCCCGTCCGCGAACACCGGCGTCAGGTCGCGGAACACCACGCCGGGCTCGGGGAAGTCGGGGATCGTCGCGAGCTTCGACTCGACGAGCTCGCGGACCTGCGCGTCGTTCACCGGATCACCCTACTGCGGCGCTCCGTCCATCCTTCGTTCGATGCGGGCGGACCGCCGGTTTGCGAGGATGGGGCGGTGAGCTCCCCCGATGCGAATGCGAACCCGACGCCCGCCACCATCTCCAACACGCTCCACCTCCCACCCGTCACGACCCCCGTGACCTCGGTCGCGCCCGGCCTCACGCCGAAGCGGCTGTTCCGGATGCTGGCGATCGCCGAGGCGATCACGTGGACGATCCTCATCACCGCGCTCATCATGCGGGCGACGCTCGGGCTCGACTGGGCGGTGCTGGTCGGCGGCTCGATCCACGGCTTCGTCTTCCTGGCGTACGCGTTCACGGCGGCGCTCGTCGGCGTCAACCAGCGGTGGCCGTTCGGGCTCATCCTGCTGGGCGTCGTGTTCGCGATCGTCCCCTATGCGACCATCCCGTTCGAGGTGTGGCTCCTGCGCCGCGACAAGCTCGACGGGCCGTGGCGCCGGCAGCCCACCGATCACCCCGCCGACGGCAACGCGGTCAACCGGATGCTGCACTGGTTCCTCGCGCGCCCGCTGCTGCTGACGGTGCTCGCCGTGCTCGGCATCGCCGCCGTCTTCACGATCCTGCTGCTCATCGGCCCGCCCGGCGGGCGCGACTGACGACCCGCCGCGCCACGCTCGCTGGACTGCGTTTCTCAGGAGGGTTCTCCGCGATCCGCACGTTCCTCAGGACGACACGCCGCTCCGCGTCGCGACCCGCCGGATAACTCCTGAGAAACGCACGACGGGCCGACGGGCACGACGAAGGGCGGGGCGGATGCCGCGGCATCCGCCCCGCCCTCGTCCGTGGGCTACGGGGTCCGGGTCACTCGATCGTCACGCGGTCGATCGAGTGCGTGCCCGTGCCGGCGAAGGTGAGCGAGTAGCCCTGTACGTCGGTGAGGGTCAGCCCGTCGTCGGGCGCCCCCGCCGGCTGCTCGTCGGCCCGCTTGAAGGCATCGAACGGGATCGTCACCTCGTGCCATCCGACCGTGCGGTCGGTGATGCCCGCGACGAACCGCTCGGCCGTGTCGGGCGCCTGGTACAAGCGCACGTAGTCCACCGTGAGCGACTGCGGGAACTCGAGGTCGTCGCCGAGGGCGCCGCCGAAGTTGCCGCCGACCGCGATGTTCGTGATGAGCGAGAACGGGTGGTCGAAGACCCACTCGTTCGGCGCGACATCCGCCGGGTCGGCCTGATGGTAGGCGATGCCGTCGACCTCCCAGACGATCTCGTCGGGCGTCCACTCGACGGCGAACTCGTGCCAGCCGTCGGGCACGGGCGCACCGAAGTCGTAGATGCCGCCGTACGACTGGCCGCCCGAGTAGCCGGGGCCGTGGATCGTGCCGAAGATCTCGTTCGGCAGGCGTCCGACGTACTCCATGATGTCGATCTCGCCGGTCTGCGGCCATCCGACCTCGCGGAAGTCGGTGCCGAGCGACCACACCGCCGGCCAGATGCCGCTGCCCTCGGGCAGCTGCACGCGCGACTCGATGCGGCCGTACTCGAACTCCTGCTTCTGCTCGGTGATCAGGCGCGCGGAGGTGTACTCGCACGGGCCGTACCAGCACTCGAGGCCTTCCGCCTCGCCGTCGACCTCGCGGGCCGTGATGACGAGGTTGCCGTCGCCGTCCAGCGCCGCGTTGTCGGTGCTGTCGGTGTAGTACTGCCGCTCGTCGTTGCCCCAGCCCCAGCCGCCGGTCTCGTACGTCCAGTTCTCGGGGTTCGCGGGCGCGCCCGCGGGGCCGTCGAACTCGTCGCTCCACGCGAGCTCCCAGGTGTCGGGGCCGGCGTCGGGCGCCGGGTCGTCCTGGATGCCGACCGTGATGCGGGTGGGCTTCCCGGTGCCGTTCACCATGAAGCTGATGCCATCGGCGTCGGACCAGTCCTGGCCGCCTGCGAACTCGCGCGTCATCGTGGCGGTGCCCGTGTGCGTGAAGTCGGCGACGCCCTCGTAGGCGGCCTGGCCGTCGTACGCGTCGGCGTCGTCCGCCGCGATCTCGCGCGTCGTGAGCTCGGCGTCGCCCGTGACGTCGTACAGCCACGGCTCCGTCTCGAAGTCCTCGACGAGCGTCGGGTCGATCGGATCGTCGTCCTGGATGCTGACGGTGGCGGTGCGCACGAAGCCGAACTCGGCGCCCTGCGGGTTCGAGAGCCGGACGAGGAACGTCTCGTCGACCTCGTGCTTGCCGTCCTCGATGGTCGGCAGCTCGATCGTCGCCTCGCGCTCGCCCGCCGGGATCGTGACCTGCCCGCTCGCGGGGGTGAAGTCGCGGTCGGCGGTCGCCGAGAGGTCCTCGGTCGCGGTGCGTGCCTCGGTCGCCTCGGAGGCCCAGTCGACGGTGACGTCGGTCTCGGCGAGACGGTTCAGGCGGATGACGCCGGTCGCCGTGTCGCCCTCGTCGACCTCGTACCCCGACCGGTCGAATCCGACCGACAGCGCCGGCGGCTCGGCCTCGCCGTAGACGAGCACGTCGTCGTAGAGGAAGGTCTGCGGCGTCGTCGTGCGGAGCGACCCGAACGCGTACCCGTGCATGTCGGTGAGGGTCAGCCCGTCGTTGGGGGCGCCGTTGCCGATGTTCTTGCGCGAGAACTCGTCGAAGTCGAACGTGAGGAACTTCCAGCCGCGCCAGTCGTCGGAGAACGAGACGACGAAGCGCTCGGCGTCGTCGGTCGTCGAACCCGGGTTGCGGTTGTCGAGCAGGTCGAGGAAGAGGTCGGTGCCCGAGCCGTTGCCGTACATCCAGAAGCCGATGCCCTCGTAGGTCGACCAGTCCTCGGTCGTCCAGGCGTCGGCGGCCTCGTTCGTGAAGTTGCGCACGACGACGCCGAAGCTCGTCACGTCGAAGTCGGCCTGCAGCACGTCGTTGCCCTCGGGGGCGCCCGGCACCGGTGCCGGCGGGGCGTCGGTGCGCTCGAACGCGACGGTGCTGCTCGGGTCCTGCGCCTCGAACCAGCCGACGGGGATGCCGCCGGCGTCGCCGCGCACGAGCGGCGACTCGTGGTCGTCGACGATCGTCGTCCGGCCGCTCGGCGGCCCGACGACCTCGCCGTCATCGTCGAGGATCGTCACCTCGAGGCTCGCGAGCGAACCGAGCTGGGCGCCCGACGGGGCGGCGAGCTCGAGCGTGAAGGTCTCGTCGGCCTCCTCGGCGTCGTCGGCGGTCGTGGCGATCTCGACGGTGCGGGTCGTCTCGCCCGGGGCGAACTCGACGGTCGTCGTCGGGTCCGCGTAGTCGCCGTCCGCGAGCGTGGCGGTGCCGTCGACGGCGCCGAGCTCGACGGTCACGGGCACGTCGGAGGGCAGGTCGAGCCGGACCTCGACGTCGAACGCGTCGCCCTCGATGGCCGAGACCGCACTCGTGGAGAACGACACCGACGGCGTGAGGTCCGAGTCGGAGAAGGCGGCGATGTCGTCGATGCGGATCGTGTCGGCGCCGTTCACGGCCGGGATCGCGTAGCCCCAGACGGAGGTCAGTCCGAGTCCGTCGTCGGGCGCGCCGCCGGGCTGGTAGTCGGTCGCGCGCGTGAACGCCGACCAGGGCAGGCGCACCTCCTGCCATCCGTCGACGTCGTCGACGACGTCCACGTCGAAGCGCTCGGAGGCGTCGGCGTTCGCCCCGCCGTCGAACAGCTCGACCTGGTAGACGGCACCGCTGCCCGAGCCGTCGACCATGAGGGTCACGCCGTCGAAGGCGCTGAGGTCGCGTGCGCCGGCGAACGTCTGGCCGATGCCGCCGAACGAGCCCGGCGCGGTGACGTCCCAGCCGTACGAGACGACCTTCGTCGGCCCGGACTGGCCGGGCTTGGCGTCGGGCGAGTCCGCGGCGACGTCGACGATGCCGAAGCCCGCCGAGCCGTACGAGAAGAACCCGTCGGGTGCGCCGCCCTCGAAGTCGGCGATGACGGCGATGCTGCCCGCCGCGGATGCCGGCGCGGACGCCGCGAACGGTGCCGCGACGACGGCTCCGGCCACCAGTGCTCCCACGCCTCGGCGTGAGAGCGCTCTCATTCTCGAGTCCATTCGTGCTCCATTGCAGTTGGGGAAGGGATCGACCGAAGTGGTCCCGGACAGGGTAGGCAGCCCGTCGCGGTTCGCACAAGCCCCTAGTGAACACTGGGATCGCGGATCGCGCTGTCCGGTTGCGGCGCCCGGTACCCGGGAAACCGCTCACCGGAGGTCGACGAGAGAGAGCGCTCTCACAACATATTCGGCCTCGAGCATCGCGAGCCTCGACGCACGGGCCGCACGAACCAATGCCCGGACAACGGCCGAACTGCCGGATCGCATGCGACGAGCGCGAGGCGACGAGAATGGCCGCATGCCGATCCTCAACAGGGACATGCAGGTCTGCATCTCGCTGTCGGGCCGCCCGTCGAACCTCGGCACGCGGTTCCACAACTTCCTCTACGACGAACTCGGGCTGAACTTCCTCTACAAGGCGTTCACGACCGACGACCTCGAGGGCGCGATCCGCGGCATGCGCGCACTCGGCTTCCGCGGCTGCTCGGTGTCGATGCCGTTCAAGGAGGCCGCGATCCCGCTCGTCGACGTCATGGAGGACTCCGCGGCGGCCATCGAGTCGGTCAACACGATCGTCAACGACGACGGCCGGCTCACGGCATCCAACACCGACTACGAGGCGGTCGCGCAGCTCATCGCCGAACACGGCCTCGACCCTGCCGCGCGGGTCGTCGTTCGCGGGTCGGGCGGCATGGCGAAGGCCGTCGTCGCCGCGTTCCGCGGCGCCGGGTTCGACGACCTCACGGTGCTCGCCCGCAACGCCGGGGCCGGGCCGGCGCTCGCGGAGAAGTACGGCTACGCGTGGGTCGCCGAGGACCCCGAGGCATCCTTCGACGTCATCGTGAACGTCACGCCGCTCGGCATGCAGGGGGCGGATGCCGCGGCACTCGCGTTCGCCGAGCCGTTCATCTCGCGCGCCACGACGGTCTTCGACGTGGTCGCGTTCCCCGCCGAGACGCCGCTCATCGCGGCGGCCCGCGCCGCGGGCACCCCCGTCATCACCGGCGCCGAGGTCGTGGCCCTGCAGGCCGCCCGCCAGTTCGAGCGCTACACGGGCGTCGCGCTCACGCGCGACCAGGTCGAGCGCGCCGCCGCCTTCTCCCGCGCCGAGCCCTGACCGAAGCGTTTCACCTTTCTCAGGAGCGGCCGGCTCGAGCCGCGTGTTTCTCAGGAGGACACGCCGCTAACAGACGCGACACGCCGGATAACTCCTGAGAAGGGCGAGGGGGTGGGCGGTGGCGGGGAGGGCCTGCTCAGGTGAGCACGGCGGGTAGACTCGGGGGGACCGGCATCCGCCCGCGGCATCCGTCTCGCCGCCGTTTCCAGGAGCTCGCCACACCGTGACTGACGCACCCGCCACGACCGCTGCCCACGACGAGGCCGCAGCCCCCTCGACGCCGGTGCTCGACACCGTCGAGGTCGCCACCGCGACCCCCGAGAAGGAGCAGCCCTACGCGGCGCTCGGCGTGAAGCCCGACGAGTACGAGCGCATCCGCAACATCCTCGGCCGTCGCCCGACGAGCGCCGAACTCGCCATGTACTCCGTCATGTGGAGCGAGCACGCGTCGTACAAGTCGAGCAAGGTGCACCTGCGCCAGTTCGGCAAGAAGGTCACGCCCGAGATGAAGCAGCACCTCATCGTGGGCATCGGCGAGAACGCCGGCGTGCTCGACATCGGCGAGGGCTGGGCGGTCACGTTCAAGATCGAGTCGCACAACCACCCGAGCTTCATCGAGCCCTTCCAGGGCGCCGCGACCGGCGTCGGCGGCATCGTCCGCGACATCATCTCGATGGGCGCCCGCCCGGTCGCCGTCATGGACGCCCTGCGCTTCGGGGCCATCGACGACCCCGACACCGCGCGCGTCGTGCACGGCGTGGTCGCCGGCATCAGCTTCTACGGCAACTGCCTCGGCCTGCCGAACATCGGCGGCGAGACCTGGTTCGACCCGACGTACCAGAAGAACCCGCTCGTGAACGCGCTCGCCGTGGGCGTGCTTCGCCACGAGGACCTGCACCTCGCGAACGCCAAGGGCGTCGGCAACAAGGTCGTGCTCTTCGGCGCGCGCACCGGCGGCGACGGCATCGGCGGAACGTCGATCCTCGCGTCCGACACGTTCGCCGAGGGCGGCCCGACCAAGCGCCCCGCGGTCCAGGTCGGCGACCCGTTCGCCGAGAAGGTGCTCATCGAGTGCTGCCTCGAGCTCTTCCAGGGCGACCTCGTCGAAGGCATCCAGGACCTCGGCGCGGCCGGCATCTCGTGCGCGACGAGCGAGCTCGCGGCCAACGGCGACGGCGGCATGTCGATCGTGCTCGACGACGTGCTGCTGCGCGACCCCACGCTCACGCCCGAGGAGATCCTCATGTCGGAGAGCCAGGAGCGCATGATGGCGATCGTGCGCCCCGAGAAGCTCGCCGGCTTCATGGAGGTCGTGCAGAAGTGGGACGTCGAGACGAGCGTCCTCGGCGAGGTGACCGACACGGGCCGCCTCAGCATCACGTGGCGCGGCCAGGAGATCGTGAACGTCGACCCGCGCACGGTCGCGGTCGACGGCCCCGTCTACGAGCGGCCGATGGTCGTTCCGTCGTACCTCGAGGCGCTGCAGGCCGACACGGCGGCGTCGCTGCCGCGCCCCGCGGACGACGCCGGCGACGAGCTCCGCGCGCAGTTCCTCCAGCTGGTCGGCTCCCCGAACCAGGCGGATGCCTCGTGGATCACCAACCAGTACGACCACTACGTGCTCGGCAACACGGCCCTCGCCGCCCCCGACGACGCCGGCATGATCCGCGTCGACGAGGAGTCCGGGCTCGGCGTCGCGGTCGCGACCGACGCGAACGGGCGCTACTGCCAGCTCGACCCGCGTGCGGGCGCGCAGCTCGCGCTCGCCGAGGCGTACCGCAACGTCGCCGCGACCGGCGCGACGCCGATGGGCATCTCCGACTGCCTGAACTTCGGCTCCCCCGAGAACCCCGAGGTCATGTGGCAGTTCGCCGAGGCCGTCACGGGCCTCGCCGACGGATGCCTCGAGCTGGGCATCCCCGTCACCGGCGGCAACGTCAGCTTCTACAACCAGACCGGCGACGTGCCGATCCACCCGACCCCCGTCGTCGCGGTGCTCGGCGTGATCGACGACGTGGCGCGCCGCATCCCGTCGGGCTGGCAGGACGACGGCCACAACATCTACCTCCTGGGCGAGACGTACGCCGAGCTCGACGGCTCCGCGTGGGCGGGCGTCGTGCACGACCACCTCGGCGGCACCCCGCCGTTCGTGGACCTCGGCCGCGAGCAGCGGCTCGGCGAGCTCCTGCGCGCCGCGGCGCTCGAGGGCCTCGTCGACTCCGCTCACGACCTCTCCGACGGCGGCCTCGCGGTCGCGCTGGCCGAGGGCGTGGGCCGCTTCGGCGTCGGCGCCCGCGTGTTCCTCGGCGAGGTCACCGAGGACGCCGGCATCGACCTCGCGACCGCGCTCTTCTCGGAGTCGACCGGTCGCGTGATCGTGACCGTGCCGCGCGAGGACGACGTGCGCTTCCGCGGGCTGTGCGAGGGCCGCGGCTACCCCGTCCGCCGTATCGGCGTGACGGATGCCGCGTCGGGCGCGCTCGAGGTGCAGGGCGCCTTCACGGTGCCGATCGACGAGCTGCGGTCGGTCAACCGCGCGCCGCTGGCCGACGCGTTCGGCCCGGTCGTCGGGTACTGACCGGGTCGGCGGCCGACGGATGCCGGACGGCGAGCGCCAGACGTACTCCGAGGAGTACGCCGCCGCGCACGGCACGTTCGCGCTGATCCCGGCCGCGTACGTGTTCCTCGTCGACGGCGATCGGGTGCTGCTGCAGCGCCGCGCGAACACCGGGTACTACGACGGATGGTGGGCCGCGTCGGCGGCGGGCCACGTCGATCCAGGCGAGTCGGTGCCGGCCGGCGCCGTGCGCGAGACGCGCGAGGAGATCGGCGTCGACGTCGCCGAGGCCGACCTCGAGCCGATCACGGCGATGCACCGCACGGCGCCGACGGGCCTGCCGATCGACCAGCGCCTCGACGTGTTCTTCGTCACTCGGCGCTGGCTCGGCGAGCCGGTGCTCGCCGAGCCGGACAAGGCGAGCGCGCTGGAGTGGTTCCCGCTCGCGGCCCTCCCGGACGACGTCGTGCACCACGAGCGCTTCGCACTCGAGGGCTGGCGCGACGGCGGACTGCCCGCCGTGACGGCGTTCGGATTCTGATGGAGGCCGTGGTCGGGGCCGTCGGCGCGCTGTTCGCGGCGGCGCTCGTCGTCGGCATGACGGTGCGTGCGTTCCGTGCGCCGCGCGGGCACCGGATGCGCGCCGCGTTCGGGCCGATCATGGGTGCGGGCGAGACGTGGCAGGAGCTGCACACCGGGCAGCGCGGGCTGCGGGACTCGGTGCTGGAGTCGAACGCGGAGCAGGAGCAGCGCCCGGCGAGGACCGACGCCGACGACGGGCCCGGGGGCCGACCGGCCTGACCGACGACCTCAGGCACCCTGCGGCGGGTGCACGAGCAGGTCGACGCGTTCGGCGAGGTAGGCGTCGAGCGGCAGCATCGCGTCCGCGAACGCGGGGTTCCATCGCACGCCGACGAACCGGCTGCCGTCCTCGCCCCGCAGGAGCCGCAGCGGCCCCTCGCCTGCGGCGAGGGCGGCCGTGTCGAGCGGCAGCGGCTCGGCGTCGAAGTCGACCGTCTCGCCCTCAGGTATCCCGCCCTTGATCGCGGCAGCGCGGTACGCGCGATGCTCGGCGACCGATCCGGCGGTGATGCTCTTGCGGACCGCCCGCTCGGCGCGCACGACGCGGCCCGTCGCGAAGAGGCGACCCTCGGCATCCAGCAGCAGCACGCCGAGCCGCCAGACCGGGCCGACGACGTGCATGCGCGGCGCACGCGGCACGCCGAGCACGCGCCGGCCCGGGACGAACTCGGCGAGGGTCTCGGTGCGTGCGGATGCCTCGGCGAGCACCCGTGCGGCCCGCTCGACGGCCTCGCGCGCCCGCGCCACGGCCGCAGCGGCATCCGCATCGTCCATGTGCCCGAGCCTACGCACGCCGAGCCCGGGCGCCCCGCTGCCCGCCCGCGCCGCGCCGCGCGCGCCGCTCACCGCCCGCCGCTCACCGCTCACCGCTCACCGCTCACCGCTCGCTGCTCACCGAGTGTCCAAGAAGTGCCGCTCGACGGAACGGCTGCCGACATCGGCTGGACACTGGGCGTCCCGGAGGCGAGGTGGGTGGGTAGGGGCAGCGGATGGCGCGTGCGCGGCCGGGTGGGCGGTGGCGCGGGCGCGGCCGGCGCGCTCAGCGCGTGCGCTCGATGAGCGCGAGCAGCGCCAGGCCGTACGCTTCGGCCGCCTCGGGGTGCTCGAACGCGAGCGCCTCGCCGCCGACCTCGATCTCGACCTCGAAGGCGTCGGGCAGCCGGCGCAGGCCGCGGAACGTGGCCCGCAGCAGTTCGCGGAGCTGGTCCTCGCGCGGCAGCCAGATCGCGTCGCCGATCGCCACGGAGTCGAGCGCCCACTCCGTCGTGCCGTTGAAGCCCAGGATCGTGCCGGTCTCGTGCCGGTGCGTCTCGATCGTCATCTCGCTCACCGTGAACGTGTCGGCCTCCGCCTCGGCCTCGACGTTGCTCGGCAGGTCGAGCTGGAACCGGTCGCCCGAGAGCGGATGCCAGACGAGCCCGGCGTCGCGCAGCTGCAGGGCGAGGTCGCGGCTGATCATGCGGCCACGCTACGCGCTCACCGCTCCTCGCGCCGCTTGCGGATGCGCGCGGGACCCAGCCCCGCGCCGAGGCCGACGATCACGATGCCGGCGAAGAGGAACCCGTAGCGACCGCTCAGCACGCCGAACACGCCGAGCACGACGCCGACGACGACCACGACGCGCGCGATCCGCAGCCGCACGCCGGGGCGGGACCACCACTTCGACAGGGCGTCGCCGATCATGCCCGCACCGCCGGGACCTCGAACGGGCGACCGATGGCCTCCTCGGCGGCCGCCCACACGCGGGCGCCGATGCGCGCGTCTCGGCTCGTGCGCGTCGACGCCGCGAGCGCCGGACGCCCCTTGACCAGCCAGACCGGCCCCCAGTACTGGCCGCCCTCGACGTCGTCGGCCGTCACCGCGTGCACGATCGGCTCCGCACCGCGGTGCTTGCCCTGCGCCCACGCCGCCTGGAGGGCGTCGGCGAAGCGGTCGGTGCGGTTCGGCTCGTTCACGCCCGGGACGCGCGGCGTGCGCCCGGAGATCGAGTACCCGGGGTGGACGACGAGGCTGTGCACCCGCGGGGTGGCGGATGCCGCGCCGACGGCCTCGGCGGCATCGGTCGCCGCACGGCGCAGGCGCCGGTCGAGCTCGAACGCGAGCGACGTGGCCGCGATCTTCGACTGGGCGTACGCGCGCCACGCGTCGTACGAGCGCGCGAGCTGGAGATCGTCGACGCGGAACGTCGAGAGCCGCATCGAGAGCGAGCCGAGCGTGACCACCCGCGCACCGCGCGACAGGTGGGGCAGGATCCCCTCGAGCAGCGCGAAGTGGCCGAGCACGTTCGTCGCGAGCACGAGCTCGTTGCCGTCGACGGACTCGTGCCGCCGCGAGGGCGTGTGCACCATTCCGGCGTTCAGCACGACGGCGTCGAGCGGCGCGCGGTCGAGCAGCCGGTCGACGCCGGCGCGCACCGAGTCGAGTGACGACGTGTCGATGACGAGCGTGTCGACGGCCGCGCGCGGCATCCGCTCCCGGATCGCGGCGACCGCGGCGGCGAGCCGCCCGGGGTCGCGTCCGGACAGGGTGACGTGGGCGCCCGCCCGGGCGAGCCGGGCGGACGTGAAGAACCCGAGCCCGGCGTTCGCACCGGTGACGAGCACCTCGCGTCCGGCCTGCGGCGGCACCGCCGCCGGATACCAGTTCACGGGCGGTCCGTCCCGTCGGCGAGCTCCTCGTGGTGGCGGATGACCTCGGCGACGACGAAGTTGAACCACTTCTCGGCGAAGGCGGGGTCGAGGTGCGCGTCCTCGGCGAGGGAGCGCAGCCTCGCGATCTGCCGCTTCTCGCGATCGGGGTCGCTCGGCGGCAGCCCGTGGCGGGCCTTGAGCCGCCCGACCTGCTGGGTGAACTTGAACCGCTCGGCGAGCAGGTGGATGAGCGCCGCGTCGATGTTGTCGATGCTCGAGCGGATGCCGAGCAGCTCGGCGATCGCGGCGTCGCGCTCGCGCGCGGCATCGGGGCCGGTCGCGGCGGCGTCGCGGTCGGGGGTCTCGGCGGTCATGCTTCGACCCTAGGCGACGCGGGCGGCCCGGCGGACCGCCCGCGTCACGGTCGGCTCGCGGCTCAGCGCCCGGTCGACGGCACCGCGGAGCGGAACGTGCGCAGACGCAGGCTGTTGCCGACCACGAACACGCTCGAGAAGGCCATCGCAGCGCCGGCGAGCATCGGGTTCAGCAGGCCGAGCGCGGCGAGCGGGATCGCCGCCACGTTGTACGCGAATGCCCAGAACAGGTTGCCCCGGATCACGCGGAGCGTCCGCCGCGACAGCCGGACGGCGTCGACGGCCGCGAGCAGGTCGCCGCGGACCAGGGTGAGGTCGGCGGCCTCGATGGCCACGTCGCTCCCGGTGCCCATCGCGACGCCGAGGTCCGCCTGGGCGAGCGCGGCGGCGTCGTTCACGCCGTCGCCGACCATCGCGACCGTGCGCCCCTCGCCCTGGAGCCCCGCGACCACGCCCGCCTTGTCGGCGGGCAGCACCTCGGCGACGACGCGGTCGATGCCGACCTCGGCCGCCACCTGCCGGGCGACGGTGGCGTTGTCGCCCGTGAGCAGGACCGGCTCGAGCCCGAGTCGGCGCAGGCGGGCGACGGCGTCGGCGCTCGTGGGCTTCACGGCGTCGGCGACGCTGAGCGCGCCGCGCACCACGCCGTCCCAGGCGACGACGACCGCCGTGCGGCCGGCCGCCTCGGCCTCGGCGACGGATGCCGCGACCCCGGCGTCCGGCCGGATCGCCCACTCCCCGAGCAGGGCCGGCCGGCCGACGAGCAGCAGGCGGTCGTCGACCACGCCGTGCACGCCGAGGCCCGGGCGGTTCTCGAACGACGACGGCGTCGGGAGCGGGCCGACGCGTTCCGCCGCGCCGGCGGCGATCGCCGCGGCGACCGGGTGCTCCGACGCGTGCTCGAGGGCGCCCGCGAGACGCAGCAGCTCGGCCTCGCCGACGCCGTCGGCGGGGTGCACGCCCGCGAGCGACATCCGCCCACTGGTCACGGTGCCGGTCTTGTCGAGCACGATCGTGTCGACCCGACGCGTCGACTCGAGCACCTCGGGGCCCGTGATGAGCACGCCGAGCTGGGCGCCGCGGCCGGTGCCGACGAGGAGCGCGGTCGGCGTCGCGAGCCCGAGCGCGCAGGGGCAGGCGATGATGAGCACCGCCACGGCCGCCGTGAACGCCGCCGCGGCGGGGAACCCGGCGACGAGCCACGCCACGAGCGTGCCGACGGCGATCACGATCACGATCGGCACGAACACCCCGGCCACGCGATCGGCGAGCCGCTGCACGCGGGCCTTGCCGGCCTGCGCGTCCTCGACGAGCCGCGCCATCTGCGCGAGCTGCGTGTCGGCCCCCACGCGGGTGGCGCGGACCACGAGCCGCCCGCCCGCGTTGACGGTCGCGCCGATGACGGCGTCACCCGCCTCGACCTCGACGGGCACCGACTCGCCGGTCACGAGCGACGCGTCGACGGCGCTGCGACCCTCGACCACCTCGCCGTCGGTCGCGATCTTCTCGCCGGGCCGCACCACGAACGCATCGCCGACGGCGAGCCGCTCCACGGGGATGCGCGTCTCGAGGCCGTCCCGGAGCACCGCGACGTCCTTCGCGCCGAGCTCCAGCAGCGCGCGCAGCGCCGCCCCGGCCGCGCGCTTGGAACGCTGCTCGAGGTACCGGCCGAGGAGCACGAACATCGTGACCCCCGCGGCGACCTCGAGGTACAGGTTCGAGCCGCCGTCGCTCGGGGCGACGGTGGACTCGACGCCGTGGACCATGCCGGGCGTTCCGGCGGTGCCGAGGAAGAGGGCGTACAGCGACCAGGCGAACGCCGCCGACACGCCGAGAGACACGAGCGTGTCCATGGTCGCCGCACCGTGCCGGAGGTTGACGAGCGCCGCCCGGTGGAACGGCCAGGCCGCCCAGGTGACGACCGGCGCGGCGAGCGCGAGCGAGGCCCACTGCCAGGAGGTGAACTGGAGGGCGGGGATCATCGCGAGGAGGATCACCGGGACCGCCAGCACGACCGAGCCGATGAGGCGGGTCCGGAGCGTTCGGAGCTCGGCGTCGGCGCGGGATTCGCCGTGGAGGCCACCGGGCGCGGCGGCGCCCTGGCCCGACCGGTCGGCGACGGACTCGCCCGGGCTGCCCATCGGCTGCGGCACGGCCGGCGGTCGGAGCTCGGCGCGGTAGCCGGCCGCCTCCACTGCGGCGATGAGCTCGGCCGCCTCGACCGCATCGGGCGCCGTGACCCGGGCCTTCTCGGTCACGTAGTTCACGGTTGCGGCGACGCCGTCGAGCCGGTTGAGCCGCTTCTCGACGCGCATGGCGCACGACGCGCAGGTCATGCCGCCGATCTCGAGCTCGACGACGCGCGCGCCGGCGGCGGGGCCTGCGAGATCGGTCGGGCCCGTCATACGCGCGCTGCGGAGTAGCCGGCCTCCTCGACCGCGGCGAGCACGCCGGCGTCGTCGAGGTCGGCGGGCGCCGAGATCGTGAGGGTGCCCGCGGTGGCGGAGACGCGGATGTCGGCCACGCCGGCGACCTGCTCGACCTCTTCGCGGACGGACAGCTCGCAGTGTCCGCACGTCATGCCGGTCACCTGGTACTCGCGCTGCGACATCGGATGCTCCTCGTCTGTATCGGGTCGGAATCGAGGGTACCCCACTGGGGTACCTGATCCTCCAGAACGGTATACCCCATAGAGGTACTACGCAACCCGGTGCGGGACGGGAGGCGCACCCGCATCCGCCGGGCGCTCGCGCTCCCACCACTCGGCGAGCGCGAGCACTCCGCGATCGGCGAACCGCGGGCCCGCGATCTGCAGCGCGATCGCGCGGCCGTCGGTGGTCGTGCCCGCGTTCACGCTCGCCGCCGGCTGGCCCGATAGGTTGTACGGGAGCGTGAACGCGATGTGGGCCATCCCGAGGTCCTCCTCGCCCCACGGCATGGGCCGCTCCGCGGGGAACGCCGCCATCGACGCGACCGGCGAGAGCACCGCGTCGAACCCCGCGGTCGCGAGCACCGTCCGATGCCGCAGCTCGCCGAGGTCGTCGTACGCGGCGAGCACGTCGGTGCCCGAGACGTCCGCCCCGGGCGCGACCCAGCGCGCGATGTACGGCAGCACGCGCGCCCGCGCCGGCGGCGCGAGCTCGTCGTACGTGCGCCGGAATCGCACCCGCCAGAACCGGTCGACCTGTCCGAGCAGGTGATCGTCGATGAACGGCGCGAGCTCGACGACCTCGGCGCCGGCCGCCGCGAACCGCTCGGCCGCCGTGCGGACCGCCGCCGCGACCTCCGGGTCGACGGGCAGTCCCGCGCCGGCGTCGAGCTGGAGGCCGACGCGGAGCCCGCGGACGTCGACCCGGAGGTCGGCCCAGTCGATCGCCTCGTACGGCAGCGACGTGTGGTCGCGCACGTCCGGACGGGTCACGACCGCCATCGCCGCGGCGAGGTCGCCGACCCGCCGGGCGATCGGCCCGCCCGCTCGCCCGAGGTACGGCGGATCGATCGGCACGCGGCCCGCGCTCGGCTTCAGGCCCGCCAGCCCCAGCCACGCCGCCGGGAACCGGATCGACCCGCCGATGTCGGTGCCGAAGTGGATGGGGCCGAGTCCCGCCGCGGCCGCCGCACCGGCGCCCGCACTCGACCCGCCCACCGTGAGCGACGGATCGAGGGGGCTGCGCGTGACGCCGTGCAGGCTCGAGACGCCCGACGAGAGCATGCCCCAGTCGGGCATGGTCGTCGAGCCGAGCACGACGGCGCCCGCCTCGCCGAGGCGGGCCGGGATCGGCGAGTCGACCGTCGGCACGACCGGATCGGTCGCCGCCGAACCCGACCTCGCGGGAACCCCCGCGCGGGTCATGTTCTCCTTCACCGTCACCGGCACGCCGTCGAGCGGGCCGAGCGGCACGCCCCGGCGGAAGCGGTCGGTGCTCGCCGCGGCATCGCGTCGAACCTGCACGGGATCGTGGTCGGCGAACGCGTTCACGACCGGCTCGAGGCGCGCGATGCGCGCGAGCGCGTCCTCCGCGACCTCGCTCGGCGTGGTCCGTCCGGCGCGGTACGCCTCGGCCAGCTCGGCCGCCGACGCCGTCGCGTCGATCGCCCCGTCGGGCTGCGGGATGCTCGTCACGTGCTCACCCAAGCACATCGGCCCGTGCGAGCACAGGGCCCCGCGTCAGGCCGGGCTCGGCGACCGGCGTGCCGGCGGCATCCGCACCCGGCCCTGGGCGAGGAGGATGCCGAGCATCACGACGAGTGCCCCGACCGGCTCGTTCCAGGACAGCGGCTCCCGGAGCACGAGGACGCCGAGCGCGACCCCGACGACCGGGGTGACGTAGGTGACCGTCGACGCGTTCGTCGGGCCCCAGTCGCGGATCACGCCGATGTTCCAGACGTACGCCAGGCCCGTGCCCAGGATGCCGAGGACGGCGAGGCTCGCCACGATCGGCAGGTCGAGCGCGACCGGCCCGACCGCGAGCAGCGGCGTGAGGAGCAGCATCACCGCGGCCCCCATGCCGACCTGGAGGAACGCGAACGTCGTCTGCGCGATCGGCCGACCGCTCAGGAACCTGCGCGTGTAGCCGAACATGATGCCGTAGCAGGCGGTCGCCCCGAGGCATGCGAGCTGCCCGACGAGGCTGCCGGCGAGCTCCGCGCGCCACGGCGCGATGATGACCACGACGCCGGCGATGCCGACGAGCACGCCGAGCCAGCGGGATGCGTCGAGCTTCTCGACGCGGAAGGCGAGCGTCGCGATCAGCGCGGTCATGATCGGCGTCGTCGCGTTCAGGATGCTGGCGAGGCTCGACGTGACGCTCTGCTGCGCCCACGAGAAGAGGAGGAACGGGATGACGCAGCCCACGACGCCGATGACGAGGAAGTGCAGCCAGACGATCGGCTCGCGGGGCAGCACCGGGCCGCGCTCGACGCGGGGCCGCACGGCGAGGACCACGAGGCCGAGCGTGAGGCCGCCGAGGACCGTGCGGGTCCAGGCGACCTGCGTGAACGAGACGCCGCCGAGTGCGACGGTCATGAAGAGGAAGCTCGCGCCCCAGACGAGGCCGGCCGAGAGGAACTGGGCCCACGTGCGCAGGCCGCCGCGGCGCGGGGCGCCGGGTCGTGCGATGACGCCGGCCGCAGCGCCGGCAGGAGCGGTCCCGGTGGTGGGACGCGAGTCGGATCGGGTGGTCACCGGCCCACCGTACGACCGTCGCCGCACCGCGGCGAGGGCTCCGGAACGCGATGTCCGGAACCCGCCGAAGGATGGCAGGGGGGAACCGGCCCCGGTGCCGATCGCGCTCCGCCCGCCTAGGCTTGCGCCATGACCACCCACTTCGACGTCATCGTCCTCGGTGCGGGTCCGGGCGGCTACGTCGCCGCCATCCGCGCCGCCCAGCTCGGCCTGAAGGTCGCCGTGATCGAGGAGAGGTACTGGGGCGGCGTCTGCCTCAACGTCGGCTGCATCCCCTCGAAGGCGCTCCTGCGCAACGCCGAGCTCGCGCACATCTTCCACGCGCAGGCCTCGACCTTCGGCATCTCGGGCGACGTGCACTTCGACTTCGGGGCCGCGTACGACCGCAGCCGCCAGGTCTCCGAGAAGCACGTCAAGGGCGTGCACTTCCTCATGAAGAAGAACGGCATCACCGAGTTCGACGGTCGCGGCTCGTTCACGGGGCCGAACGGCATCGACGTCGCGAAGTCCGACGGCTCGGTCGAGTCCCTGACGTTCGACCACGCGATCATCGCGACGGGCTCGAGGGTGCGCCTGCTGCCGGGCGTCGAGCTCTCGGACAATGTGGTGACGTACGAGACGCAGATCCTCACCCGCGAGCTGCCGGGCTCGATCGCGATCGTCGGCGCGGGCGCCATCGGCATGGAGTTCGCGTACGTGCTGCGCAACTACGGCGTGGACGTGACCGTCATCGAGTTCCTCGACCGCGCCCTCCCGAACGAGGACGCCGAGGTCTCGAAGGAGATCACCCGCCAGTACCGCAACCTGGGCATCCCGATCCTCACCTCCACCAAGGTCGAGTCCGTCACCGACCAGGGCTCGAAGGTCACCGTGAGCTACACGGGCTCCGACGGGCAGAACGGCTCGCTCGAGGTCGACAAGGTGCTCATGGCCGTCGGGTTCGCCCCGAACGTCGAGGGCTTCGGGCTCGACGCCACCGGCGTGGAGCTCACCGAGCGGGGCGCCATCGCGATCGACGAGCGCATGCGCACGAACGTGCCGCACATCTACGCCATCGGCGACGCGACCGCGAAGCTCATGCTCGCGCACGTCGCGGAGGCGCAGGGCGTCGTCGCGGCCGAGACCATCGCCGACGCCGAGACCATGGAGCTCGGCGACTATCGGATGATGCCGCGCGCCACCTTCTGCTCGCCGCAGGTCGCCTCGTTCGGCCTCACCGAGCAGCAGGCGCGCGACGAGGGCTACGACGTGATCACCGCCAAGTTCCCGTTCACGGCGAACGGCAAGGCGAACGGGCTCGGCGATCCCGTGGGCTTCGTGAAGCTCGTCGCCGACAAGACCCACTACGAGCTGCTCGGCGGCCACCTCATCGGACCCGACGCCTCGGAGCTGCTGCCCGAGCTCACCCTCGCGCAGAAGTGGGACCTCGGCGCGCTCGAGCTCGCCCGCAACGTGCACACCCACCCGACGCTCTCGGAGGCGCTGCAGGAGGCCTTCCACGGCCTCACCGGCCACATGATCAACATGTAGGCGGTGTGCCGCGCGTTCTGCGGCAGCGCCCTCTGCGGCCGCGTGTTCTGCGGCCGCGCGCTCGCACGTACGGGAGGAGTTTCCGGGCGACACGCCGCCCGAACGGATGGCGCAGCGGCGCGCCATCCGGATCCTCCTCCCGGACCGTGCTCGAGTAGGAACCGGGTGCCCCGGCACCCCCGTGGAGAGGAGCGTTCGGTGAACCTGTTCATGATCATCCTCGGCGCCGTGCTCGCGATCGCCGGCGCCATCTGGACGCTCCAGGGCATCGGCGTCCTGCCCGGCTCGGTGATGTCCGGGGTCACGATGTGGGCCGTGATCGGCCCGATCGTGGCGATCGGCGGGCTCGCGCTGCTCGGGGTCGGGCTGGCCCGCCGCCGCCGCTCGCGCTGAGCGCCGCCGCGCCGCGCCGCGCCGCGCCGCATCCTGCAGCTGCTCGGGAGGAACTTTCCGCCGACACGCCGGCAGCTCCGGGTGCCGAGCCCGCGTGTCAGCCGGAAGTTCCTCCCGAGCGGATGGCGAGCCCGGCGTCGGCGGCACGATGGCAGGGCCGCACGGCGGCACGGCGGCAGGGCGGCACGACGGCAGGGCGGCACGGCGGCTCGCCGCCCGCACACCGGCGCAGCGCAACGGGGGCGGATGCCGGGCCGTGAGCCCGAGGCATCCGCCCCCGTCGTGCCGGCGACGAGGTCGTGGGCAGGCGGTCCCACCCCGTCGCAGTCGTGTCCGGCGGCCGCCCGCTACCCCATCCCGGAGCGGCCGCCGGAGTCCCTAGTGACTCACCGCCTTCTCGGCGCCGAGCCCGGTGAGCGAGCGGACCTCCATCTCGGCCTGCTTCTCCGGGCTCTCGACCGTCTTGTCGAACACGCTCACGATCCAGCCCAGGAGGAAGGCCAGCGGGATCGAGATGATGCCCGGGTTCGACAGCGGGAACCAGGCGAAGTCGATCGCCTCCGTCTTCAGCATCGACGTCTCGGAGCCCGAGACGACCGGCGAGAAGACGATGAGGAGGATCGCCGAGATGAGGCCGCCGTACATGCTCCAGAGGGCGCCCTTCGTGGTGAAGCCCTTCCAGAACAGTGAGTAGACGATCGTCGGCAGGTTCGCCGAGGCGGCCACCGCGAACGCCAGCGCCACGAGGAACGCGACGTTCTGGCCGTTGGCCCCGATGCCGCCGATGATCGCGACGACGCCGATGATGACGACCGTGCGCCGCGCCACCTTGACCTCGGCACCGGCCTCGGGCTTGCCCTTCTTCACGACCGACGCGTAGATGTCGTGCGCGAACGAGGCGGCCGCCGTGATCGTCAGGCCCGCCACGACCGCGAGGATCGTCGCGAACGCGATCGCCGAGATCAGGCCGAGGAGCACCGGGCCGCCGAGCGCGAACGCGAGCAGCGGCGCCGCCGAGTTCGGGCCGCCCGGCGCGCCGGCGATGACCGACGGGCCGACCAGGGCCGCCGCGCCGTAGCCGAGCACCAGCGTGAAGACGTAGAAGATGCCGATCAGCCAGATCGCCCAGACGACCGACTTGCGCGCCTCCTTGGCCGTCGGGACCGTGTAGAACCGCATGAGCACGTGCGGCAGCGCGGCCGTGCCGAGCACGAGCGCGAGGCCGAGCGAGATGAAGTCGATCTTCGTGGTCTCGGAGGCGCCGTACTTCAGGCCCGGGTCGAGGATCGCCGGGTTCTCCGCCACGGCGACGGCCTTGTCGAGGAGCGCCGAGAAGTCGAACCCGTTGAGGGCGAGCACCCACACCGTCATGACGCCGGCACCGGCGATGAGCAGGACCGCCTTGATGATCTGCACCCAGGTGGTGCCCTTCATGCCGCCGACGAGCACGTAGAGGATCATGAGCCCGCCGACCACGGTGATGACCACGGCCTGGCCGACCTGGTCGCCCACGCCGAGCAGCAGCGACACCAGGCCGCCGGCGCCCGCCATCTGGGCCAGCAGGTAGAAGAAGCAGACCACGAGCGTCGTCGTCGCCGCGGCGATGCGCACCGGCCGCTGCCTGAGCCGGAAGCTCAGCACGTCGGCCATCGTGAACTTGCCGGTGTTGCGCAGCAGCTCGGCGACGAGCAGCAGCGCGACGAGCCACGCGACGAGGAAGCCGATCGAGTAGAGGAATCCGTCGTAGCCGTTGATCGCGATGGCGCCGACGATGCCGAGGAACGAGGCCGCCGACAGGTAGTCGCCCGCGATGGCCGAGCCGTTCTGGCCGCCCGTGAACGAGCGTCCGGCCGCGTAGTAGTCGGCCGCGGTCTTGTTGTTCCGGCTCGCGCGGAACACGATCACCATGGTGATCGCGACGAACGCGCCGAAGATGCCGATGTTGAGCCAGGGGTTGCCGGGCGACGTGCTCGCCGCTTCGAGGTGGAACATCAGCGCACCGCCCCCTCGGTCTCGAAGTCGCCGGACTCGATCTCGGTGCGGATCTTCTCCGAGCGCGGGTCGAGCCGCTTGTTGGCGTAGTGGACGTACCACATGGTCACGGCGAAGGTCGTGACCACCTGCGCGATGCCGAGGACCATCGCGACGTTCACGCTGCCGAACACGCGCGTCGACATGAAGTCGTGCGCGTAGACGGCGAGGAGCACGTACGCGAAGTACCAGACCAGGCACGCCGCGAGCACGGGGAAGACGAAGCTCCGATGGGTCGTGCGGAGCTCCTGGAACTCTGGTGATTGCTGCACTGCGCGGTAGTCGACGTGACTCAGGTCGTGCTCCGCGCTCAGGGCCTCGTTGCCCATGGCGTCTCTCCTTCGAGGGGGGTGCGGCACGGGGCGGGCCCCGCGTCGCTGCGGTCGCAATTGCGTCCATGCTGGCGAGCCGCCGACGTCGACGGGGGGCTCGACCGCTCGTCGTCGGTGAACGGCGCCGACGGTGCGACGAACGGCGGGGAGCGACGACGAACGACGGCTACAGTGACCTCCATGCCCGAGTCGATGCTGCTCGTCGCCGCCGCCGGCGTCGTCGCGGGCGCGCTCGCGGTCGGCGTCGTCGTGGTGCTGCGGCGCCTCGCGGTGCAGTCGAAGGAGCTCGGCACCGACGCCGAACGGGCCACCTACGAGACGCTCCACCTTGCCTCGCGGGCGGCGAAGCACCTTCGCGGCGACATGACCGACACGGATGCCGCGCGCGCCGCGAAGCACCTGCGCGCGATGCTCGGCGCCGACACCCTCGCCCTCGTGATGACCGGCGGCCCGGTCGCGGTCGACGGGGACGAGACCCTCGTCTCGGCCGCGGAACGCCTCGCCGGGGAGGCGGTCGAGACCGGGCGGCCGCAGGTCGAACGGCGGGTGACGACGCCGTCGGGCGAGGCGGATGCCGCGGCCGCCCCGATCGTCGCCGACGGCGTGCCCGTCGGGGCCATCGTCGCGTTCGCCGGTCGGGTGCGCGCCGGCCTCGTGCGGGCGACCGGCGAGGTCGCGGAGTGGGTCGCCGCGCAGGTCGAGCTCGGCGAACTCGACGCCTCGCGCGCGGCGCTCGCCGAGCTCGAGGTGCGCGCGCTGCGCGCGCAGATCAGCCCGCACTTCATCTACAACTCGCTGAACGCGATCGCGTCGTTCATCAACACCGACCCGGCGACGGCGCGCGAGCTCGTGCTCGAGTTCGCCGACTTCACGCGGTACTCCTTCCGTCGGCACGGCGACTTCACGACGGTCGCCGAGGAACTGCGCTCGATCGACTCGTACCTGCGGCTCGAGCGCGCCCGGTTCGGCGACCGGCTGCGGGTCACGCTGCAGGTCGCGCCCGAGGTGCTCTCGACGGTCGTCCCCTTCCTGTCGATCCAGCCGCTCGTGGAGAACGCCGTGCGGCACGGACTCGAGGCGAAGGAGGGCGGCGGGCGCATCACGATCACCGCCGAGGACCGGGGGGCGTTCGCCGAGATCACGGTCGAGGACGACGGCGTCGGCATCGACCCCGAGGTCGCCGCCGAGGTGCTGGCCGGCGGCACGCCGGGCGAGCACGTCGGGCTCCGGAACGTCGACGCCCGGCTCCGCCAGGTCTACGGCGACGAGCATGGGCTCGTCGTGGAGACGAACGTCGGTGCGGGCACGCTCGTGCGCATGCGCGTGCCGAAGTCGCAGCCCGGCCGTTCCGCGGCATCCGTCGACGCCCCCCAGGGCCGGCCCGCCGAGCCGGATGGGAGACTGGTGCCGTGATCTCGGTCCTCATCGCCGACGACGAGCAGCCCGCCGTGGACGAGCTCGCGTTCCTGCTCGGCCAGGACCCCCGGGTCGGCACCATCCACCGGGCGACGTCGGGGGCGGAGGCGATCCGGATCCTCACGCGCGAGCCCGTCGACGCGGCGTTCCTCGACATCCACATGCCCGGGCTGTCCGGCTTCGACCTGGCGCGGGCCCTGCAACGGTTCGAGCACAAGCCGGCGTTCGTCTTCGTCACGGCCGACGAGGAGGGGGCGCTCGAGGCGTTCGACCTCGCCGCCGTCGACTACCTGCTGAAGCCCGTCCGCACCGAGCGGCTGCACCGCTCGGTGACCCGCGTCGTCGAGGCCATGGGCCAGGCGCAGGCGACGGATGCCGCGGACGCCCGCCCCGAGATGGTCGCCGTGACCCTCGGCGGGACGACCCGCATGATCCGCCGCGACGACGTGCGCTACGTGCAGGCGCAGGGCGACTACGCGCGGCTGCACACCGACGAGGCCAGCTACCTCGTGCGCGTGCCGATGGCCGACCTCGAGCGCCAGTGGGCCGACGCGGGCTTCGTGCGGGTGCACCGGTCGTACCTGGTCGCGCTCCCCCATGTCACGCGCGTGCGGCTCGGCGGCGAGCGGCCCACCATCGCGGTCGGGCAGGCCGAGCTCCCGGTGAGCCGGCGGCTCCTGCCCGGGCTCCGCGAGCGACTCGAGGCGGCGACGCCGCGGGCCCGGTCGTGACCGGCGAGCCCCCGGCCGACCCGCCGCCGCGCGTCCGCGTCACCGCGCCGCGCGCGGGTGCGGCATCCGCCCGCCCGTCGGCGCCCACCCGCGCGGGTGCCCGCGGCGCGGCCTCCCCCCACGACGCCCCCGGCGACGTGCAGTCGGTGTACGTGCGCTCGCTCATCCGCTCGCAGCTCCGACTCGGCCTGATCTGCGCCGCGGGCTTCGCGATCACGACCGCGGCCTTCGTGATCGCCGTCGCGCTCGTGCCGGCCCTCGACGAGGCGTTCGTGGCCGGCGTGCCGGCGTCGTGGCTGCTGCTCGGCTTCGGCGTGTACCCGCTCGCGATCACGGTCGCGGTGCTCTACGTGCGCGCCGCCGCCCGCAACGAGGCGCGCTACCGATCGCTCGCGGAGGACCGGTGAACCCCGCGATCGGGTACGCCGCGATCGTCGCGGTCGCACTCGTGTCGGTGCTGATCGGCTTCTACGGCCTGCGGATCTCGCGGACGACGAGCGACTTCTACGTCGCCAGCCGCACGGTGCCGCCCTGGTGGAACGCCTCCGCGATCGGCGGCGAGTACCTCTCGGCGGCATCCTTCCTCGGCATCGCCGGCCTCATCCTGCTGACGGGGTCGAGCGCCATGTGGTTCCCGATCGGCTACACCGCCGGGTACCTGATGCTGCTGCTCTTCGTGGCGGCACCGCTGCGCCGCTCGGGCGCCTACACGATCCCCGACTTCACCGAGGCCCGGCTGGAGTCGGCGACCGTGCGGCGGGTGACGAGCGTGCTCGTCATCGTGATCGGCTGGCTGTACATCGTGCCGCAGCTGCAGGGCGCGGCGCTCACCGTTCGGATCACGACGGGCCTGCCGAGCTGGGTCGGCTCGGTCGCCGTCGCCGCGCTCGTCGCGATCGTCGTCGCCGCGGGCGGCATGCGCGCGATCACGTTCGTGCAGGCCTTCCAGTTCTGGCTGAAGCTCGCGGCGATCGCCATCCCCGTGGTCGCGCTGCTGCTCGTGACCGGGGCGATCGAGCCCGAGCTGCCGCCGGCGCAGGCGTTCCCCGCCGCCGACGGGCCGGGCGGCCTCGACCTGTACCGGACCGTGTCCCTCATGGTGGCGCTGCTGCTCGGCACGCTCGGCCTGCCGCACGTGCTCGTCCGGTTCTACACGAACCCCGACGGGCCGACCGCGCGGCGCACGACCGTCATCGTGCTCGTGCTGCTGTCGGTGTTCTACGCCTTCCCGACCCTGTTCGGGCTGTTCGGGCGCGCGTTCGCCCCCGACCTCGCGAATGCGGGCGACGCCGACGCCCTCGTGCTCGTGCTGCCCGACCGCCTCGTGCCGGGTGTCTGGGGCGACCTGCTGACGGCGCTCGTCATCGGCGGCGCGTTCGCCGCGTTCCTCTCGACCTCGTCGGGCCTCGTCGTCTCGGTCGCGGGCGTGATCTCGCAGGACCTGCTCGGCGGCAGCGTGCGCGGCTTCCGCATCGCGGCGTTCGCCTCGACCGCGGTGCCGCTGCTCGTCGCGTTCCTCACCGAACCGGCCGGCCTGGCCGGCAGCGTCGGGCTCGTGTTCGCGTTCACGGCGGCGACGCTGTGCCCGGTGCTGCTGCTCGGCATCTGGTGGCGCGGCCTCACGGCGCGCGGCGCGGTCGCGGGCATGGCGACGGGCGCGGTGCTCTCGGGTGCGGCGATCCTCGGCGGCGCCCTGGTCACGACCTCCGCCCCCGCGTTCCGCGCGGTCGTGGAGCAGCCGGCCGCCTGGTCGGTGCCGATCGCCGTGCTCGTGACCGTGCTCGTATCGCGGGCCGACCGACGGCGGATGCCGCGCGGCACCGACGCCTTCCTCGCGAGGCTGCACCTCCCGGAGCGCGACCGGGGGTGAGCCGCCGGCGGCGGGCGCGGGTGCGGGCGCCCGGTGGCGTGCGTCAGTCGCGCTCGCCGAGCACCACCGGCCGGTCGCCCCACGCCGCGAGCCGCCCCTCGAGCCCGGCCCGCACGGCGGGCCACTCGTCGGCGAGGATCGCGTATACCGCGGTGTCGCGCCAGGTGCCGTCCGGGCGGCGCATCGCGCGGCGGTGGACGCCCTCGAACGTCGCCCCGAGCTTCGCGATCGCGGCGCGCGAGCGCGCGTTCACGGCATCCGCCTGCAGCTTCACGCGGCCGAAGCCGTGGTCGAACGCCAGCCTGAGCATGAGCAGCTTCACCTCGGGGTTCACGACCGTGCCCCACACGCGCGGGTCGAAGCCGGTCCAGCCGATGTGGGCGGCCTCGTTCGGCAGGTCGAGGTCACCGAGCTTGGAGGCCCCGACGATCGTCCCGTCGTCCGGGCCGCCGCGCAGGCGGACCGCGAACGGGATCGCGTCGGCCGCCGGCGTGTACGAGCCCCGTGCGAACGTCTCGAACGCCGCGTCATCCGCCGGCAGCGCCGACGGGCCGCCCGCGAACCCGCCGGCGAACACCTCACGGCGCCCGATCGCGGCGCGCAGCGCCGGGAAGTCGTGCTCGGTGAGCGGGGTCAGGGCGACGTGGCGCCCCTCGAGGGCGTGGACGAGCGGGCGCGTGGCGGGCACCCGGCAAGTCTGCCACCCACGCCCCGTCGCGCGGGACGCGCGCGGAACGGGAGGAATTTCCCGCCGACACGCCGGCGCGAACGGATGCCGCGACGGCGCGCCGCGCGGAAGTTCCTCCCGAATGGCGGGCGGAGAGGGCAGCGGGGGGCGGCGTGGGTCGGCAGGACTCGGCGGTGGGACCGCGGGGCCGGACCGGCTCAGTCGAGCAAGTCGTGCAGCTGGACGATCTCGTCGCGGCCGGGGCCGACGCCGATCGCCGAGAACCGCGCGCCCGACATCGCCTCGAGCTCGCGCACGTAGCTCTGCGCGTTCGCGGGGAGGTCCTCGAACGACCGCGCCCCCGAGATGTCCTCGGTCCAGCCGGGGAACTCCTCGTACACGGGCTTGGCGTGGTGGAAGTCGGACTGCGAGACCGGGACCTCCTCCATGATCACGCCGTCGACGTCGTACGCGACCGCGACGGGGATGCGGTCGAGGCCCGTGAGCACGTCGAGCTTGGTCAGCACGAAGTCGGTCACGCCGTTGATGCGCGCGGTGTAGCGCGCGATGGGCGCGTCGTACCAGCCGGTGCGGCGCCGGCGGCCCGTGGTCGTGCCGAACTCGTGGCCCTTGTCGGCGAGGAACTCGCCCCACTCGTCGAACAGCTCAGTCGGGAACGGACCCGAGCCGACCCGCGTCGTGTACGCCTTGACGATGCCGATGACGCGGTCGATGCGGTTCGGGGCGATGCCCGAGCCGGTGACGGCGCCGCCCGAGGTCGCGTTCGACGAGGTCACGAACGGGTAGGTGCCGTGGTCGACGTCGAGCATCGTCGCCTGGCCGCCCTCGAAGAGCACCGTGTCGCCCGCGTCGAGCGCGCGGTGCAGCAGCAGCGACGTGTCGGTCACCATCGGCCGCAGGCGGTCGACGTAGCCGAGCAGCTCGTCGACGACCTCGTCGACCTCGATCGCACGCCGGTTGTAGACCTTGAGCAGCAGGTGGTTCTTCTGGTCGAGCGCGCCCTCGACCTTCTGCCGCAGGATGTTCTCGTCGAACAGGTCCTGCATGCGGATGCCGACGCGGTTGATCTTGTCGGCGTAGCTCGGTCCGATGCCGCGGCCCGTGGTGCCGATCTGGCGCTTGCCGAGGAAGCGCTCGGTGACCTTGTCGAGGGTGCGGTGGTACTGGGTGATCAGGTGCGCGTTCGCCGAGATCTTCAGCTGCGAGGTGTCGACGCCGCGGGACTCGAGCCCCTCGATCTCCTCGAAGAGCACCTCGATGTCGACGACCACGCCGTTCGCGATGACCGGCGTGACGCCGGGCGTGAGGATGCCCGACGGCAGCAGGTGCAGGGCGTACTTCTCGTCGCCGACGACGACGGTGTGCCCGGCGTTGTTGCCGCCGTTGAACTTGACCACGTAGTCCAGGCGCGAGGAGAGCAGGTCGGTCGCCTTGCCCTTGCCCTCATCGCCCCACTGTGCTCCGATCAGCACGACTGCGGGCATGTCAGTCCTCTCGTGCCGCACCCGGCGCGGCGGATTCGTCGGACGGGTCGCCGGCGGTCGCCTCGGGCGACGGGATCGGCGGCAGGGGATCCGTGATCACGCTGATGACCTGCGTGGGGGTGAACTCGGAGGCGATGCGGGCGGGTGCCTCGGCATCCGCGGCCTCGAGGTCGGCGGCGGCCCGCGCGGCGCGGTCGGCGAGGCCGAGGCGCGCGGCGGCGCGGCGCTCGGCGTCGAGCGCCCGCAGGTACGCGCGGTTCGGCTCCTCCGCCCAGCGCACGGGCGAGCCGGGCGCCCAGCCGGACGCCTCGAGCTGCCGACGGGCGAGGTCGACGGCGACCACCGAGTAGGCGAAGGCGTCGAGGGCCCGGCCCTCGGAGTCGGCGAGGTCGGCGAGTTCGGTCCAGGCGAGCGGCGACGACGGGTGCTCGCTCACGACTCCGGACATGGACGCCCGGTCGGCCGCGTCGAGCGCGCGCCGGACCTCGGGTTCGTCGGCGAGCACCGCCTCGGCTTCGGTGGGTGGCTGGTCCTGAGTCACACTCAACCGTATCGCATGGGGTTCTCGCGGCCCGGGGTGCCGCGGTGCCGATCAGGCGCGTCCGTGGGGCCGTTCGGAGCGCACCGCGGGCGTCGCCCCGGCGAGCGCGGGACCGAGCCCGAGGTCGACGAGCACGACGCGGCCGGCATCCCGCGACGCCGGCTCGAGCAGCAGCCCCGCCTTGACGGCGCCCATGGTCACGGTCACGTCCGCCGGCAGCACGGTCGGGTCGGGCACGGTGCCGTCGTCCGGGGAGACGCCACTCGGCAGGTCGACGGCGACGACGAGCGGATGCCTCGCGGCGCCGCCGGCACCCGTGACCCACTCGGTCCCGAGCACGTCGCGCACGCGCGCCACGACCTCGCGCGCCCGGCCCCGCAGCGCAGGGCTCGCGGCCGCCCCGATGCCGAGGATCCCGTCGACGAGCACGTCGGCCGACCGGACCACCTCGTCGAACGCGTCGCCGTCCGGATCGAGGTCGGCGGCGCCCGCCCGGTGCGCCGCCGCGAGCCCGGCCTCGTGGATGCGAGCGCCGACCGACACGATCCGCACGTCGGCGCCCCGCTCGGCCAGGTGCGCCCCGGCGAACAGCGCGTCGCCGCCGTTGTCGCCGGACCCGGCGATCACGACGACCAGCGCGCGGGACGCGGCATCCGTCGGTCGCGACCGCGCGACGAGCAGCCGGCCGATCTCGTCGGCGAGCGCGGCCGCGGCGCGCTGCATGAGCGGTTCGCCCGCCTCGAGCAGCGGCAGCTCCGCCGCACGCACCTGGGCGGCCGTGTACCCGTCGCCGGGCGACGGTGCGGCGGCTGGCGTGTCGGTGCTCACGCGCCCGAGCCTACGCCGCGGCATCCGCTCGGCTCAGCGGCCCGGCGATCCGCGCCCGAGCACCCTCCGACCCCCGGCGTTTCTCAGGAGGATTCGCACGGTCGACGGTGTTCCTCAGGAGGACACGCCGCACCTGACGACGACCCGCCGGATAACTCCTGAGAGGCGCATGCAGCCGCCCGCGGGCGGGGGGACGGCGGAGGGGCCGGGCCCGGTGGGCCCGACCCCTCGGTCGCTTCGCTCAGGTCGTCACTGGACGACGTTGAACGCGTTGACGTTGCCGGCGCCGTAGAAGCTGTTGCGCTCCCCGCCCGTGCAGGTCGCCGCGTAGCCGGGGCGCGGCTCGTACACGCCGTCCGGGCACTCCAGCGGGGTCGCCGTGCGCTCGAGGAACGACGCGAGCTGGCCGACCTTCATGTCCGGGTGCGCCGACAGCGCGAGCGCCGCGACGCCCGCCGCGTGCGGTCCGGCCATCGACGTGCCCTGCGACCAGCCGTAGCCGCCCGGCACGGTCGAGAGGACCGCGTCGGTGATGGTGGAGACGGCCCCGTTCGTGCGGAAGCGGGTGTCGCCACCGGGAGCGGTCACGTCGACGACGCCCTGGCCGTACGACGAGTAGTAGCTCTTCGCCTCGGTCGGGCCGACGGCCGACACCGTCACGACGCCCGGCGCCTCGGCCGGGAGGTCACGGCAGGCTCCGGTGATGGTGCGGTCCTCGACGGGGTAGCTGCCGTCGTTCGGGCTGCCGTCGTCGATGAACTTGTGCTGCAGGTCGACGTTGCTGTTGCCGGCCGACGCGATCGTCAGCGTGCCCTTCGACTGCGAGTAGCTCAGTGCGCGCTGCACGGCCTGCCAGACGGGACGCTGGCGCGGGTCGTTGACGCAGTTGAACTCCCACGGGTCGATGTAATAGCTGTTGTTCGTGATCGGCATGCCGTGGTCGGCGGCCCAGAGGTACGCGCAGACCGCGGCCTCGGGGTAGATGTAGCCGTCGTCGTTCACGACCTTGACCGAGGCGACCTTCACACCGGGCGCGACGCCCGCGATGCCGACGCCGTTGATCGCCGCGGCGATCGTGCCGGCGACGTGCGTGCCGTGCGACGAGGTCGTGTTCTTCCACGCCGCGGGGTCGGTGTCGACGACGCCGCCGAGGCACGACGCGCTCTGGTCGAAGGCGACCTGCGAGGCGAGGTCGGGGTGGGTCCAGTCGATGCCCGAGTCGAGCACGCCGACGACGACCGACGGGTCGCCGGTGGTCACCTCGTGCGCCTCGGGGACGTCGATCTGCTCCATGTCCCACTGGTAGCTCCAGTAGGGCTCCGCAGTGGGGTCACCGGACGCCTCGAGCGCCGACTCGTCGAGCACCTCGATGGTCTCGTCGTCGATCAGCGTCGTGCCGAGCCCGTCGGTCGACGCCACGGACTGCACGCCGCCGCCGACCACGGACGACTCGAACGCCGTGTTCGTGGACGTCGCGACGAGCACGCCGATCTGGTCGTAGCTGGCGACGACGGTGCCGCCGGCGGACGCGACGCGCTTGGCCGCGGCCGTCGTGTTCGCGCCCTGCGGCGCGAGCACGAGGTAGGTGTGCTCCGGCCCGGCGGCCGCGGCGGGTGCCACGGCGGTGCCGATCAGGCCGACGGCGAGGGCGACGGCGGATGCCGCGCCGATCACCTTGTGGTTCCTCATCCTGTCTCCATTCGGTGGGTGGAGTCACCGCCGACCGCGTCGGCCGACGGTCCGGCCCGTCCAGTGGATGCAACGACAACGCGACCCTGGTCGGGTCGCGCAGGCCGGTGGCCGAAGCCTATCCACGACCCTCGTCCGGGGGATAGCCCTTGCCCGGGTCCGGTTCCGCGGGCGTCGTCTCGCGCGTGCGCGCGCAAGTAGGCTTGAGCGCATGTCGAAAGTCCTCACGAGCCTCCCCGCCGGCGAACGCGTCGGCATCGCATTCTCGGGAGGTCTCGACACCTCCGTCGCGGTGGCGTGGATGCGCGAGAAGGGCGCCGTGCCCTGCACCTACACCGCCGATCTCGGCCAGCCCGACGAGCCCGACGTCGAGGCGGTGCCGGGTCGCGCCCTCGAGTACGGCGCCGAGCTGAGCCGACTGGTCGACGTGAAGACCTCGCTCGTCGAGGAGGGCCTCGTCGCCCTGCAGTGCGGCGCGTTCCACATCCGCTCCGGCGGGAAGACGTACTTCAACACCACGCCGCTCGGCCGTGCCGTCACGGGCACGCTGCTCGTGCGCGCGATGATGGAGGACGGCGTCGACATCTGGGGCGACGGCTCGACCTACAAGGGCAACGACATCGAGCGGTTCTACCGCTACGGCCTCATGGCCAACCCGCGCCTGCGCATCTACAAGCCGTGGCTCGACAGCGCGTTCGTGACCGAGCTCGGCGGGCGTCGCGAGATGAGCGAGTGGATGCAGGCCCGCGACCTGCCCTACCGTGCGTCGGTCGAGAAGGCGTACTCGACGGATGCCAACATCTGGGGCGCCACGCACGAGGCCAAGAAGCTCGAGGACCTCGACGCCGGGATCACGATCGTCGAGCCCATCATGGGCGTGCGCTTCTGGGACGACTCGGTCGCGATCGAGGCCGAGGACGTCACGGTGCGCTACGTCGAGGGCCGCCCGGTCGCGCTCAACGGCGTCGAGTTCGACGACCCGGTCGAGCTCGTGCTCGAGGCGAACCGCATCGGCGGCCGCCACGGCCTGGGCATGAGCGACCAGATCGAGAACCGCATCATCGAGGCGAAGTCCCGCGGCATCTACGAGGCGCCCGGCATGGCGCTGCTGCACATCACGTACGAGCGCCTGCTCAACGCGATCCACAACGAGGACACGGTCGCGAACTACCACAACGAGGGTCGCCGCCTCGGCCGCCTCATGTACGAGGGCCGCTGGCTCGACCCGCAGTCGCTCATGCTGCGCGAGTCGATCGTGAAGTGGGTGGCGTCCGCGGTGACCGGCGAGGTCACGCTGCGCCTGCGCCGCGGGGACGACTACACGATCCTGAACACGCACGGCCCGGCGCTGAGCTACCACCCCGACAAGCTCTCGATGGAGCGCGTCGGCGACCAGGCGTTCGGCCCGGAGGACCGCATCGGCCAGTTGACGATGCGCAACCTCGACATCGCCGACTCGCGTGCCCGCCTCGAGCAGTACGCGAACCTCGGCATGGTGGGCGGGGCCACGGCGCAGCTCGTCGGCGAGATCGCGGCAGGCCAGGCCGCGCAGATCGCGGCGGGCGAGGCCGAGACCGAGCTCGACGCCGCGACGGATGCCGCGAACGAGGCGGCCGCGTTCGACCTCGGCACCGACTGACCCGTTCGGCTCTCGCGCGCGCGACCCCGTCGGTGCCATACTCGGCGACATCCGCGCGCGGCGGTGACGCTGCGCGCCTCGCGACCGCTCGGGGAGGCTGCGATGCACGACGGTGACGACCGACAGGGCGGCGCGGAGTGAGCGGCGGGGAGTGGGCCGCCGTCGTCGGCGGGCTCGTGATCCTCGTCGACCTGGCGATCCGCATCGCGGCGCTCATCATCATCCCGCGCGACCGCAAGCCGACGGCGGCGATGGCGTGGCTGCTGGCGATCTTCCTGATCCCGTTCGTCGGCATCCTGCTGTACCTGCTCATCGGCAACATCCGGTTGCCGAAGCAGCGGATGGCGCGGCAGCAGGTGGCGGATCGGATGATCGCCGAGCGGGCCGACCGCGTCGACCTCGTCGCCGACCACGACGCCTGGCCGGCCTGGTTCGACTCGGCGGTCGCGCAGAACCGTCGGCTCACCGGCCTGCCCGCGACCTCCGGCAACCGGGCGACGCTGATCGACGACTACCAGGGCTCGATCGACGCGATGGCGGCGGACATCGCCACCGCGACGCGCTTCGTCCACGTCGAGTTCTTCATCGTCGCGTTCGACGACACGACGCGCGGCTTCTTCGCGGCCATGGAGGAGGCGGTGCGCCGGGGCGTCCGGGTGCGGCTGCTCATGGACCACATCGCCTCGTCGAAGGTCCCGTTGCACAAGGCCACGGTCGCCGAGCTCGACCGGATCGGGGTCGAGTGGCACTACCTGCTGCCCGTGCGGCCGTTCAAGGGCGACTGGCAGCGTCCGGACCTGCGCAACCACCGGAAGATCGTGGTCGTCGACGGCGTCGTCGGGCACGCGGGCTCGCAGAACCTGATCGACCGCAGCTACGACTCGCCGAAGAACCTCAAGCGCGGGCTGATGTGGCAGGAGCTCGTCGCCCGCATCACTGGTCCCGCGGTCGCGGAGCTCAACGCGGTCTTCCGCTCCGACTGGTACGCGGAGACCGGCGAGATCCTCGGGGACGACGCGAACGTGCCCGCCACCGAGATCCCGGTCGACACGTCGCCCGAGGCGCTCGACTGCCAGGTGGTGCCGAGCGGCCCGGCGTTCGAGAGCGAGAACAACCTCCGGCAGTTCCTCACGCTGGTGAGCGCCGCCCAGGAGCGGGTCATCATCACGAGCCCGTACTTCGTGCCCGACGAGGCGATGGTCTACGCGATCACGTCGGCGAAGCTGCGGGGCCTCGACGTGCAGCTGTTCGTGTCGGAGATCGGCGACCAGGGCGGCGTGTGGCACGCCCAGCGCTCGTACTACCGGGCGCTGCTCACGGCCGGCGTGCGGATCTGGCTCTACCCGGGCCCGTACATCCTGCACGCCAAGCACCTCTCGATCGACGACGACGTCGCCGTCATCGGCTCGAGCAACATGGACATCCGCTCGTTCGCGCTGAACTTCGAGGTCACGATGCTCGTGCGCGGCGCGTCGTTCGTCGCGGACATGCGCGCGGTCGAGGCGAAGTACCGGGAGCTCGGGCGCGAGCTGACGCTGGAGGAGTGGAACCGGGAGCCTGCGACGGCGACGTTCCTCGACGGCATCGCGCGGCTCACCTCGGCGCTGCAGTAGGCGGGCCGGCATCGCCCGGCTGGGCGTTCGCTGCGCGTTCACGATAACTTGCACACTGATGTGCACGTTCGTCGTACACTGGTCGCATGCCGTCCGACACCGACGCGGGCCGTCGCACTCCCCGTCGGGACGCGGCGGAGAACCGCGAAGCCCTCCTGAACGCCGCCGTGGCGACGCTCGCGGCCGACCCCGAGGCCTCGCTCGAGGCCATCGCGGCCGCCGCCGGCCTCAGCCGCCGCGCGCTCTACGGCCACTTCGCCGGACGCGACGAGCTCATCGCCGCGCTCATCGACCGCGGCGCCGAGCGACTCGTCGCCGCCGCCGGCACCATCGACCACGCCGACGCGACCGTCGCGATGGCGCTCCTCGGCGCCCGCCTCTGGGACGCCGTCGAGCACGTGCGCCTGCTCGCCCAGGTCGCGCTCCGCCGGCCGTACGTCGAGCGCGCCGCCTCGGCGCTCGCCCCCGTGCGCGAGCGCCTCGCCGCGCTCGTCGAACGCGGGGTCGCCGACGGCAGCGTCCGCAGCGACATCCGCCCCGCCGTGCTCGCACGCCTCGTCGAGGAGTCGGCGCTCGCCGTGCTCGCCGAGGCCGCGCGCGTCGGCCTCCCCCACGACGAGGGCCGGCGACTCGTCATGCTCGCCGCCCTCGGCACCGCCGGGCTCTCCTGGCGCGAGGCGGGCGCGCTCATCACCGACACTCCGGAACTGACCGAGGAAGCATGAGGATCGACCTCCACGGCGTCGCCAAGGGACGCCGGGGCCGGGCGCTGCCCGCCACCACCATCGGCTACGAATCGGGCCGCGCCACGCTCGCGCGCGCCGAGACCGAGCAGCGGCCGACCGTGCTCGGACTGCTCGCGTCCGGTCGCATGCGGCCCGACGCCGGCACCGTCACGGTCGACGGCCGGGCGGATGCCGCGAGCATCCGCCGCCGCATCGCGCTCGTGGACGCCCCCGACGTCTCCGACCCGGCGCCGAACGTCACGGTGGCCGGCGTCGCCGCCGAGGAGCTCATGTTCGCCGGCATCCCGTCGAACCCGGTGTCCGTCTCGCGGTGGCTCGCCGACCTCGGCCTCGACGGGCTCGCGCGCACCCCGATCGCGAACGTCGACCCGCTCGATCGGCTGCGCCTGCTCACCGAGCTCGCGCTGCTGCGGGACGGCGTCGAGGGCCTCGTGCTCGTCTCGCCCGACCGCCATGGCGGGGACCCCGCCGAGTGGTGGTCGCTCGCGCGCAGGCTCGCCGACCGCGGCTACGCCGTGCTCGTGATCGCCGGCGACGCGGCCGCCGCGGCCATCGCCGCCGCCGACCTGCTCGAGCGACTGCACGGTTCCGACGAGGGCGACGACGAGTTCGCACTCGCCGAAGGGGGACTCGCGTGAAGGTCCCCCAGATGATCGCCGCCGAGCTGCGGCGGCTGACCTCGACCCGGATGTCGGTGCTGGCGCTCCTCGCCCTCGTCGCCGTGCCCGTGCTCTACGGCGGCCTCTACCTCTGGGCGAACCAGGACCCGTACGCGAAGTTCCCCGAGGTGCCGGTCGCGCTCGTCGTCGAGGACGAGGGCACGCCCGCCATCGACGACGCACCCGCGCGCAACGTCGGCGACGAGGTCGCCGACGAGCTCATCGCCGACGGCGCGTTCGACTGGCACCGCGTCTCCGCCGAGGAGGCCGCAACGGGCCTCGACGACTCCACGTACGACTTCGCCATCACGCTTCCCGCCGACTTCTCCGACGCGCTCGCCTCCCTCGGCACCGACGAGCCCCGGCAGGCCGAGATCCTGCTCTCCACGAACGACGCCAACAGCTACCTGGCCGGGACCATCGGCGCACAGGCGGTCGAGCGGATCCGCGCGACCGTCGCCGAGCAGGTCGGCCAGGAGGCCGCGTCGCTGCTGCTCGACTCCATCGCCGACATCCGCAGCGGCATCGTCGACGCCGCGGACGGGGCGGCGCAGCTGGCGGACGGCGCCGGCACCGCGGTCGACGGTGCGGAGCAGCTCGGCGCCGGAGCTTCCCAGCTGTCCGACGGGGCGGCCCGGGCCGCCGACGGATCGGCGCAGCTCGCCGACGGCACCGCCCGGCTCGCCGACGGCTCGGCCGAGCTGGCGAGCGGGGCGGCGCAGGTCGCCGACGGCAACGCGCAGCTCGCGGCATCCGCCGACCGCGTCGGCAGCGCGGTCGACGAGGCCGCCTCGGCCGTGCCCGAGGCCCGGCGGGCCATCGCCGACGAACTCGCCGCGCGCGGGGTGGACCAGGCGACGATCGACGCCGCGCTCGCGAAGCTCGACCCGGTGGGCGACCGCATCGCGGCCGGCAACGACCGCGTGCAGGGTGTCGTCGGCGACATCGACCGCCTCGCAGAGGGAAGCCGGCACGTCGCCGACGGGAGCGCGCAGCTCGCCGCGGGCGCGCGCGATGCCGCGTCCGGGGCCGCGCAGCTCGCCGACGGCACGGCGCAGCTGGCCGACGGCTCCGCGCAGCTGTCGGCCGGGCTCGGCGCGCTCGAGGACGGGCTGGGCGAGCTCGCCTCCGGCGCGGGCACGCTCCGCGACGGACTCGACGACGGCGCGGCCGAGATCCCCGACACCGACCAGGCCACGCGCGACGCGCAGGCCGAGACGATCGCCGACCCCATCGCGCTCGAGACCGACTCGGCCACGCACGCCGAGAACTACGGCGCCGGGCTCGCACCGTTCTTCGCCGCGCTCGCGGGCTGGATCGGCATCTACGCGCTCTTCCTCATCGTCAAGCCGATCTCGCGCCGGGCGGTCACGGCCCTGCACTCGCCCGTGCGCATCACGCTCGCGGGCTGGCTGACGCCCGGCCTCCTCGGCGCCGTGCAGATGGCGGCGCTCTACCTGGTGCTCGCGTTCACGCTCGGCTTCCCGATGAGCAACCCGCTCGGGACGCTCGGCGTCATGGTGCTCGCGTCGGCGACCTACGCGGCGATCATCCTCGCGCTGAACGTCTGGCTCGGCTCGGTCGGGCAGTTCCTCGGCCTCGTGCTCATGGTGCTCCAGCTCGTGACGGCGGGCGGCACGTTCCCGTGGCAGACGCTGCCCGCACCGCTCGCGGCGCTGCACCACGTGCTGCCGATGGGCTACGTCGTCGACGCCATGCGCCAGGCCATGTACGGCGGCGACCTCGCCCGGGCGGGCGCCGACACGCTCGTGCTGGCGGCATGGCTCGTCGGCGCGTTCGTGCTCGCCGCGATCGGCGTGACGCGCATGACGCACTTCCGCACGCTCCGGGACCTGCAGCCGAGCCTGATCGGCTGAGGCGTCCGGACCGCCCCGGGCGGCGCGGCCTACGCCGGCGTCTGCTGGTGCGCGGCCACGTGCCACGCGCCGTCGTCGTACAGGTAGGTGGTCGACATCCGCAGGTCGGCGACGTCGTCGCCGCGGCGGGCGACGGCGCGGTAGGCGAGGATCCCGGCGCGGTCGCCGAGCCGCACCACGGCGGGCTCGTGGATCTCGTAGGCCTCCCACGGCGGCGCGCTGCGGAACGCCGCGATCACGTCGTCGCGACCGAGCACCGCGCCCTCCACGATCATGAGCGCGTCGCGGGTCATCGCGCGGGCGTAGTGCTCGCCGCCGTGACCGGCGAGGATGGCGCGCCATCCGGAGTGCTCCTCGTGCAGGAGCCGGGCGGGAAGATCGTCGGTGATCTCGGTCATGCCGCCACGCTACGCCGGAACGACCCGCCGCGCACGGGCGACGTCAGTGCGTGGTCGCCCAGCGGCTGCGGTCGGGGGTCGCCCGCTCGCGGGCCAGCGTGCCGGACGGGATCCCGAGTCGCGCCTCGGCGACGCCGAACGCCATCCGGTCGGCCTCGTCCTCGTCGATGAGCCCGAGCGCGTGGTGCTGCACCGCGATGCCGTCGATGACGGCGGTGAGCACGCTCGCGTCGCCCTCCGGGTCGGCGCTCGACCCGATGCCGGAGGCGTCGATGCGGCGGATGATGCCGGCCAGCCGCACGTAGGACTCGCGCTGGTGCCGGGTCAGCGAGGCGTGCAGCTCGGCGTTGCGGGGCGCCTCGCTCCAGGCGTCGATCCAGACGAACCAGTGGTCGCGCGGGGTCGTCGTGAGCCAGTCGGCGAGCGCCGTGATCGGCTCGAGCGTCGTGGCGAGCTCCTCGTCCTCCTCGGCCTCGGCGAGCACGGCCGCGTCGAACGCGGCGGCCATCAGCTGCTCGCGCGTCGAGAAGTAGTGGCGGATGAGCCCGTGGACGACGCCCACCTCGGCCGCGACGTCGCGCAGCGTGACCCGCGCGAAGCCGTCCCGCGCGACGAGCCGCAGGGTGGCCGCGATGATCTGCTCACGACGCTCGGCGGGGTCCAGTCGGGTGGCCATCCGCCCATGGTAGGTGCTCTTGTCCGGACGGACAATCGCGCTCGCGGCCGCGCGTGCCCCCGCGGGCGGGCGGGCGGGCTCAGGGCCGCGCGTGCCGCCGGATCCACTCGTGCATGACGATCGCGGCGGCGGCCGCCGCGTTGATCGAGCGCGTCGAGCCGTACTGCGTGATCTCGACCGTGCGGTCGGCGGCGGCGAGCGCCTCGGGGCTGAGCCCCGGACCCTCCTGCCCGAACAGGAGCACGCAGCGTTCGGGGAGCTCGGCCAGGTCGACCGGTTCAGAACCCTCGACGTTGTCGACGGCGATGACCGGCAGCCCCTCGCCGCGGGCCCAGGCGACGAAGTCGGCGACGTCCGGGTGGTGCATGAGGTGCTGGTACCGATCGGTCACCATCGCACCGCGCCGGTTCCAGCGCCGCCGGCCGATGACGTGCACGGTCTCGGCCGCGAACGCGTTCGCCGTCCGCACGATGGACCCGATGTTGAGGTCGTGCTGCCAGTTCTCGATCGCGACGTGGAACGGATGCCGCCGCGTGTCGAGGTCGGCGACGATCGCCTCGAGCCGCCAGTACCGGTACCGGTCGACCACGTTGCGCCGATCGCCGTGCTCGAGCAGGTCGGGATCGAAGCGCGGGTCGTCCGGCCACGCGTCGCGGCCGCCGGGCCAGGGGCCGAGCCCGTGCAGCGGGAGCTGCGGCTCGTGCTCCTCGCGGGGCGGCGTCGCATCGCGGTCCGAGCCGGCGCCCGCGGCATCCGTTCGATCGTCGCTCACGCGACCACGCTAGCCCGGGCGCGTCGGGCCTGCGCCGCCGGCACGGGCGAGGGGTCCGGCGCGCACGCCGGGCCCCTCGCGACGGGCCGGGTCGTTCAGCCCTCGAACTCCACGTTCCCGCGGCACGCGATGCCGGGGCTCGGCACGTGGGGGTCGTCCTTCAGCCCGGCGCGCACGTACATGCCGTAGCTCTGCACGTGTCCGCCGGTGACGAAGTCGTCGTCGAACCCCGGCGGGTTGGCCTCGATCTCGTCGGGCACGTCGCGGCCCGAGTAGGCGCACGCCGAGTGCGCCTTGTGGGCGCCGGGGATGGGCTCGCCCTTGCCGTTCGTCTCGCCCGCGAACGCGGCTCCCGCCGCGCCGCCGACGACGAGCCCGAGTGCGACCACGCACCCGATGAATGCCCGCTTCATCAGCCACCTCCGTGTGACGTGACGGCCGCGGTCGCTGGGGTCGCGCACTCGGGCGTGGGTGATCCGGTCGTCCTTCCGAGAGGGAAGGTACTCCTCCCGCTCGGCGCGGCAACGCCCCCGAGCGAGGGACGACGGGCGGGCGCACGGGCAGAGTTTTCGGTGCGCCGAAAAACCGCTACGATTTCGGCATGCCGAAAACTCCGCTCGACACCGACGTCGCGCCGCCCACCGGTCCCGCACGCACCCGGCGGGACGGGTCGGCGCGCCCCGCCTCCGTCGCCCGGCTCGCCTGGCTGATCGGCCCCGCGCTCGTCGCGGGCGTGGCCTACCTCGACCCGGGCAACGTGGCGAGCAACATGACCGCCGGAGCGCAGTACGGCTACCTGCTCGTCTGGGTGGTCGTGCTCGGCAACGTCATGGCGTGGCTCATCCAGTACCTGTCGGCCAAGCTCGGCATCGTCACCGGCGAGAGCCTGCCCGAGGTGCTCGGCCGCCGGCTCCGCAACCGGTGGGGCCGCCGCGCCTACTGGCTCCAGGCCGAGCTCGTCGCGATGGCGACCGACCTCGCCGAGGTGATCGGCGGCGCGGTCGCGCTCAACCTGCTCTTCGGCATCCCGCTCATCTGGGGCGGTCTCATCACGGGCGCCGTCTCGCTCGTGCTCCTCGTCGTGCAGACCCACCGCGGCCCTCGGACCTTCGAGTTCGTCATCATGGGCCTGCTCGTGATCATCGCCGTCGGCTTCTCCGTCGGCGTGTTCATCGCCCCGCCCGACCCGGCCGGCTTCGCCGCCGGACTCGTCCCGCGCTTCGAGGACGCGAACTCCGTGCTCCTGGCCGCCTCGATCCTCGGCGCGACGATCATGCCGCACGCCATCTACGCGCACTCGGCGCTGAGCCGGGACCGGTTCGTCGCCGGCCGCACGCCCGGCCGCCACGAGCGGGCGGCCGGAGCGGCGACGGTACGTGAGCCCGGGACCGCGACGAGCCTTCCCACCGACCGGCTCGTCCGCGCGACGCGCTGGGACGTGACGATCGCGATGGCGATCGCCGGCACCGTGAACCTCTGCATCCTGCTCCTCGCCGCCGTCAACCTGGCGGGAGTCGAGGGCACCGACAGCCTCGAGGGCGCCTACGCCGCGCTCGACACCGCACTCGGCCCCGTCATCGCGACCCTGTTCGCCGTCGGGCTGCTGGCGTCGGGCCTGGCGTCCACGTCGGTCGGCGCGTACGCGGGCGCCGAGATCATGCACGGCCTGCTCCACGTGCGGATCCCGATGGTCACCCGCCGCCTCGTCACGCTCGTGCCGGCCCTCGCGATCCTGGGCCTCGGGTTCGACCCGACGCTGTCGCTCATCCTCAGCCAGGTCGTGCTCTCGTTCGGCATCCCGTTCGCGCTCGTGCCGCTCGTCTCGCTGACGGCACGCTCCGGCGTGCTCGGCCGCTGGCGCAACCACTGGGCGACGACGCTCGCCGGCATCGGCGCTTCGATCTTCCTCATCACGCTGAACGGGGTGCTGCTCTGGCTCGTGTTCACGGGCGCCTGAGCGCGGGATCGCGGAGCGTGCGCGGGTAGTCTGGGCGCGATGCCCCCCTCCGCCAGCCCCGCGATCGAGGACTACCTCAAGACGGTGTACGCCCACACCGAGTGGCAGCCCGAGCCCATCACGCCCTCGGTGCTCGCGTCCGCGCTCGGCGTCGCGCCCTCGTCGGTCACCGAGATGGTGAAGAAGATGGCGGCGCAGGGCCTCGTGCAGCACGTCCCGTACGGCGCCGTGCGGCTCACCGACGCCGGCCGCGCCCGCGCGCTCGCGGTCGTGCGCCGCCACCGGCTCATCGAGACGTGGCTCGTCCGCGAGATGGGCTACGCGTGGGACGAGGTGCACGACGAGGCCGAGGTGCTCGAGCACGCCGTCTCCGACCGGCTGCTCGAGGCCATCGACGAGCGGCTCGGGCGCCCCGAACGCGACCCGCACGGCGACGCCATCCCCCGCGCCGACGGCACGCTGGTCACCGAGCCCGCAGTGCGCCTCGACGAGGCCACGGCCGGCCACGTCGGCCGCGTCATCCGCATCAGCGACCGCGACCCCGCCCTCCTGCGGGAGCTCGAGTCGGCGGGCGTGGGCCCCGGCAGCGAGGTGCGGGTCACGGATGCCGCGGGCGGCGCCGTCGGCGTCGCGATCGGCGACGCGGCGCACGCGATCCCCGCGTCGGCGGCGGCCGCGATCTGGATCACCGCCTGAGCGTTTTCCGAACCCCCTCCCGCCGGAGCCGTTCGTCGGGGAGGATGTGGGGATGGGCGGTGCGGAGAAGATCACTCCCGAACTCACGGATGCGCAATGGGGGCGCCTGCGGCGCTACGGCGTGCCCACGGACACCGAGGCGGGCGACGTGCTCTTCCGCGCCGGCGACCGCTGGGTCGACCTGATCCTGGTCGAGTCCGGTGAGGTGGAGGTCGTGCGCGAGGCGCTGTGGTGGTCCGAGGAGACGGTGCTCGCGCGGCTCGGGCCGCGGACCTTCGTGGGCGAGCTCGGCCTGCTGAACGGCCAGCGCGCGTTCCTCACGGCGCGGGTCACGGAACCCGGCAGCGTCGTCCGCATCGACCACGACGCGCTGCAGCGCATGATGGCGGAGGACGACGAGCTCTGCGACCTCATGCTGCGCACGCTCTGGGCGCGCCGCGAGCTGCTGCGCACGGGCCCGGCCGCCTGGACGCTCAAGATCATCGGGTCGTCCCGCTCGGGCGAGTCGCTCGCCCTGCAGCGCTACGCCGAGCGGCTCGAGCTCGTGCACACGTGGGTCGACGTCGAGGACATCGCCGAGCACCCGGGCATCTGGGACCACGGCTTCACGCGCGACGACCTCCCCGTCGCCATCGTGCAGGGCGAGAACGTGCCGAGGGCGACGCCGGGACAGGTGGCCGAGCTCATGGGGCTCGCCTACTCGGCCGACGACGACCTCGAGTACGACCTCGCGGTCGTCGGCGCCGGCCCGGCCGGGCTCGCCGCCGCGATCTACGGCGCCTCGGAGGGCCTGCGGACCGTGCTGCTCGACGCCGTCGCGCCCGGGGGGCAGTCGGCGACGACCTCGCGGATCGAGAACTACCTCGGCTTCCCGTTCGGCGTGAGCGGGGACGCCCTGACCTCCCAGGCGTCGCTGCAGGCGTTCAAGTTCGGCGTGCGGATCGCGGCCCCGTGCCGGGTCGTCGAACTCGAGGCCGACGAGGGCGTGCGGCGGCTGCTGCTCGCGGACGGCACGATCGTGCGCGCGAAGGCCGTCATCGTCACCACGGGCGTGGCGTACCGGGAACTCGCGCTCGATCGATGGCGGGACTTCGAGGGCGCCGGCATCCACCACGCCGCCACCGCGCTCGAGATCCGCCAGGTCGCCGGCTCCGACGTCGTCGTCGTCGGCGGCGCCAACTCGGCCGGGCAGGCGGCCCTCGCGCTGGCGGCGAGCGGATGCCACGTGCGGATCGTCGTGCGATCGGACGACCTCTCCACCAGGATGTCGAGCTACCTCGTCGACCGCATCCGCGAGGACCCGCGGATCGAGGTGCTCACGGGCACCGAGGTCGCCGCGCTGCACGGCGACGACCAGCTCGATCGGGTCACCGTGCGCGGCGCGACCGACGCGACCGTCGACTGCCGTGCGCTCTTCTGCTTCATCGGGGCGGTGCCGGCGACCGACTGGCTCGCCGACCTCGAGCGCGACGACCACGGGTTCGTCCGCACCGGGGCCGACGTCGTCGACCTCGGCGATCCATGGAGATCCATCGGGAGGGTGCCCTTGCCATTCGAGACCTCGGTGCCGCGCGTGTTCGCGGCAGGAGACGTGCGACGGGGGTCGATGAAGCGCGTCGCCGCCGCCGTCGGCGAAGGATCCAGCGCCGTCGCGTCCGTGCACCGGGCGCTCGCCGCGGTGGAGGTGCTCGCATGACCGCCCAGGCGCCCGCCCCGGCGCCATCGGGCACGGGCTGCACCGAGTGCCTCGAGCACGGCGGCTGGTGGTGGCACCTGCGTCGCTGCGTGGAGTGCGGTCACGTCGGCTGCTGCGACTCCTCGCCGGCACAGCACGCGAGCGGCCACGCCCGCGAGACCGGCCACGCCGTCGCCGCGTCGTTCGAACCGGGCGAGGAGTGGTTCTGGGACTACGCCGCCTCCGAGTACTCGGATCCGGTGCCCCTCGCGCCGCCGCGGTGGCGCCCCGAGGACCAGGCGTGCCCCGGCCCCGAGGGCAGCGTCCCGCCGGACTGGCGGCGGCGGCTTCACCGCTGACCGGACCGGGTGCGGCGTCGCACGAGCGGCATCCGCCGTTCATGGTGCTGTGATGCGCGCGGCCTAGGCTTGGCCCATGGCGAAGCGCGAAGAGGTCGAGGCCTGGCTCACCGACATGGACGGCGTGCTGGTGCACGAGAACCACCCCCTCCCGGGTGCGGCCGACCTGCTGCAGCAGTGGGAGGACTCGGGCACGCCCTACCTGGTGCTCACGAACAACTCCATCTTCACGGCGCGCGACCTGTCGGCCCGACTTCGCGCGTCCGGCCTGCACGTGCCGGAGGAGCGGATCTGGACGTCGGCCCTCGCGACCGCCGACTTCCTGAAGCAGCAGGTGCCGAACGGGTCCGCGTTCGTCATCGGCGAGGCCGGAATCCTCACCGCGCTGCACGAGGCCGGCTTCATCATGACCGAGACGAACCCCGACTTCGTGGTCGTCGGCGAGACCCGCAACTACTCGTTCGACGCGATCACGAAGGCCATCCGCCTCATCGGCGCGGGCGCGCGGTTCATCGTCACCAACCCGGACGCGACCGGCCCGAGCGCCGACGGCCCGCTGCCGGCGACGGGCGCCATCGCGGCGCTCATCACCAAGGCGACCGGCAAGGACCCGTACGTCGTCGGCAAGCCGAATCCGATGATGTTCCGGTCGGCGCTGAACAAGATCGGCGCGCACTCGGAGCACACGGCCATGATCGGCGACCGCATGGACACCGACATCGTCGCGGGCATCGAGGCCGGCCTGCACACGGTCCTCGTGCTGACCGGCATCAGCGACCAGGCCGAGATCGAGAAGTACCCGTTCCGCCCCGACGAGATCCTCGACGGCGTGTTCGAGCTCGTCGCGGACGCCCCGATCGAGTCCGACCTGTAGCCGTCGGGCGAGGCGGATGCCGCGGCGCGGGCCGCGCGGCATCCGTGCACGTGCGCGTCAGGCGAGGTCGATCTCGCGGCCGCCGTCCCACGGCTCGGTCCAGCCGAGCGCCTCGAACAGCGTGTCGAGCACGAGCGCGGTGAAGCCCCACACCAGGCGGTCGGCACCCGCGCCGTGCACGAGGAAGCCGGGGCCGCGCCACTCCTCGCCGTCGCGCCGGAGCACGGTCGTGCGCCGGTTGCCCGGGTCGAGCAGGTCGGCGACGGGCGTGCGGAACACGGCGGACGACTCCGCCACGTCGACGGCGCGGACAGGAGACGGTGCACGCCACCACCCGAGGACCGGGGTGACGAGGTGCCGCGAGTACGCCAGCGGGATCGGGTCGAGCTCCCCGAGCACCTCCACCCCGGCCGGGTCGAGCCCGGTCTCCTCGCGCGCTTCGCGCAGCGCCGCGGCGACCACGTCGGCGTCGCCGGGCTCGACCCGGCCGCCGGGGAAGGCGATCTGGCCGGCGTGCGACGACAGCGTGTCGGCGCGCGCCAGCAGCAGGACGTCGAGGTCGCGCGAGACCGCCGACGCCTGTGCCTCGTGGTCGCTCGGCAGCCCGTCGAGCACGCCGAACAGGATGAGCACGGCAGCCTCCCGGGCCGCATCGGGGTCGAGCGGCGGGCGGGCGCTGCGCCAGACGCCCCGGAGGACGTCGTCGTCGGCCATGCGGGAGAGCTGGTCCCGGGCCGATCCGGCCGCGTCGTCGCGTGGGGTCACCCGTCGAGGGTAGCGCGGCTCGGCGCGGGGCCTGCTAGGGCCGGGGGCTGCCGTCGTCGTCCGCGTCGGGTCCGTCGTCGCGCGGCTCCTCGTCGCGCGGCTCGTCCTCGGGCTCCCGCCGCGACCAGCGGCTCTCGTGCAGGAAGACCTGCGTGACGATGACGAGCACGGCGATCACGATCGCCCCGACCCAGAACGTCCAGTCCACGCGATCCCCCTCAGGCCAGCCGTTCGACGGCGGTCGCGACCGCGTCCCAGAAGCGCTCGACGTCGATCCCGACCACGACGTGCGCGTTCGGCTCGCGCCCGAGCATGTCGCCGAGGTCGACGCTGGTGGCCCCGACGGTCTCCGCGCCGAGGAGCTCGACGTCGAGCCGGGTCCGCACGACCTCGACCGAGTCGGGGTCGGCGAGCACGGCGACCGCCACGGGGTCGTGGAGCGGTCCGTCCGGCATGCCGAAGACCTCGTCGTTGGTGCGGCAGAAGAACTCGAGCAGCTCGTCCCCGAACGCGGCCGTGCGGGTGCCGAGCGCGGCGAGGCGCGCGCGCACGTCGGGCGTGACGAGGGCGCGGTGGGTGACGTTCAGTCCGACCATCGTGAAGCGCACGCCGCTGCGCACGACCTGGTCGAGCGCCTCGGGATCGACCCAGGCGTTGAACTCGGCGTAGGGCGTCGCGTTGCCGCGGTCGGTGGAACCGCCCATCCAGACGACCTCGCGGATCCTCGGAGCGAGCTCGGGACGGTCGCGGAGCAGGACGGCGACGTTCGTGATCGGCCCGGTCGCGATGATCGCCACGGGCTCCGATGCCGCCTGCAGCGTGTCTGCGATGAGGTCGGTCGCGCCGCGATCGTCCAGGCGCACGGGCGAGGCGCCGCGATCGGGGTCGGGCAGTTCCGGCCCGCCGAGGCCGTTCTCGCCGTGGATCCACTCGGCCGTCGAGAGCTCCCGGGCGAGCGGTCCGCGCGCGCCCGCGGCGACGGGCACGTCCGCGACGCCGGCGACCGAGAGCGCCACGCGCGCGTTGCGGCTCGTGTACTCGAGCGGGACGTTGCCGCCCACCGTGGTCACGGCGAGCAGCTCCAGGGCCGGATGCCCGGCCGCGAGCCAGAGGGCGAAGACGTCGTCGTGCCCGGGGTCGCAGTCGACGATCACGGGAACGGTCATCGGTCCTCCTCCAACCGGCTCGCGAGCGCGAGCACGTCGTCCCGGGTCCCGTACGAGTCGACGGTCCCGTGGGCCTGCACGGCGATGGCGCCGGCCGCCGCCCCGGCCAGCAGCGCACGCCCGAGCGGATGCCCCTCGGCGAGCATCGCGACGAGCGCACCCGTCGCGGCATCCCCCGCGCCCGTCGTGTCGACGGCCTCGACCGCGGGCGCGTGGACGACCGTGGCACCCGATCCGTCGGCCGCCACGGCGCCGAGTGCCCCGAGGGTGATGACGACCGACCGCGCGAGGTCGCCCGCGGCGGAGACCGCCACGTCGCGCCAGGCCTCGGCGGAGGCGTCCGGTGCCAGGTCGACGCCGAGGCCGAGGGTCCGCGCCTCGTGCGCGTTCACCACCAGCGGATCGGCGACGGCCAGGGTCGCCGCATCCACCGCGACCGGGGGCGCGAGGTTCAGGACGAGTCGCGTGCCGGCCGCCGCGCAGGCGCGGGCGAGCGCGTCGATCGTCGGCACGGGCAGCTCGCCCTGCGTGAGGACCACGTCGGCGGATGCGATCAGATCCCGCACGGCGTCGACCGCCGCGGGACCGAGGTCGGCGTTCGCGCCGGAGGTCACGACGATCGTGTTCTCGCCGGAGGCCGACACCGTGATCTGGGCGATGCCGGTGGGCCGGTCGGGGACCGTCTCGACGGCGTCGACCGGGAGCCCGAAGCGGGCGAACGCGGCACGCGCGACCTCGGCCGCGGGGTCGTCGCCGAGGCGCGCCACGAGCTCGACCCGCGCGCCGCAACGGTGCGCCGCGATCGCCTGGTTCGCGCCCTTGCCGCCGAGGGCGACCCGGTGGTCGTGCGACCGGATCGTCTCGCCCGGTCGCGGGAACGCCGCGACGTAGCTGGTCGCGTCGACGTTGACCGAACCGAGGACGACCACGCGGCTCACTGCTGGACGGGACCCTCTCCGGCCACGCTCGCCGTGAGGGCGCCCCCGCCGGAGCGCTCCACGAAGCAGAAGTAGTCGCGCATGCCCGAATCCCACTGCTCGGCCGTCACCGGGTAGGCGGTGAACATCTGCAGGTCGCTCACGAGCCCGGCGATCGGCGGGTTGAGGATCCCCTCGGCGGCGCACAGCTCCTGGGACTGGGCGGCGAGCGCCTCCTCGCCCGGGAAGTCGGCGTCTTCGGCACCCGGGAAGGCACCGCGGTACACGAGCTGGCCGTCGTGGGGCGTGTCGCAGTCGATGACGGTGAACTCCTCGGCCCACGCGGACTCGAACGGCTCGACGCACTCCGTGCCGTACAGGGTGTCCCAGACGTGCACGCCGGGTGGCTGGGGCCCGGTGGGCTCCGGAGGGGCCTCCTGCGTCGGCTCGGGAGCCGCGGCCGGCTCCTCGGCGCCCCCGAGCATGCGGGTGCCGAAGGCGAAGATCGCCACGGCGGCCACGACGAGCGCGAGCCCGCCCGCGACCCAGGCGAGGACCTTCACGGTGGAGCGGTCGCCGCCGTCGCCCGACCCGGACGGTGGGCCCTGCCGGCCGCCGCGATCGGAGCCGCCGGAGCGATCGTCGCGTCCGTAGGCGTCGTCGCGGTCGGAGCCGGAACGGTCGGAGCCGGAACGGCCGTAGCCGGATCGGTCGTAGCCGCCGCGGTCGTAGCCACCGCGGTCGTAGTCGCTGCGCTGGTAGTCCGTGCGGTCGTAGCCGCGCTCGCGAGGGGCGAGGTCGATGCCGCCGCTCATGGCGTCGCGCTCGCCCGGCGGGACGACGCTCATCGGGCCGGTCGCTCCGAAGCCGGCACCGCCGAACAGCGCGGCGAGCCCGTCATCGCCCCCGGCGTCCCGGCCGCGCTCCGGCACGGTCCCGCGCTCGTCGTCACGGGCGTCGAACCCGCGGCCGTCGCGGCCGCCGCGGACGTCGTCGCGATCGTACGGGTCGCGTCGCTCGTCGAACCCGCGATCATCGCCCATGCCGGGTGCACGCGGGTCGTCGGCGGGCGCGCCGCCGAACCCGAACGGGTCGACCTCGACATCGGACCCGGCGGCGGCGGCACCGGCCTGGGCGCCGCGACGCGGCCCCGGGCCGTCGTCGCCCTCGTCCTCGACCGGGACCCGCGGGTCCCGGCCCTCGGGATCGGGCGTCAGGTTCCAGAGGAAGCCCGCCTCGGCGAACTCCCGGGCGCGCGGCGACTCGGCGTCGTCCCACGCGTCGGACGGGGCGTCCGCCGCGCCGGGCGCGGCGCGGCCGGCGTCCTGACCAGGTTCCTCGCGCGCCGGCAGGTCGTCGGCGTACCAGCGGACCTCGTCGACCGGCGGTTCCTCGTCGCGCGCGACCGACTCGCGCCAGTCGTCCGACCGTCCGGTCCATCCGTCGCCCGGGGTCCCGTCGGCGTGCCCGTCCCGCCAGAGGTCGCGCGGGTCGTAGGCCTCCTCCTGCGGCGGCGCGGTCGCCGAGCCGAAGCCGTCGTCGAAGCGACCGGTGTCGGCATAGGCGTCCGGACCGAAGCCCGACCGGTCGTCCCGGTACCCGGGGTCGCGATCCTGGTCGAAGGCGCCGCCCTCGAAGAGTCGACGTGGGTCATCGTCCTGATCGCCGTAGCCGTAGCCCGCGTCGTCCCGGTCGTACGCCGCGTCGGCCCGGCCGTAGCCGGACTCGTCGTAGCCGGACTCGTCGTAGCCGGACTCGTCGTAGCCGTCGTCGTACCCGCCGCCGTGGCCGGCGGCCCCGGGCGCGGCGGGATAGCCGTCCCCGCTCCGGCCCGATCGCTCGTCCGTGCCGTAGCCGCGGTCGTCGCGGTATGCACCGCCGTCGGCGCCGCGATCGTCGCGCTGCGGCTCGTCGCGGCCGTCGCCGCGACGCCCGTCGCGCGGGTCGCGCGCGGCGTCGCGCGGATCGTTCGTCACACGGCCGAACGCGTCCCGGTCGTCGTACGGGTCCGCGTACCCGTCGCGAGCGTCCGTCGTCGGCACCGGGTACCCGGATGCGTCTGCGTAGCCTGCGGCGTCGGCGTAGCCCGCGGCGTCGGCGTAGCCCGCGTACGCGGGACGATCCGCCCACGCGTCGCGGTCGGCATCGTCGGCGGGCGCATCGTACGCGTCGTCCTCGTCGGCGCCGGCGTCGCGCTGGTCCGCCGACGGGGCGACGTCCTCGTTCAGGGCGGACCAGAGCTCGTCGGCGAAGTCGGTGCTCTGCGCGCCCGCGACCGACGGTGGGACGGGCGTGAAGGACCGCCGCGCGACGGGCGGCGGGGTGAAGCCCTCGAACGGCGAGGATGCGGAGTCACCGGAGGCGACGGGCCCGGGAGCCGAGTCGCGGCGGCCGGACTCCGGCTCGACCTCGGGTGCGTGCTCCGCGCGCGGCTCGGCGCGCTCCTCGCGACGCTGGGCCGGGGCCGCGGGGTCCGAGAGCTGGCGGAACGCGGCCCGGAGGCCCTCCTCTGTGTCGATCGGCTGCTCGCCCCACGTCAGCGCCATGCTGGCCGGCGGGGTCACCGGACCGGGCGGGGCGACTGGCGGAGCCGGCGGCGGCGTGGGCGCGCCGCCGAAGGCGGGCGGGACGGGGCGGCCGCCGACGGGCGGCTCGACCGACGTGAGCCGCTCGGTGCCGGCGGGCGGCGACGGGATGCGCGGGGGCTCCGGGTGCGCCGGCGGGGTCCAGGCCGGGCGGTTCCAGTCCGACTGGTTCCACGCGGGCGGTCCGCCCTGCGGCGGTGCGGACGGCGCGGAGTCGGCGCGCTCGATGGGCTCGCCGACGACCGGGAGCGCACGCGTCGGCGCGTCGTGCGCGGGAGCGGGTTCGGCCACGGAGAACCAGTCGAGCGACTCCTCGCTGCGCCGGCGGGGCCGCTCGGCGGGCGGCGCCGACTCGGGCGCACGGGGCGCGGGGCGCTCGCCATAGCCGTCGACCGGGGGCGGTGCGACGGGCGGCTGCGAGGCCGGGCGGCCCTCGAGGTCGGGTCGGCGACCACTGCCGAGCTGGCTCATCAGCCAGTCGGTCTCCTCGGATCCACTCGAGCCGTAGCGCCCGTCGCGTTCACTCATGCCAGTCCCAAGTCCTTCAAGCCGATGGCAGCGAGGTAGGGGACCCCCGCCGCTTCGATGACCTCTCGTGCGCCGGTGTCCCGGTCGACCACGACCGCGACCGCGGCGATCTCGGCGCCCGCGGCGCGCAGGGCCTCGATCGCCTTGAGGGGCGATCCGCCCGTGGTCGAGGTGTCCTCGAGCACGATCACGCGGCGCCCCGCGACATCCGGTCCCTCGACCTGCTTGCCCCGACCGTGGTCCTTCGGCTCCTTGCGCACGACGAACGCGTCGTACGAGAGGCCGCGCGCCGCGCCCTGGTGGAGCACGGCGGTCGCGATCGGGTCGGCGCCCATGGTCATGCCGCCGACGGCGGCGACGTCCGGGACGTCGGCGATGAGGTCGAGCATCACCTGGCCGATGAGCGGTGCGACGCGGTGGTCGAGGCTCACCTTGCGGAGGTCGACGTAGTACGTCGCCTTCTTGCCGCTGGTCAGCGTGAAGTCGCCGTGGAACACCGCCTCGTTCGAGATGTGCTCGACGAGCTCGCGGCGGGCCTCAGCGGAGCGGGGGTTCCGGGAAGTCACCCGAATACTCTACGTCGTGCTTCCTGAGAGCCCGAGGGCCGGTTCCGGCGCCCGAGCGGGCGAGGTCACGGACCCGGACGCCGACGGCGCGAACCCCGCTGGCTCGCCGCATCCGCGATCCGCGACAGCATCGGCTCGTCGGACGGGCCGAGCACGGTCGGCAGGTCGACGTGGAACTCGGCGATCCCCGATGCGCTCCGCCGGGCGAACCGGTAGAGCGCCGAGCCGATGAGGACGCCCAGCGCGATCGACATGACCGTGGCGAAGGCGGCCGAGACGTCGTCGATGCCGGCGGACTCGGCGACGGCGCCCTCCGTCACGCCGATGAGGCCGGCGGCCCCGGGGACGAGGACCCAGAAGGCGGGGAGGAAGACGATCTGCGAGGGCACCCCGCCCCTGCGGAGGTCCTCGATCCAGAGCACCAGCGGCGTCACCGCGAGCGCGCCGACGAACCCGCTGACGGTCGGGCCCACGAGCAGCGCGCCCAGCTGCTGCGCGCCGTACGCCACGACGAGCGCGAGCACGACCCACCAGAACGCCGTGCCGGGTGCGGCGAAGTGGAGGTAGACGCCGAGCCCGTAGAGCACGAGGCCGATGCCGGCCACCCACCACGGAAGGGTCTGCTGGACCTCCCGGGGCACGTACTCGTCATCGCCGATCCCCACGATCGTGCCGGCGGCGAGGATGCCGAACGCGAGCAGGGCGAGCTGGACGATGCCCGAGCCCAGGCGCGACGTGCCCGCGACCATCTGCCCCGCGGCCAGCTCGCGCACGCCGGTCGTGAGCAGTGCGCCGGGGAGGAAGGTCGCGAGCGGCGCGATGAGCACCCGGAGCGGATCGCCCACCTGCACGATCGGCGCCAGGAGGAAGACGATCAGGGCGCAGACGAAGGACGCGACGACGGGAAGCACGAGCGAGAGCGTCCCGGACCGGGAGAGCTTCGCGACGCCGATGATCGCGCCGAGGCCGAACCCGAGCAGGGCGGCCTGCCAGCTCGGCGCGAGCAGCAGCACGAGCCCCATGGTGAGCACGGCGTGCCCCAGGGTGCGCATGAACCAGTGGCGCGAGGGCGGCATCGCGCCGATCTCGTTGAGGCGCCGGATGCCGTCGACCGCGGTGACCCGCGCCTCGCGCGCCTCGCGGACGAGCCGGCTCATCGCCGCGATCTGGTCGAATCGGAACGTCGTCTGGACCGTCTTGAGCGCGACGCGCGACGAGTCGTCGCCGCCGGTCCGCACGAACGTGATCGTGGGCAGCACCACGACGTCGACCTCCTCGAGGCCGTACGCATGGGCGATGTCGATGATCTCGATGCGGATCCGGTCGGTGGACTCCGCGGACGCGGTCATGCCCTCGGCGAGGCCGAGGAGGAAGGTGCGCAGCACCGCCGGGTCCTCGGCACGGGACTCGGCGTCGGCGGCATCGGGCGTGGTCGGGGTGGTGGGCATCCGGCGCTCCTCGTTCGCACCGGGCGGCGGTCGGGCGGGGCCCGGGGCCCGGTCGTCGTCACGCTAGCCGCACGGGCCGCCCGAGTCGAGGCGGGACGGCCGCCGAGGACATGACGAAGGGCCGCCCAGCGGGGTGTCCCTCCCCCGCACGGCGGCCCTGCTCGGAGCGCTGGGCTCCGCGTGACGCGCGACCTAGACGGTGCGCGCGAACGTCTCGCGCGGCTGGCGGCGGTATCCGTCGCGGGCGACGAGGACGATCGAGCCGACGATGCCGGCGATCGAGGCGGTGGCGAGCATGGCGAACACGGTGAACACGGCGGTTCCTTTCGAAGGAGATCGGTGATGTCGGGCGATTCCGGTGCGCCCTTGCACGTGTCCGACTCCTCAATCATGCACCTTCGAACCGTTCAGCACAATCGCACAGAACTTCACTGACCATGTAGCATGACTACATGGATGTGCGACGACTCGACCTGCTCCGCGAACTCGCCGAACGCGGCAGCGTGACGGCCGTCGCCGAGGCGACGGGGCGCACGCCCTCGGCGGTGTCGCAGCAGCTCAAGGTGCTGGAGCGCGAGGCCGGCATGCCGCTCACCGAGCGCAGCGGTCGCGGCATCGTGCTCACGAGCGCCGGGCACGCGCTGGCGCGCAGCGCGACCGAGGTCGCGGTCGCCCTCGAGCGCGCCTCGTCCCTGTGGGACGAGTTCCGCAACCACCCGAGCGGCGAGGTCACGCTCCTGACGTTCCCCACCATCGGGGCCACGGTCCTCCCGCAGGTCCTCTCCGACCTCCGATCGGTGGCCGGGCTCGTCGTGCGGGCGACCGACCTCGACCCGGAGCTCGCCGAGTTCCCCGACCTCACGAACGACTACGACATCGTGCTGGCGCACACCATGCCGGGCGAGCTCCCGTGGGGCGGCCGAGGCCTGCGGGCACTGCCCCTGCTCACCGAACCGCTCGACATCGGGCTGCCCGCCGACCACCGCCTCGCCGGTCGATCGCACGTCACGCCCGCCGACCTCGTCGACGAGACCTGGCTCGGCGTGCCGCCCGGCTTCCCGTTCGAGCGGATCCTCCACGCCATCGAGCAGGCGGGCGGGCGGCGAGTCGAGGTGAGCCAGCGCTTCAGCGACATGCGCATCATCGAGGCCTTCATCGGCGCCGGGCTCGGCATCGCCTTCGTCCCCCGGTACACATCGGGCGTCCTGCCGTCGAACCTCGTGCTCAAGCCGCTCCGCGGCGTGCCCTCGGTGCGCCAGATCTTCGCCCTCGTGCGTCCCGACGTCGCCGAGCGGCTCGCGGTGCGCACGGTGCTCGAGGTGCTCGTGGATCGCGCCGCACGCCTGGAGCAGGCCTACGACCATCCGTCGCGAGGGTCCGGGGCGGACCGGGCGGCGCAGGAGCCGGGCACGGCGGATGCCGCGGACGCGGCGGATGCCGACCGGTCCGGGCGCCCGGCGGTCGACGCGGCCGCGCCCACCCCGCACTAGCGTCGGGTCGCCGCGCGCGCCGGCGGCCGCAGCCCATCGGCGAGGTCGGTGCGTGCGAGCGCGTTGACCGCGCGGAGCGCGCCGCCCTCCGCCCGGTACTCGAAGAGGCTCATGCCCGCGCGGTCGGCGAACGCCACCCCGCCGTCCGAGTACGTGCCGCTCGTGAAGAAGAGGGGCCGTCGGCCGTCGTGCGCGGCGACGCCGGCCAACTCGCGGATCTGTGCGACCGGCACCGAGGCGCGCTCCGAGAGGTTCTTCACCTGCGCGATGCAGTGGGCGCTCACCACGTCGACGCCCCCGTCGCCCGAGAAGCGAGTGACCTCGGCGTCGACCGCGCCGAGGTGGCGCATCCAGTCGGCGACCAGCTCCTCCGCGCCGCGGTGCGAGACCCCGTACGGCTGCGGGCCCGGCCGGGGCCACAGGGGCGGCAGCGGGTCCGCCGGGGCCCGTCGGCCGGGTCGCGCCGCCTCGGCGCCGGCGGCGACGAGTGCGACCTCCGCCACCTCCGACGCGAGCCCGGCGAGCAGCTCGCCGTGCCGATCGCGCACCCACCGCTGCACCACGACCAGCACGGCGGCCGCCCAGGCGAGCACCGCGACGCACCACGCCGGACCCACGACGAGCGGCAGGGGGAAGCCGGGCCGCTCGACGAGCGCGAGCGTCGCGCCCGCCGCGACGACCCAGGACGCCGCATAGGCGACCCACCACCACCTGGTCGGCATGCGCGCCGGCGCATGGGCGCGTGCGAGGCCCGGCGCCGCCGCGCGGCACGCCTGCGCGAGCGTCGCGGTGACCACGACCGCGGGGACGCCGAGCGGTGCCCGTCGGCCGAGCGAACGACCGAGCGCGACGGCGGCCTCGGCGAGCGGCGGGGTGAGCACGATCGGATACTAGGAGCGGCATACGACACGGCCTGCCGGCTCCGGCCGGGAGGACGTCGGCCCGTCGGCCGTCCGGGCCTCGACCGGCGGTAGCATCCGAGGATGCCCGACGACGTGATCCTCTTCGACGTGCGCGACGGACTCGCCCACGTCACGCTCAACCGTCCCGCCCGGCTCAACGCGGTCGATCCCGAGGCCATCGGGCGCTGGCAGGCGCTGGCGCACGAGATCGCGGATCGCGACGACATCGGCGCCGTACTCTTCGACGCCGCCGGCCGGGCGTTCTGCGCGGGCGGCGACGTCGTCGCCATGTCCGAGCTGGCCGCCGCGGCGACCGGCGACGCGCGCCCCGCGGACCTGGTCCGCGGCCTCGCCGATCGCATCCACGAGGGCCACCGCGTGCTGCGCGAGAGCACGAAGCCGATCGTCGCCGCCGTCCAGGGCCCGGTCGCGGGCGGCGGGCTCGGCTTCATGCTCGTCGCCGACCTCGTCGTGGCATCCGATCGGGCGACGTTCGCGAGCCGCTACAGCGACGTCGGGCTCACCCCGGACTGCGGCGTCAGCACGCTCCTGCCCGAGGCGGTCGGCGTCCGCCGGGCGCTCGAGCTCACGCTGACGTCGCGCACGCTGTCGGCGAGCGAGGCGCTCGACTGGGGACTCGTCGCGGAGGTCGTCGCGCCCGAGGCGCTCGCCGGCCGCGCCCGCGAGATCGCCGACGGATGGCTCGCCGGCGCGACGCACGCGTTCGGCCAGGCGAAGCGGCTCGTGCACGCCGGGCGCGCCCGCTCCTTCCAGGCGTCGCTCGACGACGAGGCTGCGACCATCGGCGCCGCGATCGAGACCCCGGAGGCGCAGGCCGCGATCGCCCGCTTCGCGGCGCGCACCACCTCGCGGTGAGCGAGGATCCGGACCGCAGGCGCGTGGCAGCGGTCTCCCCCGCCGGCGGCGGGGGCGCCTGAGCACGGATCGGGCCGGGCGTGCAGCGCCCGGCCCGATCCGACGGCTCAGCCTGCGGCGGACGCCGGCACCTCGCCGAACCCGTCCGCGAGCAGCCGGCGCAACGCGTCGATCGCCGATGCGGCATCCGGCCCGCTGCCGTCGAGGCGCACCGAGTGCCCCTGCTTCGCACCGAGCGACATCAGCCCGATCATGCTCCGCGCCGGCACCGGTCCGCTGCCCGTGGTGAGGTTGGTCACGTCGACGACGGCGTCGAACCCGCCCGCGGCCTGGACCAGGAGCGCCGCCGGCCGCGCATGCAGGCCCTCGGGGTTGACCACCACCTCGTCGACGGAACTGGGCTCGGCCGGCGGGGACGGCACCGGATCGGGGGCCGACGGCGCCTGCTCGCGCTTCGCGTCCAGGGCCGCGGCCGACTCGCGGGCGACCTCGTCGAGCGACGCCCCCGTCGCGGCCAGCACGAGCCCCGCCGTGATGCCCTCGACGAACGGCCCCGTGCCGACGACGACCTCCGTGGCGGACTCGCGGAGCTCGAGGGCGAGCCCGGCGCTGAGCACGGCCGAGCCGAGGTCGGTGACCACGAGGACGCCCGGAACCCCCTGACCGGCCAATTCGTCGATCGCACCGGCGACGGCCGTGGCATCCGTGCCGAACCGGTCGGCCGATCCCGCCGCGATGCGAACGGGCGGCGGCGCCCCGTGCACCATCTGCATCCCGAGCTCGACCGCGGCCTCGGCGAGCCGGGGACTGTGCGAGACGACGACCATCCCGATCATCCGACGCCCTCCGACCGCGCGTCCGCCAGGGACTGCACGAGGATCGCGGCGGAGGTCGCACCCGGATCGAGGTGCTCCGCGCTGCGATCGCCCAGGTAGCTGGCCCGACCCTTGCGCGCGACGAGCGGGATCGTCGCGTCGCGTCCCAGGGCGGCCGCGTCGGCGGCGGCCCTCAGGGACTCGGCGAGCGGATGACCCTCGGCGGTCGCCGCGCTCAGGGTGTCGGCGGCGGGCTGGAGCGCGTCGACCATGGTCTTGTCGCCCGGTTCCGCACGCCCGCGCGCGACCACCCCGGCCACGCCGGCGCGGAACGCCTCGGCCAGGACCGCGGCGTCGAGCTCGGTCGCCGGTCCCACCGACTTCGCCATCTCGAGGAACAGCGTGCCGTAGAGCGACCCGCTGGCCCCACCGACGGTCGACACGAGCGCCATCCCGGAGGACTTCAGCACGGCTCCCGCATCGCCCGGCGGCGCCTCCTCGAGCCGGCGGCGCACCGCGCCGGTGCCCCTGGCGATGTTGGTGCCGTGGTCGGCGTCGCCGATGGCGGAGTCCAGCTCGGTCAGGTGCTCGGCCTCCGCGCTGATCCGTTCGTCGAAGCGGAGCATCCACGCCACGAGGTCGTCGACCGTGAGGCGGCCGTCCTGCGACGCCGTCATGCCTACGCCCCCCATCGGAGCGCCGCCGTGCTCACGGGCGCGTCCCAGAGCCGCAGCATCTCGTCGTCGGCCCGCAGGAGCGTGAGGGAGCATCCGGCCATGTCGAGGCTCGTGATGTAGTCGCCCACGAGCACGCGTGCGACCGTGATGCCGCGCTCCTCGAGCAGGGCGGCGACCGCGCCGTACATCAGGTAGAGCTCGATGAGCGGGGTGCCGCCGAGGCCGCTGAGCATCGCGATCACCGGGGCTCCGGTGAAGTCGTGGTCCGCCAGGATCGCCGATACGAGGGTCTCGGCGATCTCGGACGCGGAGGCCAGCGGCGCCCTGGTCCGGCCGGGCTCGCCGTGGATGCCGACGCCCATCTCCATCTCGTCCTCGGGGAGGTCGAAGCTCGGCTTGCCCACCGACGGCAGCGTGGCGCTGGTGAGTGCGACGCCCATCGAACGGCCCTGCTCCGAGACGCGCTCGGCGATCGCGTGCACGGCGTCGAGGTCGGCGCCGGCCCGGGCGGCGGCACCGGCGATCTTCTCGACGAGCACGGTCGTGCCGACGCCGCGGCGGCCGGCTGTCCACGTCGAGTCCTCGACGGCGACGTCGTCGGCGACGAGCACCGTCTTCACCGCGATGCCCTCCGCCTCGGCGAGCTCGGCGGCCATCTCGAAGTTCAGCACGTCGCCCGTGTAGTTCTTGACGATGAAGAGCACGCCGGCGCCGGTGTCCACCGCCTGCGCGGCGGCGAGCATCTGGTCGGGGGTCGGCGACGTGAAGACCTCGCCGGCGCAGGCGGCGTCGAGCATCCCGGGGCCGACGAAGCCGCTGTGCAGCGGCTCGTGGCCGGAGCCGCCGCCGGAGACCAGCGCGACCTTGCCCGGCTCCGGCGTCGCCCGTGCGACCACCCGATGGGCGATGTCGACGGCGAGTTCCGGGTGGGCGGCGGCGACCCCCTTCAGGGCGTCGACGAGCACCTCCGACGGTGCATCGATGAGCTTCTTCATGCGCGTGCCTCCTCTTCGACGAGCGCTTCGGTCAGGGTCGTGCGGTCGGCCCGCGTCCGCGAGACCAGGCCGAACGCGACGCCGGCGAGGATGCCGCCGGCCAGCTCGGCGATCACGTAGACCGGCCACTGCTCCCACTGCACCGAACCGCCCAGGAGCTGCTGCACGAGCATGGGGCCGGTGGTACGGGCGGGGTTGATCGAGGCTCCGGTCGCCGGCGCCACGGGGATGATCGCGGCGAACACGACGAGCCCGATGACGAGCCCCGCGAAGCCGGGTGCGGCCTTGCGATGGATCACGCCGAAGACGGTGAACACCAGCAGGAACGTGCCGAGGAACTCGGCCGTGAACGCCTGCCAGATCGGGATGTCGCCGTAGGCGGCGACGCCGAGGCCGAGTTCGCTCGCCTGCGGGCCGAGCGCGCCGACGATGGCGAACGCGCCGACGGTCGCGCCCAGCACCTGCGCGAGCACGTACCCGGGGACGTCGCGCCAGGCGAACTTGCCGGTCGCGGCGAGCGCGAGGGTCACGGCCGGGTTGATGTGGTTGCCGGAGATGTAGCCGAACACGTACACCGTCGCCACGACGATGGTGCCGAAGGCGAGCGAGATGAAGCCGAGGTCGGCGGGGGCGAAGGGCGCGTCGCCCCTCACGAGTGCGAACGCCGGCACTGAGCCGACGCCGACGAAGACGAGGAAGGCGGTACCGAGGAACTCGGCGGCGAGCCGCTGCCAAGTCCGGTTGTCATCCATGATCTGCGTTCTCCCTTGAACGAGGTTGGCCAGACATTCGATATTGTCGAATGGCTTTCGGTAATACTGAATGTTGGCCTGCTCGACCCGTCCTGTCAAGAACCAGCCAGAATGGGGATGCGCGATGGGCGCGACGAGGGAGGGGGAGTCGGTGATCCAGTCGATCGACCGGGCGGCGAAGATCCTCACCCTGTTGCAGGGCTCGAGGCGCATGGGCATCACGGAGCTCGCGGCCGCACTCGACCTGCCCCCGTCGACCGTGCACGGCATCGTGAAGTCGCTCCAGGCGCACGGACTCGTCGCCCAGCAGCCGAGCGGGAACCGCTACGTGCTCGGACCGGCGCTGCTGAAGCTGTCGAGCGTCTACCTCGACACGCTCGACGTGCGGGCGCGCTCGATGCGCTGGATGCACGAGCTCTCCAGCCGCACCGGCCTCGCGACCCGGCTCGGGGCGGAACTGTTCGGCGAGGTCATCGTCATCCACCACGACCGGCGCCCCGACGGCACCGAGCAGATGCCGGAGACCGGCCTGACGATCCCCAGCCACGCCTCCGCACTCGGGAAGGTGCTCCTCGCGTACGACGCCGCGCACGCGGCGGACGCGCTGTCCCGTCCGCTGGCCGCGCTGACCGCGGACACGGTGACCGACCCGGACCGCGTGCGGGAGGGGCTCGAGCAGGTGCGGCGTGACGCGCTCGGCTTCGAGAACGAGGAGGCCGTCATCGGCGAGTCATCCGTCGCCGCGCCGGTCTGCTCGGAGGACGGCGACGTGATCGCCGCGGTCGCGGTCGTCATGCCAGCGAGCGAGTGGCCGCCCTCGGACGCCGTCCTGGCGGAACTCCGTGACGCCGCGCGCAGCATCTCGCGGGACCTCGGCGCACCGGCGTGGCCGCCGCGCCCGCCCGCCACGGCGGGATGACGCGGCGCCCCGGGGTCAGTCGTGCTGCGGGAAGCCCAGGTTCAGGCCACCGTGGCTCGGGTCGAGCCAGCGCGACGTGATCGCCTTCTCCTGCGTGAAGAAGTCGAAGCCGCGCGGGCCGTACGCCTTGGCGTCGCCGAACAGCGAGTCCTTCCAGCCGCCGAACGAGTGGTAGGCCACGGGCACGGGGATCGGCACGTTGATGCCGACCATGCCGACCGTCACCTCGCGCTGGAAGCGCCGCGCGGCGCCGCCGTCGTTCGTGAAGATCGCCGTCCCGTTGCCGTAGCGCGACGCGTTGATGAGGTCGAGCCCCTCCTCGTAGCCGTCGACGCGCACGACCGAGAGCACCGGGCCGAAGATCTCGTCGCGGTACACGGCCGACGAGGTCGGCACCTTGTCGATGAGGGTCGGCCCCATCCAGAACCCGTCGGGCGCGCCGTCCACCTCGGGGTCGCGGCCGTCCACGACGACGGATGCCCCGTCCTCGCCGGCCACGTCGAGGTACCCCGCGACCTTGTCGCGGTGCTCGCGCGTGATGAGCGGCCCCATGTCGCACCCTCGGGTGCCGTCGCCGGTCGTGAGCCGGCCCATCCGCTCGCTGATCTTCTCGACGAGCTCGTCGGCGATCGCGTCGACCGCGACCACGGCGGAGATCGCCATGCAGCGCTCGCCCGCCGAGCCGAATCCCGCGTTCACGGCCGCATCGGCGGCGAGGTCGAGGTCGGCGTCGGGCAGCACCAGCATGTGGTTCTTCGCCCCGCCGAGGGCCTGCACGCGCTTGCCGTTCGCCGTGGCCGTCGCGTAGATGTACCGCGCGATCGGCGTCGAGCCGACGAACGAGATCGAGCGCACGGTGGGGTGCTCGAGCAGCGCGTCCACCGCGACCTTGTCGCCGTGGACCACGTTGAGCACGCCGTCGGGCAGCCCGGCCTCCTGGAAGAGGCGCGCGAGCCACACCGCCGCCGACGGGTCCTTCTCCGACGGCTTCAGCACGACCGTGTTGCCCGTCGCGATCGCGAGCGGGAAGAACCACAGCGGCACCATCGCCGGGAAGTTGAACGGGCTGATGATGCCCACGACGCCGAGCGGCTGGCGCAGCGAGTACACGTCGATGCCGGTCGAGACGTTCTCGGAGTACTCGCCCTTCGTGTATGCGGGCATGGCGCAGGCGAGCTCGACGACCTCGAGGCCGCGGGCGATCTCGCCGAGCGCGTCGGCCGTGACCTTGCCGTGCTCGGCGGTGAGGATCGCGGCGAGCTCGTCGGTCCGCGACGCGAGCAGCTCGCGGAAGCGGAACATGACCTGCTGGCGCTTGGCGATCGAGGCGTCGCGCCAGGCCGGGAAGGCGCGGGCCGCGGCCTCCACCGCGACGTCGACGTCCTCGGTCGAGGCGAAGCGCACCCGGCGCTGCACGACGCCGAGGGCGGGGTTGTAGACGGGCCCGGTGCGGTCGGAGTCGCCCGAGGCGGGCGCGCCGTCGATCCAGTGCTCGACGAGCTCGGCGGTCTCGGTGCCCTCGGCGCTGGGGGCGGTCTGGGTGTCGGTCATGGTCTCGTTCCTCTCGAATCGAGGTGTCCGGGTCGTTCGGGATGGGAGGCCGCGGCGCCCCGGACGGATGCCGCGGACTCGGTTCACACGGCGACGGTGCCGAGCACCTCGTCGTAGATCTCGGTCGCCTGCTCGACCTCCTCGGCGGTGACCACGCACGGCGGCACCACGTGGATGCGGTTCTCGGCGACGAACGGGAGCAGGCCGCGCTCGACGAGCGCGCCCTTGATGCGGCCGACCTCGGCGGCGGGCAGCGGCTCGCGCGTCTCGGGGTCGGCGACCAGGTCGAGCGCCCAGAAGACGCCCTCGCCCCGCACCTCGCCGATCACGGCGTGCTTCTCGGCGAGCTCGGTCAGCGCGGGGGCGATGGACTCGGCGCCCACACGGCGTGCGCGGTCGACGATGCCCTCGGACTCCATCGCGTCGAGCGCGCCGACGATCGACGCCATCGCGAGCGGGTGGCCGGAGTAGGTCAGCCCGCCCGGGAAGACGCGCTCGTCGAAGTCGGCGGCGATCTCGTCGGAGATCACGACGCCGCCGACGGGCACGTAGCCCGAGTTCACGCCCTTGGCGAAGCTGATGAGGTCGGGCTTCACGTCGTAGCCGTCGAACGCGAACCAGCGGCCGGTGCGGCCGAAGCCGCACATGACCTCGTCGAGGATGAGCACGATGCCGTGCCGATCGCACAGCTCGCGCACGCCGGCCAGGTACCCGGGCGGCGGCACGAGCACGCCGGCGGTGCCGGGCACCGTCTCGAGCAGCACCGCCGCGATGGAGGTCGGGCCCTCGGCCTCGATCACGCGCCGCAGGTGGCGCAGGGCCCGCTCCGACTCCTCCTCGGGCGTCGTCGCCCAGAACTCGGAGCGGTACAGGAAGGGGCCGAAGAAGTGGACGTGTCCGCGCGCGAACTCGTTCGGGATGCGGCGCCAGTCCCCCGTCGACACGATCGCCGCACCGGTGTTGCCGTGGTACGAGCGGTAGGTCGAGAGCACTTTGTCGCGGCCCGTGTGCAGGCGCGCCATCCGGATCGCGTTCTCGTTCGCGTCCGCGCCGCCGTTGGTGAAGAACACCTTCGACATGCCCTCGGGCGCCCGCGCCGTGATCCGCTTCGCGGCCTCGCCGCGCGCGAGGTTCACGGTCGGCGGGCCGATGGTGGCCAGCAGCTCCGCCTGCTCGCGGATCGCCGAGACGACCGCGGGGTGCTGGTGGCCGATGTTCACGTTGACGAGCTGGCTCGAGAAGTCGAGGTACTCGCGGCCCGCGTGGTCCCAGACCTTCGTGCCGCGCCCGCTCGCGACGACCAGCTGCGGCGGACTGCCCTGCGCCGACCAGGAGTGGAAGACGTGTTCGGCGTCGAGCTCGCGCGCGAGCGCGTCGAGGTCGGCGGTGAGGTTCTCGGTCATCAGCGTCGTCGCCTTTCGTGGGGTGGATGCCGCGGGGCCCGCCGTGCGGGGCCGGCCCCGCGGCATCCGTCTGCTAGTTGCCGCCCTCGTTGAGGGTGACCTCGATGGGTTCGTACGAGTCGCCGCTCAGGTCGACGCCGTCGGCCTCGAGGTTCGCGATGGCCTCGTCGACGTACTCGTTCGTGTAGGCCGTGTCCGGCGGGTCGGTCGTGATGACCTGCGCGCCGTCCTGGTTCTTCGTGGCGAGGGCCATCTCGACGGTCGCGTCCCACTGGTCCTCGTTGATGTGGCCGATGCCGCTCGTGGAGGGCCAGATGAGCTTGTTGATCTCGTTCGCCATCCAGAGCTGGTGGCTCGTGCCGAGCGTCGATCCGGCCTCGGTGACCGCGTCGGCCGCGGCCTGGGGGTCGTCGCGCTGGTCGATCCAGCCGAGGATGGCGCCCTGGATCAGCTTCACGGCCGTGTCGGCGTACTCCGGGTCGCTCTCGAGGCGCTCGGTGTTCGCCCAGATCGCGTCCTGCAGCATGGCCGTGCCGACCTCGTTCCAGTCGATGACCGAGAAGTCCTCGGGCTGGTAGAGCTCGCCCGTGTCGGGGTTCGTCGCCTCGAGCAGCTGCGCGTACTCGTTGTAGGTCATCGCCTGGGCGGCGTCGATCTCCTTGTTCAGCAGCGCGTTCATGTCGAAGTTCTGCTGCACGATCGTGTAGTCCGACGCGCCGGCCTCGGTGAGGCCCGCGAAGAGCTCCCACTCGTTGCCGAAGCCCCAGCTGCCGATCTGCTTGCCCGAGAGGTCCTCGGGGCCCTCGATGCCGCTGTCGGCCCACGAGACCTGCAGGGTCGCGGACCGCTCGAAGATCTGGGCGATGTCGGTGATGCCCGCGCCGGCCTCGATCGACGCGAGTGCCTTCGGCACCCAGGCGATCGCGAAGTCGACGTCGCCGGCGGCGAGCACGTCCTGCGGGACGATGTCGACCGCACCGGGGATGATCTCGACGTCGAGGCCGAGGTCCTCCCAGTAGCCGTTCGCCTTCGCCAGGTAGTACCCGCCGAACTGGGCCTGCGTCAGCCACTGCAGCTGCAGGGTGACCGGCGTGAGCTCGCCGTCGGCGCTGTCGCCGCCGTCGCCGGAGTCGCTGCTCCCACTGGAACAGCCGGCGAGCACGAGCGCGGTCGCGGCTGCTGCGGCCGCGCCCGCGAGGATCCTGTTGCGCTTCATGTGCATTCCTCTCTTGGTGGTGGTGCTCGTGGTGCGGGATCCGACCGGCGGTGCCGGTGGCGTGGGCCGGGCGTCGTCGGCCGGCGGGTCAGGTGGTCATCGGTGTCGCGAGGCGATCCTCTCGATCAGCGTGGTGAGTGCGAAGAAGACGAGGCCCAGCACGATGGCGCCGATCACGAACGCCCAGGCGCGGGCGTACGCGCTCGACGCGGCCGCGGTCGTGATCGCCGAGCCGAGGCCGGCGCGGGGCCCGCCGAAGTACTCGGCGACGAGCGCGGAGATCACCGCGAGCGACGAGGCGATCCGCAGGCCGGTGAAGAAGTGCGGCAGCGCCGACGGGATCGTGACGAACCGGGTCTGCTGGCCCGAGCTCGCAGCGTACGCGCGCATGAGGTCGCGGTGCACCGGTCGCACCTGCCGGAGGCCGCGGAGCGTGTTGAGGAAGATCGGCACGAACGCGGCGATCGAAGCGATGATGATGCGCGCGACCTCGGAGGTCGAGCCGAACATCGTGTAGAGCACGGGCGCGAGGGCGACGATGGGCACGACCGCCACGGCCGCCACGATCGGCGCGAGCATGCCGTCCACGGAGCGGAGCGACGAGGCGGCGATCGCCAGGAGCACGCCGATGACGGCGCCGATGACGAGGCCGATGAGCGCGTTCAGCCCGGTCGCGAGCGTCGCGGCGAGCACCTGCGGCGCGTACTGCACGAGCTGGTCGAGGATGGCGGACGGACTCGCGAGCACGAACGGCGGGATGCCGGCCGAGACGACGATGAGCTCGACGAGCAGGACGAGCACGACGAAGAGCGCGATGGGCGGGAGGACGAGCGCGGCGAACCGCGCGAGCGGGCCGCCGCCGGTGCGGCGGCGGCGGCGGGCCGCGGTCCCGCCACGGTCGTCCGGCGCCGGCGTGCCCGTTCCTCCGGAGACGGCGGCGGCGCCGTCGGCGCGCGGCGGCGTGGGCTGGGTGGCCACCGCCGAGTCGGGCAGGCCGCTCATCGCACGTCCACCCCCCTCGCCGAGCCCGTGGCGGGAGCGGCCTCGTGGCCGTGCAGCGCCTCGCGCACCGCGGTCACGCCGGCGAAGAACGCGGCGTCCTCGCGGAGGTCCTCGCCGCGGTCGGCCGCATCGCCGAGCCGGACGTCGACCTCGTCCGTGATGCGTCCGGGGCGTGGCGACATGACCACCACGCGGTCGGACAGGTAGACCGCCTCGGGGATCGAGTGCGTGACGAACACGACGGCGGCGCCGGTCTCGGCGCGGATCCGCAGGAGCTCGGTCTGCATGCGCTCGCGCGTCATCTCGTCGAGCGCGCCGAACGGCTCGTCCATGAGGAGCAGCCGGGGCTGCTCGGCGAGCGAGCGCGCGATCGCGACGCGCTGCTGCATGCCGCCGGAGAGCTGGTCGGGGTAGTGGCCCGCGAAGTCGGACAGGCCGACGAGCTCGAGCAGCTCGGCCACGCGGGTGCGACGCTGGGCCGAGCCGATGCCGTGCAGCTGCAGCGGAAGCTCGACGTTCGCCGCGACCGAGCGCCACGGCAGCAGGCCGGCCTGCTGGAACGCGATGCCGTACGCCTGGTCGATGCGGGCCTGCCGCGCCGTCTTGCCGAAGACGCGGATCACGCCCGCGGTGGGCTCGTCGAGGTCGGCGATGAGGCGGAGCAGCGTGGACTTGCCGCAGCCCGAGGGACCGATCAGCGAGACGAACTCGCCGGCGCGGACCGTGAGCTCGATGCCCGTGAGCGCGGTGACCTCGGCGCCCTTCGCCCCGGCGAAGATGCGCTCGACGCCGCGCGCGACGACGGCCTCGGTCGCGTCGGCGGTCGCGGACGGGGTCGCGGTCGCCGGCGAGGCCGCGGTGCCCGCGGCGGACGTCGACTCGGGGGCGGGCGTGCTCGGGGACGTGCTCATGCGACGGTCTCCTGTCGGCGGAACGGACTGAGGAAGGCGGCGAGGAGGGCGACGAAGCCGGCGGCGACGAGTCCGAGCAGGACCGCGCCGAGGATCGGCGCCCAGGGCTTGGCCGGGTCGCTCGACGCCGCGACGGCGGTCTCGAGGATGAGCCGGCCGATGCCGCCGGTGAAGCCGACCGAGATCTCGGCGACGACCGTGCCGACGACCGCGTTCGCGGCTGCGAGGCGCAGCGCGGGAACGAGGAACGGCACGCTCGCGGGCAGCCGGAGCCGGAGCAGCGTGGTCCACCAGCCGGCGGCGTAGCTGCGCATGAGGTCGAGGTGCGCGGCATCCGGGCTCTGGAGCCCCCGCAGCGCGCCGACGGCGACCGGGAAGAACGCGAGGTAGCTCGCGATGATCACGACCGACATCCAGCTCTCCCACGAGAACGCGCCGAACTCGAGGCGGGAGCCCCAGTTGCGGATGAGCGGGGCCAGCGCGATCAGCGGGACCGTCTGGCTGAGGATCACGAACGGGAGGACGGCGCGCTCGGCGATGCGGAAGCCCAGCATCAGCAGGGCGAGCACGAACCCGACGACGACGCCGACGAGCCAGCCGAGCGCGGCGACGCCGAGGCTCGTGAGGGCCGCGAGCAGCACCACCACGCCGAGCGGCAGCGCGCCGGAGGCGCGGGTCACGGGCTCCACGATGCGCGCGAGCATCTCCCAGACGTGCGGCATGGCCTGGTCGCTCGTGCGCGGGAGCAGCCTGATGCCGCTTCCGGTGACGCCCTCCTGCGCGCCGACGAGCCATCCGTCGGCCGGGCCGACCAGCTTGTACAGCTCCCACAGCGCGGCGAGCGCGACGATCCCGAGCACGCCCCACAGCACCGCCTGACGGCGTCGCGCGCTGCGCGCTGCGCCGGCCGCGCGTCCGGCGTCGCCGCCGCGTGCGCCGCGGCCGACCGTCGGGGTCGTCGTCGCCGTCATGCCTTCGCCGTCAGGTGCTCGGTCATGGCGGGGATCACGGTCTCGCCGTACACCCGCATCGTCTCCTCCTTGTTGTCGTGCTGGAGGTAGCCGGCGAACTGGTCCACGCCGAGCTCGGCGAGCCGCTTCAGCTTCTCGATGTGCTCCTCCGCGGTGCCGAGCACGCAGAACCGCTCGACGATCTCGTCGGGCACGAAGTCGACGTGGTCGTTGTCGGCCTTGCCGTGCGTGTTGTAGTCGTAGCCCTCGCGGCCCCGGATGTACTCGGTGAGCGCGTCGGGCACGCTGCCGTGCTCGCCGTACTTGGCCACGATGTCGGCGACGTGGTTGCCCACCATGCCGCCGAACCAGCGGGACTGCTCGAGCATGTGCGCGCGGTCCTCGCCGATGTAGAACGGCGCGGCCACGCAGAACTTGATCGACATCGGGTCGCGGCCGGCGGCCTCCGCGGCGTCCCGCACGGTCTTGATCATCCAGGCGGCGATGTCGACGTCGGCGAGCTGCAGGATGAAGCCGTCGCCGACCTCGCCCGTGAGCTTCAGGGCCATCGGGCCGTACGCGGCGACCCAGACCTCGAGCTCCGAGCCCACGGACCACGGGAAGCGCAGGGTCGAGCCCTTGTACTCCACCGAGCGCGAGTTCGCGAGTTCGCGGATGACGTGGATCGACTCGCGCAGCTCCTTCATCGTGACCGGCTTGCCGTTGGTGACGCGCACGGCCGAGTCGCCGCGGCCGATGCCGCAGACGGTGCGGTTGCCGTACATCTCGTTCAGCGTCGCGAAGGTCGACGCCGTGACGGTCCAGTCGCGGGTGGCGGGGTTGGTCACGAACGGACCGACCGTCACCCGACGGGTCTGCGCGAGGATCTGCGAGTGGATGACGTACGGCTCCTCCCACAGCAGGTGCGAGTCGAAGGTCCAGACGTGGCTGAACCCGAACTGCTCCGCGAGGGTGGCGAGGTGGACCGCACGCGAGGCGGGCGGATTGGTCTGGAGGACGACTCCGAAGTCCATGGCGGGGATCCTCTCGCTCAGATGAGGTACTGGCTCAGGCCGCGCTTGAGGTAGCGCCCGTCGCCCTTGGCGCCGACGTAGGCGTCGTCCTCGACGACGACCCTGCCTCGGCTCATGACCGTGTCGACCTTCCCGTCGATCTCGTAGCCCTCCCACGCGGAGTAGTCCATGTTCATGTGGTGGACCTTGTCGAGGCCGATCGAGGTGTGGCCGTTCGGGTCGTAGACGACGATGTCGGCGTCGGCGCCCGGCTGGATGACGCCCTTGGTGCCGTACAGGCCGAACATGCGGGCGGGCGTCGTGCTCGTGAGCTCGACCCAGCGCTCGAGCGTGATCTCGCCCGTCACGACCCCCTGGTACATGAGGTCCATGCGGTGCTCGATCGAGCCGATGCCGTTCGGGATCTTCCGGAAGTCGCCGAGGCCGAGCTCCTTCTGGTCCTTCATGCAGAACGGGCAGTGGTCGGTCGAGACCATCTGCAGGTCGTTCGTGCGCAGCGCCTGCCACATCGAGTCCTGGTGGCCCTCGGCGCGGGAGCGGAGCGGCGTGGAGCACACCCACTTCGCGCCCTCGAACGCGCCCCACTCGTCGCTCCGAGCGCCGAGCTGGTCCTCGAGCGAGAGGTAGAGGTACTGCGGGCAGGTCTCGCCGTAGACGTTCTGCCCCTTGTCGCGCGCCCAGGCGAGCTGCTCGACGGCCTGCTTGGCGGAGACGTGCACGACGTAGAGCGGCGCGCCGGTGAGCTTGGCGAGCATGATCGCGCGGTGCGTCGCCTCCTCCTCCATCTCCCACGCACGGGCGATGCCGTGGTAGTACGGATCGGTCTTGCCCTGGTCGACCAGCTGCTGGGCGAGCACGTCGATCGCGGGACCGTTCTCGGCGTGCATCATCGTGAGCATGCCGGTGTCGCGCGAGACCTGCATGGCCTTCAGGATCTGCGCGTCGTCGGAGTAGAAGACGCCCGGGTAGGCCATGAACAGCTTGAAGCTCGAGACGCCCTCGTCAGGCAGCTTCTTCATGGCCTCGATCGAGGCCTCGTTGACGTCGCCGACGATCTGGTGGAAGCCGTAGTCGATCGCGCAGTTCCCACCCGCCTTCTCGTGCCAGGCGGCCAGGCCGTCCTCGATGCGCTGGCCGTACGTCTGCACGGCGAAGTCGATGATCGAGGTGGTTCCGCCGTGGGCGGCGGCGATGGTGCCCGACTCGAACGTGTCGGACGCCTCGGTGCCGCCGAACGGCAGCTGCATGTGGGTGTGGGCGTCGATGCCGCCCGGGATCACGTACTTGCCGGTGGCGTCGACGACGCGGTCGACGGATGCCGCGACATCCGTGCCGAGCAGTTCGCTGCCGGGCTGCAGGACGGCGACGATCTTCTCGCCGTCGACGAGCACGTCGGCCGCGGACCGGCCGGTGGCGCTGACGACGGTGCCGCCGGAGATGAGGGTGGTGGCCATGCGCTTCGCTCCTTCGCGCTCGTCGGGTTACGGCTTCGGGATGGACGTGTACGACTCCGGCCGGCGGTCGCGGTAGAACTGCCAGGCGTTGCGGACGTTGCGGATCATGTCCATGTCGAGGTCGCGGACGACGACCTCCTCGTCGGTCTCCGAGCCGTAGTCGCCGACGATGTTGCCCTGCGGGTCGACGAACTGGCTCTTGCCGTAGAAGTTCACGGCGAGGTCGCCGTACTCGTTGTCCTCGAGGCCGACGCGGTTCGCGGCGCCGATGAAGTAGCCGTTCGCGGCGGCCGCAGCGGGCTGCTCGATCTCCCAGAGGCGGTTGGAGAGGCCCGGCTTGGTCGCGTTGGGGTTGAACACGATCTGGGCCCCGTTCAGGCCGAGCTCGCGCCATCCCTCCGGGAAGTGCCGGTCGTAGCAGATGTAGACGCCGATGGGGCCGACCGCGGTCTGGAAGACCGGGTACCCGAGGTTGCCGGGGCGGAAGTAGAACTTCTCCCAGAACTTGTCGAGGTTCGGGATGTGGTGCTTGCGGTACGAGCCGAGGATCGTGCCGTCGGCGTCGACGACGACCGCGGTGTTGTAGTAGACGCCGGGCTGCTCCTCCTCGTAGATGGGGAGCACCATGACCATCTCGAGCTCCTTGGCGAGCGCCGCGAAGCGCTGCACGATCGGGCCGTCGGCGGGCTCGGCGAAGTCGTAGTACTTCACGTCCTCGGTGATGCCGAAGTAGGGGCCGTAGAACAGCTCCTGGAAGCAGATCACCTGGGCGCCCTGCTCCTTCGCCTGGCGCGCGAACTGCTCGTGCTTGTCGAGCATCGACTCCTTGTCACCCGTCCACGTGGTCTGGGTGATGGCCGCTCGAACGATCGTCATGGTGCCTCCTGGGTCGGTCGGCGTCGTTGCCGTCCGCAGGCTGGCCTGGGCGCGTGCTGCGTGGTGCGCTAGTGCCTGCCGTGCGCGCGGGGACGCCGAGCAGTGGTGCCGAATGCCGCCGCGGGCCGGGGACCTGCGGAGGGTGCCGAACGGGGCTTGCGACCCGTTCTGTTATTCTTCGGCGTGAACATTTCCCTTTTGTTTCAGTCTGTGACGTGGTGGTTAAACATCCTGTCCCTTGCTTCGTGAGGAGGCAATGGTGCGATCAGGTATTCGAGTGGATGTCTCCGAGCTGACGACGCTCACCCCGTTCGCCGACACGACCCCCCGCGGCATCGCCGCGGACCTCGCACGCCTCGTGAACAGCGGCGAGCTCGAGGCCGGAGCGCGCCTGCCGACGGTGCGCGAACTCGCCGCCTCGCTCGGCGTCAGCCCCGCCACGATCAGCCAGGCCTGGCAGGCGCTCGCCAAGGCCGGCCTCATCGAATCCCGCGGCCGCGCGGGCAGCTTCGTCCGCCGCGACGCGGCGAGCGGCCCCGCGGTGCGGATGCGGGGGATGGCGCCGCCCGACGACCCCGTGCGACTCGACCTCTCGCGCGGCACCCCCGACCCGCTGCTGCTCCCGCCGCTCGGTCCCGCGCTCTCGCGGGTGTCGGCGCGCGCCGACGTCGGCAGCTACCAGGCCGAGCCCGTGATCCCGGCACTCGCCACCGTGCTGCGCGGCTCGTGGCCGAGCGAGGCCGAATCGATCGTCGTGGTCGACGGCGCCCTCGACGCGATCTCGCGCACGCTCGACCAGGTGGTTCGCTTCGGCGACCGCGTCGTCGTCGAGCACCCCGGCTTCCCGCCCTTCCTCGACCTGCTCGACCTGCTCGGCGCGGAGGCCGTGCCGGTCGCGATCGACGAGCACGGCCTCGTGCCCGACGGGCTCGCCGCCGCGCTGCGGCGCCGGCCGAGCGCCATCCTGCTGCAGCCGCGCGCCCAGAACCCGACCGGCGCATCGATGACGCCCGCCCGGGCGGCCGCGCTCGCCGAGGTGATCCGCAGCGCCTCCGACGAGCACGGGCTCGACCTCGTCGTCATCGAGGACGACCACTCGGGGCTGATCTCGACGGAGGGCGACGTCACGCTCGGCACGCACCTGCCCGACCGCGTCGTGCACGTGCGCAGCTTCTCGAAGTCGCACGGCCCCGACCTGCGGATCGCCGCCGTCGGCGGCCCGCGCGACCTCGTCGGCCGGATCATGGCCCGCCGGATGCTCGGGCCCGGCTGGACGTCGCGGATGCTGCAGTCGATCCTGCTCGACCTGCTCACCGACGGCGCCGCGATCGACGCGGTCGCCGAGGCCCGTCGGGCGTACTACACGCGCCAGCGCGCCCTCGGCGACGCACTGCGCGCGCGGGGGATCCCGGTCATGCACGCCGACGGGATCAACCTGTGGATGCCGGTGCTCTCGGAGCGGTCGACGCTCGTGCAGCTCGCGGCGGCCGGCGTCCGCGTGGCGGGCGGCACGCCGTTCCTGGCGGCGGCGCCGAACGGCACGCCCGTCGCGGGCGCACCCGGGGGGCGCGGGAACGGGCACGAGTTCGTGCGGGTGACGGTGGGCGCGGTGCGCGAGGACGCCGCGGCCGTGGCGGATGCCCTGGCGGTCGCGGGGCAGCACCTTGCGGCGGGCGGGTACTGAGCGGCGCATCAGCCACGCAGCCGGCCGGCCACCCGGCCACCCGGCCACCCGGCCACCCGGCCACCCGGCCACCCGGCCACCCGGCCACCCGGCGGATGGTCTCACTCGTCCTCCACAGGCACGATAGCCACCGAGCCATGCACAGGTGAAATGCCTGTTCACGAGCGATTTCATCACCCTTCCGATGTCGGTGGGTGCATGCAGGATCGAAGCATGGACGGACCCCTGGCAACGCTCGAGCGCGAGCTCGCCGAGCTGCGCGACGCCTGGCGCGGGTCGCTGCCGGCGTTGGGGTCGATCCATGGCGACGCACAGGCCGAACTCGAGCAGATGAGCGACGCGGGGGTCGTGCGAGTGGCCGACGCCCTCGCGACGGTGCGGCGCGGCGTCGATGCCCTGCTCGCTCGGGCGGCCGCCGAGGTCGCCCGGCGTTCCGGTCCGGAGTCCGGCGAGCTCGGCCTCGCGAAGGCGCAGGGGTTCCACAGCCCGGCACGGCTCGTCGCGGCGTCCACCGGTGGCTCCCGGGCGGAGGCCGCGCGGCTCATCGCAGTCGGTGCAGCGACCTCGGCACGTTCCGCCTTCTCCGGTGAGCGGGTGCCGGCGCGACGGCCGCACGTCGCCTCCGCGCTGGCAGGGGGCGCGATCAGCCTCGACGCGGCGTCCGCGATCACGACCATGCTCGATCGGGTGGCGGTGAGCGCCGATCCCGACCTCATCGCGGTCGCGGAGGCGGCGCTCACCGAACTCGGTGCGCGCGCTCCACTCGAGGTGCTCATCCGGGTCGTTCGCGAGGCCGAGGCGCGCCTCGATGCCGACGGCGTCGAGCCGCGCGAGGAGCACCTGCGCGAGCAGCGCTCGCTGACCATGCACGAGGACCGCCACGGCGTCGTCCACCTGCGCGCGCGACTCGACCCCGAGACGGCGGCACCGGTGAAGGCGGCGGTCGAGGCGCTCGTGGGCGACGCGCTCCGGCGACGTGACCCGCGAACCGGCGAGACGCGGCCGGTGGTCGACGACCGTCGGTCGATCCCGCAGTTGCAGGCCGACGCGCTCGCCGCGATCGCCCGTCACTCACTCGGCTGCGAGCACACCCTGACGCCGCTGGCGAAGACCACCGTCGTGGTGCGCGTCGAACTCGACACGCTCGTGACCGGCCTCGGCGATGCCCGCATCGACGGGCTGAACCAGCCGATCACCGCGGTCACCGCCCGACGCCTCGCGGCCGACGCGGAACTCATCCCCGCGGTGCTCGGCGGCCCCGGCCTTCCGCTCGACCTCGGTCGCTCCGCCCGCCTGTTCACGAAGGCGCAGCGCATCGCGCTCGGCGAGCGCGACGGCGGCTGCGCCGCGTGCGGGCAGAACGTCGGCTACGTCGAGGCGCACCACATCCGCTGGTGGGAACACGACGCCGGGCCGACCGATCTCTCCAACGGCGTGCTGCTCTGCAGCTTCTGCCACCACCTGATCCACCGCGAGGGGTGGGAGATCCGAACCGGGCCGCGCGAGGTCTGGTTCGTGCCGCCACCCCACGTCGATCCCGATCGCGTACCGAGGCTCGGCGGGAGAGCCCGGTTCGAGGCGCGGCTGGCCGAAGATGCGGCGTGAGCGCGCGGCAGGGCCCGGACACTGCGTTCTGCGCGAGCCCAGGCGAGTGCCCGGACGACAGGATGAGCGAACACGCGGGCGCTCGCCGCGACCCCGCTCAGGCGCGGGCCGTGCTCGGCGCCTTCGCGTAGTGGTCGGGCGTGATCGTGAGCTCCGCCTGGCCGGCGGTGATCGAACGCAGGTCGAGCACGTAGCGGGCGAGCTCCGACTCGGGCACATGGGCCACGACGCGGGCGCGGCCGTCGCTCGCGGCCTCGGTCGCGCTGACGCGGCCGCGGCGGCCGGAGAGGTCGGTGAGGACCGCGCCCTGCAGGTCGTTCGGCACCGTCACGGTCACGCTCGACACGGGCTCGAGCAGCACCGTTCCGGCCTCGGCGAGCGCGGCCTTCACTCCGATCGAAGCCGCGGTGCGGAAGGCCATGTCCGACGAGTCGACGGAGTGCGTCTTGCCGTCGGTGAGCTCCACGCGCACGTCGACGACCGGGTGCCCCTGCGGCCCGCCCGACGCCAGCGCATCGCGTGCGCCCTTCTCGACCGCGGTGATGTACTGGCGCGGCACCGCGCCGCCCGTGACCGAGTCCACGAACTCGAACCCGTCGCCCGGCGTCAGCGGCGAGACGATGAGCTGCACGACGGCGAACTGGCCGTGCCCGCCCGACTGCTTCTTGAGCTTGCCCTCGACCGACGCGGTGCCCGCGATGGTCTCCCGGTACGCGACCGGCGCCGGCCCGGTGTCGACGTGCACGCCGAACACCCGCGCGAGGCGCTCCACCGCGACGGCGACGTGCGTGTCGCCGAGCCCGCGCAGCACCGTCTGCTCGCCCGCGCGTTCGACCACGAGCGTCGGGTCCTCGGCCGTGAGCCGCGCGAGCGCGGCCGGCAGCTTCTCGTCGTCGGACTGCGACGCCGGCTCGAGTGCGACCGCGTAGACGGGCGCGCGCTCGGGCGTGGCGACGGGGCGCGCCGTGCCGGTCGCGCGAGACCAGAGCAGCGAGCCCGACGGGGAGCCGGTGAGCTTCGCGACCGCGCCGACCTCGCCCGCGGCGAGGGTGCCCGCGGTGAGGTGCTCGGACCCGCGCAGCCGGAAGAGGCCGTGGATGCGCTCGTCCGTGCCCGTCGTCGCGTTGCGCAGCTTGTCGCCGGTGCGGAGCGTGCCCGAGAGCACCTTCAGCATCGACACCTGCCCGACGAACGGGTCGGCGACCGTGCGGAACACGTGGACGAGCGTGTCGCCGCCCTCGTTCGGCGCGACCTCCAGCTCGCTGCCGCCCGTGCCCTCGCCGACGCGGATGCGTCCGTCGCGCTCGGTCGCGCACGGCGTCAGTTCGCACACGAGGTCGAGCACGCGGTCGACGCCCGCCTCGGTGAGTCCCGAGCACACGAGGACGGGCACGGCCTCACCCTCCGCCACCTCGCGCCGGAACGTCCGCTCGAGTTCCTCGGCCGACGGCTCGTCGCCCTCGAGGTACGCCTCGAGCTGCGCGTCGTCGTGCGAGACGATGTCCTCGGTCACCTCGACGTGCATCGCGTGTTCCTCGGCCTCCGCCTCGGGCGGCAGCGGCTCGTCATGGTGCCGGCCCTCGTCGTCGTAGACGTGCGCCTCCTCGCTGAGCACGTCGGCGATCGCCCGGAACGACGCCTCTTCGCCGAGGGGCAGCTCGAGCGCCCACAGGTGCTCCCCGAACGCCGCCCGCAACTGCGCGAGCACGCCGCGGAAGTCGGCGCGCGCCTTGTCCTCCTGGGTCACGACGACCACGCGCGGCACGCCGGCGGCGCCGGCCGCCTCCCACGCGGAGACCGTCCCCGCGACGACGCCGTCGACCGCGCTCACCGTGAGCAGGGCGACATCCGCCACGGCGAGCGCCGCGTCGACCGATCCGACGAAGTCCGGATGCCCCGGGGTGTCGGCGAGCGTCACCGTGTACGCGGTGCCGTCCGGCCCGGTCCACTCGAGGTGGGCGAGCGAGAGCCCGAGGCTCGTGTGGCGCGCGATCTCCTCGGGCTCGTGGTCGCAGACGGTGTTCCCCTGCTCGACCGAACCGGCTCTCGGGATGGCACCTGCGCGATGCAGCACCGCCTCCGCGAGCGTGGTCTTTCCCGATCCCGAAGCGCCCACGAGGGCGACGGTCCGGTGGGTCTGGGGCGATGCCGAGTTCATGGGGGCCTCCCGCGCCGGTGCGGTTCCGTCCGTCCATCGTCCCCCGCCGAGGCCCGGAGGTCCAGAGGACGGAGGTCCCGATCCGTCTCAGGCCGTCGGCACGCCCGCCGCGCTGCGACGTTCCGCGACGAGGGCGCGCGTCTCGGGTGCGATGCGCGCCCCGAGCTCCGCGATCAGCGCCTCGTCGTCGCCGGTCACGATGAACGTGTCGACGCCGTGCCGCGTCGCGAGGTCGGCGAGCACCTCCGGGTCCGCCTCGCGCGGCCCGACGTTGAGCAGGCGACGGATGTCGCGGGGTTCGCGTCCGGCGACGCGCGCCGCCTCGTCGATCACGGCGTGGCCGGCGTCGAGCGACGCCGGCCCGTGTTCCAGGCGCCCGAGCGACGGCAGCCAGCCGTCGGCGGCCCGCCCGACGAGCCGCAGCCCCTTCGGCTTCGTGACCCCGAGCCAGATCGGCATCGGCCGCTGCACGGGGGCCGGCCCGCGCTTCGCGCCGCGAATGGGGTAGTACGCGTGGTGCAGGAACACCCCGCCCTGGGCGTCGACGTCCTGCAGCTCGCGGATCACGACGATGGCCTCGCCGAGCGCACCCGCCTGCTCGGCCGGCGTGCGGTTCGGTGCACCCATCGCGACCGCGGCCGGCGCGAACCCGCCTGCGCCCAGCGCGAGCACCGCGCGACCGCCCGTGAGCAGGTCGAGGGATGCCGCGGCGCGGGCGAGCACGGCCGGCGGGCGCAGCAGCAGGTTGTGCACGTTCGCCGAGATCCGGATGCGGTTCGTGCGCGCGCCGACCCAGGTCATGAGGGTCCACGTGTCGAGGAACCGCGGCTGGTAGGGGTGGTCCTGGAACGTCGCGAATTCCAGCCCGGCCGCCTCGCTCGCGAGCGCGAGCGCGACCGGGCGCTGCGGGTCGAGCGCCGAGGGCGTGATGAAGGTACCGAACTCGATCGGGCGGCCGTAGTCGGGCATGCGGCCACGCTACGCCTCCGTCGGCGCCACGGCGCCCCTGCACGGCCGGCGGACGGCACCGATCGCCGGGTCGCGGTCGGGCCGACCCGGCGTGCCGGGCGTTGCACTGCGGTGGCGCAAAGGTTACTGTCTCGTCAGTAACCCGATGTCCGACACCTGTGGCACCGGGCGATCCGGCCGATGGAGCCGGGGGTGCAGCGCCACCCACACCGCCTCGAAGGAGAGGAAGCACGGATGAGCACCAACGCCCCACCCACGCCCCGCACCCGCATGAGGACCGCCGCCGCGGTCATCGGAGCGATCCTCGTCGCCGGGGCCGTCGCCGCCGGTCCCGCGCAGGCGGCACCGCCGCAGGAGGTCGACGCCCTGCACCCGGACTTCGGCCCGAACGTGACGATCTTCGACCCGTCGATGCCCCTCGCGGACATCGACGCCGAACTCGACGCCCTGGCCGACCAGCAGCGCGACGCCGAGATGAGCGAGGTGCGCCGCGCCGTGTACTTCATGCCCGGCGCCTACGGCGACGGCGAGCACCCCCTGCAGTTCGAGGTCGGCTACTACACCGAGGTCGCGGGCCTCGGCGCGTCGCCCTCCGACGTGACCGTCGAGGGGGCCATCGAGGTCTACAACCGGTGCCTCGGCAGCGGCGACGACCCGAACTGCATCGCGCTCGTGAACTTCTGGCGCACCCTGTCGAACCTCTCGCTCCACGTGAACGGCGCGAGCCAGGACGGATGCCGCGCGAGCGCGAACTTCTGGGCGGTCTCGCAGGCCGTCTCGATGCGCCGGCTCGACATCTCGGGCGCGAACCTCTCGCTCATGGACTACTGCACCGACGGGCCGCAGTACGCCAGCGGCGGCTTCATCGCCGACTCGCGACTGCCGTTCACGATCAACGGCTCCCAGCAGCAGTGGCTCACCCGCAACAGCGACGTCTCCGCGGGCTGGAGCAACGCGGTCTGGAACCAGGTGTTCGCCGGCACCGTCGGCGCACCCGACGACGCCGCGTTCCCGGACCCGCCCTACACGACGCTCGACACGACCCCCGTGAGCCGCGAGAAGCCGTACCTCTTCGTCGACGACGAGGGCGCGTTCAACGTGCGCGTGCCGTCGGCGGCGACCGACACCCGCGGCGTCTCGTGGGCCGAGGGCATGACGCCCGGGCGCACGGTGCCGATCGGCGACTTCTACCTCGCGAAGCCCGGCGATTCGGTGCAGCGGATCAACCAGGCGCTCGCGTCGGGCAAGAACCTGCTCCTGACGCCCGGCATCTACGACATCGACGCGACGATCAAGGTCAAGCGTGCCGACACGGTCGTGCTCGGCATGGGCCACGCCACGCTCACCGCCACCGGCGGCGCCGTGCCGATGGAGGTCGCCGACGTCCCGGGCGTCGTCGTCGCAGGCGTCACCTTCGACGCCGGCACCGAGCTCTCGCCGGCACTCCTGCGGGTCGGCAAGCCGAACGGCGACCACGGCGCGAACGCGCGCGCCGCGGCATCCGACCCGATCACGCTGAACGACGTCTACGTCCGCGTCGGCGGGCCCCACGTCGGCAGGGTCGACACGGCGATCGAGGTCAACGCCGACCACGTGCTCATCGACCACGCGTGGGTCTGGCGCGGCGACCACGGCGTCGAGGGCTTCACCGAGGGCGTGAACGGCGACACCGACCGCTGGAACACCAACACGGGTCGCAACGGCATCGTCGTGAACGGCGACCACGTGACCGCCACGGGCCTGTTCGTCGAGCACTTCCAGCGGTTCAACACGCTCTGGAACGGCGACGACGGCACGGTCGTGCTCTACCAGAACGAACTGCCGTACGACCCGCCCACGCAGGCCGACTGGACCCAGCCCGACGGCACGCTCGGCTACCCGGGCTACGTCGTCGCCGACGACGTGGACACGCACGCGCTGCACGGTGCCGGCGTGTACGTGTTCAACCAGAACGCGCCGTCGATCGTGACCGAGAACGGCTTCTCCGTTCCCGAGCGCGAGGGCGTGCGCCTCCACCACGTCATGACCGTGAACCTCAGCGCGGGCACGATCCTGCACGTGGTGAACGGCACGGGCGAGGCGGCCGACATGGACCACATCGGGGCGCCCCGGTTCATCGTCGACTACCCCGCCCCGTAGTCCGGCAGCGGACCGCCGCAGACCCCCGAGCGCCCGGCTCTCCCTTGCCGGGCGCTCGGGCATTCCCGGCGTCACGTCCGCACGGCACGGCACGCCACGGGCGACCGGCGGCCCGGCCCGACTCGAGACTCAGCCTTCAGCCGAACCCGGGTCGGTTCCGGCCCGCGGGGCCCCGCGGTCGCCGGTCCGGTCGCGCGCGTGCTCGAGCAGCGCGACGACCTCCTCGTCGCTCGTCTGCCGGAAGTCGGCGTAGGCCTGTCCGACGGCCATGAACCAGTCGGGCACCTCGACCGCGACGACCTCGTCCGCGGACGGCACACGGGCAGCGGCATCCTTCGGCGCGACCGGCACCGCGAGCACGACGCGCGCAGCGCCCCGCGCCCGGGCGACCCGGCACGCCGCCTCCGCGGTCGCGCCCGTCGCCAGCCCGTCGTCGACCACGAGCGCGGTGCGGCCGGCGAGCGGGACGGGTGGGCGTCCGCCGCGCAGCTGCACGACCCGACGGTCGAGCGTGGCCTGCTCGTGCCGCTCGACCTCGGCGAAGCGCGCGTCCGACACGCGGGCGCGCCGCACGAGGTCGTCGTCGACGACGCGCACGCCGCCCTCGCCGATCGCCCCCATCGCCACCTCGGTCTGCGTCGGCAGGCCGAGCTTCCGGACGACGATCACGTCGAGCGGCGCGTCCAACCCCTCGGCGACCGCCGCCGCGACCGGCACGCCACCGCGCGGCAGGCCGAGGACCACGACGTCGCGGTCGCGGAACCGCTCGAGGCGGCCGAGCAGCTCGGCCGCCGCGTCGACGCGGTTCCGGAACACGTCTCCAGCCTGATCGGCCCGCCGGCCGCCCGTGAGGCCCATGGTCCCGCCGACACCGGCTCGTCCGGTGTCGCACCGCACCCGCCGATCGCGCCCGGCCGGATGACCTTCGGCCCGATCGCAGCGGGAGGCGCGGCGCAGGCTGGCGGCAGCGGCGCTCCGGCGGAGACGGTCCGGCGGAGCGATCAGGGGAGGCGCACGATGCAGGCCTGGACGACGCGGGGCGACGGCGAGCTCGTCGACCGTCGGCTCACCGACCCCGAACCGGTCGGCGACGACCTCGTCGTCGAGGTCCTCGCGTGCGGCGTGTGCCGGACCGACCTGCACGTCATCGACGGCGAACTCGAGCCGCACCGCAGTCCCGTGGTGCCCGGCCACCAGGTCGTCGGTCGCGTGGCCGCGACGGGACCGGCCGTGCGCCGCACCGCGGTGGGCGACCTCGTCGGGATCGCCTGGCTGCGCTCGACCTGCGGTGCCTGCAGGTGGTGCCGCAGCGGCCGGGAGAACCTCTGCCCCGACGCCCGGTTCACCGGCTGGGACGCCGACGGCGGCTACGCGGACCTCGCGACCGTGTCCGAGGCGTTCGCGTACGCGCTGCCGCCCGACGCCGACCCGGTCGCCGTCGCACCCCTGCTCTGCGCCGGCATCATCGGCTACCGCGCGCTGCGCCGCGCGAACCTGCCGCCGGGCGGTCGCCTCGGCCTCTACGGCTTCGGCTCGTCGGCCCACCTGACGGCGCGACTCGCCATGGCGGCGGGCGCGACCGTCGACGCCATGACCCGCGGCGAGGCGAACCGGCGGCTCGCACGCGAGCTCGGGCTCGCGTCCGTCGGCGACGAGCGCGCGGCACCCCCGGAGCCGCTCGACGCGGCGATCGTCTTCGCGCCCGCAGGCGACCTCGTCCCCATCGCGCTGGAGGCGACCGTCCGCGGCGGCACGGTCGTGCTCGCCGGCATCCACATGACCGACGTGCCCGCGATGACGTACGCCGACCACCTGTTCCTCGAGCGCGACCTGCGGACGGTGACGGCGAACACCCGGGCCGACGGCGACGAGTTCCTCCGGCTCGCGCTGCGACTCGGCATCGCGCCGTCCGCGACGCCGTACGCGTTCGAGCGAGCACCGCAGGCGGTCGACGACCTGCGCGCCGGGCGCGCGTCCGGGTCGCTCGTGCTCGTGCGCGACGCCTGACGCCGGACCCCGCCGCCCGGGGACGCGGGACCCCGGCGCCGACTACCGTGGAACGGTGCAGATCACGGTGCTCGCAGGCGGGGTCGGGGGCGCGCGCTTCGCGCGCGGCGTGCGCGAGGAGGCCGCTCGGCGCTGGCCGGCCGATGCCGACGCGCCACCGGCGGCCGACGGCACCCCGGCGACCCGCGCCGACGTGACCGTCGTCGTCAACACCGGCGACGACCTCTGGCTGTCGGGCGTGCGGCTCATGCCCGACTTCGACTCGCTGCTGTACGCCCTCGCGGGCGTGAACGACGCCGAGCGCGGGTGGGGCCGGGCCGGCGAGTCGGAGCGCGTCGCGGCCGAGTTGCGCGAATGGGGCGTCGGCTGGCCGTGGTTCACGCTCGGCGACCTCGACCTGGGCACGCACCTCGCGCGCACGTCGTGGCTGCGCGAGGGCCTGGCGCCGTCGGACGTGGCCGAACGGCTCCAGCGCCGCTGGCGGCTCGGGGTCCGGCTGCTGCCCGCGACCGATGCCGAGGTCGACACGCACGTGCGGATCGACCCCGCGCATCCCGATGCCGGCGGTCGCGACGAGCTGCACTTCCAGGAGTGGTGGACGCGCTACCGCGCGTCGATCCCGGCGCTCGGGTTCGCCCAGCGGAACCTCGCCGAGGCCCGGCCGGCTCCCGGCGTCGGGGCGGCGATCGCCGACGCGGACGTCGTGCTCCTCGCCCCCTCGAACCCGGTCGTGTCGATCGGCACGATCCTCGGCGTGCCCGGCGTCCGCGAGGCCCTCGCGGAGACCGCGGCGCCGGTCGTCGGCGTCTCCCCCGTCATCGGCGGGCGCGTGGTGCGCGGCATGGCCGACGCGTGCCTCTCGGCGATCGGCGTCGAGACGGATGCCGCGGCCGTCGCGCGCCACTACGGCGCCCGCACCACGGGCGGCGTGCTCGACGGCTGGCTCGTCGACGAGGCCGATGCGAGCGCCGTGCCCGGCCTCGTCGCCGACGGGTTCGCCGCGGCATCCGTCCCGCTCTGGATGCGCGACCGCGAGACCTCCGCCGCACTGGCGGGCGCGGCGCTCGACCTCGCGGTCGGCGCCGCGCCCGCGGGGCGCGACTGACTCAGCGCTCGTTCTGCGGCACCGGGATCACCGGGCACTCGAAGTAGCGCGTGATGTCGCCGACGACGAGGTCGCCCGCGTCGGCGGCGGCCCAGAGCTCCGTTGCGGAGTCGAGCACGCCGTCGCCGTCGAGGTCGCCCGAGGCCAGTGCCGCGGCGTAGCCGTCGGGCAGGTGCACCTCGGTGATCGCCCAGCGTCCGCCGCGGAAGCCGGGGTCGCCGGGTGCGGCCGGGGTGACGTTCGCCTGGGTGCCCTCCGGGAAGGCGTAGAGCGGCTGGAACGAGTCGGCCGGCGCGCCCGTGCCCGAGAAGTCGGTCGGCGTGCCGACGGTGCGGTACAGCTCGCCGTCGGCCCAGAACGCGGGTCCGCTGACGCCCGCGGCGTTCGCCGCCGGTGCGCCGATCAGCACCCCGCCGGCGGCGAGGGCGAAGGTGGCGGCCGCGCCGAGCAGCGGGCGGATCCGGGTGGTGTGCATGAGGTTCCCCTTCCGTTCGACCGCCGGTCCGGCGGCCTTCCAGCAGTCAATGCCGGAGCGGTCGCGGCGGCGACGGGGCAGCGGTGACGGAGCGCTTACCGTTCCCTTACACGGGGCTTACGGCGGCGGCGCGGGGCGTCCGGCGCCGTCAGGGGATGTAGTCGACGAGTCCCTGCGGAGCGACGGCCGCACGGTAGCGCTCGACCAGCTCGCGCCATCCGAAGCCCTCGGTGTACTCGTGCTCGTAGACGGCCTCGGTGAAATGCCAGAGCAGGTAGGGATGGGCCCCGAGCGCGTACAGCGCGCCGAAGTCGCGCTCCGCGAATGCAGCCTGTTCGGCGTCGGTGAGGACCCGGTCGTCGGCCGGAGCTGCGGGCGTCCCACCGCCCGCGAGCCAGCGCTCGACGAACGCGGGCGGGTCGGCGACGTACTCGGCGACGGTCGCATCGCCGAGCTCGACCGCCCGGATGAACTTGTCGACCATGTACGCGCTCATCAGCGGGTGCTCCAGAGGAAGAACGGACTCGTTGAGAAGCGCGATTCCGGCACGTCGACGAAGTCGGCGGCGCGGCCGCCCATCGCCGCGAGCGCCGCGACCGCGTTCAGGTACTGGGAGGTCATGCTGCCGGCCGCCGTCAGCCGGTCGACGTCGCTGCACACGCGGATCGCGCCGTCGAGGTCGCCGTCGCGCATCCACGCCGTCGCCGCCGCGTCGAACCCGGGGTCCGGGGAGCCCGCGAAGGTGCGCGGCCCGCCGACGTCGTTGGCCATGTGGCCGGAGGTGAGGAGTCCGACCCGCGCGTCGACGTCCCACTCCTCGATCGCGCGGCGCACGTGCTCGCCCAGGGCGACGAACCGCCGCACCGACGGCACCGGCGGCATCGACGCGTTCGCGTGGATCGGCACGATCGGGAGATCCAGCTCGGGCCGGACGTACTGCAGCGGGATGACGAACGCGTGGTCGAGGCGCCACTCGAGGCTGACGGAGAAGTCGATCGCGTCGGGCTGCACGCTCCGCCCCGCGATCCGGTCGGCGAGCGCGCGGTGGCCCGTCACCTCGGCGTACTCCATGCCGAACGTGCGCACCTCGTTCTCCCACGTGCCGTGGTACGCCTCGGCCTTGCCGATCGCGAACGCCGGCGAGTTGTCGTAGAAGAACTGCCGCAGGTGGTCGGTGCCGATGACGACGAGCGCGTCGAGCTCGTGCGCCGCGACCGCCTCGCGGATGCGCGCGAAGTCCGCGGCGATCGGCCGGAGGTCGTCGGGTACGGGGTCGGTCATCGCCCGCCAGAGCAGCGGGTTGTGCGGCGTGACCGCGGCGAGTGCGAGCTCGGCCATCTGGGTCCTTTCCGGGCGGGTCGGTCCTGGTGCTCGGGAGTCCGTCAGATCCCGAACAGCCCGCGGGCGTTGTCGAGCAGGATCTTCCGTCGCGACTCCTCCTTGAAGGGGAGCTCGGCGAACTCGTCCATCCATCGGTCGGCGGTCATCACCGGCCAGTCCGAGCCGAAGAGGACGCGATCGGTGATCAGCGAGTCGGCGTACCGCACGACCTCGGGCGGCAGGTACTTCGGCGCCCATCCGGAGAGGTCGAGGTACACGTTCGACTTGTGCCAGACCATCGCGAGGTTCTCGAGGTGCCACGGCCAGGCCGGGTGCGCGCTGATGATCTTCAGCTCGGGGAACTCGGCGGCGACGTCGTCGAGGTACGGGATCGGCCGGGCGTTCTCGAGGCGGTAGCCGCCGCCGCCGGGCGTGCCGGCGCCGGCGCCGGGGAAGCCCGCGTGGAACATCACGACCAGCCCGAGCTCGGCGCAGGCCTCCCAGATCGGGAAGAAGCGTCGGTCGTTGGGCAGGAACCGCTGCCGCGACGGGTTGAGCTCGCCGACGCCCTTGATGCCGTACTCGGCGTGCATGCGCCGGATCTCCGCGATCGCGGCCTCGCCCTTCCACGGGTCGATCCCCGCGAAGGCCAGGAAGACGTCGGGATGGTCGGCCTGGGCCCGGCCGAGCAGGTCGTTCGGCGCGCCCTTGATCCCCGAGGTCGTCTCGGAGTCCGAGTTCACGATGACCGCCATCATCCGCCGGTCGCGGTAGCGGTCGGCCTGCTCGGCGAACGACACCACGGGCCGCTCGCGCCCGAAGTGCTTCGCCATCTGCTGGTGGCGGGCGCCCATCGCGGCGAGGAACTCCTCGGTCTGCGGGTGCGTGTGCACGTCGATGGCGACGAGGTCGTCGGGGCTGGTCATGCGCGGGTCCCTTCGGCGGCAGCGGATGCCGCGGTGACGGCGGGTGCCGTCGTGGCGGAGGTCGTGGGCGCGGCGCCCGCGGCGCCGACCAGGTCGGCGTTCGCCTCGCCGAGCTGCGGTGCGGCGCGCAGCCGCGGCCGGCCGCTCCGGCGGAAGCGGGTGCTCGGAACCGGGACGCGCAGCGGTGTGCCGTCGTGCCCGTCGATCTCCTCGACGAGGCCCATCGACGCGACCTGCGGATCGTCGAACAGGTCGGCGACGGTGTTGAGGGGACCGTGCGGGATGTCGCGCTCGACCAGTCGGTCGAGCCAGTGCTGTCGCGGCATCCGCGCCGTGGCGGCCTTCAGCTCGGCGTCCAGCGCGTCGTAGTTCGCCACACGGGCCTCGCGCGTCGCGAACCGCGGGTCCGCGGCGAGTTCGGGGCGCTCGAGCGCGTCGAGCAGGCCGGTCCAGAACTTCTCGGGCACCGACATGTGCACGACGAAGGCCCTGCCGTCGGCGCCGACGCAGGCGTAGGCCTGGGCACGCCGCGGCCGGGAGTCGGGGCCGGCCACCTGGCCGGTCTCGAGGTACGTCGAGGCGGCCTCGGTGAGGAAGTCGATGAGCGATCCGACCATCGAGACCTCGACGTGCTCGCCGCGGCCGTCGACGTCGCGTGCGTGGAGGGCGGCGAGCACGGCCTGTGCCGCCGACATCCCCGAGAGCAGGTCGGAGAAGGCCGGCCCGAGCGGGCGCAGCGTCTCGGCCGGCACGACCTGGCTGTACATCGCACCGACCGCCGAGATCACGGTGTCGTACGCGGGGCGGCGCGCGTACGGGCCGGCGGCGCCGAAGCCCGTGACGGAGCAGCTGATCAGCCGCGGGTTGAGCTCGCGCAGCACGTCCGGCCCGAACCCGAGCCGCTCGGCCACGCCGGGGCGGAAGTTCTCGATGAGCACGTCGGCGGTGCGCGCGAGGTCGAGCAGCGCCGACAGCCCCTCGTCGGTCTTGAGGTCGAGCACGACGGCGCGCTTGCCGCGGTTGTAGGCCGCGAACTGGGGGCTCATCGTGCCGTGCCCCTCCCAGCGGCGCATCGGGTCGCCCTCCGGCGACTCGACCTTCACCACCTCGGCGCCGAGGTCCGCCAGGACCTTGGCCGCGTAGGGCCCTGAGATGTACTGGCCGAGCTCGACGACGCGGATGCCGGCGAGGGGGCCGCCGGCCGGCGTCTCGTGGTCGCGGGTCATCGGGTCTGCTCCTCTCGGTGCTCGTCCCTGAGGTCGTCCGGCCGTGTGTCGAGCACGGTCCAGCCTCGCTGCACGAGCACGAGGTGGAGCGGCACGGCACGGCCGACCAGGGCGGTCACGGGGCATCGGCGGGCGGCCTCGCGCAGGAGCGTGACCGCGTCCTGCGGCGCCGCGTCGTCGTCGATGCGGACCTCGACGACGAACCAGAGCGGGTGGGCGGGAGCGCCCTCGACGAGGTGCTCGCCGCGCAGGTCGAGGCAGGTCCGCACCTGGGCCTCGAGCGAGCGGACCTCGACGTCGGCCGCCGACCAGGTCTTCGCGACCCAGCCGAGCATGCAGAAGGCGATCGAGCTCAGCAGGTATCGCATGGGGCTCGGCGCGGAGCCGTGCCCGCCGCGCTCGGCGGATTCGTCGGATCGGAACTCGTACCGCGAGCCGTACTGCTCGAACTCGGAGACGGCGGTCACGTCGCCCTCGAGCCGGGCCGCGACCCACGGCCGCATCCGGGCGGATGCCGCGTCGGCGCGCGTGCGCTGCGAGATGCGCTGCAGCGAGGCGCGCAGCCGCGGTCGGTCGATGAGGTCAGCGGACATCGATGATCACCTTTCCGGGCGTGGTCGTCGGGAACTCCCGATAGGCGCGTCGCACGTCGTCGAGCGGGTAGCGTGCGCCGATCCGCGGGTGCACCGCGCCGCTGCGGACGAGGTCGAGCGCCCGCCGGACGTGCGCGAGGTCGGCGCTCGCGACGCCGGCCAGCGACCGACGGCCGAGGTAGAACGCCCGGGCGTCGATCTCGAGTCGGGCGTCGACGGATGCCGCGCAGAACGCCGCGCGGCCGCCCCAGTCCAGCGCGGCGACGGCCTGCCCGAGCAGCCGGGCGCTGCCGCTGACGTCGACGACGGCGTCGAACCGCTCGTCCGCGGCGAGCCGGCCCGTGAGGTCGGCCTCGTCGCCGATGGTGAGCGCGCGCACGCCGCCGGGTGCGTCGGCGAGCGGATGCCGCGACGCGGCGGTCACGTCGGCGCCGAGGTGCGCGCCGTACTCCACCGCGGCGCGCCCCAGCGTGCCGCCGGCGCCCGTGACGAGGAGGCGGTCGCCCGGCCGGACGTCGGCGGCGTCGAAGACGTTGAGGACGATCGGGAGGCTGTGCACCGTGGCGGTCGCGGTCGCGGCGTCGAGCCCGTCCCGGTCGAACGCGACGGCGTCGGGCACGACGACGGTCTCGCCGGCGCCGCCGTCGCGATGGACGCCGACGACGGACTGGGCGGGGCACCGCGCCTCCCGCCCGCTGCGGCAGTCGGCGCAGCGGCCGCAGGGGATGTTGGGCTTCACGACCACGCGGCGCCCGATCCGGTCGGCATCGACGCCCGGACCGACGGCGACGATCGTGCCGGCGGGGTCGATCCCGAGCACGCGCGGGAGCTTCGCCGCCGCGCCGGGGCCGCGACCCGCGATGACGTTGAGGTCGAGCTGGTTGACGCCCACGGTCTCGACCCGGATCCGGACCTCGCCGGCCCCCGGCGCGGGCTCGTCGACCTGCGCGACGGTGAGACCGTCGAGGCCGTGGGCCTGGAGGAGAGCTGCGCGCACGGGATCCGCCTCGTCTTCCGTTCGGTCGCGGCATCCGTGCCGCTTTGGATACCGTATCCAAAATCAGCCGCAGGGTCCAGACCGCGTGCCTTTCATGGTCTCCCGAAGACGTCCGTCAGGAAACCATGGACAGGTGTGCACGTTTTGGATACGGTATCCACCAATTCGCGAGCGGCTCCGCTCCCCGGCGCGGCCGACCGCGAGTCCAACCCGCCAAGAATGGAGTGTCATGCGCAGATCCATCCCTCGTTCCGGCCTTGCCGCGGCGGCCGGCCTGGCAGTGTTCGCACTGCTGACCGGTTGCGCCGCCAGCGACCCCGGAGCGGAAGCAGAACCCGTCGACCTCGCCGACGGCGAGCCCGGCGAGGCCGAGGACACGGCCATCACGGTCGCGATCCCGTTCCCCGACGTGACCATGTACTCGATGTACGTGCTCGGCACCGACCTCGGCTACTACGAGGAGGAGGGGCTCACCGTCGAGGTGATCACCGCCGACAACGTGACGGCCGCCGTCGCCTCGGGGAGTGCCGACATCGGCGTCGAGTCGACCGGCACCGTGATCGAGGCGATCCGCGGCGGCGTCGACGTCGACCTGGTCTCCGGCCACTACTGCCGGCAGAACTTCGACTTCGCCGTGCAGCCCGACATCGACTCCGTCGAGGACCTCGACGGCACGTCGATCGTCCTCGCCGGCACGCCCGGCGACCCCGCCGAGTTCCAGCGCGCCCTCGTGCTCTCCGAGCAGGGCTGGGACCTCGACGGCGTGAACGTCGAGATCGTCTACCCTGGCCCCGGCTCGGAGTCGTGGACCGAGTTCTTCGTGAACGACCGGATCACCCTGCAGCCGTTCTACGGCGACGACCGGCCGGCGCTCGAGGAGCACGACGCGAAGTTCCCGGTGGAGGCGCTGCGGAACTGGGCGAACGACGTCATGGTCGCGGGCAGCGGCTACGTGCAGGAGAACCCGAACACGCTCGTGCGGTTCCTGCGGGCGACGCTGAAGGCGGTCGACTACATGACCGCCCCGGCGCCGGGCGAGTTCCCGGACAACGTCGGCGAGGTGCTCGACATCTACGAGGCGAACGACTTCGACGTCGACGCGCTCCGCGGATCCGACAGCCCCTGGGTGCTCGACGGCCACCTCGCGTGCCAGAACCTCTACTTCGACACCGAGGCCTGGGACACGACGGTCGAGACGCAGAGTCTCGAGCCGATCGAGTTCGACTCGTCGCAGCTCGTGTACCTCGAGAAGGCGCAGGCACTGCTCGGCCTCGACAACGCCGGCCCGGAGGAGCTCCCCTACCCCTGACCGGATCCCGCACCATCGACGGGCCCTCGCCGCAGCGCATGACGGCGGGGGCCCGTCGCGTGCCCGACGCACCCCGCCCGGGCGGACGTTTCGCTGAGGTCGCACGAACCGACGTGTCCCCCCGCGCCCGGCCGTCGATTCTGGCGACATCACGGGCGGTGTCGCGCGCGTGGTGCGCGGACGGAGCGGCCGGCCCCCGTCATCGCGCATGAAACGGGGGCCGGCGGTCTGTGGGGCGGGCGGATGCCGCGTCAGCCGCCCGGCGCGCGGGATGGCGCACCGGCCGGCCCCGAGGCATCCGCCCGTGACGGCACCGCCGCGATCGCCTCGATCTCGAACCGGTACTCGGGGCCGGCGAAGCCGGCGACCTGCACGAGCGTCGACACGGGGAAGTCGTGCGTGAAGTACCGCGCGCGGATCTCGCGCACGTCGTCGCGCACGAGCCGGAAGTCGTCTCGGACGAACACGTTCACCTTGACGACGTCGGCAGGGGTCGCGCCGGCGGCATCGAGCACCGCGGCGAGGTTGGCGAAGGCGAGCTCGACCTGCTCGCGGGTGTCGGCCGGCATGGTGCCGTCCGCCCGCATGCCGATGATGCCGCTGACGAACACGAGGTCGCCGCCGGAGACGCGGATGGCCTGGCTGAAGTCCGCCGTCGGCGGGTACACCCCGACGGGTTCGACGATCTGCTTGCGCATCGCGGCCCCTACGACGCCCCGACGATCCTGCGGTCGTCGTACCAGGGCGCGAGGCGCCGCCGCAGGGCGGAGATGAGCCAGAGCGTGAGGTTGGCGATGATCACCATGACGATGACCATGGCGATCGCCTCCGCCATCATGAACTGGTACGCCGCGAACTCGAGCAGGTGCCCGAGCCCGCCCGTGCCGCCGAGGAACTCGCCGAGCACCTCGCCCGTGAAGCCCAGCGCGGCACCGCGCTGGATGCCCGACAGGCTGTACGGCAGCGTCGCCGGGAAGATCACCTTCCAGCCGAGGTACACGCCGTTCACCCCGAAGACGCGACCCGCGTTCACGAGCGACGGGCTCACGGTGACGGCGCCCTCCATCGTGTTGAGGATGATCGGGAACACCGCGAGCAGGAACACGAGCGCGATCTTCGATTCGTTGCCGAGCCCCAGGATCAGGATGAAGAGCGGCGCGAGCGCCACCTTGGGTGTCGAGTACAGCAGCCACAGGAAGGGCGCCACGGTGAAGCGCAGCACGGGCGACCAGCCCACCGCGAGGCCGACGACCACGCCGACGACGATCGCGAGCGCGAGGCCGATCAGCAGGTTCCCCATGCTGTACGCGAACGCCTGCCAGAACTCCGGCTCGCCGAGGAGTCGAACGAACGCGGCGAGGATCTCGGTGGGCGGCGGCAGGAACACCGCGGGCACGAGCTGCAGCCAGCTCACCGCGGCCTCCCAGGCCAGCAGGACGGCGGCGACGACGCCGACGAGCAGCCACGCCCACCGGCCCTCGCCGGAGCGGACGACGCGGCGCGGACGGACGATGCGGTTCGTCCCGGTCGCAGAGGTGACGGTCATCGGCGTGCCTTCCTCGTCCACGGCGCGACCCAGCGCTCCACGAGGGTCACCACCTGCGTCATGCCGACGCTCCACACCACGACGAGCGCGATCGCCGCGAACGCCTGGTCGGTCTGGTACGTGTTGGCGGCGCGGATGATGACCGCGCCCATGCCCTGCGCCGAACCCGTGAGCTCGGCGACGACCATGCCGATCGTCGCGAGCACGACCGCCTGCCGGAGCCCCGCGAACAGGAACGGCACGGTCGACGGCAGGTACACCGAGCGGTAGAGCTGGAACCGCCCGGCGCCGAACACCGTGCCGGCCCGGATGATCGACGGGTTGGTCGTCCGCATGCCCGCCGCCACGTTCAGCAGGATCGGGAAGACCGCGCTGATCGCGACGAGGAAGATCACCGGACCGATGCCGAACCCGAACCACGCCTTCGCGAGCGGCTGGTACGCGATCGTCGGCGTCGCGTAGATCGTCCATGCGATCGGCCCGACCACCCGGTCGACGGGCAGCGACGTGCCCATCAGCAGGCCCAGCGGGATCCCGATCCCGACCGCGATCGCGAAGCCCGTGAGCCACGCCTGCAGCGACACGAGCGCGTTCGTCGCGAGGACGCCGCTCGACCACAGCTCGAGGAAGCCCTGCCAGATCGCCGACGGCGGCGGGAAGAAGACCGGGTTGATCCAGCCCAGCACGCCGACGACGAGCTGCCAGAGCGCGAGCATCACGACGACCTCGCCGGCGAGCACGAGCACCTTGCCGCGCGGACTCAGCCCGGCGAGCCAGGCGCCGACGCCCCCGCGGCCGAGGTTCGGCCCCGAGGCGAGGAAGGCGCTCACTTCGACACCGCCGCGGCGGTCGCCTCACCCTGCAGCGCGTCCCACAGGTGGTCGCGGAGCTCGAGGAAGCGGGGATCGCTCTGGATGCTGCGCTCCGAGCGCGGACGCTCCAGGCCGGTCTCGATGACCTCCTTGACCGCACCCGGGTGGCTCTTGAACACGACGATGCGATCGCCCAGCAGGATCGCCTCCTCGATCGAGTGCGTGATGAAGAGCACCGTCTTGCCGGTGGCGGCGATGAGCTTCTCGATCTCGGCGCGCATGACCTCGCGCGTGAGGGCGTCGACCGCGCCGAGCGGCTCGTCCATGAGCAGGATCCTCGGCTCGGCGACGATCGCGCGGGCGAGGCCCACGCGCTGCTGCATGCCGCCCGAGAGCTCGCGCGGATAGGCGTGCTCGAAGCCGCTGAGGCCGACGAGCTCGACCGCCTCCTGCACGCGGTCGCGCCATCCGCTGCCCTTGAGCCCCTTCTGCATCTCGAGCCCGAACCTCACGTTGTCGAACACCGTTCGCCACGGCAGCAGCGCGTAGTCCTGGAACACGACCGCCCGGTCGGGGCCGGGGCCCGTGACCGGTTCCCCGGCCACGAGCACCTTCCCCGCACTGGGCTTCACGAGCCCCGCGATCACGTTCATGAAGGTCGTCTTGCCGCAGCCCGATGGGCCGAGCACGGTCACGAACTCGCCCTCGCGGACGTCGAGGTCGACGCCCTCGATCGCCACGAGCTTCTCGCCGGTCCGGGCCACGTCGTAGCTGACGCCCAGGCCGCGCACCGAGATCAGGGACGGAGCGGATGCCTCATCCTCCGTCGGCTCGATGGTCGTCGTCATCGCAATACCCTCCTCCACGCTCACGGGGCACGCTCGCTCAGGTCAGCGCCGGCTCGGCGGCGCGCTCGCGCATCTTCGGCAGCACCTCGGTGCCGAGCAGCTCGATCTGCTCGAAGAAGCGGTCGAACTTGAACCGGAAGTCGAACACGAGGTGCTCGGTGCCGATGGCCTCGAACTTCCGGAGCTCCTCGACCGCCTCGTCGGGGTCGCCGACGATGAGCTGGCCCTCCAGGTCCTCGACCGTCTCGAACGTACCCGAGGGCGGCTTGACGGCGAACTTCGCCTTGTTCGCCCAGGCGAGCAGGCCCGGCACGTTGACGTGCTTCAGCGCCTCCTCGCGCGTCTCCTCGATGGAGGTCGGCGGGATCACCGACACCGTCGGCATCGGGCGGCCCGAGGCATCCGTGAGCTCGCGCATGTTGGCGATGCGCTTCTCCATGGTCGCCAGCGAGATGCGCCCCGGCATCCAGCCGTCGGCGTACTCGGCGGCCAGGCGCGCCGAGCGGGGCGTCGCGCCGCAGTACCAGAACGGCACGCGGCCGCCGACGGGCTTCGGCTCGATCGTGACGTTGTCGAACGAGAAGATCCCGTCGTCGTAGGTGACGTCGTTCTCGGTGAACACGCGCTTGAGGATCTCCGCGTTGGAGCGGACCGCCTCGACGCGGTCGAGGTCGCCCCAGCCGATCGCCTCGAACTCGTGGTCGAAGGTGCCGGCGCCGAAGCCGAGGATGAGCCGGGGCCCGACGAGCTGGGTGATCGTGCCGGCCATGAGCGCCGTGATGAGCGGGTGGCGGAACGGGATGAGCGACCCGGTGCCGAGCTCGAGCTTCTCGGTGACCGCGCCGATCGCGGTGAGCGTCGTGAGCGCGTCGTAGAAGGTGCGGTTCGGCTTCTCCATCTCGCCGTGGGGCTCGAAGACGAGGTGGTCGCGAACCCACACCGAGTCGAAGCCCATCCTCTCGGCGAGCTGCGAGCCCTCGAGCAGCTTCTCGCGGCTCGCCTCCTCGCCGAAGTGCGGCAGCAGCAGTCCGAATTTCATCGCCATGTCAGTTCCCTTCCGTTCCGGCCGCCTCGGCCGCGAGTTCGGCCGGCGCGGCCGCGAGCTTCCCGTATCCGGGCTCGCCGACGACGGCGCCGTCGGCGTAGACGTCCCGGCCGCGCACGATGGTGCGCTCGATCCGGGTGCTGATGGTGCGGCCGTCGTACGGCGTCCATCCGGTCTTCGAGAGCACGTCGTCGTTCGTGATCGTCCACTCGTGCTGCATGTCGGCGATCACGACGTCGGCGTCGGCGCCGACCTCGAGCGTGCCCTTGGTGCCGGCCAGGCCGAACTTCTCGGCGGGGATCCGGGCGACCATGTCGACCGCGCGCTCGAGCGTGAGCTCGCCGCGGTTGACGGCGTCGAGCATGAGCTCGTAGTAGTACTGGATCCCCGGCGTGCCGGTGTGGGCGCTCCACATCTCGGTCCAGCCGATCTCCTTCTCCTCGCGGGTGTGCGGGGCGTGGTCCGAGCTCGCGATGTCGATCGTGCCGTCGCGCATGCCCTCCCACACGGCCGCGCGGTTGTCGTCGGGCACCCAGTACGACAGGGCGTACGGCCCCAGCGTCTCGACGTCCTTCCACGTGGAGAGGAACGGCGCCCAGTGGTTGACCTCGCAGGTCACGTCGACGCCGGCCGCCTTGGCGCGGCGGACGGCCTCGATCGAGCGGCGCGTCTGGATGTGGGCGATGTGCACGGGGCATCCGGATGCCTCGGCGAGGCGCAGCACGACGTCGATCGCCGTGTCCCAGATGACGCCCTCGCGCTCGGCGTACGCCGACGCGTAGCCCTGCGGCGTGTTCTCGCCGCGCGCGAGGTAGCGACCCTCGATGTAGTCCATCAGCGCCTGGTCGTGCGGGTGCACGATGAAGCGCACGCCGGTGCCCGCGATCCGGTCCATGATCTCGAGCAGGTGCCCGTGGTCGTGGATGCCGGTCCCCGCCGGGTGGGGGTAGGTGCGGCCGGTGTCGACGACCATGTAGATCTTGAAGGCCCGGATGCCCATCTCGGCCATCGGCACGATCTCGTCGAACTTCGTCGGCGCCGGGTTGTGGTTCCAGTCGACGAGGGACGTCGACCCGTAGCGCTCGAAGACGTCGGTCAGCGTCTCGACGTCGACGGTCGGCGGGTTGAGGTTCGGCATCCCGAAGATCGTCGTGACGCCGCCGGCGGCGGCCTGGCGGGTCGTGGTGAGGATGTCGTCCTTGTGCTCGTACCCGGGCTCGCGGGTGTGCACGTGGACGTCGACCATGCCGGGCAGCACGAGCCGCCCGGTGGCATCGATCGTGCGGTCGGAGTCGACGGCGACGTCGGGGGCGACGAGGCCGGCGATCCGGCCGTCGTGCACGAGCAGGTCGGCGGTGGTGGGGCCGGACGGCGTCACGACGACGCCGCCGGCGATCCTGAGGTCGATGGTCACTGCGGTGCCTCCATGCGCTCGATGGCCTCGCCCTGGCCGGGCGAGCGGGTGGTGCGGACGTCGACGTCGCTCGGACGCACGTGGCGGTCGAGCCAGTCGACGATCAGCGGGGTGGTCTGCTCCCAGTAGCGGTCGTAGGCGGCGTAGTGGGTGGTGTGCCGCTGCATGACGAGCTGCTTGGGACCGCGCGCGGCCGCGTACAGCCGCTCCGCGTGGTCGGTGGGGGTGGTCGCGTCGCCCTCGACGCCGATGACGAGGAGGGGCGTGGTGAGCCGCGACGCCGCGTCGATCGGCCGGTAGGCGAGGATCTCGTCCGCGCACGAGAGCGGGATGGCGGAGGGGATGCGGTCGTCGACGTCGGCCTTGATCGTGGTCGCCCGACGCTCCGGCGTGGGCACCATGATCTCCTCGCGCGGGTGCACGAGCCGCCCCTCGCCGGTCGCGACGCGGACGCGGCGGTCCTCCTCGAGCCCGGCGAGGAAGGCGAGCCACTCGTGCTCCTGGCGCATGCGGTGCAGCCAGTCGGTGCCGTCGGCGACCGGGACCTGGCTCACGGCGGCGCGGATGCGCGGGTCGGCGTCGGCGAGGAGCACGGCGTTGCCGCCTCCGGTGCCGCCGGTGCCGAAGACGCCGATGGCGTCGGCCACGACGTCGTCGCGCGTCGTCAGGTACGTCACGGCGTTCACGAGGTCCTGGAGCTGGCGCGCGGGCGAGAGGATGCCGCGGTCGCCGCCGGAGTCGCCGAAGCCGCGGTAGTCGAACACGAGCACGCCGAAGCCGGCGGCGGTGAGCGCCTCGTGGTAGCGCACGTAGAGCCTGGCGTCCTTGAGCCCGAGCCACCCCGGGCCCTGCACGACGGCCCGGAACGGCCCGGGGCCGTCGGGGGTGCGCCAGAGCCCCGCGAGGCGGTCTCCCTCGCTGTAGAACTCGACCGGTGTCGTCTGCATGGATGCGACGTCCTTCCGTTGAACGCTGCGACGCGTTGTCGGGCGTATGCCTGCGCCCGTCCTAGGATCATGCCGGATCTTGGATCCAGAATCCAGTATTGATTTCACTCGACGCCGGTGGGAGGATGGCGACGACCGCCGGTTCGGATTGACCGGTCGGGCCGGCCCGGGATTGGGCCGCGAGTCGCCGACGCTCGTCGGATCACGCACACGCACACGTCCCGGAGGCCCCATGCCCACATTCCCCCGCAGCCCACGACGCACCCACGCGGCCGCACTCGTCGCCGCCGCGGCATCCGTCGCCCTCCTCGCCGGCTGCGCCGGCACCGCCACGGCCGACGGCGATGCCGACGCCGGCACCGACGCCGTCGGCACCGGGTTCCCGGTCACCGTCGACAACTGCGGCACCGAGGTCACCTTCGACGAGGCGCCCCAGCGCGTCGTGACCATCAAGTCGTCGACGCTCGAGCTGCTGCTCGCCCTGGGCCTCGGCGACCGCGTCGTCGGCGCCGCCTTCACCGACGGCCCCGCACCCGACCGCTACGCCGACGCCGCGGCCGGCGTCGAGGTGCTCTCCGACAAGGTGCCGTCGCAGGAGGCCGTGCTCGAGGCCGAGCCCGACCTCGTCTTCGCCGGCTGGGAGTCGAACCTCTCGGCCGAGGGCGCCGGCGAGCGCGACGGGCTCGAGCAACTCGGCGTGCACACCTACGTCGCCCCCGCCGCGTGCAAGGAGGAGGGCTACATGCCCGACCCGCTCACCTTCGACGGCGTCTTCGCCGACTTCGAGGAGGCCGGCGCGATCTTCGGCGTCCCGGACGCCGCGGCCGACCTCGTCGCCGAGCAGCGCGCCGCACTCGACGCGATCCAGCCGGACGACGAGGGCCTCACCGCGCTCTGGTACTCCTCGGGCGACGACCAGCCGTTCGTCGGCGCCGGCATCGGCGCACCCCAGATGATCATGGACGCCGCCGGCCTCACGAACGTCGCCGCGGACGTGCACGACACGTGGACCTCGCTCTCGTGGGAGGCCGTCGTCGACGCCGACCCCGACGTCATCGTGCTCGTCGACGCCGCATGGAACACCGCCGACTCGAAGATCGAGAAGCTCGAGGCGAACCCCGCCACGGCGGCGATGCCCGCCGTGCAGCAGCATCGCTACGTCATCGTCGACTTCCCGTCCACCGAGGCCGGCGTCCGCAACGTCGACGCGGTCGCCTCGATCGTGGAGCAGCTCGGAGCGCGCTGATGGCGACGCAGGCGGGCAGGGCGACGGATGCCGCGGTGCGGCCGTCCGTCGCCACTGCGCGCCCGTCGGACCCCGCCGGCGGGTCGCGCGCGCCGCGCCGCTCGGGCACCGTCACCACGGTCGGCGCGGCCGCCGCGCTCGTCGCGCTGCTCGCGGCATCCGTCGTGCTCGCCGTGACCATCGGGCCGGCCGGGCTCGCGCCCGGAGACGTGCTCGCCTCGGTGGCGGCGCACCTCGGGCTCGGCGAGCCGACCCTCGCGCCGCTCCGCGACGCGATCGTGTGGGAGCTGCGCATGCCGCGCGTGCTCACCGCCGGCGCCGTCGGCGCGGGCCTCGCGATCTGCGGCGTCGTGATGCAGGCGCTCACGCGCAACCCGCTCGCCGACCCGTACCTGCTCGGACTGTCGTCGGGCGCCTCGGTCGGCGCGGTCGTGGTGCTCGTGCTGGGGCTCGCCCTGGCCCTCCCGGTCGCGGCGTTCGCCGGCGCGCTGGCGGCCCTCGCGGCGACCCTGGGACTCGCCCGCGCCGCGGGCGGCCTCAGCCCGACCACGACCGTCCTCGCCGGGCTCGCGGTCTCGGCCGTGTTCGGCGCCGTCACGAGCCTCGTCATCTTCTGGAGCGCCACGACCGACAGCTACCGCGAGATCCTGAACTGGCTGCTCGGCTCGCTCTCGGGCGCCGACTGGCCCGCGGTCGCGCTCGCGGGCACCGCGCTCGCCCTCGTCGGCCTGCCGCTGCTCGCCACGGGGCGCACGCTCGACGCGTTCGCGTTCGGCGACACCGCGGCCGCGGCCCTCGGCGTGCACGTGCCGCGCACCCGCGCCCTGCTGCTCGTCGCGACGGCGCTGCTCACGGGCGCGCTCGTCGCGGTCAGCGGCGCCATCGGGTTCGTCGGGCTCATCCTGCCGCACGCCGTTCGGCTGGTCGTCGGTTCGCGCCACCGCGCGCTGCTGCCGCTGTCGGCGCTCGCGGGCGCCGTGTTCCTCATCTGGGTCGACACGGGCGCGCGCACGCTCTTCGACCCGCGCGAGCTGCCCGTCGGCATCCTCACCGCGCTCGTCGGCGGCCCCGTGTTCGCCGCGCTGCTCCTGCGCACGAGGAGGACGACGTGAACGGACCGGCGAAGCCCGGCGCGGGCCTGGAGGCGTCGCGCGTCTCGTTCGCGCGCGGCGACCGGCTGGTGGTCGACGGCGTCGACGTGACGGTGCCGCGCGGCGCCGTCGCGGCGCTCCTCGGCCCGAACGGCGCCGGCAAGTCGACCTTCCTGCACCTGGTCGCGGGCGTGGTGCCGCCGGAGGTGGCCGCGCTCACCCTCGACGGCGACGACCTCGTCGGCCTCCGCCGCCGCGAGCGCGCGCGTCGCATCGCGCTCGTCGAGCAGGACGCGCAGGTGCCCGACGCGCTCCGCGTCGACCACGTCGTCGGGCTCGGCCGCATCCCCCACCAGTCCGCCTGGGGCGGCGACTCCGCACGCGACCGCGACGTCGTCGCCCGCGCGCTGGCCGCCGCCGAGGCCGACCGCTTCGCGGCGCGCCGCTACGACGAGCTCTCCGGCGGCGAGCGCCAGCGGGTGAACCTCGCCCGCGCGCTCGCCCAGGAGCCCGAGCTGCTGCTCCTCGACGAGCCGACGAACCACCTCGACATCCGCGCGCAGCTCGCGACGCTCGGACTCCTGCGGCGCCTCGCGGCCGACGGGCTCAGCGTGCTGGCGGCCCTGCACGACCTCTCGCTCGCGGCGGCGTACGCCGACCACGTCGTGGTGCTCGCCGACGGCCGCGTGGCGGCGGCGGGCGACCCGGTCGACGTGCTCACGCCGCCGCTGATCCGCGCGGTCTGGGGCGTCGAGGCCACGGTGCTGCGGCATCCGTCGACGGGTCGCCCGCTCATCGCGTTCGCGCCGGCCGGCCCCGCGCCGGACGCGCCGACGGATGCCGCGGCCGACCCGGGCCGCCCGGTCGGCTCGGCGCCCGCGCCCGCCTGAGCGCGCCGACCGGCCGGCTCGGTGCCCGCCTCCTGTTCCGCTCCGCACGTCCCTGCCCCCGCCCCCCGCCCTCACCCCCGCGCCCTCACCCCCGCGCCGCCGACCCCCGCGCGACCGATCACTCGGGAGGAACTTCCGCCCCACCCTCGGCGTGTCGCGGACGGGCGCGCCGGGAATCGGCGGCATGCTCCTCCCGAACGCAGCGGGTCCGAGCCGAGCGCAGGGCCGACGGATGCCGCGCGGCGACGGGGTCCGAACCCGTCGACGCGGCAGGGAGCCCGGCGTAGCCTTGCCCGCATGACCGACGCGACCGGAGTGCGACGCGACCTGCTCGAGTCCATCGCCGACGAGTTCCTGCACAACGCCCGCAGCGGGCGGCGCCTGCTGGCCGTCGAGGGTGCGGACGATGCGCTCGCGACGCGGTTCGCCGCCGACCTCGCGGACGTGATCCGCGATCGTGGCCGCCACGTGCTCCACCGCCCTGTCGGCGACGTCTCCGAGCAGGAGCTCCGTGCCGGCACGGTCGAGCCGTTCCGTTCGGGCGACCTCCCCGGCGCCGAGGACCCCGACACGATCCTCGTCGTCGACGGTCGGCGGCTGCTGAACGAGGCCGTGATCGGGATCTGGCACTTCTCGGTCTGGACGCTCGTCGGCGACGAGCTGCCCCACTCGGGCGCGAACGTCATCGTGGACGCGACCGACGAGTCGGCGCCCACCCGGTTCTTCTACGACTACTGCCGCATCCCGCCGAGCATCGGCGAGCGCCGCGCCGCGGGCTGACCGACGGGTGCAGGATGGGGGCCATGAGCGATCGCGGCATCCCGGTGACCAGTGCGGCCGAACTCGAGGAGCTCCTCGGCGTCCCGACGGCGGCGGCCGTCGACAAGACGCGCGATCGGCTCGGAGAGATCGACCGGGAGTGGCTCGCCGCGGCATCCCTCGCCTTCGTCGCGACGGGCGACGAGCACGGCGAGCTCGACGTCTCGCCGAAGGGCGACCCGGCCGGGTTCGTGCACGTGCTCGACGACACCACGATCGCGATCCCCGAGCGGCCGGGCAACCGTCGCGCCGACGGCTTCCACAACGTGCTCCGCAACCCGCACGTCGGGCTCATCCTCGTCGTGCCGGGCCGCGGCGACACGCTCCGCATCAACGGGCGGGCGACGATCGTGCGCGATGCGCCGTTCCTCGGCGACATGGTCGTCAAGGGCCACCGGCCCGCGCTCGCGCTCGTCGTCGACATCGACGAGGTCTTCTTCCACTGCTCGAAGGCGTTCCTCCGGTCGCAGGCGTGGGCGCCCGACACCTGGCGCCCCGAGGCCGTGCGCCGGCGCGCGCTCATCGCCAAGGCGGTCGAGCGGCGCGACGAGGACCTCGAGGCGCTCGACGCGTACTACGGCCCGAGCTACGCCGACCGGATCTACGGCTGACGCGCGGATGGCGTCGCCGGCCCGACGACCCCGGCGATCGCGCCGCTACGAGAGGATGTCGCGCGTGGCCAGCCGCCAGCCGGCCAGTCCGCCGAACACGGCGATCCATCCCGCCTGCAGCAGCGCGTTGTCGCGGAACGAGTCCCAGGACGGCGGCGAGCGCAGGAGGTCGGCGAAGTCGAACCAGCGGTCCGTGAACAGCCACGGATGGATCCACTCGAGCTGCGGGATGGCGCCGACGATCTGCGCCACGACGGCGAGGATCGCGGTGGCGGCCATCGCGCCGACCGGCACGACCGTGAGCGTCGACGCGAACAGGCCGATCGCGGACAGGCCCAGCATCGACACGGCGACGTAGCCGCCGATCGCGAGCAGGCGCAGCAGGCCCTCGCCGACCGACACCTCGCCGCCCGAGAGCAGCGTGATCGGGCCGACCGGGAACAGCGCCCAGCCGACGACCGACCCGACGACGATCACGGTGAGCGCGGCCGCGAGGCAGAACGCGGCGGCGACGGCGTACTTCACGAGCAGCAGGCGGAGGCGCCCGGCCGGCGCGATCAGCAGGTACCGGAGCGTGCCGAGGCTCGCCTCGCCGGCGATCGTGTCGCCCGCGACCACCGAGACCGTGAGCGGCAGGAACAGCGGCGTCGCGACGACGAGCGCCGTGACCCCGACGAAGAGCCCGTTGCCGGCGACCTGGTCGAGGAACGCGGGGCCGCGCCCCGGGCCCGCCGGCCCGGCCAGGCGGATGGCGATCGCGATCAGGATCGGGATGAGCGCGAGCGCCGCCACCATCGCCCACGTGCGCCGGCGCCGGAACAGCGTCGCGAGCTCCGAGGCGAGCAGCGCGCGCAGTCCGCCCCCGCGCAGCGCCCGGCTGCCCCGGGCGGCGGGCGCGCCATCCGCTCGGGCCGTCGCCGCCCCTCCGGAGATCGCGGTCGACTCAGGCGACGACATCGAAGCCCTCCCCGGTGAGCTCGACGAACCGCTGCTCGAGGCTCGTACGACGCACCTCGAACCCGCGCACCCGCACGCCGTCGGCGACGAGCGCGGCGACGAGGGCCTCGGGTGCGGGCGGGTCGTCCCCGAGCGGCGCGGTCACGATCGCATCGTCGCCGCCCGCGGCGTGCTCCGCCGGGCGATCGGCGCCCGGCGTGGGGTCGGCGCCGGCATCGTCGGGCACGAGGCCGAGCCCCGCGAGCACCGCCCCGGCACGGTCGGGGTCGGGCGTGAGGACCTCGATGCTCGAGCGACCCGACCGCCGGAGGTCGTCGAGCGTGCCCTGCGCCACGAGCCGGCCGGCGCTCATCACGCCCACGTGCGTGCAGAGCTGCTCGACCTCGGCGAGGAGGTGGCTCGAGACGAACACGGTCGTGCCGTCGGCGGCGAACGAGCGAATGAGGCTGCGCACCTCGCGCGTCCCCTGCGGGTCGAGGCCGTTGGTCGGCTCGTCGAGCACGAGCAGGTCGCGCGGCATGAGCAGGGCGTTGGCGAGGCCGAGTCGCTGCTTCATGCCGAGCGAGTACGCGCCGGCCTTCTTCCGTGCCGCGTGCGAGAGGCCCACCCGGTCGAGCGCGGCCGCGACGCGTGCGCGTCGCGTCGCGGGCGCGGCGTGCCGGTCGGCGGCATCGAAGCGCGCGAGGTTGGCGGCCCCGGAGAGGAACGGGGCGAACGCCGGCCCCTCGACGAGCGCCCCCACGCGCGGCAGCACTCGGTCAAGACCGCGCGGCATGTCGGTGCCGAGCACCTGCGCCGAGCCGGCCGTGGCGCCGACCAGTCCGAGCAGCATGCGGATCGTGGTCGTCTTGCCCGACCCGTTCGGTCCGAGGAACCCGAAGACCGATCCGCTCGGCACGGCCAGGTCGATGCCGTCCACCGCCGTCTGCGCACGGAAGCGCTTGGTGAGGCCGTCCGTCCGGATCGCGAGGTCGGTCACCGGCGGCCCGTCAGCGACCCGAACCGGCGTACGCGAGCAGGGTGTCGACGGGCACCGAGCCGGCGAGCACGCGGCCGTCGTCGGTGAACAGCACGGAGAGCAGGGACGTCGCGAGCGCGCGTCCGCCGTCGACGGGCGTCGTCACCGCGTCGAGCGCGCCGACCTCGTCCTCGCTGAACGGCGGCTCGGTCGCGGGCGCCACGCCCGCCTCGTCGCCGGTCGCGCCCCGTCGCTCGGCCATCGACTGCGCGAGCGCGTCGGCGTCGAATTCGACGACCGTGGCCCAGCCCTCGCCGTGCACGACCGGGTGCGGCGCGTCGCCCGCGGCATCCGCTCCCTCGTCGGCGCGCGCCTGCGCGTCGGCGACCCACGCGTCGAGCTCCGCGACCGTCGGCAGCGGCAGCTCCTCCTCGGCGACCGTGAACGCGTCGCCCGGCTCGAACGCGAACACCGAGGCACCCGGTGCCGCGAACGACACGTCGGTGAACGCCGTCGAGAACGCCGGCTCGCCGGCGCCCCGGGCGGTGACGGATGCCGCGAGCGCGGCCCCGTTCTCGCCGTCGATCGCGATGCGGATCTCGCCGACGAGCGTCTCGTCGGTGTCGGGGCGGAGCACGAGCTCGTAGGCCTCGCGTCCCGCGACGCGCCCGTCGGTCCCGACCGAGACCTCGGTGGTCTCGTCGAGCCGATCGAGCGCGCGGTCGAGCAGCTGCTGGGGGGTGGGCAGCTGCTCGCCGTCGGGACGTCCGGCCTCCGCCTCGGCCGCCGCGTCGTCGGCGAGGCGCTCGAGCTCCTCCCGGAGGGCGGCGAGATCGGCCTCGTCGGGGGCGGCGAGCCGGGTCGCCGTGCGCGTCTCGGAGTCGACGAACCACGCCTCGCCCGGGTTCACGTACACGTTCCGCTCGGCGAGGGTGTCGAGCACCTGCAGCCGGGCGTGCTCGCCGTCGACGTACACCTTCGCGTCGAAGCTGCCGGTCGCGAGGTCGATGAGGTCGTCGACGCTCGCCGGAGTGCCGTCGGCGTCTGCGGCGTCGCCGCCGTCGCCGCCGGAGCCGGGTGCGCCCCCGGTGAGTCCGCCGAGGTCGGGGAGCCCGAGCTCGGACCGCTGCGCGATGGTGCCGGACAGCGCGTCGACCTCGCTCGCCTTCGCGAACGCGACGAGCTCGTCGGGCGTCTTGTCGGGCAGGTCGACCGCCGCGTTCGCCTGCATGGGCACGAGGATCGCGACCGCGATCGCGACCGGCACCCCGATGGCGGGGACGACGGTGCGGGCCCGTGCTCGGCTGGGCCCGTCGGCGCGTGGGCTCATGCCCTCAGGCTACGCCCGTCCGGGCCGCCCGGCCCCGGTCCGGAGCGAACTGACAGGCCGGCCGGCGGGGCCGGCGCGGCATCCGCCCCCTTCGCCTGCCACCCGCCCCTCTCGCCTGGGCCGCGCCGTCGGGAGGAAGTTCGTCCGCCCTCCCGGCGTGTCGGTCGCCGACGCGCCGCGCCACGGGCGGAAGTTCCTCCCGAGCGGGGCGGGAGCGCGGCGGAGCGGATGCCGCGGGGGCCGCCGGGCCGCCCGCGCTCAGGCGCCGGGCAGGGCCCGCAGCCGCGGCGCGAGGTCGCGCTCGAAGAGCTGCAGGAACCGGCGCTGGTCGTGGCCCGGCGCGTGGAACACGAGGTGGTCGAAGCCCCAGTCGACGTACTGGCCGATCTGCGCGACGACCTGGTCGGGGTCCGTGCCGACGATCCAGCGCTTCGCGATCTGCTCGATCGGCAGCGCGTCGGCGGCCCGCTCCATCTCGACGGGGTCGGTGATGTCGTGCTTCTGCTCCTTCGAGAGCGACAGCGGCGACCAGAACCGCGTGTTGTCGAGCGCGGCCTCCTCGGTCTCCTCGTACGAGAGCTTGATCTCGATCATGCGGTCGTACGCGTCGAACGAGCGGTCGTCGGAGCGCGCCGCGAGCCCGTCCTTCACGGCCGGCATGAGCTGGTCGACGTAGAGCTCGGCCCCCTTGCCCGACGTGCAGATGAACCCGTCGCCGGCGCGGCCGGCGTACTTCGCGACCGTCGGGCCGCCGGCGGCGATGTAGACCGGCACCGGGGAGTCGGGACGGTCGTAGATCGACGCGTCGTGCGTCGAGTAGTAGTCGCCCTCGAAGCTCACCTGGCCGTCCTGCGTCCACAGCGCCCGCATGAGGCGCACCGCCTCGCGGAGCCGGGCGAACCGCTCGCGGAACTCGGGCCAGTCCTGCTCGCCGGCACCGCGGAAGCCGGTCGCGATCTCGTTCAGCGCCTCGCCGGTGCCGAAGCCGGCGATGATGCGGCCCGGGTGCATGACGCCGAGCGAGGCGAACGCCTGCGCGAGCACGGCCGGGTTGTACCGGAACGTCGGGGTCATGACGCTCGTGCCGATGCGCACGTTCGACGTGCGCTCGCCGACCGCGGCCATCCAGGTGAGCGAGAACGGCGCGTGGCCGCCGGTGTGCCGCCAGGGCTGGAAGTGGTCGCTCGTCCACACCGACTCCATGCCGTGCGCCTCCGCGGCGACGGCGATCTCGACGAGCTCGCGCGGGTCGAACTGCTCGGCGCTGGCCTTGTATCCGAGGGTCAGGGTCACGATGCTGCCTTCCTGTCTGCGCCGTGCGGCGCGGTTGCGGCGCCCGTGGGCGCGGTCGATGGCTCGAGCGGATGCCACGGCGCGCGATCCTCGCGCCGACCGTCGGGGCCTCGGAGGCCGCGGACCACCGCGGCGGTGCGGTCGCCGACGCCGAGGGCGACGGCCTCGGCGAGCTCGCGGGCGGTGTCGACGTCGCGGCGGAGCGCCGGGGAGACGGTGCCGGGGTGCCCGGCGACGAGGTCGGCGAACCCGGCCGCGCGGTGCCGCGCGGCGGAGTCCGCGCCGAAGTGCGGCGCGAACGGCACGCCCGGGGACGCCGTCGCGAGCGTCGTGCCGGTGCCCTCGGCGTCCGGGACGAAGGCCATCGGATGCCGCGACGCGACCTCGAGCGCGGCGTCGAGTTGCTCCGGCCGCAGTCCCGGCACGTCGCCGAGCAGCACCGCGACCGCCTGGTGTCCCTCGCCCCGACCGCGGTCTGCCGTGCGGGCACTCGGAGCGGGTCGCGAGGCCGCCGCACCCGCATCTGCCGTCGTGACGGGCGCCGAACCGGTCGCATCGGAGCGGGCGACGGCGATGCCGTGCGCGATGGCGGCGGTCAGGCCCCGCGGGCCGAACTCCGGCACGACGTCGACGTCGGGAACCCCGCGCAGCGCCCGCTCGATCGCGGGCTCGTCCGACACGACCACGACTCGCCGGACCGAACGCGCGGTGCGCGCCGCGTCGATCGTGTCGAGTGCGAAGGCCCGCGCGAGCTCGGCGCGCTCGGCGGGCGAGAGCTCCGGGGCGAGCCGGGTCTTGGCGCCCGTGAGCGACTTCACGGGGACGACGACGGTCCAGGCGGTCATGTGCGCTGCCGATCGCGTCCGGAGCTGGTCAGCGCGGCGGCGAAGCCCTCGGAGAAGCCGATGGAGCGTCCGGCGGAGTAGCCCGCCGTGCGGCCGGCGGCCATGCCGTGGGCGATCGCCTCGTCGGTGCCCATGCGGAACAGGTCGCGCTCGGCGGGCCGGACGATCGCGGCGGCGCCGGGCAGGTCGAGGTCGCCGACGAGGCGGCCGAGGCCCGAGACGACGGCGACCGGGCAGCCCGAGGCCTTGCCCTTGACCAGGTCGCCGGCGGCGGCGAGCTCGTCGGCCGGGCAGGGCATCGTCACGGCGAGCGGCGCGCCCGCGGCATCCGTCGTCCCGCGGAGGTCGTCGATGACGCGGACGCCCGCCGCGCCGATCGCGACGTCGGTCTGGCCCTCCCGCCAGGGCCGGCCGTGCGTGTCGCTGAGCACGACGCCGATGCGCCGGCCGGTCGCGCGCCGTACGCCGTCGGCGATCCGTCGCGCCGAGGCGTCGGGGTCGACGGGGAGGAGCAGGACGGTACCCGGTTCGGTGTTGCTCGCGTCGACGCCCGCTGCGGCCGCGACCATCCCGTGGTGGTTCTCGACGATCCTCGTCACGCCGTGCTCGTGCACCCGGGTGGCGACGATGCGGGCGGTCTCCTGGGTGATCGCGCGCTCCCGGTCGATGGCGCGCACCACGCGCCCCTCGGACTTCGAGACCACCTTCGACGTCACGACCAGGATGTCGCCGTCGCGCAGGGTGCCCCGCGCCGCGGCCACGATCGCCTCGACGAGGTCGTCTCCGGGGGCGATCTCGCCGATGCCGGCGAGGGCGCGGACGCCGAACTCCAGCGCCTCGGTCATGCCCGGAGCCCCGGCAGGACGTCGCGGCCGAACACCTCGAGGAACTCCTCCTGGTTCCGGCCGACGTTGTGGAGGTAGATCCGATCGAACCCCAGGTCGAGGTGGCGCTGGATGTGCGCGCGGTGGTGGTCTGGGTCGGCGGAGACGAGCATGCGACCCTCGAAGTCCTCGGGCCGGACCGTGCGGGCGAGCTGCTCGAACTCGAACGGCGAACGCAGGTCGCTGCGGGAGAAGCGCATGCCTCCGATCGGCCACTCGGTGAGCGCGTTGCGCATCGCCTCCTCGTCGGTCGCCGCCCACGAGAGGTGCAGCTGCAGCACCCGCGGCATCCGCTCGGCGTCGCGTCCCGCCTCGCGGGCCCCCTCGCCGAAGCGGGCGAGCAGTGCGGCGAGCCGATCGACGGGGGCGCCGGTGGTGATGAGCCCGTCGGCGACCTTGCCCGCGCGACGCGCGGTCACGGGCCCGGCGGTGGCGACCAGCACCGGGGGCGCCTCGGGCGGCATCGTCCAGAGCCGCGTCGTCTCCATGCGGAAGTGCGGTCCGTGGTGGCGGACCTCGCGCCCGGCGATCGAGGCGGTGAAGAGCTTGCGGATGAGCTCGACCGCCTCGAACATCCGCGCGATCCGCTCGTGGGCCTCGGGCCAGTACTCGCCGACGACGTGCTCGTTCAGCGCCTCGCCGGACCCTATGCCGAGCCAGTGGCGGCCGGGGTACATCGAGGCGAGCGTGGCGCTCGCCTGGGCCACGACGGCCGGGTGCGTCCGGAAGGTCGGGGTCGTGACGCCGGGCCCGAGGTCGCCGCTGGTCCGCGCGCCGAGCGCGCCGAGCACGCTCCAGACGTGGCTCGCCTGGCCGAGGCTCGGCAGCCAGGGCTGGAAGTGGTCGGTCGCCATGACCCCTCGGAACCCGTGGCGTTCGGCGAGTTCCGCGTACGAGACCGCGTCGGATGGAGGGAACTGCTCCAGCATCGCGGCATAGCCGATGTGCACTGACACCCCTCCATCCTGACGCGTCGTCGCAGCAGTGTCATTCGGGCCGATCGGCCGCGAACGGCGGGTCCACCTCCCGCAGGACCATCATTTCGGATACTGGATCCAGAATGCAAGTCCAGATCCGCACCGCTCCGCCGGCGGCGTACCGGCTAGCTGCGTGCGCGGCGACGGCGGGTCGCGGCTGCTCCGCCCTCCGACGCCTCCGCCTCGAGCATTTCGAGGACGCCGTCCCGCACGACCTCGAGGTGGTGCCGCAGCAGCGCGACGGCCGGCTCGACCTCGCCCGCCGCGACGGCATCGGTCAGTTCGTCGTGGGAGTGCTGGTGCGTCCCGTCACCCACCAGTCGCCAGCCGAGCATGTACCGGCCCACCTTGAGGCGCAGCTCCTCGATGAGCTCCCACTGGATCGGTCGCCGCGCGGCGTCGTAGAGCTCGGCGTAGAACTCCGTCCGCGCGTCGACGAAGCCCGCGCCCTCCTGCTCCTCGTCGGCCGTTCGGCCGAGTCGGCGGAGCCTCGCCAGCCGCTCGTCGCCCATGTCGGACATCGACTGCCGCAGCGCCTCGGTCTCGAGGAGGATGCGGAGCTGGTAGACCTCGCGCGCCTGGTCGACCGAGAGCGACTTGACGACCGCGCCGCGCCGGTCGTGGAACTCGACGAGGCCGTCGGACTCGAGCTGGATGAGCGCCGACCGCACGGGCAGGCGCGACACGCCGATCAGCTCGGCGAGCGTCTCCTGGCGGAGCTTGTGTCCCGGTGGCAGCGTGCCGTCGAGGATCGCCTCCCGGATGATGTCGTACGCCATGACACCGACCGAGCGGTACCCCGCCGCGTGCCGCCCGGCGAGCCTGGCCAATGCCGACTCGGGATCCGCCGTCGTCCCCGGTGCGGCGACGTCGCCCCCGCTGCGCTCCTGTGCAGTCATGGATCCCGAATGTATCGGAACCGTCGCGCGAATCTGCATCTTGGATCCAGAAACCGCGAAATTCGTCGACCGGATCCGTCACTCCGTGCGCAGCGGCCCCTCGGCCTGCGCCTCGTCGAACCCCGCGCGGTAGCCGTCCTCGTACGCCTCCTCCGCGCCCTGCCGGAACATGTCCCGATCCGGCGGCCGGACGATCGACCGCGCGCCCGGCAGGTCGAGGTCCCCGACGAGCTGCCCGAGGCCGCGCACGACGGCGACCGGCACGCCCGCGGCCTTGCCCTTGACCAGCTCGGCCGCGCCCGCGAGCTCGTCGGCGACGCACGGCATCGTGACGGCGAGGGCCTTGCCCGAGGCATCCGCCCGCCCTCGCAGGTCCTCGAAGACGTGCACGCCCGCGGCGCCGATGGCGATGTCGGTCTGGCCCTCGCGCCACGGCCGGCCGAGCGTGTCCGAGACGATCACGCCCACCCGGGCGCCCGTCAGCGAGCGGATGCCGGTGGCCAGCGCCCTCGCGGAGGCGTCCGGGTCGACGGGCAGGAGCAGGACCGTGCCGTCGGGCGCGTTCGACGCGTCGACGCCCGCGGCCGCGCCGATGATCCCGAGCCGGTTCTCGACGATCCGCGTGACCGCGTCGCCCGTCTGACGCGTGGCGACGACCCGCACGGTCTCGTCGGTGATCGCCTGCTCGCGGTCCTCGGCCCGGACGACACGACCCTCGGCCTTGGAGATGATCTTCGAGGTGACGACGAGGATGTCGCCGTCGGCGAGCGGCTCGACGACCGCGCCCGCGACGAGCGCCGCGAGGTCGACCCCCTCGCCGATCTCCGGCAGGCCCTCGACGCCTTCGATGCTGTACCTCACGTCCACCCTCCGCTCGGCTCTCCTGCCATCTTGGCAGTCGCGCGGGGCGGTGTCGCGTCGGCGACGCCGTTCCCGTGCGCCGCGCGAGGCACTAGCATCCGGGCATGGCATCGCAGGGGGAGCCCGCCGCACGCCGCGCCGCGGAGCGCGACGAGACCGAGGCCGAACGGCAGGACCGCAAGTTCAACGACATCCTCCAGGAACTGCGGGTCGTGATGACCGGCACCCAGCTCATCTCGGGCTTCCTGCTCGCGGTCGCCTTCCAGCCGACGTTCCGCGATCTCCAGCCGCAGGAGGTCACGCTGTACCTCGTGCTCGTCGTGCTCGCCACCACGGCCACGATGCTCGGCCTCGCACCGGTGATCCTGCACCGCCAGCTGAGCGGCAGGAAGCAGAAGGACCGGGTCGTGCGGATCGCGAACTCCCTGCTCCTCGTGCTGCTCGTCGTCGTCTCCCTCGTCGCGGTCGGCGTCGCGATGCTCATCTTCGACGTCACCGTGTCGCAGCAGGCGGGCTGGGTCGCCGGCGGCCTCTCGCTCGTGCTCCTGCTCGCCTTCTGGACGGTCGTGCCGCGCATCGGGCGGCACGAACGGCGTCGCTCCGGACCTGATGGGGACGCCTGACGGGCGCCCGGCCGCGCGCCCGCCCGGGCGATCGCGATAACGATCCGGACACCGATCTCCGGCGGACCGCCGCCGCGCCAATATCATGTGGGCGCGTCCGACGCCGGACGCGCCCGCCGACCCGAACGGACCCTCCATGGACCCTCGCCCCATGGCCGGGCTGCGACGCACCGCCGTGCTCGCGACCACCCTGGCCCTCCTCACCGCCGGGATCAGCCCGGCGATCGCATCCGACGAGCCGACGCCACCCGACCTGCGGCCCGCGCCCGCGGTCGCCGACGCGCTGGTCGACGACGTCCCCGAGCAGCTGCGCGCCGGCGACGACAGCGCGGTCGCGTTCGCACAGCGCTCCCTCGAGGTGGGCGGGGCGCCCTCCGCCTCCGCCGAGGCGCTCGCGGTCGACGGCACCGCGTCGATCGGCGGCCGCATCACCTACTGGAGCGCCGGCAGCGGCGGCCGCAGCCTCGCCGGCGCGGCCGTCGAGGCATGGGCCGAGGCCGCCGACGGCACCGGGGCGTGGAACCTCGTCGCCGACGCCGTCACCGATGCGTCCGGCGCCTACGCCATCACGGGGCTGCCCGCCGGCTCCTACCTCGTGAACGTCTACGACCCGCGCGCCGGGACGCCCCTCATCCCCGAGTTCTACGAGGACGCGCAGTACACCGACCTCGCCACGCTCGTGACGGTCGCCGACGGGCAGGCCGCAACCGGCGTCGACGAGGAGCTCGAGCCGCTCATGAAGGGCCGGATCGCCGGGCAGGACCGCTTCGAGACCGCCGTCGCCGCCTCGCGCGCCGGCTTCGAGCCCGGCGTGCCGTGCGTCTGGATCGCCAACGGGCTCGCCTTCCCCGACGCGCTCAGCGCCGGCCCCGCCGCCGCACGCTGCGGCGGGCCCCTGCTGCTCGTGCCCGGCACCCGCGTCCCGTCCTCGGTGATCGCCGAGCTCAAGCGGCTGAAGCCCGCGAAGATCGTCGTCGCCGGCGGCACCGGCGCCGTGTCGTCGTCCGTGGAGACGACCCTGCGCTCCCTCGCCCCGAGCTTCACGCGCTATGCCGGCACCGACCGGTACGACACCTCGCGCAAGATCGTCGCCGGCGCGTTCGGCACGTCGCCCGCCGTGTGGGTCGCGTCGGGCGCGAACTTCCCCGACGCGCTCTCCGCGAGCGGCGCCGCCGCCGCGATCGGCATCCCGGTCCTCATCGTGCCGGGCACGCGGAGCGGCCTCGACAGCGCCGCCACGCGCGCGCTCACGTCGCTCGACGCGGACGTCGTCGCCATCGCCGGCGGCACCGGGGCGATCTCGTCGGGCATCCAGCGCGCCATCCAGGCGCTGCCCACCGGCCCGGAGGTCCACCGCTTCGGCGGAGCGGACCGGTACGCCACCGCGTACCTGATCGTCGACGCGGTCTGGGGCGGCGGCTGGTCGCCGTACGCCTTCTTCGCGAGCGGCCGGAACTTCCCGGACGCCCTCGCCGCGGCGCCGCTCGCCGGTTGGATCGGCGCCCCGCTGTACATCACGCCCGACTCGTGCACGAGCTCCGCCGTGCAGCAGCACGTCGCGTCGGTCGGGGTCGCCGAGGGGTACGTCATGGGCTACTACCAGCCCGTGTGGTACTCGGGCTGGACGCCGTTCCGCACCTGCTGACCCCGGCACCGGACCGACACGGGCGCGCCTCGGAACCGGGGCGCGCCCGCCGTCTCCACCGCGGGCCAACGACCGTCCGGCCGGGTCGGCGGGCGACCCTAGGCTGGACCGCATGCGCATCGCCACCTGGAACGTCAACTCCATCCGCACCCGGTACGGCCGCGTCGTCGACTGGATGGTGCGCGAGGACGTCGACGTGCTGGCGATGCAGGAGATCAAGTGCACGCCCGAGCAGTTCCCGCACGACGCGTTCGAGCAGGCGGGCTACGAGCTCGCGATCCACGGGCTCAACCAGTGGAACGGCGTGGCGATCGCGAGCCGGCTGCCCATCGCCGACGTCGCGACCGAGTTCCCCGGCATGCCCGGGTTCCTCAAGGGGCACGAGGGCCCCGACCTGCCGAAGGAGGCACGGGCGATCGGCGCGACCGTCGACGGGGTGCGGCTCTGGAGCCTGTACGTGCCGAACGGCCGGTCGCTCGGCGACCCGCACTACACCTACAAGCTCGACTGGCTCGCGGCCCTCACGGACCTCGCCCGCGACGAGACGACCGGCACGCCGGATCGCCCCTTCGCGCTCATGGGCGACTTCAACATCGCCCCCCTCGACGAGGACAACGGCGACCCGACCGTCATCGAGGGCGTGACGACGCACGTGTCGCCCGAGGAGCGTTCCGCGTTCCGGGCGCTCGAGGCGGCGGGCGTGCGCGACGTCGTCCGCCCGATCGTGCCGACCGGGTACACGTACTGGGACTACAAGCAGCTCCGGTTCCCGCGCAACGAGGGTCTCCGCATCGACTTCGTCCTCGGCTCCTCCGCGTTCGCCGACCTGGTGACGGATGCCTCGATCCACCGCAACGAGCGCAAGGGCGATGCCCCGAGCGACCACGTGCCGGTGCTCGTCGAGCTCGACCGCGGCGGTGACGCCGACGACGACCTGCCGATGATCTTCGGCTGACCCCGCGCTGCATGGCGCACGCAGCGGTCGGTGTGCAACCCCTCCCCGTCCATCCAGACACAGGGGCTACCCTTCGTGAGATGGACTCCCCCACGGAACAGGTCCCGCAGCAGGCGGCGACCGATCCGGTCCTCGGTTCGACCCTCGACGAGCGCTACCGGATCGAGGGCCTCATCGGGCGCGGCGGCATGGCCGCGGTCTACCGCGCCGACGACCTCGCACTCGGGCGTCGCGTGGCGGTCAAGGTCTTCACCCCCTCGACCGAGGGCATCGACGACGCCGACCGCCGACGCTCCGAGACGGCGCTCCTCGCGAGCCTGACCCACCCGTCGCTCGTCACCCTCTACGACGCCGCCAAGGATCCCGTGACGAAGCGCGAGTTCCTCGTCATGGAGCTCGTCGACGGCCGCGACCTGCGCGCGATGCTCGAGGAGGGGCCGATCCCCCGGCGGGACGCGGCCCGCATGCTCGCCGACCTCGCGGAGGGCCTCCACGTCATCCACGCTCGCGGCATCGTGCACCGCGACGTGAAGCCCGCGAACGTGCTGCTCGCGCCGGCGCACCTGCCGACCCGACGCTGGAACGCGAAGCTGGCCGACTTCGGCATCGCCCGGCTCCTCGACGAGTCGCGCCTCACCGCGACGGGCCGCATCATCGGCACGCCCGGGTACCTCAGCCCCGAGCAGGTTCGCGGCGAGGCGGTCGGCAGCAGCGCCGACATCTACTCCCTGGGACTCCTGGTGCTCGAGTCCCTCACGGGGCGACAGCCGTACCCGGGCCCCGCGCTCGAGTCGGCGAGCGCACGGCTCGTGCGCGACCCCGAGATCCCCGCCGACCTGCCGGACGAGTGGCGCGAGCTGCTCGCCACCATGACCGCACGCGATCCCGCCGAGCGTCCGACCGCCCTCGACGTCGCGCTCGCCACGGAGACGCTCGTCGCCGACCCGGACCCGACCGCAGCCGGGACGACGGGCACGACGACCGTCCTCACGCACCCGCCTGCCGCGGAGGGCGACACCCGGATCCTCCCCGCGACGCGCGTCGCGACGCCGCCGGCGTCCGACGACGATGCGACGGCCGCCACGCGCATCCTCACCGGGGTGACCGCAGCGACGCCCGGCGGCGAGGACGGATCGGGCCGGGACGCCGGCGCGCACACCGCGCCCGGCGGCGGGCGCCGCCTTCCTCGGGCGGTCGTGTTCGCCATCGGCGCGGTCCTCGCGCTCGTCGGCGCGGCCATCGTGGTCCCGATCAGCCTCGGCGCCCTCGCCGGCGGCGGCTCCGCGCCCGCGACGCCGACGCAGGCGCCCATGCCGAGCATCGAGGGCGACCTCGGCACCCACCTCGACCAGCTGGAGGAGGCGGTGTCGCCATGACCGCACGCCTGCGTCGCGGGCTCGCCGCGGCATCCGTCGCCGTCGCGCTCGCGGTCGGACTCGCCTCGTGCGCGACCGATCCCGGCATCTCCGACGAGCGCGCCACGGGCTACCGCACGCAGGTGGTCTCGATCGCCGAGTCCTCCGCCGCCGGCGACTACGCCGAGGCGCTCGGCCGGCTCGACGCGCTCGCCGACCAGGTCGACGCGGCGGTCGCGGACGGCACGCTCGACGCCGATCGGGCCGCCGAGATCACGGACGCGATCGCGCTGGTGCGGGCCGACCTGGAGGCGGCCATGGCCGCCGCCACGCCGGCGCCCGAGCCGGAACCCACCGAGGATGCCGGCGACGACGGGGACGCCCCGGGGAACAGCGGCGACAGCGGTAGCAACGGCAACAGCGGCTCGGGCAACGGCGACGACAAGCCGGGCAAGGGCAAGGGCCGCGACAAGGGCGACGACTGAGCCGGACCGGCAGCGACCCGGCGACCGCGCCGCGGTCGGCTCAGCCCCGACCGCGGAAGCGATCCATCGATCGGTAGATCCCGAAGCCGTCGCCGATGACGCGGTCGAACACGCGCGTCGGCAGCACCGCCCGCAGGATCCGCGAGAGCCGCACGCTCGCGGGCAGCTCGACGAGCGGACGTCCGTCGAGCATCGCGCGCCACACGCGCTCGACGACGAGCTCCGGCGCGAGCACGGGGGCGAGCAGCGGTCCGCGCGCACCCGCGAACATCCCGGTCGAGATGTACGACGGCGTCACGGTCGTGACGCGCACGTGCTCGTGGCCGGCCTGCTCGAGCTCGAGCCGCAGCGAATCGCTCCAGCCGTTGAGCGCGGCCTTCGAGGCGGCGTAGGCGGCCATCCTCGGGTTCGCGAGGGTGCCGGCCGCGCTGCCGACGTTCACGATCCGCGCCGGCCGGCCGGCGGCGATCATCGCGGGGAGGAACTCGCGGGTGACGTACATCGGGGCGAGCGCGTTGACGAGCATGGTCGGCCGCACGTCGTCGCCGCTGTCGGTCTCCCAGAAGTACGCGTTGCCGCGCACGATGCCCGCGTTGTTGACGAGCACGTCGGGGGCGCCGACGTCGCGGCGCACCTTGTGGGCGGCCTTGGCGATCGCGCCGAGCTCGGCGACGTCGACGACGTACGAGCGCACGACCGTGCGCCCGCCGGCCGCGCGACCGAGCTCGTCCGCAGTGCGCGCCAGGGCGCCCGCGTCGCGGTCCCACAGCACGACGGCCGCCGCACCCTCCACGACGGCGCGCTCCGCGTACATTCGGCCCATCCCCCCGGCCGCTCCGGTGATCAGGACGTTCGCGCCGTGCACGGTTCTGCTCATGCGCCTCATTCTGGCAACCCCGGCCGCGCCGCGCGCACCCGCCCCGGCCGCCGGCGTCACCGCATGGCGCGGTAGCGGGCCCGTTCCTCGGCCGGGAGGTGCTCGGTGGCGTACGAGAGCATGGTCCGCGGCATCCGGGCCGCGTTCGCCTCGAGGAAGGCCTCCAGCTCGCCCCGGTCGACCCGCGCCCCGAGCTCTCGGAGCATCCAGCCGGTCGCCGTGTGGACGAGGTCGTGCGGGTCCGACAGCAGGCGGGGCGCGAGGCGCAGCGTCGGTGCGCCGTCGCCCGCCTTGAGGAACGCGAACGTCGCCATGATGCCGACACGCCGCTGCCAGAGGTCGGGACTCGCGACGAGCTCGTCGAGGTCGTGCATCGCGGGCGCGCCGGGCGCGGCGACCGGATCGAGGAGCCAGGCCCCGAGGATCCGGTCGGCCGAGGCGTCGACGAGGTCCCAGTTGTCGACGCGCCCGCGCCGGACGGCGTCGAGGTAGAAGCTCGCGAGGCGAGCGCGTTCGGCGTCGTCCCGCGCGCGCCGGCGGCTCGCGCGGTCGAAGCGGCCGACCAGGATCACGAGCGCGCACAGCCGCACCTCGTGCACGGCGCTGGAGAGCAGTCGCCGGACGCCGTCGAGCGGGAGGCCGGCGAACCGCTTCGCCACCGACCGCACCTGCGGCACGGTGACGCCGAGGAAGGCGTCGCCCTCGCCGTACTCGCCGGGACCGGTCTTGAAGAAGCGGGCGGATGCCGCGGCGCGCGCCGGGTCGGCGAGCTCGGCGAGCGCCGCTCGCACCTGCTCGGGCGTGGCATCGGTGGTCGAGACCATGCCCGCATGATGGCATCCCCGGACGACGTCCGGCAGAATCCGGTCATGGCCGACACCGACGTGCGACTGGACCCGATGACCGACGACGAAGTGGCGGCGTGGCTCCCCGAGGCGATGGACCACTACGAGCAGTCCCGCCGCGAGGCGGGCGACACCGCCGAGCAGGCCGCGGCCGCGCGCCGCGCCTCCGAGGAGCGGTTCTTCCCCGACGGGCGGATCGTCGACGGCCAGCTGCTCCATGCGATCCGGGTCGGCGACGACGACGCCGGGTGGCTCTGGCTCGGACCGTGGGACGACCTCGGCGAGACGTGGTGGATCTGGGACCTCGGGGTGCGGCCCGAGTTCCGCCGTCGCGGGATCGCGCGCCGCGCGATGCGGATGGGCGAGGAGATCGCCCGGGAGCACGGCGCCACCCGGCTCATGCTCAACGTGTTCGGCTTCAACGACGGGGCGATCGCGCTCTACGAGTCCCTCGGGTACGACGTGGCGTCCCTGCACATGGCGAAGCCGCTCTGAGCGCGGGCGGCAGCGTCGTGTGACGCCGCGCGTCGAGCGGTGTTACCCCGTGCGTCGCGGCCGCGCGCACCGGAGGATCCGTTCCGGTTACCGTCGAGCATCCGCCCGACCTCGACCCGGAGCACGCCATGACCACCGCCACCACCGCCGCGATCGCGGGCGCCCCGCCGGCCGCCGTCGGCGACGCCGCACCCGCGGCGCCCGTCGCCCTCCGCGGCGTCGGTCGCGCGTTCGCGGCGCCCGACGGCGGCACGCGGGACGTCCTCCGCGGCGTCGACCTCGACATCGCCGCCGGCGAGATCGTCGCGATCCTCGGTCCGAGCGGATGCGGCAAGTCGACGCTGCTGCGGATCGTCGCGGGGCTCGACCACCCCACCTCCGGGGAGGCCGACATCGACGGGGAGCCCGTGCAGTCGTACGACGTGCGGTGCGCCGTCGGGTTCCAGGAGCCGCGACTGCTGCCCTGGCGCAGCCTCGAGCGGAACGTCGCCCTCGGGCTGCCGCGCGGCACGGCCCGGCGCGCGGGGCGCGCGCACGTGGCGCGGCTGCTCGAACTCGTCGGACTCGCCGAGTTCGCCGGCCACCGGCCGCACGAGGTCTCCGGCGGCATGGCGCAGCGCGCGTCGCTCGCGCGGGCCCTCGCCCGCAACCCGGAGGTCCTGCTCCTCGACGAGCCGTTCGGCGCCCTCGATGCGCTCACCCGGCTCCGGATGCAGGACCTGCTGCTCGACGTCCACGCCGCCGAGCCGACGACCGTGCTCCTCGTCACGCACGACGTCGACGAGGCGCTGCAGCTCGCCGACCGCATCGTGCTGCTCGGCAGCGACGGCGCGGCCCCCGGCGCCGACGTCCGCCAGACGGTGGTGGTCCCGGGCCACCGCCCGCGCGACCGTGGTTCGGCCGAGCTCGCCGAGCTGCGCGGCCGCCTCCTGGACGGCCTCGGCATCGATCGGCACGGCGCCGCCCGCGGCATCCAGGCCACCACGACCATCCCCCACTTCCCCTACTGACCGTCCGATCTGCGGCGGCGACGGCCCACAGCACCGGCGACCCCGCACGCACCGCATCACCACCGAGAAGGAGCCACCGTGTCCCGCACCACCCCCGTCCTCCGCACCGCGCTCGTCGCGGGCGCCGCCGCCGCGGCGCTCCTGCTGTCGGGCTGCGTCGCCGGCGAGAACCAGGCAGAAGCCGCGTCCTCGGGCGACTCGCTCGAGGGCCAGGTCCTGAACATCGACTTCGCGACCTACAACCCGCTCAGCCTCATCATCAAGGACCAGGGCTGGCTCGAGGCCGAGGGCCTCGAGGTCAACTGGGTGCAGTCGGCCGGCTCGAACAAGGCGAACGAGGCGCTCCGCGCCGGCGCGATCGACGTCGGCTCGACGGCCGGCTCGGCGGCGCTCCTCGCCCGCGCCAACGGCTCGCCGATCAAGACCATCGACATCTACTCGCAGCCCGAGTGGTCGGCGATCGTGGCCGGACCCGAAAGCGAGATCGACGAGGTGTCCGACCTCAAGGGCAAGACGGTCGCTGCGACGAAGGGCACCGACCCGTACTTCTTCCTCCTGCAGACGCTCGAGGCCGAGGGCCTCTCGCCCGACGACATCACGGTCGAGAACCTGCAGCACGCCGACGGCTGGGCCGCGCTGCAGAACGGCGCGGTCGACGCGTGGGCGGGCCTCGACCCGATCATGGCGGGCGCGGAGGAGGCCGGCGCCTCGCTGATCTACCGCAACGTGGGCTTCAACAGCTACGGCTTCCTCAACGCGACCGAGTCGTTCCTCGAGGAGCAGCCCGCGCTCGCGCAGCTCGTCGTGGACGCGTACGAGCACGCCCGCGCCTGGGCCGCCGAGCACCCCGACGAGACCGCGGCGATCCTCGCCGACGTCGCCGGCCTCGACGAGTCGATCGCGTCGAAGGTGATCCTCGAGCGCTCGAACCTCGACGTCGACCCGGCACCCGGCGACGCGCAGGTCGCGCTGCTCGGCAAGATCGGGCCCGTGTTCGTCGAGCTCGGCGACGTGGTGAGCCAGAAGCAGGTCGACGACGCGCTCGCGACCCTGATCGACGACGGCCTCGTCGCGCAGGCCGACCCCTCGCGCTTCGCGAAGTAGTCCGGAGGATCCCACCATGACGACGGATGCCGCGCCCCGCACGATCGCACGCCGGGGATCCGCGCGCGCCGCGGCATCCGTCGTCCGGCGGGTCCCGCGCCGCGACCGGCGCCCGGCGACCTCGCGCCGCTGGGTCCGGATCGCCGGCGGCGCGCTGATCCCGCTCGCCCTGCTCGCGGCCTGGCAGGTCGCCTCGACGTCGGGGGCCGTGCCGGTGTCGCAGCTGCCGAGCCCCGAGATGGTGTGGCTGGCGGCGATCGACCTCGCCGAGCGAGGGCTGCTCGGGCTGTACGTGGCCATCTCGACGCAGCGCGTGTTCCTCGGCTTCGCCTTCGGCGCGCTGTTCGGGCTGCTCGGCGGCGCCGTCGTCGGGCTCTCGCGACTCGGCGACGTGCTCCTCTCGCCGACGCTCGGCGCCGTGCGCGCCGTGCCGTCGCTCGCCTGGGTCCCGCTGCTGATCCTCTGGTTCGGGATCGGCGAGGACTCGAAGGTCATCCTCATCGCGATCGGCGCGTTCTTCCCCGTCTACACGATCGTGGCGGCCTCGCTCCGGCACGTCGACCGGCGGCTGCTCGAGGCCGGCCGCGCGTTCGGCCTGCGCGGTCCGGCCCTGTTCGCGACGGTCCAGCTGCCCGCCGTCGTGCCGTCGGTGATCGCGGCGCTGCGGCTCGCGCTCGCGCAGGCGTGGCTGTTCCTCGTCGCGGCCGAGCTCATCGCCTCGTCGATGGGACTCGGGTTCCTCCTCAGCGACTCGGGCAACACCGGACGCATCGACCGCATCTTCCTGGCCATCATCCTGCTCGCCGTCCTCGGCAAGCTGAGCGATGCCCTCGTCGGGCTGCTCGAGCGCTGGGCCGTGCGCCGCTGGGCGTGACCCGACGGCGGATGCCGCGGCGTCCGCTCCCGATCACTCGGCGAGCGGCACCACCTCGACCCGGTCGCCCGGACCGGCCAGCACGAGCACGCGCCGGCCGCTGACGCCCTGCAGGGCGCCGACGACCCGGTCGACGTCGGGCGGCGTCTCGCCCTCGGCGGGAACCCGCGGCCAGGCCGTCACCGGTGCCCCGGTCGCCTCGGAGACGGCGCGGACGAACGGCGAAGGATCACCGGGCGCGACGAGCACGACCCGGCCGATCGCGCGCCCCGTCGCGATGCCGGCCTCGGCGATGGCGACCCGGTCGCGTCGCCAGACGGCAAAGTGGTACGCGAAGACGAGCGCGGTCGCGACGAGGAGGCCGAGCGGGGCTCGGATCCGGTCGACGAGCGCCGCCCCCGTGACCGGGTCGAGCACGAACTCGAACAGCCGGTATCCCACGACCAGCAGTGCGACGATCGCGACGACCGCGCTCGCCCCGAACACGGCGACGAGGTACACGCGCCGGCCGACGTCGGCGGCCTCCGCGGGGTCGACCCGACGGGTCGGCCGCCATGCGAGCCACCAGGTCGGACCGCCGACCACGAGCGTGCTGATGCCGCCGAGCAGGAGCGTGCGGGTCCCGGTCGACGCGAGCGGGTCGGCGACGGCGGCGAGGACCGCGTTGACGACGACGCCGATGCCCGAGGCGGCGCCCGCCAGGCCGAGCCCGGCGACGACGAGGCGGCTCGCACGTCGCGTCGCCTCGGAGTGCGCGTCGGCGATGCGCGCGTGCAGCCGCCACACGAAGGCGCCGACGGCGGCCGCCGCGAGCGCCGTCCCGAGCGGCTCGAGGATGGCGGCCGTGCCGTCGGCGGGATCGAACGCGAGCCGCAGCCCGACGTCGAGCGCGGTCCCCGCTCCGGCGAGCGCGGCGGCGGCGCCGCCGAGGACGCCGACCACCACGAGGGCGACGGCGGCGAACGCGGTCGGGATGCGGCGCACCCCGTCGTGCACCCAGTGCCACCACCAGATCGCCCCGCCGATCACCGCCCACGTGAGTCCGTCGAGCGCGGCGTACCACCAGGGGTCGGGGACGAGGATGGCGAGGGTCGGCGTGCCGAACGCAGCGTCGAGCACCGCCCCGACGGCGACGACGACGCCGCCGGCGCCGACGACCAGCCCGTAGGCCGCACCGAGCACGAGGGGGACCGTGGCCAGGCGCGTGGGTCCCTTCGCGGGGTGCCGCAGCATCCATCGGTGCCACACCCAGACGAGGGCCCAGACGATCGCGACGGCGAGCGCCTCGGGCTCCCATCGCCCGTCGACGAGGCTCGTGACGGTGCCCGCGAGGGCGGACGTCGCGACGACCAGGGAGACCGTGCCCATCGCCGCGAGGTAGAGCCCCCACGCGACGGACCCGCGCTCGGCGGGATCGGCCATGCGGCGCCACGACGCCCACCAGAGCAGCGCTGCGAGCGGGCCGCCGATGAGCGTGAACGCGAGCTGGAGGGCGAGGTCGGCGGTGCCGGCCACCGCGAGGTCCCGGGCGGCCCCCAGGAGGCGCTCGACCAGGCCGGCGATCCCGATGGCGGCGATCGTGACGAGCACGAACAGGAGCACGAAGACGATCAGCCGCCGCACGGTCCCCTGGGCGCTGCCGGGCCCGGCGCCGCCCGGCGCGGCCGCCGTGCCGGTCGCCGCGCTCATCGGCCGACCGCCGTCGGGTCGCAGATCGTGAGCTGCCACGGCGCCGACTCGATGCGCCAGTCCCCGTCGACGAGGACCAGGTCGAAGACGCCGCGCTCGTCATACTCCGAGGCGCCGAACGGGCCGTCGCCGTACGTCGTGGTCACCAGCACGTCGACGTCGGCCGTGTCGTCGCGGAGCGTCGTGTCCACGAGCGTCACCCGCACCCCCTCGGCGCTCGAGGCCGGCAGGCGCACGCACGAGTCGACGACCTCCGGGTCGAGCAGGTCCATCGCCGCGGACTCGTCGCCGTCGATGACGGCGGCCGCGTAGCGCTGCACCACGCCCTCCGGCGTCGCCGCGTCGAGCGGTTCGGGCTCGCCGCGCGTGAAGACCACCACGAGGGCGACCACCACGAGGAGCCCGAGCACGGCGAGGATGACGATGAGCGTTCGGTCGGGTCTCGAGCGGGCGGCGTCGTCCATGCACGCATCATCCCGCTCCGGCGCCACCGGGGCGCGGACCAAGGTCACCCGGCGCGTCGCCCGCCCGCGCCTACCCGGGGCCGTGGCTCACCAGCGCTCCCGCGCCGGGCAGCGCACCCCTGAACTGGCCGGAGACGGTGGCGAGGGCGAACCCCCGCCCGCGCAGGCCCGCGATGACCGAGGGGACGGCCTCGATCGTGTCCGAGTGCGTGTCGTGCATGAGGATGATGCTGCCCGGCACCGCCTGCCCGACCGCCCGCTCGACGACGGCGTCGACCCCCGGGTCCTGCCAGTCGCGCGTGTCGACGTCCCATACGACGAACGGGAGGCGGATGAGGTCGCGGACGTGGCGGTTCGACGCGCCGTAGGGGGGTCGGATGCTCGTCGGCCGGACGCCCGTGGCCGACTCGATGGCGTCCTGCGTGCGCACCACCTCGTCGACGACCTCGTCGTCCTTCAGCTTCGTGAGGTCGGGATGACCCCAGGTGTGGTTCGCGACCTCGTGCCCGGCCGCGACCGCGCGCGCGGCGACGCCGGGGTTGCGCTGGACCGAGGCGCCCTGGAGGAAGAACGTCGCCGCCGCTCGGGTGCCGTCCAGCGTGTCGAGGAGGGTCGGAGTGAGCGAGGTCGGTCCGTCGTCGAACGTGATCGAGGCGCAGGGCAGGAGCGAGCAGTCCACCGGATCGCCGGCGGCGCCGACGTCCGGCGGCGCGTAGGGCTCACCCGACGAAGCCGCCGCGAGGACGGCGCGCCCCACGTCCGACAGGACGGGCTCGAGCAGTCGAGCGGGCACGTGCACCGACACCGGTCGCGCGCCCGGCGCCCCGGGCACGGCGAGGGTGACCACGACGCCCGCACCCGCACCGGTGACGACCGAGTCCGCGAGCAGCGCACGGGACGACTCGTGGTCGAGGCCGGCGAACGGGTCCTCGGTCGGGTCGATGCGGCCGGCGGCGCGCAGGCCCTCCGAGACGAGCGCGAGGACCCGGCGCGGTGCGCCGTCGGCGTAGAGGGCGGTCCCGTCGTGCACGCCGCCGGACGCGTCCGCGTACCAGACCTCCCGACGCACGTCCGCGGCGCCGCCCGGTCCGACGGCGGCGACGACCAGTCGCTCGCCGACGACGGGCCCGGACGCGACGACCACCGTGCAGCCGACGGTCAGCCGCACGGGCGAGGGCGCGAAGAGCGATCCGCCCCCGCACGGGGTCGCGACGCCCCCGGCGACGAGGTCGACGCCCGGCGACCAGGTCGTGCCGTGCTCCTCCGCGAAGGCGCGCAGCGCGTCGGCGACCCGGCCGGTCAGGGTGTCGCCCAGCGCGCTCGACCCCGGCGGCACGGCCCAGCGGGCGGCCGCCGCGAACCCGTCGGTGCGCATCGCCGCGAGCCGCGGCACGAGTCCCGTGGTCGTCCCCGCGGGCAGCGCGGGCGGTCCGGGCACGACGCGAGGACCTGGCAGGGCCTCCGCGGGCTCCGGCGATGCGGACGCGTCGGCGTCGGCAGGCGCCGGCGCGGACGACGAGGCGGGCGCACTCGCCCCGGGCGGCAGCGGGCCGCCGAGGGCCCGGTCGCAGCCCGTGAGCGCGAGGAGCACCAGCGCCACCACCCCCATGGTGGACGCCGCCCGCCCGCGCGGGCGCCGAGTGGCCGCCGCCCCCATGCGATCAGCGTACGCGCGCTCCCGGTCGCCGGGCGGGGCCGCGACGGCGGGCCGCGCGGCGCGGTCACGACGGGGCGAACGGGCGACCGGGAGGATCCCCGACCGCCCGCTCGTCGACGGGCACGGCCCGAGGGGCCGTGTGTTCCGGGCCGCTCAGCGCCCGTCCGCCGACACGGCTCCCGCGTCGGCCATCGATCGCGCCAGTGCCGACAGGCGCTGACCCTGCACGTCGGCCGCGGTGACGACGTCCGCGTCGGCACCTGCGCGTGCCTCCGCGACCGCCGACAGCCGAGCGCCCTGCGCCTCTGCGGCGCCGGTCCCCGAGATCGCCCGGGCGTACGCGGCGAGGCGATCCCCCTGCGCCTCCGCCGCGTCGACCGCGGTGCTCCCCCGGTCCGCGCGGAGCTCGGCCGATGCGGCCCGCGCCGAGTCGTCGACCGACCGACTGCCCTGCGATGCGCACGCCCCGAGCGATGCGGCCACGCAGACCGCCGACGCGACGACGATGACGTTCCTCCGGATTCCCATGACGGCCCCCTCCATCCGTTGCGAACGCCCGCGACGGTACGCTCGGCCGGCGGCGGCGGCATCCGGAGCGCATCCTCAGATTCCGCGGCGACCCCCTCAGATCGCGCGGCTCCACGTGCGTTCGCCCGATCGCAGGATGCGCGCGCGGTTCCCGCGATCGACGCAACATTCCCGCGCGGGACCGCAAGCAATCGCGCAGGCTGCGAACGTAGCCTTGGACTGCGCGCCATTCCGCGCGCCCACCCGCCGCGCCGATGCGGCCCGACCGATGGGAACGGAGGTTCCGATGTCACAGACCACCATGGAGACGATCGTTGGCGAACCCGAGGTTCTCGAGGACGAGGCCGGCATCGAGATCACGCCCGAGCTCATCGCGCTCGCCGACGGCGTCGAGGCCGACCCTGCCTGGCTGCGGCTGAAGGAGTCCGCGACCGCCCTGCAGTCGCTGCAGGTCAAGGACGGCTCCGTCCCGGAGGAGGCCGACCTCGAGCCGGCGGGCGAACTCGTCGACGCGATCGTGTCGTCGATCGCGGAGCTCGCGCCCCGGTTCCCGCACGAGGCCGCCTACCTCGACGCGCTGCAGGCCGACTTCCTCCGCTGGAAGGCCGAGGGCCTCGGCGTGCCCGACTTCCTCGACTCGCTCGTGGAGTTCCAGCCGCAGCTGCACCGCGTCGACGGGATCCGCCACCTCGTGGTCTTCCCCATGTACACGCAGAACGGCTCGTCCGAACGCCACGTCGAGGCGCTCGTCGTCGAGACGATCTGGCCGGAGTTCATCGCCCACCTCGAGGCCGGCGACTACGGCAACAAGCTCTTCGTGAGCCTGCGCCTGGTCGACTTCACCCCCGGCTACGACACCAACTCGGCGGTGCTGTTCCCCGAGACGGTCGCGATGCGCGAGATCCCCGCGTTCACGTGGGGCGCGATCTTCCAGGACCGGGAGGCCGCCCGGTACCGCCGGGTCGTGCGCGCGGCGTCGGAGATCACGAAGCTCGAGCTGCCGGACGACGCGGCGAGCCTGCTCGAGGACCAGGAGCTGGCCGAGCGCACGTTCGTGATGTGGGACATCATCCACGACCGCACGCACATGCGCGGCGATCTGCCGTTCGACCCGTTCATGATCAAGCAGCGGATGCCGTTCTTCCTGTATTCGCTCGAGGAGCTGCGCTGCGACCTGACCGCGTTCCGCGAGTCGGTGAAGATCGAGCGCGGGCTGCGCGCGCGGGCCGCGCAGGGCGAGGAGCTCGACGGGATCGACGCGCAGTTGCTCGAGCAGGCCAAGCTCGTGCAGTACGCCGTCATCTTCGACCGGATCTTCCGGTTCGCGATCACGGGTTCGCGCGTGCGCAACTACGACGGGCTCGGGGGCCAGCTGCTCTTCGCGTGGCTGCACCAGAAGCACGTGCTCGACTGGACGGACGTCAAGCTGACGTTCGACTGGGACGCCGTTCCGGACGCGGTGGTCGAGCTCGGCGACGCGATCGACGAGCTGTACTGGAAGTCGATCGACCGGCCGAAGACGTCGCACTGGCTCGCCGCGTACGAACTGGTCCGCGGCGTGCTCACCCCGAACCCGGCGTCCGTCTGGGCCGGGGGCCTGCCGCGCGAGGTGCTCGCCGGCCCGCCCAAGGGCTACACCGACCTGGTGATGGACGACGAGTTCCCGCTGTCGATGTTCTACGAGGCGCTCGACAAGAAGATGAAGCCGGTCATCGAGTCGACGGTGGGCATCACCGCCGCCGACGCCTGACACCGGCCCGCACCACCCGCGAGCCACCCCGAACGGCCGACCCGAGGCATCCGCCCGGTCCGTCGGGGTGGCTCGCGGCATGAGAGGATTCCCTACCGTGACCAACCTGCAGGACAAGGTCGTCGTCATCGCCGGCGCCACCAGTGCATCCGGCCGCGCCGTCGCGCGCGCCCTCGTCGACGCCGGCGCGAAGGTCGTCGTCGTCGGCACGCACCAGGGCCGGCTCGACGAGCTCGAGGTGGAACTGCCCGGCGTGGTCGGCGAGCGGGCCGACCTCACCGACGGCGACGACGTGCTCGAGCTCGCGATGCGCGTGCACGCGAGGCTCGGCGACGTCGACGGCATCGTGCACCTCGTCGGCGGCTGGCGCGGCGGCGGCGGCATCCCCGGCCAGACCGAGGAGGACTACCGCGTCCTCGAGCGCTCGTTCACCGCCCTGCGCTACGTCAGCCGCGTGTTCTGGGACGACCTGCTGGAGTCCGACTCGGGCCGCATCGCGATCGTCTCGTCGACGACGGTCGAGCGCCCGACCGCGGGGGGCGCCAACTACACGTCGATCAAGGCCGCGAGCGAGTCGTGGATGCGCTCGCTCGCCGACGGCTTCGCGAAGGCGGAGGCGCCCGCCGCCGCGGTGACGTTCCGCGTGAAGGCGCTCGCCGGCCTCGAGTCGCGCCTCGCGGACGAGGTCGTCGCGCTCTGGGCGACGGATGCCTCCGGCCCGGAGCTCAACGGCCGCGTGACGACGCTCGAGGGCTGATCCGGGCGGTCCCGGCTAGGGCCGCACGGAGGTGACCGCGTCGCCGGTCGGCTCGGCCGGCTGCCGCGACCCGTCGCGGTCGTCGCGGTCGTCGTCAGCGGGGTCGTCCGCGGCGCGCTCGGCGGCGTGCGCCTCGTCGGAGGCGTGCTCGTCGTACGCCTCGTCGTCGGCGTCGTGGTCGTGGTCGTGGTCGTCGACCACCGTCCCGACCGTCTCCACGCCGAGGCGCGGCGCGAACGCGCGGATGCTGCCCGTGACGGCGATGGTCGCGAGCGAGACCACCACGGCGACGATCCCGGCGACGAGCACGGCCGCCGCGACCACGATGCGCGACTGCCCGCCGTACACGTCCGCGGCCGTGGCATCCGGGCTGTTCAGGCTCGACACCAGCGCGTCGTTCTCGGCGATCGTCATCGCGATCCCGAGCACGAGCACCGCGACGGAGGCGACGAGCACGAGCGGCGGGATCACCAGCGCGGCGAGGGAGATGGAACGACGGGGTGCGGGCATGGGGACCTCGGATTCTCTCGGCGACGCGGGGCGTCGGTTCGGACCGGTCCGACGCTAGGCACCGATCCCATGCACCGGCTGTGGATCGGCGATGAGGCGGCCGAGTGCGCCCGAGCCACCGTCGCGCTCATCACCTGCGGCCATCGCGGCCCCGACCACGTCGTCTGCCCCATCGGTCCGGCCACGGCACCACGAGTTCTCCCACGTACACGACCTCGTGGCGGACCCGCTCGCCTGACCCGGGGGCCTGCGGGCCGGGTGACCCCGTCGTCAGCTCGCCGGCGGGGGCGTGGGATCCGTCGCGGGCGACCCGCCGGACTCCACCGCAGGCGTGACCTCGCGTGCGGTGTCCGCCGGGTCGTGCTCCGCCCGGCTGAGCAGCACGAACGGCGTCGCGAGGACCTGCACGCCCGCGGTCCACAGGAGCGAGACCCCGTAGCCGCCGAGGTCCGCGGCACGGCCGAGACCCGGCTGGATGGCGGCGCCGCCCGCGCTGCCGAGGAGCGAGTCGAACGACAGCACGGTCGCGCGCTGCTTCGACGGGATCATGTCGTTGAGGTACGAGCGGTGCACGGGATCGTCGATGGAGGAGGAGACGCCCCAGACGGCGATGAGCACGACGGCCACCCAGAACTCGGTGGTCAGCCCGAGGGCGACGAGCACCCCGGTGCTCGTGAGCGTGGCGAGCAGGATGACCGACGTCCGCTTGCGGAAGAGGCGTCGCACGAGCGGGGCGCACAGGCCGCCGACGATGCCCGCCCCGGACAGCAGCGCCGCCGCGAGGCCGGCGATCGAGTAGGCGCCCTCGTCGCCCCACAACTCGAGCAGGTACGGCTGCAGTGCGTAGAACGCGTAGAAGCCGACGGCCGTCGTGAACGGCGTCGCGAGCATGAGCCAGCGCACCGGCCGTCGGCCCAGCCCGTACTTCAGCGACGCGCGCAGCACCTCGCCGGTGGCCTTCACCGGCCCCACGCCGCGCTCGGGCTCGAACCCGAGGTCGCGCATGAGCGCGGCCGCGACGGCGAACATCACGACGAGGATGCCCGCCCGGATGAGGAAGGGCACGCCGAGGTCGGTCACCTGGGCGATGACGCCGCCGAGGATGGAGCCGCCGAGCATCGCGGCGCTGCCGACCACCATGGCCCGACCGAAGACGGTCTCGAGCGACCCCCCGTAGCCCGTGGCCTTCAGCGCGTCGACGAGCCAGGCGTCGACGGCGCCGGAGAAGAAGGTGAAGCCGAGGCCGAGCAGCACCGAGACGACCGCCCACGCCCAGAACGGCGACTCCCAGAGCCAGAGGAGCCAGTAGAGCACCGTCGTGACCGCGAGCGTGACCGTGCCGAGCAGGTACGACGCTCGCCGCCCGACGGTGTCGGCGACGACGCCGGTCGGGATCTCGAACAGGAACATGCCGAGGCTGAAGAACGCGTTGGCCGCGAAGGCCTCGAGGTTCGACAACCCGGCGTCGAGCAGGAAGAGCGTGTTGATGCCCCAGATGAAGCTGGCGGCGAGCGTGTTGCCGAGCGTCAGCGTGTAGAACGTGCCCTGGACGCGTCGGGCGGCACGGCCGTCGTCACCGCGGTCGGCGCCGGCCTCGGCGCCGGTCACGATGCGGAGCCCCCCAGTCCGGACACGGGGTCCATCATGCCCCCGCGCGGGCGTGTTCGCCAGCATTCGGCGTCATCCGCCGCGCACCCCCCGTTCGTGGCGCTTTTGCCGTCAGAAGTGAAAAGCCGCGCGTCAAGCAATTTCTTTTGCTTGACGGCCGCGAGACAAATGCCGTAGCCTCCGAAAAAGTTCGTGGAAGCCGACTCACGAGCAACGGTGCGAAGAGTGGCTCAGGTGACCTTCGCACCGGGTGCGGTCCATCCGCGCCGCGGGCCTCAGGCCCGACCCCCACAACGGTTCAGTGCAAGGGAGCATCATGGATGAACTGACGGAACAGGCCGAGCACGACGCCCGGATCCTCGGGACGCGACTCGGGCTCACGCGCCGGCAGCTGCTGGCCGCGACGACCGGCATGGCCGCCGCTGCGGCGGTGGGCCTCGCCGGCAGCCACACGCACGCCCACGCGGCCCCCGCGGCCACGGGCGGCAACGGGGTGCTCGTCCCGCCCGGCAAGCGGGGCATCATCCTGTACACGGTCCGCGACGCGGTCGGGCGCAACCCGCTCACGACCGACCTCCCGTCCGGCTTCAAGGAGGTCTTCGAGGAGCTGGCCCGCCAGGGCTACAAGCAGATCGAGTTCGCCGGCTACAACCAGAACTCGAACGCCGAGGGCGGCAACGTGAACAACGTCGCCGGTGCACAGCTGCTGCGCACCTGGCTCGACGACAACGGGCTCGAGGCCGAGGGCAACCACGGCTCCATTCCGAGCGTCGTGACCGATGCGACGCTGGCGCAGTTCGACGCGCAGTGCGAGATCGCGAACATCCTGGGCTTCGGCCACATCGGCACGGGCAACGACCCGACCCGGAGTTCGTACCTCTCCGACTGGGAGACGGCCGCCGAAGTCTGGAACACGTTCGGCGAGCGCGCCGCCTCGCACGGGCTGAAGCTGTACACCCACAACCACGACCAGGCGTACAGCTTCCTGCTCGACAGCGGCCCGCTCGACGCCGCCGGCAACCCGACCCGCTCGAGCGGCCTGCGCCGTCTCGAGTGGTTCCTGCAGAACACCGACCCGAACTACGTCTACCTGGAGATGGACATCTACTGGGCCCACGTCGCGCAGCACCGCTACCAGAGCTACACGGCTCCGGACGGCAGCGTCGTCGAGGACTGGTTCGACCCGGCCGGGCTCGTGTCGGAGCAGACCACGCGGTTCCCGCTCTTCCACGCGAAGGACGGCGCGCGCAACGACAGCGCGGCCGGCTGGTCGATCGTGCCGTTCGGCGCGGGCGACATCGACTTCACCACGTTCTTCCAGCGGATCGGGGCGAAGGGCTACCACAACGCGATGTACGAGCAGGACAACGCGTCGTCGGTGAACTCCGACGGCGTCAGCGCGCCCTCGCCGTCGCTGTCGCTCGAGAACTCGGCGTACTCGTACGGAAACCTGGCCGCGCTCCGCGGCTGACGCACCATCCGGCCGTTCCGCGGCCGGCGCACCATCCGGCCGCTCCGCGGCCGGCGCCGACCCCGGGCCGCGCGGGTGACCTAACCCCCCGCGCGGCCCGGCACCACATGGATCCCGCCGAACCTCCTTCCATTCGTTGACTGGAGCACATCCATGCATCTCACACGTTCACGCCTCGCGGCGCTCGTGGTCGGAGCCGCCGTCGCGGCATCCGTCATCGTCGCGGGGCCAGCGGTCGCCCACGACGGCGAAGACCACGGCGACGAGGTCTCCGCCACCACCTGGGCCAACTACGAGCGCGTCACGCTCTCGCGGGACGTCGGCGAGCCGATCGACCTCGCCGTCCTTCCCGACCTCCGCGTCCTGCACACGACCCGCAACGGGCAGGTCCGCCTCACGGACCCGGCGCAGGGCACGACCACCGTCGTCAACCAGCTCGACGTCTACTCCAACTCGGAGGACGGGCTGCAGACGATCACCCTCGACCCGGACTTCGAGGAGAACGGCTGGGTGTACCTCTACTACGCGCCGCGCGTCATGGAGGCGCCCTACCCCGAGACGACCCCGGTCGGCTCGGCGCCGCGCGAGCTCCCGGCAGGCGAAGACGCCTCGTACTGGGACATCTGGAAGGGCTACAACCAGCTCAGCCGGTTCCAGTGGGACGCCGAGTCGAACTCGCTCGACCTCGCGTCGGAGCAGGTCATCATCACGGTCGAGGTCCAGCGCGGGCAGTGCTGCCATGTCGCCGGCGACGTCGCCTTCGACAACGACGGCAACGTGCTGCTCTCGACGGGTGACAACACCCCGGCGAGCACGCCCGGCGCCAACGGCTACGCCCCGAACAACGACCGTCCCGGATGGAACCCCGGGTTCGACTCGCGTCGCGGCGCCGGCAACACCAACGACCTCCGCGGCGCGATCCTCCGGATCTCGGTCCAGGAGGACGGCAGCTACACGATCCCCGAGGGCAACCTGTTCGCGCCGGGCACGGCCGACACGCGTCCCGAGATCTTCGTGATGGGCCTGCGGAACCCGTTCCGCATGGACTACGACCCCGAGACCGGCGCGGTCACGTGGGGCGACTACGGCCCCGACGCCGGAACGGCGAACGAGCTGCGCGGGCCGATGGGCTACGTCGAGTGGCAGTCGACCACCGTGCCGATGAACGGCGGGTGGCCGTACTGCCACGGCCCGAACGCGAACTACAACGACTGGGACTTCGAGACCGCGACCCAGGGCGACTGGTTCGACTGCGAGGGGACGCTCCTCAACACGAGCGCCTACAACACGGGCCTCGACCAGCTGCCGACGGCCACCGCGCCGCAGATCTGGTACGGCGACCGCCCCGAGCACCAGCCCTGGCCGGAGTTCGGCTCGGGCGGCCAGGCGCCCATGGGCGGACCGACCTACCGCTACGACCACGACAACGAGTCGACCACGAAGTTCCCGTCCCACTGGGACGGCAAGACGTTCCTGGCCGAGTTCTCGCGCGACCGCATCTTCGCGTTCTCGCAGGACGACCCCGACGGTCCGGTGACCCGGATCGAGGACTTCCTCCCGAACGCGTCGCTGAACGCCGCGGGCATGCCGCCGTGGGACAACGTGATCGACTTCGAGTTCGGTCCGGACGGCTCGCTCTACGTGCTCGACTACGGCGACGGCTTCTTCCGACCGAACCCCGACTCGGGCCTGTACCGCGTGGACTACGTCGAGGGCACCAAGGGCCCGCGCGTCATCCTCGACGCCTCGCCCACCTCGGGCGACGGACCGCTCGAGGTCGACTTCGACGCCTCCGGCTCGACGCACCCCGACGGGCTCGGCCTGAGCTACGCGTGGGACTTCGAGGGCTCGGGCACGTTCGAGGAGGGTGACGCGACCGCATCGCACGCCTTCACCGAGGACGGCCAGTACCAGGCCCGCGTGCGGGTCACCGACGAGGGCGGTCGCGTGAGCCTCGCCTCGGTCACGATCACGGTGGGCAACACGGCGCCCGTGGTCGAGATCGTCACCCCGGCGAACGGCTCGTTCGCCGACTGGGGCGACGAGATCGAGTTCGAGGTCCGGGTGACCGACCCCGACGAGGAGATCGACTGCGAGCGCGTGCTGTGGAGCTACGGCCTCGGCCACGACAACACGCACACGCACCCGCTGTTCACCGGCAACGGCTGCACCGCGACGGTCGAGATGGCGCTCGAGGCCGGTCACGGCGAGACCGAGAACATCTACGCGCAGATCGGCGCCTCGTACACCGACCTGGGCACCGACACGGCGCCCGCGCTGACGGGCGACGCCGTCGTGCTGCTCAACCCGCGCGCGCTGCAGGCCGAGCACAACGACGCCCGCAGCGGTGAGCTGTCGATCGTCGACGACGAGTCGGCCGAGGGCTTCCGCCACCTGGCCGGCCTGGACGCCGGCGAGTGGATCGCCTACGACCCGGTGGAGTTCGGCGGCATCACGGGCGTGACCGTCCGCGCCGCCGGCGAGGGCGAGCTGTCCCTGCACTGGGGCGACGCCGAGGCCGAGTCGTTCGCGACCTTCGCGGTCGACTCCGACGGCTGGGCGGATGTCTCGGTGCCGCTCGTGACCGTGCCGGAGGGAACCGGTCGCGTGGTCGTGACCTCGACGGGCGGGGTCGTCCTCGACCAGTTCGTGTTCACGACGTCGACCGACGACATCCGGTCCCTGCTCGGTGCGCTCGTGGACGACGACCGGGTCACCCGCGGTGTCGAGGCCAGCTTCGGCGACGTGCTCGCCGAAGTGGACGCGGCCCTCGAGGCCGGTGACACGGCCGCGGCGATCGCCGGGCTGCAGTTCATCGCGGAGAAGACGCCGCAGCGGGTGCGCGCCGACGCGGACGCGGCGGCGCTCATCATCCGCGCGGTCGAGGCGGTGATCGCCGAGCTCGGGTAGCGGATCCGCGGTGGCGGGGCCCCGGCCCCGCCACCGCCCACCGACCGGTGCGGTCGGGACACGACCTTGGCGGGATCCGCCGATCGCACCGCGAACGGATCGGGCCGTGCACCTCGTGGGCACGGCCCGATCTCATGCCCGCCAGGTGCCGCGCGGTACGGCGTCGGTGCGGTTCGGTCGCCGGGCCGTTCGGCTCTGCCGCCGCCGGTTCCGGCGGCGCTAGCCTTCGCGCATGATCCGCTTCCTGATCAACATCGCGATCTCGCTCATCACGGCGGCCGTCGGCCTGCTCGTCACCTCCTGGATCCTGCCGGACTTCCACCTCGACGCGAGCGGCTTCATCGTGGCCGTGCTGGTGTTCACCATCGCGCAGGCGATCCTGGCGCCGTTCATCTTCAACGTGGCCCGGCAGTACGCCTCGGCGATCCTCGGCGGGATCGGCCTCGTGTCGACGTTCGTCGCGCTGCTCATCGCCTCGCTGTTCCCGAACGGCATCCGCGTCGACGGGATCGTGACGTGGATCCTCGCCACGCTCATCATGTGGATCATCACGGCCCTCGGCACCTGGCTGCTCGGGCTCTGGTGGCTGAAGGGCCGCGTGGAGGACCGGCGCGCCAAGGCCTGAGCGCCGTCCGGCACGCCGCCCGTCAGTGCATGTCGTCCCTGCCGGTCGCGTGCGTGGCGGAGCCGCTGCATCCGGCGTCCTGCCAGCGGTAGGCCGCGCCGGGGAGGGCGTCGCCGTCCAGCTGCGCGTCCCACGCCGCACGCTGCTCGGCATCGAGCGTCGAGGGCCGCTCCGGGCGGTACTGCGCCGGACCGTCGGGGTAGGTCCTCGCGCCCGGCGCCAGGTCCCACGGCATGAGGTACTCGAACCCCGCCTCCTCCATGCAGCGCTCGATCGCCTGCTGGAAGACGAACTGCGCCTGGCGGGGCGTCGGCGCGAGCGGATCCGGTTCGGGCACGTCGGCGGTGAGCACGGTCCCTGCCGCGGCCGCCTCCTCGAGTTCGTGCTCCGTCTCGCCCACGCAGCCGCGCTCGGTCCACGGGAGCGACCAGTCGTACCCGGTCGCGGACGCCTCGCCGTACAGCGCGGCCGTGAACGCGATCGACTCGTCGAATCCGAGCCCGCGGGGCTGCGAGTCCTGGTTCAGCCACCAGGCGGCCGGGTAGTAGGTGATGCCGCGCCCGGCCATGCACCGAGCGAGCGCCTGCTCGCGGATCATGTGCTCTTCGCGTTGCTCGAACGGGATGAAGGCCGGGTCCGCCGGGTCCAGCTCGGGGATCACCGTGAGCCACTCGAGGTGCGCGAGCGGCACGCCCGTCGGATCGATGCCGCCACGGAGGAGGGACGGATCGACCGGGCCGGAGGCGAGCTCCTCCGCGGGCGCGGCATCGCTCCCGGGCTCGACCGGGTCTGCGGCCTCGGCGTCGACGGCGTCCGGCTCGACCGGGTCGGCGACCGGCTGCGCCGTCGTCGGCGCGGCGACCGGCGGACGCGGGACGCCGGGCAGCTCGACGCCCGACGCTCCGGCGGCGAATGCGAGGACCGCTGCGGTGCCGATGACCGCGGCCACCCCCATGATCGGGACGGCCAGGCGTTGCGGGTTCATCGGGCGACCTCCGCCCGGTGACGTCGATCGAGCGGCGCCCACCAGAGGGCGAGCCCCGCGAAGCCGAGGACGCCCGCGACGGTGAGCGCGTCGACCACGGCTCCCGCCTGCACCGGCTGCGACCCGACGAACGAGCCGACCGTCGTGCTCGCGGTCGCGATGGCGACGGAGCCGTGCTGGAGCAGGAGGTAGGCCGCCACGGCGAGCACGAGGCTCCCGAGCCATCGTCGCCCCGGGGCGAGCGAGAGCACGGCCCCGGCCACGGCGAGCGCGAGCCCGACCGCCGTCGCCGCGACGAGGTCCCACGCCCCGAACCACGAGCCGCCCACGATGAGGGGCGCGGTCCGCCCGACGACCAGGACGCCCCACCCCACGAGCAGCGCGGCGGCGGCGTTCGCCGAGGCGGGCACCATGCGCGGGAACGTCCCGCGCGGGGCGGCGATCGCCACGCCGCGCAGCCGCGCCGCCCGCCACGCGAGGTCGGACGGCATGCCGCGCAGCCACCGGAGCAGGATCGATCGCGACGCTGCGGTCCCCGACGAGGCACGCTCCTCGTGGAGGTCGGAGCCGAGTTCGGCGACGCGGTCGACCGCCGCCTCCCGGGGCAGGTCGCGCGTGTACCAGCGCGCCCAGCCGAGCACGAGGCCGTCCAGCCGGTCGGCGGGCGTCCGGAACGTCGAGCCGTCGGCGTCGAGTCCCTCGATGCCCTCGAGCCCGGCCGCGGCCGGCGCGGTCAGGTCCCGGCTCATGCGAGGGCCGCCTTGGGCGCGGCGGCCTGCTCGGCACGGCGCGCCGCGAGCTCGGCACGGAGCGCGACCTCGCCGGCGCCCGTCACGCGGTACAGCCGTCGCCGCGGCCGCCCGTCCTCCTCGGCGATCGAGGCGTCCTCCCACCGCGACTCGAGCAGCCCGGCGTCGCTCAGCCGGCCGAGCGCCTTGTAGAGCGTGCCGTGCGCCGTGAGCGCCGCGGCATCCGCCCGCTCGGCGATGCGCTTGGCGAGTGCGAACCCGTAGACGTCGTCGCCCTCCGCCTGCAGTTCGATGCCCGCACCGAGGATGTCGACCTCGAGCGGGACCAGCCGTCCTTCACGTCTGCGTGCCATGCCGCAAGAATAGGAAGACATGTTCCTGTAGCGCAAGGGGGCCCTCCGTCGCGGCAGGACGCGATCGCGTCGGGCCGCTCCTGCGGTCGCCCTACGCGGTCGCCGCCGACTCCGGCGCGTACGCCAGCACCGGACCGGTGATCGACACCCGCACCTCCGACCCGCGGGGCACCAGCCCGGACGCGGTGACCCGCGCCTGCAGGCGCTGCCCGTCGGCGAGCGCGACGGCGAGCATCGCGTCGTGCCCCGTGTACTCGACGTCGGTGACGACCCCGTCCAGTTCGTCCGCGTCCGGGGCCGGCGCAGCGGATGGCGCATCCACGCGCCGCACGCGCACCTCCTCGGGGCGCACGAGCACGGTCACGGCGGCGCCGTCCTCCGGCACGAGGCCGGCGGCATCCGCCACCGGCGTCGCACGCAAGCGCCCGATCCCGGTCGCGACCTCGTCGCCGTGCAGCACGCCGGACAGGAAGACCGCGTCGCCGACGAAGCCGGCGACCCACGGCGTCGCCGGGGTGCGGTACACCTCCTCGGGCGTGCCGAGCTGCAGGACCTCGCCGCCGCGCATGACCGCGACGTGGTCGGCGATCGAGAGCGCCTCGGCCTGGTCGTGCGTGACGAGGATGCCGGTGACGCCCTCGGCGCGGAGCAGCTCGCGCACCGCGAGCCGAAGGTCGCCGCGGAGCATCGGATCGAGCGCCCCGAACGGCTCGTCGAGCAGCACCAGCTCCGGCCCGGACGCCAGGGCCCGCGCCAGCGCCACGCGCTGCGCCTGCCCGCCCGAGAGCTGCCCCGGCAGGCGCTCGGCGAGCGGCGCGAGGTCGACGAGCTCGAGGAGGCGGCGCACCTCCTCCGAGCGGGCGGCGCGGCGCGCGGCGCGCGAGGAGCCCCGCCCGGCCAGCATGCCGAAGGCGACGTTCTCGGCCACGGTGAGGTGCGGGAAGAGCGCCGCGTCCTGCGGCACCCAGCCGATCCGGCGCTTCTCGGGAGCGAGGTGGATGCCGTGCGTGGTCACCATCCGCTGGCCGATCCGCACCTCGCCCGACCGCGCGCGCAGGAGGCCGGCGATCGTCCGCAGCAGCGTCGTCTTGCCGCACCCGCTCGGCCCGACGATCGCGAGGAGCTCGCCGTGCGGCACCTCGACGCCGACGGCGTGCAGCACGGGTCCGCTCTCGTACCCGACCGTCAGGTCGCGGACCTCAAGCCGGCTCATGCGATCGCCTCCCGGGTCGCCTCACGTCCGGCGCGCGCGTCGGAGAGCAGGAACGCGGGCACCGCGGCGACCAGCAGCAGTGCGACCGCGTAGGGCGCGGCGGCGCCGTAGGCGGAGATGTCGGTGCGCTGCCACAGCTCGACCGCGAGCGTGTCCGTGCCCGTCGGGCGCAGCATGAGGGTCGCGGGCAGCTCCTTCATCGCCGAGACGGCGGCGAGGAGCGCGGCGGCGAAGATGCCGGGGCGCGCGAGCCGCGCGGTGACGGTCCACCAGGTGCGGGCGCGCGAGTTGCCGAGCGTCCGCGAGACGTCCTCGAGCGAGGTCGGCACCTGCGCGGTCGCGGAGCGGATCGAGCCGATGGCCTTCGGCATGAACAGCACGCCGTACGCGAACGCGAGCACGAGCGCGGTCTGGTACAGCGCGGGCATGACGCTCAGCGAGAAGAACACGAGCGAGAGTCCGACCACGATGCCCGGCAGTCCGAGCGCGAGGTAGCCCGCCGACTCCACGGCGCGCACCAGCCGACCGCGATGGCGGGCGGCGAGCACGCCGATCGGCAGCGCGAGCAGCACCGCGACGACGGCGCCGCCCGCCGAGAGCAGCACGGTGTTCGCGAGCGCCCGGCCGAGCTCGCCCGGGTCGAAGGCCTGGAGGGTCTCAGCGGTGAGCACGCGGGCGAGCAGCACCGCGACCGGCACCACGACGGCCACGGCGGGCACGAGCAGGAGCAGCGCGACGGCGGGCGCCGTCCACCGGCCGAGTCGCACCATCCGCCGGCGACCCACGGCGGGTGCGGCCTGGATGCGGCGTGCCGCGCGCCCCCGCGCGACCTGCTCGCCGAGGACCACGAGGAGCGCGAGGCTCACGAGGAGCACGGCCAGCACCGCCGCCTCGTCGCGGCTGAAGCTGGCCGAGTACGCCTGCTGGATCGCGGTCGTGAGCACCGGGAAGCGGAAGAGCGCCACGCCGCCGAAGTCGCTCAGCGTGTACAGGCACACGAGCAGGGCGCCGGCGAGCACCGCCGGGCGGATCTGCGGCCACGTCCCGAGCATGAACGATCCGAGCGGGCCGCGGCCCAGCGTGCGCGCGACGTCGTCGAGGCCGGTGCTGCCGATCCGGAGCGCGGCCGCGACGGGGAGCGTCACGTACGGCACCGAGACGAAGCTGAGCACGAGCCACGCGGCCCAGAAGCCCTTCATCGACGGCTGCCAGGCGAGCCAGCCGTACGCGGCGAGGTACGACGGCATGGCCAGCGGCAGGGCGGCAAGCACCGCCCACATGCCGCGCCAGCGCAGGCGTGCCCGCGCGAGCAGGAAGGCGCTCGGTACGCCGAGCACGACCGCCGTGAGGGTGACGGATGCCGCGAGCAGCACCGAGTTGCCGACCAGCAGCGGGATGCGCGGCCGATCGAAGACCGCGGCGAGCTCGGCCGGGTCGGCGGAGAGCACCCGGACCACGAGGTGGATCACGGGGATCGCGGCGAGCGCGACGGCGACCAGGGACGCCGCGACGAGCCCCCACGGGCGGCGGGGGCTCGGCGTCGCGACTCGGTCGGTCATCTCGTGGTCCAGCGTAGGCGGGCGGGATGCGGCTCCGTCCGTCGGCGGCGTCGCGGCATCCGTTCGCCTCGGGCGCCTAGATCAGGCCGTTGTCCGCGAGCAGGCGCTGCGACTCGCCGACCGAGTCGAGGTCGCTGAGGTCGAGGCCCGGGTTCACGAGGGACTCGATCGCGGGCAGGCCCTCGGGCGCATCGACACCGGGCAGCAGCGGGTACTCGAAGGTCTCCTCGACGAAGTAGCGCTGGGCCTGCTCCGAGACCAGGAACTCGACGAACGCGCGGGCGGCCGCGTCGTCCTCGGCGCCCTGCATGATCGCGGCACCGGTGACGTTCACGATGCCGCCGGGGTCTCCCGGCAGGAACTTCAGCTGTGCCCGCATGTTCTCGGCGCCGACCTCGGCGGCCTGCCGGAACCAGTAGTAGTGGTTGATGAGGCCGAGCTGCACCTGCCCCGAGTTCACGAGGTCGAGCGAGGCGAGGTTGTTCTCGGTGAGCTCGGGGTCGTTGCCGGCCATGCCGGCGACCCACTCGGCCGCGGCGTCCTCGCCCTCGAGCACGCGGAGCGCGGTGATGAACGACTGGAAGCTCGCGTTGCCCGGCGCGAAGGCGACCTCGCCGCGCCACTCGTCGGCGGTGAGGTCGTCGACGGTGTCGGGCACGTCCTCCTCGGCGAGCTGCTCGCCGTCGTAGGCGATCACGCGGGCACGGCCGGTGACGCCGATCCACGAGTCGTCCTGCGAGGTGAAGCCGTCCGGGATCAGGTCGGCGAGGTCGGCGGGGATCGGCGCGACGAGTCCGGCGTCGGCGAGCGCGCCGAGGGCCCCCGCGTCCTGCGAGAGGAAGACCTCGGCCGGCGTGCGGTCGCCCTCCTCGAGCACGAGCGCGGCGAGCTCGGGCGTGGCGGCGTAGCGCGCCTCGACGCGGATGCCCGACTCCTCCTCGAACTGCTCGATCAGCGGCCCCACGAGGGATTCGGCGCGGCCGACGTAGACGGTGAGCGTCTCCTCGTCGTCGGCGGGGGCGGTGCATCCGGTCAGGGCGAGGGCGGCGGCGGTGAGGCCGCCGGCGAGGGCGAGTCCGCGGCGTGCGCGCATGGGCGTGCTGGCTCCATCGTCGGTGGGAAAGGTGAGCGCCCGTCGAATGCGGGCAAGGTTAGCTTAGCCTCACCTGCGTCGATGGGCCGATTCGCGCCCGCGGTCCCGTCACGCCGGCGGCCGTCAGTCGAGCTCGCGCACGGCCGCGGTGCGGGCGCTCGGCGCGTCCCCCGTGTTGACGGTGCCGACGGGCTCGATGAGCAGGGCCTGGACCTCGTCGTCGGCCCGCGGGCAGTGCTCGACGCCGCGCGGCACGACGTAGACGTCGCCCGGGCCGAGCTCGACGTCGCCCTCACGCAGCTGGATCACGAGGCGTCCGGAGAGCACGAGGAACAGCTCGTCGGTGTCGGGGTGGGAGTGCCAGGTGAACTCGCCGAGCGCCTTGAAGACCTTCACGTCGACGTCGTTCATCGTCGCGAGGCGGCGCGGCGACCAGTGCTCGCCGAAGGAGTCGAGGGCACGGTGGAGGTTTCGCACGTCGTCCTGCATGCATCCATCCTGCGCTTGACGCCGACCGCCGGTCGACCTATGGTAAGCAGATCATTAATTAAGGAGTTGCTTACATGGTCACGGCGACGGACGAGCTCAGCCTCGTCTTCCACGCGCTCGCCGACCCCACGCGCCGCGCGATCCTCTCGCGCCTGCACCGTGGGCCGACGACCGTGGGCGACCTCGCCGAGCCGTTCGCGATGAGCCGCCCCGCGATCTCGCAGCACCTCCGGGTGCTCGATCGCGCGGGACTCATCGAGCGCACCGCCACGGCGCAGTGGCGCACGTGCACCCTGCGCACCGAGCCGCTCGACGACGCGTCCGACTGGGTCGAACGCCTCCGCGGCGAATGGAACGAGCGCTTCGACCTGCTCGACGAGCACCTCCGACGGATGAAGGGGGAGCACCCATGACCGATCGCACGCACGACGCGGAGTTCACCATCACGCGCACCTTCGACGCCCCGCGCGACCTCGTCTGGCGCGCCTGGACCGAGTCGGCCGACGCCGCGGCGTGGTGGCATCCGCGCGGCATCGAGATCAAGGAGGGCAGCGTCGCGATCGACGTGCGCCCCGGCGGGCGCTACGCCTACACGATGGTGAACCCGGCCGACGGCAGCGAGTACCCCACGGCGGGCGTCTACCGCGAGGTCGATCCGCCCCGTCGGCTCGTCTTCACCTGGGCCTCCCCGGGAGACCCCGACGACCTCGCACCCGTCGTCACGGTCGAACTCGCCGAACTCGGCGACGAGCGCACCGAGATGCGCTTCCACGTCCGCGGCGTCGCCGGGCGACCGGGCGACGAGGACGTGTACGACGGCTGGGACTCCGCCTTCGACGTGCTCGGCGAGCACCTGATGGCCGCGACGCCCTGAGCGCTGCGGCCGTCCGACGAGGGGCGCGTCAGCCCGCGTCGTGCAGCCGGATGACGGATGCCGCGGGCCGACGGTCCGCGGCATCGTCTCCGGCGGTGCACGCCCCGAGGCCGAGCACGCCGCCGACGCACAGGACGAATCCGACCAGGTAGGGCGCCATCGTTCGATCGATCACGCGGCCACGCTGCCCTGAGTCCGGGGTCGCCGTCAACGGGTTGCGCTGGAGCCCACTCGTCGTCCGGTCGGCGGACGTCTGGGAGAATCGTCCGGTGACCCCAGCGTTCCAGCCCCTGCACGACGCCGCCTTCCGCGGCTTCGCCTCCGACAACTACTCGGGCGTGCACCCCGAGGTCCTCGCCGCGATCGCGGCGGCCAACGGCGGGCACCAGGTCGCCTACGGCGACGACGACTACACCGGCCACCTGCACGAGGTGTTCGCGCGCCACTTCGGCGACCCCGTCGAGGTGTTCCCCGTCTTCAACGGCACCGGGGCGAACGTCACCGCCCTGCAGTCGATGCTTCCCCGATGGGGCGCCGTCGTCTCGGCGTCGACCGCGCACATCAACGTCGACGAGGGCGGCGCGCCCGAGCGCGTCGGGGGCATCAAGCTGCTCACCGTGCCGACCGAGGACGGCAAGCTGACCCCCGACCTCGTCGACCGCGAGGCGTGGGGCTGGGGCGACGAGCACCGGGCGCAGCCGCTCGCCGTGTCGATCACGCAGACCACGGAGCTCGGCACCGCCTACTCCGTCGACGAGATCCGCGCCCTCGCCGACCACGCGCACGAGCGGGGGATGACGCTGCACATGGACGGCGCGCGCATCTCGAACGCCGCGGCCTCGCTCGGCGTGCCCCTCCGGGCGTTCACCCGCGACGCGGGCGTCGACGTGCTGAGCTTCGGCGGCACGAAGAACGGCGCACTGCTCGGCGAGGCGATCGTGGTGCTGAACCCCGCGGCATCCGAGGGACTGAAGTACCTGCGCAAGCTGAACATGCAGCTCTCGTCGAAGATGCGGTTCGTCTCGGCCCAGCTCATCGCGCTCCTCGACGGCGACCTGTTCCTGCGCAACGCCTCGCACTCCAACGCGATGGCGCGACGCCTGCGCGATGCGCTCGACGCCGGCATCGCGGCCGGCGAACTCCCGGGCCTCTCGTTCACGCAGGCGACGCAGTCGAACGGCGTGTTCGCGGTGCTCCCCGCCGGCGTCGCCGACCGCCTGCGCGAGCGCGGCTTCAAGTTCTACGACTGGGATGCCGCGCGGAACGAGGTCCGCTGGATGTGCTCGTTCGACACGACCGAGGACGACATCGACGCCTTCGTGGCGGGCATCCGCGACGAGCTGGCGCGCGCGACCGCCTGAGCCCGCCCGACGCCGGAGCGGCACCACGACGAACGCCCCGCATCCCCTCCTGCCAAGGGGTCGCGGGGCGTTCGTCGTCGATGGCGACGCGGCGCGCGCCGCTACGCGCCGATCAGCGCCGCCAGCTCGGCGAGCACCGAGCCGTCGATCGCGTTGGCGTCGCCGAGCACCACGACGCGGTTCGGGTCGAGCCGCCGCAGCTCGTCCGAGATGTCGGACGTGATCGACGAGCGCTTGACCGTCAGCAGCGGGGAGCCCGAGGCGCCGGCCAGCGCTGCGGCTGCGGTGGCAGAGGCCGTGTCGGACCCGTTGACGACGAACACGGTGCCCGCCCCCGACGGCCAGCCGGTCGACGAGACGGCGGCCGTCGTGCCGAAGCGACCGGGGCCGGCGATCCGCGTCACGGCGCCGTCGGTGGAACCGGCGAGCTCGTCGAGCACGGCGTCCGTGACGGTCGCCGCATCGCCGACCACGACCAGACCCGCGGGGGCGAGCCGCTCGAGTTCGACCGCGGTCGCCGAGGGCACCGCGTCGTCGGCGACGGCGAGGATCGGCGCATCGGACGCGGCCGCGAGCGCGGACGCGGCGAGGGCCGACGGCCGGTCCGAGACGTCGACGAGGTAGGCGACGTCGACCCCGGCCTGCCAGCGCGAGGCCGAGACCGCTGCGGCGAGCGCGAACGGTCCCTCCGCGTCGATGCGCGAGACGTCGCCCGCGGCGAACCCGGCGAGCTCGTCGACGACCGCGTCGGCGACCAGCGCGTCGCCGCCGACCACGACGATGCGCTGCGGGGCGAGGCGCCCGAGTTCGTCGGCCGTCTCGACCGGCACCGACCGGTGCTTGACGGCCAGCAGCGGCGCGCCGGACGCGCCGGCGAGCGCGGCACCCGCGACCGCCGAGGTCTCGTCGACCCCGTTGACGATGATCGCCGTCTCGACGCCCGGCGCCCAGGACGACGCCGAGCCCGCCGCGAACGACGCGAACCGGCCGTCGCCCGGCACGCGCGTCACGGTCGGCGCGGGCTCGGAGACCTGGACCGGGTCGCTCGCTCGGATGGCCGGGGCGTACCCGTCCTTCGAGCCGGTGACCTCGACCGAGATCCCGGCCCGGGCGTCCGCAGCGGTGAGCTCGTACACGGGCTCGGTCGCCCCGGCGACCGGGACGCCGTCGCGGAACCACTGGAACGCGAGCTCGACGGGCGCGGGCTGCCAGTCGCCCGGCGCGACCGCGAGCGGGGAGCCGACGAGCGGGTCGCCGGTGATCGTCGGCGTGGGCGCGGACTCGAGGTCGAGCAGCGGCTCGCACGAGCCCGGGTCGGCGAACGAGTGCGTCCACCGCGCCGTGCCGGTGGTGCCCCAGCCGTCCTCGAACATGGCGGTCACCGTGAACGTCGCCTCGCCGTACGGCAGCCACGGCTCGCCGTCGAACGCGTCGCCGAAGCCGCCGTAGCCGATGCCGCCGGGCGTCCACGACCACCAGCCGTGGTCGAAGTCCTCGAGCAGCAGGTGCGCCGGGGCGTCGCACGTCGCGTCGGTGAAGACGGGTGCCGGCACGTCGACGGTCTGGAACACCGCGTCGGTCTCGACCGTGAAGTCGAGGTCGGCGAATCCGGGCTCGTAGGGCGCGGCGTCCAGCCCCTCGGGCCACGTCGAGGCCACGGAGCCGTCGCGATCCAGCACGATCGCGCGGTCGTTGAGCGTCGAGTAGCGCACATCCAGCAGCTCGGCGTCACCCGGCGCCCAGCTCGCACCCTCGAACAGGATGTCGGCGACGCCCGACGTCGCCGGGTCGCCGGTCCATATCATCGACTGCATGCGCCCCATGCCGTCCTCGTAGACGAACGAGATCCACCGGATCGGCGCGTCGACCTCCCACGCCACCGCGGCGGTGTCGATGCCGTCGCGGACCACGTCTCCCGACAGCCGCGTCACGGAGGTCAGGGCCGGCACGGCCCCCAGGTCGAGGTCGGACTCGACGGTCACCGCGAGCGACGACAGCTGGTCGATCGGCACGGCGACGTCCTGCAGGCCGGCGGGCTCCTTCCAGAGCACCGAGCCGTCGGCGTCGAACGACATCATGCGCGAGTGCCACTCGTAGTCGAGGCCGTCGAAGACGGCGGCCCCGCCGGCCCAGCTGGTCGTGTCGACGGTCGCGGTCGCCACCCCCTCGGTCGAGGCGGCCGATCCGGTGCCCTGCCACACGGACCACTCGACCGGGTGCCGCTCGCCGAGGTCGTCGCGGAACCAGAAGCGCACGAGGTCCACGGGCACGTCGAACGACCACGCGACCTGCACCTCATCGCCCTCGGCGACGACGTCGCCCGAGACCAGCCGCGCCTCGGCCAGCACGGGGGGCACGGTCAGGTCGAGGTCGGAGTCCATCTCGAACGGCGCGAACGACATGGCCCCGGCCGCCGAGGGGATCTCGCCGACCTCGCCCCAGCTCCACAGGACCTCGCCGTTCGCGTCGAGCGCGACGGTCGACGAGACGTCGCCTCCGGACGCCCAGGAGTACTCGAGTCGATCGAGCTCGACGACGCCCGCCGGCCATTCGGCCGCGTCGACGTAGGTGGTCGCCCGGCCGGAGTCGGCAGGACCCCAGGTCGAGCTCCAGAGGTGGTGCTCGGCACCCAGCGCGTCGCGCACGACCACGACCACCGAGTCGACCGCGGCGTCGAACGCCCAGTCGACGGCGACCTCGTCGCCGTCGACGACCACGTCGGGCGACGTGCGCACGAGCGAGGTCAGATGCGGCGTGGCGCCCGCTGCGAAGTCGGACTCGACCGAGAAGCCGAGCCCGGCGAGCCCGCCCTCGGGGAGCGTCGCGTCGGCGAGCCCCTCCGGCTGCTTGTAGGTGGTGACGCCGTACTCGTCGATCGAGAGGTATCCGCCGGACCACGAGTAGTCGAGGCCCCCGAACACGACGTCGCCGCCGGCCCAGGCGGGCGTGTCGACCCGCATCGTGGCCACGCCGGAGGTCGAGGGACCGGTGCCCTGGTCCCAGGAGTACCACTCGATGCGGTGGGCGCGGCCGACGCCGTCGCGCAGCGTGAACGCGACCTGGTCCACCGCGCGGTCGAACTCCCACGCGATCTCGACCACGTCGCCGTCCACGAGCGTGTCGCCCGAGGTCCGCGTGGCCGACCGCAGGGCGGGCGGCGTCGAGAGGTCGAGGTCGGACTCGACGTCGAAGCCCGTGACGCGCATGGCGTCGACGGGGGCGGGCACCGGGGCCAGCCCGTCGCTGCTCCAGCGGACCTCGCCGGCGGCATCGAGCTCGACGAAGTGCCAGTCGCCGCCCGCGGTCCACGAGTAGTTGATGCCGTCGAACGCCATCGGCCCGCCCGGCCACGTCGACGTGTCGACGACCGCCACCGAGCGCCCGGTGAGGGCGGGCACCCACGCCTCGGCGTACAGGAACTGCTGCCCGCCGAGGGCGTCGCGGAGGTTCACGGTCACCGACTCGACCGGCGCGTCGAATTCCCAGGCCACGACGACCTGGTCGCCGTGGGCGACGACGTCGGGCGAGGTGCGTTCGAGGGAGACGAGGTTCGGCGCGACCTCCTCGGCGAAGGCGGCCGAGGGCTGCCAGATCGAGAGGGCGGCGAGCAGGGCGACGAGCAGGGCGACGAGCGACCGCGGTCGCCGCCCGGAGGGGTTCGGGTCCAAGGGGCAGGGTTCCTGTCTGTGAAGGGCACTCGCAGCATAGGTCGCACGCGGTCGGCACGGGCGTGCTGTCCACATCCCCCGTTCGGGGCACGATGCCGCGAACCGCGTGCTGCGCCCCCGGCACGCCGTCCGGAATATCCACAGGCTCCATGCGTTGTAATGCACCGGGACGACGGTGTCCCGGCATCATCGGAACCACTCGGAAGGCACCGTCATCATGACCCTCGTCGACACCACGTCACGCCACGCCCCCACCGACGCCCCGCTCATCGCGCCCCTCGTGGAGCGCTGGAGCCCGCGCGCCTACGACCCCACGGCCGAGCTCTCGGACGACACGATCCGCACGCTCCTCGAGGCCGCCCGCTGGGCGCCGTCGGCCAACAACGTGCAGCCCTGGCGCTTCATCGTCGCCCGCCGCGGCACGCCGGCCTTCGCCGCGATCCACGACGCCCTCATGGGCTTCAACCAGGCCTGGGCGGACTCCGCCGCCGCGCTCATCGTGAACGTCGCCGAGACCGTCGACGAGGCCGGCGCCCCCCGCCGCTGGGCGACGTACGACCTCGGCCAGGCGGTCGCCTACATGTCGCTGCAGGCCCAGCACGACGGACTGCACACGCACCAGATGGGCGGCTTCGACGCCGCCCGGCTCGCCCAGGCGTTCGGCCTCGGCGCGGGCCTCGAGGTGGTCTCGGTCAGCGCGGTCGGCAAGCTCGGCGACGCCGCGACCCTGCCCGAGCCGCTCCGCGAGCGCGAGGTCGCCCCGCGCAGCCGCAAGCCGCTCGACGAGCTGCTCATCGCGGCGGCCTGAGCCTCGGCTCCTCGGGGACGGGGCGGAGGTCGCGACCCGCGGCATCCGCCCCGTTCGCGTCGTCCCGGAATCCTCCCGAGACGACCGTGACGAGCCGCGCGAGGTCGGCCTGCCGGTGCACGCCCGTCTTCTCGAAGACGTGCTGGAGGTGCACGCGCAGCGTCGACAGCGACACGCCGAGCCCCTCGGCCACGCGATCGAGTCCGCCGCCGGCGTGCTCCGCGGTCACGGCGGCGGCGACGATCGCCTCGGCCGGCGTGAGGCCGAACACCGCGCGCAGCACGTCGGGCGGGACGCCGCGCCCCTCGACCGGGTCGGTCACGACGACGAGCGCCGCCCAGTCGGGACCGGCGGCGGCGACGCCGAACGGGATGACGTGCACGTAGCACGGCAGGCCGTCGGCGCGGTGGGCCCGCATCCGCCCGCCGAGCCGCGTGCCGGAGTCGTCGCACCGAGCCGCCCTGCGGAGCAGGCGCCGGAGCCCGTCCTGCTCCGCTGAGACCGGGAGCAGCAGGCGCCCGCACCGGTCGACGTGCACTCCGGTGCCGCGGCCGAGGAGATCGGCGGCGGCGGCGTTCGCGTGCGCCACGCGTCCGTCGGCGTCGACGGCGAGCACGGCGGCGCCGAGCAGGTCGATCGTGGCGATCGCGCCGGCGCGCCATCCCGCCCCCGCCTCGCGGTCGAGCCGCCGCTCGACGGCCACGGCGCGCTCGAGATGCGGAAGGAACGGGCGCAGCACGTCCGCGGGATCCTCCGAGCGCTCGCTCCGCGGCCCGCTCCCCGCGATCACGACCCACGTCAGTATCGCGCCGGAGCGGTCGACGACCCCGCAGACGCAGTGCTCCAGCCCGTTCGGCCGAGCCCAGTCCGCGAAGAACTCGCTGCGGCGCTTCTCCGCGGCGGTGACGACGTCGTCGCCGTCGATGGCGACGCGTCCCGTCGTCGCCCGCATCGCCCGGACGACGGGGTCGATGCGGGCGTAGCGTTCGCCGTACGCCTGCAGCGCGGCCTCGTCGAGCGCGATGTTCGCCGGCGTGAAGCGTCCCTCGGCGGGACCGGAGACGAGCACTGCGGCGACGTCGCCGCCGACCACCGAGGCCAGGCCCCGCATGGCGTCGGTCCACGCGCCGGGCACCGTGGCGCCGGCGTAGATGCGGTCGACGACGTCCGCGTACTGTTCGGGATCCACGGTCCAGGCCCTCCCTGCCTGAAGGTGAGCACCGCTCATGATATGCCCGATCGGATGTTCATACGATGCGCTTGACACGACGCGCCGGTTGACTCTCGGACGTGTCCGGGCGACCCGCGGACACGCCCATGAGAGATCGGAGCACCCATGAGGTACGCACGTATCGCGGCCGCCGCAGCGGCCTCCGCCGCACTCGTCTTGGCCGGCGCGCCGGCGCAGGCCGCACCGAACCCGCCGTTCCACGAGAACTGGAGCGAGCAGGAATCGCACATCGAGCAGGACGCCCACCCGGACTTCTGCCCGGACATCGAGGACGACATCCTCTTCGAGGCCGACCTCTCCGGTACGTTCACGGCGGTCTGGCGCGGGGGCGAGCTCGCCTACGCGACCGCCACGTTCAACGTCACGGAGTCCTACACGAACCTGGCCACCGGGAAGAGCTTCACCGGCCACGTCCACGGCGTGGACCACGACCTGGACGTCGTGGACAACGGCGACGGCACGCTCACGGTCACGACCACCACGCAGCAGTCCGTCCGGTACGTGACCGACGACGGCCGCACCGCGTTCGTCGATGCCGGCCACTTCGAGTACCGCTTGCTCATCGACCACAACGGCACCCCGGGCGACCCGTCCGACGACGAGGTCATCGACTTCCTCGGCGAGGACGCCGCGCACGGCCACTTCGACACGCAGGGCCGCGACTTCTGCGAGGACCTGGAGATGTTCACGAGCTGAGCCGCGCTTCCGCCGCTCCCACGACGTCCCGGCCGGGCGCGGCCGCCGCGGCACCCCGACGCCGCGGCGCCCGAACGGGAGGAACTTCCGGACGACACGCCGTCTGCGCGACGCCGGCTCGCCGCACGGCAACCGGAAGTTCCTCCCGAACTCCGCGGGCGCGGGGCTCGCGCCGCCGACCCGGCCTACGGCCGGAGCAGCACCTTGACCGCCCGACGCCCGTCCATCGCGGCGTACGCCTCGGCGGCGTCGGCGAGCGGGAGCTCGAGGTCGAAGACGAGGCCCGGGCGGATGGCGCCGGAGCGCACGTCGGGCAACAGCTCCTCGATGTAGCCGCGCACCGGCGCGACGCCCCCGTTGACGCCGACGTTCCGGTTGAACATCGGGCGCACCGGCAGCTCGGGGCCGCCGTTCGGCGCGCCCACGTACCCGACCATCCCGCCGGGCCGTGTCGACCGCAGCGCCTGGTCCATCGACTCCTTCGTGCCGACGCACTCGAGCACCCGGTCGGCGCCGATGCCGCCCGTGAGCTCCTTCACCCGCGCGACGCCCTCGTCGCCGCGCTCCTCGACGATGTGCGTGGCGCCGAACTCGCGCGCCAGCGCCTGCCGGTCGGCGTGCCGCGACATCGCGATGACCGTGGTCGCGCCGAGGCGCTTCGCCGCGATGATCGCGCACAGCCCGACGGCGCCGTCGCCGACGACGGCGACCGAGTCGCCGGGGCCCACGCCCGCCGACACGGCGGCGTGGTGACCCGTGCCCATGACGTCGCTGAGGGTGAGCAGGCCGGGGATCTCGTCGTCGGCCACGGGACCCGGCACGACCACGAGGGTGCCGTCGGCGAGGGGCACGCGCACGCGCTCGCCCTGGCCGCCGTCGGCCGTGCCGCCGACCTTGTCGTCGCCGCCCCACCAGCTGCCGGCGAGGCAGGAGGTGCTGACGCCGTTGCGGCAGTTGGCGCACGTGCCGTCGCACACGTAGAACGGCGCGATCACGAAGTCGCCCGCCTGCACCTTCGCGACCTCCGGCCCGACCGACTCCACGACGCCGACGAACTCGTGGCCGATCCGGTGCGGCGCGTGCGTGGGCGTCACGCCGCGGTACGGCCACAGGTCCGATCCGCACACGCAGGCGGCGACGACGCGGACGATCGCGTCCCCGCCGGTCGAGAGTTCGGGGTCGGGGACCTCCTCGACGCGGATGTCACGGGCGGCGTGGATGACGGTGGCGAGCATGCGTCCGAGCCTACGCGCCGGGCCCGGCGGTACGGTGCGCCGGGGGCCCCGCCTCGATCCCCGTCGATTGCGTGCGGACGCCGAGCATCGCTGCCAGAATCGGCGCGTGCGAACCGCACAGCGTCAGTCCGGTGCGCGAGTCGCCCGCCTCGCGGTGATCGCCGTCGCCGTGGTCGCCGCGATCGCCGAGATTCCTGCCGCCGCAGGGGTCTGGGACGAGACGGCCGACCTGCTGCTCACGCTCGCCGAACTGCTCGTCGGCGTCTCGTATGCCGGCGTCGCGCTCCTGGCTCCAGCCGGCCTCCAGGTCCGTGCCGCGGCCGCGGCGACGGCGGCCCTCTGGGTGATCGGGGCCTTCGTGCCCGGTGCGTCGACCGCTCACCAAGCCGGTCTGGCGTGGCTGTTCGTCGCCGCGACCGGCGGACTGCGCGCGCCATGGGCGATCGCCGCGCTCGTCGCGCTCGGGGTCGGGCTCGTCACCGGCGCACTGCCCCTGCCGGCGACGGTCGCGACGTTCGCGGCGATCGCGGCGTGGTCGCCCCTGCGAGGCGGTCCGAGGAGTCCGCACGGCGTCCGCGTGGCGACGACGTTCGCCTCGGGTGTGGTGGCCGTCGCGCTGGCCGCGGCGTGGGCGGCGCAGGCCAGGGTCGACGGGATCGATCCGCGCGCGGCGCTGGTGGCGTACGCGGGAGCCCTGGTCATCGCGGCGATGTCGATCGCAGCAGCGGCCTGGTCGGAGCGCCGACGCATCGCCCGACTTCGCGAGGCGGCGGCGTCGGCGGGTGACGCGACGGGGCTCGACGGCCTCGAGCCCGTGCTGCGCGCCCTTCTCCACGACGAGCGTCTCCGACTCGCGCTCCCGTCCGAGATCCCCGCGGCGGAGTCGACGAAGCGCGACGAACCGGCGGGCGGCACCGCGGAGACCGAGGTCGTGGACGAGTCCGGCGCCGCGATCGCCCGGATCGTGCATCGCAGGGACGCCCTCGGCGAACCGGCGCTGAGGGATGCCGTGGCCGATGCCGTGCGCCTCGCCAGCGACCACGACCGCCTCCAGTCGCAGCTGGAGTCGCAGCGGAGGGAGGTCGCTCGGACGCGCGCCGACCTCTTCGAGGCCGCGCAGGCCGGGAGGCTCGCGGTGGCCGCGAAGGTGGACCACGAGGTCCTCACACCCCTCCGCCGGGGTTTCCTGCTCCTCGCGGACCTCCGGCGGTCGGATCCGTCGCCCGACGGCGCCGAGGTGCGCTCCGACCCGCTCGCGATCGCACTGGGCGAAGCGCGTCTCGCCGAGCGCGACCTGATCGGCGTGATCGACGCCGCTCGCGCGCGCGACCTCGGGAACGGGCGTCTCGCCGCCGAGTTGCGCGCGCTCACCCGGACCGGTGCCCCGACCGTCGAGGTCGCGGCCGATCCGGAGGCGACCGCGGATGCCGCGACGGAGACCGCGCTCTACTTCATCGCGTCCGAGGCCGTCTCGAACGCGATGAAGCACGCGAGGGCCGACCGTATCGAGCTCCGGCTGGAGCGCTCCGGCGATGCACTCCGGTTGGAGGTCGCCGACGACGGTCTCGGGGGCGTCGACGCGGGCGGCCTGCCCGCCGTCCGACGCCGTGTCGAGACCCTCGCCGGCCGGCTCCGCATCGAGAGTCCGCCCGGCGAGGGCACGAGGGTCATCGCGGTGGTTCCGCGTCCCCGATCCGCTTCCACGGCTCGATGACCAGGAGCCCGTTGATGGGCGTCCTCCCCTCGAAGTCGCCGAACACCAGCGTGTCACCGACGGCGCGCCACGAGGCGTTGACGTCGGGGCCCGGGTAGCAGTCCGTCGGACAGGCGACGTACCGCGAGTGCACGTCCCCGTCGTAGACGAACGTCACGATCCCCTCGCCGTTCGGCACGAGCCGCCCGGCTTCGAGGACCTGTTCGGCGGGCAGGTGGCTGTGGCCGCAGTCGTTCGCCGGATCGGAGATCACCTGGCACCGGATGGCGTAGGTGCCGTCGAGCACGTCGAGCGTCCACGTGCCGGGATATCCGGGCCCGGCGGTCAGCCCGGCGTCGCGGACCTCGTCCTCCGTCACCTCCACGCGGTAGCGCCCATCCGGCGGGACGGCGGCATCGGAGGGCTCGGCCCCCGTCGCCGGCGGCGTCGCCTCGTCGCATCCGTCCGGAACGTCCGGCACGTCGACGTCGGGGTGCTGCGCCGCCGCCGCCATGACCGCTTCGAGCAGTGGGGCCTCGGCCGGATCGCTGGCGAGTTCGTCGATGACCGGCGCCGCGAGGTCGCGCAGCGCTGCGATCGAGGCGTCGCCCGCACGAACGAACCGCACGCCGTTCCCGCAGAGCTCCTCGGCTGCCGCCGACTCGTCGTAGTCGCCGGAGAGCGACGCTTCGACGGCAGCCTGCGCCGCCGCGTCGATCCACGCCCGCTGCTCATCGGTGAGCGACCGGCGCCGCTCGGAGTTCATGGAGAGCACCAGCATCTTCGGCCAGAGCACGACGTCGGCCGCGACCCAGGGCGCCTCCGCGTTCATCCCGTTGTACCAGAACTGCCGGACGTCGATCTCCACGCCGTCGAGCTCGCCGTGGCGCAGCTTGTCCGACCATTCGACCCCCGCCGTGACCGCGCGCCCACCGAGCGATTCGACGGTGTGCGCCTGCACCGGCGAGTTGAACGCCCGGAAGCGCACGTCGGCCCAGTCGGACGGGTCGAGGAGGGGTGCGTCCGCGGCGAACGGGCGCCGGAGCGGCCCGATCAGCAGGCCCAGCGACACCATCCCCGCCGCCTCGAGCCGATCCCGGATGAGCGCGGGCGCGTCCCCCTGGATCAGCGCGCGCTCGGCGTCGTAGCTCGTCAGCCGCATCGGCGCCTCGACCGACCGGAGGCCGTCGATGCCCGCGGCGGCGAACGCCCGGGTCGCCGGCCAGGCGAGGTCGACGTCGCCGTCGACGACGGCTCGGATCAGGTCCGACTCGGCCTCGGGGGCACCGTCGCCGTACGCGGCCTCGAGGCTGACCTCGATCGCACCGCCGCTCTCGGTCTCGAGCGCGTCCATGAAGGCCGTGACGCCGATGAGCTGACCCGTCGGGTCGGGGTCGCCGTCGATCGTCGCCATCTTCAGCGTCAGCGTCGACGACCCGGTCCGATCCGCTCCCGATGCGCAGCCCGCGCCGAACACCACGGCGCACATCGCGGCGAGCGCGACCCCCCTCGTGATCCGCATGATGACCCCTCCCCGATTCTGGTCCACGTCCGACGAGTCTCGCCAGCGGTTCGGGGGGCCGCGACCGTGCCGACCCGGCATCGTCTCCGGGGAAACACGGCATCGGCCGCGCGGCCGGATCGCTACGATCGCACCATGGCCGCACGGTCACGGGTGCGGGAGCCCGCGGAGGGACCCACGGAGATCCCGCGCGGCGTCGCGAGCCACCTGCCGGCCCCGACTGCGTCCGGGGTGATCGCGGCGATGGCGGCGAGCGCCGTGGCCGTCCTCGTGGCGGCCGGGGTGGTGCTGCACGCGGCGCGATCCGATCGGATGCTCGCACCCGAGCCGGTCGTCGCCTGGGCGGAGTCGGCCGCACTCGTGCTCCTCGTCGCCGGCGCGTGGCTCTCCGTGCGGCGCGCGCCACTCGCCGTGGGGTGCGGGGTCGCTGCGGTCGGGATCGGCGTGCCCGTGCTGGCCGGAGCGCAGGTCGCACCGGGCGACGCCACGACCGTGGGCATCGGGCTCGCGCCGCTCATGGTCGGGGCGGCGGCGGTCGTGGCGGTGGAGTACGCCGAAGTCGGGACGCGATCCGCCCGGACGGTCCTGTGGGTGCTCGCCGCGGCGGCTGGGGCGCTCATCGTCCTGACGGTTGACCCGATCGACGAGGCCGCGTGCCTTCGTCGGTGCCCCGACACGGTCGCACCGATGTCCGGATCGATCGGTTCGGCCGTCGCCGTCGCGTCCGCTTCCGGAGTCTCGGTCGCCTGCCTCGTGATCGCGCTCGCCATCATGATCCGCGAGCACGGCGTCCGCCGCACGGCCGCGCGGGCGGCTCTGGCCGCGGGGGCGCTCATGGCGCTCGCCCAGTCGCTCCGGGCCGCATCCTGGGAGCACATCGACGCCTGGCCGTGGGGCGCAGCGGCGATCGCAGCGGGCGCCGCGCTGCTCGGCACGACGGTGGTCATGGAACGCCTCGTTCGGGTCCGCGCGACCGCGGACGTCAGGAGGCTGGCGGATCGGCTTCGCGACCCCGGGGCCGGGCGAGCAGTGTTCCCTGCGCTCGACGACGCCGGATGGGTCGACCCCGAGGGCGAGCCCGTGGCGGAGGTCTCCGGATTCCGCACCGAGCTCACCGACGAGCGGGGAGTGATCGCGAGGCTCGCCCTCGGCCGTCGCGCCCGCACCCTTCCGGCGTCGGAGCTCGATCCCGCCGACCTCCTCGCCATCCGGAACGCGCGGATGACGGCATCCGCCATCGCCCGGGTGCGCTGGCTCGAGGAGTCGCGGCGCCTCGTGCTCGCCTCGGCGGCACTCGAACGCGAGCGCGTGGAACACGACCTCCACGACGGGGCGCAGCAACGACTCGTGAGCGCGCTGCTCTTCCTCGCGGTCGCGCGTCGGGAGCTCGGCGACTCCGCCGACCTGACCGAGGCCGAGTCGCAGATCAGGATCGCGCTCGAGCACCTGCGCGAGCTCTCGCACGGCACTCGACGGCACGATGAAGCGGAAGGCCGGAGCACATGACGCAGGAGCACGGACCGCACGACCTCAGGATCGTCCTCGCCGACGATGCGCCGCTCATCCGCCGCGGCATCGCGCTGCTGCTCGAGGGATCGGGCGCGGAGGTCGCCGGCGAGGCCGACGACGCCGAGGGCCTGCTCCGACTCGTCGAGCGCCGCAGGCCCGACATCGCGGTCGTGGACATCCGGATGCCCCCGACGTTCACGGACGAGGGCGTCGTGGCGGCGCGGAACATCCGCGAACGTCACCCCGCCACGTCCGTCGTCCTGCTCAGCCAGCACATGGACGTCGCGACCGCCGCCGCGGTCCTCGCGGAACCGTCCGGCGGGGTCGCCTACCTGCTCAAGGAACGCGTCTCCGACATCGGCGTGCTCATCGACGCCATGCACCGCGTCCGAAGGGGAGAGGTCGTGCTCGACCCGACGCTCGTGGCCGCGCTCATGCGTCCGAGCGACGACTCGCCGATCGAACGACTCACGCCGCGCGAGCGCGAGGTGCTCGCCTCCATGGCGGAGGGGCGCTCGAACGCCGGGATCGCACGCGAGCTGTTCATCAGCGAGCGCACCGTCGAGTCGATCTCGGCGTCGGTGTTCCAGAAGCTCGGACTCGAGCCGTCGAGCGACCAGAACCGACGGGTGCGCGCCGTCCTCGCCTACCTCGACCGGTGAGCGACGGGGCACCGAGCTGCCGCGCCGCGCACGCGACGTCGTCACACGTGCGGAACGAACTCCTGCCACGCGCGTCGCTTCTTCCGCCGGGGGTCGTCGACGACGCGATCCACCGCGTCGAACACCAGCGTGCGGCGTCGGCGCTCGTCGTACCGCGGCCAGTCGTCGCCGGGCGCACCGGATGCCGCGAAGCCGGCCCAGTGCGCCTGCATCCGCCGCCCGACCGTCCGGAACATGCGCCGGCCGCCGAGCAGCGTGAGCCCCGCGCCGACCGGGGTGTCGAACTTCTCGAACAGCGCGAAGAGCTCGAGCCCGTGCGTCGCGTCGAGGCCGAGCAGCCGCGCTGCGCGCGGCGCGGCGTCGAACCGGTAGCACCACGTCGGGGCCCACCGGGAGTGCCGCTCGGCGACCTTCACGGTCGGGAACCAGAACGTGAAGTCGCCCGCGAAGTCGGCCGCGGCGCGACGCTCGGGCAGCCCCGGGTAGCGCGCCTTGATCGCCTTCCGCGCGCGCTTGGGCGTGTTCGCGAAGATCGCGCGGATGCGCGGCTTCGTGGTGGGCAGGATGTCGATGCGCCCCTCGAACAGCGACCCCTCCCGGTCGTTGGTGCCCACGATGAGCGGCACGCGGTGCGCGAGCCCGTCGCGGACGGCGTCGAGCGGCCGGTACGGGAGGAACTCCCCGTCGATCACCGGGGCGAGCGCGATGGTGCCGGGATGCTCGTCCGGCGTCCGGACGGTGAGCTCGGTCGTCGCGTCGGCGAGGCGCATCGGATCCGCGGCGCGGAGCATCGCCGCGGCATCCTCCGGCGCCTCGCTCTCGAGGTCGTCGTCGTCGACGAGCCTGGCGAGGATCCGCACGTACTCCGCCGCCCAGCGCTGCGCGACCTCGGGCGGATAGACGGCGTTCGCCGGCGAGCTCTGCGCGATCGCGCTCGAGAACAGGCCCTCGGCGGCGGGCACCGCGAGCAGGGTCGTCACGGAGTTGCCGCCCGACGACTCGCCGAACAGGGTCACCCGATCCGGGTCGCCGCCGAAGGCCCGGATGTTCCGCCGGACCCACTCGAGCGCGGCGACCTGGTCGCGCAGTCCGAGGTTCACCTCGAACGGATGCTCCGGGCGCGAGTAGGCGCGCAGGTCCAGCCAGCCGAGCGCCCCGAGACGGTAGTCGATGCCGACGTAGACGACGCCGTGCTCTCGCACGAGGCGCTCGCCCTGGCGCGGGTACTCCGCCGACGAGCCGACGCTGTAGGCGCCGCCGTGCACGAACACCATGACCGGACGGAGGCCGCCGCCGTGATCGACGTCGGGCGCGGTGACGTTCAGGCGCAGGCAGTCCTCGCTCCGGGCGAGGTGCTCGGCGGCGCCGAGGAACTGTCCCCGACGATGCTGGGGCGCCACGGGGCCGAAGGCCGCCGCATCGCGGATGCCGCCCCAGGCCTCCGGCGCGCGCGGGGCGCGGTACCGCAGGGCGCCCGCCGGCGCCGACGCGTAGGGGATGCCCCGCCACTGCCGCGTCCCCCGGCGGTGTCGACCGCGCACCGCCCCGGCATCGGTCTCGACCACGAGCGGGTCGGTCGTCCGCGTCACCTCGCGCATGCCGCGAACCTATGCGGCACGGGTGAACCGCGGGTGGCCGACCAGACCGAGCGGCGGGTGTCGGCGGCATCGGGCAGACTGCACTGGTGACCGGCATGAAGGGCTTCTGGAACGCGCTCCCGACCGAGGGGCGGTGGCTGCTCTCCACGGTCGCCATCCAGACGCTCGGCCGCGGGCTCACGCTGCCGTTCACGATCATCTACCTGCACGAGGTGCGGGGGTTCGACCTCGCCCTGTCCGGCACGCTCATGGGCGTGATCGCCGTCACCGCACTGCTCGTCACGGCGCCGGGCGGCACCCTCATCGACCGGTACGGCGCGCGCGCGGTGCTGCTCGTCGGCCTGACCACGATGATCGCGGGCTGCGCGCTGCTCGCGTACGCCACCCACCCCGCGGTCGCGGCGGTCGCGCTCGTGCTGATGGGCGTGAACTTCGGCGTCTCGTGGCCCGGGTTCAACGCGCTCGTCGCGAGCGTCGTCGACGGCGAGCTGCGACAGCAGTACTTCGGCGTGAACTTCGCCCTCGTCAACCTCGGGATCGGGGTCGGCGGCATCATCGGCGGCTTCTACGTCGACGTGAGCGACCCGGCCACCTTCACCGTGATCTTCCTGGCCGACGCCGCGAGCGCGCTCATCCCGATGGCGCTGCTGCTCGGCCCGCTGCGCCACGTGCGCACGAACGGCGGGAGCGACGACGACGAGTCGGCGCCAACGGCGAGCTACCGCTCGATCCTCCGCCGCCCCGTCATCCTCTGGCTCACGCTCATCACGTTCGTCGCGATGTTCATCGGCTACGGCCAGATGGAGGCGGGGTTCCCGGCCTTCGCCCGGCAGGTCTCGGAGGTCTCGACGCGCGTCGTGGGGTTCTCGTTCGCGGTCAACACGGCCGTGATCGTGCTCCTGCAGTTCACCGTGCTCAAGCTCATCGCCGGCCACCGGCGCACCCGGGTGATGCAGGTGATGACGCTCGTGTGGGCGGCGTCGTGGCTGATCCTCGGCGCGACGGGCCTCCTGCCCGGCTCGATCACCGCGGCGATCGGCGTCCTCGCATTCATGGGCGTCTTCGCCTTCGGCGAGACGATGCTGCAGCCCACGATTCCCGCGATGTACAACGACCTGGCGAGCGACCGCAACCGGGGCCGGGTGAACGCGGTGAACGCCGCCGCCTTCCAGGGCGGCGCGATCACGGGGCCGATCGTGGCGGGCCTCCTCCTCGACCAGGGCTGGCATGCCGGCTACATCGCGACGATGGTCGTCGGATGCGGCGTGATCGCCGTGCTCGCGATCGCGCTCGAGCGCCGCCTCCCCGCCGCGGCGAACGGGGTGCCGGAGCCCGCCGCCGTCGAGTAGGCGGCGCGGCGGCACGGCATGGTCGACGGCGGGGTCCGCGCCGCCGGCCGGAAGCCGAGGTACCACGGATGCCGCGTCCCGATCGACGGCCATACCGTCGTCGCGGGTTTCGGGAGCCGCCGGACCCCGCGGTACGGAACCGCGCACGTGATCGGGGGATCGCATGGAACTCAGGACCGCCATCGCAGCCATCGCCGTCATCCTCGGGGTCGCCGTCGTCGCACCCGCACCGGCATTCGCCGCCGGTGCACCCGAGGTCGACCACTTCGTCGAGACGGAGAGCCATATCGAGCAGGAAGCGCACGGCCCGGACTGGTGCGGCGGGACGGTGCCGTTCGAGGTGCGCTGGGATCGGCGGACCGAGGGGTCCTTCGTCGGCCACGCACGAGGCGACGCACTCTGGTACGGCCTCGCGAGCTTCCGATCCGTCGAGGTGTACACGAACGTGGAGAACGGGAAGACCTACACCTCCGAGTTCCGGGGTGGCGACCGCGACAGCTCGGTCGTCGACAACGGCGACGGCACGCTCACCATCACCGTCCGCGTGACCGGGAGCACGCAGTACACGGGTCCGGACGGCCGAAAGGTGTACCTGGACGCCGGCGCCTTCACCGTGTCCTTCCTGATCGACCACAACGGCACGCCCGGCGACCCGTCCGACGACCTCGATGTCGAGGACGGCTTCCTCGGCGTGGACGGGCCATACGGTCGGTTCGACACGTGGGATCGCGACCTCTGCGCGGACATCCTGGAACTTCTGACCTGAAGCCGCTCGACCAGGGCGCCGCGGGTGCGCATTCCCGCGGCGCCCTGCTCGCGCTACTCCTCCACGATCTCCGCGTCGATCACGTCGTGGTCACCGCCCTCGGGCATGTCGCCCGGCTCGGGCGCCCGCGTCACCGTGAGGTGGTCGCCGTCGGGCGCGAGGCCCACCACGACGGTGTCGCCGTCGCGGATCTCGCCGGCCAGGAGCGACCGGGCCAGCCGGTCGGCCACCTCGGTCTGGATGAGCCGGCGCAGCGGCCGCGCACCGTACAGCGGGTCGTAGCCGCGCTCCGACAGCCACGTCCGTGCGTCGGGCGTGACGCCGAGCTCCAGCCGGCGCTCGTGCAGCCGGGCCGTGAGCCGGTCGATCTGGAGGTTCACGATCTCGCCGAGCTCCTCCTCGCTGAGCGTGGAGAACACGACGAGGTCGTCGAGCCGGTTCACGAACTCCGGCTTGAACGACTGCCGGACCGCGGCCATCACCGCGCCCTCCTTCTCCTCCCACGAGAGGGTGGGGTCGATGAGGAACTGCGAGCCGAGGTTGGAGGTGAGCACGAGGATCACGTTGCGGAAGTCGACGGTGCGGCCCTGGCCATCCGTCAGCCGGCCGTCGTCCAGCACCTGGAGCAGCACGTCGAACACCTCGGGGTGCGCCTTCTCGACCTCGTCGAGGAGGATCACCGAGTACGGCCGGCGCCGCACGGCCTCGGTGAGCTGGCCGCCCTGCTCGTAGCCGATGTAGCCGGGGGGAGCGCCGACGAGCCGTGAGACGGAGTGCTTCTCGCCGTACTCCGACATGTCGATGCGCACCATGGCGTGCTCGTCGTCGAAGAGCACCGAGGCGAGGGCCTTCGCGAGCTCGGTCTTGCCGACCCCCGTGGGACCGAGGAACAGGAACGAGCCGGTGGGCCGATCGGGGTCGCTGACGCCCGCGCGGGCGCGGCGCACCGCATCGGCGACGGCCGCGACGGCGGGACGCTGGCCGATGACGCGGCGGCCGAGTTCCTGCTCGAGCTGGAGCAGCTTCTCGGTCTCACCCTGCATCAGGCGGCCGACGGGGATGCCGGTCCACTGGGCGATCACCGCGGCGATGTCCTCCTCGGTGACCTGCTCGTTCACCATGCGCGGCTCGTCGGGCGCCTCCTCGGCGCGCTCGGCGGCGTCGAGGTCGCGCTGCAGCTCGGCGATGGTCTCGTACTCGAGCTTCGACGCGGTGGCGTAGTCGGCCTCGCGCATCGCGCGGTCGCGGCGGGTCATGGCGTCGTCGAGCTGCTTCTTGAGCTCGCCGACGCGGTTGAGCGACATCCGCTCGCGCGACCAGCGCTCCTCGAGGCCGGCGAGGTCGCGCTCCTTCTCGACGAGTCGCTCGCGCAGCCGCTCGAGCCGCTCCTTCGAGGCGTCGTCCTTCTCCTTCTTCAGGGCGAGCTCCTCGAGCCGCATCCGGTCGACCTCGCGCTTGAGCTGGTCGATCTCGACCGGGCTCGAGTCGATCTCCATCTTGAGGCGCGACATCGCCTCGTCGATGAGGTCGATCGCCTTGTCGGGCAGCTGGCGCGCGGAGATGTACCGGTTCGAGAGCGCCGCCGCGGCGACGAGCGCCGCGTCGGTGATGGTCACGCCGTGGTGGGCCTCGTACCGGCCCTTGAGGCCGCGGAGGATGGCGACCGTGTCCTCGACGCTCGGCTCACCGACGAAGACCTGCTGGAAGCGTCGCTCGAGCGCGGCGTCCTTCTCGATGTACTCGCGGTACTCGTCAAGCGTCGTGGCGCCGATGAGCCGCAGCTCGCCGCGGGCCAGCATCGGCTTCAGCATGTTGGACGCCGCGACGGACCCCTCGCCGCCACCCGCGCCCATGAGCAGGTGGAGCTCGTCGACGAACGTGATGATGCGCCCCTCGGCGTCGTTGATCTCCTTGAGCACCGCCTTCAGGCGCTCCTCGAACTGGCCGCGGTACATGGCGCCCGCGACGAGCGCCGAGATGTCGAGCGCGACGAGCTGCTTGTCCTTCAGCGAGTCGGCGACGTCGCCGGCCACGATGCGCTGGGCCAGCCCCTCGACGACGGCCGTCTTGCCGACGCCGGGCTCGCCGATGAGCACGGGGTTGTTCTTGGTGCGGCGGGTGAGCACCTGGCTGACGCGCCGGATCTCGGCGTCGCGGCCGATCACGGGGTCGAGCTTGCCCTGCTTCGCGATCTCGGTGAGGTTGACGCCGTACTGTTCGAGCGCCGACTTCTGCTCCTCCTGCGAGCTCGGCGCGCCCTGCATGTTGGCCACGGATATCCCTTCTTCAAACTTGAGCCTACTAGACTCAACTTTCCCGAAGGGGCTCGTATTCCGGATGTCGCGATCCCGCGCCGTCGCGAGCCGGCGCACCCGTCTGCTCCCCCGACCCTCACGCTAGACCGCCGCCCCGCCGCTGTCGACGCGCCGGCACCCCGCACCATCCGCTCTTCTCAGGAGGAATCCGCGGATCGGCGCGTTGCTCAGGAGGACACGCCGCCCGGGACGGCGACCCGCCGGATAACTCCTGAGAAGAGCGGGACGACAACGGGAATGGCGGGCGGCGGGCGCGCGTTAGCGTGGAGCGACGGACCCGAACGAGGAGGAACGGATGCCGCTGCAGGGCGACTACGCACCCAGCACGTCGAAGTGGGCGCGCGACCAGGCCGAGACCTACGAGGCGACGGGAGGTCGCGAGGCGAACTCGCTGCGCGGCAAGCCCGTCATCGTGCTCACCACGGTCGGCGCGAAGAGCGGGAAGCTGCGCAAGACCGCGCTGATGCGCGTCGAGCACGAGGGCGAGTACGCCGTCGTCGCGTCGCAGGGCGGCGACCCGAAGCACCCCGCCTGGTACTTCAACCTGAAGGAGGAGCCGCGCGTCGAGCTCCAGGACCGCGAGGTCAAGCGGGACTACGTGGCGCGCGAGGTCACCGGCGCCGAGAAGGACCTGTGGTGGGGCCGCGCGACCGACGTCTGGCCCGACTACGACAACTACCAGTCGAAGACCGACCGCGCGATCCCGATCCTGGTGCTCTCGCCGCTCGACGCCGCGCAGGGCTGACCCGGCGTCCGCGGCATCCCTCGACGACGACGGATGCCGCGGGCGTCACAGCCACTGCATCGTGAACGCCCGGGCGAGCACGCGCCGGAATCCCGGCAGCCCGAGCACGCGCACCGCGGCGTTGCGGGTGCGCAGGCGGATGCCGGTGGCGGGCGCGCCCATCCGCATGTTGAACGCGGCCTGCCGCACCGCCCGGTGCGCGGCCGCGCGACGCGCGCGGTCGTAGGCGGCGAACACGTCGATGGGCCCGGCCGCGGCGATCGCGCCGGCCAGCTCGCGGTCCAGGTGCACCGCGTCGCTCCAGCCGAGGTTCATGCCCTGCCCGCCGATGGGGCTGATCTCGTGCGCCGCGTCCCCGACGAGCGCGATCCGTCCGGCGGCGACCGGGTGGGCGATGTGCTGCGCCGCCTCGAAGGCCGTCGGGGCCGAGGCGGCATCGGCGTCGAAGGAGGCGCCCGTCCGCGCCTCGACGACCGTGGCGACCGCGGCGACGTCGAGCTCGGGCGGCTCGCGCCGCACGCGCGCGACCCAGCGCCGCCGGCCGCCGGGCATCGGGAACGACTCCACGACGCCGGCGGACTCGAAGTGCAGCAGCGCCGTCTCGGGCGCGCCCGTGTCGTCGCGCGTGTCGCACATCACGTAGGTCGCCCGATCGCGATGCGGGCGCCAGTCCGCGCCGATGAGCTCGCGGATGCCGCTGCGCACGCCGTCGGCCCCGACCGCGTACCGCGCGGCCACGGCGACCGGGCCGTCGCCGTCGGTGCCGTGCACCACGACGTGCGTGCCGCGGTCGCTGATGGCGACGACCTCGACGCCGCGCCGGAGCGTCACCGTCCGGGCCGAGCCGAGCCGTTCCTCGAGCAGCGCCTCGACCTCGCGCTGCGGCAGCGAGTGCACGCGGCCCGACTTCGGGAACCGCAGCGACCCGAGCGTGCGCCCGTCGCAGGTCACCCGCCCGTCGCGGATCACCACCGCGCGGCGGCGGACCTCGTCGCCGACCCCGGCCGCGGCGAGCGCGCGCAGGCCGGGCGGGTGGATGCCGATCGCCCGCGACGACGTGCCCGGCGGGGCCGGCTCGGGGCGTCGCTCGAGCACGATCGCGCGCAGTCCGCGGCGAGCGAGCAGGCATCCCAGCAGCAGCCCGACGGCGCCTGCGCCGACGACCGCGACGTCGTGCATGGCCGGACCCGCCGCCGACTCGGCGGCGGGCTCGGCGACGGGCTCGTCAGTCATCCGGGATCTCGCTGCCCCAGACCAGCTCGAGCCGCGACGGGAACCCGCGCTTCACGCGCCACCCGCGCGGGACGGCGCCGGCGAGCTCGGGCGCCGTGTGGCTGCGCCGGATCGACGTGAGTCCGTCGCGCCGGATGAACGAACCGGCGAAGACGTTCCACGCGAACGGGAGTGTCGCAGCCCAGAACGCGAGGTACGCGCCCCGGCCGCGCTCGATGTCGCCGTGCACGCCGATGCCCCCTGGAGCGACCAGCCGCTCGGTGTCGGCGAGCAGGGCTCCGAGCTCCGCCGCGGTGAGGTGGTGCAGCACGTGGTTCGACCAGACGACGTCGAACGTCTCGCCCTCGGCGACGAGGTCGGCGGAGTTCCCCGCCCGGGCGTGGAAGCGCGGATCCGAGAACCGGGACGCGGCGCGCACCGCGCGCTCGTCGGGGTCGATCGCGACGACCTCCAGCCGGAGCCCGTCGCGCCGGGCGAGCTGCAGGATGCGCCACGGCAGGTCGCCGCCGCCGGCCCCGATGTCGAGCATCCGCGCCGCATGCGTCGTCGCGAGGCGCGGCCGCACCCACTCCTCGTAAACGGCCGCCGGGCGCGACACGATCCGGTTGACGAGGCCGAACCTCCGGTAGGTGCGATCGAGCGCGTCCGGGTCGGCCCCCGGATCGTCCATCAGCTCCCGCACGCGTGCATCACGATGGTCCAGCGTGGCCATCGCCTGCAGCAGTCCGGGTCCACCGTCGTCGGTCACCGGCATCCGTCATCCCTTCACCGTCATCAGGGCGGACTCCACCGTCAGCCCCGGTCCGAACGCCATCGCCGCGACGCGGTCGCCGTCGGCGGACTGCGCACGGTCGAGGATGTTGCGCAGCACGAACAGCACGGTCGCACTCGACATGTTGCCGAAGTCGCGCAGGGTCTCGCGTGCGGGTTCGAGCTGCGCCTCGGTGAGCGCCAGCCTCGACTCGACCTTGTCGAGGATGCTGCGCCCGCCCGGGTGGATCGCCCAATGCGCGACGCGGTCGCCGGCGGCATCCGTCGCGAGCGCCTCGGCGAGGTCGTCGTCGGGGGCGAACAGCGGCTCGAGCGCGCCCGTGATGTGGTCGTCGATGATCGCGGGCACCGCGTTCGAGAGCACCATCTCGAAGCCGTGGTCGCCGATCTTCCACGCCATGTCGCCCTCCCCGACCGGGGTGATGCGGGTCTCGAAGCGGTCGAGCGCGAAGGCGCGCTCACCGGGCTCCAGCGGTCGCCGCGTGACGATGCCGGCGCCGGCGCCGTCGGCGAACAGCGACGACGCGACGATCGTGTCCGGGTCGTTCGATGAGCGCAGGTGCAGCGTGCAGAGCTCGACGCTCACGACCAGCACGACGGCGTCGGGGTCGGCGTCGCAGAACTGGGCAGCCGTGCGCAGCGCCGGCATCGAGGCGTAGCAGCCCATGAAGCCGAGGTGGTACCGCTGCACCGCCGGCCCGAGGCCGAGGTCCCGGACGAGCATGTAGTCGGGGCCCGGGGCGTAGAAGCCGGTGCACGACACCGTCACGACGTGCGTGACGTCCGCGGCCCCGATGCCGGGGGTCGCGTCGATGGCGCGCCGACCCGCCTCGAGGTAGAGCCGGGTCGCCTCGACGGCGTAGATCTCATTGCGCGCCTTGGTGCCGGGCAGCAGCAGGTCGCCGGTGGCCTGGTCGAAGAAGACCGGCTCCTCGTCGCGCGGCTGCAGGGTGAGCTCCTCGAGCACCGTGTAGCGCCGGTCGATGCCGGAGACGTCGAACGAGGTCGTGATGATCCGCTGCGCGAGCCGGTTCAGGCCGGGCTGGGCGGCGAACACGTCTCGGACGGCGGGCTGCGGGAGTTCGGTGTCGGGGACGGCGGTGGAGAGGCCGCGCAGGTGCACTGCGGCGCTCATGCCGTCGGCCTCGGTTCGGATCGTCGATGCGGCATGGGAGCCCCCTTCCCCGCATGCAGACTATCCGGCCGCACCCTCCCGATCCAGAGGTTCCGCCGGCGGCTCCGTCCCGTCGGTCGTGTCCGCGTCGGCCGGTGCCGCCGGGTCGTCGGGCGACGATCCGGCGGCCGCGTTGCCCGAGAGCCAGCGCAGCCATGGATCGCCGCCGAGCAGCGCCTCTCGCGCGGCGAGGGTGAGCGGGATGGACAGGATGGCGCCGAGCGGTCCGATCACGAACGTCCAGAACACGACCGACACGAAGCTGAGGGTCAGCGAGAGGTCGACGGCGTCGCTCACGAACTTCGGCTGGACGAGCACCTGCAGCACCACGTTCACCACCGAGTACACGGCGATCACGACGAGCAGCAGCGGCAGGCCGCCGATCACGAACGCCAGGACGGCCGGCGGCACGAGGCCGAGCACGAACCCGATGTTGGGGATGAAGTTCGTGACGAAGGCCAGGATCGCCCACACCGCGGGGATCGGGATGCCGAGTGCCCAGAGCGCGAGACCGTCGATCACGGCGACGATCGCGCCGAACGTGGCGTTGACGACGTAGTAGCGGCGGATGCCGGAGTTCAGCGCCCGGATCCGGTCCAGCCGCGGCCGGACCGCCGGGCCGAAGACCCGCTCGGCCCGGCGGTAGCGCGCCGCGTCCGCCGCCATGAAGATCACGTACGCGAGCACGAAGAACGCGGCGGTGAGGAAGGCCAGGAGCCACCCGCCGAGACCCTGGGCGGCGCCGAGCAGCACCGATGGATCGAGCGCGCGCTGGGTCGCCTCGGCCACCTGGTCGCCGAGGCCGATCCTGACGAGCCAGGCGCCGACGGATGCCACGGCCGCCTGCAACTCGTCGACGACGTCGACCACGAGGTCGGCGAACTCGGCGCCGGCGAACACGAGCAGCGCCGCCAGCACCGCGAGGATGAGGTACGCGACGGAGATGACGACGGTCGTCGCGGCCCAGGGCGGCCACCCGCGGCGCTCGAGCGGATGCCGGATCGGGTGGACGATCACGACCAGCACCAGGGCCAGCGCGAGCGGGGCCACGAGGTCGCGCGCGAACCACAGGGCGCCCAGCACGAGCAGGGCGGCGATCACGACGAGCGCACCTCGCGCGGTCGGACCCGAGGGGACGGGACGCGACCCCGCACCCACGTCACCTGCCGTCGGCGTCGCGCTCCCTCCCTCGCTCACGGCAGCACGATGTCGAAGGACGGGTCGCCCCGCTGCAGCACCGAGAGGAGCCGGTCGAGCACGCCGGCGTCGCCGTCGATCGCGATCCCCGGGTTCTCCCGGTCGCCGGCGACCAGGGCGAGGAGGCGCGGCTTGCTCAGGGTGAGGGTCATCTGCGCGGTGTCGGGGTCCGCCGGCTTCGCCACGTACACGAAGACCCCGTTGCGCAGCGTCACGCGGTACGAGCGGCCGAGGTCGTCGAGCGTGAGGTCGAACGCGAGCTCGAGGTCCCACGCGCCCGGCCCGTCGATCGAGATGGCGACCGAGTCGAGCAGCTGCTCGGGCGTCAGCTGGGCGAGGATCTCGGGCGCCGCCGTCGCGGTGGGCGTGCCGAAGTTCTCGCCGCGGAGCTCGGTGGCGCCGGAGAGGAAGAAGTTGCGCCAGGTGCCGTTCTCGGCGCCGTAGGCGAGCTGCTCGAGCGTGTCCGCGTACAGTGCGCGCGCGGCGGCGTGGTCGCGGTCGGCGAACACGGCGTGGTCGAGCAGGGTCGCCGCCCACCGGAAGTCGCCCTCGTCGTACGCCTGCCGGGCGAGCTCGACGACGCGGTCGATGCCGCCGATCGCGGCGACGTACCGTTCGGCGAGCGGCTGCGGCGGGTGCGGCCAGAGCCGCGCGGGGTTGCCGTCGAACCAGCCCAGGTAGCGCTGGGAGATCGCCTTCACGTTGTGGCTCACGGACCCGTAGTACCCGCGCGCGTGCCAGGCGTTCTCGAGGGCCGGCGGGAGCTCGATCGCCTCGGCGATCTCGGCACCCGTCATCCCCTGGTTCAGCATCCGCAGGGTCTGGTCGTGGAGGTAGGCGTACAGGTCGCGCTGCAGCCCGAGGTACTCGCGGATCCGGTCGGCGCCCCAGGTCGGCCAGTGGTGCGAGGCGAACACGACGTCGACCCGGTCGCCGAACCGCTCGATCGCCTCCGTGAGGTACCGTGACCAGACGTGCGGATCGCGGACGAGCGCGCCGCGCAGCGTGAGCAGGTTGTGCAGCGTGTGGGTCGCGTTCTCGGCCATGCAGAGCGCCCGCTTCTGCGGGAACAGGAAGTGCATCTCGGCCGGCGCCTCGGTGCCGGGCGCCATCTGGAACTCGATCTCGACGCCGTCGACGACGTGCGTCTCGCCGGTGCTGCGGATCTCGAGCGTCGGCACCACGATGCCGGGATGGCCCGTCGAGGTCGACTGCCCGAGGCCGGCGCCGACGGCGCCGCGCGGGCCGCGTTCGAGCGCGGCGCCGTACATGTAGCCGGCCCGTCGGCTCATCGCCGTCCCCGCGTAGACGTTCTCGGCCACGGCCTCGCCGACGATGCCGACGGGGGCGATGACCTGCACGCCGCCGGGACCGACCTGCTCGGGGTCGACGATGCCGAGCACGCCGCCGAAGTGGTCGATGTGGCTGTGGGTGAAGATCACGGCGACGACCGGGCGGTCGCCCCGGTGCGCGCGGTAGAGCTCCATCGCCGCCGAGGCGGTCTCCTTCGAGATGAGCGGGTCGATGACGATCACGCCGGTGTCGCCCTCGACGAAGCTGACGTTCGAGAGGTCGATGCCGCGGGCCTGGTAGATACCGTCGCCGATCTCGTAGAGCCCGTGCTTCGACACGAGCCGCGACTGCCGCCAGAGGCTCGGGTTGACGGTGTCGGGCGCGTCCCCCTCGACGAAGTCGAACTCGGCGGCGTCCCAGACCACCGTCCCGTCGGCGCCCTGCACCTGCGGGGATTCGAGCGTGCCGAGGTAACCCCGGTCGGCGTCCTCGAAGTCGGCGGTGTCGTCGAACGGGAGCCGCCCGGCGAGCTCGCGCTGCTGGGCGCGGATCGTCTCCGTCGCCTCGTTCTGGTCCATGTGGTCCTCCCCTGGTGTCCGGCGGCCCCGCGGCGGCGCCGCTAGAAGTTCCCGATGCCCTTGCCGATCAGCACGACGCCGATGACGAGCAGCAGCACGGCCATGACGGTCGCGTTGTTGTGCACGAGCCACGCGCGCAGCCGCTCGAGCGGGGCCGCCATCCGCTCGGACGCGACGAGGTAGGCGATCACCGGCACGGCGACGGATGCCGCGGCGACCAGCGTGAAGACGAGCAGCACGATCGCCGACTCGCCGACGGCGAGCCCGGCGGCGCCGATCGCGAGCCCGGCGCCCGCACCGAGCAGCAGGTTCTTCGGGTTCACGGCCGCGAGCAGGAACCCGAGCCCGAAGGCGCGACCCGCGGTCATCGCGTCGATGCCCGCCATCCACTTCGGCAGCGGCGGCTCCACCCCCGGCGCCGGCCGGCTCCGCCACTGCCGCAGCGAGAGCAGCAGCAGGCCGGCGCCGAGCACCAGCCGCATGACGGCGGTGACCGGCTTCGAGGCATCCTCGTCGCCCTCGGGCAGCGCGGAGGAGAGCAGCGTGAACACCGTCGCCGCGACGGCGATGCCGAGCACCCAGCCGACGAGGAAGCCGACGCTGGTCGCCCTCGCCTTCGGCGAGAGCAGCATCAGGATCGCCGCGATGATCGGGATCGGGCTGATGGCGATGCCCACCGCGAGCGGCAGGGTGTCGCCGATGGCGCTGCCCATGTCGGTCCTCCTCGTCCTCGAGTGCGGTCAGATGCGGATCGGGAAGGTGGCCATGATCACGGCCCCGACGCCCGTGATGACCAGCGCGAGGCCGAGCAGCACGCGGCCGACCCATGGCGCGATGTCGCGCTGCGACATCGCGGTCAGGAACAGCACGAGCGCGAACAGCACGGTCAGCAGCGAGTAGTTGTCGCCGCGCTGGTTGTTCTCGAGCGCCTCGGCGAACTTCGCGTCGGCGCGGGCCGTGAGCTCCTCGGCCTCGACCGTGCCCGCCGGCACGTACTCCTCACGTCCGAACGGCCCGGCCTCGACCATGCCGTCGGCCACCCACGCCTCGAACGCGACGTCGAACTCGGGCGTGAAGCGGTCCCGGATGTACTCGGCGAGCTCGTCGTCGCCCGATCCCACGGCCTGCACGTAGGCCGAGTAGATGGTGAGGTCGAACGTCCGCGCGGAGCGCGCCTCGCCCTCGGCGTTCGCCGCCTGGATGCGCGCGCTCGACGCCTGGCTGAAGGCGATCGACATCTCGCCGCCCCACTTGGACGCCTGGAACCCGCACCACGCCGTCAGCACGGCGACGACGGAGAGCAGGAAGACGCCGACGATCTCGGACGCGCGCTTCCACCGCTCGGGGTGACGCGTGCCCGACTCCGACATCCCGTTCCCGTCAGCCGAGCAGCTTGGCCTTGGCGGCCGCGAACTCCGCGTCGGAGAGGATGCCCTGCTCCTTCAGCGTCGCCAGCTTCTGCAGTTCGGCGACGACGTCGACCCCGCCGGCCGCGGGCGCCGCGGGCGGCGGCGGCGGCGCGGCCTGCTGCATCGCCGCCTGCTGCGCGGCGGCCTGCTGCGCCTGGTACTGCTCCGCCTCCCACTGCTGCTGGGCCGCGGCGTCCTGCTCGGCCTGCTGGTCGGCGTACCGGTTCTGCTGGCGCCGGGCGACTCGGCCGCTGACCGCGGTCGCGGTGCCGGCGACGACGGCGGTGCGCGCCGCCATCCCGATCAGGCCCGGGCGTCCCATCCTCCGGATCGGCATCTGCCTGCCCCCTATCCCTCGTCGCTCGCCTCGGCGAGCACCTCGTTGACGACCGTCGCGGGGATGCGCTCGACCTGGAGCACCTCGCCGCCGGCCGCGTTGAACGCCGAGGCGATCTGCTTCGCCCACAGCAGCTCGATCGCCATGATGGCGCCGGACGTGCCCGGCGGGATGCTCTCCGCGAGTTCGTCGATGTCCTCGTCGCCGATGATCCCCGAGGCCTCGAGCTCCACGACGGCGAACCCCGCCTCGTCGCGGAACTCCTCGTACTCGCGGACCGTCACCTCGCCGTCGCCGTCGCGCGACACGATCAGCAGGTCCAGCAGCCGGATCTCGTCGCCGACCATGAGCTCGCCGAGCGCTGCGGTCGTGCCCGGGTCGAGGCGATCCCCCTCGAAGCTCACGACGTAGACGTCGACCGGACCGTATTCGAATGCAGCCATCGTTCCCCCCTGCTGAGAACACTATGGGCGCCCACGACCGAGCGCCAGACCCGATTCCACCGTGCTCGGCGGCGCGCCGGGATGCCGAAGGTCCTCCCGCTCGACACGCCCTCGGCGCTAGGGTGACGCTCGGGGGTGCTCTCCGGCCTCCCCGCTCATCGGATGGAAAGGCTCACCCCCGTGGACTTCGCGAGCAACTTCTGGAACTTCGTCTGGATCTTCTTCTGGAGCTTCGCCTTCATCGCCTACCTGTTCGCGCTGTTCGCGATCATCGGCGACCTGTTCCGCGACCACCAGCTCAACGGCTGGTGGAAGGCGGTCTGGATCCTGTTCCTGATCTTCGTCCCGTTCCTCACCGCGCTCGTGTACCTCATCGCGCGGGGCGCCGGCATGGCGGAGCGTTCCGCCTCCGCCGCCGCGGACGCGCAGGCCGCGACCGACGCCTACATCCGGCAGACCGCGGGCGCCGCGAGCCCCTCCGACGAGATCGCCAAGGCCAAGGCGCTGCACGAGGCCGGCACCATCAACGACCAGGAGTACGAGGCCCTGAAGGCCAAGGCCCTCTCGGGCTCCTGACGCCGACGACACGAGGGGCCGGGCACCGTCGGGTGCCCGGCCCCTCGTCGCGTCCGCGGCGGGATCAGGCGGTCACGGCGACCACGCGCCGGGCCCCGACGGAACCGCTGTTGCGGAGGAACAGGATGATCCAGCTGAAGATGAGCAGCCCGGCGACCAGTTCGACCGCGGTGAGGTTGTAGTAGCCCGTCGCGAAGAAGATCGCCAGCACGACGATCACGCCGACGTAGACCCAGCCGAGGATCACGAAGACGCGGGGCATCGAGGGCAGGAAGCGCGGCAGGCCGATCACGATGACGGCGTAGACCACCGCCATGCCAGTGGCGACCGTGTTGTGCACCGCGAAGAACTCGTCGACCGGGAAGATCCCCACGCACGCGAGCAGGATGCCGATGAGCACGAGCCCGTACCGGACGAAGTCCCGACCGCGGCGGTCCTTCTCCGTGGTGGCCGGCAGGCCCGCGGTCGCGTACCTCGCCACGATCGTGACGATCGCGCCGGCGATGACGAGCGTGAGGTTGAACGCGAGGGCCGAGATGTCGTCGGTCATGCCGAGCGCACTGAGGTTCATCTGCCACCAGTGCGGGTCCACGGAGCTGAGCATCGCGGTGAGGACGCCGAACACGAGGAACACGGCCAGCACGATCGACAGGAGCATCGGCGTCATCCGGACCGCGGAGAGGAAGCACACGTAGGCGGTCAGCGCGAGGGCCACGCCGAACAGGAGCGCAGCGGGCAGCGGGTACACCGGCGCGTCGACGAAGCTCTCGTCGAGCACGTCGGCCAGCGCCACCCAGCCGAGCATCGCGATCACGCCGTGCGCCGCGGACAGGGCGATCACGTCGAACCAGTGCAGCCTCGGCGCCTCCGCGCCCCGCGGGCCGGTGGCGCTGCGCGCGGCCGCGGCGTCCTCGACGGCCGGGTCGTCCGGCGCCGGGCCGAACCGCCGGCGCAGCAGCAGGCGCCCGGCGACGAACGCGAGCAGGGCGATGACGGCGGACCCGAGCGCGATGGACATGCCGAGCGAGTCGGGGCCCGAGATCGCCAGGTCGCGCCCCCAGAAGACCAGGAGGCCCAGGGGCGCGGCCACCACGAAGACGACCGCCGCGACGATGAGGGCGGACGACTCGGTCGACTCGGTCGTGCGCGTGGGCTCCCGCAGGATCCGCGCGATCGAGGACGGCTGGGACATCGCTCCTCCGCTCCGCGGTCCCGTCGCGCCGTCCGCCGGCGCGGGCGCCGGGTCCCGCGGCACCAGACTGCCAGTCCGGCGCAGCCGGGTCGAGGACCCCGTCCGGGTCCGCCCGGCGCGCCGCCCGGCCGCGCCGGCCGGGAGCATGCGGTGTCAGCGGCGGTCGGCCTGCACGACCGAGTCCGGCAGCACCGACGTCACCAGCAGCTCGCCGCGCCCGCCGAGCGCGTCCCCGAGCTCCCGGACGACCGCGGAGCACGCGCTCCGGCTCGAGCCGGGATCGTGCCAGACGAGCAGGCGCGCCGTGAGCCGCCCCGCACCGGTCGTCACGGCGAACGCGGTGGGCGCTCGGTCGGCCGGCGCGGTCCGCACGCCGTCGGCCCGGCCGGCCGCCGCGGCCAGTGCGGCGAGTTCCTCGGTCGCGTCCGGCGAGGCCAGCGGCATCCGCACCTCGAGCTCGCTGCGCGAGGCGCCGAAGGCGCTGACGTTCGCGAACGGCGAGTTCAGGAACTCCGCGTTCGGGATGTGGACGGCGCGGCCGTCGTACGTGCGGACGACGACCGCGCGGCTCGTGAGCGCCTCGATGGTGCCCTCGTAGCCGGACGACGTGACGTGGTCGCCGGGCTGCACCGGATGCCGGGTCTGCAGCACGATGCCCGCGGAGAAGTTGTCGGCGATCCCGCGCAGGACCAGCACCACGATGGCGCCGAGGATGAGCACGAGCGCGATGAGCGGCTGCAGCGGGGCGCCGAGGAACGCGAGCCCCACCCCGACGCCGAGGAGGATCACGAACGCGCCGGAGGCGCTGACGATGCCGTCGGCCATCGCCGGCGGGACCCCGGTGAGGCGCGCCAGCAGCGCGCGGACGCCGCGCCGTGCGAACCGCGAGGCGATCCACGCGGCGAGCACCGACGCGACGGCGAAGACGACGTCCCACGGGTCGAGGCTGCCCGTCCAGTCGAGGAGGTCGGTCATGCCGCCACCCTAGTGAGCGCGCGTCGGCGCATCGGCCGCGCACGCGGGCGGGGCGGATGTCGCCACCCGCCCCGCCGCACGATGATCACCTCGCCCTGGCGAGCTCCTTGCCGTGCACGGTGAGCGCGTAGATGACGAGCACGTCGACCGCGATCACGATCGCGGACCACCACGGCTGCAGCGGGAGCACCATGAGGTTCGCGAGCGCGCTGAACGCGGCGAGCACGATCGCGATGACCTGCGCCCATGCGGCGCCGCCGAGCAGCGCGATGCCGACGATCACGAGGCCCGCGCCGACGAGCAGGTGCACCCAGCCCCAGCCGGCCGCGTCGAGGATCAGCAGCTGACCGCTCGACGGCTTCAGGAAGTAGGTGTTGTCGGGGAGCAGGATCGCGATGAACCCCCGGATGGCGTCGATCACGCCCACGAGGATCAGCATCACCCCGGCGAACCACCCCCAGCCGACCCATCCGGTGACGTTCGCGTCGGACATCCGCGTCCCCTTCCGTCCCGCGCGACCTCCGTGGACGCGCTCCCAGCCGCATCGTCCTCCTGATGGACGGCGGGCGGGCGGGACCTTCGGCCCCTACCGGCCGATCGGGTCGAGCACCTCGAGCATCGATCCCTGCACGATCCCGGCCCATTCGTACGCGGCGCGCAGGTAGTCGTCGCGCTCGTCGTCGGCCGGCTCGGCCTCGTCGGGGTCGGTCACGCCGACGCGCTCCGCGAGGATCAGCCGGAGGTCGGTGAGGAAGGTGAGCCAGCCCCATGCCTGCGACTGGTCGAGCTCGATCTCGACCACCCCGGCCCCGCGGTCGGTCGCGGTCGCGTCGCGCACCGACTGGGCGGCCTGCCGCTTGCCGTCGACGAGGCTGTCGCGCGTGTACCGGGTGAAGTCGCGGGCGGCGGCCTGGTCCTCGGGGTAGGCCGACGGGAAGAGCCGGCCGAGCGCCGGGTCGTCGTCGCCGCCGAGCAGCAGCACGGAATCCACCTGGTCGGCGAGCTCGGAGAGCAGCATCGCCTCCTCGGTCTCCAGCACGATGCGCACGCCGTCCGCGCCGCCCTCGCGTCCGGCGACGATCACGGCTCGACCTTCGAGACGGTGGCCTGGAGGCCGTAGCCGTGCATGGCCTGGACGTGCCGCTCCATGGCCTCGCGGTTGCCGGAGGCCACGACCGCGCGCCCCTCGTGGTGGACCTGCAGCATGAGCCGCTCGGCCTCCTCGCGCGGGTAGCCGAAGTAGCTGCGGAACACGTAGGTGACGTAGGTCATGAGGTTCACGGGGTCGTCCCACACGATCGTCTGCCAGGGCAGGTCGGGCCGCACGGCCTCGTCGGCGACGAGGTCGGCGTCGAGCTGCTCGATGGTGGACGTCACCCTCCCAGCCTGACACCTTCGCGGCGCGCTCGCACGTCCCCAGTCGGCCCGACCGACGGGGCCTCAGAGGCCCGGGACGTCGCTCACGTCGCGGCCCAGTGCATAGGCGACGGCCTCCTCGAGGCCCATCGACATGCCCTCGCGATACAGCGGCTGCAGGTCCAGTCGAGACGGGTCGAGCTCGTCGAGCGCGAGCCCCCTGATGCGCGTGATCTCGTGGTCGACGATGTTGGTGCCGGACGCGTTCCGCAGGCCGCGTGCGGCGCCGGCGAGCCGCGCGCCGCGCTCCTCGTCGGCCGACAGGTTCGCGAGGGCGGACGCGAGCGCGAGGAACAGCACGATCGCCGAGACGTCGTGATGGCGGGCGAAGAGCTCGAGCCCCTGCACGAGGTAGTCGGAGGACGTGTCGATGTCGTCGAGCCGCGCCGAGAAGATCGCGACCTCGAACATGCCCCAGCCCATGCCGAACTCGTTGCCGGCGCGGCGGTAGTGGTCGATGCTCTCGTGGAAGAGGTCCAGGGCCCGCTGCACGTCGTCGTCGAGGTCCGAGACGGCGATGCCGCGACCCCAGACGATGTTGCCGAGGCCGTTCTCGTCGCCGAGCCGACGGTAGATCGCCTCGCCCTCGTCGAACAGGGCGTACACCTCGCCCTTCACGACGTCGGGCGGGGGGCCCTCGTCAGGGTCCCCGGTGCGGTTGGCTGCGACGGCCTCGCCGATCGCCGCGTTGTAGATCGCGTTCGCGATGGCCGCGGGATCGCCGAGCTCGCGCTGGATCGCCAGGGCCTCCCGGTACGGCGCGACGCAGCGGTCGATCTCGCCCTGCCACCAGTACACGCCGCCCAGCGCCTCGAGCGCCGCCGCGCGCGATGCGGGCTCGCCGCCGGCGAGCGAGACCACGGTCTGGAGCCGGCTCTTGCCCTCCTGCAGGTGGCCGCGGGACTGCCAGAACCGCCACGACGACGCGGCGAGCCGCAGCGCGAGGTCGGTCTCGCCGTGCACGGCCGCCCAGTCGAGCGCCGTTCGGACGTTGTCGTGGTCGACGTCGAACCGGTCGAGCCAGACCTTGCGGTCCTCGCCCATGAAGTGCGGCACGAGCTCGTCGGCCCACGCGACGTACGCCTCGAGGTGACGGCGGTGCACCTCGGTGCTCGTTCCGCTCGCCTCGAGCTTCACGAGCGCGACCTCGCGGATCACGTGGAGGGTGCGGAACCGGGCGCGCCCGCCGGGCGCGGCGACCTGCCGGAGCAGGCCCTGGTCGACGAGTTCGGCGAGGCCGCTGAGGATGTCGACGCCCACGTCGCCGCAGACCGCCTCGATCTGCTCGAGGTCGGCGCCGCCCGCGAACACGCCCAGTCGCGCGAAGAGCGCCTGCACGGGCGCATCGAGCAGGTCGTGGCTCCACGCGATCGCGCCCTCGATGGTGCGCTGGCGTTCGGGGAGGTCGACGGCTCCCGTGCCCGGGCTCGCGTAGTCGAGCCGGGCGAGGATCTCGGGCACCGGCAGCAGTCGCACGCGCGAGGCGACGAGCTCGATCGCGAGCGGCAGGCCGTCCAGGCCCCGGACCAGCTCGGAGACGGCGGCGGCGTTGTCGTCGGTCACCCGGAAGTCGGGTCGCACCGCGACCGCCCGGTCGATGAAGAGCGCGACCGCATCGGAGCCCTCGAGCGACGCCGGGTCGGGCGCATCCGGGAGCAGCATCGGCTCCAGCGGCAGCTCGTGCTCGGCGGCGATGCGGAGCGGGCCGCGCGAGGTCACGAGGAAGCGCGAGCGCGGCGACGCCGCGACGAGGTCCGCGACGACGGGCGCCGCGGCGATCACCTGCTCGAAGTTGTCGAGGATGAGCAGCACCTCGCGCTCGGCGATCCGCTCGAGGAGCGCGTCGCGCGGCGTGCGGTTGCCCGGTGACGACGAGTCGCCGAGCGCGCGGAGGACCTGCGACGGCACGAGGTCGGCGTCGTGCACCGGCGCGAGGTCGACGAAGAACACCCCGTCGCGGAAGCGGCCGCCGATCTCGGCGCCGACCTGCAGCGCCAGCCGGGTCTTCCCGGTGCCGCCCGTCCCGGTGACGGTGACCACGCGCGACGTCTCGAGCAGTTCGCGCACCCGCGCGCTCTCGGCGCGCCGTCCGACGAAGCTGGTGACCTGGAGCGGCAGGTTGTTCGGCACCGCGTCGAGCGTGCGCAGCTCGGGGAACTCCGTCTCGAGTCCGTCGATGTCGAGCTGGTAGATGCTCTCCGCCTGCGAGAGGTCCTTCAGGCGATGGCGGCCGAGGTCGCGCAGCGCGACGCCGTCCGGGAGGTCGCGTTCGACGAGCGCGACCGTGGGCTCGCTGAGCACGACCTGCCCGCCGTGGGCTGCGGCCGTGATCCGGGCGGCGCGGTGGACGTCGATGCCGACGTAGTCGTCGCCGCCGAGGAGGCCGAGGCCCGTGTGCACGCCGATCCGCACCTTCGGGGCGAACCCCTCCGGCCAATGGTGCGCGATGAGGGCCCGCTGGATCGCGGTCGCGGCGGCCACCGCGGCGACGGCGGACCCGAACGCGGCGAAGAAGCCGTCGCCCTCCGTCTTGACCACGACCCCGCCGCTGCCCGTGATCGCCTCGCGGAGCAGCCGGTCGTGCGCCTCCAGCAGTGCCGGCCAGCGGTCGGCGGCAGCCTGCACCAACCGGGTCGATCCCTCGACATCCGTGAACAGGAACGTGACCGTCCCCGTCGGGAGACGACGACGGCTCGTTGCGGCCGTGGTGGTCACCCTTCGAGGGTGGCACGTCCGGGCGCGGAGCGCATGCCCCAGTTCACGGCATGTCACCCGGCGAGCGCGTCACGGGCGACCCGACGGGGCCCCGTGCCGTCGCACCGACGCCGTCACCGTGAACTTCGGATTGCGCGCCACCTGCCGCGTCGGACCGACGATCCGCTCGAGCAGCGGACGGTAGCGGAGATGCGAGTTCCAGACGCACCAGAGCTCGCCGCCGTCGGCGAGCACTCGGGCCGATTCGGCGAACAGGTGCGAGGCGATGCCCGTGTGCACCGCGGCGTCGGAGTGGAACGGCGGATTCAGCACGACGAGCCGCTCGCTCGCGTCGGCCAGGTGCTCGAGTCCGTCGGCGCGGGCGACGCGCACCCGGTCCGTGACGCCGTTCGCGTCGGCGGTGAGCGGGGCGGATGCCGCGGCCGCGGCGCTCCGGTCCGAGGCGTGCACCACCAAACCCGGGCGCTCGCGCGCCAGCCAGGTCGCGACCACGCCCGAGCCGCACGCGAGGTCGACGGCGGTCGGCGCGTCCGGCACCGCCCCGCCGAGCACGCCGAGGAGGAACCGCGTGCCGATGTCGACGGCGGTGCCCGCGAACACCCCGCCGTGCGCGACCACGACGAGTCCGAGCCCGTCGTCGCGGCGCGCTCGCGGCCAGGACGGCGCGGCGGGCGCGCGCTCGGCCCGGGGCCGCGACGCGACGAGGGCCCGCGACTTCTGTCGCGCGTGGGTGACGTCGACGCGCTCGAACCAGGCGCCGAGCACCTCGTTCATGGCGAGCGACATGTGCTTGATCCGGCCGCCGGCCACGACCCGCACGTCGGGGTCCGCATGGCGCGCGACGAGCCCGGCGACCTCGTCCAGGCGATCGAGCGAGCGCGGCAGGCGGAGGAGCACGAGGCGGGCTCCGGTGACGAGCTCCGGCGAGAGGGGGCTGCTGCGCGGGCGGTCGCGCTCGGGGACGCCGAGACGGGCGGCGTTCTCGGCGAGCGCGCGCTCGCCCGTGATCGGGTCCTGGTGCACCCGCACGCCGCGCGCCCCCGCGTCGACGGCACCGAGCGCGAGCGCGCCGTAGGCGTCGTCGATGACGACGACGCTGCCCGGTTCGTCGCGGAGGGCGGCGAGCGGGTCGGCCGCCTCGTCGAGGATGAGCCGGTCCGCGGCATCCGCTGCGGCGAGGCCGGGCGCCTCGAGGTCCGGCCGCCGTCGGAGCGCGTCGAAGTCCACCTCGGAACCCTATCCGCGCTCCTCTCGCTCCTCGTGCTCCTCTCGCGGCTCGGGGCGGGCGTCCGCCGCGGCCGCCGGATCGGCTCCCGGCGCTCCGGCCGCGGACGTTGCGGGCGGGATGATCCGGAACTCGGGCGCCTTGGAGACCAGCAGCCAGGCGGGCAGCACGATGGCGCAGAGCCAGGCGAGCAGGCTGATGTCGCCGGAGACGGCGATCGCGAGGAACAGCGCGAGCCAGCCGTCCCTCGTCACCACGAGCAGCAGGCCGAGCAGCCCGCACGCCACGGCGAGCGCGAGCGGCACGTCGGGGATGATCGCGTGGGCGAGCATGCCGAACGCGACGCCGACGAACGCCGCGGGGAAGACGCGTCCGCCGCGGAAGGCGGCGCTCGCGGCGACGAGCAGCGCGGCGACCTTGACGACCACGATGAGGGCGAGTTGGCCGGCGTCGTACTGGTCGGGGTCCTGAAGGAGCTCGCCCATCTGCTCGAGGCCCTTGAACAGGGTGATCGGTCCGCCGAGCATGCCGAGGAGGCCGAGCACGAGGCCGCCGGCCGTCGCGATGAGCACGGGCTGCCGCAGTCCGTGGAAGGCGCGGTGGACGAGCGGGAACAGGAACGTCGCGATGAGCCCGAGCACGACCGCCGCGACCGCGATCAGGACGCCCCAGAGGAGGTCGATGGGCTCGAGGTCCTCCGGCGGGATGCTGAACTGCAGGGGCGGGGCACCGAGGAGGTGCATCGTCAGCGCCGCGGCCGTGGCCGAGGCGAGCGGCAGGAACAGCTTGTCCCAGAGGGCGCCGCCGCCGCGGACGGCGGCGAGGATGCCGGTGAACAGCAGCGCCGCGGCGACCGGCGAGCCGAACAGCGCGCCGATGGTGCCGGCGCCGGCCATGAGCATCGCGAGCCGCGGACCGATCCGGGGCATGAACCGCCCGAGCGCCGCGACCGCGATCGCCACGTTGACCGCGATGATCGGGTTCTCGGGGCCGAGGCTGACGCCTCCGGCGAGGCTGAGCGCCGTGACGAGGAGCAGCCCGGGGAGGGTGCGCAGCGGAAGCGGTTCCGAGACGAGCTCGGTCGTGGCCGAGTCCGGGCCGCCGTGGCCCGGCAGGAACTGCAGCGCGAGGCCCACGAAGAGGCCGGTCGCGGTGAGCACCACCACGATCCACCAGCCGTCCGAGGGCACGCCGAGGGCACCGGGGAGGGCGGTCCACACGAACTGCTCGACGGTCGAGGCGATGAGGTCGAGCGCCCTGAGCATGAGGGCGGAGGCGATGCCCACGAGCGCCGCGGGGATCGTGAGGAGGGCGAGCTGCCCGGGCGTCGGCGCCGGCATCGGCTGGGCCGCCGGGTCGTCGGCCGGCTCGGTCATCACGACTCCCCCCTGCGCACGGGCGTGCCCCCTGCGCCGCCGCACCCGCCGACGCGGGCCCGGCCCCTCCGTTCACCATAGGGCTCGGCGGATGCGGCGCCCAGACCGGTTTGCTACCCTCGGCCCCCGAATGCACGACATGGCGGGGCACCAGGGGGAGCGCCGCGCGGCGAGGGACTCGACCACGCGGCGTTCGTCGTCTGCGCCCTCCGGTCGCCGAGCCGCTCCGACCGGCCGTCGGTCCGCGACGCGTCCCGCCCGCCGCCGTCACCGCGCGGGCGCCGCGCTCGCCGCGACCGCGGCCGTCGCCGGGATGCTGGCCACGCTCGCGCTGGCGCCGCTGCCACGGGCGGACTCGCCGGTGGCCGAGGCGTCGGCCACGAGCCTGTCGCCCTTCGTCGGCGACGTGCAGGAGATCCGGGTCGACGGCGACGTCGCCCCGGCGGCCGTCTCGCGCGAGAGCTACGCGAGCGCGACCGGACCGGAGACGCTCGTGAGCTCCGGCACGAACTACGACTGGGCGAAGCTGGTGCTCGTCTCGGGCGGCTGGCCGCTGACGGACGAGAACGTCCGGCTCATGGTCGAGTGGATGCGGGAGGAGAACGGCCCCGACAACTGGTGGAACCGCAACAACCCGTTGAACAACGGGTACGGTTCCGGCGGCGGCAGCGGGCTGGGCAGCTACGACACGCTCGTGACCGCGGCCGAGTACGCGGCGTCGAACCTGCAGAAGCGGTCGTTCTACGCGGACATCGTGGCCGGCCTCGAGGCCGGCACGTCGGCCGCCGTCACGGCGCAGGCGATCTGGGCCTCGCCGTGGGCGTCGAGCCACTACGGCTACGGCTCCTGGTGGTCGACGGCGCCGGTCCCGGTCGTCGCGGCACCGGCGTCGGCCTGGGGCCGCTGAGCGGCGTCGGCCTGGGGCCGCTGAGCGGCGTGCGGCCTCAGCGGGTCGCGTCGGCGGGCACCTCGGCGAGCAGCGCCGCGAGGTCGTCGAGCGCGCCGGGCACGAGGGCGTAGTACGCCCAGGTGCCGCGCTTGCTGCGGGTGACGAGGCCCGCGTTCGCGAGGATCTTCAAGTGGTGCGACACGGTCGGCTGGCTGAGCCCGACGGGTTCGACGAGGTCGCACACGCACGCGCCCTGGCCGTCGGCGGCGGCCACGATCGAGAGCAGCCGGAGCCGCGTGGGGTCGGCGAGCGCCTTGAAGCGGCTCGCGAGCTCGTCGGCTCGGCCGACATCCATCGCCTCGGTGACGAGCGGGCTGCAGCAGACCGCGCCGGGGGTGGGCGTGAGGTCGAGCATCGTCGTCATGGTCCCCATCGTAGCCCATATATTGACAAACTTCGATGTAAGGGCGATGCTGTGCATCGAAGATCATCGATATCCGAGAGGCCCGCCATGACGCTCGTCCATCCCATCCGCACCGCCGACCGGGCCGACGCGCTGACGTCCCTGCCGGTGGCGATCATCGGCGCCGGCCCGACCGGCCTCGCCGCGGCGGCGCACCTGCTCGAGCGCGGCATCGACGTGACGGTGCTCGAGGCGGGCGACGAGGTCGCCTCGAGCGTGCGCGACTGGGGCCACATCCGCCTGTTCTCGCCGTGGCGCCTGCTCGTCGACCCCGCCGCCCGACGGCTGCTCGAGGCATCCGGCTGGACCCGTCCCGACGAGGACCGCCTGCCGACCGGCGCCGAGCTGGTCGAACGCTACGTCGCCCCGCTCGCCGCGCTCGAACCGCTCGCCTCGCGCATCCGGACGGGCGCCGAGGTCGTTGCGGTGACCCGGCAGGGCAAGGACCGCACGCGGACCGCCGCGCGCGCCGCGACCCCGTTCCTCGTCCGCGTGCGCACCGCCGACGGCCTCGAGGACCTCACCGCGCGCGCCGTCATCGACGCGTCCGGGACGTGGCGGACGCCCAACCACCTCGGCTCGAGCGGCCTCGACCCACTCGGGTTCGACGAGGTCGCCGGCGACGTGACGCACGCCCTGCCCGACGTCCGCGGTCGAGACCGCGATCGGTTCGCCGGGCGCCGCGCGCTCGTCGTGGGCGCCGGCCACTCGGCGGCGAACACGCTCCTGCACCTCGCGGCGCTCGCACGCGAGGAGCCGGGCACGCGGATCACGTGGGCGATCCGCAACGCCACGGCGGTCCGCGTGACGACCTCGGAGGACGACGGCCTCGCGGCACGCGCGACCATCGGGCGGCGCGTCGACGACCTCGTCGCCGCCGGCCGGATCGAGGTCCTGGACCGCTTCGAGATCGTTCGGCTCGGCCGCGCCGACGACGGCGCCGTCCGGGTGGTCGGGGCGCGGGCCGGCGAGCTCGTCGAGCACGACGCCGACGTGATCGTCAACGCGACGGGCTTCCGGCCCGACCTCGACCTGCTCCGCGAGATCCGGCTCGAGCTCGACGACGTCGTCGAGGCGCCCCGGAGGCTCGCCCCGCTGATCGACCCCAACGTGCACACGTGCGGCACGGTCGAGCCGCACGGCTTCGCCGAGCTGCGCCAGCCGGAGGACGGGTTCTTCATCGTGGGCATGAAGAGCTACGGCCGAGCGCCGACGTTCCTGCTCGCGACGGGATACGAGCAGGTGCGGTCGATCGCCGCCTGGCTCGCCGGGGACCTCGCCGCGGCGGCGGACGTGCGGCTCGAGCTGCCCGCGACCGGCGTGTGCTCGACGGGGCTCGCGACCGCCGATCCCGACGGCGGCGCCGCCGCGTGCGGCAGCGCCGGCGTCGAACGCGGACCGGCGCCCGCCGCCGCCTCGGCCTCCGTGGCCGACGGATGCTGCGGGTGAGCATCCGGGGCCTCGTCGATGCCGACTGGCCCGGGGTGGCCGAGGTCTTCCGCCAGGGGATCGCGACGGGGGACGCGACCTTCGAACCGGAGCCGCCCGACTGGACCACGTTCGACGCGACGCGGGTCGAACGGCCCCGGCTCGTCGCGGTCGAGGGCGACCTCGTGCTCGGCTGGGCGGCGGCCGTGCCGGTCTCCGCGCGGCGCGCGTACCGCGGGGTCATCGAGCACTCGGTCTACTGGCGCGACACGGTGCTGATCGAGCGCCGGGCGCACCCGATCGCCTGACACGGAGGGTCGGTCGCCACCTCGGGGCCCGTCGGCCTGTCGGGCGGGGCCACGGCGTCCGTGCCGGCACCGTCCCATAGACTCGCATCTATGGAGACGGGCGGGGCGGATGCCGCGGCCGGCGGCCTCTCGCTGATCGCCGAGCCGACGCGCGCCCGCATGCTCGCGCTCATCCTCGCGAGCCCCGCGGGCCGGGCGACCGTGACGGGCCTCGCGGCCGAGCTCGGCCTCCGTCAGCCGACCGTCTCGCACCACGCGAGGCTCCTGCTCGACCACGGCGTGCTCGAGCGGATCCCCGAGGGTCGTCGCGCCTGGTACTCGGTGGCGCCGGGCGAGGTCGATCGGGTGCGCGACCTGCTCGGCACGCCGTCCGTCGCGACCGCTCCGGCCGAGGACGTCGTCACCCGCATCGTCGACGACCTGGCACTCCGCTTCGCGGGCACGTTCGGCCGCGAGACGGTGGCCCGCTACGTCCGCGAGAGCCTCGACCTCGTCGCCGGCCACGCCGCGGGTTCGGCCCGGCTCGCCTCGCGGGCGGCCGGATTCGCGGCCGAGCGCCTCGCGGCCCTCGCCGCGCAGCGCGCCGACGGCGGCGGCACGCCCTCCGAGGTGCTGTTCGTCTGCGTGCAGAACTCCGGCCGCTCGCAGATGGCCTCCGCCATCCTCCGGCAACTCGGCGGCGACCGCGTACACGTGCGGACGGCGGGCTCCGAGCCGGCGGCCGAGGTGAGCCCGGCCATCGTCGCCGCGCTCGACGAGATCGGCGTGCCCGTGGGCGGCGAGTTCCCGAAGCCGCTGACCGACGAGGTCGTCCGGGCGGCCGACGTCGTCGTGACCATGGGCTGCGGCGATGCGTGCCCGGTGTACCCCGGCATCCGGTACCTGGACTGGGAGCTCGACGATCCGGTCGGCCGTCCGTCCGACGTGGTCCGCGGCATCCGCGACGAGATCGACGCGCGCGTGCGCGACCTCCTCGCGTCGCTCTGACCTCGACATCGCATAGATGCTGATCTATGCTTTCTTCAGACCCACCCCAGCGAATCGAGGTTCCCCGTGTCCGAGAAGCCCACCGTCCTGTTCGTCTGCGTCCACAACGCCGGACGGTCGCAGATGGCCGCCGGCTGGCTGCGCGAACTCGGCGGCGACCGCGTCGAGGTCCTGTCGGCCGGATCGGCGCCGAAGGACGAGATCAACCCGGTCGCGGTGCAGGCCATGGCCGAGGAGGGCGTCGACATCGCCGGCAACACGCCCAAGGTGCTCACCACCGAGGCCGTCGAGGACTCGGACGTCGTGATCACGATGGGCTGCGGCGACGCCTGCCCGGTCTTCCCCGGCAAGCGCTACGAGGACTGGGAGCTCGACGACCCCGCCGGGCAGGGCATCGACGCGGTCCGGCCCATCCGCGACGAGATCCGCCGCCGGGTCGAGGGACTGCTCGGCGAGCTGCTGCCCGAGAGGGCCCGAGCGTGAGCACCCGCGACGGGCAGCTCGCCCTCGACGACCCGCACGCGGTCCTCCACCGCGGCGCCGAGCGACTCGCGGCCCACTACGACGGCATCGTGAACGCCGAGACCGTCGAGCGGACCGTGTTCGAGTCCTACGCCGCACTCGCGCGCACCGCGAAGGTCTCCGTGCACCTGCCGAGCCTGGCCGCCAGGTTCGCGAATGAGCGACTCACCGCGCTCGCGCAGTCGAAGGGCGCGATCCCGAAGCCGGTGCCCGAGGTCCTGTTCGTCTGCGTGCAGAACTCCGGCCGCTCGCAGATGGCAGCCGCCCTCGCCCGCGAGCTCGGCGCGGGCCGCGTGCACGTGCGGTCGGCCGGGTCCGAGCCGGGCAGCGGCATCCTCCCGTCGGTCGTCGCCGTCATGGCCGAGCAGGGCGTCGACCTGGGCGAGGAGTTCCCGAAGCCGCTGACCGACGACGTCGTGCGGGCCGCCGACGCCGTGATCACGATGGGCTGCGGCGACGCGTGCCCCGTGTATCCCGGCAAGCGGTACCTCGACTGGCGACTCGACGACCCCGCCGAGCTCGACCTCGACGGCGTCCGCCGGGTCCGCGACGAGATCCGGCGGCGGGTCGAGGAGCTGCTCGCCGAGGTGCTGCCGGCCCCGGTCGCGCACGGCGCAGGTCCGACGGCCTGACGGCCCGACCACGTTCGCGAGGCGGCCCGAGCACGGCCAGGAAGCCCCGCGAACGAACCGGGGACCCTCGGACCCTCGACGCGCACCGTCGCGCGTGCGATCATCGCCGCATGACGCCAGACGTCGAGCCGGTCGGACCCGGCGCCACCGCCCGTGACTGGGCAGGGCTGCTCTTCATCTTCGGGGTGCTGGTCGCCGCCGTCTGCGGCGGGCTCCGGATCCTCGCCGACGGCGCCGTCGGCGCCGACCCCGCTTCGGACGCCTGGCTGTGGCTCGTCGCCGTCGTCACGACGGCGTCCACGGCCGGCCTCGCGGCGCTCGTGCGTCGGGAGTACCGTCGCGACCGGCGCTTCGCACTGGGGCTCGCGCTCATCGCGGTCGGCGTGGGCGCCACGGCCGTCATCTGGGCCGTCATCGGCGCGGCCTGAGCGCAGTCCGCGGCCGGTGACTCACGGCCGAACGCGCGCCTCCGCGGTCGGGGCGCGTCAGCCGCGCTCGAGCGGGCGCCACACGACGACGGCGTTCTCGCGCCGCACCCGCGTGCCCGCGCGGAGCGAGACGACCTCGCCCTCCGAGCCCGCCGCGAACACGCGGCGGCCGGGGCGGTTCAGCATCTCGTCGGCGAGCGCCCGCTCGAGCTCGCGGACCCGCTGCCGCAGCTCGTTCACCTCGTTCTCGAGGCCGAGCACGCGGCGGATGCCCTCGAGGCTGACGCCCTCGCTCGAGAGCTGCTGGATCTCGCGGAGCTGCGCCACGTCGCGCATCGAGTAGCGACGGGACTTGCCCGCGGTGCGCTTGGGCGAGACGAGGCCCATGCGGTCGTACTGGCGGAGCGTCTGGGGGTGCATGCCCGCCAGCTCGGCGGCGACCGAGATGACGAACAGCGGGCTCTCGCCGTCGACCTGCATCAGGCGCTCCGGGCCTTCGCGAGGAGGTCGTCGCGCGGATTCTCGTCGGGCAGCTGCGCGGCGAACTCGCGGAGCTTCTCCTCGGCGTCCTTCGACAGGTGCGCCGGGACGGCCACCTGCACGACGGCCAGCAGGTCGCCCGTGCCCTTCTTCGTCTCGACGCCGCGGCCCTTCACGCGCAGCACGCGGCCGCTCGGCGTGCCGGGGGCGACGCGCAGCTTCACGGGCTCGCCGCCGAGCGTCGGCACCTGGATGGTGGCGCCGAGCGCCGCCTCCGCGAACGTGACCGGCACGTTCACCCGCAGGTTCAGTCCGTCGCGCTCGAACACGGGGTGCTTGCGGACCGACACCGTGAGCACGATGTCGCCGGGCTCGCCGCCGTCGGGCGAGGGGTGCCCCTTGCCGCGCAGGCGGATCTTCTGGCCGTCGGCCACGCCGGCGGGCACGTTGACCGTGATCTCGCGGCCCTCGGCGGTCTGCAGCGTGATGCGGTCGCCCTTGGTGGCGGTGATGAAGTCGAGCGTCGTCGACGCCGTGACGTCACGTCCGCGGGTCGGACCGCCGAAGCCGCGGTACCCGCCCGTCGGCTGGCCGAAGCGGCCGCCGCCGAACAGCCCGCCCAGCAGGTCGTCGTAGTCGCCGCCACCGCCTCCGCCCTGGCGGAAGGTGTAGCGGGTGCCGCCCTGCTGGCCGAACATGCCGCCGAAGACGTCCTCGAACCCACCGGATCCGGCCCCGCCGGGGGCGGTGAAGCGCGCCCCGCCGCCCATCGCGCGGACCGCGTCGTACTCCTTGCGCTCCTCGGGGTCGGAGAGCACCGAGTTCGCCTCGCTGATCTCCTTGAACTTCGCCTCGGCCGCGGCATCCCCCGGGTTCTGGTCGGGGTGGTACTTGCGGGCGAGCTTGCGGTACGCCTTCTTGATGTCGGCGTCGCTCGCGTCCTTCGAGACGCCGAGGGTGGCGTAGAAGTCCTTGTCGAACCAATCCTGGCTGGCCATCGGCGCCTCCTCTCTGCTGAATGTAGTGGTTCGTGGGCGGCCGGCCCGCGGCATCGGGGGACTCGAACGGATGCCGCGGGCCGACCCGGGCGCGTTACGCGGGCGTCTTGACGACGACCTTGGCGGCGCGCAGGAGCGTGCCGCCGAGCAGGTAGCCCGTCTCGACGACGTCGGCGATCGTGTCGACCTCGACGTCGTCGGAGTGCTGCTGGAAGATCGCCTCGTGGCGCTGCGGGTCGAAGGGCTCCCCGACCTCGCCGAACTTCAGGAGGCCCAGCTTGCCGACCGACGCGCGCAGCTTCGCCGCGATCGTCGCGAACGGGCTGTCGCCCTCGAGGTCGCCGTGCTTCTCGGCACGGTCGAGGTCGTCGAGCACCGGCAGCAGCGCCGCCACCGCGGCGCCCATCGCGCGCTCGCGCTCGAGCTCGCGGTTCGCCTCAGTGCGCTTGCGGTAGTTCGCGTACTCGGCGGTCACTCGCTTGAGGTCGGCGAGGTGCTCGGCCGACGGGTCCTCGACCTCGGCCTGCGCCGCGTTGAGGATGTCGTCGACCGTGAGCTGCTCCTCGTCGGCCTCCGCGACGGCGTCCTCCGACGGTGCGGATGCCGCGGCATCCGTGGCCTCTGGGGCGGACCCGACGTCCGCCCCCTCGCCCTGCGGTGCGCGAACCTCACCCGTCTCGGGGTCGATCCGCCGCTTGTCCCGGATGATCGGCTCGTCGTGGTTCTGGTTCTCGTCCGTCATGGTTACTTCTTCTCGTCCTCGTCGTCGATGACCTCGGCGTCGACCACGTCCTCATCGGAGGACTCGGCGCCCTCGGAGCCGGACGCGGTCGCGTCCTCGCCCGGGTTCGCGCCGGCGGCGGCATCCGCCTGCTGGCCCTGCGCGTAGATCGCCTCGCCGAGCTTGCCCTGCGACTGCGAGAGCTTCTCGAACGCAGACGTCACCGCGTCGTCGTCGTCGCCCGCGAGGGCCGACTTCAGCGCGTCGACGTCGCCCTGGACCTCCGACTTCACGTCGGCCGGGAGCTTGTCCTCGTTGTCCTTGATGAGCTTCTCGACCGAGTAGGCGAGCTGCTCGGCCTGGTTGCGCGTCTCGGCGGACTCGCGGCGCTTCTTGTCCTCGGCCGCGTGCTCCTCGGCGTCGCGGACCATGCGCTCGATGTCCTCCTTCGGCAGCGACGAGCCGCCGGTGATGGTCATCGACTGCTCCTTGCCGGTGCCCTTGTCCTTCGCGGACACGTGCACGATGCCGTTCGCGTCGATGTCGAAGGTGACCTCGATCTGCGGGATGCCGCGCGGGGCCGGCGCGATGCCGGTCAGCTCGAAGGTGCCGAGCGGCTTGTTGTCGCGGGTGAACTCGCGCTCGCCCTGGAAGACCTGGATGGCGACCGAAGGCTGGTTGTCGTCGGCGGTCGTGAAGGTCTCGCTGCGCTTCGTCGGGATGGCCGTGTTGCGCTCGATGAGCTTGGTCATGATGCCGCCCTTGGTCTCGATGCCGAGGCTCAGGGGGGTGACGTCGATGAGCAGCACGTCCTTGCGCTCGCCCTTGAGGACGCCGGCCTGCAGGGCGGCGCCGACGGCGACGACCTCGTCCGGGTTCACGCCCTTGTTGGGCTCCTTGCCGCCGGTCTCCTTCTTCACGAGCTCGGAGACGGCGGGCATGCGGGTCGAGCCGCCGACGAGGACCACGTGCGCGATGTCGGACACCTTGATGCCCGCCTCGCGGATGACGTCCTCGAAGGGCTTCTTGGTGCGGTCGAGCAGGTCCGAGGTCATGTTCTCGAACTGCGCGCGCGTGATCGTCTCGTCCAGGTTCGCCGGGCCGTTCTCGGTGAGCGAGAGGTAGGGCAGCTGGATGGTCGTGCTCATCGAGGAGCTGAGCTCCTTCTTGGCCTGCTCCGCGGCCTCCTTCAGGCGCTGGAGGGCGATCTTGTCCTTCGAGACGTCGACGCCCGTCGAGTCCTTGAAGCGCTTGATGAGGTGGTCGACGATCCGCTGGTCCCAGTCGTCGCCGCCGAGGCGGTTGTCGCCGGCGGTCGCGCGGACCTGGATGGTCGAGAAGTCGTCGTCCTTGCCCACCTCGAGGAGGGAGACGTCGAACGTGCCGCCACCGAGGTCGAAGACGAGGATGAGCTCGTCCTCCTTGCCCTTGTCGAGGCCGTACGCGAGCGCGGCCGCCGTCGGCTCGTTGATGATGCGGAGCACGTTCAGGCCCGCGATCTCGCCGGCCTCCTTCGTCGCCTGGCGCTCGGCGTCGTTGAAGTACGCCGGCACGGTGATGACCGCGTCGGTGACGGTGTCGCCGAGGTACTGCTCGGCGTCGCGCTTGAGCTTCTGGAGGATGCGCGCCGAGATCTCCTGCGGCGTGTACTCCTTGCCGTCGATCGCGGGCGACTTCCAGTCGGTGCCCATGTGGCGCTTGACCGACGAGATGGTGCGGTCGACGTTGGTCACGGCCTGGCGCTTCGCGGTCTCGCCCACGAGCACCTCGCCGTCCTTCGTGAATGCGACCACCGAGGGGGTGGTCCGGAAGCCCTCGGCGTTCGCGATGACGACGGGCTCGCCGCCCTCCAGGACGCTCACGACCGAGTTGGTGGTGCCGAGGTCGATTCCGACTGCACGTGACATGTGTGTATCTCCTTCTGCCAGGAGGTCTCGAGTCTCGCCCCCCGGCGATCGGCCCGGCGTTCCCCGCCCGCGGCCGAAGTCAATGATCGACGAGACTTGAGCCTCGCCGACTCAAGTGTCCGATCCGCCCGAATCGATGTCAAGTCGAGACCGGAAAACTTGAGTGCACTTGACTCAACTCTCGGCGCACTCCCAGTATTCCGCCTGCGCTCCGCCCCCTCCGCCCACGGCCGCCCGCCCCGCTCACCCACACCCGCACCCGCACCCGCACCCGCACCCGCACCCGCACCCGCACCCGCACCCGCACCCGCACCCGCCACCCCACACCCCCTCACCCCCTCACCCCCTCACCCCCACCGAGTGTCCAGTGGATGTCGGGCGGCGCGCCGACAGGCGGCATCCATTGGACGCTCGGGCCCGCTCGGGCCCGCGAGGGCGGGGCGACGTGGCGGGGTGGGCGGCTGGAGCGACCGGGCGGACGAGATGCGGTGGCTGGACGAGGGTGGGGGGATGCGGTGGGCGGGAGCGACTCGGGGAGCCGGCCTCCACAGCGGGAGGGTCGCGCGCGGAGCGCACCGCTCACGGCGGCGTCGCAGCGCCCGCGGGCGCGCCGACGCACGGTGGAGCGATGCGACCCCGACCGCTGCCCCCACCCCTCCGCGCCGGGGCGTTCACCGTGCACGCCGCCGATGCCCTCGGCGTGACGCGGGGGCGACTCCGGGCATCGGACCTCACCGCGCCCTATCCCGGCGTCCGCATGGTCGGCGCACCCGTGGGGTTGGAGGAGCAGTGCCGTGCGTTCGCGCGGCGGATGCGACGCGAACAGGTCTTCAGCCACATGACCGCCGCGTCCCTGTGGGGACTCCCGATTCCCGTCGAGCACGAGGGCGCACCGCTGCACGTGACGGCGCTGAACGGCCGCGAGCCCCGGGTCGACGGCGTGATCGGGCATCGCGTCCGACCGGAACGGGTGCGGTGGCTCGTCCTCCGCGGCCTTCCCGTGGTGTCCGCGGCGGACGCCTGGTGCCAACTCGCGACCACGCTGCGCCCCGACGACCTGATCGCCGCCGGCGACGCGCTCCTCGGTTGGCCCGTTCCGATGATCCGGACTGAGGAGCTCGATGCGGCGATCGAGCGGCACCGCCGAGGCCGCGGCGCCCGAGCGCGCGACGCGGCGCGGCAGGACGTGCGCCCCGGTTCGGCGTCGCGTCGCGAGTCGTTGCTGCGCCTGGCGGTCGTGCGCGCCGGACTTCCGGAACCCGAGTGCAACGGGCGGATCCGGCTTGCCGGCGGCCGGACGGTCCACGGCGACCTCGTGTTCCGCGCACAGCGCGTGCTGCTCGAGTACGACGGCGATCACCACCGGACGGATACCGCGCAGTTCGCCCGTGACGTGGATCGGCTGAACGCCCTGGCCGCGGCGGGATGGACGGTCCTGCGCGTGCGCTCCGGCGTCGACCCGCGACCCCTACTGGCCCAACTCGCCGGTGCGCTCGCCCGGCGCGCCTGATCTCCCGCACGCGCCCACGGCTCACGAACGTCCAGAGGATGCGGGATCGAACGCTCGCCGTCGGCGTTCTCTGGACACTCGAGGTGCCGCGCGGCATCCGGTCGACGACCTGTGGGGAGTCCGCCCGAGCGTCGGTGCCGCCGCCTAGCCTGAGCCCATGACCCGACCGACACTCCGGCGCACCGTCGCGCCCGCCATCGCCCTGCTCGCCCTGGCCCTCGGCCTCACCGGCTGCGACGCATCGACGTCGCCCGCGTCGAGCGCCTCGGAGACACCGCCCGCGACATCCGACGCCACCGCCGAGCCGACCGAGTCGACCGAGCCCGTGACGATCCCGGTCACGTGCGACACGCTCATGACGCCCGATGCGTACGCGAAGCTCGCCGACGACGGGCTCGAGCCCCGCCAGGCCACGCTGTTCGACCCGATCGCGCTGCGCATCGCCGACGAGGGCGGGCTCGTGTGCTCCTGGGGCAAGCCGCAGACCGACGTCACCCTCGACGTCGCGCAGGTGCCCGCGGGCGACGAGGCGACGTGGACCGCCGCCCTCGCCGACGCCGGCTACGAGCAGGGCGACGACCCGGTCGCCGGCGGCTGGGTCGGCCCGGCCGACGCGGGCAACGGCATGACGCCGGTCGTCGTCATCGCCGACGGCACGGTCACGTGGTTCAACTCGCCGACGTTCGCGGGCGACCTGCGGCCGACCAGCTGAGGGGCTGACGAGCCGACGGCGGGGTGCTGCGGCGCGGACTCGCCCAGCCCGCCTGCAGCACCCCGCGCGTAGGCTTGACGCATGCCGACCGAGTCGCCCGAGAGCACCACGCCCGCCGACGGGGGCCGGGCGACGCCGCCGCGCTCGACCGGCATCCGCCAGGTCCGTCCGAAGACCGAGGGCTGGAAGCAGCAGAAGGGTCCCGACGGGCGCCCGCTCCTGCAGTTCGCCTCACCCAAGCGCGGCAAGCCGCCGGCCCACCTCGCCGACCTCGCGCCCGAGGAGTGGAAGGCGCGTGCCGAGGAGCTCGGCATCCCCGCGTTCCGGCTCAAGCAGGTCGCGCGCCACTGGTTCACACGCTGGACGAGCGACCCGGCCGAGATGACCGACCTCCCGGCCGCCGGGCGCGAGGAGCTGGTCGCCGGCCTCCTGCCGCCGCTGCTGACCGAGGTGCGCCGCCTCGAGACCGACCGCGGCGACACGATCAAGTTCCTCTGGAAGCTGCACGACGGCGCCCTCGTCGAGTCGGTGCTCATGCGCTACCCCGGCCGCATCACGCTGTGCGTGTCGAGCCAGGCGGGCTGCGGCATGAACTGCCCGTTCTGCGCGACCGGCCAGGCCGGCCTCACCCGCAACATGTCGGCCGCCGAGATCCTCGCCCAGGTGGTCGAGGCGAACCGCGTGATCGCCTCCGGCGCCCTGCACGGCAAGCGCGCCGACGACGGCACGCCCGAGCGGGTGTCGAACATCGTGTTCATGGGCATGGGCGAACCGCTCGCGAACTACGCCCGGCTCATGCGCGCGGTCCGCACGATGGCGGCCCCCGCCCCGAACGGGCTCGGGATGTCGGCGCGCAACATCACGGTCTCGACGGTGGGACTCGTGCCCGCCATCCGCAAGCTCGCCGACGAGCACGTGCCGGTGACCTTCGCCCTCAGCCTGCACGCGCCCGACGACGGCCTGCGCGACGAGCTCATCCCCGTGAACTCCCGCTGGAAAGTCGACGAGGCGCTCGACGCCGCGCGCGAGTACTTCGAGAAGACCGGTCGCCGGGTGTCGATCGAGTACGCGCTGATCAAGGACATGAACGACCACGGATGGCGCGCCGACCTGCTCGCCGAGAAGCTCAACGCGCGCGGGCACGGCTGGGTGCACGTCAACCCGATCCCGCTGAACCCGACGCCCGGCTCGATCTGGACGGCGTCCGAGGTGGACGTGCAGCGCGAGTTCGTGCGGCGCCTCTCCGACGCCGGCATCCCGACGACCATCCGCGACACGCGCGGCAAGGAGATCGACGGCGCCTGCGGGCAACTCGTCGCGACCGAGGAGGACGAGGCCGCCGCCGCCCGAGCCTGAGCGTCGACGGCCGGAAGAGGAAGGGGAACCCGTCATGGCCGAACCGATCGAGGTCGGGATCGTCTCGTACACCCTGTCGGCCGACGTCTACGAACGCGTGGGCGCCGACTTCGACACGGAGGCCGTCGACGATGCGATCCTGTCGCGGCTGAACCAGCTCGTTCCGAGCGGGGTCGTCGTGCATCGCAACGGCAAGGCGTTCGCGGACCCCGAGGTCGCCGACGTCGCGCGCGGGCTCGATTGGCAGCACCTGCTCTCGCAGATCGACGTCGACCAGATCCTCGCCGACCACAGCCGCTGACGGCGACCACAGCGGCTGACGGCGACCACGGCCGCCGACTCAGGGCGGGCCCGGACGACACCGGACTGCCGGGCCCCTAGGGTGCGGGACATGACCCGACACCTCGCACCTGCCACGATCTCCTCGGCGATCCTGCTCGCCGCCCTGCTGAGCGGCTGTACGCCGACCGGACCCGCGGATGCCGCACTCGAGCCCGCCGGGGCGACGTCGGCGTCGCCCGCCCCCGAACCCGAGGCGACCCCGACCGCCTCCGCGGCGGCTCCGGCCGCGGACGCGACCTGCGACGACCTGCTCACCGACGCCGGGGCCGCGGCGCTCGACGAGGATGGACTCGCGCTGCAGTCGGACCCGAGCGCACTCGGCGCAGCCATGGAGGACCTGCTCGCTCACGGGGCGATGGGATGCCGCTGGGCCAAGCCCGACAGCGACATCGCCGTCTGGGTCGCGCGCCTGCCCGAGGCCGACGACGCATGGTCTTCCCGCCATGACGCGCTCGTCGCCGCCGGATGGTCGGAGACCGGCGATCCGATCGCGGGCACGCTCATCGCCCCGGCCGACTACGACGCCAACTACCGGCCGTCGATCGTGCACGCCGACGGTGCCACGACGTTCGCGAGCTCGGCCGCGTTCCTCGTGTCGCTCGACGGCATGGGCTGACGACGCCACCCGCCGAGCCGATGCGGTCGGCGGCGATCCCTTTACGGATGCCGCGCCCGGGCGTATGCTCGTGCGGGCTGCGGCGTCCGCCGCGGCATCCGTCGCCCGATGGGCGACCACGCACCGACGAGCACCGCACCGCGGGCCGAGACCGAGGGGAGTGAGCGATGAACACCGTCATTGTCGCGCGTATCGCAGACACCCTTCCCTGCGAGGCCGCCCGCTAGCATCCGCGAACGGTGGCCTCCACGATCTCGGAGACACCACCGTGAACATGCTGTCGTCCCTCGACGATTCCGCCGCGCGCGCCCGCGCGGCCACCGCCGCGTCATCCGTCGCGGCGTTCGAACCCCTCGCCTTCGCCGACGTCGAACCCGGCGAGGACCAGCGCTGGTCGACCTGGCCGGCCACCCAGCCGAGCGAGCGCGGGCCGGAGCCCCGGCCCGACTGGCTCGTGACGTCCGCCGCCGCACTCGACACCGAGCTCGGCATCGTGAAGACCGGCAAGGAGGCCGACCTCTGGCTCATCGAGCGCGCCGTGCCCGGTGCCCCGCCCGATGCGCCCGGCACCCGGTCGCTCCTCGCCGCGAAGCGCTACCGCGGCACCGAGCACCGGATGTTCCACCGCTCGGCGATCTACACCGAGGGTCGCGCCGCCCCGCGGCGCTCCCGCGACGTGCGCGCCGTGCAGCGCTCCTCCTCGTACGGCCGCGAGGTCGCCCGCACCGAGTGGGCCTACGCCGAGTTCGCGGCGCTGCGCCGGCTCACCGAGCTCGGCGCGCCGGTGCCGTACCCCGTGCAGGTCAGCGAGACCGAGGTGCTCATGGAGTTCATCGGCGAGGGCCGCACGGCCGCGCCGCGCCTCGCACAGGTGCGGGCGACGCCCGACGAGCTCCGCGACCTGTTCCACCAGGTCATGGACCTCATGCGCACCCTCGCGCACGCCGGACTCGCGCACGGCGACCTCTCGCCGTACAACCTGCTCGTCCACGCCGGCCGGGTCGTCGCCATCGACCTGCCGCAGGTGGTCGACGTCGTCGCGAACCCGAACGGGTTCGACCTGCTGCACCGGGACTGCGTCAACGTGTGCGAGTGGTTCACGCGGCAGCGACTGGAGTGCGACGCCGAGGAGCTGTTCGCCGAGCTCGTCGGCGACGTGACGCGGTGAGCGTGCACGGGCGCCCGGCCGCCCGTGCACGTCACCCAGTCGGGGGGATGAGAGACTGATTCGGTCCGTGCAACGACCCTGGGGAGATCATGACCGACATCGGACCCGAACTGAGCGGCGACTGGGACCTCGATCCGGCGCACACGCGCATCGGCTTCTCGGCCAAGCACGCCATGGTCGCCAACGTCCGCGGCGCCTTCAACGAGCTGACCGGGACCCTGCACGTCGACTTCGACGCCCCGGAGCAGTCGACCGCCGAGGTCGTGCTCAAGGTCGCGAGCATCGACACGCGCAATGCGCAGCGCGACGAGCACCTGCGCAGCGCCGACTTCTTCGACGTCGAGCAGTGGCCCGACATCACCTTCCGCAGCTCGCGGATCGAGGAGGTCGGCGAGCACGCGCTCGTGGTCTCCGGCGAGCTGACGATCCGCGACGTGACGAAGCCGATCACCATCCCGATCGAGTTCACCGGCGCGCAGGTCGACGCGTTCGGTGCGCTGCGCGCCGGCTTCCAGGGCACCCGGCGCATCGACCGCCGCGAGTTCGGCCTGGAGTGGAACATGGCGCTCGACGCGGGCGGATGGCTCGTCTCGGAGAAGATCACCCTCGAGTTCGAGCTCTCGGCGATCAAGCGCGACGAGGACGCGGCGGAGCAGGCCGCCTGATCCGCGGGTGCACGGGCGCCGACCGCACGTCGGCGCCGGGCTGTCGCGGACGGAGCCGGAGGCGCTAGCCTTCACGGGATCGACGCGGATCGGCTGGGCCGGGCGCGCCGTCACCGCCCGTTCACCCCACGTCGGGAGACTCCCCCCATGACCGACCAGCCCACCCCGCCCGAGCCGAACGCCTCCGAGTCGTCGGGCGAGCCCCACGCGCCGTTCTCGACCCGTCCGGGCATGGTGACCCCCGCGCTCTCCACCGCCGAGCTCGGCGTCCTGACCGGCCTCGAACTCCAGGCCGAGCGCCGGGTCCCCCGCCGCCAGGTCTGGTCGTGGGCGCTGTGGGACTGGGCGACGCAGCCGTTCAACTCGGTCATCCTCACGTTCGTCTTCACGGCGCTGTACCTCACGAGCGACTGGTTCCTCGACCCCGCGGTCGCAGCCCTCGAGGAGGGCGACCCCGTCCGCGAGCGCGGCCTGGCCGACCTCGCGAGCGGGCTCGGCTGGGCGATCACGATCGCGGGCGTGCTCATCGCCGTGCTGGCGCCCGTGCTCGGGCAGCGAGCGGATGTCGCGGGGCGCCGCAAGCTCTGGCTCGGGGGCGCCACCGCGGCGCTCGTGGCCTGCATGGCGGCGCTGTTCTTCGTGCAGGGAACGCCGTCGTACTTCGTGCTCGGCGTCTCGCTCATCGCGGCCGGCACGGTGTTCAGCGAGATCGCGGGCGTGAACTACAACGCGATGCTCGTGCAGGTCTCGACGCCGCGCACGGTCGGCAAGGTCTCGGGGCTCGGGTGGGGCCTCGGCTACCTCGGAGGCATCGTGGCCCTCGTGCTCGTGGTCGTGGCGACCGCGTTCGACTGGTGGGGCATGCCGACCGACGACGGCCTCGTCTTCCGCGTCATCGCGGTCGGCTGTGCGGTCTGGACCGTGGTGTTCGCGTGGCCCGTGCTGGTCTTCGTGCCCGAGGCGCCGCCCGCGGCCGGTCGCGAGCGGGTCGGGTTCCTCCGCAGCTACGGGGTCCTCGTGCAGGACATCGTGCGGCTGTGGCGCTCGTCGCGCCCGACGTTCTGGTTCCTCCTCGCGAGCGCCGTGTTCCGCGACGGCCTCGCCGGGGTCTTCGCGTTCGGCGCGGTCATCGCGGCGGTCGTGTTCCACTTCACCTCGAACGAGGTCATGATCTTCGGCATCGCCGCGAACCTGCTCGCGGGCGTCTCGACGATCGTCGCCGGCTGGTTCGACGACCGGTTCGGCCCGCGGGCCGTCATCCTCACCTCGCTCGCGGGGCTCGTCGGTGCCGGCCTCGTGGTGTTCTTCCTGCACGACGCCGGGACCGGGCCGTTCTGGGTCTTCGGGCTCGTGCTCACGCTCTTCGTGGGGCCCGCGCAGGCGGCCTCGCGATCGTTCCTCGCCAGGGTCACGCCGGCCGGGCGCGAGAGCGAGATCTTCGGCCTGTACGCGACGACCGGGCGCGCCGCCAGCTTCCTCTCGCCGCTGCTGTGGTCGTCGTTCATCGCCCTGTTCGGCGCGACCTACTGGGGCATCCTCGGCATCGTGCTCGTCCTGCTGGCCGGGCTCGTGCTCATGCTGTTCGTCCGCGTGCCCCAGCGCGCGGCGGATGCCACGGCCGTCTAGTCCCCGCTCCACGGCTCGTCCGGGGACGGCGGTGCTCTTCCGGACATGACGACGGCGCGTCGCCCCGGGGAGGGGAGCGACGCGCCGTCGGGTCGGTGCGGCTTACGGTCCGACCGTGACCGTCACCTCCTTCGTGGTGGTGTTGCCGTACGGGTCGGTCGCCTCGAACGTGAACACGTAGACGGCGCCGTAGCGGGCGAGCACGCGCGCCTCGGTGTCGGAGACGATCTCCACGTCGGCCTTGTGGCCGCTCGCGGTGGCGTCGACGAGCGAGACCTCGACCTCACCGGAGGCATCCGTCGCCTGGATGTCGAATCCGACCGTGACCCACTTGGCGTTCGGCGGGAAGACGACCGACGGGTCGGCCGCGACCTCGAGTTCCGGCGCGGTGAGGTCGAAGCCGACGATCACCGGGTCGTGGTCGCTCGACCGGTACGGATCGGGCGCGAAGATCGCGTCCTGCGCGTCCTGCTTGAACTCCATGAGGTAGTCGAGCAGGTCGGGCTCGTCGGCGTTGATCGCCCAGGTCGACGCGCCCGTCACCTTCGCCGCCAGCTCGGAGCCCACGAGTCCGTAGTCGAGGTAGCCGAGCTGGCCGTCGAACACGTACGAGTACGCCTCCTCGCCCTGCTCGCGGAGGAGCAGGTCGGTGTAGCCCGCACTGGTCAGCACCTCGATCGGGTCCTCATGGTCGTACGAGTTGAGGTCGCCGATGATGAGCTCGCGCCCGGGCTCGGCACCGGTCGGGCCGGTCGCCAGCCAGTCGACGAGCGCCTCGGCGGCCGCGGTGCGCACGCCGTTGCAGTTGCCCTGGCCGTCCGGGTCCTCCGGGTCGCCCACGTCGTCGCAGCTGCTGCCCTTCGACTTGAAGTGGTTCACGACGACCGTGACCTCCTCGCCGTTCTCGAGGTCGGCGAACGTCTGGGCGAGCGCCGGACGGTTCTTGTCGTCGTCGAAGGCCGGGTCGACCGAGCTGTCGAGGACGGCGAAGTCCCCGACCGCCTCGACGGCGGACGGCTTGTAGATGAACGCCGTCGTGATCTCGTCGGTGCCGACGACGCCGGTGTCGATCGCCGAGTAGACGTCCTCACCGAGCGCGTCGTTGATCGCGTCGACCAGCGTCTGCACGGCGGTGCCGTTGTTCTCGATCTCGATGAGGCCGAAGACGTCGGCGTCGATCGCCGTGATCGCGCTGACGATCTTGGCCTCCTGGCGGTCGAACTCCTCCGGCGTCGACGCGCCGCGCGAGCCCAGCGTCGTGAAGTAGTTCAGGACGTTGAAGCTCGCGACCGTGAAGTCGCCGCCGACCTCGGGCACGTCCGTGCGCGGGTTGACCGGCGTGTACTCCGCCCCCTGCGTGGGCTGCACGCGCCACAGGTCGAACCGGTAGTCGAGGATGCCGGTCGCGTCCGTCACGAGGTCGCCGCCGCGGAAGCGGTTCTCGAGCGTGAACTCCTCGCCGTTCGGGTGGATCGCCGGGTCGGGGTTCTGCACGCTGCGGCCGTCGTCGAGCGTGATGCGGTTCGCCGCGTTCTCGGCGGCGAGTTCCACGGCCTCGGGCGACCCGGGCTCGTACAGCGCGGTGGGCTGGTACTGGCGCTCCGTGCCGAGGACGATCTCACCGAACCGGTCGAAGTTGAAGTACTCGATGATGGCGAGGTCCTGCGGAAGCGTCACCCGCATGCCCTCGAGCGACTCGTAGGTCGCGTCATCCGCGGGGAGCGTGACCTCGGCGACGGGCGGGAGCGCCACGCCGCTGTCGCAGACCTCGACGTCGGCGGCGGTGATCTCGGTCAGGCCGTTGAACTCGCTCACCGACCCGAGGACGTGCACGAGGTCGCCCTCGGCGACGTCCGCCCCGCCCGGTGCGTAGACGAAGATGCCGTCCGAGGTCGCGGCGTCGCCGTCGCCCTCGTCCTGCACGTAGTAGCCGTTGAAGCCGCCGACCTGGAAGTCGCCGGTCACGACGCCCTCGATGCGGACGGTCTGGCCGACGACGGGCGAGGTCGCACCGGCGCCCTGCACGGATCCGATCGAGGCGGCGTCCACGTCGCAGTCCGCCACGGCGGGCGGCGGCTCCTCGCCGACCGAGTTCAGCTCGCCCGGCGTGTTCAGGGCCTCACCGCTCACGAGCGAGCCCGTGAAGCCGGGGATGCCGGCGAGGTCGAAGTCGTTGCGCACCCAGTCGGAGGTCGAGTCGGTGTCGGTGCCGTCCGGGATGCGCGAGGCGCCGCCCGGGGCGAACGACAGGCCGTCATAGGCGACCGCGAGGGTCGTGCCACCGAAGGTCCGGTCGAGGCTGTTGCTGCCGTCGTCGACGGCGATCGCGTCCACGATCATCGGTCGGCCGGGGCCGTCGTCGAAGACGCCGTCGTCGTCCGAGTCGAGGTCGTCGCCGAGCGCTCCGGTGAAGCCCTCGACCAGGAGCAGGCTCATGGTGCCGTTCTCGAGCGCATTGGCCGGAAGGTTCACCAGGAGCCGGCCGTCGGCGTCGGCGGTGCCGAGCGTGATCACCTCGTCGACCGTCCCGATCGGCGCCGTGGACGTCGACGTCGCGTCGCCCTCGATCTCGAGGACGACGTAGCCGGAGAGGTCGGCACCCGGCGCACCGAGGAGTTCGACGTACTCGACGTCGGCCCCGGTCGTGCTGGCGGAGAACTCGTTGATCACCGGCGTCGCCGGCTCGACGTCGCCGCAGGCCGCGGTGTGCGACCCGAGGCCGTCGAAGGTGTCCTGCGCGAAGCCCGTCCACTCCACCGTCGGGTCGAACACGTCGTCCACGATCGTGTCGCCGACGCAGACGTCCGCGTTCCGGCGCAGGGTGTTGTCCTGCGTCGAGGTCAGCCCGGTGCCCCACTGCGCGCCGGGATCGAATCCGACCTGCCCGAGCGAGTCGACGACGACGTCGCCGCGCCGGAGGACGATCGCGTCGTCGCCGTTCCACAGGCTGCTCGCGGTGACCTGGTCGGCGTAGGCGGTGAGGTCCTCGTCGGCGAAGACGAACGTCCCGCCGGCGGCGACGGTGCCGGAGAGGGCGAAGGTGCCACCCGACGTGAGGGTCGGGCTCCCGTTGAAGTAGACCCCGAGCGAGTAGCTGTCGAGCGGGATGTCGGCGTCGGTCGGGTTGTAGAGCTCGACCGCCTTGTTGAAGGACGAACCCTCGACGTACTCGCTGATGATCAGGTCGCTCGGGCCTGCGTCCGCGGCGACCGCGGCGGTGGCCGGCACGGCGAGTCCCACCCCCATCAACGCTGCGGCCGTGACCCCGACGGTCAGGCGACGGACGGTTCGTTGCATGCTGGCACCTCCGGCAACCGGCGGGCCCCCATGACCCCCCGGACGCGGTCAGCCTAGGGAAGGGCATCGGCGCCGCGGAAGACCTCGTCACGAGACGTTCACGCGATGCAGGCGAATGTGCAGACAACCGCCTCCTGCGTGCTCACATGAGCACGGTCATCGATGCGCGCGGTGCAGGCCCTCCGCGAACCTCGCCAACAGGTCGGCCAACTGCGCGCGTTCGTCGTCGCTGAAGCCGTCGAGCGCGGCCTCGATCGTGCGCCGTCGAGAGGTGGTCGCGCTCCGCACCGCCCTGCGGCCGGCGTCGGTGAGCCGGATCCGGGTGCGCCGGGCATCCTCCGGGTCCGCCTCGCGGACGACGAGCCCCTCGTCGACCCCCGCCTGGACGAGACGACTCGCCCTCGGCTGGTCGACGCCGATCGCGCCGGCGAGCTCGGTCACGGACATCGGCCGGTCCGCCGCGTCGAGCATGGCGAGCAGCCGCGCGCGTGCGACCGGCCCGACGCGGAACTCCCACGGCCCCCGGCCGCCGCGTCTTCCCCGACCGCCGCCCCACGGCCCGCCCGGGCCGCCGTCCGGCGCCCGATCGGGGTCGGACTCCTCGTGCGGTCGCCCGCCCCATGGCCCGCCGTGCGGGCCGCCGTGAGGTTCGCCGTGGTGGTGCGGACCACCGGGTCCCCCGGGACCGCCGCGGCCGAAGGGGCTGCCCGGCCCGTCATGGCCGCCCCATGGCGGCCGACCTCCGCGCCGGAGCGATGCCAGCGCCGCCTCGATCCGCTCGACCGGATCGCCCGAGTCCGCCGTCTGCCCGTCATCCACCTCCTCAGGATACATGTCACTTGACATGCAACCCAAGTGCATGTCATGCTGCATGTACTTGTCACATGACATGCATCATCCGGTCGGGCCGGTCCGCCCGACGCCGCACTCGCGGCACCGGCCCGCCGAGGAGCGGACCGAGACACCCCGCGCCGGAGGGCGCGAACGAGAGGATTCCCGATGAACACCGACGAACGATTCGACACCCCCGAGGACGACGCCGACCGCCCCGAGGACACCGGCGCCACCGACACCGGCGCACCCGACACCGGCGCCACCGGTGACACCACCGGCGCCGCCGACGCGAGCGAGCCGTCGCACGGCCGCTCCGCGAGCGACCGACCCCTCGGCTTCTGGCTGAAGACGGTCGACCGGTTGATCGCCGCGGAGGTCGAGGCGGCGCTGGCCGACCTCGACGTCACGCGCCGCGACTGGCGCCGGCTGAACCTGGTCGCGGGCGAGGTCCGCGACGAGCACCTGCTCACCCGCCTCGACGCCCGCCCCCACAAGCTCGACGACCTCGTCGAGCGCGGCTGGGTCGCCGGCGGCCCCGGCGACTGGTCGCTGACCGACGCCGGGCGCGAGGCGCTCGACCGCCTGACCGACCGTGTGGGCCGCATCCGAGCCCGCGTCGCCGGCACGGTGACCGAGGAGGACTTCGCGACCACCGTCGCGAGCCTCGAGGCCATCGCGCGCGAACTCGGCTGGGACGCCTCGGCGCCCGAGCCGAGCGGGCGCGGACCGCGCGGCGCCCGGTTCGGCGACCGCCGCGGGCCGTGGGCCGGGCGGGCCTGGTCGGGCCGGCGCGGCATGCCCCCGTGGTTCGCCGAGGCGCCGCAGGGCGGGCCGCGCCGGCACCCCGACCGCGGCGACGAGCGGGGCGACCGCGTCCGCCGCCACGACGGCCCGTGGGGGCACGACCACCGGCACGACGGCCCGTGGGGCCGCGAGCCGTGGGGCCATGAGCACCCGGGGCACCCGCGCGACGGGCACGCCGCGCACGAGCACGGCGACCACCCGCACCGCGGTCGCGGTCGCGGTCGCGGGCGGCGCGAGGACGTGCACGTGCATGTCCACGTCCACCACGACGGCCCTCGCCGTCGCGGCCACGACCGCTGATTCCGGCGGATCACCCCCAGCGGCGCGCCCGGGCCTACCGCCCGGTCGCGCCGCGCGCGTTGTAGACGACCGCGTCCGACGCGCCGAACGCCCGGAACACCTCGACCGCCTCGTCGCGACGCACCCCCGAGTGCACGCGGATGCCGCGGCGCTCGAACTCGCCCATCCAGTCGTCGGGCATCGGGCCCTCGTCGAAGCCCGTGAGCCGCTCGCACTCCTCGCCGTGGCCCGCGAGCACCAGCCTGCGGACACCCGACCACATCGTCGCGCCGTAGCACATCACGCACGTCGCCCAGTTGACGACGAGCTCGAGCTCCGCGCCGTCGGCGCCCAGGTCCCAGCGACCGAGCCGCCGTTGCGCCAGGCTGATCGCGGTCACCTCGGCGTGCAGCGAGCTCAGCCCGGTCGAGAGCACGAGGTTGACGCCCGCCGAGACGAGCTCGCCCGTCGCCGGGTCGACGACGAGCGCCGCGAACGGCCCGCCGCTGCCCTCGCGCCAGTTCCGGTCCGCGAGCTCGATGGCGAGTGCCATCCGCGACTCGTCGTCGGGCAGCGGTCTCGCCGCCAGCGCGGGCAGCTCGGCGACCAGCCACTCGGGCAGCGCGGCGGAGAAGGACGACGACACCGTGGCATCCATGCCCTCATTGTCCTCCGTCCGGCGCGCAGGCCCGACCACGCGGCCTCAGCGGCGCTGCTGCTCCTCGCCGGAGAGCCGCTGCGCGAGGTAGATCGGGATGATCGAGACGAGTACGAGCACGACCGCGATCACCGACACGATCGGCGCCTGGCTCGGCCGGAACATGTTGTTCAGGATGAAGATCGGCAGCGTCGTGACGCCCGAGCCCGCCGTGAATGTCGTCACGATGATCTCGTCGAACGACAGCGCGAACGCGAGCAGGCCGCCCGCGAGCAGCGCCGAGCGCAGCTGCGGGAAGGTGACGAGCCGGAACGTCGTCCAGACGCCCGCCCCGAGGTCGGCCGACGCCTCCTCGAGCTTGGTACCGGTGCGCCGCAGGCGGGCGATCACGTTGTTGAAGACCGTGACGATGCAGAACGTCGCGTGGGCGATGACCACCGTCCAGATCGACAGCGGCACGCCCATGATCGTGCGGAAGAAGTTGTTCAGCGCGATACCGGTGATGATGCCCGGCAGCGCGATCGGCAGGATCACGAGCAGGTTGACCGTGTGCCGGCCGAAGAAGTCGAAGCGCTGCAGGGCGAACGAGATGAGCGTGCCGAGCACGAGCGCGACCGCGGTCGCGATGATCGCGACGAACACGCTCGTGCCCACCGCCTCCATGGCGCCGGCGCTGCGGAACGCGCGCTGCCACCACTCCAGCGTGAACCCGGGCGGGGGCCAACTCAGCGACGTCGAGGTCGAGAAGGAGTTGACGAGCACGACGCCGAGCGGCACGTAGACCACGACGAGGATGAGGCCGGCCACGACGGCGAGCGTCGTGCGCGAGAGTCGGGAGAGTCGCATCCGTCGCCCCTCAGAGGTTGTCCAGGGCGCCCGTGCGACGCACGAGCGCGAGGTAGCCGAAGATGATCGCGATCGGGATGAGCGCGATCGCCGCCGCGAGCGGCAGGTTGTTGGCCGCGCCCACGTTCGTGTAGACGAGGTTTCCGAGCATCTGGCTCGCGCCGCCAACGATGTTGACGGTGATGTAGTCGCCGAGCGAGAGCGAGAAGCTGAAGATCGTGCCGGCGATGATCGCGGGCAGCGCCAGCGGGAGCACGACGTGTCGGAGCGTCGGCCAGGTCTTGCCGCCGAGGTCGGCCGACGCCTCCAGGAGCGAGTCGGGCACGCGCTCGAGCCCCGCGAAGATCGGGAGGATCACGTACGGCAGCCAGAGGTACGACAGCGTGATGACCGTGGCGGGCAGCCCGTAGCCGGGCGTGTGCAGCCCGAACGGTGCGAGCACCCACTCGAGGATGCCGTCCTGCGAGAGCACGGAGCGCCATGCGTAGGCCTTGACGAGGTAGCTCGCCCAGAGCGGCATGAGCACGGCGATGACGAGGAGGCGCCGGGCACGCGGGGAGGCGACCTTCGCCATGTAGAACGCGATTGGCAGCGCGAGCGCGACGTCGATGATCGTCACGAGCAGGGCGACGCCGATGGTCCGCAGCGTCACGGTCTGGTACAGCGAGCCGGTGAGCACCGTGACGATGTTGTCGAGGGTCCACTCGGTGCGGATCTGCCCCGTGAAGCTGTCGACGGTCCAGAACGCGGTGACGAGCAGCGCGGCCAGCGCGACGACGTAGACGAGGCCCAGCCAGAACAGCGGCGCGGCGAGCAGCAGGCCGAGGCGCACCCGGGGGTGCGCACTGAGGAACACGGACCCGCGGCGTGCGGGCGTCGGCTTCGGCCTGGGGATGCCGCGGCGGGGCGCACCACCGGGTGCGGTGGCGGCCCGGTCGGGCTCGGGCGGCTCGGAGGCCGCGCCGCGAGCGGATGCCGGTGCCGTCGCGTTCATCGTCATGCTGCTTCCTGTCGGTGGTGCCGGGGAACGGGGGTGTGCGGGCCGGGGAGGAAGGGAGGGCTCCCCGGCCCGCGGAGGAGGGGGCGTCAGCCCTTGATCTCCTGCCACGCAGCGGTCCACTGCGCGTAGTCGACGCACTCGACGTCGGTGCGGCCGTCGACGCACTCGGCGATCGGCGTCGTCCAGTACCAGATCTGCGACGCGTACTCCTCGTCACCGGCGTGGTAGGCCTCGCAGTCCTCGCGGAAGTCGCAGGCCGCCTCGCTCGAGGGCGCCTCGCCGAAGTAGGAGGTCGCGGTGGCGTTCGCCTCCGGGCTCGCGATGTAGTTCAGCCACTCGTAGGCGCAGTTCGGGTTGGCGGCGTCGGACGCGATCATCCAGGTGTCCGACCAGCCGGTCGCGCCCTCGGCGGGCAGGACCACGTCGGTCGGGGCGCCGGAGTCGGCGAGCACGTTCTGGATGACCTGCCACGTCGTGCCGACGACGGAGTCGCCGGACTCGAACGCCTGGATCTCCTTGAGGTAGTCCGACCAGTACTCGCCGACCGACTGGCGCTGCTCCTTGAGCAGGTCGACCGAGGCCTGGAACTGCTCCTCGTCGAGGGCGTAGGGGTTCTCGATGCCGAGCTCGGGCTGGTGGGCCATGAGGTAGACCGCAGCGTCGGCGATGTAGATCGGCGAGTCGTAGGCCGTCACCTTGCCGGCGTTCTCGCTCGCCTTGTCGAACACGACGTCCCATGAGGTGGGCGCCTCGGTGAACACCTCCGTGTTGTACATCAGGAGGTTCGCGCCGTAGCCGTGGGGCACGCCGTAGGACTGCCCGTCGACCGAGTTCCACTCCTTCTCCTTGAGGAAGTCGAAGACGCCCTCGTAGTTCGGGATGAGGTCGGTGTTCACCGGGGCGACCTCGCCGCCGGCGATGAGGCGGAGGGTCGCGTCGCCGGATGCGGCGACGACGTCGTACTCGCCGGTCTTCATGAGGTTGACGGCCTCGTCGGAGGTGCCGTAGGTCTTCGAGGTGACCTCGCAGCCCGTCTCCTCCTCGAACGGGGTGACCCAGTCGACCGTGGGGTCGTTCGAGCCGTCCTCGACGTAGCCGGGCCACGCGAGGATCGAGACCTGCCCCTCGCCGTCGCCGAGCTCGGTGAGGGCGTCCTCGGTGGCGGTCGGCGAGCCCGAGGTGGTGCCACAGGCGGTGAGCAGCGCGACCGAGCCGATCGCGAGGCCGACGGTCACGCCGCGGCGTGCCGTGCGCGTGATGCGCATCATGGTTCTCTCCTGGTTTCTGTGTGGTGGTGTGGTGCGGGTTCAGGCGGCCGGAGCCGGTGCGGGTTCGGCCCCGCCGAGGGTGACGACGTCGTCGTCGTGCCAGCTGACGACCACGCGGTCGCCGCGCTCGTCGTCGTGGACGCGGTTGCGGTCGTTCTGCTCGAGCACGCTCACGCGGACGCCGGCGTCGAGGTCGACCACGAGGCGGATGCCGCTGCCGAGGTAGATCGTCTCGACGACCGTGCCTGCGGCGTTGCGCACGCCCGCGCCGGCCTCGCCCGAGCCGACGGCCATCTTCTCGGGGCGCACGGAGTGGTGGCCGCCTCGGCCGAGCAGCTCGCGCGACACGGCGTCGTCGAACAGGTTCGACGTGCCGACGAAGTCGGCGACGAACCGGGAGGAGGGGCGCTCGTAGAGCTCGGCGGGCGTGCCGAGCTGCTCGATGCGCCCGTTGTTGAAGACCGCGACCCGGTCGGAGAGCGTCAGCGCCTCCTCCTGGTCGTGGGTGACGAAGATGAAGGTGATGCCGAGGTCGCGCTGGATCTCCTTGAGCTCGACCTGCATCTGCTCGCGGAGCTTGAGGTCGAGCGCGCCGAGCGGCTCGTCGAGCAGCAGCACCTTGGGCTCGACCACGGTCGCGCGGGCGAGCGCGACGCGCTGCCGCTGGCCGCCGGAGAGCTGGGCCGGCTTGCGGTCGGCCATCTGCTCGAGCCGGACGGACGCGAGCGCGCGGCGGGCCCGCTCTGTGCGCTCCCTGCGGCCGATGCCGCGGACGCGCAGCCCGTAGGCGACGTTCTCGAGCACGTCCATGTGCGGGAACAGCGCGTAGTCCTGGAAGACGGTGTTGACGTCCCGGTCGAACGGGGCGCGTCGCGTGACGTCGTCGCCGAAGAGCTCGATCGTGCCGCTCGTCGGCTGCTCGAAGCCCGCGATGAGCCGGAGCACGGTGGTCTTGCCGGAGCCCGAGGGCCCGAGCATGGAGAAGAACTCGCCCGCGGCGATCTCGAGATCGACGTGGTCGACGGCGGTGACGGCGCCGAACTCCTTCGTGAGTCCGGTGAGCCGGATGGCCGGCTGCGGGTCGGTCATGGGCCTCTCCTTCGATGGCGTGGTTCTAAATCATATGGATTCATATGTCATAGTCCAGAGGTTCGTGTTACGGTCGCATCACGCTTGCGCCGGAGGCCGTCCCCAGTCCGGGGGGGGTGGGCGGACCCGGCGGCGCACGATCGAGGAGGACGGATGCCGCACGCGACCGCGCGCGCCGATGCGGCCCGCGCCGTGATCTTCTCCCCGCTCGAGGGCGCCGGCCGCGCCGAGCTCGTCGAGCAGCGGCTGACCGACGCGATCGTCTCCGGCGTCCTGCGCGACGGCGAGCGGCTGCCGAGCGAGGCCGAACTCGCGAAGCTCCTCGGGGTCGCCCTCGTCACCGCCCGCGAGGCGCTGCTGGCGCTCCGTCACAAGGGCCTCGTCCGCACGCGTCGCGGCCGCGACGGCGGCAGCTTCGTCACCAGCGACCGCGACACCTCGGCCCGCCTGCTCGACCAGCGCCTCCTCGCCGCGAGCCGCATCGCCCTGCGCGACCTGTCGCTGCACGTCGCCGCCATCGCCGGCATGGCCGCCGAGGTGGCGGCCGACCGGGCGAGCGACGACGACGTCCAGAGCCTCGTCGACATCGACGCGCGCGCCGACCTGGCCACCCCCGGCGGCGCGCGGCGCGCCGTCGGCCGCTTCGGGCTCGAGGTCGCGGCCGTCAGCCAGTCGCCCCGGCTCGTGCACGAGGAGCTGCGGCTCCAGGCCGAGACCGGCGCCCTCCTCTGGATGTGCCTGCGCGAACAGGAGTACCGTGACCGGAGCAGGGAGGCTCGCCTCGAGGTGATCGACGCGATCCGCCGCGCGGACGGCACGTCGGCGCGGCGCGCGACGGTGGCCCACGTCACGTCGGCGGTCGAATGGCTGATCGACGAGAAGGCCCGGATCGAGGCGGCATCCGTCATCGACGATGCCGCGCCGACGCGGCCACACCCGTCCGAAGGGAGCCGGACATGACCCGCGTGACCACCCCCGCCGCGACGATCGCCGAGCGCATCGCCGCCACCATCGATCCGGTCTTCGCGGTCATAGAGGACTGGCGGCGCGAGGTCGCCGCACTGCTGGCCGCCGACGACGAGCCGCGAGCCGGGCGCATCGACCCCGTCATCGCGGACCTCGTGGGCGGCGAGCTCGAGCGCCCCGGCACGCTGATCACGGGCGCCGGCTTCGTCGCCGCACCCGGATTCCTCGCCGACGCCCCGTGGCACCTCGCGTGGTGGCTGAGCGGCGCCTCGCCATTCCGGACCGACGTGCTCGGCACGGGCCTGCGCCGGCTCGACGCCGTGAGCGACCCCGACGCCGAGGCGTTCCGCGACTACACGACGCTCGAGTGGTGGCGTGTACCCGAGCGCACGCGCCGCCGCCACCTGACCGGACCGTACGTCGACTACCTGTGCACCGACGACTACACCGTGACCATCACCTCGCCGATCGTGCTCGACGGCGAGATGGCGGGGCTCGTCGGCGCCGACGTCTACGTCGCGAAGCTCGAGCAGGCGCTGCTGCCCGAACTGCGGGCCGCGGACCGCACCTGCACCGTGGTCAACGCGTCGGGACGCATCGTCGCGTCGACGGACCTGCATCGCGCGACCGGCGCGCTGCTGCGGGCCGAGGGCCTCGCCGATGCGCTCGCCCCGCTGCGCGAACGCGAGGCCGACGGCGACCCACGGGCCGGCGAGGCGCAGGCGACGACCCTCCCGGGCGGCGCCGAGGTGGTCGCCTGCGGCGACACGTCGCTCGCGCTCGTGCTCGAGTAGCCGGCGGAGGCGACGCGTCGGAGTCGACGCGGCGGACGGCGGACGCCCCGGATGGGTCGCGCGACCCGGCGATGCGGACGGGCCGCGGTATCGTGAGCCAAGCGGAACCGGAGCGCCCGGAACCCGGGCGTGATCGACGAGAGACCGGCGGTCACCTCGTGACGACGACGATCAGGCAGAAGCAGCGACGGCGGCAGCGCCGCCGCGGGATGGCGTACGCCGCCGTCACGCTCGCCTGGGCGCTCACGCTCGTGCTCGGCGCGATCCTCTCGCCGCCCGAGCTGGTGCACGACATCGCGCTGTTCGTCCACCTCGCATCGCTCGTCGTCGGACTCGGAGCGGTGCTCATGATCGAGTGGAACGCGGCGCTGTGGGCGACGGGGTGGAGCACGGTCCGCGAACTGCGGCAGGCCGACCGGACGATGATCCTGCCCGTGTGGATCGGGCTCGGCGGGCTGCTCGTGAGCGGCGCCCTGCTCTCGCCCGACCTCACGGCGCCGGCGACGCTGCTCAAGCTCGGCGCCGTGCTCGTACTGAGCCTCAACGGCGTCGCGCTGACGAAGTGGACCTCCGACCTGGCGCGGCTGCCGGCCCGCGCGACCTTCCGGAGCCTCCCGCGCCGCGCCAAGTTCGGCTTCGTCGCGAGCGCGGTGATCTCGCAGCTGGCGTGGTGGACGGCCGTGCTCATCGGGCTCCTGAACACGAGCCGGTGATCGGGAACCCCCGACCGGTACCCCCGTCCGGGGGTCTGAGATAGGCTCACGAACGGACCCAGTCACGACTGGAGGACGAGCGATGCGCGACCGACGAGCACCGGACACGCCCCACCTCGAGCCGTCCGCGCGTCCGCGCCGCGACGCCCCGGGAGCTCGGGCATGAGCGGGCACGGCGCACCGGTCCGTCGTGACCGGCACCGCATCCGCCAGGAGGGGCGGCAGCGGCGGCGGCGCACGCTCTGGATCGCCGGTGCGATCGCCGCCGTCGCACTCCTCGCCCTCGGCGGCGCGGTTACCGCGGCCCTCCTCGGCTCGGACGCGCCGCAGGCCGCACCCGGCACGCAGGAACCAGAGCCGATCGTCTTCCCGGAGGACGAGCCGGCCGCCACGCCGGGCGCCGAGCCGTGCACGACGGTCCGGGTGCTCTCGTCGTTCGAGAACGCCGGGATGGTCGAGCGGCTCGCCGAGGCCTACGCCGCGGAACCCCGTGACGTCGACGGCGCGTGCGTCGAGGTCGTCACCGCCAAGGACAAGTCCGGGGTCGCTGCCGAGGACGCCGCGGTCGGCTTCACCGAGGTCGACGAGGACGAGCGCCCCACGCTCTGGATCCCGGACGCGTCGTCGTGGCTCGGCGTCGCCCGCGAAGCCGGCGGCTCGGCCAACGTGCCGGAGAGCGGGACGTCGATCGGGTCGTCCGAGATCGTGCTGGCGATGCCCGAGAGCCTGGCCGCCGCCATCGGCTGGGACGAGGACCCGCCGACCTGGGCGGAGGTGTTCGAGACTTCCGAGGACGAGGCCGTGTGGGAGGACCTGGGGCACCCGGAGTGGGGCGAGTTCAAGCTCGGCAAGACGAGCCCGCTCGTCGCGAGCTCGGGTGAGGCGGCCATGCTCGCGTCGTACGGCGCCGCCGCGGGATCCGTCGCCGACCTCAGCGCCGCCGACATCGCCGACGACGAGATCACCGACGAGGTCCGGGCGCACGAGCTGGCGACCAGCCATTACATGGCCACGCCCGAGCACTTCCTCTGGCACGCCCGGCAGTCGGAGGACTCGGGCGGCGAGGCGGCGGACTTCCTCTCGGCCGTGATCGTCGACGAGAAGTCGGTCTGGGACTACAACCGCGGCATCTCCAGCCGCGACGGCGTGACCCGGACGGAGGGCGATCCGCCCGCCGAGCAGCTCGTGCCGATCTACCCGTCGGACGGCTACTACGTCTCGGACAACCCCGCGGTCGTGCTCACGGGCGGGTGGGTGTCCGATGCGGAGGACGCGGCCGCACAGGACTTCGTGCGGTTCGCGGGCACGGCCCAGGGCCAGGCCGTCGTGCGCGAGACCGGCTACCGCGACCTCAACGGCGAGCTCGACCCCGACGTCGCCGAGGTCGGCGGGCTGGCCGAGTCGGCCGACGGCGGGCTCCCGTTCCCGGCGCCGCAGGTCGTCGTGGCGATGCACGACGCGTTCGCCGACGTCCGCAAGCGCGCCCAGGTGCTGTTCCTCATCGACGTCTCGGGATCGATGGGCGACCCGATCGAATCCGGCGACACGAAGCTCGCGGCGGCGAAGCACGCGATCACCCTGGCGCTGGACCACTTCGCCGCGGGGGACGACGTCGGCCTCGCGGCCTTCTCCGCCGCCGACGACGGCAAGATCACGCCCGGCGAGGTGGCCCCGGTCGCGGACATCGTCGACACCCGCGACGACTTCGAGCAGGCGCTCGGTGCGCTGAAGCCGATCGAGTGGACGCCGCTCTACGCCGCGGTGGACCGATACGCCACCGAGCAGGGCGAGCGCTTCGACCCCGACCGCATCACGGCGCTCGTGCTGCTCAGCGACGGCCGGAACGAGACGGCTGCACCGGGGGTGACCGAGCAGCAGATGCTGGGCACGCTCGAGGAGCTGCACCACTCGACCCCCGTGCTCGTGTTCACGCTCGCGTACGGCGCCGACGCCGACGTCGACACCCTGCGCGCGATCTCGAGTGCGACGGGCGCGCACTACTACGACGCGACGGACCCCACCGAGGTCGACGAGGTGCTCGGCGACCTCGTGACGAGCTTCTGAGCGCACCGTCACACGGCGAGACATCCACCGGCGCCGGCGCGCCGGATGCGAGCATGTGCGGATGACGCCCCGCCCGCCCGCACTCGTCGCCGTGTCGCACGGCACGTCGTCCTCCGAGGGACGCGCTGCGGTGCGCGCGCTCTTCGACGCGGTGGTCGGGGCGGCCGCCGAGCGGTGGGGGGATGCCGCGCCCGCGACGCGGCTCTGCCACGTCGACGTCGAACAGCCCGACGTGCCGGCCGCCCTCGCGACGCTGCCGCCCGGCGAACCCGCCGTGCTCGTCCCCCTGCTGCTCTCCGCCGGCTACCACGTGCACGTCGACCTGGCCGAAGCGGCAGCGGCGGCGCGATCGGCGGGCCGCGACACGGTCGTCGCGGAGGCGCTCGGACCGGACCCGCGCCTGGTGGCCGTCCTGCGCCGTCGACTGGCCGAGGCCGGAGCCGCGCAGACCGACCCGGTGGTGCTCGTCGTGGCCGGCTCGAGCGACGCGCGCGCCGTCGAGGCGTGCCGCCGTGTGCGGGACGACCTCGCCGCGGCATCCGCCCGGGAGGTCTCGCTGGGCTTCCTCTCGGCCGCCGAGCCGCGGCTGCCCGACGCCGTGGCGGCCGCCCGCGCGAGCCACGGAGCCGAAGCCCGGATCGCCGCGGCCAGCTACCTGCTCGCGCCCGGGTACTTCCAGGACCTCGCGTCGAGCGCCGGCCCCGACGTGCTCGCCGCACCGCTGCTGCGCCCCGACGACGCGCCGCCGGAGCTCGTGGAGATCGTGCTCGACCGCTACGCGGCATCCGCCGGCCTGCGCTGAGCCGCACGGCCCTCGCGCGTCGTCCGCCTCCGCCGTCGGCGTGCGAGGAGGGCGCGTCATGTTTCGTCGTGCGACGCCCCGTGACACGGGGTGACCGTACGTGACGCGGTCGGGTTCCGGCATCCGCGGCGCCCCCGTAGCTTCGTCGGCACGTACCCCGAACGGGGTGCCCGAGAGGGGGAACCGTGACGATCGAGACGACGGATGCCGCGACCCGCGGTCCGCGGACCGAGCGCGCCGCGCGCGGCGACCGCCCGGCCCGCGAGGCCCGCACGCCGCGCCCGTCGACGCGTCCCAACGGGCAGTGGAAGGTCGACGGCACGGCCCCGCTCAATGCGAACGAGGAGTGGAAGCAGGTCGACGGCGGCCTCGCCGTGCGCGAGCGCATCGAGACGATCTACGCCGACGGCGGTTTCGCCTCGATCGACCCGACCGACCTGCACGGCCGGTTCCGGTGGTGGGGGCTGTACACGCAGCGCAAGCCCGGCATCGACGGCGGTCGCACCGCGACGCTCGAGCCGCACGAGCTCGAGGACGAGTACTTCATGCTGCGCGTCCGCATCGACGGCGGTCAGCTCACGACCGAGCAGCTGCGCGTCATCGGCGGCATCTCGACCGAGTTCGGCCGCGACACCGCCGACCTCACCGACAGGCAGAACATCCAGCTCCACTGGATCCGCGTCGAGGACGTGCCCGAGATCTGGCGGCGGCTCGAGTCGGTCGGGCTCGGCACGACCGAGGCGTGCGGCGACGTGCCCCGCGTCATCCTCGGCTCGCCGGTCGCTGGCATCGCGGCCGACGAGCTCATCGACCCGACGCCGCAGATCGACGAGATCACGTCGCGGTTCATCGGCGACGAGTCGCTCGCGAACCTGCCCCGCAAGTTCAAGTCGGCGATCACGGGCCACCCGAGCCAGGACGTCGTGCACGAGATCAACGACGTCGCGTTCGTGGCCGTCGAGCACCCGTCGCTGGGCGTCGGCTACGACCTCTGGGTCGGCGGCGGCCTCTCGACGGCGCCGCGGCTCGCGGAGCGGCTCGGCGTGTTCGTCTCGCCCGACCGGGTGGCCGACGCATGGCACGGCGTCGCGCAGATCTTCCGCGACTACGGCTACCGGCGACTGCGCAACAAGGCGCGCCTGAAGTTCCTCCTGGCCGACTGGGGCGTGGAGCGGTTCCGCGAGGTGCTCGAGACCGAGTACCTCGGGCATGCGCTCCCCGACGGCCCGGCCGCGCCGACGCCGGCCACGACCGGCGACCACGTCGGCGTGCACCGCCAGAAGGACGGCCGGTTCTACGTCGGTGCGACGCCGATCGTCGGCCGCGTCTCCGGACCGACCCTGACGAGGCTCGCCGACCTCGTCGAGGCGCACGGCTCGACCCGGCTGCGCACGACGCCGCACCAGAAGGTCGTCATCCTCGACGTCCCCGAGGAGCGGGTCGAATCACTCATCGCGGGCCTCGACGAGCTCGGGCTCCAGGCGCGGCCGAGCCTCATCCGCCGCGGCACCATCGCGTGCACGGGCATCGAGTTCTGCAAGCTCGCGATCGTCGAGACCAAGGCCTTCGCGACCGCGGCGGTGCTCGAGCTCGAGGAGCGGCTCGACGCGTTCGACCTGCCGCACCCGATCAGCCTGCACGTCAACGGATGCCCCAACTCGTGCGCGCGCATCCAGACCGCCGACATCGGACTCAAGGGCCAGCTCGTCACGATCGACGGCGAGCAGGTGCCCGGCTACCAGGTGCACCTCGGCGGCGGCCTCGCCTCGCAGGACCGCGACGAGGCCGGCCTCGGCCGTACGGTACGCGGCCTCAAGGTCACGGCGGACGGCATCGCCGACTACGTCGAGCGCGTCGTGACGCGGTTCCTCGGCGAGCGCGACGCGGACGCCGACGAGACGTTCGCCCAGTGGGCGCACCGCGCCGACGAGCAGGCCCTGCGATGAGCGCGCGGAACATCGGGATCGCGGCGCCGGGTGCCGGCCCGGCATCCGTCGGCGGTTCGCCCGACGACCGCGTCGCACGCCGGTCGCCCGACGAGCTGCGCGCCCTCGCCGAGGCGGGGAACGCCGCGCTCGGCAGCCTCACCGACCACGAGGCGTCCCCTGCCGAGGTCGTCGCCTGGGTGGCGGCGAACTTCGACGCGGATGCCGCGGCCGTCGCCTGCTCGATGGCGGATGCCGCACTGCCGCACCTCGTCGCCGCGCAGCTGCCGGGCGTCGACGTGCTCTTCCTCGACACCGGCTACCACTTCGCCGAGACGTACGTCACGCGCGACGAGGTCGCCCGGCAGCTCGACGTGCGGATCGTCGACGTGCTCCCCGAGCAGACCGTCGCCGAGCAGGACGCCGAGTTCGGCGCCGAGCTCTTCGCCCGCGACCCGGGCCTCTGCTGCGCGCGCCGCAAGGTCGAGCCGCTGCAGCGCTCGCTCGGCGGGTACGAGGTGTGGTTCACCGGCGTGCGCCGCGACGAGGCGCCGACGCGCACGCTGACCCCGCTCGTCACGTACGACGAGCGGAACGGGCTCGTGAAGGTCAATCCCGTCGCGGCATGGACCTTCGACGACCTCGTCGAGTACGCGAGCGCCAACGCCGTGCCCGTGAACCTCCTCATGTCGCACGGCTATCCCTCGATCGGCTGCGAGCCGTGCACGACGCCCGTCGCCGCGGGCGAGGACCCGAGGTCCGGCCGCTGGGCCGGCCTCGCCAAGACGGAATGCGGGTTGCACCTATGACCGAGATCCAGGCCCAGGCCCCGGCGCCGACCGCGTCGGTCCTCGACACGCTCGACGCGCTCGAGGCCGAGGCGATCCACGTGATCCGCGAGGTCGTGGCGGAGTTCGAGCGACCCGTGCTGCTCTTCTCGGGCGGCAAGGACTCGGTCGTCGTGCTGCACCTGGCCGCCAAGGCGTTCTGGCCGGCGAAGGTGCCCTTCCCGGTGCTGCACGTCGACACCGGCCACAACTTCCCCGAGGTGCTGCGGTTCCGCGACGAGACCGTCGCGCGGCTCGGCATCCGCCTCGAGGTCGCCTCGGTGCAGGACTACCTCGACGACGGTCGCCTGCAGGAGCGCGCCGACGGCACCCGGAACCCGCTGCAGACGCAGCCGTTGCTCGACGCCATCGCCGCGGGCCGCCACGACGCCGTGTTCGGCGGGGCGCGCCGCGACGAGGACAAGGCGCGGGCGAAGGAGCGCATCATCTCGCTGCGCGACGAGTTCGGCCAGTGGGACCCCCGCAACCAGCGCCCCGAGCTCTGGAGCCTGTACAACGGGCGCCACACGGTCGGCCAGCACGTGCGCGCGTTCCCGATCTCGAACTGGACCGAGCTCGACGTGTGGCGCTACCTCGAGCGCGAGGGCATCGCGCTGCCGCCGCTGTACTTCGCGCACGAGCGCGACGTGTATGCGCGCGACGGCATGTGGCTCGCCGTGAGCGACGTGTCGCCGCCGCGCGAGGGCGAGACGGTCGAGCGCCGCACCGTCCGGTACCGCACCGTGGGCGACCTGAGCTGCACGGGCGCGGTCGTCTCGACCGCGTCGACGGTGTCCGACATCGTGCGCGAGGTCGCGGCATCCACCCTCACCGAACGCGGCGCGACCCGCGCCGACGACCGCCTCTCCGAGGCGGCCATGGAGGACCGCAAGAAGGACGGGTACTTCTGATGAGCACGACGACGCCCGCTGCGACCGGCACCCCGGCGACGGATGGCGCGACCGCGCCCGCCGGCACCCTCTTCCGCTTCGCGACCGCCGGATCGGTCGACGACGGCAAGTCCACGCTCGTGGGCCGCCTGCTGCACGACTCGAAGGCGATCCTCGCCGACCAGCTCGAGTCCGTCGCGCGCACGAGCGCGGAGCGCGGCTTCGGGGGCGAGCCCGGTGCGATCGACTTCGCGCTGCTCACCGACGGCCTGCGGGCCGAGCGCGAGCAGGGCATCACGATCGACGTCGCGTACCGGTACTTCTCGACCGGGCGCCGGTCGTTCATCCTCGCCGACTGCCCCGGCCACGTGCAGTACACGCGCAACATGGTCACCGGCTCGGCCACCGCCGACGCCGTCGTCGTGCTCGTCGACGTGCGCAACGGCGTGCTGGAGCAGACCCGGCGGCACCTCGCGGTCGTGCAGCTGCTGCGCGTGCCGCACGTGATCGTCGCGGTGAACAAGATCGACCTCACGGGCTACGACCGCGACGCGTTCGCGGCGGTCGCCGACGAGGTCGCCGGGCTCGCGCGCGACCTCGGCCTGCCGGACGTCCACGTCGTGCCGGTCTCGGCGCTCGCGGGCGACAACGTGGTCGAGCGCTCCGCGAACACGCCCTGGTACGACGGACCCGCGCTGCTCGAGCTGCTCGAGGGCCTGTCCACGATCGACGAGCTCGAGACCGACCTCGAGGCGCTGCGCCTGCCGGTCCAGCTCGTGGTGCGCCCGCAGGGCGCGCTCTCCCCCGAGCTCGCGGCCTCCGGCGCCGACGACGTGTTCCGCGACTACCGCGCCTTCGCGGGCCGGATCGAGTCCGGCACGGTGCGCGTCGGCGACGCCGTCGAGGTGTTCCCCGCCGGTGTGACGACGACGGTCGTCGGCATCGACCGCGGCCCCGTCGCCGTCGAGGAGGCCTCCGCGCCGCTGTCGGTGTCGCTCCGCCTCGCCGACCCCGTGGACGCCGCACGCGGCGCCGTGATCGCGGCCGCCGGGTCGCTGCCCGCCCCGCGCCGGCAGCTCGAGGCCGCCGTGTTCCAGCTCGATGCGCGCCCGCTGGCGCCGGGCGCTCGCGTGCTCGTGAAGCACGGCACGACGACCGTGCAGGCCCTCGTCGCCGACATCCGCGGGCGCCTCGACCTCGACACGGTCGACACCGTGCCGGCGGACCGGCTCGCGACCAACGACATCGGGCTCGTGTCGCTGCGGCTCTCCGCCGACCTGGTGGCGGCGCCGTACGCCGAGCACCGGCGTGCGGGCGCGTTCCTCGTCATCCACCCGCAGGACGGCGCGACGCTGGCCGCGGGCATCGTGGTCGAGGCTCCGGCGTGACCGCGCGCGGGCTCGGTGGACAGGTCGGCGAGCTGCTCGCCGGCGTCGCGGTCGCGGCCGCGATCGTCATCGTGCCCGTGCTCATCGGATCGGTCGGGCGTGCGGCCGCCGTGGATCCCGTCGCGAGCGCGACGACGGAGGCGCCGGCGGGCGCGCTCCGCCTCGGGTACTCGCCGAACGTGACCCACCTGCCCGCGCTCGTCGGGCTCGAGACCGGGCTGCTCGCCGCCGCGCTCGGCGACACCGCGCTCGAGCCGCAGCCGTTCGCCGCCGGGCCCGCCGCGGTCGAGGCCCTGCGCACGCGGCCTACCTCGGCCCGAATCCCGCGATCAACGGCTTCGTGCAGTCGGGAGGCACGTCGCTCCGGATCGTCGCGGGCGCCGTGGGCGGCGGCGCGGCGCTCGTCGTGCGCGACGGCCTCGATGCTCCCTCCGACCTCGACGGCGCGACGCTCGCGACGCCGCAGCTCGGCAACACGCAGGACGTGGCGCTGCGCACCTGGCTCGCCGACCACGGACTCGACACGTCGCCCACCGGCGGCGGCGACGTCGACGTCGTGCCGACCGACAACGCCCGCACCCTGCAGCTCTTCACCGCCGGCACGATCGACGGCGCCTGGCTGCCCGAGCCCTGGGCGTCGCGGCTCGTGCTCGAGGCGGGGGCGCACGTGCTCGTCGACGAGGCCGACCTCTGGCCGGACGGCGCGTTCCCGACGACGGTGCTCGTCGTGGGCGCCGACTTCCTCGCTGCGCATCCCGATACGGTCCGCGCGCTCGTCGCGGGGAACGCGGCCTCGGTGGACTGGATCGCCGCGCACCCGGAGGAGGTGGCCGACGTCGTGAACGCCCGGCTCGCGGCCGACGCCGGCGCCCCGCTGCCCGAGGCGGTGCTCGCACGGGCGCTCGCCCACGTCGAGCCGACGGTCGACCCGTTCGCCGCGGCGCTCCCGGTGCTCCAGCGTCACGCCGCCGCCGTCGGCACCACGACGGCCGGCGACCTCGACGGCCTTCTCGACCTCGACCCCCTGGGCGACGTCCGCGCCCAGGGCGGCCTCGGTCCGATCGACGACGCCGGACTGGGAGGTGGTCCGCGATGACGACGGCACCCGCCATCCGCCTGGCCGGGGTCGGCAAGCGCTACGCCGCCGACGGCCCGGTGGTGCTCGACGGCATCGACCTCGAGGTCGCGCCGGGCGAGTTCGCGTGCCTGCTCGGCGCCTCGGGCTGCGGCAAGTCGACGCTGCTCTCCCTGATCGCCGGGCTCGAGCGGCCGACCGTCGGCACGGTCGACGTCGACGGGCGTGCCGCGGTGATGTTCCAGGAGGCGTCGCTGCTGCCGTGGCTGAGCGCGCGCCGCAACGTCGAACTCGCCCTGCGGTTCGGCGGCGTGCCGCGCACCGCGCGACGCTCCCGCGCCCTCGAGCTGCTCGACCTCGTGCACCTCGCGGATGCCGCGGAGAAGCGCCCGCACGAGCTCTCGGGCGGCATGCGGCAGCGCGTCGCGCTCGCGCGCGCCCTCGCACAGGACCGCTCGGTGCTGCTCATGGACGAGCCGTTCGCGGCGCTCGACGCGATCACGCGCGACCTGCTGCACGAGGAGCTCGAGCGCGTCTGGCGCGAGACCGGCCGCACGATCGTCTTCGTCACGCACAACGTGCGCGAGGCCGCCCGGCTCGGGCAGCGCGTGCTGCTCATGTCGAGCCGCCCGGGCCGGATCGTCGACGAGTGGCGCATCGCCGACGACGGACCGCGGCGCATCGAGTCCCCCGCCGTCTCCGCGCTCTCGGTGGAGATCACCGAGCACCTGCGAAGGGAGATCCGCCGCAATGCCGCATGACACCCTCAGCACGCGCACCGCCGCTGCCTCCAACTCCAACTCCGCCTCCAACTCGACCTCGACCTCCACCGAGCGTCCGATGGATGCTGCCGATGGCCGGTTCGAGCCGCGTTCCGTGGACACTCGGGCACGTTCGGGCGCGGGCGGGAGCGGCGACGACCTGCGCACGCTTGAGGCGGGGCTCGACCGGTTGCAGACGGATGTCGCGCTGCGCACGCCGTGGTGGCGGCGCGCGATCGACGGCGTGCTCCCGCCCGTGCTGCTCGTCGTCGTGCTCGTCGCCGCGTGGCAGGCGTACACCGTGATCGCCGAGCCGCGCCCCGACCTCGCGCCCGGTCCGCTCGACGTGGCCGCGGCGCTCGGCGGGGCCTGGCAGGACGGCCGGCTCCAGCTCGCCGTCGCGACGAGCCTCGAGCGCGGCATCCTCGGCTTCCTGATCGCGGTCGCCGTCGGCACGCCGCTCGGCCTGCTGCTCGCCGAGTGGGCGCCGCTGCGGCGCGCGCTCGGCCCGCTCGTCTCGGGCCTGCAGGTGCTGCCGTCCGTCGCGTGGGTGCCCGCCGCCATCCTGTGGTTCGGGCTCTCGGATGCCACGGTCTACTTCGTCGTGCTCATGGGCGCGATCCCGTCGATCGTGAACGGCCTCGTGGCGGGCGTCGCGCAGGTGCCGCCGCAGCTGCGCCGCGTGGGCACGGTGCTCGGCGCGTCCCGGCTCCAGCTCGCGGCATCCGTCGTGCTGCCCGCCGCCCTGCCCGGCTACCTCGCCGGGCTCCGCCAGGGATGGGCCTTCTCGTGGCGCTCCCTCATGGCCGCCGAGATCATCGCGTTCGGCGGCTCCATCGGCTTCGGCCTCGGCTCGCTCCTGCAGCAGGGCCGCGACCTCGCCGACCTCGCGAGCGTGCTCGGCACGATCCTCGTGATCCTCGCCCTCGGCGTGGTCATCGAGCTGCTCGCCTTCGCCCCCCTCGAGCGCGGCATGCTGCGCCGCCGCGGACTGACCGGAGGACCCCGATGACCGACCACCAGAACCGAGCCCGGCACGAGCGTCGAGCGGATGCCGCGGCCCCCCGCGGCCACGTCGCCCTCGTCGGCGCCGGCCCGGGCGACCCCGGCCTCATCACCCTGCGGGGCCTCCGCGCCCTCGAGTCCGCCGACGTGATCGTGGCCGACCGGCTGGGCGCGCGCTCGGTGCTCGACGGACTCGCGGCCGAGGGCGTGGACCTCGCCGCCGAGGTCGTCGACGTCGGCAAGCTGCCCGGCCACCACGCCGTGCCGCAGGACGCGATCAACGAGCTGCTCGTCTCGCTCGCGCAGGGCGGCAAGCGGGTGGTGCGGCTGAAGGGCGGCGACCCGTACGTCTTCGGCCGCGGCGGCGAGGAGCTCGCGTACTGCCGCGAGCGCGGCGTCGACGTCGAGGTCGTGCCGGGCATCACGAGCGCGGTCTCGGTGCCCGCGATCGCCGGCATCCCGCTCACCCACCGCGGGCTCGCGACGACGTTCACGGTCGTCACCGGCCACGACCAGATCCGCGCGCTCGGCGGCGCGCGCGACCACACCGTCGTGCTGCTCATGGGCGTCGGCACGCTCGCGAACTCCGCGATCACGCTCGCCCGCGGCGAGCGCGGTGCCGACTGCCCCGTCGCGATCGTGGAGGATGGATACGGCCCGCGCCAGCGGGTCACCATCGGCACGCTCGAGACGATCGCCCACCAGGCGGCGGCCCGCGGCGTCCGTTCACCGGCCGTCGTCGTGGTCGGCGACGTCGTGCGGCTCAGCCCGTACGCGCCCGCCGAGCTCGCGGCATCCGCCCTCGCCGGTGGCACCCACCCGTCGACGACGACCACGGCCCGACCGGCCGCGTCCTGACCCTGCCCGCACCCCGAAAGGCCCACGTCACCATGACCCTCTCCCTCCGTGTCGCGATCGTCGGCGCCGGCCCCGCCGGCATCTACGCGGGCAACATCCTGCGCCGCCAGGTCGACGAGGCCGGCGGCGAGGTCGCGATCGACCTGTTCGAGTCGCTGCCCGCGCCGTACGGCCTGATCCGCTACGGCGTCGCGCCCGACCACCCGCGCATCAAGGGCATCGTCAACTCGCTGCACGAGATGCTCGACGAGGGCACGATCCGCCTCATCGGCAACGTCGAGGTGGGCCGCGACGTCACGGTCGACGAGCTGCGCGAGCGCTACGACGCGGTGATCTTCGCGACCGGCGCGCTGAAGGACGCCCCGCTCGACATCCCCGGCATCGACCTGCCCGGGTCGTACGGCGCGGCCGACCTCGTCGCCTGGTACGACGGGCACCCCGACGTGCCGCGCGACTGGCCGCTCGAGGCCGAGTCGATCGCCGTCATCGGCAACGGCAACGTGGCGCTCGACGTCGCCCGCGTGCTCGCGAAGCACCCGGCCGACCTGCTCTCGACCGACATCCCGGCGAACGTGCACGCGGGACTCCTGGCCTCGCCCGTGACCGATGTCCACGTCTTCGGCCGGCGCGGCCCGTCGCAGGTGAAGTTCACGCCGATCGAGTTGCGCGAGCTCGGCGAGGTGCCCGACGTCGACCTCGTGGTCTACGACGACGACTTCGCCCGCGCCGAGGGCGACGCGCACGCCGCGCACCTGCTCGCCACGAACAACCAGGTCAAGGTCATGACCCGCACCCTCAACGGATGGCGGCGCGCCGACGACCGGCCGTACACGGCGTCGCGACGCCTGCACCTGCACTTCTTCCACGCGCCCGTCGAGGTGCTCGGCACCGACGCCGTCGAGGGCGTGTGCTTCGAGCGCACCCGCCCGGTCGGCGACGGCTCGGTCGCGGGCACGGGCGAGTTCGTCGACGTGCCCGTGCAGGCCGTGTACCGCGCGGTCGGGTACGCGAGCTCGCCTGTTCCGGGCGTGCCGTTCGACGAGCGGTCGCGCGTGATCCCCAACGACGGCGGGCGGGTGACGGATGCCTCCGGCGCCCCCGTCGCCGGCGTCTACGCCACGGGCTGGATCAAGCGCGGCCCCGTCGGGCTCATCGGCCACACCAAGGGCGACGCGCTCGAGACCATCACGAACCTCGTGGCCGACGCGCAGGCGGGCGTGCTCGCCGCGCCCGGCGTCGCGCCGGTCGTCGAGGCGGACGGTGGCGACGAGGTGCTCGAGCTGCTCGAGGCCCGCGGCATCCGCTTCACGACCTGGAACGGATGGCTCGCCCTCGATGCGCACGAGCGCGCGCTCGGCGAGGCGTTCGAGGGGCCGGTCGCGCGCGAGCGCGTGAAGGTCGTGCCGCGCGACGAGCAGGTCGACCTGTCGCGCTCGGGCGCCCTCGTCGCCGGCTGATCGACCCGGGCTGGTCGAACTGGGCCGGTCGGACAGGGCCGGTCGATCCGGCGCGGTCGACCGGGCGGCGGGGACGTCCCGAGGGCCGCGATGCCCTCGTCGGCGCCGGCCCGGTGCGCACTCACCCGACGAGTGCGTATCCCGGGCGATGCAGGGACCCGTCGGTGCGATGACGACGGCGAGGAGTATCGGCGAGACGCCATCCCTCCGCAGATGCTGGTGGAAAGGTATCCGGCGGATACCTTTCCACCAGGTCTGGCCGGCGGACTTCATCGCAGGTAACCGCAGAGATGCCGCGCAGCCGAACGCCGAGCGGTCCCTCGGCGCGCCGTGCATTCATGGCACAGCGGCACAGCGGCCGGACCAAGAGCAGCTGGACCAGGAGCGGCCGGCAGAGGGCACGGCGCGGCGGCGCGGGCAGCGTCAGGCGTCGGAGACGGCGGCGAACGGGGCGAGCACGTCGGACGCTGCGCCGGCGGCGCGGAGGCGCGCGGCGATGCCGGCGCGGGCGCGCGCGTAGGGGGCGCTGGTGTCGCGCATGACCGAGTTGCGGTTGGCCAGGTCGAGCAGCGCCGAGAACTCGAAGGCGAGCTGCTCGGGATCGTCCAGGTCGGCCAGCTCGCCGCGATCGCGGGCGTAGCCGAGCGACACCGCGAGGTAGCCGTTCCACTGGTCGAGCGCGTGCTCGATGGCGTCGCGGACCTCGCCGGGCTTGGCGTCGAAGTCGGCCGCGGCCTCGGCGAAGAAGCAGCCGCCCGGGAACACGCGGTCGCGCGAGTAGGCGATCCAGCCGTCGACGAGCGCGAGCACGCGCCCGAGCCCCCTGGGCAGCTCGCGGGCGGGAGTGATGACGGTCTCGACGAAGCGCTCGCGCGCGGCTTCCACGGTGGCGAGCTGGAGTCGCTCCTTGCTCCCGAACAGGGTCGCGACGCCGCTCTTGCTGACCGCGGCCGCGTCGGCGATCCGCCCGATCGAGAGCTGGTCCAGGCCCTCGACCGACGCGAGGTCGACGGCCGCCGTGAGGACGGCGCGACGCGACGCGTCGCCGCGGGCCCTCCGCCCGTCGGGTCGGACCCGCGAATCCGTGCCGATGCTGCTCACCCTCTCGATTTTACGCACGAACGTTCGTATACTCAACGTACGACCGTTCGTATTCATTGATCGGAGCCCGCCGTGACCACCGTCGCCGAGACCGCCACCACCGCCGCACTCCTGACCCGGGTCGCCGCGATCCGAGCCGCCGAGCTCGGCTCGCCGCGTGCCGCGGCCGCCGCGGCCCTCCCGCTCTTCATGCGCGTCGGCAGCCGCCTGCCCGTGCGCCCCGCCGACCGCGCCGTCCACGAGTCGGCCCGGCGCGGCACCATCCGGGCACGCGGTCGCGAGATCGTCACCTACGAGTGGGGGTCAGGGGGCGACACCGTCCTGCTCGTGCACGGATGGCGCGGCCGCGCCTCGCAGTTCGCGCCGATCGTGCGCGAACTCCGCTCCGAGGGCTTCCGGCTCGTCGCCTTCGACGCGCCGGCCAACGGTGCGTCGGCCGGCCGTCGTAGCGACATCCGCGACTGGACGGCGGCGATCGAGGCGGTGCAGGCGCGTGAAGGCCGGTTCCACGCCGTCATCGGCCACTCGTTCGGCGCGATGGCCGCGCGCGGTGCCGTGCACGAGGGGCTCTCGACCGGGGCCGTCGTCGCGATCGCCGGACCGGCCGGTGCGCGGTACCTCGTCGACGCGTTCTCGGGGCGGATCGGCATCCGCGAGGCCACGGCGGATGCGCTCGCGGAGCGCTTCGCCCGGCGGATCGTCCCCGACCTCGCCGACCCGTGGACGCGCTTCGACGGCGTGGCCGCGCCACTGCCGGCATCCGTCCCCCTCCTCGTCGTGCACGACCGCGGCGACCGCGAGGTGGCGGTCGGCGAGGGCATCCGGCTGCACGAGGCCCACGGCGACCGCTCGCGGCTCGTCCTCACCGAGGGGGCCGGGCACAACCGCGTGCTCGGCGCGGATGCGACGCTCGACGCCGTGACCGCGTTCGCGACGCGCGGGCTCGACGGGCTCGACGCGCTCCGGCGGCTCGGGGGCTCCGGGGGCACCTGGGCGGTGTCGGAAACCGCGCCGCAGACCGCGGTTCAGTCCGTCGCGCCCCGCGCCGCGAGCACGCGACGGTAGACCTCCAGGTGCGCCCGGGTCACGTCGGCGTCGTCGAGGAGCCCGGGCGTCTCCGCCGCCGCCGCCGCGAGCCGGGCGCGGAGCGCGGGGTCCTGGTCGAGCCGGGTCAGCGCGGCGGCGAGGGCGTCGACGTCCCGCGGCGGCACCAGCAGCCCGTTCACGCCGTCGTCGATCCACTCGGCGGGCCCGCCCTCGTCGGCCGCCACGACCGCGCGACCCGCGGCCAGGTACTGCAGCACGTTCTGCCCGAGCGGTTCCGGCCGCACGGATGCCTGCACCGCGACCTCCCATTCGTCGAGCAGCCGGTCGACGTCGTCCACGTGCCCGAGCACGTCGACCTGCGGCCCGACGCCGAGCTCGGTCGCCCGCGCCCGAAGCGCGGCGAGCTCGCCCTCGTGGCCGAACGGCGCACCGCCGGCGAACTGCAGGCGGATGTCGCGGCCGCGGAACGCCCGCGCGAACGCCTCGAGGAGCTGCGCCTGGCCCTTCCACGGGTCGATGCGGGCGAGCATCCCGACCGTGCGGAGCGGCGCGTCCGGGTCGAGCGGCAGGGCCGCTCCGACGACGAGGCCCGACGCGCTCGGCACGACCTCGGCGACCGCGTCGTCGCGCAGGTACGGCCGCGCCAACTCGAGCGTCGCGCGGGAGTTCGCGATGACGCCGTCGGCCCGTGGCAGCACGAGGCGCGTCATGATCGCGTGGCCGGCCCCGCCGAGCGCCTCGGGGTCGACGAGGTCGCGGAGGTGCACGACGAGGGCGATGCGCGACGCGCGCGCGGCGAGGGCGGCGTAGGCGGCCGCGCGCGCCGTGTTGGCGTCGACGAGGTCCGCTCCGCGGAACGCCGCCGAGGTGCGCACCGCGAGCGCCTGCACGACCAGCCGGGCGCCGAACGCGAGCGACGCGAGGCGCCCGCCCGAGCTGGCACCGGCGGGCTGCGGGATGCCGGCGGCACGACGCGGCACGCGATCGGGCACGGCGTCCCAGACGGTCGGGCCCGGCCCGAGCGGCGGCGTCTGCAGCACGGCCGACCACTCCGGCCCCGCCTGGAGCATGCGCACGAGCGCGAGCTCGGCCCCGCCGGCCGCCGAGGTGTGGTCCAGGTGCAGCACGCGCGGCCGACGATCGCCCGGTGCGGCCCCGCGCGAGTGCGCGCCTCGGATCGCGCTCACGAGTCCCGCCGTCCGAACCAGCGCCGCCGCGGGCGCTCGGCGGATCCTCCGGACCCGCGCTCCGACGACGGGCCGAGGCCCTCGAACGGGAACGCGTCCGGGTCCGCGACGATCGCGCCGACCGCCTCGACCTCGCCTCGGGGCATCCCGAACAGCAGCGCTGCGAGCGCCGCGAGCGGCGGCACCTCCTCGCGCGCCATCGCGCGGAACGCCTCGTCGTCCTTGCCCTGCGGGTCGGTGATGTCGCCGTCCCCGGCCGTTCCGAGCGACCGACGGTCGGAGAGCAGCGCGATACGGGCCCGGAGTTCGGCGACGGACTGCGGCACGGCGGCGACGCCCAGTGCGGTCGCGATCGCCCCGGCCTCGCGGATCGTGTAACTCGACCGGAGCATCGAGGGCACGAGGCCGAGCACGCCGTCGCGATGCGCGACATCCGCCGCGAGCACGAGGTCTGCCGAACGGACCTGCGCCTCGTCGACCTGACGCGCGCGATGGCCGTGCCCGTCGGCGCCGAGCCGCTCGGCGATCGCCTGCGTCCGCCGTCGCATGGGACGCCCGGCCGGGGCCGCGAGCCCGGCGCTCGAGACGACGACCCGCCCCGCGAGTTCCCCGGGGAGGTACCAGTCGGCCCAGGTGCGCAGCAGCGCCGCGCCGAGCGCGGACCGGTTGAGGTTGCCGGTGCAGACCACGAGGACGCGGAACGTCTCCGGATCCACGCGATCACCCCCCGGCTCGCCCGCGACCGGGAAGCGCGCCCCGGATAAGGTTTCTGCAAGGAGTCTAGAGGGGGTGCCGTGCGCGTACTGAGGGTGTCGCACAGCGCCGTCGTGGATGAGTGGCGCGGACGTGAGCGCGCGCTGTCCGCGCTCGGCGTCGAGGTCGCACTGGCGTGCGCGCGCCGCTGGCATGCCGGGGGCGTCCCGGTGGCCCTGGAGGCCCGCCCCGACGAGCGCGTGCAGGGGGTCCGCACCCTCGGTCGCCATCCCGCGCTCTTCGTCTACGACCCGCTCCCGCTGTGGCGACTGCTCGGCGAGGACTGGGACGTCATCGACGTGCACGAGGAGCCCTTCTCCCTCGCGACCGCCGAGATCCTGCTGCTGCGCGCCCTGCGCCGGATGCGGCCCCCCGTTGTGCTCTACACCGCGCAGAACCTGCGCAAGCGCTACCCGTTCCCGTTCGGCTGGCTGGAGCGCCGGGCGCTGCGCACCGCCGCGGGGATCTCGGCGTGCAACACCGAGGCCGCGCGCATCGTCGAGGCCAAGGGCTTCGCCGGCCGGGCACGCGTGATCCCGCTCGGCGTGGACCTCGCCCGGTTCACGCCCGCCGAGGCCGAGCCGCCGACGACGGATGCCGCGGGCGCGGCCCCCACGGACGCCGCGCCCGCCGGCGGCGACGGCGCGCCGATCACCGTGGGCTTCATCGGCCGGCTCGTCCCGGAGAAGGGCGTGCTGCTGCTCCTCGACGCGCTCGCGCGCGAGCCGCGCCTGCGGCTCCGCATCGTGGGCAGCGGGCCGCTCGCCGACGACCTGCCGGCGCGTGCGTCGGCTGCAGGCGTCGCCGATCGCGTCGAGCTCGTCGGCGCCGTGGAGCCGTCCGGCATCCCCGACGTACTGCGGTCGTTCGACGTGCTCGCCGTCCCGTCCATGCCGACCGCGACCTGGACCGAGCAGTTCGGCCGCGTCGCCGTCGAGGCGATGGCGTGCGGCGTTCCCGTCGTGTCGAGCGATGCCGGCGCCCTGCCGGACGTCGTGGGCGGCGCGGGCCTCCTCGTCCCGACCGGCGACGCGGGCGCGCTGGCCGCGGCGCTCGTCGAGGCCGCCGGGCCGCGGGCGGAGTCGCTCCGCGCCGCCGGCGTCGTCCGCGCCGAGGAGTGCAGCTGGGGCGCGGTGGGCCGCGACTACCTCGACCTCTACCGATCGATCCTGCGCGAGGCATCCCCCGCGCCCGAGCCCGAGGCCGGCCTCGAGATCGTCGTCGTCGCCTACGGTGCGCCGGACCTGCTGCGCCGAGCGCTCGCGCCGGTGGCGTCGCTGCCGGTGACCGTCGTCGACAACTCGTCGATGCCCGAGATCGCCGCGATCTGCGAGGAACTCGGCGTGCGCTACCTCGACCCCGGCCGTAACGGCGGGTTCGCCGCCGGGGTGAACGCGGGGCTCGCCGACCGCATCGCGCCGGGCGCCGACGTGCTGCTGCTGAACCCCGACGCCGAGATCTCCGCCGACGACGTGGCGGCCCTGCACGAGGCGCTCCGCGCCCGCCCCGACCTGGCGAGCGTCGGACCCGCGCAGGTCGACGAGGACGGTCACGAGGCCCGCGTCGAGTGGTGGCTGCCCTCGCCGACCGGCACCTGGCTCGAGGCGGTCGGCCTCGCGCGCCTGCGGCGCGACCCCTCGTACGTGATCGGCTCGGTCATGCTGCTCCGCGCCGAGGCGCTCGAGCACGTCGGCGGGTTCGACGAGCGGTACTTCCTGTACGCCGAGGAGGCCGACTGGGCCTATCGCGCCCACCGGCTCGGGTGGCGCCACGGCGTCGTGCCCGAGGCTCGGGCCGTGCACACGGGCGCGGGCACGGGCGGTGACCCGCGACGGCGCGAGGCCCACTTCCACGCGTCGCAGGAGCGGTTCCTGCGCAAGCACTTCGGCTCGGTCGGCTGGCAGTCGGCTCGAGCCGGGCAGTGGGTGGGCGCCATGGCGCGGTCGCTGGTGCTCGGCGGCGAGCGCGGACGCGCGGCGCGTCGGCGGGCGGCGATCTACCGCCTCGGCCCGGTGCGGGTCGAGGCGCGGTTCCGAGGGGAGTCGTCGACGTGACGCGGATCGTGCAGGTGGTGCCGTTCATCGGACCGGGCACCGGCGTGGCCGGCGTGGCCTGGAACCTCGAGCAGCGCCTGCGGGCACTGGGTGCCGAGATGGACCGGTTCACGTTCGACGACGCCCGCCACGGGCGCTCCGTGCCGTGGCCGCGGAACGCGTTCCTCGCCCGGATCCGCGGCGGCTGGCGGATGATCTGGTTCAGCACGGTCGGCACGCGCCGCGCGAAGCGGTTCCTCGCCGAGCGCCCCGACGCCGTCTCGATCTGCCACAACAACGTCGTGGCGGGCGACGTGTACGTGAACCACGGCGTGCTGCTCGCCTCGATGCGCGCCCGGGGCCGCTCGCCCTGGCGCATCTACCGCAACCCCGTGCACCTGTTCATCTACGTGCGCGACCGCATCCGCTACCGCGGACACGCGCACCGCGTCGTCGTCTGCCTCTCCGAGCGGGACGCGGCGGACCTCCGCGCCACGTACGGCCCGATCGGCCCGCGCATCGAGGTGATCCCGAACGGCGTCGACCTGGAGCGCTTCCGCCCCCCGACGCCCGAGGAGCGCACTGCGGCGCGCGCGGAACTGAAGCTCGGCACGGAGGAGCGCGTCGCCGTCTTCGTCGGCCACGAGTTCTCGCGGAAGGGCCTCTCGTTCGCGATCCGCGGCCTCGTGCACGCGCCGAGCGTGCTGCTCATGATCATCGGCGGCAACGACGCGATCATCGCCGAGGCGTACGAGGAGGCCAAGCAGCACGGCGTCGGCGACCGGGTGCTCTTCCTCGGCCCCCGAGGCAACCTGACGGCGCACCTCGCGGCGTGCGACCTCTTCGTCTTCCCGAGCGCGTACGAGGCGAACGCGCTCGTCGTGCTCGAGGCCCTCGCGAGCGGCCTCCCCGTGGTCGCGACGCCCGTCGGCTACGCCCCCGAGATCATCGTCGACGGCGAGAACGGCTACCTCGTGGACCGCGATCCGCAGGCGGTGGGCGAGCGGATGGAGCAGATCGCGAGCCTCGACGACGCCGCGCTCGCCGCACTGCGCGAGCGGGCCCGTGCCTCGGTCGTGCCGCTCGGCTGGCCGACCATCGCACAGCGCTACCTCGACCTGCTCGAGGGCGTGCGCGCGGAGCGCGAGGCGTCGGGCGCCCCGGGTGCGTCGGCGGAGCGGTCCGGCGGATGACGCGGATCGTCCAGATCGCGCCGACGATCGAGCCCGGGAGCGGGGTCGCCGGGGTGGCGTACGCACTCGAGCAGGAGTTCCGGGCCGCCGGCGTGCCGGTCGAGCGCTTCACGGCCGCCGACGCGGGCCGGACGCTCGCCCGCCCGCACCGGACCACGCTCGGCCTGCACCTCCAGCGGGCCGGCAACGTCATCTGGTTCAGCACCGTCGGCACACGGCGCGCGAAGCGGTTCCTCGCCGAGCGGCCCGACGCCATCGCGTTCACCCACAACGACGTGATGACGGGCGACGTGTACGTCAATCACGGCCTCCTGCAGGCGGCGATGCGCGCCCGCGGCAACTACTGGTGGCGCATGGTCCGCAATCCCGTGCACCTCTTCACCGCGCTGCGCGACCGCATCCGCTATCGCGGCCGCACGCACCGCGCGGTGGTGGCCCTCACCGGCCGCGAGGCCGAGCTGCTGCGCGAGGTCTACGGCCGCGTGCGGCCGCCGGTCACGGTCATCCCCAACGGCGTCGACATCGAGCGCTTCAGCCCCGGCGACACCGCCGGGCGCGCGGCGGTGCGTCGTGGGCTCGGCATCGCCGACGACGCCACGGTCGCCGTCTTCATCGGCCACGAGTTCGAGCGGAAGGGCCTCCACCTCGCCATCGAGGCGCTCGGAGCGGTGCCCGGTGTCGTGCTCCTGGTCGTCGGCGGCACGGCCGACATGATCCGCCGTGCGACGGCGCAGGCGCGGCGGGCGGGCGTCGCCGAACGCGTCGTCTTCGCCGGGGAGCAGCCCGACCCGGTGCCGATGCTGCGCGCCTCGGACGTGCTCGTGCTGCCGAGCGCCTATGAGGCGAACGCGCTGGTCGTGCTGGAGGCGCTCGCGTGCGGGGTGCCCGTGGTCTCCACGCGCGTGGGCTTCGCCCCGGACCTCGTGGTCGACGGCGAGAACGGGTTCCTCGTCGAGCGCGATGCCGCGGCGATCGGCGCCCGGCTCGCCGAGCTCGACGCGCAGCCCCTCGACGCCTGGCGCGAGCGGGCCCGCCGATCGGCGGAGCAGCACTCGTGGCGCGAGGTGGCGTCGCGGTACCTCGAGCTGGCGCGCTCGCTCGAACGCGGGCGGACGGCTCCGGCGTGAGCGACCGCCTGCGGATCCTGCACGCCGTCCGGTCGGACGGTTTCTCGGGCGTCGAGCAGTTCGTGCTGCGGTTGGCCCGGACGCAGGCGGCCGACGGGCACGAGGTGCACGTCATCGGCGGCGATCCGCCGCGCATGCGGCCCGGGCTCGACGAGGCGGGCGTCGCGCACACACCGGCGGCGCGCACGATGGAGGTGCGTCGTGCGGTGCGGCGGCTCGCCGACGAGGTCGACGTCGTGAACACGCACATGACCGCGGCGGATGTCGCGACCGTCGCCGCACTCGCGACCCGTCGGCGCGCGCGCCGGCCCGCGGCGGTCGCGACCTGCCACTTCGCTCGGCCGCGCGGCCGGGTCGGCCCCGTGCCCATCGACGCCCTGGTCCGCGGTCGCATCGACGCGCAGGTCTCGATCAGCGCCGCCGTCGCGGCGGCCGTCGCCGGACCGAGCACGGTCGTGCACACGGGCATCGAGCCGCGGCCGGCGGGGGCACCGGGCTCGCGCGAGCGCACGGTGCTGATGGCCCAGCGCCTGCAGCCCGAGAAGCGCACCGACGTCGGGGTGCGCGGGTTCGCCGCATCCGGGCTCGCCGCGCAGGGCTGGACGCTCGACGTCGCGGGCATCGGCCCGGAGCGGGCGTCACTGGAGGAGCTCGCTGCCGAGCTCGGCATCGCGTCATCCGTGCGCTTCAGCGGCTATCGCACCGACCTGCCCGAACTGCTGGCCCGGTCCGGCCTGCTGCTCGCGCCGTGCCCCGTCGAGGGGCTCGGGCTGACGCTGCTGGAGGCGATGGCGACGGCGCTGCCGCCGGTGGCCGCCGACGCGGCCGGTCACGTCGAACTGCTCGACGGGCTCGACGCCCGCGCGCGCTTCGCCGCGAACGACGCGGATGCCGCGGGCGCCCGCCTGCGCGACCTCGCCGCCGACCCTGCGGGACGGGCTGCCCTGGGCGATGCGGCGCGCGAGCGGCAGCAGCGGCACTTCTCGCTCCGCGCACAGGCGGACGGCACCGAGGCGGTCTACCGCGAGGCGATCGCACGGAAGGGGCGGCGATGACCGATCTCGTGGTGCTCTCGCTCGAACGCTGGGACCGCGTCTGGCGGCGCAACCAGCACCTCGTGGCCGGCCTGCTGCGCGCCGACCCGTCGCTGCGCGTGCTGTTCGTCGAGCCGGCGGCGGACCCGACGCACGACCTCGCGTCGCGCCGCCGCCCCTCGCTCGGGCGCGGCGTGCAGGAGGTCGGGGACCCCGCGCCGGGCCGGCTCTGGACCGTCCGACCGACCAAGTGGCTCCCGCGGCGAGTCGACCGGCGCGCCGACCAGCGGCTCGCCACGGCGGTGGAGCGCGCCGCGGCCTCGCTCGGCATGCGGCATCCGCTGCTCTGGATCAACGACCCCGGAGCGGTCGGACTCGCGGAACGCACGGGCTGGCCGACGCTCTACGACGTCACCGACGACTGGCTCGCGGCCGACCGTCCGGAGGGGGAGCGAGCGCGCGCCGCGGCGAACGAGGCGAGGCTGCTCGAGCTCGCCGGCGAGGTCGTCGTGTGCTCACGTGAGCTGGGGCGTCGGAAGGGGGCCGACCGTCCCGTGACGCTGATCCCGAACGGCGTCGACGCCGCGGCCTACCGCGAGCCGGCCGACCGGCCTGCGGACCTGCCCGAGGGCCGCACGGCGCTGTACCTCGGCACCGCGCATCCCGACCGCGTCGACGTCGACCTGTGCGAGGCGACGGCGCGGGAGCTGGGGGAGGCAGACACGCTCGTGCTCGTCGGTCCGAACCTGCTCGGCACGGAGGCGACGCTGCGGCTGCGGGACGCGGGGGTGGAGCTGCTCGGCCCGCGCGCGAGCGACCACGTCGTCGGCTACCTGCAGCACGCCGACGTGCTCGTCGTGCCGCACGTGGTCACCCCGTTCACCGACAGCCTCGATCCGATCAAGCTCTACGAGTACCAGGCCGTCGGCCGACCGGTCGTCTCGACGCCCGTGGCCGGGTTCCGGGACGTGGACGACCCGCGCGTGACCATCGCGGATGCCGCCGCGTTCCCGGGCGTGGTCGCCGCGGCCCTCGCGGCGGCGCAGCCGTTCCCACACGGGGCGGACGGGCCGACGAGCGATTGGAGCGAGCGGGTCGCGGCGATGCGCGCGGTGCTCGACCGGCTCGACGGCGGCCGCGACACCGCCTGATCCGGTTCCACCCAGGGCGCCGGAGCCGTCACCCCATCGGCGGTACCGACCCACGACGGAAGGGTGCGCTGCCCAGCAGCGCACCCTCGAAACCGTGTCGCCGGCCTACTGGTAGAACGGCGGGTCGCAGCTCGGCGCGCCCGTCGGGAACGGCACGTTGCTCGAGCACGGCGGGAAGCTCGAGATCTGGATGTTCGGAATGAAGATCGGCGCGTGGTCGGTGTCGGCGCAGTCGTGACCCCACGGCACGGTCAGAGCGAGGGTGACCGCCGTGTTCGCGCTGTTGTCGGAGTTCGCGTAGACGATGACCTTCACGCACTCGGTCGGGGCGATCGGGGTGCAGTAGTCGGGGATGATCCCCACGACGTTGAACGGCAGACCCGACGACTCGATGCCGATCGTCGGCTTCAGCACGATGTCCTTGCTCGTGTTGTTGCAGATGAGCAGCGGGATCGCGTACGCCTTGCTGGTGTCGAGGCCCGGAAGCTGGGCGAACACGTCGGCGCACTTCTGGTTGACGCTGTTGCCGGGCAGCTTGCACGCGACGCCGACGGAGACGTCCGGCGGCGGGCCTGACGCCGCGTAGGCGGGCGCCGGGACGGCCAGCGCGACGGCCGGAACCGACCACGCCATGGCCTTGGCCACGGTGCGTCGCGAGACGCCGGGCTTCGGCTCTTCGAGATCACTCATGTGGATCCTCCTTCGCAGCCTGTGGATCGGGTCGATCTGCGGACAAGGCCGTTAAGCGCGCACGCTAGCGCGTTCGTGATGCTGACGCTAGGGGGCGAACACCCCCCGAATGGGCGGTGCTCAGAGTCCGGACAACACCGTTCGGAGGTTCGACCAGGCCCACGACCAGTCGTGCGCCAGCGCATGCGCACGCGATGCCACGGCACGGCGGAGACGCTCCTCGGGGTCGTCGGCCAAGCGCGCGAGCGCCGCCGCGAGCGCGTCCGGGTCGTCCGGCGGCACGAGGAGGCCGGCGTCCCCGACGACCTCGGGGAGACCGCCGATGCGGCTCGCGACGACGGGCACGCCGGACGCCATGCCCTCTCCGGCGGTCAGCGGACACGGGTCGGGCCAACGCGACGGCACCACGAACACGTCGAGGTCGCGGAGCAGCGCAGGCAGGGCTTCGCGGTCGACGAAGGGCTCGAACCGCACCCGCGCGCCGCTCTCGTCGGAGAGCCGGCGGAGCTCCTGCTCGTAACCGGACAGGGCGGCGTCGCGCGCGAACCCGTGACTGCCGACCACGAGGAACTCCACATCGTCTCGGGCGAGCTGCTTCGCGGCGCGGAGGAGCACGTCCGGACCCTTCTCCGGGATCACGCGCCCGACGAATGCGACGCGGAGGGGACGGGCGGGGTCGACCTGCCGTATGCCAGGGTCGCCGGCAGGGCGGAACCGCTCGACGTCGACGCCGTTGCCGACGACGTGGACCCGGCCGGCGAGGCTCGAGGGGAGCGAGTCCCGCAGCTGCGTCGCGAGCGAGTGGCTCACGCTGATGATGCCCGCGACGTCACCGAGGGTGCGTCGCACCTCGGCGCGGGTGTAGCTGCGGAGCACGTCGTTGTGCGCGTAGAGCAGCACCCGGTGAGGCGTGTCGCGCAGCAGTCGCGGAAGCACCGGCGAGTTGTGCGCGAGCACGAATGACGGAGGGAGGCTCCGCAGCACGTCGGCGGCTGACCCGTGGAAGCGGGCCGTCGCCGTCCGCGGGAGGCCGACGCGCCCACGGGCGACGTCGATGGCGCGGTCCCTCCGCGTCAGCCACGGACCGCGGTCGTACTCGATGGCCTCCGCGCTGTCGTAGCGCGGCCGCATGGTCGACCGATCCAGCAGCACCGCCTGGGGCACCGGGTCGGCGTCGCGCGCAGCGGCGCTCGCCAGCCCGTGCACGACCGTGGGAATTGCCGAGCCCGTCAGCGGGGAGAAGTGGTCGCCGGGCGTGATGGCGTGGATGACGGGCCTCACCCGGCTGTCTCCTTCGGCCTGAGACGGTCGGGGGAAACGGAAGAGGGTGCGCTGCCGCAGCAGCGCACCCTCGAATCCGTGACGCCGGACCTCAGCTCTGGTAGAACGGCGGGTCGCACGAAGGCGCACCCGTCGGGAACGGCACCTTGCTCGAGCACGGCGGGAAGTCGTCGATCTCGATTCCGGGAATGAAGATCGGCGCGTGGTCGGTGTCGGCGCAGTCGTGGCCCCACGGCACGGTCAGCGAGAGCGTGACCGCGGTGTTCGCACTGTTGTCCGAGTTCGCGTAGACGATGACCTTGACCGACTCGGTCGGCGCGATCGGCGTGCAGTAGTCGGGGAGGATGCCCACGACGTTGAACGGCAGCCCGGACGAGCTGATGCCGATCGTCGGCTTCAGGACGATGTCCTTCGACGTGTTGTTCGTGATCAGCAGCGGGATGGCGTAGGCCTTGCTGGTGTCGAGGCCGGGAAGCTGCGCGAAGATGTCGGCGCACTTCTGGTTGACGCTGTTGCCGGGCAGCTTACAGGCCGTGCCGACCAGCACCTCGGGGGGCGGGCCGGACGCGGCGTAGGCGGGAGCGGGAACGGCGAGGGCCACGGCGGGCACCGACCACGCCATGGCCTTGGCCACCGTGCGCCGCGAGACGCCGGGCTTCGGCTCTTCGAGGTCGCTCATATGGGGATCCTCCTGGACTTTCGCTGTGGTTGGGCGACCCTCCGCCGGAGCTGTCGGGTCATCGGGTTTGCGCACTGCGTGCGGTCTGCAGTACCTGCCGCACACTATCGGGTTTTCACAGGCAACTCTAGAGGTTGAGGCTTCCTCGCCCGAATCGGGATCACCCCACGTTCGGGTGACAGATCCGCAGGTCGCCGGATGATTCCGATACGCACGCATGTTCCCGCCGTCGTCTCACGGACGATCTCCGCGCTGGTGCGCGGAACCGGGTCCGTCGCTAGATTCGGAGCACCGGTCGGACGATCCGACGGCCGGTGGGCCACGCAGCCGGAGGGACCGCCCAGATGACGCCCCGTGACGCGCCCCGCCTCACGATCGCGACGATCGCGACCGACACCCCGATGGGCGCCCAGGCGTACCAGGAGCAGGTCGCGAGCCGCGCGGCATCCGCCCTCGCCGCCGTCGACCCACGGGCATGGCGCTACCGCCGCCTCGTGCTCCGATCGCTCCGCTCTCGGCTCGACGGCAACCGGCGACTGCCGCTCGGCCGCATCGCACGGGCCTCGGCCGCGCAGCGCCGCGCGATCGGCCGGCTCCTCTACGCCGGCGACGCGGTGGCGCACCGGATGGCCCTCGAGCTGCCGCCGGCGCCGACCGACGTCATCACGATCCACGACGTCGTCTCGTGGCGGTTCCCCGACGAATCCGCGCCGGTCCCCGCGGCGATCGAGGAGGCCCGACGCGCCGCCGCGGTCATCTGCGTCTCGGAGTTCAGCGCGCGCGAGGCCGTCGAGCTGCTCGGCATCCGCGACCCGCACGTCGTCCACAACGGCGTCGACACGAGATTCTTCGACGCCGCGCCGCTCGACGCGGCGACGCGACGCGCGCACCGACTCCCCGAGCGCTACGTGCTGCACGCCGGCGGCGCCACGCGCCGCAAGAACCTCGAGGGGCTCGCCGAGGCGTGGCCGGCCGTGCACCGGGAGCGCCCCGACCTGGAGCTCGTGCTCGCCGGGCCTCCACACCCGCGGCGGACGGCGTTGTTCGACGGGATGCCGGGCACGCGCCTGGTGGGCCGCCTGCCCGACGAGGTCATGCCCGGGCTCGTCGCCGGCGCCGAGGTCGTCGTCGTGCCGTCGCTGTACGAGGGCTTCGGGCTCCCCGCGCTCGAGGCGATGGCCGCGAACGTGCCCGTGGTCGCCGCCGCGACGAGCTCGCTCCCGGAGGTCGTCGGCGACGCCGGCATCCTCGTGGAGCCGGCCGGCGCGGCGATCGCCACCGGGCTGCTGGATGCCACAGCGGGCGCGAGCCTCGACGCGATGGTGGCGGCCGGGCGCGCCCGTGCAGGCGAGTTCACGTGGGAGCGCTGCGCCGAGGCCCACGCCCGGGTCTGGACGTCGTTGGCCTGACCGTGCGTCCGCCGGGCCTACGCTCGCCCGGCGAGCACGCCGAGCGCCCCGCCCGGGAAGCGCGGCAGTCCCGGCACGGCGTCGCCCAGTCGCGCGATCGAGTGCTCGAGGTCGTCGCACGCGCGCTCGACGGTCTCCCGTCGCGCAGTGGATGCCCCCTCGAGCATCCCCGCGAGTCCGCGGCGCTCGTCGAAGGGCGTGAACCGGCTCGTCCCCGGCGTGATCACCGACTCGTAGTCGTGGAACTTGAACGGCCCCCCGCTGAGCGGCGGCTCGAGCATGGTCCAGGTCGCGGGGATCCCGTAGGCGTCGGCCGTGACGAGGCCGTGGAGCGACGTCGTGACCACCGCGTCGGCCGCGGCGATCTCGCGCACGACCCGCGCTGCGGGCTGGTGCACGTTCACGACGTGCACGCGGAGGCCCGCGGCATCCGCCATCGACATGAACGGCACGTGCTGCCGGTGGTGCCCGTGGGGCACGAGGGCGACGTCCCAGCGCACCCGGGGCCGACGCGCCCGCCGCGCGACGAGGATGCCGGGATCGCCGAGGGCGACGTCGTCCGGCGCGCCGATGAGCTCGCGCGTGAGGTGCCCGCGCACCGCGAGCACCGTCGCGCGCGGAAGCGGATGCGGCCGGCCGTACATGAGCCCGCTGCCCCAGATCGCCCCGTCGAAGTCCTCGGGGAGGAACTCGAGGATGCTCCCGACGCCGGACAGGCGCGCGCGGCCGGCGACTCGGTGCACCGGCGCGACGCCGTACCCGGGCAGGAGCCACGGCGTGAGGTCGTCGCCGAAGTTGGGGTGGCCGTCCCACCACGTGGTCGGCACGACGAGGCCGCCGCGCCACATCTCGGGTCGCGTCGCGGCCGCGGCGAGCCGGCGCACCTGGCGGGCGCGACGGCGCAGCGGGTTCGTGTAGGTCATGCCGCCGCCTCCGTCCCGGCGCCGCCGACCCGGGCGGGGAGCACCGCGTCGTAGCGGTCGAGGTAGGCGCGCGCCACCCGGGCCCACGTGAACTCCGGCACGCGCTCGCGACCGGCCGCCACGAGGCGGGCGCGGAGTGCGCCGTCACGTGCGACGCGCTCGATCGCGCCCCGGAGCGCCTCGCTGTCGAGCGGGTCGACGAGGATCGCGTCCGCCCCGTCGCGCACGAACCCCGGCGCGCCGCCCCGGTTCGTCATGACGAGCGGCGCGCCGCTCCGCCAGGCCTCGAGCGCCACGATGCCGAACGCCTCCATGCGGCTCGGCACGACCACCGCGATCGCCCCCGCCATCGCGTCGGCGACGTCGGCGGGCTGCAGGCGTCCCGCGAACTCGACGCGATCGCCGAGCCCGCGATCGGCCGCCAGCGCCTCGAGGCGCTCGCGCTCGGGCCCGTCGCCGACGACCACCAGTCGCACGTCGGGATCCAGGTCGACGCCGTCCATCGCCGCGACGAGCAGGTCGAACCCCTTCACGCGACCGAGCCTCCCGACGGCGAGCAGGTAGCGGCCGCCGAACGGACTCCCGGCCGGATCGCCCACGAGTCCAAGCTCGACACCGTTCGGCACGACGTCACCACCCTCGAGTCCGTAGTCGGCGCGGAGCTCGTCGATGACGAACGCCGACGGTGCCGTCACGGCGGACGCCGCCGCGAGCGCCCGTCGCAGCGCGGTGCGCAGGACCGCCGAGCGCTGGAAGACGGCGTGGTCGTCGGCGACCGTCTCGCCGTGCGACGTCACGACGAGCGGCAGCCGGAAGCGGCGATGCATCGCGAGCGCGTACGCCCCGTTCGGGCCGAAGCAGTGCACGTGGAGCAGCTCGGGACGGAAGGACGCGCGGGCAGCCGTCCAGTGCCGCCATGCGCCCGGGAGGGCGCGCAGGAATCGCCCGATGCCCCCCACCGAGCCCGAGGGCAGTGGCGTCGGCAGGTAGCGCACCGTGACGCCCTCGACGTCGCGGACGACCGGGCCGGTCCCGCGATCGACGGACCAGACCTCGACGGCGCACCCCGCCTCCTGCAGCTCGCGCGCGACCTGCCGGACGTGCTCCTCGACGCCGCCGACGTGGGGCGCGTACGACGAGCTCACGAGTGCGATGCGACGACGATCGGATGCCGCGACGGCTGGGCCGTTCCGCTCGGGTCCGGCCACGCGTCAGCCGTGTGCGCCGTGCTCGTCCGACGACGGCTCGGTGACCAGGTCGCCCTCGTCGTCCTTCGGCGCCGCCTTGCCGCGACCGCGCGGCTTCCTCGGCTTCTTCTTCTTCTTCGACCCGGCGTCCGAGCCCTCCGCGGTGTCGCCCACGGCCGCGGCGTCGGCCGAGGAGGTGTAGTCGCGTCGGTACTCGTACGAGTACGTCGCGGCATCCGCCCCTCGGATCGGCGCCTTGTTCAGCACGATGCCGAGCGCACGGCCGCGCGCCTTGCGGAGCGTGTCGAGCGCCTTGTCGAGCAGGTCGTAGGTCGTCTTGCCGAGCGTGACGACGACGAGTGCGCCGTCTGCCTGGTGCGCGAGCACCGCACCGTCGGTGACGGGCAGCAGCGGCGGTGCGTCGATGATCACCGTGGCGTGCTTGGTCAGGTCGGCCACGAGGGTGTGCATGCGCTCGGAGCCGAGCACCTCGCTCGGGTTCGGCGGCACGCTGCCGGCGGCGAGCACGAGCAGGTTGTTGGACTTCGGCGTGCGCTGCAGCACCTCCGAGAGCGCCGCGCGCCCCGCGAGGACATCGCTGAGGCCGGCGCCGCCCGGCAGGCCCATCGTCTTCGCGACCATCGAACGCCGCAGGTCGCCGTCGACGAGCACGACCGTCGTGCCGGCCGCGGCGAGCGTGAGCGCGAGGTTGCACGCGATGGTGGACTTGCCGTCCCCCGGAAGCGGGCTCGTGACGACGATCGTCTTCGGCGGGTGGTCGACGTCCATGAACTGCAGGTTGGTCCGGAGCGAGCGGAGCGCCTCCGAGACCGCGAAGGTACCCGAGCGACCGGTGCGGTTCGCGGCGGACGTGTCGACCAGCCGCTCGCCCGCATCGAAGCCAGCGACCCACGGGATGGTGCCGACGACGGCGACGCCGGTCTTCGACTCCGTGTCCTCCGCGTTGCGGATGCGGCGGTCGGCCGCCGTCCGGATCATCGCGAAGGCGACGCCGAAGCCGAGGCCGAGCACGCCGCCGACGATGAGCGCGGTCTGCACGTCGGGGAACGCCGGGCTCGTGGGCAGCGAGGCGGACTCGCGCGTGACGACCTGCACGGGCGCGGCGCCGGTCGGGCTGCTCTCGACCTCGACCTCGTCGACCACGTCGCCGAGCGAGTTGAGCCAGGCCTCGGCGAGCTGGCGCGCCCCCTCGGCGGTCGGGGCCTGGGCGGCGACGCTCAGGATCACCGTCCCGGTCGGGTTGGTCACCTCGACGCGCTGGATCAGCGCCTCGGGCGTCGTCTGCAGGTCGAGCTCGTCGATGACGCCCTGCGCGACGTCGGTCCAGCCGGCCATGACCAGGTACGACGGCACGCGCGAGCGGGCGACGCTGTCACCGAGCGACACATTCGCGACGTCGCCCTCGCCGGTGGACTGGACGATGCCGCTCGCGCTCGCCACGTAGACGGGCGTCTGGAGCACGGTCCAGCCGTAGCCGGCGCCCACGCCGACCAACGTGAGGAGCAGGATGGCGAACCAGTGCCGGCGCAGCCCGCGGAGGTAGTCGCGCAGTTCCATGGACACCTCCGGGTCGTGCCATCGTCCCCTCCGCCGTGCGGTGGACCATGAGCGAGTAGGGTCCATGGTATGTCAACCGCTTTCGACGTGCGCGTCCTCGACTCCGTGGTCCGCGTGGACTTCGACGCCTCCGTGCCCGACGACGTCCGCGACCGGATCCGCGGTCACTGGGTCGATCTCGTCGAGGACGGAGCGGAACCGACGGTCACGCTGACCGCCAACCTGGGCAACGGCAGGCTCTCGACCGACCCGCAGCATCGCATCGTCTCGGCGACCTCGCCGGAGCAGCTCGCCGCCCGGGTCGTCTCCGAGGCGACGCTGGTCGGCATCGCAGGGCTGAGCGGTTCGGCCCTCATGCTGCACGCGGGCGCGGTCGCGCTCGACGACGGCCGCGTCATCGCGCTCGTCGGCCCGTCCGGTCGCGGCAAGACGACGGCCTCCATCGCGCTCGGCCGCCGCTTCGGCTACGTGACCGACGAGACGCTCGCCGTGTACCCGGGCGGCGAGGTCGTGCCGTACCGCAAGCCGTTGTCGGTCGGTACGGACCCCGACTCCAAGACACAGCTGCCGGCCTCCGCGGAGGGCCTGCGCGGCCTGCCCGACGCCCCGCTCGTGCTCGACGCGATCGTCGTGCTCGACCGTCGCGAGGGCGTCGCCGAGCCGTACGTCGAGACCGTGCCGGTGCTCGAGGCACTCGAGGCCCTGGTGCCGCAGACGAGCTTCCTCTCGACGATGCGCAAGCCGATGCGGACGCTGGTCTCGACCATCCTCTCCACCGGAGGCGTCCGCCGCGTGGTGTACTCCGAGTCGGAGACCCTCGGCGACCTCGTCGACGAGATCCTCGCGGCCGCCACCGACGAGTCGCCCCACCTGGTCGACGTCGGCGTGTCGACGAGCGACTGCGACTGCGGCGCCAAGCTCGGTGAGGAGCCGGTCGTCGTCGAGGCGGCCCCCGGCACCCTGTACCGGCGCGGCGAGTACCGCGACGCGTTGAGCGTCGACGACGCGCTCGTCGTGTTCCGGCAGAACCGCGTCACCGTGCTCGACGGGCTCGGGCCGGTCCTCTGGTTCGCCGCCGCCGACACGACCGCGTCCCAGATCACCGATGCCGCGCTGCGCGAGATGCCGGCGCCGCCCCCGGACGTCGACCCGGCGGCGATCGTCGACGCGACGCTCGACGAGCTCGTGACGGCCGACGTGCTCGTCCGGGCCTAGCGGCTCCCGGTCGGCGGCCCCCGCTCGGCGGCTCCGGTCAGCGGACGCCTCGCGACGCCGGCCCGACCAGGGCCCGCCCCGGCGGACCCAGCGCCTCCGCGTCCGCTCGGCGTTCCTCGCGGGCCATCGCGCCGAGGCAGACGCCGGCGATCACGAACGGGATCGAGACCTGCGCCGCGACCCAGAACAGGTCGAACTGCGCCTGCACGAGCCGGGAGAACACGACGGCGACGGCGAGCGTGCCGAACCGCGGATCGATGTGCCAGAGCACGAGCAGGACGCCGATCCACATGACGACGAACGCCGCGAGCCCGACCACCCCGGCGCTCGCGAGCACCTCGAGCTCGCCCTGGGGAGGCTGGTAGGGCAGGTTGCCCGGCTGGTACCAGTACCGAAGGCCGTGGCCGAAGATGGGCGCCTCCCGCCAGAAGCGGTAGACCTCGCGGAACCAGTCGAGGCGCTGGAAGACCGAGTTGTGCTGGTTCTGCGACTGGACCTGCTCGACCACCATCGAGATGATCAGCCACGCGGCCGGGATGAGCAGCAGCAGGATCAGGATCCGCGACCGGCGCGAGGTGCTGCGCCGGATCACCGCCACCATCACCGCAGCCATGAGGCCGATGAGCGCCTGGCGCGACTGCGACGCGACGGTGCCGGCGACGAGCATCCAGAACGCGAGCCGCGACCAGCCCTTCGTCCATCCCACCCAGTCCGGGTTGAGGTAGGCGATGATCGCCGCGAACGCGAAGACCGTGCCGACGAAGTTCTTGTGCATCGAGATCGGCCACGACGGCGCCGCCGGACCGAAGTTGCCGACCGCGTACTGGCTCACGGCCTGCACGAGCGTGATGAAGGCGAGCACGCAGGCGGTGAAGACGATGAGCGACAGTGCCAGCCGGCCGTAGCCGGCGGCACCCAGCGCCCAGCCGACGATGAGTGCACCCGACACGAGCAGCCAGGCGTGGAACCACTCGAACGTGTTCGCCAGGTACGGATTCGCGATGACCGTGATCAGGGTTGCGAACTGGTAGACGAGGCTGAGCATCAGCAGGCGGCGGAGCGGCGGGCTGTAGGGTCGCTGCCCGAGCAGCAGCGCGGTGCCGAACGCCGCGGCGAGCGCCGCGTCCGAGACGGAGAGGTCGCCGCCGCCGATCCCGATGCGCTGCGGGATCAGCAGGCCGGGAACGGCGAAGAGCGCGATCGCCAGGGGCTTCGACCCGGTCAGCGAGGCGGCGACGATGAATGCCGCGAGGACGACGGCCATGACGGCACCGCCGCTCGCACCCCGGTCGAGCAGGAGGTAGATCACCGCGACGGCGCCGAAGGCCATCAGCACCCAGCGCCAGACGCCGGACCACCACTCGACGATGCGGAGGTGCCGGATCGCCCGGCGCTCCTTCGTCGAACTCATGGCCCCGGTCCTTCAGTGAGATTCGCTCCAGTATCGCAGGTGGTCGTCGCGGCGCGACCCGCCGCGACGATGCGACCCGCCGCTACGATGACACGCGTGTCAGAGGATCGCGGGCCGGGCGACGGCCGAACCACGTTCGCGCTCGTGATCCCGACCCATCGGCGGCCCGATCTCGTGACGCAGGCGGTCGAGAGCGCGCTCCGCCAGACTCGACCGTTCGACCAGGTCATCGTGGTGCCCGACGGGGTGGACGACCCGGCCATCGGAGTGCTGGACGCGCGCCCGATCGAGGTCGCCCCGATCGAGAAGGCCGGCGTCGCCGCCGCGCGGAACGCCGGCCTCGCGCGTGCGAGCACCGACTGGGTCTGCTTCCTCGACGACGACGACCTCCTCGATCCCGGGTACCTCGCACGCATCGAGGCCGAGGCGGCCACAGGCGCGCTCGCGATGAACACGGGGTACTGGAGCTTCGCCGCGGAGGCGGGGCCGGGCGACGAGTTCTCGGCCAGCACGCTCGACGAGTGCCTCGCCGCGGCCCGCACGGCCGAGCCCCGGAAGGACCTGTCGTACCTGCAGATCGAGGGCCGCAGCTTCGACCTGCTGCTCGAGCGGATGCGCGGCTCGATGAGCACGACGGCGGTGCGTCGTGACGTCATCGTGCGCGCGGGCGCCTTCCCGCACGGCTTCGTGACCGCGCAGGACTGGGTGATGTACGTCAACGTCGCACGCCTCGCCGAGTGGCGCTCGCTGCCCGACCGCCTCGCCTACTTCCGCGACGACGCGCGGTCGATCACGCGGACGGGGTCGCCGCTCAAGGGCCTCACCGCACTCCGCGCCATCCGCTCCTTCTGGCAGCCCACCGACCTGCCCACGCCCCCGCACCGACCGCTCGAGGCGTACTCGCCGTACTACCGCCACGTGCTCGAGTGGGCGCTGCGCGCGTGCCGGAGGGCGCGCGACCTGCGCGCGTACCGCGAGGCGCTCGCACTCGCGCGCGACATCCTCCCCCGGCGGCGCGACCGCGCGGTCGCGATGCTGCCCCGGTGGATGCGGCGCCTCGGCCGGCGCCTGCGCCCGGCTCAGGGCTGGGCGCCCTCGAGCCGTGGCACGCGAACGGGGCGGTAGCGATCCCACCACTTCCGGCTGACGGGCGCGCCGGCCGCCGTCAGCCACGGGTGCCGTGCGCGCCACCGCCAGCGTGCGAGGTCCCGGTCCCAGTCGCGGTTCGCGGCGTAGCCCGAGACGTCGCGCTTCTCGCGCATCTGGTCCTCGGTGCGGACCCAGCTCAGGTGCAGGACCGCCTGCTCGGTCGGCACGACGGCGTCGACCGTCGTGTCGCGCGGGTGAGCCGGGTCGGTGTTGCGCGGCGCGACGTCGACCCGGCGGTGCGGGACGCCGCGCGCCTGCCGCGCCACGGTCAGCGTCGTCCCGGCGCGCACCGCGATCGGGCCCGGGTAGGCGGCCTGCGTGGTCCAGAAGCGGCCGCACTGCTCGAGGAACCGGCCGTCGCCCGTCATCGCGTAGAGGTTGCGGAGGGGGAAGGCGACCGCGTCGGCCCCGTCGGCGTCGGCGATCGTCAGCTGCTCGAGGAACGCCTCGGGCGCGGGGAGCACCTCGTCGGTGTCGAGCTGCAGGACCCAGTCGGCACCCCGGGACGCCGCGTCGAGGGCGGCCTGGCGCTGCGCGGTCTCGGTGGCCATCAGGGAGCGCTCGCCGGCGACATGGTCGCCCGGGAGCAGCTCGACCGTACCCTCCGGTGCGGCGGCGGCGATGCGGCGGAGCGACTCGTCGACCGAGAGCGGATGCCCCGACCACGAGCGGTGGGAGCGGTCGTACGAGACCACGATGCGGTCGACGAGTGCGGCGTACGAGCCGATGCTCGCCTCGATCCACGCGGGGTCGCCCGCGAGCACGTAGGCGTTGAGCCGGATCGCCGGCCGCTCGGGTGCCGTCATGCGTCGCCCTCCTCGTCGGTCCCGCGCCGGACCTGCCGGACGCCGTCGGCCTCCGCGGCGACGTCTGCGCGGAGCGCCGCACGCAGCTCCCGCCCGAGCGCGTCCTCGCGGCGCGGGGGGAGCGGATGCCACTTCGCCTGCCGCGCCGCGGCGCCGGCGCCCCAGGCGACGCCGACGACGGTCACGCCGAGGCGCTTCGCCTTCGCAGCGAGCCCGTGCGAACGGCCGACCGCGGCGAACTGGCCGCCCACCCACCTCCGCAACTGCGCCGAGCCGAGGCCGCCGTCGCGGGCGAGCAGCACCATGTGGTTCCGCCGGCCGTAGAGCTTGTAGCGGGTGTCGAACCGTGCGCCGCGCACGTGGGGCGCGGGCAGGTGGTCGACCGCGGCGTCGGGGGCGAACACGGCGCGGCCGCCGAGCGCCCGCACCCGCAGGAAGACATCGGTGTCCTCGCGCAGCGCCGTGCCGGGGTAGTCGTCGCGGAAGCCGCCGAGCTCGGCGAGCACCGAGCGCCGGAACGACATGTTCGCGCCGATGCCGTGGTCGATGTCGACGAGCCCGTCCTGCAGCGAGGCGAAGCCGTCGGTGAGCCGGCCGTCGGGGAGCACCCGGCCGACGGGCGGCTCGTACCGCTCCTCGCCGGGCAGCCCGTTGCACGTCCGCCCGGCGACCGCCGCCACGGTCGGGTCGGCGAACGCGGCGAGGAGCGCCGCCTCCCAGCCCGGTCGCAGCACGACGTCGTCGTCGAGGAACGTCACGATGTCGCCGCGCACGTGCCGGAGGGCCTCGTTGCGCGACCGGGTCATCCACCCCGCGAGGTGCGGAGCGTGGACGAACACCGCATCCGAGCGGATCGACCGGACGAGGTCGCCGCGGTCCTCCGCGGAGGCGTCCACCACCACGACCTGCGCCGAGGGGTCGAGGCCGGCGTCGAGCGACCGCAGGCAGCGCTCGAGGAAGGCCGGACGCTCGTAGGTGACGATGCACACGCTGAGCTTCATGCTCCCCCGTCCCGACTCGGTGGACGCGCCGATTCTATCCACGGCCGCGACCGCCCTGCCGCGCCGGTCGGCCCCGGAGGGCCCCTAGGCTGGCCGCATGACGACGAACCCGGACGCCCGGCGTGACGCCGGAGACCCGGTCCGGGCGGCCTACGTCGTCCTCACGCACGACGACTGGAACCAGGCCGCGCGCCTCGTCCGCGCCATCCGCTCGTCGAGCCCCGACGCGTACGTGCTCGTCGCCCACGACGCGCGGACCACGCCGTTCCCCTCCGCCACGACCGACCCCCACGTCGAGGTGCTGGCGCACGGGCTCGCCACCGACTGGGGGTCGTGGGAGCTCGTCGAGGCGACCCTCCTCGCCTTCGAGCACGTCCGCGACCGCGTCGACCCCGACCTCGTCTGCCTGGTCTCGGGCCGCGACTACCCGGTGCGGCGGCTCGACGAGTGGGAGGCCGAGGCGGTCGCCGCCGGCGGCTGGATCGGCGAGGCCCGCGAGCTGCACTACACCCCGCACTGGGGACGCCGCCGGGGCGAGGGCGACGACCAGCTCACCCGATACACCTACCGCTGGTTCCGTTCGCCCGCCGCACGACTCGGCCTCCGGCCCGGCGCCGGAGCGGCGAACCGGCTCTGGCGACGCATCCGCGGTGCGGTGGCGCTCCGGGCCGAGCCACTGCTCGGGGTGCGCGTCGTGACGCGCGGGCGCGGCCTGCACTACGGGGTGCGCCGGCTGCGCACGCCGTTCTCGGACGAGCGCCCGTGCTTCGGCGGGAGCCAGTGGATCGCGCTCGGGCGCCCGGAGCTCGACCGGCTGCTCGACGAGGACCTCGCCGCCGGGTCGCCACTGCGGCGGCTCTACCGGCGGTCGGTGATCCCCGACGAGTCGGCGCTCGTGACGGCGCTGTCGTGGAACGCCCCGCCGAACGGCATGCCGCCGGTCACCCAGGTGCAGTGGGACGTCGCCGAGGATCGGCCGACGACCCGTACGCTCGCCGACCTGGAGGCGCTGCGCGCGTCGGGCTCGCCGTTCTGCCGCAAGGTCGATCCCCGCGAGAGCGCGGAGCTGATGGACGCCCTCGACCGGGTCACCCGGGCGGCGCCGGCAGTCTGAGCCCGGCCGCTCCGGCCGACACCGCCACGACCGGTGTCGCCCCGTCGACCGGCGTCGCCTGGTGTCAGTCGAGCTCGCCGAGCTCGACGAGCCGCGCGAAGTCGGCGTTCTGCGCCCGGACCTCGTCGAACGTGCCCTCGGACTCGATGCGGCCCTCGGCGAGGAAGACGAGCGTGTCCGCGTGCCGGACCGTCGAGAGCCGGTGGGCGACGATGAGGATCGTGAGGCTGCCCTGGAGCCGCGCGAGCGTCGCCGCGATCTCGTGCTCGGTGAGGTTGTCGAGCGCCGAGGTCGCCTCGTCGAGCACGAGCACGCTCGGGCGACGGTACAGGGCCCGGGCGAGCCCGATGCGCTGCCGCTGGCCGCCCGACAGCCGCACGCCCCGCTCGCCCACCATCGTGTCGAGGCCCTGCGGGAGGTCGGCCACGAGCGCGTCGAGCTGCGCCATCGCGATCACCTCGGCGATGCGCTCGGGGTCGACTTCGTCGGCCGGGACGCCGAACGCGATGTTCGCCGTCAGGGTGTCGTTCAGCAGGAAGACGTCCTGCGGCACCACCCCGAGCTCGGCGTACCAGGACGCGAGGTCGTCGCGGATGGACCGGCCGCCGACCTCCACCACGCCCTCGGTCGGCTTCAGCAGGCCGAGCACGAGGTCGAGCAGGGTGCTCTTGCCGGCCCCGCTCGAGCCCACGAAGGCGGTCGTCGCGTTGTGCCGGATCCGCAGCGAGATCTCGCGCAGCACGAACTCCTCGGCGTCGGCGTACCGGAACCCGAGGTCGCGGAGCTGGATGTCGCCCTCGTAGCGCTCGCGGCTGTGCGGCTGCTCGTCGTGGCGTCCGCCCGCGTCGAGCTCGGCGACGGCACGCGAGACGATGTCGAGCCCGGCCCGGCCGGTGCGGATCGTGGCGAAGCTGCCCGAGATGCGGTTCAGTGTCGGGAGGGCGCGGAGCGACGCGGCGGCGAAGACGCCGAGCACCGTGATCGCCTCGGCGGGGGTCGACGTCGTGAACAGGATCGCCGAGATGCCGAGGATCGCGAAGACGAACCCGATCTCGAGCAGGTAGCGGGGTGCGTCGGAGAGGATCCCCATCTCCCGCGAGGCGCGGGCCCGGCGGAGCCGCGAGTCGCGGAAACCGTCGATGAACGCGTTCGAGCTGCCCGTGAGCCGCGCCTCGCGGAAGCCGTCGAGGCCGGGCAGCAGGAACTGCCAGGACGCGAGCCCCGCGGCCGCGATCTCCTCGCCGATGCGGTACTGGCGGCGGCGGAGGCTCATCTGCACGCCGAACACGAGCAGCGCGAAGAGCGCGACGGCGAAGAGCGTCACCGCCGGCGACGCGATCGCGAGCACGATCGTGATCGCGACGAGCACCAGGGCGTCGGTCGCGATGCTGACGAGCCCGAGCAGCACGCTCGCCGACTGGTTCGTGGCGTCGTTGATGTTGCGGTAGATCTCGCTCATGCGGCGAGCGCGGTGCTCGGCGTACGGGGCGAGCGCGTAGCGTCGCGCGAGCTCCGCCGACGAGAGCGCGGAGATCTTGGTCGTGCGGCCGAGCAGCCACCATCGGAAGAGGATCGCGCCGAGGCTCTTCACGATGAACACCCCGGCGACGAACATCGCGACGATCGGGATGAGCGTCGACCGGTCGGTCGTGCCGAGGACGTCGGAGATCCAGCCGAGCGTGCCGGTGTCGAGGTCGCCGCCGGTGGCGAGCTGGGTGAGCGGCACCATGGCCGCGACGCCGAGCGTGTCGAGCGCGGCGAGGACCACCGATGCCGCCACGGTGCCCGCGAGCCAGCGCTTGGGGTCGACGTCGGCCATGTGCAGCATCAGGCGCAGCTGGGCGATCAGGCCGCCTCCGACCCGGGCTCGTGCCATCCTTCGCCTCCACGGCCTCCGCCCGGGGCTCCCGGTCGGGCGGGCCTCCCGGAATCATAGCCGCGGCCCGGCACGCCGCCGACCGGCGACGGATGCCGTCAGCCCGCGATCGGCCGGAGCAGCCCGCGTCGCACGAGGTCGTCGAGGAAGCGCTCGACCTCGGCGCGGATGTCGCCCGGTTCGGCCCCCGTCAGCTCCGCGACGCGGTCGACGACGGAGTCGTCCGACGGCTCGCACGCCACTTCCCAGATGAGTCCCGCGATGCCGTCGAGCACGAGGATCGGCCCGTCGGGCAGGGTGGCGGCGTAGAGCACGTCCTCGTGCTCGACCACCCCCGTGGCATCCGTCGGCCGGTAGCCGCCCATCAGCGCACCACCCGCCTCGGCCGGAGGCGACGACCCGCGCCCTTGACGCCCTCGAACACCGCGGCGAACGGCCGTCGCACGAACTCGACCGAGATGTCGAGCGGCGTCGGCGTCCGGCCGAGGCGATGGGCGAGGTGGTCGACGTTCACGAGCGGCGCGCGCAGGGCGATCCGGACGCCCGCCCACGTGGTCGGAGCGGAACGGATGCGCGCCCACCACTCGGCCGACCGCGACCCGCCGTCCGAGACGACCTTCCACAGCCGGTACTCCCGGTCGTGCCGGAACCGCTCGAGCCCGCCGGCCGCCGCGGCGAACGCGACGTCCGCATGCAGGTGCTCGACCAGCCTCGCGATCTCGACGCGGCGGTCCGGCTCGGCCTCCTGCCAGACCGTGATCACGTCGACCCGGGCGCCCTTCGCGGAACGCGCCGCGTTGAGCACCAGGATCACGGCCTGCGCGGGGTCGCTCGGCACCTGGCAGGCCACGCCGGCGATCTCGTACGCATGGCGGTCGCCCCAGAACAGCTCGAACGCCTGGTCCGGTCGCAACCGGATTCCCGGGAACCAGCGGTGGATGTCGATGTAGCCCCACGCGTCGTGGACGTAGGTTTGCGCGTGGCCGAACGGCGAGCCGTGCTCGAACGTGCTGTACAGCGTCCAGCCGTGCTCGCGCAGCGCGGCGTCGATCGCATCGACGTGATCGGGGCGGACGAGCACGTCGACGTCGCTGCCGAGGTACCCCTCCGGGCGCAGCGCCGGGGTGACGGCGGCGCCCTTGATGTGGAGCAGGTCGACGCCCGCGGCGGTCGCCACCCGCTGCACGGCGGCATGCCCGAAGCGCAGGCGCACCTGCAGCGGCACGCTCACCTGCGATTCGTTCACGCCCGCTCCACCGCCTCCTCGATCAGGCTAGCGAGCCGGGCGACGTGCGCGTCGCGCCGGAACGCGCGTCCCCAATCACGGACGCTCGCGGGGTCCACGCCCCGCGCGATCCGGATCGCCTCGGCGAGGTCGCCGACCGTGGCGGATGCCGCGTGCGCGCCGCTCACGCCCGGACGCACGGTCTCGAGGTAGCCGCCGGCCGCGACCGTCGCCGCGGGCGTGCCCTCGAGCGCCGCCTCGAGGACCGTCAGGCCGAAGTCCTCGCGACCGGCTCCGATGACGACCGCGGCGTTCCGATAGACCCAGCACAGCTCGCCGTCGCTCACCCGGCCGAGTCCGTGCACGCCCGCGGCCGGGTCGTCGAGCGCCTCCGAGCCGGACCCGACCACGGCGATCGCGAGCCCCGCCTCGCGGGCCGCGTCGACCGCGAGGGGTACGTTCTTGTACCCGCGGTCGCGTGCCACGACGACCGCGAACGCATCGGGCAGCTCGCGCGGCGGCGCCGTCGCCTCGGCGGCGACGGGCTCCACGGGCGGGTGCACGACCGTCGAGTCGAGGCCGTAGGCGGCACGGATGCGCTCGCGCGTCACCTCGGAGTTCGCCACGATCGCAGTCGCCCGCGCCATCGCCTCGGCGTCGCCGCGTCGCAGGATCGGCGTGCTCACCGCGAGACCGGCACGTCGCACGGCGCTCAGCCGCATCCGGTAGTCGTCGGCGGCGTAGAGCCAGCGCGCCGGGCTGTGGACGTAGACGACGTGCGGCATCTCGAAGCGGAAGCGGTGCGCCCAGCCGCTCGACGAGGCGAGGGCGACGTCGCCGCCGGAGACCCGCGTCCGCGCCGCGATGGCCGGCAGCGCCGGCAGCATCCGCTCGACCTGGCCGGACATCGCGGTGGGGATGGAGGCCTCGACGTCCATCGCGCCGAACGCGTCGAACGTCGACTCGGGCCGGTACGCGAGCGTGACCACGCGGTGCGTGTCGAAGCCCGCCGCCCACTCGGCGACGACGCGCTCGGCGCCGCCCACCTGCACGAGGTAGTCGTGGGCGAGGACGAGGTCGGTCATGCGCCGGCGCCCTTCGGACGCACGGCGTGCGCCGCCCGCCGCGCGGTCGTCCTGGCACCGTCCCGGAGGGATGCGACGGACCTCCGCGCGCCGGCGGCGAGGCGCCACGACCGCGGGATCCCGACGCGCTCGTCGTACATGCCGACGATGCTCCGGGTGCTCGGCAGCGACTGCCGCAGGAGCGCGGCTCGGATGTAGTCCGCCTTCCACCGCGGGTCCTCCGGCACGTCGAAGACGCCCCGATAGCGGTCGAGGGCGCCGAACAGGTCGAGCGTGAGCATCGTGCGCCGGCACTTCCAGCAGCGCGAGCAGTTGGTGCCGTCGACCGACTCGATGCAGACGTCGAGGCGCTCGTAGGAGTGCGGCACGTGGGTCACCAGCTCGGTCTTCTGCGACCGGTCCAGGTCGGTGACGGCCGGCTGGAGGGTGAGCGACCGGTGGGACAGGAACGGCAGCAGCAGCGGGTCGGCGAAGGAGACGTCGAAGATCGGCGTGGCCGCGACATCCGCGTACGGGACCGACGAGGCGTACAGGAAGTGGCGGATTCCCGCGGAGAGCAGGTGCGCGACCGCGGCGTTGCGCATGGTGTGGGTCTGCTGGAAGCCGAGCCCCGGCGCGGTGTAGAGGTCGTCGACGTTGGAGTCGACGTCGAACAGCGGCAGCCCCATGGTCGACGCCCCCGAGCGGATCGGTGCGAGGCGGCGTCGGGAGAGCTGCCGGCCGCGCTCGCCGCGACCGTGGGACCCGACGTTGTTGAAGAGCAGGTGCGTGACGCGAACCGACGCCGGCACGTCGCTCGCGAAGTGGTGCCGTGCGAGCGTCGCGTACGAGTCGATGCCGCCCGAGTACCCGGTCGTCACCGCCGAGCCCGCGGGCGCCGGGGGGACCGCGTCGCGCACTTCGAGGTCGACGGCCGACAACTCGGGACGCACGCCGCGCAGCACCGCGGGCACGTCGCGGGCGAGGTTCCACGCGAGCTCGTCGGTGACGGGCCCCTCGACGACCAGGTCTCGCCCGAGCCGCATCGCCGGCATGAGCAGCGCGAGCATCGCGGCATCCGCCCTCGGGTTCACGAACCCCGCCGCCGCCTCGGGCACGGAGAACCAGAGGCGATCGACGCCGTCGACCCCGTCGAGGCCGACCTCGTAGGTGACCCGGCCGTCGCCGGCCCCCACGGCCGGCGTCCCGATGACGATCGGCATCCGCGCTAGCTCCCGGCAGCCCCGGCGTCGGTCACGCCCACGTCGGCACGCGAGAAGTTGCGGAACGACCGCGACGCCGTCGGACCGCGCTGGCCCTGGTAGCGCGAGGAGTACTCGGCCGAGCCGTACGGCCGCTCGCTCGGCGACGAGAGCCGGAAGAAGCACAACTGGCCGATCTTCATGCCCGGCCAGAGCTTGATCGGGAGGGTCGCGACGTTGCTGAGCTCGAGCGTGACGTGGCCCGTGAAGCCCGGGTCGATGAACCCGGCCGTCGAGTGCGTCAGCAGGCCGAGCCGGCCGAGCGAGCTCTTGCCCTCGAGGCGCGCGGCGACGTCGTCGGGCAGCGTGACCGCCTCGAACGTCGACGCGAGCACGAACTCGCCCGGGTGCAGCACGAACGCCTCGTCGGGTCGCACCTCGATGAGGTGCGTGAGCTCGGGCTGGTCCTCGGCGGGGTCGATGAACGGGTACTTGTGGTTGTCGAACAGCCGGAAGTAGCGGTCGAGGCGCACGTCGATCGACGACGGCTGGACCATGCCCGGATCGTAGGGCTCGAGCCGGATGCGATCGCGCTCGACTTCGGCCCTGATGTCGCGATCCGAGAGAAGCATGACCCTCAGCGTACCGATCGCCGGGGCGCTCAGAGCGACGCCGCGAGATAGGCGGTCGCGCGCGTCCGCTCGTCGTCGATGATGCGGTTGACGGCGCCCCGGTCGGGCGTGAAGACGCGGTCGTCGAGTCGCGCGCCGGCGCCGCGGACGGCGTGGTGCGCCAGGCCGGCGACGTCGAGGAGCGTCTCGAACCGACTCGCCCCACGACGCTCGTTCACGGTGCGGGACACGGCGCGAAGCCACCAGCGCCGTCCGACGGGGAGCGGACCCGTTGCCCGCCGGCCTTCGCCCTGCCGACGGCTTGCTATGCTGACCTACGTCGGTTCCGGGCCCCCGCGGGGGCCGACGGATGCCGCCTGCCGATGTAGTTCAATGGTAGAACTTCTGCTTCCCAAGCAGACAGCGCGGGTTCGATTCCCGTCATCGGCTCCGTTCGCTCGTTCCGGCCTCGCCCGCCGCGGCCCGCTCCTCGGCACGCGCGATCTCCCACGCCGCGTTGACGAGCCCGACGTGGCTGAACGCCTGCGGGAAGTTGCCGAGCAGCTCGCCCGTCTCCGGGTCGGCCTCCTCGGCCAGCAGCCCCACGTCGTTCACGTGCGCGACGGCCCGTTCGAACACGGCCCGGGCCTCGGGGACGCGGTCGTCCTGGGCGAGCACGCGCGCGAGCCAGAAGCTGCAGAGCAGAAAGCTCCCCTCGCTCCCGTCGAGGCGATCGACGTCGGGACCGGCCAGGTACCTGCGGACGAGCCCGCGATCGTCGACGAGCCCGGCGGTCACGGCGTCGACCGTGGCGCGGATCCTGGGGTCGTCGGGCGGGAGGAACCCGACCAGGGGGAGCATGAGCGCCGAGGCGTCGAGGTCGTCCGACCCGAACGACTGGGTGAACGCGCGGACGGCCGGGTTCCAGCCCTCCGCGAGGATCGCGTCGCGGATCCGGTCGGCCTGGGCGCGCCATCCGTCGGCCCGGTCCGGCATGCCGATCCGGTCGGCCATCATGCTCGCCCGGTCCAGCGCCACCCAGCACATGAGCTTGGAGAACAGGTAATGGCGGGGTGCGCCCCGGATCTCCCAGATGCCGTGATCGGGATCGTGCCAGTGGGCGGCGGCGGCATCGGCGAGGCGGGCCACGAAGTCGCGCAGCGTCGGCGTGAACGGGTCGAGCTGGTCGATGAGGAGGCTCACGGCGTCGAGCAGGTCGCCGTAGACGTCCAGCTGGGGCTGGTCCCAGGCGCCGTTGCCGACCCGGACGGGCGCGCTGCCGCGCCACCCGGACCAGTGCGGGATCGTGCGCTCGGTGAGGTCGAGTTCGCCGCCGACGCCGTACATGATCTGCAGGTGCCGCCCGGGCAGGGCCGTGGCGCCGGCCTCGGCGATGAAGTCGAAGAAGTCGCTCGCCTCGTGGGGGCAGGCGGCGACCCAGAGCGCCCGCATCGTGAAGCTGGCGTCGCGGACCCACGCGTACCGGTAGTCCCAGTTCCGCCCGCCGCCGACGACCTCGGGCAGGGAGGTCGTCGCCGCGGCGATGATCGCCCCGGTCGGCTGGTAGCTGAGCGCCTGCAGGACGCGTCCCGAGTGGTGGACCAGGTCCCTCCATGGCCCCTGGTACCGCTGGTGCAGCTCGGACCATCCCCGCCACGCGGCCACGGTGGTCTCGATCGCCGCGGCGATCCGGTCGGCGTCGTACGGCGCGGCGGGCGACTCGTCCGCCGCACGGTACTGCACCGCCATCGCCTGTTCGTCGCCGGCCCCGAGCCGGAACCGCCCGGTGGCCGTGCCCTCGGGGCCGACGACGAGGGGCACCGCCGTCGAGAGCGTCAGCGTTCCCGTCCCTCCGACCGCCTGCAGGCCCCCGTCGACCCGCACGAGGCGGGGCACGACGGTGCCGTACCCGGGCCGGGGCCGAAACTCGGTTTCGAGGTCGACCGTGCCGCTCGTGCAGCGGACGGTGCGCAGCAGGGTGTGCGGCGCGCCCACGCCGAGTCGGTGCGGGTCCGTCGGAGCCCGGAGCTCGAGCGCCTCGACGAGCTCGAACGCGCCCGTCTCCGTGCGGTACTCGCTGCGCAGCACCATGCTCCCCTCGAGGTACCCGCGTCCGACCGTCGCCCGCCCGCTCGGTCGGATCCACCAGTGGCCGCCCCCGTCGTCGAGGATCGACGCGAAGACGGACTCGCTGTCGAACCTGGGCAGGCACAGCCATGCCACGCACCCGTCGCTGGTGACCACCGCGGCGGAGTGCCGGTCCGAGAGCAGCGCATGCTGTCCGATCGGCAGGTCGCTCATGTCGGGACTCCTCGCCTCGTCGCACCGCCAGCCTAGGCACGCCCGGCGTGCGACGGTCCACGGGCGGGCCGTCATGCCCGACCCGCATCGCCGACGCCCCTCGTGGCTCCCGTTGCGCGCGGCGTGCGCGTGCCATGATCCACCCATGCCGAAGCCGCGCAGCGAGCTGAAGAGCACCGGGTACGAGATCTTCGTCGGCGCACTGTCGGTGCTCTCGATCGTCAACCTGGTCCTGATGTACGCACTGGTCGACGCGGCGCTCGACACCGTGCTCCAGGTCATGAACGCGCTGTTCAGCGTCATCTTCCTCGTCGACTTCGCCTATCGGCTCTTCACGGCGCCGCGCGCCGGCGCCTACTTCTTCCGCCACTACGGCTGGGCGGACCTCCTCGCGAGCCTGCCGTTCGCCGAGCTCAAGATCCTGCGGCTGTTCCGGGTCGTCCGCGTCATCCGCCTCATGCGCGAGGTGGGACCGCGGACCGTCTGGCGCACGCTCGTGCACGACCGGGCGGGCAGCGCGCTCTACGCCCTCCTGCTGATGGGCGTGCTGGTCCTGCAGTTCGGCAGCCTCACGATGCTCTTCCTCGAGCAGGATGCACCGGGCGCGAACATCACGTCGGCGTCGGACGCGCTCTGGTACACGGTCGTCACGATCTCGACCGTCGGGTACGGCGACGAGTACCCGGTCACGAATGCCGGCCGGCTCGCCGGCGCCCTCATGATCGTCGTCGGCGTCGGCATCTTCGGCACCTTCACCGGGTACCTCGCGAACCTCTTCCTCTCGCCGCGCAAGGGCGACCGCGACGAGGCCGCCGCGCAGGAGCCGCCGAGCGCCTGACCGTCGGCAGCGGGTCCGCACCGCACGGCATGGCATGGCGGCGCACCGACCGACGCGGCGCATCGAGGCATCCGCTCTCCACCCTTGACAACTTTTCCTGTCAAGGCGTACCGTGCGACTCGTGGACGAACTGCGCGTGCTCGACGACCCGGCCGCGGTCGAGGCGGCGCTGAGCCCCGTGCGGGCCGCGATCCTCGACGCCCTCGCCGAGCCCGCGTCGGCCGCCGCCGTCGCGGCGGCCGTCGGATCGACCCGCCAGAAGGTGAACTACCACCTCAGGGCGCTCGAGGCCCACGGCCTCGTCGAACTCGTCGAGGAGCGCACCTGGGGCGGCATCACCGAGCGCGTCCTGCGACGTTCCGCCCGACGCCTCATGGCGTCGCCCGACCTCGTGCAGCGCACGGCCGCCGGTCCCGACGAGGTGTCCGACCGCCGGTCGGCGGCATACCTGGTCGCGGTGAACGCCCGCGCCGTCGCCGAGGTGGGCGCGATGGCGAACCCCGCGGAGGCGGGGACGCGAGTGCCGACCCTGACCATCGACACCGTGATCGGGTTCGCCTCGCCCGAGGATCGCGCCGCGTTCGCGGCCGACCTGCAGTCGGCCGTCGCGGCGCTCGCGGCCAGGTACCACCACGACGACGGGCGACCCCACCGACTGACCGTGTCGTCGTATCCCCGACCGAAGGAGTCGTCATGAACGAGCCGGAGCGGCCGGCGGCGTCGGCAGCGGAGGACCCGCTCGCAGGGCCGGGGCGCGTCGAGCACCGGATGGAGCGCACCTACGCGGTGGCCGCCGATCCGGACGAGGTGTGGGAGGTGATCGCGACCGCCGAGGGGATCTCGTCGTGGATGGTGCCGACGCAGCTCGACCCGCGGGTCGGCGGCGAGGTGTCGTTCGACCTGGGCGGATGGACGTCGACCGGGGTCGTGACGGACTACACCCCCGCCGCCCGCTTCGCCTACGAGGAGCCGTGGCCGATCGCCGAACGACCCGAGGAGCTCGCCCCCGACATGGCGCAGTGGTTCGACGCGATCGGTGTCCCGCTGGCGGAGGTCTACGACGGCCTCCCCCAGGTCACGCCCATCGCCACGGAGTTCCTCATCGAGTCCGCCTCGGGCGGCAGCTGCGTCATCCGCGTCGTCACGAGCGCGTACGGGACCGGCGCCGACTGGGAGCGCGAGTTCTTCGACGAGATGGTCGCCGGCCTCGTCCCGATCCTCGACCGGATCGCGACGCGCCTCCCCGTGTCGGTGGAGCCATGAGCGCCCCGGCCCAGATCCGCATCACGCCGCTCGTCGTCGCGGAGCTCCTCGCTGAGGGCGAGCGGATGCCGGTGTGCGTGCACGTCATCGACCATCCGGACGGCCGGGTGCTGGTCGACACCGGGTTCACGCACCTCCACCCGGCCGTGGCCGACATGGATCCGCGTCTGCATCCGCTCCCCGAGCACGACCTCGACCTCGCCGGCATCGACCTGGTCGTCAACACCCACCTGCACTTCGACCACTGCGGCGGTAACCACCTCTTCCCGGGAACGCCGATCCACGTCCAGCGGCGGGAGCTCGAGGACGCCCGCACGCAGGAGGACTACACGATCCGCGAGTGGGTCGACCCGCCCGGCGTGCGGTACGTGCCGGTCGACGGCGAGCTCGAACTGCTGCCCGGCATCCGCCTCGTCCCGGCGCCCGGCCACACGCCCGGCTCGCAGGTCGTGGTCGTCGGGACGGGCGGTCGACCGGCCGTCATCGCCGGCGACGCGGCCGTCTGGTACGGCGAGCTCGAGGAGCCGAGCACCGACGGCCAGCGACTGATCCTCGCCCTCGATCCCGATGAGGTGTGGCTCGCGCACGTGCGCGAACCGTGGAGGCCGGGCGACCGGACCGCGTCGACCTGAGCGACGCGACGCCCCGCGGCAGCGCCGCCGACGGAGAGCCGGGAGCGCGTCCTGGAGTCCCCCTCGGACTCTCTGCACCCCCGGACCCACCGGAGAACGGCGAGAACGGATCTGCCCCCAGCGCATCCGTCCCGCCGCTTCGAGTCTGACCGACGCGCCGCAGGACGACGAATCCTCGGCCGAGGCTTGACTCACGACCCGGAAGGTGAGACGACGTCGCCGTGGCCGTCGTCGCCATGCCCCTCGTCGCCGCCGTTCATGCCGGGGAACTGCCGTCGACGACGCGGCAGCCGCGTCGGCACCGACTCCCCCGAGGTCGAGTCGGTCGGCGTGTTCGCGTCGTACCAGCGGTGGTAGAGGTCGACGAGCGGCGCCGAGGTGAGGCCGTGCAGGATGATGCTCATCGCGACGGTCACGACGACCGTGGTGAGCACGGTCTCGCCCTCCGGCACGCCGCGGTCGGCCGCGAGCAGCGCGAAGACGAGCGAGGCGAGTCCGCGCGGCCCGAACCATCCGACGAACGCGACGGTCGGCGCGCGCGCGCCGCTCCCGGCGAGCGCGAGCGCGACCGGCACCATCCGCACGACGGTGAGGCTGAGGGCGGCGTAGAGGAACACCTGCCAGGTCACGTACGGCAGGGCGAGCGCGAGCGCCAGCGCACCGAACGCGATCCACGTGATCGCCGCGAGCAGGTCGCCCGCCGCCTCGGAGAGCACCGTGACCTTCGCGCGGCTGGGTCCGGCGAGGCGGCCGAACGCGAGGCCGCCGGCGAAGGCGGCGATGAAGCCGCTGCCATCCAGCCCCTGCGCGATCGAGTACGCCAGCAGTGCCACCGCGAGCGGCAGGATCTGGCGCCACTCCCGCGCGACCCAGCCGCGGCGGTCGGCCGCACGGAAGAGCAGCCCGCCGAGGATGCCGGCGACGAGCCCCGCCGTGAGCCCCCAGCCGATCTGCGCCGCCATGCTGCCGGCCACCACGCCGCTGAGCCCGAACTCCAGCTCGGCGTTCGCGATCGACAGCGCGACGAGGAACAGCGGCACGGCGAGGCCGTCGTTGAGGCCGCTCTCGACGTCGAGCGCCTGGCGGACGCGGGCGGGGACCCGTGGGTCCGCGACGACCTTCTGGCCGAGCGCGGCGTCGGTCGGGGCGAGCATGGTGGCCAGCAGGAACGCCGACGCGAACGCCATGCTCGGGAACACGAGGGCGGCGATCCCGGATCCCGCGAGGATCGTCAGCGGCAGCCCGATCAGGAGCAGGCGGCTCGGCCAGCCGAGCTGGTGCCGCAGCACGCGGAGGTCGATGCGGGTCGCGTCGCTGAAGAGCAGCAGCACGAGCGCGATCTCGGCGATGCGCTCGGCGACGACGGTCTCGAGCGACACGTCGAGGACGCCCGGCGCGACGACGCTCACCGCGAAGCCGACGACCATCAGGAACAGCGCCGGAGTGACGCCGTGACGGTCCAGGGGCTTCGACAGGGCGCTCCAGACGACGATGATCGCCAGCACCACCGTCACCGCGAGCATGCCGACCCCGCCCCCGATCGCCCACGCGGCCGCCCCTGGACGGCCCACCGCCATCGTACGGATGCCGCCGCCGCGCCGACCAGCCGCCGCGCCCGTGCTCACGACCTCGCGTGCCACCCCCACGGGGGACTTCCGGACACCGCGTCCCGATCACTAGCGTGAGTTCACTTCGCCGCGCTTCGCACCGGAGCGCGGCGTTCGCGCGTCGGGGGGCGCAGTTCGTGCGTCCCGGAAGGACCGACTCGAGGATCGTCCTCGAGTCCGCAGGCGCGGGCGGGGTTCGGCCGGGGAGGTCGGGCCCCGCTCGTCATGCGCGGCCGCCATGCGCGGTGCAGGTCCGCCACGGCTCAGGACGCCGCGACCTCGCGCAGCGCCTCGATGCCGCCTGCGCGGTAGCTCTCCCAGTCGCGGCTGCCGCCGCCCGGCACGGCCCGACCGGCCCACTCGTCCGCCAGTGCGGCGGCGAGCGCGGTCGCCGAGGGGGCCGTGGCATCCGCCGGACAGGCCCGCATGAGCTCGCCGAGCGCGGCGGTCCGCCCCTCGTGGAACTTGCCGGCGGGGTGCGACCGGCCGTCCTTCGCGAGGGCGCAGGACGTGGCATCCCCCATCGTCGCCGCCCACGCCTCGGCCGCCCGCGCACGCCGCTCGCGGAGGTCGTCGCGCACGGCGACGGGCCGGACGGGAGGGAGTTCCCGCCCGGGCGCGGCGTGTCGGGGGGTGACACGCCGGCCCGCGGTCGGGAACTCCTCCCGTTCGGCCCGTGGCATCGGCTCAGCGGCTCGGCTCAGCGGCCGAAGAGCCGCGCGAAGAAGCCGGTCGACGGCTCGTCCTCGTGGCCCGCGCAGCGCTGGGCGCGCGGCACGCCGCGCATGACCTGGTCGACGTGCTGGCCGCAGCCGGCCCAGGTGGTCTTGCCGCACTTGCGGCAGGTGACGGCTCGGCACATGTGATGCTCCTCGGTGCGAAGTGGTCGGTGGGTGGGGCGGATGCCGCGGCTCAGCGGTCGCCGTGGTCGCCGTCGCACCACCGGTCGGCGGGGACGACGTCCTTGACCGAGTCGATGTGCTGGCCGCAGCCCGACCAGGTGGTCTTGCCGCAGGAACAGGTGACGGGACTGCACATGATGGGTTCTCCTCAGGATCTGGTGTGCGTGGGTGGTCGGTGGGCCGGTCGCGTCAGGCGGCGGCCGCGGTCTCGCGCGCCTCGGCGTCGAGGCGGGCGGACTCGCCCGCCTGCCACGTCAGGTAGCCGCCGTCGAGGTTGGCGGCCTCACGACCGAGCTGGGCGAGCAGGCGCACCGCGGTGTGGCCGCGCTGGCCGACCTTGCAGTGCACGATGACGCGCCCCTCGGGCAGTTCGTCGATGCGCGTGCGAAGGTCGTCGAGCGGGATGTTGATCGATCCCGGGATGGCGCCCGCGGCGACCTCGTCCGGGGTGCGGACGTCGACGAGGACGTCGCCGGCCGCCATCGCGTCGTCGAGCTCGTGCCACTGGATCGAGGGAGTGAGCCCCTCGGCGGCGTTCAGCGCGACGTAGCCGAGCATGTTCACCGGGTCCTTGGCGGACGAGAACTGCGGCGCGTACGCGAGCTCGAGGTCGGCGAGGTCGGAGGCGGTGAGGCCGCCGGCGATCGCCGTCGCGATGACGTCGATGCGCTTGTCGACGCCCTCGCCGCCGATGCCCTGGGCGCCGAGGACCTCGTCGGTGCGCGCGTCGACGACGAGCTTCAGCGCCATCGACTGCGCCCCCGGGTAGTAGCCGGTGTGCGAGGCGGGGTGGGTGTGGATGACGCGGACCTCGCGGCCGACGCGGCGCAGCAGCTTCTCGGGCCAGCCGGTCGTGGCGATCGTGAGGCCCATGAGGCCGACGACCGCGGTGCCGAGGGCGTCGCGCACGCGGATGTCGCGACCGGTGATCGCGTCGGCGGCGAGCCGCCCGTGGCGGTTGGCCAGGCCCGCGAGGGCGACCAGTCGCGGCTCGCCGCTGATCGCGTCGACCTTCTCGACGGCGTCGCCGATGGCCCAGATGTGCGGGTCGCTCGTGCGGAGCCCGTCGTCGACGCGGATGCCGCCGCGCTCGCCGATCTCGAGGCCCGCGGCCGCGGCGAGGGACGTGTCGGGCCGCACGCCGATCGAGCCGAGCACGAACTCGGCGGGAACGGTGGTGCCGTCGCTCAGCAGCGCCGAGTCGGCGTGCAGCTCGGTCACCTGCGTGCGGAGTCGCACGTCGACGCCCGCGTCGCGGAGGCGCTCGGCGACCGGCGACGCCATCTCGGGGTCGAGCGGCGGCAGGACCTGGTCGCCGAGTTCGACGAGCGTGACCTCGAGGCCGCGGTGCACGAGGTTCTCGACCATCTCGAGGCCGATGAAGCCCGCGCCGATGACGAGCGCGGTGCGCGGTGCGACGTCGAGCTCGGCCATGGCGCGGTCGACGTCGTCGATGTCGCGGAGCGTCAGCATGCGGTCCCCGCCCGGCATGGGCGGGCGGACCGGCGTGGCGCCGGGCGAGAGCACGAGGGCGTCGTACGCCTCGACGGTCTCCTCGCCGGTGGCGAGGTCGCGAACCAGCACGGTCTTCGCATCGCGGTCGATCGAGACGGCCTCGGTGCGGACGCGCACGTCGAGGCCGAACCGGCTGCCGAGGGATGCGGGCGTCTGGAGGAGGAGGCTGGAGCGCTCCTCGATGACACCGCCGAGGTAGTAGGGCAGGCCGCAGTTGGCGAACGAGACGTGTCCGCCGCGCTCGAGCACGATGATGTGGGCCTGCTCGTCGAGGCGACGGAGTCGGGTGGCGGCGGACATGCCGCCTGCGACGCCGCCGATGATGAGGTACCGCTTCGAGGTCATGTCAGTACGGTAGCAATACCCCAGGGGTATTGTCAAAATACCCTTCAGGTATCGCTCCGGCAGGGCGGGCGGATGCCTGGGATGAACGACGACGGGCCCCCGCCGAGATCGGCGAGGGCCCGTCGAGCATGCGATCGGGCGGTGACGGTCAGTCGTCGCCACCCGACGCGGGACGGTCGCCCGCCTGCGAGCCCGCGTCACCCGCGTGGGAACCCGCATCGTCGGCCTGGTCGCCGGCACCCTCGGGCGCGCCGGCGCCGTCCGACGCCTCCTCGCCCATGCCGATGCCCGAGCCGGCGTGCTCCTCGGCGGTCTCGAGTCCGAACTCGGCGTGCTCGTCTGCGTGCTCCACCGCGGTCTCGAGGCCGGAACCGGCCTTCTCCTCGGCGTTCTCGAGACCGGTGACGGCCTCGTCGCCGGTCGCGTCGTCGGTCGGGCTCGAGTCACCGGCCACCTCGGACTCCGTGCCGGCCATCTGGTCGAACACGACCTGCGCGGGCTCGGGCAGCACACCCACCGCGCCGGCCGCACCGGCACCGGTCGCACCGACGGCCACCGCCGCGGCGGCACCCATCGCGATCTTCGTCGCCAGGCCGAGGCCTGCGAACCACTCCATCACTCGTCTTCTCCTCACCGACGACGTGCGCGCGAGCGCCGCCGTCGTGTCCGGGTCCTGTCGGGGAGCGGACCCGACCGTCGACACCAGGTCGGGGTCGAGTCGGGATGCCACCGCGGTGGAGGGCCGCGGTGGCATCCCAGACGAGGACTCGGCGCGGAACGCGACGACGGCATCGGCGAGGGGGGAGAGCTCGCCGCGGGCGCGGGGGGAGTGCCCGCGGAGGAGTGCCTCCGCGACGTCGTCGGTGATCCGGTTCGTCCTCATCTCACTCCCCGCCATCGTCGAAGGTGCCCCGAGGGATACGGCCGTTCGCCAATCTCCTGCGCAAGGTCTCGAGCGCGCGTCGCTGCAGCGCCTTGACCGCCCCGGTGCGCTTGCCGAGCACGGCCGCCGCCTGCTCGAGCGTGAGGTCGGCGACGACCCTCAGCACCATGACGTCGCGCTGGTCGGGCGAGAGCCCGTCGAGCAGCCGTCGCGCCGCGGCATCGCCGATCCGGGCGATCGCCTCCTGCTCGGCGCTCGGCGCGCGCCGATCGTCGAGCTCGTCGTGCCACTCCTCGCTCTCGCCCCGTCGACCGCGACGGCGCAGCTCGTCGGTGAGCCGCCGGTAGGCGATCGTGAAGACGAACGCACGGAAGTCGCCCTCATCGCCCGAGAACGTCGACAGGCGGTCGAAGACCGTCAGGAACACCTCGCTCGTCAGGTCGTCGGGCTCCCGCGAGCCGCGGGCCCGGAGGAACGCGGCGACGGCCGGGGCGTACTCGTTCCAGATCCGGGTGTTCGCCCACCGCGCGCCCGCCTGGGCCGCGAGCAGGATGGTGCCGAACTCGCCGGCGAGCGGCGTCGCGGGCGCGCGGGACGCGCGCTCGGTGCGGAGCGAGGGGCTGGCGAGTGCGCCGTCGGGGTCGGCCACCCGCCGAGTGTAGGTCAGGCGACGGTCCGCCGGCATCCTCGTCCACAGTCCGTGACGACGGACCCGGTCACTCGGCCCGGCTCACCGCGCGCGGCGCGACCCCGTCCGGCGCATCGTCCACGCCAGGTATCCGCCGAGCGAGCCGATGACGCCGAGGCCCGTGCCGAGCATGACGCCCTCCCACGACCGCCACCGGCGCTCGCTCGCGACCAGGCTGCCGACCCCCGTGATGAACGCGGCGCTGAGCATCCCGGCGACCAGGCGGTTGCCGATCCGCTCCGCCCGCCCCATCAGCGGCTCCAGCTCGGCGGCGCGCAGGTGCACCTGGATGCCGCCCTCGTCGGCGTGCTCCAGCAGCCGCCGGAGCGTGCCGGGCATGTCGAGCGCCAGCTCGCCGAGGTCGGCGGTCGCCTGTGCGATGCGCTTCGCGAGCACGATCGCGCTGAGCCGCTCGCGTGCCAGCCGCTGCGCGTAGGGGCGCAGCGTCTCGCCGAGCCGGAACTCCGGATCGAGTCGCAGCGCGAGGCCCTCGATGACCAGCAGCGCCTTGAACAGGAGCGCCATCTCGCGCGGGAGCCGGAGCCGATGCCGGCGCAGGATGCCGAACAGCTCGGCGATCATGCGGGCGAACGGCGTGTCGCGGAGCGAGTCCAGCCGGTACCGCGAGAGGAAGTCCGCCAGGTCGTCCTGCAGGAGCTCGCGGTCGACGCCGGCGGAGGTCGGCGACAGGTCGATGAGCGCCGACGCGAGCCGCTCCGGGTCGCCGCGGACGAGTGCGACGAAGAGCGCGCCGAGGTGGTCGCGCAGCGACGCGTCGATCTCGCCGACCATGCCGAAGTCGATGAGCGCGATCGTGCCGTCGGGCTGGACGAAGAGGTTCCCGGGGTGCGGGTCGGCGTGGAAGAAGCGGTCCTCGAACGTCATCTTGAGCACGATCTCGGCACCCCGGCGGGCGACGCGCCTGCGGTCGACCCCGGCGGCGTCGAGCGCGGCCGCGTCGCCGACGTTGAGTCCCGTCATGCGCTCGAGGGTCAGTACCCGCGAGGTCGTGTAGTCCCAGTACACGCGCGGGATCGCGACATCCTCCTCGAACGCGAAGTCCTCGGCGAAGCGCTCGGCGTTCCGGCCCTCCTGCAGGTAGTCGAGCTCGGCGAGCAGCGTCTGCGCGAACTCCTCCGCGAGTCCGCGCGCGTCGTGGTCGCGTGCCAGGCTCCACGTCCGGCTCGCGCGGTCGGCGAGGTTGCGCAGGATCTCGAGGTCCTGCTGCACCTGCGCGACGGCGCCCGGTCGGCGCACCTTCACGACGACCTGCGTGCCGTCGTCGAGCACCGCCGCATGCGCCTGGCCGATCGAGGCGGAGGCCAGCGGCTCGTCCTCGAAGGCGGCGAACAGCTCGTCGGCGTCCGCGCCGAGCTCGCTCCGGATGACGGCGCGGACCTGCTCGACCGGCACGGGCGGAGCGGCGTCCTGCAGCTTCGCGAGCTCGTCGGCGTACGCGGGAGGCACCAGGTCGGAGCGCGTGGAGAGCAGTTGCCCGAGCTTGATGAAGGTCGGGCCGAGCTCCTCGAGCGCGAGCCTCAGGTGCTCGGGCGGCGCGATGATGCCGCCGGGCGCGGCGTCGCCGTCGGGCGACGCACGCCGGAACGGGGTGCGTCGGCCCGCGCCCATCAGCCCGGCGAGCAGGCCGAGGCTGTGCCGACGCAGGACCGCCGCGATCTCGCGGTACCGCGCACGGTGCCGCGCGTCGGTCGACCCGCTGCTCAGAACTTCGACCCCAGCGCCTTCGCCTTGATCGCCTCGAACTCGCCGTCCGTGATGACGCCCCGCTCGCGCAGCGCCTGCGCCTTCGCGATCTCATCGGCCGGGTTCGCGAACGAGATCTCGCGGTACTCCTCGGCCGTGCGGTGCTCGTACTCGACCTGCTTCCGCTGCGAGCGCTCCGCCATGCCGCGTCCCCGGGCGATGAGGTAGACGAGCCCCGTGATCCACGGCAGGAAGAAGAGGAAGATCAGCCAGAGCGCCTTCCACCAGCCGTTCAGCGAGTGGTCGCGGAAGATGTCGATCACGATGAAGACGAGGACCATCAGGTACGCCACGTAGGCGAAGGTCCAGAAGAAGAACCAGATCCAGTTCCAGAAGTCCACGGGGGTCCCTTCGTCGGGCGGCGCTGACGCCTCACACGGTACTCGCGACGACCCGCACGGGACGGTCTTTGGTCCCGGACCGGGATCGGCGTGTCGGAGCCGTTCCCGAGCCGTCCGCGGGGCGGAGGGTTCCGCGCTCAGACCCGGATGACGCCCATCATGCCGAGGTCCTCGTGGTCGAGGATGTGGCAGTGGTAGACCGTGCGCCCGGTGATTCCCTCGAACGCGATGCGGACGACGACCCGGCCTCCGGCCGGCACGGGCACCACGTCGCGGCGATCGACGCCGTCCACCGGCGCCCCGTCGACCTCGACCAGCTGCATCGGCCAGACGTGCAGGTGGAACGGATGGTCCATGGTGCTCGTGTTCACGATCGTCCACTCCTCGATCGCACCCGCCGCCGGTTCGAGGTCGATGCGGCCCTCCGCGAAGGTCCGGCCGTCGATCGTGAACGCCATGCCCTGACCCATGCCGCCGCCCATTCCGCCCATCGCGAGGGTGAGGGTCCGGCGCGCCGTCACCTCCTCCTCGCGCAGGTCGCGGGGCGCCGCGGTGGTCGCGGGCGAGGGTGCCGCGGATGCCGCGGCATCCCCCCGGACGACGAACCTCGCCAGGTCGGCACCGGTCGTGGCACTCCGCGGCGCGCCCATCGCGCCCATGCTGCCGCGGTCGAACGGCAGGGTGCGCAGCACGGCCGTCTCGCCGGGAACGGCCTCGACGATGACATCGGCCCGGTTGCCCGGAAGCAGGACGAGCTCGTCGACGTCGCGCGGCTCGGCGTACCGTCCGGCGTCGATGCCGAGCAGGCGCATCCGGTGCCCGTCGAGCCGCAGGCGCAGGTACCGGGAGGTGCAGGCGTTCACGATGCGCCACCGCTCGCGCTCCCCCGGCGCGGCGACCATGGTCGGGAGCGCCTGCCCGTTCACGAGCACGAGGTCGCCCTCGCGGCCGAGCATCCGGTCGAACCGGGTCGCGGTCGCGACGTCGCCGTTCGCGTCGAAGGAGATGTCGGCGATGGCGAGCACCCGCTCGCGGTCGACCGGGAGCGGGTCCGCCTCCTCGACGATGATGGCCCCGTACAGGCCCGCGAACAGCTGCTCCGCGGTGGTGCCGTGGTGGTGGGGGTGGTACCAGAACACGCCGGGCGGGTGGTCGTCACCCAGCTCGTACGCGTAGTCGAAGGTGCCGCCGGCGGGGATCATCACGAAGACGTTGTCCGAGTTCCCCTCGGGCGAGACCTCGAGGCCGTGCGTGTGCAGGTTGGTCGTGACGCCGAGCCCGTTCCGGAACCTGAGCGCGATGCGGTCGCCGGGACGGACCCGCAGCGTGGGACCGGGCATGGCGCCCTCGAACCCGAGGACGCGCACCCGCCGACCGTCGATCGTCATGCTCGTCACCGCGGCGGAGAGCTCCAGGTCGAGGCGACCGGCGGTGCTCGAGCGCACCTCCGGCTCTCGGAAGGTCTCCTCCGTGGAGTCGTCCTCCGCGCCGCCCGACGGCTCCGTCCGGCCGGTCGCGAGGGGCGCGGCCGGGTCCGGGCCGGCGACCCGCGATGCGGTCCACCACGCGAGGCCGCCCGCGCCGACCGCGATGGCGCCGGCCGCCGTCGCGCCGACGGCCAGCACGGTGCGGCGGCTCGGGCCGGACCCGGGGCCGGCCTGCGGCCCCGACGGGTCGTTCGGGTCGTCCGGGCGTGACTCAGGCATACCCCGAGGGTATCCGGGAGACCGGCGCCGCGGCCGGGACCTTCTTCCTCCCGGTCGGTCGACGTCAGTCGCCGAGCGCCGCGAACAGGTCGTAGACCATGAACGCCGGCCAGAACAGGCCCTGGAAGATCGCCCAGACGTACTCCCAGAACGCGTCGGCCTGCTGCCAGAAGTACACCCACGCGCCGAAGATCCCGAGGCCGTAGATCGCGCCGCCCCCGGCGAGTCCCGCGTTCGATCCATTGCTCATCCCGCACCTCCTGCCACGACGGTACGGGCCGGCCCCCCACCGCGGCGGGCCGAACGACCCTCCTGCCTGCGCGCGTCGCGGCGAGGCTGGAATCCGGCGCCCGATCCGCGGGACCGACTCACCACCGCAACGAAGCTGGAGCACGCCATGCCACGCACGTACGTCGTCACCGGATCCGCGAGCGGCATCGGCCGCGCGACCGCGGACCTCCTCGTCGAGCGCGGGCACCGCGTCATCGGGGTCGACCTCCACGACGCCGACGTGACGGCCGACCTGTCGACCGCCGAGGGCCGCAACGCGCTCGTCGCCGGGGTCACCGAGGCGAGCGGCGGCACGATCGACGCGATCATCGCCAACGCGGGCCTCGCCGCACCCGTCGCCACCGCCGCCGCGGTGAACTTCTTCGGCACGCTCGCGACCCTCGAGGGCCTCCGACCGCTGCTGGCGGGATCCGAGGCGCCGCGCGCGGTCGCGACGGCGTCGATGGCCTCGCTCTACCCGCCGGACGACGCGCTGCTCGAGGCCTTCCTCGCGGGCGATGAGCCCGCCGCACTCGCCCGCGCCGCCGAGCTCGAGGCCGGCGCCCCCGAGCAGGCGAACCTGATCTACGGCACGAGCAAGCGGGCCCTCGCCCGCTGGATCCGCCGCTCCGCGACCACCGCGGACTGGGCCGGTGCCGGCATCCCCCTCAACGCCATCGCACCCGGCGTGGTCGAGACGCCCATGACCGAGGCGTACACGAGCACGCCCGAGGCGCGCGAGGCGATCCTCGAGATGGTGCCGATGCCGCTGAACGGCATCTTCCGGCCGCGCGACGTCGCCTACCTGCTCGCGTGGCTCACGAGCGAGGAGAACGCGCACCTCTGCGGCCAGGTCGTCTTCATCGACGGCGGCTCCGACGCGATCATCCGCGGCGACGCCACCTGGTGAGCCGTCAGCGACGCGGTCGGCCGGCATCGGCGCCCGGAGCGCCCCCGCCGTCGTCCTCGTCCTCGTCCTCATCCCACCGGGTGCCCTCGAGGTCGCCCCGCAGCGTGCCCGTCACCTCGTCGACCGCCGCGCCGACCGTCGGCGCGAAGCGGTCGGGCGTGAAGCGGTCGCCGACGCCGTAGCGGCGCAGCACGTCGACCACCGGGTCCTTCATCTCGGCGATGACGAGGCGGATGCCGCGGGCGTCCAACCAGTCGTCGAGCTCGACGAGCTCGTCGATCGCGGTCGTGTCGACGTCCGTGATCGGCTCGGCCGCGAGGATCACGGTGCGCACGTCGTCGCCGGCGTCGCCCACCCGCGAGCGCACGAAGTCGTCGAACAGGCCGCCGTTCGCGAAGAAGAGCGGCGCGTCGAAGCGCACGATCACGACACCGGGGATCCGCTCCCCCTCCGGATACCGGGAGAGGTCGTGGTATCCGCGCAGGCCCGTCACGCGTCCGAGCTCCGCGCGGTACGGCCGCCACGACCGGAGCACGAACGCGAGCAGCGATAGCCCGATCGTCACCGCGATGCCCTCGATGACGCCGAAGACGAACACGCCCACGAACGCCGCCGCCGACAGGGCGGCATCCACCCGATCCATCCGCACCAGCCGCAGGACGCCGCGGACGTCGAGGAGCCGCGCGACCGCCGTGATCACCACGGCCGCGAGCGTCGCCGACGGCAGGAAGGCGGTGACGCCGGGCGCCACGAGGATGAACGCGACGATGAGGACCGCCCCGACGATGCCCGTCAACTGCGACTGCGAGCCCGCCTGCTCCGCGACCGGCGTCCGCGACGACGAGGCCGAGATCGGGAAGCCCCCGAACAGCCCCGCGGCGAGGTTCGCGCCGCCGATGGCGGCCATCTCGGCACTGCCGTCGACCGTCTCGCCGCGCCGTGCCGCGAGCGAACGCGAGAACACTGCGGTGTCGGTGAACGCGACCAGCGCGATGCCCGCCGCGGGCAGCGCCAACGCCGCGAGGTCGCCCCACTCCAGGCCGCCGAGCGCAGGCGCCGGGAGCCCCTGGGGCAGCGCGCCCACCACCGGGAGGCGGTCGCCGAGCCCGAGCACCGCCGTGAGCACCGTCGCCACGACGACCGCGACGAGCACCCCTGGCACCGGCGAGCGGAGGGCCTGCAGGACGACGATCACCACGAGCGAGCCCACCCCGAACGCGACGGCGAGCAGGTCGGCCTCCCCGCCCACGAGGGCGTTCCAGATCGCCACGACCTCCTCGACGGGGGACCCGGCGTCGACCGAGAAGCCCAGCAGGGCCGGCACCTGCGACACGGCCACCAGCACCGCGATGGCGTTGAGGTACCCGACCCGGATCGGCTTCGACAGCAGGTCGGTCACGAACCCCAGCCGCAGGACCCCGCCGAGCAGCAGGACACCGCCGACCATGAGCGCCAGCAGCCCGGCGAGCGCGACGGCGCGCTCGTCGCTCCCGGCCGCGAGCGGGATGATCGCCGCCGCGATGATCGGGACGAGCGCCGAGTCGGGCCCGAGCACGAGGATCCGGCTCGGGCCGAAGAGCGCGTAGGCGAGCAGCGGCACGATCGTCGCGTAGAGGCCGGTCTCCGGAGGCAGCCCCGCGACCCGCGCGTACCCCATGCCGGCGGGGATGAGCAGCGCCGTGACCACGAGGCCGGCCCGCAGGTCGGGCACGAGCCACTCCCGGCGGTAGTGCATCGCCGTCCGCACGCCGGGCGGGATCCATCGCGAGTCCCGCGTGCGGTTCGTGCCCACTGCGCCGCCTCCTCGCCGCCTCAGCGGTCCGCGGGCGACGGGGCCGAGTCGGCGGGCCGCCAGACGGGGGCGTGGGGCAAGCGGTTCTCACGGTACAGGCGGTACGCGAACGGCGCCCAGACGATGAGGGCGGCCCCGGCGCCGACTAGGGCGCCGCCCACGGTGTCGGAGAGCCAGTGCGCGCCGAGGTACATGCGGCTGAGCATCATCAGCACCAGGTACGCGATGCCCGCGACCCACACCCACGTGCGCATGAAGACCACGCCGAGCGCGACCACGATGACCGCGGCGGCGGAGCTGTGCCCCGACGGGAACGACCCGTAGTCGGGCTCGACCAGGATGTCCTCCGGCCGCACGCGGCCGACGAGCACCTTGACGAGCCGCGTGACCCCCGCGCTCGCGGCGACCGCGATGCCGAAGTAGAGCGCCGCCCACGGACGGCGCCAGACGAGGAGCGCGAGCACGATCAGGATCGGGAGCACGACGTTCGACAGCAGGCCGCCCCCGATCACGTTCAGCACCAGCGCGAACGTGGTCACCGGCGTCGTGCGCACTGCGGCGAGCCCGGTCATCAGGTCGACCTCGAAGCCGAACGGCCGACGGCCCTCGGCGTACACGATCACGGCGCCGAAGGCGGCCACCGCGACCAGCGCGATGACGCCCGCCGCGAGCCACGGACGCCGGCTGACGCGCAGCGGCGTCGGCGCGTGCGGTCGGCCGTGCCCGCCGGACCGCTCCGCGGGCGTCGACGCCGGGGCATCCGTCGCGGCGCCGGGCTCGGCCGGGTCAGCGTCGCTCATCGCGCCCCCAGGCCTCCGGTCGGCGGTCGGACTCCGCGATCTGCTCCGCGGTGCCGACACGGACGGTCCGCCACGTGTCGACGGCGATGACGAGCCCGAGCACGACCAGCGAGAGGAAGATCGAGCCGAGCGCGTCGGTCGCCCAGTGGTAGCCGAGGTAGATCCGGCACGCTGCGGTGAGCAGCACGACGAACGAGGCGGCGACGAACGCGAGCGTCGTCACGACGGGGCGGCGGTGCCGGGAGAACACGAGGTACGTGCCGATGAACAGGAAGTCGGCGACGCCCATGACGTGGCCGGACGGGAACGACGAGGTCGGGTCGTAGCCGAACAGCATCTCGTCGGCCGGCGGTCGGTCCCGCGAGATGACCGGCGCGAGCACCTGCACCGTGATGACGCCGAGGATCATGCCGCCGGCGAGCAGCAGCGGTCGCCAGGCGTGCTTGGCGAACACGCCCCACGCGACCGTCGTGACGAGGATGATGATCGGCATCGAGATGGGCCCGAACCCGACGGCGAGCACGATCATGAACGTCGTGAGCCACCCGTCCCGACCGGACTCCAGCCACGCCTGCACGGGCGCATCGATCACCGACAGGTCGTCGGCCTCGAGGATCGAGTCGAGCACCACGAAGAACCCGGCGAGGCCCACGACGACGAGCGCCGCGGCCGTCACGTAGAGGTTCCGCCGCGCGGTCGACGACAGGTAGCGCTCCTCGACGATGAACCGCTCGTGGAACCGCTGCCAGCGGCCCGGCTTCGAGTCGTCCGCCTCCTCGCCGACGGATGCCTCCGGCGAGCCGGTCTCCTGTTCTCCCACGACGCCCTCCTTCCGCCCCCGCCGCGCGGGGGTGCCCACAGTATGCCGCGAGCGGCCGGGCGGTCTCGCGGGGTTGCGCCGCGCGGCCTACGTGTCCCGCTCGACGGGACCGATGTCCTCGCGGTGGTCGTCCTCGCCCCCCGGCGGGAAGTCGTGGCGATCGGGGCGGCGGCTCAGCGCGAACACGCTGACCGTGAACCCGCCCCAGACGAGCACGATGGCGAGCACGAGGAAGACGATCGCGGTGCCGGTCATGACCGACCCCCTTCACTCGGAGCGGCATCCGGTCGCGGCGATCGCTCGGGCAACGGCGGCCACGGCCGGAACGAGTCCGGACTCCGTCGCCACGGGAGGCCGGTCAGCACGGCCGCCGCCACGACGAAGAACAGCACCGTGCCCCACCCCATGACCGCCAGGTACCAGTCGGGGTAGCCGCCGTAGCCCTCGACGACGAGCGAGGCGATGCGCTGGATCAGCATGTAGCCGAGCACGATCGGCGCGAGGACGCCGGCCAGCAGCGTCCACACTCCGCCCACCCGGAAGGTCGAGACCGCGTTCAGGTGGTACCGCAGCTCCGGTCCCTTGCCCAGGATCCAGAACGCGAAGACGCCCGCGAGCACCGCGGAGAGCACGATGCCGATGTTGTTGGCCCAGTTGTCGACGGTGTCGAGCGCGATGAGCCCGCTCGTCGTCGCGAACAGGAGGACCGACAGGATCATCGACACGATGCCGACGCGGGTCGCCGCCTGCCGCGGCGAGAGCCCGAACTTCTCCTGGAACCCGGCGGAGACGACCTGCAGCACGGACAGGAGCGAGGTGAACCCGGCCATCGCGAGGGAGCCGAAGAAGAGGATGCCGAAGATCGGCCCGCCCGGCATCTGCGAGACGATCGCCGGGAAGGTGATGAACGACAGCCCGACGCCCGTCAGGCCCTCGAGCTCCGCGACGTCGACGCCCTGCTCGAACGCGAAGAAGCCGAGGGTCGCGAACACGCCGATGCCCGCGAGGATCTCGAACGACGAGTTCGCGAACGCGACCACGAGTCCCGGCGTCGTGAGGTTCGAGCGGCGCTTGCGGTACGAGGCGTAGGTGATCATGATGCCGAACGCGATCGACAGCGAGAAGAAGATCTGGCTGTAGGCCGCGATCCACACGTCCGGGTCGGCGAGCGCGGCGAAGTCGGGCGTGAAGAGCGCGTTGAGCCCGTCGCCGGCGCCCTCGAGGAAGAGCGAGCGGATCACGAGGGCGGCGAACGCGACGACCAGCAGCGGCAGGAAGATCACGTTGATGCGCTGCACGCCGCGCGCGACGCCGAAGGCGAGGACCACGATCGCCGCGAGCCAGATGAGCACGAGCGGGATGAGCACGGCCGGCACGAACGTGAACGACAGCCCCGGCTCCCCCACCTGCAGGAAGTCGCCGGTCAGGAAGCCGGCCGTGTCGTCGCCCCAGCGCAGGTCGAACGAGAAGACGAAGTAGCTCGCCGCCCAGGCGATCACGACCGTGTAGTACAGCGCGATCACGAAGCAGATCATGACCTGGAACCAGCCGAGGCTCTCGAGCCACTTCAGCCGGCCCCCGCCGAGGCGCCGGAACGCGGTCGGCGCCGCCCCGCGGAACCGGTGTCCGAGGGCGTAGTCGAGGAAGAGGATCGGGATGCCCGCGGTCACCAGGGCGACCAGGTAGGGGATGATGAACGCCCCGCCGCCGTTCTCGTACGCGACGCCCGGGAACCGCCAGATGTTGCCGAGGCCGACCGCCGAGCCGATCGCCGACAGGATGAAGCCGACCTGGCCGGTCCACTGCTCGCGCGGCTGCACCGCCGTCGCGTGCTCGCCTGCGGATGCTGACATCGCGCCTCCCCCTGGCCGTCGCCGCCGGGGCCGCGGCATCCTCGCCGACGGCCGATCCATTGCACGCTACCAAGGGTGCGACGGATGGCGCAGCCTTTCGTCGGCGGGCGTCACTCCGCGTCGGCGGCGACGAGCCGACCTGAGGCGACAGCGCGCGCGAACGCGTCGTAGTCGCGCTCGTTCTGGTCGGCGTAGTCGGCCGCGAACGCCGCGATCGCGACGTCGAAGCGGTCGGACCCGCCGAGGTATGCGGCGATCGCGACCCGGTCGCCCGCCCGGGCGTGCGCCCGGGCGAGCGTGGCGCCGCACATCTGGGCGTAGAGCACGCCGGCCTTCGGCGTCATGAGCTCGACGTCGGCCGCGCCCTTGCCGTCGGCGAGCTGGCGCAGGTAGAAGTCGCGGCGGACCCCGTCGACGCCCGTGACCCGCTGCCACCCGAGGAAGAGGTCGCTCGCGGCCTGCATCAGGCGCTGGCCGCGCACGACGCGCTCCCCGTGGTTCGCATAGGGGCTCGGCGGCAGGAACCGTTCGAGCACCGACGCCTGCGCCTCCTTGGCCTGCAGCATGAGCGGGTCGCGGTCGTCGCGGCCGCGCATCAGGATGACCCAGGCTCGCGTGCCGACGCTGCCGACGCCGACGACCTTGCGTGCCATGTGCACGTAGTCGTACTCGGCGATGGGGTGCCGCTCGAGCGGCAGCGTGGTCCGGTACTCCTGCAGGAGGCCGCGCATGATGCGCTCCTCGTCCGCGCGGGTCAGCTCGTCCGCGGCGAGCTCCTCGATCGGGACGATGAGCGGCGGATCGGCGGCGATGCGCATGACGCCGCCCTCGCTGCGGACGAGCTTGCTGAACGCGCGCACGCTGTCCCGCCGGCGGGCCTTCGCCAGCGTCTGCTCGCTCCGCTTCAGCTGCTTCCGGCCGATCCGGCTCGCCGTGCGCTCGCGCTCGAACCACTCGCGCAGCGCCGCCGCGTCGAGGTGGTCGTACCAGGCGTCGAGGACGCGTGCCGTCGCCGCCCGCCGCATCTGCTCGCGGTAGGCCGCAACGCTCGCGAGGACCACGCGGCGTCGGTCGCGGTCGTCGAAGCCGCGGTAGCGGGCCGCGATCTCGAAGCTCGCGGCGAGGCGCTTCACGTCCCACTCCCACGGACCCGGGAGCGTCTCGTCGAAGTCGTTCACGTCGAAGACCTGGTCGCGCTCGGGCGACGAGAACAGCCCGAAGTTCGACAGGTGCGCGTCGCCGCAGATCTGGGCGACGATGCCCGAGACGGGAGTGCTCGAGAGGTCGGACGCCATGATGAGCGCCGCCCCGCGGTAGAACGTGAACGGCGAGGCGAGCATGCGCGCGTAGCGGATGGGCACGAGCTCCGGCACACGGCTCGCGGCCTGCTCCTCGAGCAGCGAGACCGGGTCGGGTCGGTCGGCGGGCGGTGACCAGCCGGCGTGGGATCGGCGCGGGGCGTTCGCCCGGGCGGCGCGCCCCGCGGCCGCGCGGCCGGCGAAGTCGTGTCGCGGCGCCGGGTCGGGGATGCCGGACGAGGAGGGACGGGGCGCGGGGTCCGGTCCGCTCGGCGGGCGGTCGAAGCCGGTCGTGCTGGTCATGGTCGTTCCTCGATCTCCTCGGGTACGGTCGCTCGCCCCCCGCCGCGCGGCGGGGCGCGCCCCTCGACCTCGTCGGGGATGCGCCGCGAGAGCAGCAGCGCGAGCAGCGCGATGGCGACGAGCCCGACGAACGCGACCCGGAGCGCCTGCAGCTGCGATTCGCCGTAGACCCTCGAGAGCTCCGCTGCGTCCGCGTCGGACAGCCCCGCGGCGGTGCCGATGTCGGCGACGGTCGACGCGGGCACCAGGTCGACGCCGTCATGGGTCGCCGCGTCGACGGCGGTGCGCACCTCGCCCGGCAGGTCGCTCGAGGCCACCCCGCCCGCGAACGACGTCGCGAGCGCGCTGATCAGCATCGAGCCGATGAGGGCCGTGCCGAGCGACGAGCCGAGGTTCTGGAAGACGCCCTGCATCCCGCCGACCTCGCTCGACTTCTCGGGACCGGCGCTCGACATGTTGACGTTGCCGAGCTGGGAGGCGAGGAGGCCCAGGGCCGCGCCGGCGATGAACATCCCGATGCTGAACGCCACCTGCCGCAGCTGCTGGTCGACCGACCCGAGCAGGAGCAGTGCCGCAGCGGCCAGCACCACCTGGCCGGTGACGACGATCCTCCGCGGCGACCAGCGGTTCGACAGCCGCGTGCCGGCGAACGAGAACAGGATGAGGGAGATCGACAGCGGGAAGATGCGCAGCCCCGTCTGCAGCGCGTCGAGTCCGAGCGTCATCTGCAGGTAGACGGGGACCATGAAGAACAGGCCGGCGGTCACGGCGTACTGCGCGCCGAGCGAGGACAGCCCGCTCCGCAGCCGGCCGATGCGCAGCAGCGAGACGTCGAGGAACGGTTCGCGGCCGGAGTCGATGAGCCGCCGCTGCCGGAACCCGAACCAGGCGAGCAGCCCGACGCCGGCGATGATCAGCCATGCCGTGAGCGACACCCCGAGCGGGGCGATCTCGACGCCGCCGATCTCCGGTGACTGCAGGGGGATGATCCAGCCCCAGGTCTTGCTCTGCAGCATCCCGAGCACGACCGCGATGAGCCCCGCCGACGAGAGCAGCACGCTGAGCACGTCGATCCGCAGCCGCACGGGTTCGTGCCGATCGGTGATGCGGCGGGCGAACAGCACCACGACGGCCATGACGACGACCTCGCCGATGAAGACGTACCGCCACGACGCGTACGTGGTCAGGAACCCGCCGATCAGCGGTCCGGCCGCGACCGCGGCACCGGATGCGGCGCCGATCATGGCGTAGGCGGTCACGCGCCGGCGTCCCTCGTAGTTGTCGGCGATGAGGGCGGCGATCGCCGGGATGACGAGCACCGCTCCCACGCCCTCGATGACCGACCATCCCGTGAAGAGCACGACGATGTTCGGGCTGAGGGCCGTCGTCAGCGACCCCAGGGCGTAGATGATCGCGCCGATCACAAACGCCCGCAGCCGACCCCAGACGTCGCCCAGCTTCGCGCCGACGAGCATGAGCGCGGCCATGGTGAGCGTGTAGAACGTGATCGCGGCCTGCATGGCCGACACCGTCGTGCCGAGGTCCTCGACGACCTGCGAGATCGAGACGTTCATGACGGTGCTGTCGAGCACCATGACGAACTGGGCGGCGGACAGTGCGGTGACCACGGCCCATCCGGCCGCGCGCGGCGCCGGAGGCGCGGCGTCGGGTGCGTCGCCGGGCGCCTCGCCGTCCGGCTCAGGCGGCGGAGCGGAAGGGCTCATGGTGGTATCCCTCACGGTCGAGGATCGCGATGGTCGACTCCGGGACCTCGATGAACAGCCCCGGCAGGTCGTTCAGGGGTTCGGAGACGACGAGCTGCGCGTGGTCGCCGAACTGGGACAGTCGCTCGGCCTCCGGGTACATCTCGCGGATGGTCGGGACGTCCCGGGAGTGGAAGAGGGTCCGCGACCGGCCCTGCGACGAGTACCGCAGTGCCCAGATCGTGGCACCGTCCGTGACGGCGATGGTGCCCTGCATGGGGAAGAGCACCCCCTGGTCGCGCCCGACGCGCTCGACCTGGTCGACCGCCGCCGTGAGTGCGGCGACGGGATCGTCGGCGAGCCCGTGCGTGATCGCGAGGTGGAAGAGCACCTCCGAGTCCGTGGTCCCCGTCACGTGCGGGTAGAGCGACGGATCGATCGCGAAGGTCAGGTCGCGCTTCACCTTCGCGAACTCCGCGAGGAAGCCGTTGTGCATGAACAGCCAGTTCTCCCACCGGAACGGGTGGCAGTTCGTGCGCTGGATCGGCGGGCCCGCCGCCGCGCGCACGTGGCTGAAGAACAGCGGGCTCTCGATCGACCGGGACAGCTCCCGGACGTTCTCGTCGTTCCAGGCGGGCTCGACGCTGTGGAACACCGCCGGGATGCTGCCCGCGACGGCGCCCTCCGGGTACCAGCCGACGCCGAACCCGTCGCCGTTGACGGTCTCCGCGCCCATCGGCGAGTCGAGCGACTGGGCGACCAGCGAGTGCGTCGCGTCGAGGAGCACGGCGGAGGCCCGCAGCGGCTCGCCCGAGTACGCCAGCCAACGGCACATCCGCGCCCTCCCCCGGCCGCGGCGCGCGCAGCCTCTCAGCGCGAGTCTGCCCCGCGTCGCGCGGCGCGCCATGGGTCCAAGGTCACCCGTCGGAGCCCGTGTCCTCCTCCTCGGGGGCGGGCGCGCAGGGCGCGGCCTCCGCCATCCGCTGCATCGCCTGGTCGAGCGACCAGGGCAGCTCCACGAGCGGGAGGTCTCGGCCCTCGGCCGGCGCGGCCTTCGAGGCGATCGAGGCCAGGGCGAACGCCGCCTCGCGGACGAGTTCCTCGCCGCCCGTCGAGTTGTTCAGCGCGACCACGACGGTGAGGCCGGTGGTGGGGTCCGTGAACATGGCCGACAGCGCCCCGACCGACTCGCCCGCCACGCCGCGCAGCGGCCCGTACTGCTGGGCGCCGATCCCCTGGCCCTGCCATCCGGGTGCGTCGCCGCCGAGCGGCGCGACCGTCCACGCCTCGCGCGCCGTCGCCTCCTCGAACAGCGACCCGTTCGCGAACGCCTCGCTCAGCGCCTTCGCGTCGTCGATCGTCGTGCGCGCGCCGCTGGCCGTGCCGCCGATCGAGCTCGACCGCGCCGAGACGTCGACGACCGCATCGCAGGACACCGAGCCGTCGGTGCCGATGCGCGACGAGTAGCCGCCGAGGGCGCCGGCGTACGACGTGCTGGACGGGGCGGGGATCGAGGTGTCCTCGAGCTCCAGCGGGTCGAGCACGTACTGCGTCGCGAGGTCCTTCCAGGTGCGGCCGGTGTGCTGCTCGAGCGCCATCGCGAGCAGCAGGATGCCGGTGCGCGACTCGACCCACTTCTCGCCCGGGTCGCCCTTCCTTCCGGCCGCCAGGCCGCTCGCGACGAGCTCGGCGGCGGGCCACACGCGCTCCGGGTTGCCGACGAAGTAGCGCCGCAGCGGCCCGTAGTAGTCGGCGATGCCGGACTCGTTGCGGCAGAGCTGCTCGAGCGTGATCCCCTCGAGTCCGGGGATGCCGCGGACCATCGACGACACCCGCTGGTCGAGTTCGACGACCCCGGCGTCGACGAGCCGCAGCATCAGCGCGCACGTCAACTCGCCGGTCCCCGCGGCGAGCTGGAAGCGGGTGTCGGCGGTGACCTCGTCGGCGCCGTCCGAGAAGTCCACGGTGCCGATGCCGGCCGTCCAGGATCCCGCCCAGGGCGCCCAGACGCCCGCGACCGCACCGCTCGAACCGCTCAGGCGCACGGCCTCGGCGAGCGCGGCGTCGAGCTGGTCGGCGACGTCGCCGCCGAACGGGCCGTCGACCTGCTCGTAGTCGACCGCCGGCCCGTCGGACGCCGTGCAGGCTGAGAGGCCGACGAGCGCGCACGCCGTCGCGACGGTCGCGGCGATCAGCCGACGCATCCGCCCTACCCCTGCAGCCACCGTGCCCCCCGCCGTGTGTCCGGAGTGATTGTAACCCGATCATCGTCGCGGGCCACGGGACGCCACGATCCCGCCCCGCACCGGACGCGGGGCCCGCCCCGTCGGTGTCCCCCGAACGCCCGACCGGTCGCGATCCAATCCGGTCCGGTGCGGGCGCCGAACCCCTCCCAGCACGGCGACCGCCGCGCGACGACAAGGAGGCATCGCCATGAAGAACTCACCCAACCGAATCGCCGCGACCGTGTTCGGCGCGGTCTACGTCCTCGTGGGCCTGCTCGGCTTCGCCGTGACCGGCGGCGTCGGCTTCATCGCCACCGAGGGCGGCCTGCTGCTCGGCATCTTCGCGGTCAACCCGCTGCACAACATCGCCCACCTGGCGATCGGCGCGGCGCTGCTCATCGCCGGCCTCGCCAACGTCGCGGCGGCCCGGACCGTGAACACGGTCGTCGGCGCGGCGTACCTGCTGCTCGGCGTCGTCGGCTTCTTCATCGCCGGCACGCCGGCGAACATCCTCGCGCTCAACACGCCCGACCACTTCCTGCACCTCGCGAGCGCGATCGTGCTGCTCGGAGTGGGACTCGGCGCCGAGCGCACCGCACGCGTGGCGACGGCGTAGGGGGCCGGGCCATGCAGGCACTGGCGACGATCACGCGCACCTGGCCCATGCTCGCCGCGCTCGGCGGCGGCCTGGTGCTGACGGCGCTCGGCGCCGGTGCCGGGGGTGCACCGCGGGTCGTCCTGGCCGGGCTCGGCGTCGCCGCGCTCGGCTGGGGCGCCTGCGCCCTCCGCGCGGGACGGGTGCTCGCCCCGCGCGCCACGCTCGCCACCGCGGTGGGCCTGCTCGTCCTGGGCGGGGCGGCGGCCGCGGCCGGTGCGCTCGCCATGCTTCCGGGCGCCCCGGTCGCCGCGGCGGCCGCGTTCGTCGCCGTCGTCGCGCTGTCGGCCGCGACGATGCTGCGCGCGGACCGGCGCCGTCGCGAGGACCCGGCGCCCGCGGCATCCGTCGGCCGGAACCGCTCGCCCGGCGGCGAGACGGCGCGCTCCCTCACCGGCCTGGCCGCGGGTGCGATCCTCGTGTCCGCGCTGGCCACGCCCGCCCTCGCCGCCACCGAGGCCGGGCGCTCCGCCGCGCCGCACGGCGAGCACGTGATCGCGCCCGCGGATCGGGACCACCACCACTGACCACTCCGACCGCGGCCGGGGGCGCGTGGCGATGACGCCCCCGGCCGCACCTTCCGGCGGCGGCACCGTCGGGCGGCGCTGCGCCGATCAGCCGTGCGCCGCCGACTCGCCCGCGAAGATGTTGAGCACGAGCACGCCGGCCACGATCAGTCCGATCCCCAGCAGCTTCGCGACCGAGAGCGATTCGCCGAGGAAGAGCACCCCGATGGCGACGATGGCCGCGGTGCCGACGCCCGACCAGATCGCGTAGACGATGCCGATCTCGAGCTCGCGCACCGTGAGCGCGAGCATCCAGAACGAGAGCCCGTAGCCCGCGAGGACGACGAGCGTCCACCACAGCCGGGTGAAGCCCGCCGTGAACCCGATGAGGCTCGTCGCCGCGACCTCGGCCGCGATCGCGACGCCCAGGTAGACCCATGCCATTCGGCGAGTCTGGCAGATCGCACGGCGTGCCCGGCGGGGGCTCAGGCCGGCAGCTCGTCGGCGGCGCCCCGCTCGCGCGCCGCCCCCGACATGAACCGCTCGACGTCGCGGTCGACGATGATGTCGCGCGGCACGAGCGGGCGCGCGAGGTACAGGCCCTCGAGGCTCGTGAGCCGCGACAGCGCGACGTAGGTCTGGCCGGGACTGAACACGCGCGAGCCGAGGTCGACGATCGCGGCGTCGTAGCTCGCGCCCTGCGACTTGTGGATCGTGACGGCCCACGCGAGCCGGAGGGGGAACTGCGTGAACTCCGCCACGATCTCGCGCTCGAGCTTCTTCGCGACCGGGTCCCATGTGTACCGGTACTTCTCCCAGGTGGCCGGCTCGACCTCGTGCTCCTCGCCGTCGACCTCGACCCGAACCTCGCGATCGAGCGAGGTCACGGTGCCGATCGTGCCGTTGACCCAGCGCGGGCCCTCGTTCCAGGTGCCGGTGTCGTTGCGGAGGAACATGACCTGCGCCCCGACCTTGAGCTCGAGCCGCTCGTCGGCCGGGTAGCCGCGACCGCCGAACTCGCCGTTCACCTCGGCCTCGTTCGCGAGCGACTGCCCGGGGAGCCGGTGCAGGGCCGCGTGGTTGATGCGGTTGACGGTCTGGTTCGTCGTCGCGAGCGTGATGGCGCCCTGCTCGGGCAGCGGCCGCCGGGCGCCGGTCTCGTTGAGCGCTCCCGCGATCTCCGCGGTCACCATGCCGTGGCGGACGGCGTTGAGCATGTGCTTGAAGGCGTCGTCGTGCTGGCGGTGCACCTCGCCCAGCTCGAAGATGCGGAGGTCGGCCTCGTCCCACACCCGCGCATCGAAGAACCACATGGAGCGGTACGTGTCGGCGAAGTAGCGCCGCTCCTCGCCGGACCCCGGCACCGGCGCCAGCTGGTACGGGTCGCCGAACAGCACCACCTGCACGCCGCCGAACGGCTCGTGCGGGCGCTGGCGGGCCTGCCGGAGCGACCGGTCCATCGCGTCCATCAGGTCGGCGTTGACCATCGAGACCTCGTCGACGACGAGGGTGTCCATCGCGTTCAGCAGCTTCCGGACGGCGTCGTTCTGGTCGATCTCGCGGTCGGCGACGACCCCGATCGGGAGCCGGAAGAGCGAGTGGATCGTCTGCCCGCCGACGTTGAGCGCGGCGACGCCCGTCGGCGCGCAGATCACGATCTGCTTCGACGTGTTCCAGTTCAGGTGGTTCAGCAACGTCGACTTGCCGGTGCCCGCACGGCCCGTCACGAAGACGTGCTCGCGCGTGTGCTCGATCGCCCGGAACACCGCCTCCTGTTCGGCGGTCAGGGTGACGTGCTGCACGGGTCGGCCTTCGGGGTGCGGGTGGCGGATGGGCGATCGGATGCCTCGGGCGGGCGTCTTCACTGTAGACCGCGATGCCGGGGCGGCGGTCCGAGCCGCGGCATCCGTCGGTCGTCACGCGACGTTGTGGAGAACCGGGCCCGCGGGAGGGCCCCGTCTAGACTTGCCGGGTGGGGAGTTCGGGCCGACGAGAGGGACGCCTGTCGCCGGCCGCGATCGCGGGGTGGACGGGCCTCGCCGTCATGGTCGTGGGCGCGTTCCTCGCGGCCCTCGGCGGTCTCAACCAGAGCATCTACGGCGCCCCCGCCTTCGTCGAGCGCTACCTCGACGCCATCGCCAGCGACGACATCGTGAGCGCGGCCGCGACGCCCGGCGTGCGGATGGACGAGGGGCATCTCGCGGCCGCCGGCCTGCCGGCCGACACGTCGACGGCGATGCTGCGCTCCAACGTGATCGACGCCGGACCCGAGGACGTGCGGATCATCTCGGACGAGGCGCACGAGGACGGCGGGCACACCGTCACGGCCAGTTACCGCCTCGACGCCTCGATCGTGCAGACCGAGTTCGAGGTCGAGCCGATCGAGCCGCTCTACGGCGTGCTGCACCGGTGGAGGTTCTCGACGAGCCCGCTCGCCGTCATCCAGGTGACCGCCGCGCACAACCCGCTCTTCACGGTGGGCTCGCTCACGCTCGACACGCGTGCGACGAAGTCCGGCGACGACCTGACCGCGTTCTCGCAGACGGCGCCGTACCTGGCGATCGCGCCGGCGGCGTACGAGTTCGGCTACGACTCCACGCTGCTCGAGGCCGTGCCCGCGCAGGTGATCGCCGAGCCCGGGACGACGGCCGAGGCCACGGTCGACGCGCTGCCGACCGAGGCGTTCGTCGAACGCGTGCAGGCGAAGGTCGACGAGTACCTCGAAGACCAGTGCGCCAGCCAGCGCGTGCTGCAGCCCGCCGGCTGCCCGTTCGGCGTCGTGATCGACGACCGCGTGGTGAGCGAGCCGGTGTGGACCATCGTCGAGTCGCCCGAGGTGACGCTCGTGCCCGGAGACACGACGTTCGAGATGCCGCCGACGCCCGGCGTCGCGCACATCTCGGTCGACGTGCAGTCGCTGTTCGACGGCACCTTCTCGACCCTCGAGCAGGACGAGGGCTTCACGCTCGCCCTCGACGCGACGGTCCGGCCCGACGGGTCGATCTCGATCCAGCTCCGCTGAACCGCGTCGCCGCGTCAGTGCACCCCGTCGCGCTCCGCGAGCGCCGCGAGCCGGGCGTTGTACGCCTCGAGCTCGGCCTCGCCGGTGCGGTCCGCGTGCCGGTCGCGGCGCTTCGTCTCCTTCGCGTCGGACCGCGACCACTGCACGGCGACCGTGATCGCGAGGGCGACCGTGGGGATCTCGCCGATCGACCAGGCCACGCCGCCGCCGACCTGCTGGTCGACGAGCGCGTCGGTGCCCCAGCCCATCGCGCCGTACCAGTCGGCGAGCATGAGGCCGGTGCCCATCATGATCGCGAGGCCGAAGAAGGCGTGGAACGCCATGGTGCCGAGGAGCAGCAGCAGCCGGAACGGGTACGGCAGCCGGTAGGGCACGGGGTCGATCCCGATGAGCGACTGCACGAACAGGTACCCGGTGATCAGGAAGTGCACGACCATCCACTGGTGCCCGATGACGTGGTCCTCCATCGACCACCGGAACAGCGGCGAGTAGTAGAACGCCCAGAGCGAGCCCGCGAACAGCACCGCCGCCACGATGGGGTTCGCGATGACGCCCGCGAAGCGGGAGTGCACGGCGAGCAGGATCCACTCGCGCCCGCCGCGGCTGCCGTCCTTCCGGGGATGGATGGCCCGGGCCGCCAGGGTCACCGGTGCGCCGGGCACGAGCAGCACGGGCACCGCCATCGTGAGGATCATGTGCCCGAGCATGTGCGCCGAGAAGAGGTACTGCTCGTAGACGGCGACCCCGCCGCTCGTCACCCACGCGAGCAGGAGCAGGCCCGACACCCACAGCACCGTGCGGTAGATCGGCCACCGGTCGCCGCGACGGTGCAGGCGAAGCACGCCCGCGACGTAGAAGAAGATGCCGAACCCGCAGGCGATCAGCCAGATCAGGTCGGGCCGCCACTCCGTCAGGTACCGCCACCCGTCGGGCCACGGCGGCAGCGGCTCGCCCGTGAGGATCTCGGCCGGCGTGCGGGCGAGGCCGCCGGAGACGTCCTCCGGCACCGGGGTCGCGGTCCGGGCGAGGGCCGCGGCGACACCCGACGCGATGCCCATGAACGCGAGCTCGACGACGACGAGCAGCCAGAAGGTCCGGTCCGCCGACCGACCGGCGGCGGCGCCCGGCGGCGTCGGGCGCGACATCCGCCCGATCATGAACCGGCGCTGGACCGCGCCGAACAGGCCGAGCGCGATGAGCGCGGCGACCTTGAGCGCCACGAGCACGCCGTACTGCGTCGCGAGCTGGTCCCACGTGCCGATGCGGAGCGCCGCGCTCGCGTAGCCCGAGATCGCGACCACGATGAACGAGATCAGGGCGACCGTCGAGTACCGCGAGAGCACGACGACGAGCCGCTCGCCGTCGAGCGCGGGCTTCAGCAGCACGATCGTGAGCAGCCCGCCGAGCCAGGCGGCGACGAACACGAGGTGCAGTCCGAGGGCGGCGACGGCCTCGTTGTGGCCGGTGGTGCCGGCCGCGTGGCCCTCCTGGGCCATGGGCACCAGCGCGATCACCGAGAGCACCGCCACGAAGACGAGGGCGGTGTGGTTGCGGACCGCGAACGCCAGCACCGTGACCGCGGCGGCGATGAGCGTCGTCGCGAGCCACGCCTGGCCGAGTTCGATCGAGGTCACGAACTGGCCGAGCTGCTGCCCGAATCGGTCGGTCAGGGAGAACTCGACGCCCGTGACGAGCACGAAGGTGAGCACGGTGGTCGCGGCGCTCGCGACCGTGAGCACCGCGGCGGACGCCGCGGCCACGTCGAGGGCCAGCTCGAACTCGCGGCGCTTCGGGCTCAGGGCCCAGACCGCCAGCACGAGCGCGCCGATCATGCCGGCCGCGCCGAGGTTGACGAACAGCTTGGCGATCGGCACGCCCCAGCGCGCGACGGGGCCGGGGTCCTGGATCGGGTACGGCTCCGCGCCGCCGCCGTAGGCGAGGCCGACGATCGTCGCGACGAGCGCGACGGCGACGATGACGGCGGGGCCGAGCACGCGGGCGGTACGGATCACCGTACGAGCCTAGGCGAGCCGGCTGGGAGCCCGGACACGACGAAGGGGCGCCCCGGATGGACCGGGCGCCCCTTGTCAGAGTCTCGGGTGCGTCTGGCGACGCCGCAGACTACTTCGCGGCGGCCTTGAGCTTCGAGCCCGCGGTGACCTTGACCGAGTTGCCGGCGGCGATCTGGATGGTCTCGCCGGTCTGCGGGTTGCGGCCCGTGCGGGCGGCGCGGTGGGTGCGCTCGACGGCGAGCCAGCCCGGGATGGACACCTTGGTGCCCGAGCCGACGGACTCGGCGAGGGTGTCGAAGAAGCCGTTGAGCACGGCGTCGACGGCCGTCTGGCTCTGGCCAGTCGACGCGGCGATCTTGGCAACGAGCTCCGACTTGTTGAGCGACTTGTCAGCCATTGAATGTCCTCCTCGGACCTTCGCTGTTGGTACAGCTGTCGTGTGGAAACACGGGGAACGTCACGTTCCGATCCCCCGTAGCCGTTCAGGCCGCCTCGAATGTAGCAGAGTCCCGCGGAATCACGCGGATTTCCGGGCCTTGTACGGCGGTTCGGGCGGGGGTTGACGCGGACCGCGGCACCCATCACGCGAAACGTGACGGATGCCGCGGCAGGTCGGGGTCGGACTAGCCGATCACCCGGATGTTCGCCGCCTGGAGGCCCTTCGGGCCGCGCTCGGTGTCGAACTCGACCTTCTGGTTCTCCTCCAGCGAGCGGAAGCCGCCCGACTGGATGGCGCTGAAGTGCGCGAAGACGTCGGCGCTGCCGTCGTCGGGGGCGATGAAGCCGAAGCCCTTGTCGGCGTTGAACCACTTGACGGTTCCGGTTGCCATGCTGTGTTTTCCTTCTGTGTTCATGTCACCGACGAAGATCGGCGGCGACGGCACGACCGTGGTGGCCGTGCGGGTTCGGAGGCGACATCCGCCCCCGAAGCCTGGTGCACTCTGCGAACCTCACGTGCGCCGGAATCGCTCGACCATCGGGCAGTCGAACGGGTCACGGGCCGCGAGGCCCACTCGGTTCAGGTATCGGATGACGATACCGTACGATTCGGCCATCGTGGCCTCCGTGTACGGCAATCCGAGGGTTCGGCAGTGCTCGCGGACGATCTCGCGGGCCTTCGCGAGGTGGGGCCGAGGCATCGAGGGGAACAGGTGGTGCTCGACCTGGTGGTTGAGCCCGCCGTAGAGGGCGCTCGCCCACCATCCGCCGGAGATGTTGCGAGAGGTCAGGACCTGCTTGGAGAGGAAGTCGAGCTTCGCGTCGGCGGGGACGATCGGCATCCCCTTGTGGTTCGGGGCGAACGAGGCGCCCATGTAGATGCCGAAGACGGCGAGCTGCACGCCCAGGAAGGCGAAGGCCATGCCGAGCGGGAGCATCCAGAACACGGCCGTGAGCACGACCCCGAAGCGCAGGGCGATCGACCCGATCTCGATCCAGCGCCCCTTCACGGGGCGTCGCTCGAGCAGCGCTCCGAAGGAGCGCACGTGCAGGTTCAGTCCCTCGAGGGTGAGCAGCGGGAAGAACAGCCAGCCCTGGCGACGGGTGAGGGCCGCCATGAACCCGCGCTGGCGCGCGGCATCCGACTCGATGAACGAGATCGTGTCGAACTCGATGTCGGGGTCCTTGCCGATCCGGTTCGGATTGGCGTGGTGGCGCGTGTGCTTCGTCATCCACCACGCGTAGCTGATGCCCACGAGGTTCGCGAGCGTCCGCCCGACGCGGTCGTTGGCCCGCCCGGAGGCGAAGACCGCTCGGTGCGACGCCTCGTGCGCGATGAAGGCGAACTGGGTCAGGATGATGCCGAGCGCCGCCGCGATGAGCAGCTGGTACCAGGAGTCCCCGAGCAGGATGAACCCGGCGATCGCGCCGGCCAGGGCCAGCGTGAGGCCGGTGATCATCAGCACGTAGAAGACGGGCGTGCGATTGAGCAGTCCCGATTCGCGGATGACGCGAGCCACGGCGGTGTAGCTCCCGGTGACGTCGGTCGTGGTCGTTCGGGGCTTCGTTGCCCGGAAGCCGCCGAGGCGTGGCTCCTGGGAGAGGAGGTGTGAGGAGATGCGGGTCGTCCCAGCTGGTCGTCGACTTCCCAGCCGGTTCACGCGGGCGAACGCCCACTGCAGATACCGAGAACCCTACGCCATCCCCGGTGGGAGACGACTGGGAACCCGTCGCATGCGAGAGGGGCGCCCCGGAAGACCGGGACGCCCCTCTCGGGAAGGCGCGTGGCTTACCAGCTCGACTTGGTGATGCCGGGCAGCTCGCCGCGGTGGGCCATGTCGCGGAAGCGGACACGCGAGATGCCGAACTTCGTCAGCACGCCACGGGGGCGGCCGTCGATGGCGTCACGCGAACGCAGGCGGACCGGCGACGCGTCGCGCGGCAGCTTCTGCAGGCCGACGCGGGCGGCCTCGCGGCTCTCGTCGGTGCCGTTCGGGTCCACGAGGGCCTTCTTCAGCTCGGCGCGCTTGGCGGCGTAGCGGTCCACGACCTCCTGGCGCTGCTTGTTGCGCGCGATCTTGCTCTTCTTCGCCATGACTTAGCGCTCCTCTCGGAAGTCGACGTGCTTGCGCACCACGGGGTCGTACTTCTTGAGCACGAGACGGTCGGGGTTGTTGCGACGGTTCTTGCGGGTCACGTACGTGTACCCGGTGCCGGCCGTCGAGCGGAGCTTGATGATGGGGCGGATGTCCTGCTGCTTGGCCATCAGATCTTCTCCCCACGGGCCAGGATGTCCTTGACGACGGACTCGATGCCGCGCGCGTCGATCACCTTGATGCCCTTGGCGGACACGTTCAGGGTGACGTTACGACGCAGCGAGGGCACGTAGTAGGTCTTCTTCTGCACGTTCGGGTCGAAGCGGCGCTTCGTCCGGCGGTGCGAGTGCGAGATGTTGTGTCCGAAGCCGGGGGTGGCTCCGGTCACCTGGCACACTGCTGCCATTGGTCTTTCCTCCAATACCGAGGGGCCGGACGGCCCCTCCCAAGGTCACTTGTCTGCAGACGAGCCCTCCGCTCGCGCGGTAGATACAGGGGATTCGTCCACGGTCTGGACGGTGGAAGCGTCCAGCCAAACGGAAAGCCTAGCAGATCAGGGCATCGAGCCCGAATCCGTGCCGGGCGGCGCAGCGGGTTCCGCGTCGACCCTCGTCGGCCCGGACCGCGTCGGCTCGCCGCGGTCGACCCAGCGCCGCGACATGACGGCCGCGAGCAGGAAGCACAGGGCGCCGAGCATGGTCCCGAGGTTCGCCCAGAGGAGGCTCAGGAGCGTGCCCGTCTCGGGGAGCACGTAGGCGCCGATCGCCGACGCCCCGAAGAAGATCGAGCCGAGCATGCCGAGCCACGTCCCGTGCCAGGTTCGCGCGTCGGTGTCCCACAGCTCGCCGCGGTGCGTCGTCGCGACCATGGCGAACGCGCTGGCGGCGAGGAACGCGAGCGATCCCCACGCGTCCGGCTTCCAGCCCGCGCCGACGTAGTCGGGGTCCGCGATCGCCGCGAGGAGGGCGAGCGTGGTGCTCAGGTTGAAGAGCAGCGTCCCGATGAACTGCACGGCCGCCGCCCACCAGTCCCACCAGTCGGCACGGTTCGTGACCCGCCGTCGCGGCAGGTGCCGGCCGCTCAGGCTGAGCTGCACGAACGCGGCGAGGGTGAAGAACACCGACCCGACGACGAAGGTGATGTTCACCCCCACCGGCCCGAGCCACTCGGCGTAGAACGGGAACGCCGCCACGAGGAAGCACAGCGACCCGATCGCGAAGCCCCATGCCTCGCGACGCAGCCGACGCACCCGGCCGACGCGCCCCCGGCTCACGCGCCCGCCGCCATCAGTGGTGGAACGTCTGGACGAGGCCCTCGTGCGGCATCGGCGCGTCGAGGCCGTCGAGGAACTCGGTCTCCTCGCGGATGTCGCGCAGCAGGTCCTCGGCGAGGTCGTGACTCAGCCCGTTGCGGCACACGATGCGCATGACGGTCTGGTCGGACTGGTCGCCCGAGAGCGGGTAGGCCGGCACGAGCCATCCCTTGATCCGGAGCCGTTCGGCCAGGTGGTAGAGCGTCCACTTGTCCGTGTACCCGGGCACCTGGCGCCAGGCGAAGACGGGGATGTCGGTGCCGTCGGTCAGCAGCTCGTACGCATCGAGCTTGCCGATCTCCCCCGAGAGGAACACGGCGACGTCCTGCGACGCCTGCTGGATCGCGGTGTACCCGACCCGGCCGAGCCGCACGAACCGGTAGTACTGCAGGAGCACCTGTGCGCCGGGGCGGGAGAAGTTGATGGCGAACGTCGGCATCGAGCCGCCGAGGTAGCTCACCCGGAACACCAGGTCCTCGGGGAGCGCGGCCGCCGAACGCCAGACGACCCAGCCCACGCCCGGGTAGACCAGGCCGTACTTGTGGCCCGAGGTGTTGATCGACTGCACCCGCTCGACCCGGAAGTCCCAGTCGAGGTCGGGCTGCAGGAACGGCGCGATCATCGCGCCGGAGGCCCCGTCGACGTGGATGGGGATGTCGAGGCCGGTCGCCGCCTGGATCTCGTCGAGCTTCGCCGCGACCTTCGCCACGGGCTCGTAGGAGCCCGTGTAGGTGACGCCCATGATCACGACGACGCCGATCGTGTTCTCGTCGACCACGTCCTCGAGGCCGTTGCCGTCCATCAGCGGGTGCTCGTCGCTGGTGGGGATGAAGCGCATCTCGATGTCGAAGAAGTTGCAGAACTTCTCCCAGCAGACCTGCACGGCGCTCGACATGATGAGGTTCGGGGTCTCGGTCGACTTCCCGGCCGCCCGCCGGGCGTGCTGCCAGCGACGCTTCAACGCCAGTCCGCCGAGCATGCAGGCCTCGCTCGACCCGATGGTCGACGTGCCGATCGCGTCGTCCGGGTCGGGTGCGTTCCACAGGTCGGCGAGGATCCGCCAGCAGTGCTCCTCGATCGCCGCGGTCGCCGGGTACTCGTCCTTGTCGATCATGTTCTTGTCGAACGCGTCGTGGTACAGCCGGTCCCCGTGCTCGTCCATCCACGTCGTCACGAAGGTCGCGAGGTTCAGGCGCGCATTGCCGTCGAGCATCGACTCGTCGTGGATGATGCGGTACGCGGTCTCGGGGAGCATCGGCAGCTCCGGTATCCGCGTGTAGCGCGCGGTGGTCGCCTCCCCCGCCCGTGTGAACGTCGGCTGGAGCTCGTCGTCGTGGCGCATGGTTCCCCCTCCATCGCGTCGGCCGCCGGCGGCCGCACCGATGCGGACGTTAGTCCCCGGTCGACGGCGCCTCAAGAGTCCGACGGACGACGAAGCGGATGCCGCGGGCACGACCTGTGCCCGCGGCATCCGCTCTTCGCCTCATCGCGCCGTCACGGCGCGGCGCGGCGTCAGGAGGTCAGGGAGTCGACGTACTCCTGGTTGTCGGCGATCCACTGCTCGACGATGGGGCCGTAGTCGTCCGAGTCGTTCTCGTTGAACATGGCGTTCTCGAGCGAGTAGAGCAGTTCGCTGTCCATCTCGAAGCCCTCGAGCCAGCCGGAGAGCGTCGGGAAGTTCTCCTCGAAGCTCTTGCCGCCGAACGAGTGGATGCCCTCGGCGTCGCCGAGCATGCCCTCGGGGTCCTCGAGGTCCTTGATCGGGAACGCGTCGTACGCCCAGTGCGGACGCCACAGGGTGACGGCGATGTTCTCGTCCGCGTCGGTCGCGGCGGTCAGCTCGGCGAGCATCGCCGGCGTCGACGAGGTCAGGTAGTCCATGCCGTCCAGGCCGTAGGTCGGGATGACGCTGTCGGTGGTGACGCGGTTCAGGCCCGAGCCCGGCTCGATGCCGACGAGGCGGTTGTCGAACGCGTCGGCGTTCGCGGCGAGGTCGGCGAGCGAGTCGACCGGGGCGTCCTCGTTCACGGCGATCGTGAGCTTGGCGTCCTCGTTCCAGGCGCCGAGGTCGACGAGGTCGTCGCCGTACTCGTCGATGTAGTCCTGGTGGGTGATCGGCAGCCAGGTGTCGAGGACCACGTCGTAGTCGTCGGTGGACAGGCCGGAGTAGACGGGCGCGACGTCGGCGTACTCGAGCTCGACGTCGTAGCCCTGCTCCTCGAGCACGGCCTTCCAGAGCTCGCTCGCGGCGATGCCCTCGTCCCAGCCGTTGAACACGGCGATGGTGAGGTCCTTCTGGTCGCCGTTGGCGACGGTCTCGGCCTCGGCGTCGGCGCCGCCGGCGGTGCAGCCGGTGAGCGCGAGCGCCGCGGCGCCGCCGAGGGCGAGGGTGGAGAGCAGGTGACGCTTGGTCATGTGCAGGGTGTTTCCTTTCCTCCCGTGTGCTGAGGCACGGGCGTCGGGGCTCCGCGCGAGGGTCCGCGCGGGGGTTCCCGGAGTCGGCGTCCGCCGGCTCCGGGGCATGCCGGTCACCGCCGTCGACGTGCGACGCGGCGGTGACCGGATGGTCTGGTTACTTGGAGCCGACGGGCGACTTCGCGGCCGAGTGCTTCAGCGCCAGGCCGGAGTCGTCGGTCTCGGCGAGGGCGGTCGCCTTCGAGGCATCCGTGATCGTGCCATCCGAGGCATCCGAACGGCGCAGTCGCGGGAGCACCCGCCGGCGGCCGGAGCCGAACGCGCCGGTGATCCGGTCGAGCACGATCGCGAGGATCACGACCGACAGGCCCGCCTCGAAGCCGAGGCCCACGTCGATGCGCGTGAGCGACTGCACGACCTGGCCGCCCAGGCCGCCCGCGCCGACCATGCCGGCGATGACGACCATCGAGAGCGAGAGCATGATGACCTGGTTGACGCCGGCCATGATGCTCGGCATCGCGAGCGGGAGCTGGATCTGCCGCAGGATGCGCCACGGCGACGACCCGAAGGCCTGGCCCGCCTCGACGACCTCGCGGTCGACGCCGCGGATGCCGAGCTCGGTGAGGCGCACGCCCGGGGCCATCGCGAACACGATCGTCGCGACGATGCCCGGCACCACGCCGACCCGGAACAGGATGAGCGCGGGGATCAGGTAGACGAACGCCGGCATCGTCTGCATGAAGTCGAGGATCGGCCGGATGATGCGGCTCGCGACGTCGTTGCGGGCGGCGAGGATGCCGAGCGGGATCGCGATCACGACCGCGATGGCACTCGAGACGAGCACGAGCGCGAGCGTGTCCATCGCGTTGTCCCACTGGTCGACGCCGACGATCACGAGCATCCCGAGGAGCGTGCCGACGGCGAGCTTCCAGCCCCTGGCGAGCCAGGCGACGGCGGCGATCACGAGGATCACGGCCCAGAACGGCGGCGTCGACAGCACGAGGTCGACGAGGTCGTAGAAGCCGGCGAAGACGGCGCGGATGACGGCGAAGAGGCCGTCGAGCGCATCGGTGAGGACGTCGATGGCGCCCTCGACGACGTCGCCGAGCGGAAGGCGGAACTCGTTCATGCGCGGCTCCCTTCGATCGGGGCGGCGCCGTCGTCGGCGAGCGCCTCCTCGAGGCCCGGCGCGGGCTCGGCCTCGGCCGGCTCCGTCGAGCGCAGCGTCTCGGTGATCACGTCGACCGGGACGGTCGCCGGCGGGGTGAGCGCCGGGAGCTCGCCGGTGGTCGCCGGCACGTTGCCGAGTGCGGCGAGCAGGGTGACGCGCGGCACGGCGCCGAGCAGGCGGCTCCGGTCGTCGACCACCGCGAGCGGCAGCTCGTGCTCGACGGCGCTCCCGAGGAGGTCCGACAGGGCCACGTCGGGGCCGACGGTCGCGACCTCGTCGCGGATGGCGGGCTCGAGCGAGCGCTCCCCGCGCTGCACGAGGCGCAGCACCTCACGGTCGTGCGCGACGCCGAGCAGGCGCCGGCCGGGGGCGACGACGAACACGGTCGAGGTCTGCAGGTCGCGCATGGTGCGCAACGCGGCGCGGGGACCGGCCGACGACGACACGATGGCGCGCGGCGCCTCCATGACGTTGCCGGCGGTGAGCACCCGGGCGCGGTCGACGTCCTGGACGAACTGCGCGACGTAGTCGTCGGCGGGGTCGGTGAGGATCTCCTCGGCCGTGCCGAGCTGGACGATCCGGCCGTCGCGCATGACCGCGATGCGGTCGCCGAGGAACATCGCCTCGTTGAGGTCGTGCGTGATGAAGACGATGGTCTTGCCGAGCTCCTGCTGCAGCTCGACGAGCTGCTCCTGCATCTCGCGGCGGATGAGCGGATCGAGGGCCGAGAACGCCTCGTCCATGAGCAGGATGTCGGTGTCCGCGGCGAGCGCGCGGGCGAGGCCGACGCGCTGCTGCATGCCGCCGGAGAGCTCGTCGGGCATCTTGTCGCCCCAGCCGCCGAGCCCGACGCGCTCGAGCACGCGGCCGGCGCGTTCGCGGCGCTCGTCGGCCGGAACGCCCTGGATCTCCAGGCCGTAGGCGGCGTTGTCGAGCACCGTGCGGTGCGGCAGCAGCGCGAAGTGCTGGAACACCATCGAGACGTGGTCGCGGCGGATGGCGCGCAGGCGCTTGGGCGAGACGCCGGTGATGGGCTCCCCCATGACCTCGACCGAGCCGGCGGTGGGCTCGAGCAGGCCGTTGAGCATGCGGATCAGCGTCGACTTGCCGGAGCCGGACAGGCCCATGACGACGAAGATCTCGCCGCGGCGGACGTCGAACTCGGCATCGACGACGGCCGCGGTCCCGAGGTGGGCGATGTCGTCGCGCGTGGCGCCGGCGGCGAGCCGCTGGAGCGCCTCGGCGGGACGACGGCCGAAGAAGCGGGTCAGGCCGCGGACCTCGAGTGCGCGGGCGGCGCGCCGCGCGGCCTCGGCGGCGCGCTCGTCGGCGCGGTCTGCGCCGGCCGGCTCCGGCGCGGGGCCGGGCGGCGCTGCGGCGTCGCGGGTCGCGGCGCCGCCGGTGGTGGTGACGGACGTTTCGAGCATGTGTGAAGGCACTCCGAGGCGCGCTCGCAGTCCGGCCATGGTGCGGTGCGGCCGGCAGGCGGGAGCGTGCTCGTAGGTCACGGCCGGGTTCCTGCGATCCGGGAGACGGGCTCGAGCCGCGGTGGTGCTGTGCCACTGGGCGAGCGCCGAATCCAGCGCATCCGGCCATCCGGGCCGGATACCACGCAAGGAACCGTACGACCCCTGAGGAACGGCGGAACAGGCCGTTGCGACCGAGGGCGCGGACTGGGCGGTCTGGTCCACACGGACCGTCGTCCACCGTATCCACGTCGGCGGCGGAATGTCGAATCGAGATCACGGAAACGTCCATGATCGGGTGTTTCGCATTCCGGGTGGACCTGCGCGCCGGAGCGCTCCCGGGCTGCACGACCCGTGGGACCTCCGTCCCGATAATACCCATGGGGTATTTATACGATGGTCTCGTGGCCCGGATCCGGGCCGTCGGCGCCGCGGATCGACCGCGGGCCGTGACGAGGAAGGCATCCCCATGCGCACCCGCATCACCCCCGTCGTCGGCGCCGTCGCCGCGTTGCTCCTCGTCGGAGTCGGATCGACCCTGACGGCCTGCACGTCGGCCCCCGACGCCCCGGCCGCCGGGCCTGCGACCGTGGCGACGGTTCCGGCCGAGCCCGACGGCGGGAACGCGGGCGCCGAGTCGGAGGACGGCACGGCCACCGCGCCGGAGTACGACACCGCGGCCGCGCTCGCCTACCTCATCGAGGAGGAGAAGCTCGCCCACGACGTGTACGTGACGCTCGGCGACCTCTGGGGCGCGAACGTCTTCACGAACATCACCGCGAGCGAGACCACGCACCAGGAGCTGGTCCGCCCCCTCCTCGACGCTCGCGGCATCGACGACCCGCGGTCGGACGAGGTCGGCGTGTTCACCGACCCCGAGCTCCAGGCGCTGTACGACGAGCTCGTGGCGCGCGGGTCGACCAGCCTCGACGAGGCCATCCAGGTCGGCATCGCGATCGAGCAGAAGGACCTCGACGACCTCGGCGCGGCCATCGCCGCAGAGGACGAGGCGGACGTGGTGAGCGTGCTGGAGCGCCTGTACGCTGGCTCCGAGAACCACCTGGCGTCGTTCGAGCGGCTCGCCTGACCGCCATCCGCCCCGACCCGGAGTCCTGGCTGCGCGCCCGCCGCAGGGCCCGCGGACCGTCGCTCAGGCGGACGCGGACTCGGCGGACGCCGGCTCCGCGGCCTGGCGCGAGCAGTCCGCGCACAACCCGAACACGTCGACGACGTGGGCGGCGGAGGTGAACCCGTGCTCGCCGGCCACGCGCTGCGCCCACGCCTCGACCTCGTCGGCCGCGATCTCGACCGTGAGGCCGCAGTTGCGGCAGATCAGGTGATGGTGGTGGCCCGTGCTGCACGCGCGGTAGATGGCCTCGCCCTCGGGCGACTGCAGGCAGTCGGCGTCGCCGCTGGCGGCCAGGTCGCCGAGCGCGCGGTACACGGTGGCGAGGCCGATCGGCGAGCCGCTCGCGTGCAGCGCCGAGTGCAGCGCCTGGGCGCTGATGAAGCCCTCGGTGCCGTCGAGCGCGTCGCGCACCGCCTCGCGCTGCCAGGTGTTCCGTTTCATGCGATCCGTGCGTCCTCCGCGGTCTCCACCGGAATGGGAGCCCGCCTCGAGGGTAGCCGTCGCAGCTGGGAGCCGAGGAGCGCGACGAGCAGGAACGCGGCCGCCGCGAGCGCGATGGCCGGCCCCGCGGCGACGGCGGCGACCCGGGAGACGAGCACGCCGATCACGCCCGCGGCGGCGCCGATCACCGGCGCCGCGAGCAGCACGCCGCGGTAGGTGGGCACGACCGCGCGCGCCGCCGCCGCCGGTGCCGCGATCAGGGCGATCGCGAGGATCGCGCCGACCGCGGGGAGCGAACTGACGACGGATGCCGCCGTGAGCCCGAGCACGAGCAGCTCGACGGGCCACTCCCGGAACCCCGCGGCGCGGAACCCGCCGGGGTCGAACGTCGAGAACGCGATACGCGGCCCGAAGGCGGCCACGATCGCGACCGAGGCCACGAGGACGACCGCCGCGAGCGCGATGTCCGCGTCGCTCACGGTCAGGATCGACCCGACGAGCAGCGACTCCGGTCGCACCGGCAGGCCCGGGATCATCGCCTGCAGGATGGCGCCGGCCGCGAACCCGGCCGTCAGCACGATGCCCGCCGCCACCTGCGCACCCTGGCGGCGCACCCGCGCGATGGCCGCCATCACCGCGACGATCGCGACGGATGCCACGGCCGCGCCGAGCGGCACGCTGACGCCGAGTGCGGCGGCCGCCACGGCGCCGGGGTAGGTCGCGTGCGTGAGCGCCTGGGCGAAGAACGTGCGGCGACGCAGCACGACCAGCGCGCCGACGAACCCGGCACCGGCTCCGATCACGACGGCGGCGAGGAGCGCGCGCTCGAAGTACCCCATCAGCGCTCCCCCGCCGCCGCGGCTCGGGCGGCCCGGTCGCGGACGAGTCGGCCGACGAGCATCAGGGCGTAGACGGCGACGAACACCGCGACCACCGTCGCGCCGGCCGGGAGGTCGACACCGGCGCCCACCGAGGCGGCGAAGCCGAGCGCGAGGCCGAGCCAGGCGCTCACCGCACCCACGGCGACGGCGACGGGGAAGAGGCGCCAGAGGCGCTCGGACGCGAGCCGTGCGGCGGCACCCGGGACGATGAGCAGTGCGAGCACGAGCAGTGTGCCCACGGTGCTCGCGCCGGCGACGACGACGAGGGCGATGGCGCCGTTCAGCACGAGGTCCAGCACGAGTCCGCGGTCCCCGGCCGCACGGCTGCCCTGCGGGTCGAACGCGCGGAACACCTGCTGCTTCATCGTGGCGGCCACGAGGGCGGCGGCGGCGAGGGCGACCACCACGAGCGGCACGACGTCGCCCGGTGCGATCGTGAGCACCCGGCCGAACAGCAGCGCCTCGAGCTCGCCCGCGTAGTCGTCGCTCCGCGACACCACGATCACGCCGACGCTGAAGGTCGCCGTGAGCACGACGGCGACCGCCGCATCGGAGGTCACCCCGGCGCGAACGAAGAGCGTGAGCAGCACGGCGCCCGCGAGCGCGGCGATCGCGGCACCCGGGACGAGTCCCGCCGTCCCGCCGACGGCCAGGCCGATCGCGAGCCCCGGGAACACGGCGTGCGTCAGCCCGTCGCTCACGAACTCCAGCCCGCGCAGGTTCACCAGCACCCCGACGACGGCCGCGACGACCGAGAGCACGAGCAGCACGAGCAGCGCACGGCCCATGAACGGGAGCGCGAACGCCGCGAAGAGCGCGTCACCGGGGCTCATCGCGCGCCACTCCCCCGCGCGCATGCCGGACCCGGCATCAATGGCCCTCGTGGTCCGGGACGACCACCGTGTGCTCGTCGATCTCGACGCCGACGCCCTCGAAGCACTCCTGCACGTTCTCGAGCGTGAGCACGTCGTCGACCGGTCCGCAGCCCACCTGCGACTCGTTGATGAGCAGGACCGTGTCGCACACCTCGCGGGCGAGCTCGAGGTCGTGCGTCGAGACGAGGATCGCGACGCCCCGCGACTTGAGCGTGCGGATCGTGTCGAGCAGCGCATCGCGGTTGGCCTGGTCGAGGCCGTTGAACGGCTCGTCGAGGAGGAGCAGCGCCGGCTCCGAGGCGAGCGCGCGGGCGAGCAGGCCGCGCTGGCGCTGACCGCCCGAGAGCTCCCCGAAGCGGCGGCGGGCGCGGTCGGCGAGGCCGACCGTCTCGAGTGCGGCGCGCACCACCTGCCGGTCGTGGCGCCCGGGCCAGCGCAGGAGGCCGAGCCGCCGGTAGCGACCCTGCATCACGACCTGCTCGAGGCTGATCGGGAAGTCGGGATCGAGCTCGGCCGACTGCGGCAGGAACCCGACCATTCCGTCGGGAGCATGCGATGCGCCTGCAACGCGGAGCTCGCCGTCGACCAGCGGGACGAGGCCGAGGATGCCGCGCAGCAGCGTCGACTTGCCGGCGCCGTTCGGTCCGATGACCGCGACCGCCTCGCCCGGTCGCACCGAGAGCCGAAGCTCGGTGACGCCCGCGCCGCCAGGGTGGCGGAACGCGGCGCCCTTCAGGACCAGCACGGGTCCGACGTCGCTCATGCGGTCATCCTCCCAGTCCCGCCGGGAGCGGGGAAGGCTCGACGCCCCACGACTCGAGGATGAGCCGGACGTTGTGCACCTGGCTGCCCACGTAGGTGTCGCCGTCGGTGCCGGGCTGCCCGAGCGAGTCGCCGTAGAGCGCGTCCTCGCCCGAGTACACGGCGACGCCCGCCTCCTCGGCGATCGTCTGCGCCGCCTTCGGCGAGATGGAGGCCTCCGAGAACACGGCGCGCACCCCGGTCTCGCGGATCTTCGCGACGAGGTCGTCGATCTCGGCGGCGCTCGGTTCGGCGTTGTCGTCGAAGCTCGGGATCACGCTCCCGACGAACGTGAGGTCGTACGCGTGGACGAAGTACGTGAACGCGTCGTGGTTCGTCACGAGAAGCCGGTCCGCGACCGGCACCTGCGCCACGTTCTCGGAGATCCAGGCGTCGAGGGCGTCGAGCTCCGCCGTGTACGACGCGGCGTTCGCCTCGACGGCCCCGGCGTCGATGCCGGGCACCTCGGCGAGCCCGTCGGCGATCGTCTGCACCATCCGCTCGGCGAGGACCGGGTCGGTCCACACGTGCGGGTTCCCATCGGCGTGGTCGTGGTCCGCGGCGTCGCCCTCCGCCGCGTGCTCGTCGTCGGCGATCGCCCCGTCGGCGTGGTCGTGGTCGTGGTCGTCGTCGGTGGCCTCGAGCTCGATGCCCGTGCTCGCGTCGATCAGCACGCCGTCGAACCCGGACGCCTCGACCGCATCGTCGATCCAGGATTCGAGCCCGGCCCCGTTCACGACGAGCGCGTCGGCGTTCGCCAGTGCGAGCAGCTGGGCGGCCGACGGGTCGAACGAGTGCGCGCTCTGCCCGGGCTCGAGCAGGCCGGTGACCGAGGCCGACTCCCCCGCGACCTCGCGGGCGAAGTCGGCGACCTGGGTGGTGGTCGCGACGACGGAGATGCCGTCCGCGCCGGTCCCCGCGCCGGACGTCGCGCCGGGCGTCGCGCACCCCGCGAGCAGGGCGACGGATGCCGCGGAGACGGCGATCGCGGACAGGCGGAGACGTCGGGTCGGGGCGCTGGGCATGTGGGAATCCAATCACTATTGATAATGATTGTCAAAACCATCTGGGCGGATCGTCCGGCCTTCGGCGGGAACATGACGGTTTGTGGAGAGGGGGTGTCGTTCGTCGGTCGTCCATGCGAGAGTGTCAGCCGTGGAAACCGCCACGAGACCCATCGCCCTGCACCCCTTCACCGTCGCCGACGCCGAACGCCTCCTCGAGGGCCGCGTCGATCCCCTCGACGGCTGGGAGGGCGGGTACTCGTTCACCGACGAGCCGGAGCTGCTCGCCGAGTACCTGCGCACGGTGCAGCGCGACGGCGACCCGGCCCCGTTCGGGCCGTACCTCGTGCGCCGGCACGCCGACGGCCCGGGGGAGGGCGCGGCCATCGGCGGCGTCAACCTCTTCGGTCCGCCCGACGAGCGCGGCGCGGTCGAGTTCGCCTTCGGCCTCGTGCCCGCCGCACGCGGCGAGGGCCTCGCGCACCACGTCGTCGACGCCGCCCTCGTCGTCCTGCGGGACGCCGGAGCGGCGGTCGCCCGTGCGGAGTGCGACATCGCGAACCTGCCCGCCCGACGGGTCCTCGAGGAGGCGGGGCTCGTCGAGGTCGGCCGCGTCGACGGCCAAGTGCTCCTCGAGACCCGGCTCTGACGGTCGCGGCGCGCCTCAGTCGAGCAGGAGCGCCGGCTCCTCGATGATGGCCGCCACGTCGGCGAGGAAGCGGCTCGCGACGTCGCCGTCGACGACGCGGTGGTCGAACGACCCGCCGATCGTCGTGACGTAGCGCGGACGCACCTCGCCGTCCACGACCCACGGCTTCTGCCGGATCGTCCCGAGCGCGACGATCGCGACCTCGCCCGTGTTCAGGATCGGCGTGCCGGTGTCCATGCCGAACACGCCGATATTGGTGATGGTGATCGTGCCGCCCTGCATCTCGGCCGGCTGCGTCTTGCCCTCGCGGGCCGTGAGCGTCAGCTGCTCGAGCGCGGTGGCCAGCTCGACCATCGACATCGACTGCGCCTCCTTCACGTTCGGCACGATGAGGCCGCGCGGCGTCGCCGCGGCCACGCCGAGGTTCACGTAGTGCTTGACGATGATCTCCTCGTCGGTCCACTGCGCGTTCACCGTCGGGTTGCGACGAGCCGCCCAGATCATGGCCTTCGCCATGATGAGCAGCGGCGACACCTTGACGCCCGCGAAGTCCGGCGAGGCCTTCAGCCGCTTGACGAACTCCATCGTGCGGGTCGCATCCACGTCGACGAAGACCGATACATGCGGTGCGGAGTATGCGCTCTGCACCATGGTCTGCGCGATCGCCTTGCGCACGCCCTTGACCGGGATGCGCGTCTCGCGATCGGTCGGCAGCTCGGGCGTCTGGATGTTGCGGAAGACGCTCGCCTGGCTCGCCTCGCGGATCACGTCGTCGCGTGTGATGTCGCCGATCGGCCCGGTCGGCGTGACCCGCGACAGGTCGACGCCGAGGTCCTTCGCCAGCTTGCGGATCGGCGGCTTCGCGATCACGGGCACGCCGTCGTCCGTGCGCTCGGGCTGGCGCTTCGCCTCGGCGGCCACGGCAGGGGCCTCCGAGGGCGCGGCCGCCATCGGGGCCGCCGGTGCCGGCGGCGCGGGGGGCGGAGGCGGGGGAGCGAGGTGCTCGTGCGCGCCGCCCGGCGCGGGATGCCGCTGCCGGCGGCTGCGCGCCGGACCGCTGCTGCCGTGGCCGACCAGCACGGCGCCGCCGCCCTCCCCGTCGGAACCGGGCGCGGGCGCAGCGGCCTGCGGGGCCGGCTCGGCGGCGGTCGTCGGAGCCGATCCGTCGGAGGACATGCCGCTCGCGGCATCCGTCTGGATCACGAGGATCGGGGTGCCGACGTCGACGGTCCGTCCCTCGTCCACCAGGAGCTCGGTGACGGTGCCCTCGTACGCGCTCGGCAGCTCCACCAGCGACTTCGCCGTCTCGATCTCGACGAAGACCTGGTCGAGCACCACGTGATCGCCGGGCGACACGCGCCACTGCACGATCTCGGCCTCGGTGAGGCCCTCGCCCACGTCGGGCAGGGGGAACCGGATCTCGCTCATCGTGCTCCTCGGAATCGGATCGGACGGTGGTCCCGGGCCCTGGCGGCCCGGAGGATCAGTAGGACAGCGAACGGTCCACGGCCTCGAGCACGCGGTCCGCGCTCGGGAGGTACTCGGTCTCGAGCGCTGCGGGCGGGAACGGCGTGTCGAACGCGGACACGCGCAGCACCGGCGCCTCGAGCGAGTAGAACGCGCGCTCGGCGACCGTCGCCGCGATCTCCGAGCCGACGCTCACGAATCCGTACGCCTCCTGCGCGACGACGAGCCGACCGGTGCGCTGCACCGAGTCGACGATCGGTCCGAAGTCGATGGGGGAGAGGGAGCGGAGGTCGACGACCTCGAGGCCGCGGCCCTCCTCGGCCGCGATGTCCGCCGCCTGCAGCAGCGTCGCGACCATGGCTCCGTGGCCGACGACCGTGACGTCGTCGCCGCGCCGGACGACACGGCTCGCGTGGAGCGGGAGGCCGGCGTGGTCGTGGTCGACCGGACCCTTGGGCCAGTACCGGCTCTTCGGCTCGAAGAACAGGACGGGGTCGTCGGAGGCGATCGCCTCCTGGATCATCCAGTACGCGTCGTGCGGCGTCGAGGGACTCACCACGCGCAGGCCCGGCGTGTGCGCGAAGTACGCCTCCGGGCTCTCCTGGTGGTGCTCGATCGAGCCGATGTGCCCGCCGTACGGCACGCGGATCACGACCGGCATCGGCGTCGTCCCCTCGTGGCGCAGGTTCATGCGCGCCAGCTGGGTCGTGATCTGGTCGAACGCGGGGAAGATGAAGCCGTCGAACTGGATCTCGAGCACCGGCCGGTAGCCGCGCATCGCCATGCCGATCGCAGTGCCGACGATGCCCGACTCGGCCAGCGGCGAGTCGAGGACCCGGCGGTCGCCGAACTCGGCCAGCAGGCCCTCGGTCACGCGGAACACGCCGCCGAGCGCGCCGATGTCCTCGCCCATGAGCAGGACCTTGGGGTCCGCGCGCATCGCGTCGCGGAGGCCGGCGTTGATGGCCTTCGCCATGGACAGCGTGTGCACGCCGCGCAGCTCGCCCTGCTCGGCCGGAGCGCCGGCGACCGTCTCGACCGTCATGCCTGGCCTCCCTCGAACGAGTTCTCGTACTCCTCGAGCCAGGCGGCCTGCGCCTCCATGAGCGGGTGCGGCTCGTGGTACACGTGCTCGAAGATCGTGTTCCGCGTCGGAGCGGTAATCTCCAGCGCCCTCGCCCGGACGTCGGCGGCGGTGTCGGCCGCCTCCTCGTCGACGCCCGTGAAGAACGCCCCCGAGGCGCCGCGGCCCTCGAGCCACGTGCGGAAGCGCGGGATCGGGTCCCGTGCGGTCCAGTACTCCACCTCGTCGTCGGTGCGGTACTTCGTCGGGTCGTCGGCGGTGGTGTGGGCACCGAGCCGGTACGTGACCGCCTCGATGAGCGACGGGCCGTCGCCGGCGCGGGCCTCCTCGAGCGCCTGACGGGTCACCGCGTAGCTCGCGAGCACGTCGTTGCCGTCGATGCGGATGCCCGGCATGCCGAAGCCGCCGCCGCGGAGCGAGAGCGGGCTGCGCGACTGCCGGGAGACCGGCACCGAGATCGCCCACTGGTTGTTCTGCACGAGGAACACCTGGGGGGTCTGGTAGCTGGACGCGAAGACGAGCGCCTCGTTCGCGTCGCCCTGCGAGGTCGAGCCGTCGCCGTAGTAGACGAGCACCGCGGCATCCGCCTCGGGGTCTCCGGTGGCGGTGGCGCCGTCGAACTGGAGGCCCATGGCGTAGCCGGTCGCGTGCAGCGTCTGCGACGCCAGCACGAGCGTGTACAGGTGGAAGTTGCCGTTCTCCTCGGGGTTCCAGCCGCCGAGGGTGACACCCTTGAGCAGGCGGATGATCGCGACCGGGTCGAGGCCGCGGATCATGCCGACGACGTGCTCGCGGTACGAGGGGAAGATGTGGTCCTGCGGGCGCGTGGCGCGCGCGGAGCCCACCTGTGCGGCTTCCTGGCCCGAACTCGGCACCCAGAGTGCGAGCTGGCCCTGCCGCTGCAGGTTGGCGCCGGCGACGTCGATGCGGCGCGAGACGACCATGTCGCGGTAGAACTGCTCGAGCACGGCGTCCGGCAGGGCCTCGACGATCGGCAGGTAGGCCTCGGCCTCGGGGCTCGGCCGAAGCTCGCCCTCGGGCGTCAGGAGCTGGACCGTCGGAGCGGTGAAGTCGCGTGAGGGGGCTGCCACCGTTCCACGGTACCCGCTCGGTGTGGGCCCATTCTTGTGGAGGTCAGACAAGACCCTCAAGAACGCTTAGGAGCACCTCCACAGACTCCTCCTCGCCGACCGAGACCCGGATGCCGTCGCCCGGGAAGGCGCGCGCGACCACTCCGGCCTCGAACAGCCGCTCGGCCACCTCGACGGTGCGGTCGCCGGTGGGCAGCCAGACGAAGTTGCCCTGCGCCGCGGGGATCTCCCAGCCCTGGGCGATGAGCGCCTCGCGGAGCGCCTCGCGACGATCGGCGAGCACGTCGACCCGACGCAGCAGCTCGGCCTCGTTGGCGTCCTCCAGGGCCGCGATCGCGCCGGCGGTCGCGACCGCGGTCACGCCCAGCGGGATGGCGGTCGAGCGGGCCGCGTCGAGGATGGGGACCGGACCGATCGCGTAGCCGACGCGCACGCCCGCGAGACCGTAGGCCTTGGAGAACGTGCGGAGCACGACGAGGTTCGGGTAGCGGCCGATCAGGGTGCTGCCGTCGACGGACGCGTCGTCGCGGACGAACTCCGCATAGGCCTCGTCGAGCAGCACGAGGCGGTCGGCCGGCACCCGCTCCATGAACCGCTCGAACTCGGCCGCCGTCACCGGCACGCCGGTCGGGTTGTTCGGGGAGCAGACGATGACGACCCGCGTGCGATCGGTGATCGCGTCGGCCATCGCGTCGAGGTCGTGGCCGTGGTCGGCGCGATTGGGCACCTGCACGCTCGTCGCACCGGCGACCGTGACGAGCCCGGGGTACGCCTCGAAGGAGCGCCAGGAGTAGACCACCTCGTCGCCCGGCGCGCAGGCGGCCAGGATGAACTGCGCGAGCAGCGAGACCGAGCCGGCGCCGACGAGCACGCCGTCGGGGGAGACCCCGTAGCGCTCGGCCAGTCGCTCGCGGAGCACGAGCGCGGTGGCGTCCGGATAGCGGTTGACCTCGAGGGCAGCGGCCGCGATCGCCTGAGCGACACCGTCGACGGGCGGCCAGGGATTCTCGTTGCTCGACAGCTTGAAGCCGTCCGCGGGGGCCGGCCGGCCCTGTCGGTACGCCGGCAGCGCGGCGATCTCGGGGCGCAGGCGGACCTGCGTGGTCGTGGGCTCCGATGCGGTCACGGCATCCACCGTACCCCTTCGCCCGGGCCGTCCCCGCCCCCGCGAATCCCTTCGCCCGCGCGGCCTCCGCTGCCATAGTGGGGGCATGCGATTCCTCCTCAAGGTCATCGTCTCGGCGTTCGCGCTGTGGCTCACGACGCTCCTCGTGTCCGGCGTCCGGGTCGTCCCCTACGAGGACACGGAGCTCGCGACGGTGCTCACGTACCTGCTCGTCGCGGCGATCTTCGGCATCGTGAACGCGACGCTCGGCACGCTCATCCGCATCGTCGCGTTCCCGTTGTACGTCCTCACCCTCGGCCTGCTGTCGTTCATCGTGAACGGCCTGCTCCTGCTCCTCGTGGACTGGATCAGCGGTCTCATGGGCTTCGGGCTCGAGGTGGACGGCTTCTGGTGGGGCGTGCTCGGCGCCCTCGTCCTCGGATTCATCAGCTGGCTGATCGGGCTGGTGGTCCGCCCGCAGGACTGACGCGGTCACGGGCCCGTGCCCGTGGGAGCCGAGACCCCCGCGGCGGACGCCGCGGGGACGCGCATCGCCCGCCAGAGCGTCGCCTCGGCCGCGCCGCCGTCCGTGAAGCCGGCGAGCGTCCGGCGGAAGTCCGCGAGCCGGGGGTCGTCGGAGGCGTCGACGAGCTCGGCCGTCGCGCGGTACTCGCGCAGCGCGTGCGCCGGCACCGGGCTGCCCGGCTGCGGGGCGATCGCGCCGACGCTGCGCTCGACGTCGATGCGACTCGCCGACGCGACGCCCGATCCGCCCGTCGCCGGCACGAGGTCCTCCGCGTGCGTCACCGAGAGCATCGGGACCTCGCCCGTGTCGACCTGGGCGGCCGGCCCGCCGAGGTTCACCGCGGCGACCACGTGGAGATCGGGGTCCGCCGCGAGGTTCGCGGCGATGATGCCCCCGCCGGAGTGGCCGACCACCACCAGTTCGTCACCCGGCCGGACTCCGGCCTGCGACATGGCATCGCGCACCGCACGCTCGCCCGCGGCCAGGTCGACCGCGAGCGGCAGCGACGAGGCTCCGGCGACGGCGTGCAGGTTCGACGTCATGTCGTAGGGCTGGGCGGCGGGTTCCAGCCCGAAGTCCTTGGTGCCGGCGGAGTAGACGATCCACCGCGGACCGTCCGGGCCCGCGTACCGCTCGATGCGGACCTGCGGCGCATCGGCACCGCCGGACGGGATGCGGTCGGCGAGGTCGCCGACGCCACGCGGCGGGGGCGCGATGCCGGCCGGGCGCCCGTCGCGTCCCGGCGCGATGTCGACGCGACGCACCTCGACGGGCGTCTCGCGCAGCGCGCGACCGCCCGAGGCCAGTCCGACGACCCCGGCCGCCGCGAGGAGCAGTCGCGCGTTCTCCGGCGCCTCGAGCGCCCCGCCGGCCACGAACAGCGCCTCCGACCCGAGGAGCCCCGCGATCACCTCGTCGGTCCCGTCGGCGGCGGCGCGCACCAGCGAGACGAAGGCGGGGTCCGACAGCATCGGGAGGCCGCGCTCGAGGACGAGGCCCTCGAGCGCGGCGTCCACCGCCGCGCGGCCGTCGACCGCGGACACCAGCTGCGAGACGAGCCACGCCGGCCCCAGCGCGATCGACGCCCCGGACGCCGCGGCGAGGGCGAACGCGGGTGCAGCGCTCCCGATGATCCCGGCGGCGATCCTCCGGCCGACGTCCGCGAGGAGCTCGGCGCGCTCGTACCCCGCGGCGGAAGCGCCGAGGTCGGTTGCGCGGCGTGCCGCCCCGCGGGCGACGGCGCCCAGCCGGTCCCTGGCGAGGGCGATCGCGGCCCGTGCGGCGTCCGGGGCGAGGGCGGGCCCGCCGCAGGGATCGACCCGGCTGCGTTCGAGCACGCCCGTGGCGCGGACGGCCCACTCGTCGACCACATGGGCGACCGCCGACAGGCGCACGGATTCGAGCCGGACGGCGTCGGTCTCGACCGACGTGGCGGCACCGGAGGTGACGGTCAGCCCGTCCACGGCGCCGTCCCCGCCCACGCCGTCCCGGCTCCCGCGGTCGACACCGCATCATGAGGTGTCGCCGCCGCGTGCCGCGCCGAGGCCTCCTCGGCCGCCAGCCGTTCGCAGGCCTCCGCCATGAGCCGCTCCGCGTCGGCCAGCTCCCGCGCGGCCTCGTCGAGCGCGGCTGCGAGGTCTCGCATCCGATCGCCGAAACGATCGGCGGCGGCATCTCGCCATCCGTCGATGCGCTCTCGGAGCAGCCCGGGCCGGGTCTCGGCGAGCTCGGCACGCAGCACCCGAAGCGCGAACACCTCGGGCAGCAGCGCCTCCCGCCTCCGGGCGGCGAGCGTGGCCGCGACCTCGAGGCCGAAGGGGTCGGTGACATCCACCGTGGCATCGTCCACCCCGGCGGCCGCCTCGCCGTCCACCCGCGGCTCGCGCGGGATCGTCCGCCGCCGCGACGCCCTGTGGAGGGCGGGCCCGAGGGCGCCTCGGCCGGCGCTCCGGCTCCGGCGCCGGCGCCGGCGCCGGCTCAGTCCAGCAGCACCTGTGCGAGCGCGTGCGCGCCGACCCGCCCGATCGGTCCGCCCACGCCGACGGTGTCGACGATGGCCGATCCCATGGCGAGCGCCCACCCCCGCGCTCGGGCCCAGTCCCCTGCATCCGTCGGTCGCAGCGCCTCGACGCGCGCACGGAACCGGGCGCGGCCCGGCGGGTCGAAGACGAGCCAGGCGGCGGCCAGGTCGGTCGCCGGATCGCCCGCCGTGAGGTCGCCGAAGTCGAGCAGCGCGACGAGCCGCAGCCCATCCGCGGCATCCCCGTCGACGAGCAGGTTGCCGGGGTGCGGATCGCCGTGCACCCAGCGCGCCGCGCCGGCCCACGGGGGCGCCGCGAGGGCGTCGCGCCAGACGGCGGCGAGCGCCGCGGCATCCGTCGGCACGACCCGCTCGAGACGACCCGAGGAGAGCCGCTCCGACAGGACGTCGTCCCGGTAGGACAGGGGCACGCCGCGGAACGGGTTCGCCGGCGCCTCCGCCGGCGCGGGCCGGCCGAGCGCGACGAGCACGTCGGCGAGCGGCTCGGCGATCGCGCGACGCTCGGCGGGATCGACGGAGGCCGCGGCTCCACCGTCGAACCACGGCGTGATGCTCCACGCGTACGGGTAGCCCGCTCCCGGGGCGCCCGCCGCGACCGGCACCGGCGCGGCCACGCCGTCGGGGAGGGATCCGGCGACCTCGCGGAGCCAGCGCTGCTCGGATCGCACGAGCCGATCGGCGAGCCCGCGTCGCGGCATCCGCGCCGCCCACCGCTCCCCGATCCGCATGATCACGTTGTCCCACCCGGAGGCGGCGGGACGGACCGGTCCGAGGAAGGCCGGATGCTGCGCCGCCACGAGGCGGGCGACCAGCTCGGCGTCGACCTCGACGTCCGCCTCCGGCGCATCCATGCCGGCACCCCCCTCGCGGATACCCGCACCCGATCCCGCTCTGTTCGCGACCCCCCGGTCGGGTCCAGAATAGGGTTCCATGACGCGAGCGGAACCCGCGGGGGAGTCCGCGCAGCGCTTCCGGGTCTCGTTCGTATGCACCGGCAACATCTGCCGGTCGCCGATGGCGGAGGTCGTGCTGCGCTCCCTCGCCGACGACGCGGGCCTCGCAGACCGGCTCAGCATCGAGTCGGCGGCGACCGGCGACTGGCACGTGGGCGAGCAGGCCGACCACCGCACGCTCGAGGCCCTGGAGCGCGCCGGCTACGACGGCAGCCGGCACCGGGCGCGCCAGTTCGACCCGGAGGACTTCCCGGACCTCGACCTGGTCGTGGCGTTCGACCGCGGCCAGTCGCGCGTGCTGCGCAACTGGGCGCGCACGCCCGTCGACGCCCACAAGGTCCGACTGCTGCTCGAGTTCGATCCGGAGCTGGCGCCGCTGCAGGACGTCCCGGACCCGTACTACAGCGACGATGCGACCTTCGATCGGGTTCTTGGGATGATAGAGCGGTCGACGTCGGCCCTCTTCCGGCAACTCGCTCCCGCTCTCAGACAAGGAAACCGATGACCTCGCTGCCTCCCCAGCCGCTCAGCCCGCTCGACGGACGCTACCGCGCCGCCGTCGGCGACCTCGGGGAGCACCTCTCCGAGGCGGGCCTGAACCGGGCACGCGTGCACGTCGAGATCGAGTGGCTCATCGCGCAGACCGATCGCGGCGTCTTCGGCACGGCCCCGCTGGCGGATGACGCGAAGCAGGCGCTCCGCGCGGTCGTCACCGGTTTCGGGCAGGCCGACATCGACGAACTGGCGCGGTTCGAGGCGACCACGCGCCACGACGTCAAGGCTGTCGAGTACTACGTCCGAGGCAAGCTCGACGAGCTCGGCCTCGCGGAGCTCGCCGAGCTCACGCACTTCGCCTGCACGAGCGAGGACATCAACAACCTCTCGTACGCGCTCACCGTGCGCGACGCGGTGGCGCAGGTGTGGCTCCCGAAGTACCGCGCGGTCATCGCGAAGCTCATCGGCATGGCGCAGGAGCACCGCGACGCCCCGATGCTCTCGCGCACGCACGGACAGCCGGCGACGCCGACCACCATGGGCAAGGAGCTCGCGGTCGTCGCGTACCGCCTCGAGCGGATCCTGCGCCAGGTCGAGGCGACCGAGTACCTCGGCAAGTTCTCGGGCGCCACCGGCACCTTCTCGGCGCACGTCGTCGCGGCGCCCGACGTCGACTGGCCCACGGTCTCGCGCGAGTTCGTCGAGTCGCTGGGCCTCACCTGGAACCCGCTCACCACGCAGATCGAGTCGCACGACTGGCAGGCCGAGCTCTACGGCCGCATCTCGCACGCGAACCGCGTGCTGCACAACCTCGCGACCGACGTCTGGACGTACATCTCGCTCGGCTACTTCCGCCAGATCCCCGCCGCCGGCGCGACGGGCTCGTCGACCATGCCGCACAAGGTCAACCCGATCCGCTTCGAGAACGCCGAGGCGAACCTCGAGCTCTCGAGCGCGATCCTCGACTCGCTCGCGGCGACGCTCGTGACCAGCCGCCTGCAGCGCGACCTCACGGACTCGAGCTCGCAGCGCAACATCGGCGTGGGCTTCGGGCACTCGCTGCTCGCGCTCGACAACATCCTGCGCGGCCTCGGCGAGATCGACCTCGACCGCGACCTGCTGCTGGCCGACCTCGACGGCAACTGGGAGGTGCTCGGCGAGGCGATCCAGACGGTGATCCGGGCCGAGGTCGCCGCCGGCCGCTCGTCGATCGCCGATCCCTACGCCCTGCTCAAGGAACTCACGCGCGGCAAGCGGGTCGGCGCCGCCGACCTGGCCGAGTTCGTGCAGGGCCTCGACATCTCCGACGACGCGAAGCAGCGGCTCCTCGCGCTCACCCCCGCGACGTACACCGGGCTCGCCGACGAGCTGGTCGATCGCCTGCAGGCGTGACCGCGGCGCTCAGGCGCCCGCGACGACGTCGGGCGTGAGCTCGCGTATGGACTCGAGCACCACGTCGGCGAGCGCGAGGGCGTCGTCGGCGGGCGGGTACGCGCGGTTGGGCACGGCGACGACCGCCATGCCCGCGGCCTTCGCCGACCGGAGCCCGTTCGACGAGTCCTCGACCGCCACGCAGCGCTCGGGGTCGATGCCGAGGCGCGACGCCGCCTCGAGGTAGACGTCCGGCGCGGGCTTGCCCCGCGCGACCTCCTCGCTGGAGACGACGGCACGGAACGATCCGGCCAGTCCCGCCGCGTCGAGCACCGCCACGATCAGGTGACGGTTCGACGATGAGGCGACGGCGAGCGGATGGCGCTCCGCGAGTGCGCGGACCGCCTCGACCGCACCGGGGATGAGCGGGAGGTCGTCGCGGTACGACGCCTCGATCTCGGCGACGACGCGGCGGCCGATCTCGGCCGGGGAGCCGGGCACGCCGAGCTCGTCGTGCAGGTACGCCTCCCACTCGGGGGCGCTCATGCCCTGCATCTTCCGCGTCGCCTCGTCCGGGTAGTCGCGACCGGAGTCGAGCACGAGCCGACGGCGGACGTCCTCCCAGCGCTCCTCGCTGTCGACGATCACGCCGTCCATGTCGAACACCACTGCCTCGACCATGCCGGGAAGCCTATCGAGCGGCGCCACGTGCCGCGGCCTGCGGAGGCGTCCGCAGTGCGGTCAGTGCCCGGAGCCGTCGCCCCGGCGCCGGTCGGGGTCGCCCCCGGTGCCGTCGCCGTGCTCGCCCGGGTTGGGCTTGACGGCCATCGTCAGCAGCGCGAGCACCATGAGCACGATGATGAACACGCCGCCCAGCGTGATGAGCGCGATGTTCCAGTCGCGGGTGCCGAAGAAGACGATGAACGCGGTGAAGACCGCCGCGATGGCGGCACCGCCGACGTACTCCACCGGGCGCAGCGCGTCGCGGCGGTTCGGACGGGAACCGCCGTCGCGGGGGTTGGTCACGATCGCTCCGATCCGGATGCCGCGTCGTCGGAACCGACCGGTCCCGACGCGGCCCACTTCAACGAGAACCCGCCGATCACGAACAGCACCCCGATGAGCACGAGGTAGGCGCCGAAGAGGCCGACCGCGGTCACGGGATCGAGCGGGAGGAGGACGAACACGAGCGCCAGGACGGCGGTGAGGCCGCCCGCCGCGAGCCAGTCGCGGGCGGCGGGGACGCGTCCGCGGGCGCGCACGCCGACGATGAGCTCGAGGATGCCGGTGACGGCCGCCCAGACGGCGACCGTGAAGGTGAACAGGGCGACACCGGCCGAGACGGTGTCTGCCAGCCAGATGGCGACGAGGCCTGCGGTGGCGCTGATCACGCCGTTCGCGACGAAGGCCCAGCGCGCCGCCCGGTCGGCCACGAGGCGGAGGGCGAGCGCGCCCACGACCACGCCGGAGACGACGGCCCACCAGCCGAACACGGTGAGGCCGAGGGCGGGGGAGTGCTCCTGCGTGAAGGTGATCACCGCGGAGGGGACGAGCGCCAGCGCGCCGCGGACGACCGGAAGGAGCCAGGCGCCGGCGCGCTCGGGCGCGGCATCGCGGGCATCGGCCACGGCGACCTCTTTCGACTGGGGAACCGTTCAATCCTACGCGCCGGGTTCCCGGGCGAACGCCGAGAGCAGGCGCGGGGGGCGGATGCCCGCGGCGACCGGGGCGGATGCCGCGACGCGAGCCGCGGCATCCGACACCGGTCGAGCCGGTCACCGGCCGGCGCGCCGCGTCAGAGCGCCTTGAGGATGTCCTCGACCCGCTCCTTCGCGTCGCCGAACAGCATCTGCGCGTTGTCGCGGAAGAACAGCGGGTTCGGCACGCCCGCGTAGCCCGACGCCATCGACCGCTTGAAGACGATCACGTTGTCGGCCTCCCAGACCCGCAGCACCGGCATGCCGGCGATCGGGCTGCCCGGATCCTCGGCCGCGGCCGGGTTCACCGTGTCGTTCGCGCCGATGACGAGCACCACCGAGGTGCCGGCGAGGTCGTCGTTGATCTCGTCCATCTCCTCGACGATGTCGTACGGCACCTTCGCCTCGGCGAGCAGCACGTTCATGTGGCCGGGCAGGCGGCCGGCGACCGGGTGGATGCCGAAGCGCACCTCGATGCCGCGCTCGCGGAGCTTCTGGGTGAGCTCGGCGACCGGGTACTGCGCCTGCGCGACGGCCATGCCGTAGCCGGGCGTGATCACGACGCTCGAGGCGTTGACCAGCAGCTCCGCGGCATCCGTCGCCTGGATCTCGCGGTGCTCGCCCAAGTCCTCGTCGCCCTTCGACGGCGCCTCGATGCCGAAGCCGCCCGCGATGACCGAGATGAACGACCGGTTCATGGCCTTGCACATGATGTACGACAGGTACGCACCCGAGGAGCCCACGAGGGCACCCGTGACGATCAGCAGGTCGTTGTCCAGCAGGAAGCCCGCGGCCGCGGCCGCCCAGCCCGAGTAGCTGTTGAGCATCGACACGACGACCGGCATGTCGCCGCCGCCGATCGAGGCCACGAGGTGCCAGCCGAGTGCGAGCGCGAGGGCGGTCACGAGCACGAGCAGCCACAGGTCGGGCGTGATCACGTACCAGACGGTCAGCACGACGAAGGCGACGAGGGCGCCGAGGTTCATCACGTTCTTGCCGGGCAGCACGAGCGGCGCCGACTTCATGCGCGCCGACAGCTTCAGGAACGCCACGATCGAGCCGGTGAAGGTCACCGCGCCGATGAAGACCCCGATGAAGACCTCGGCGTGGTGGATGTCGCGCAGCGCCCCCTCGAGCTCGGGCTCGGCGAGCGCGCCGTTCCAGCCGACGAGCACTGCGGCGAGGCCGACGAAGCTGTGCAGGAGGGCGATGAGCTGCGGCATCCCGGTCATCTCGACGCGGCGGGCCCGCCAGAGGCCGATGGCGCCGCCGACGAGCACGGTGACGACGAGCAGCAGCAGGCCGAGCGGGGCGCCGGGCTCGCCCCATCCGTCCAGCACGGTCACCCAGACGGTCGCGGCGAGGGCGATGGCCATGCCGGCGATGCCGTAGCCGACACCGCGCCTGGCGGTCTCGTGCCGGCTCAGGCCGGCCAGGCTCAGGATGAAGGCGAGCGCCGCGACGAGGTACGCGGCACCCGCGACGGAGGCGGGGGTGATCAGGGTCTCAGGCACGCTGGGGGCTCCTCAGTGACGTTCTCGTCGGGTCAGTTCGTCGCTCGGTCGCCCTTGGCGAACATGCCGAGCATGCGCCGGGTGACACTGAAGCCGCCGAAGATGTTGATGCTCGCCAGCAGGATGGCCACGGCCGAGAGCACCTGCACGATCGGGACGTCGCTCGTGACCTGCACGATCGCGCCGACGACGATGATGCCCGAGATCGCGTTCGTCACGCTCATGAGCGGAGTGTGCAGCGCGTGCGCCACCTTGCCGATGACGTAGAAGCCGATCACGATCGCGAGCGCGAGCACCGTGAAGTGCTGGGGGAGCGGCGGCGGCGCGATCGCGTTGACCACGAAGAGGGCGACGATGCCGGTGGCGATGAGCGCGGTGCGGCCGCCGGCCGTGAGCGTGCGCGACGTCTTCGCCGGGGCGGATGCCGCGGCACCCGCTGCCGCCGCCGCGCCGGGCGCGGGCGCCGCCGAGACCTGGACGGGCGGAGGCGGCCACGTCGTCTCGCCGTCGCGGACGATGGTCACCGCGCGCTGCACGACGTCGTCGAAGTCGATGAGGAGCGCGCCGTCCTTTCCGGGCGTGAGCAGCTTGACGAGGTTCACGAGGTTCGTGCCGTAGAGCTGCGACGCCTGCGCGGGCAGGCGGGACGCCAGGTCGGTGTAGCCGAGGATGATCACGCCGTTCGGCGTGACGACCCGCTCGCCCGCGACGGAGCCCTCGACGTTGCCGCCCTGGCCCGCCGCCATGTCGACGATGACGCTGCCCGGCTTCATGCTCGCGACGTCCGCCGCCGTGATGAGCCGCGGGGCGGGCCGGCCCGGGATCAGCGCGGTGGTGATGATGATGTCGACGTCGGCCGCCTGCTCGGAGTAGATCTCCGCCGCCCGGCGGTCGTAGGCCTCGCTCGTCGCCTTCGCGTACCCGTCGGTGGACTGCTCGACCTCGACCTCGACCTTCAGGTACTCGCCGCCGATCGACTTGACCTGGTCGGCGACCTCGGGTCGCGGGTCGGTCGCCCGCACGATCGCGCCGAGGCTGGAGGCCGCGCCGATCGCGGCCAGGCCCGCGACGCCCGCGCCGGCGACGAGCACCTTCGCCGGCGGCACCTTGCCCGCGGCGGTGACCTGGCCGGTGAAGAAGCGACCGAACTCGTGCGCGGCCTCGACGACCGCACGATAGCCGGCGATGTTCGCCATCGAGCTCAGCACGTCCATCGACTGCGCCCGTGAGATCCGCGGCACCGCGTCGAGCGCGAGCGCCGTGACCCCGCGCGCCGACAGTGCCTCGACCAGGTCGGGGCGGAGCGCAGGGCTGAGCAGGCCGATCAGGGTCGTGCCCGGCGCGAGCATCGCGATCTCCTCCGGCGTCGGCTGGAGCACCTTCAGCACGATCGGGCTCGCGAACGCCTCCGAGCGGGGCACGATCCGCGCGCCGGCCTCGGCGTAGGCGTCGTCGAGGAACGAGGACCGAGCACCCGCGCCCGACTCGACGACGACCTCGTAGCCGAGTGCGATCAACTGCTTCACGGTCGCCGGCGTGGCGGCGACCCGGGTCTCCGAGCCGGGCTCGGTGACGACGCCGATGCGCGTCATGCGTACTCCTTCTCGCCGCGCCGACCGATGGTCGGGCGAGGCGGCACCTCGTGGACGGGTTCGTGCGAGCCCGTCGTCCGGTGGGGTCCGGAGCCGCGACGCTGCTGCACGCGATCACCCTATGTCGCCGGACGGCGAGGACTCCACGTTTCGGCGGCTCGGAGCGTCGAAACTCCGGCGGTTCTTTCGCGGAGCGGAAGGCGGGCCCGTTCGCCCGCTCTCCCCAGCGCGAACCGTCAGCTCAGGCAGGCGCACTCCACGACGCCGTGCGGAAGCACGGGCAGGAACTCGTAGTCGGTGAATGCACGGCCGGGGATGGGCAGCCGGAGCGCGACGTTTCCGGAGGTGTCGGCGAGGAGCGCCGCGCCGTCTCGGTACTTCCCGGGTCGATCGGCGACGTCCGGCCATGCGGCCGCGACCAACGCGTCGGCGACCACGGCGGCGTCCGTTGCGGCGAGGCGGTAGCAGCCTGGCCGCGCGACGGGGAAGTCGCCGTACTCGGCCGCGAGATCGGTCCCCGGCGACGGTGCCGTCATCGGCGGGGCCGCCTCGAGGATGTCGCGAGCCGCGCGTGACAACGCCCTGGTCGATTCGGCGGCGCCGACCGTACCGGATTCCTCAAGGGCGTCGGGGCAGAACTCGTACTCCGCCGGTCGATAGGGCACGGGTTCGACCTGGACCCAGGCCTCCGCGGAGAGCCAGTACTCGGGCTCGTCGAGCACTCGGGCCAACCGGTCGAAGCCCAGCGTCCGGGCTCCGTCGCCCACCGATCGCCGCACGAGCACGAGCGTGTCACCCACGCGGAGCTGGAGCGAGGCCATCGACCAGTGCTCCGGTTCGCCGGTGGGCACCGGGTGCTCGGGATCGAAGAGCCCCGACGCGCCGAAGGCGGTCCGCACAGCCTCTACGCCGGCCGTCGAGAGGCGTCGCTCGGACCATCCGGTGCTGATGGTCCGGCTGACGAGTCGACCGTCGTCGAACACGTACGCCCAGGTGTCCGGGTCGTCGGTCACGCTGTGGTGCGTCCACATCGAGGCGACCAGCTCACCCGAACCGAGTCCGGCTGCCGCACCGGCGCCGGCGCCGGCGGCCCCGGCGTCCGGCGCCACAGTGGACGCGGACCACCTGGCGAGCCCGATCGCCGTCGCGACGATCACCGACGCCACGACCGCGGCCGCGGCCGCCGCGGATGCGAGCGCGAGTCGCCGCCGCCGGGCGAGCCGCCGTGCCTCCCCGATGAGGGCTTCGGCGGCATCGTCGACGCGTCGGGCGCCTTCGGTACGGTGCGGGGGAGCAGTGAGCGACATGCGTTGCTCCATTCACTACATGAAGATAGTATGACTAGCATCATGCGACCCGTCAAGATCGATCGACACGACCCGACCGACTTCTACGAGCAGGTCGCCGGGCAGATCCGGCGAGCGATCGCCGAGGGCGAGGCGAAGCCGGGTGAGCGGCTCCCGCCCGCCAAGGACCTCGCGGCGGTGCTCGAGGTCAACACGAACACGGTCCTGCGCGCGCTCCGCCTGCTCCGCGACGAGGGCCTGCTCGAGTTCCGTCGCGGCCGGGGCGTCTCGGTCGCCGCGAGCCCCGAGCGCGGGGCGGTGCTCCACAAGGCCCGCGAACTCGTCGAACTCGCGCGCAGGAACGGGTATGCGCTCGACGAGGTCGTGGACATCGTCCGAAGCCTCGGGTAGGTTCGCCGGACCAAGGCCGGCCGCTCAGCCGCTCCCGCCGCGCTCCGCCCCTCCCACGGGGCCCGCTCCGTCGTCCGGTGCTCCGTACGAGAACGTCGGCACGCCCCACCCGAAGCGCAGCGAGACCAGCCGGATCACCAGGATGAGGACGATCGGGATCCAGAAGACCAGGAGCGGGTCGACGTCGAGCGCGAGCAGGCCCACGTACACCGCGGCACCCGCGAGCGCGGCGGTCGCGTAGAACTGGCCGCTCCGCAGCACGTCCGGGACCTCGTCGGCGAGGATGTCGCGGATGATGCCGCCGCCGACCCCGGAGAGCACGCCGATGATCGCCGCGCTGATGTCGCTCGCGCCGGCGGCCAGCGCCACGTTCGTGCCGGTGACGACGAACACGGCCATGCCCGCGGCATCCGAGACCTGGATCACGTGGAAGCGCTGGAGCACGTCGAGGGCGCGGGTTCGGGTGAGCGCGACGACGGCGATCGCAGTGAGGATCGCGACGAGCAGGTAGGTGGGGTTGCGCACCCAGAACACGGGGAGGTTGCCGACGAGGACGTCGCGGAGCGTGCCGCCGCCGACGGCGACGAGGCAGGCGAGCACGACGACCCCGACGAGGTCCATGCGCTTGCGTCCCGCCGCGACCGCACCGGAGATCGCGAACGCGATGGTGCCGACGTACTCCAGGACCACCTGGATCACGCCCATGACCGACGTCAGCGGATCGTCCGCAGCCGATGCGGCGACGACCTCGAGCAACGCCCCCCACCCCCTTCGATCGGACGGATGCCGCGGGGCACCGCTCGTCCTCCGGCGATGCTACCCACGCCCGGCGCCGGGCGCCGCGACGCCGACCACCCGGCGGAACGGGATCGACGCGGCCAGCGCGAGCACCGCGAACGCCGACGCGGCGAGGGTCGCCGCCCAGGCCCCGCGCGGCTGGTCGAGCGAGAAGCGGATGCCGCCGACGACCGCCGTCGTCGCGACGAGCGCACCGGCGAACGCGACCGCGAGCACGCCGAGCGGGATCCGCGCCCAGAGCGATCCGCGCCCGGACAGGGCGAACCCGCCGGCGATGGCGGCGAGCGGCACGGCGATCGCCCCGCCCCCGAGCGCCTGCGTCAGGAGGGCCTCGATCGCACCGGGCAGGAGCAGCGGGGCCACCGCGAACGCGAGCGGCGCGAGCGCGAGCCATCGCCAGTGCGGCCGGCCGCCCCGTCGACGGATCGCTTCCGCGAGGCCGAGCAGGCCGCCCGCGACGACGCCGGGCAGCAGCACGGCCAGGAACGTGCCCGCCCAGCCGAATGCGGAGGCGCCGCCGGCGATGGACGCCATCCACCCGCGGAACGCCGCCGCCCAGGCGAGCCCGCAGACGGCGCCGACGAGCATCGCGGTGCCGAGCGCCGGCGCACCCGGCACGGCCGGGCGACGGTCGCCCCGGTCCGCGACGACGCCGACGTCCGCGTCCGCGTGCGGCTCGTCCATGGTCGCTCCCTCCTCGGCATCCGGGGTGGTCAGGCGAACTCGGCCCGGAACAGGTGCATCGACTCGGAGACGCCCTTGAGCTCGGCCGGGCCGACGTCGCGGAAGACGATGCCCTCCTCACCGCCGGCCTCGGCGACCGCCTCCGTCACGAGCACCTCGCCCGGTCGCGCGTAGTCGGCGATGCGCGACGCGAGGTTCACGGTCTGGCCGAAGTAGTCGCCCTGCTGGAAGAGGACCGGTCCCGTGTGCAGGCCGACGTGGGCCGGCGGCAGGCCGGCGGTCGTCAGCTCGTCGACCATCTCCAGCCCGGCGCGAACGGCCGGACCGGGATCCCGGAAGTGGAACATGACGCCGTCGCCCAGCCACTTGATGGGCTTGCCGCCGTACCGCACCGATCCCCGCTGCACGAGCCGCGCGAGCGTGGCCGCCAGGTCGGCCGCGGCCTCGTCGCCGCGCTCCTGCGTGAGCCGCGTGTAGCCCGTGATGTCGAAGAAGCAGATCGCCGGAGGGCGCTCGAGGTGGCTGTGGATGCCGGCCCGCGCCATCAGGACCTCGAAGCCCTCGATGATGTTGGCCGTCCACGCCCGCGCCTGCTGGGCGTGGTAGAGCCCGAGCATCGCCCGCTCGGCGAGCGGCGCGCTTCGATCGGCGAACTCCGGATTGGCGATCTCGTCGGGCGAGCTGCCGGCCGCCATCGCCGGCTCGACGACCTCGGAGTTCCACCACGCGCCCTCGGCCTCCGCCAACCGGCGCGTGCTGTCGCCCTGGACGCGGAGCAGGCGCTCGATGGCCGACGGGCGGAAGCCCTCGGCGATCTGCAGTTCGAGGAACGGCACGACGGCCATCTCGTCCTCGCGCACCAGGTCGTCGGGCGACGGCAGCGGCGATCCGATCGCCTCCCGGATCGTCGTCAGGAGGTCGAGCGGCACCCCGGTGCGCTCGCTCACCTGCTGGAAGGTCTCGCCGGACAGCGGCGCGAAGCGCTCGTAGGCCTCCGCGTCGAAGAACCCGAGCGAGAGCGCGCCGTGCTCGATGGCGGCGGCGAGTCGCTCGAGCGGGATCGCGGCGTCCTCGAGGGACTGCGCCATGAGCACGCGGCGCACGTCGCCCTCCGAGAACCGGTCGCGGTCGGGCGCGACGATGCCGAGCCGCACCAAGCGGTCGACGTAGGGCACGTCGACCCCGGCGCGCTCGGCCGCCTCCTCGCGTGAGAACCCGCTCACGCGAGCGAGCCTAGTCCTTGGACCCCGGCGGTTGTTCGGATTCCGTGCGTCGCGTTCTACTATCGACCGAGCGCCCGTGGCATCCGCTCGGGCTCGAGACGCGACGGAGGACCACCGTGGACGCACCGAAGCCGGCCGCGCCGACGGGTTCGCAGACGCTCAGCCGCGGCATCCGCGTGCTGGAGGTGCTCGCCGACGCCGACCGCAACCTCACGATCGACGAGGTCGCCGCCGGGCTCGGGGTCCATCGATCGGTCGCCTACCGGCTCGTCCGCACGCTCGAGGAGCACACGCTCGTGACTCGCGACGCCAGCGGGCGGCTCGCGCTCGGCACCGGACTCGCGGCCCTCGCGGCGGGTGTCGCCCGCGACCTGCAGCAGGTCGCCCTCCCCGAGCTCACCGAAGTCGCGAACGAGCTCGGCATGACCTGCCTCATCGCCGTGCTCGCCGACAACGAGGAGGCGGTGACCCTGCTCAGCGCGGCGCCCCGCCAGACGATGACGGTGGTCTCGTACCGGCCGGGGCACCGGCATCCGATCACGAGGGGCGGTCCGGGCAAGGCGATCCTGCTCGCCATGCCCGAGAGCTCGTGGCCGGTCGACGTGCCCGAGGACCTGCGCGCCGAGATCGCCGAGTCTCGCGCACGCGGATACGCGCTCAGCCACGACGAGGTCGTACCCTCGCTGCGATCGGTGGCCGTCCCGCTGACGCTCCCCGGGCAGCCTCCCGCGGCCATCGCGGTCATCCACGTCTCGATGCCCCGGCCCGAGGACGAGATCGCGGCGCGACTGGCCGCCGCGGCGCGCGCGGTGTCCCGCAGCTACGGGGCCTGAGCGCACCGCGTTCGGCCACGGGGCCACCGCTCCCGGCCGAACCCGCGGTCAGCGGCTGACCAGGTCGCCTCCGACGGTCGCGTCGGCCGAGGCCTCCGCCGCCGCGCGCTGCGGCAGCAGGTGCTGCGCGAAGAACGCGGCGAGTTCGTCGGTCGCCGTCAGGGGCAGGACGTGCGCAACGTACTGGTCGGGCCGCACCACGACGACGACGCCGTCGCGTGAGATGCCCCGCTCGTCGAAGATGTCGGTGGGGCACCACACGCTCGGCCCGGCCGCGAACACCTTCTCCCAGTCCATGAGCGCGAGCGGTCCGGTCCTCGGCCGGAACACCTCCGGCGCGGCCATGATGTCGACGCCCTCGTGCGGCTGCTGGTAGACGACCTTGACGTCGAACACGGCGTCGACGTCGACCCCGTCCGGCGTGTACCGCGCCGGCGGGGCATCGGGCGACGACATCCACTCGGCCCAGTCCGCGAGAGCGGATGCCTCGCCGGCCGCGGGCGCGTCCGCGAACGCGTAGATCCGCCACCGTCCGTCGGCCCGCGCGTGGTGGCCGAGGTGCACGGCGTTCCCGTCGCACACGAGCGACACCGGCGAGGACTTGAAGCGCATGCCGATCGGGAACCCGGTGGCGAGCGCCTGATGCTCCGCGTCGCCGGTGATCATCGACGGGCCGTAGTGCGTCATGAATCCCGACGGGAACTCGGCGGTGCCGAGGTAGTGCTGCGCCAGTTCCTGCGGATCCGAGATCTCCTCCGGCTTGCGCGCCATGAGCGAGGACCACTCGCGGTCGAAGTCGATCAGCTGCTGCGCGACCGGCTGCCGTTCCGACGAGTAGGTCGCGAGCAGGTCGGCGGGTGCCAGGCCGGTGACGACCGAGCCGAGCTTCCACCCCAGGTTGAACCCGTCCTGCATCGAGACGTTCATGCCCTGCCCGGCCTTCGCGCTGTGCGTGTGGCACGCGTCACCGGTGAGGAACACCCGCGGAGCGACATCCGCCCCCTCGTCGCGGTCGTCGAAGTGGTCGGTGACCCGATGGCCGACCTCGTAGACGCTGAACCAGGCGACGTTGCGCACGTCGAGCGTGTACGGGTTCAGGATGTCGTTCGCCTTGGCGATGATCGTCTCGATCGGCGTCTTGCGCACCTCGTGGTGGTCGTCGTCGGCCACCTCGCCGAGGTCGATGTACATGCGGCAGAGGTACCCGCCCTCGCGGGGGATGTGCAGGATGTTGCCCGCGGCGGAGTTGATCGCGCACTTCGTGCGCCAGTCGGGGAAGTCGGTGTTCACGACCACGTCCATGACTCCCCAGGCGTGCGCCGAGATGCCTCCGACGTGCTTGCGGCCGATCGCCTCGCGGACGCCGCTGCGGGCGCCGTCGCTGCCCACGACGTACTTGGCGCGCACGGTGCGCTCCTCGCCCTGGCGCTCCCCGGCGGCGTAGCGCAGGTGCACTTCGACGGGGTACTCGCCCGCAGCGTCGGAGCCCTCGTCGTGCACGGTGAGGCCGGCGAACTCGACGCCGTAGTCGGGCACGATCCGCCCCGGCCCGTTGGCGGCGGCTTCGGCGAAGTAGTCCAGCACGCGCGCCTGGTTGACGATGAGGTGCGGGAACTCGCTGATCTTGAACCCGTAGTCCTCGGTGCGGGAGGTGCGGATGATCTTCGTCGGGTCGGCCGGGTCGGGTCCCCAGAAGTTCATGTAGCCGATGTTGTAGGCCTCGGCGATGATGCGCTCGGCGAACCCGAACGCCTGGAACGTCTCGACGCTGCGCGGCTGGATGCCGTCGGCCTGGCCGAGCACGAGTCGCCCGTCGCGGCGTTCGATCACGCGGGCGACGACGTCGGGGTACTGCGAGAGCTGCGCGCCGAGCAGCATGCCGGCCGGGCCCGAGCCGACCACGAGCACATCGATCTCGTCGGGCAGTTCCTCGGGGCGGTCGATGCCGACGCCGGCAGCGGGCTTCACCCGGGGATCGCCGGACACGTAGCCGTGGTGGTGGAACTGCACGTGGTGCTCCTCACGTCGTTGTGGTGCGAGTCTGCGCGTTCGATAATCGAATGGGACTTTCTATTATCGCGCGGAGTCATGGTAGGCCGTGATCCGGCGGGACACAAGCGCACGGTTCGGAGCCGGCTCTGGATGCCGCGAGGCCGGTGCGTTAGCGTCACGTCATGTCGCTCGCCGCATCCTCCCGATCCACCGACGCCGCCTCGGCGGAGTCGTTCTGGTCGGACGCCGACCGCCACCTCGTCCGCTACGGCGCCCGGTTCACGCCCGAGATCATCACGCGCGCCGAGGGCAGCTGGATCGAGACGGAGGACGGGCGTCGCCTGCTCGACTTCACGTCCGGCCAGATGAGCTCGATCCTCGGCCACGCCCACCCCGACATCGTCGCGACCGTGCAACGGCAGGTGGCGACGCTCGACCACCTCTTCAGCGGCATGCTCTCGCGCCCGGTCGTCGACCTCGCGCGACGCCTCGCCGACTCGCTGCCCGACCCGCTCGAGAAGGTGCTCCTGCTCACCACCGGCGCCGAGTCGAACGAGGCGGCGATCCGGATGGCGAAGCTCGTCACCGGCCGGCACGAGATCGTCTCGTTCGCCGGATCGTGGCACGGCATGACGGCCGCCGCCGCAGGCGCCACCTACAGCTCGGGCCGGAAGGGCTACGGGCCGACGGCGCCCGGCAACTTCGCCATCCCCACGCCGAACGCCTACCGCCCGGACTTCACGACGCCCGACGGCGCGTTCGACTGGCGGAAGCAGCTCGACCACGCGTTCGCGCTCGTGGACGCGCAGTCGGTCGGCAGCCTCGCGGCCTGCATCGTCGAGCCCATCCTGAGCTCGGGCGGCATCATCGAGCCGCCGGTCGGCTACCTCGCCGCCCTCCAGGAGAAGTGCCGCGAGCGGGGGATGCTGCTGATCCTCGACGAGGCGCAGACGGGCATGTGCCGCACGGGCACCTGGTACGCGTTCGAGCGCGACGGCGTCGTGCCCGACCTCCTCACCCTCTCGAAGACCCTCGGCGCCGGCCTGCCGCTCGCCGCCGTCGTCACGAGCGCCGAGATCGAGGCCGAGGCCGCCGACCGGGGCTTCCTGTTCTTCACGACCCACGTCTCCGACCCGCTCGTGGCGGCGGTCGGCAACACCGTGCTCGACGTGCTCGAACGCGACCGGATGGACGAGCGGGCGCGCGTGCTCGGCGACCGCCTTCGCACCGGGCTCCTCGACCTGCAGGACCGGCACGCGGTCGTCGGCGACGTGCGCGGGCGCGGGCTGCTGCAGGGCGTCGAACTCGTGCTCGACCGGGAGACGAAGGAGGGCTCCGACGAGCTCGGCGCCGGCGTCACGCGACGCTGCCTCGAACTCGGGCTGCACATGAACGTCGTGCAGCTGCGCGGCATGGGCGGCACGTTCCGAATCGCGCCGCCCCTGACCTCGAGCGAGGATGAGATCGACCTCGGCGTCGAGATCCTCGACCGCGCGATCGGCGAGGTCTCGCGCGAGCTGCTCGGCTGAGCGCGGCCGCGAGGGGAGCATCGAGGTGGGGTCGAGCACGACCGACGAGACCGACGTCGTCGTCGTCGGCGCGGGGCTCGCCGGCCTCCGCTGCGCCGCCCGGATCGCGGCCTCCGGCCTCGCCGTGACCGTGCTCGAGGCGGCCGACGTCGTCGGCGGGCGGCAGCGCACCGACGAGGTCGACGGCTTCCGGCTCGATCGCGGGTTCCAGGTGCTCAATCCCGCCTACCCCGCAGTGCGACGCTGGGTCGACGTCGACGCGCTCGACCTCCGGCACTTCCCGGTCGGCGTGCAGGTCCGGCGAGACGGCCGGCTCGTCCGGCTCGCGCACCCGCTGCGTCATCCCGGCGAGCTGCCCCGCACCCTGGGCAGCGGGCTGGTCGCGCCACGCGACCTCGTCGCGCTGTCGCGCTGGCTCGCGCCGGTGCTGGTCCGGCCGCGAACGGTCGTCGCGGGCCCGGATCGCACGCTCAGCGAGGCCTGGGACCGCGCCGGGCTGCGCGGACCGCTGCGGACCGAGGTGCTCGAACCGTTCCTCGCCGGGGTCCTCGCCGACGACCGAGGCGAAACGTCGGACGCCTTCGCCCGCCTGCTGATGCGGATGTTCGCGCTCGGGTCGCCGGGCCTGCCCGCCGCGGGCATCGGGGCGCTCCCGGCGCAGCTCGCCGACGCGGCGCGCGGGGCGGGAGCCGTCGTACGCACGGGGACGGTCGTCGAGCGGATCGGAGCACGCGGGCCGACGGGCCGACGCCACATCCGCCTCGCCGACGGCGGGCGCATCGCAGCATCCGCCGTCGTCGTCGCCGTCGGTCCCGAGGCCGTCGCCGGCCTCCTGGACGTGCCGGCCCCGGCCACCCGCGGGCTGCAGACCTGGTGGTTCGCGGCCGACGATCCGCCGACGGCGTCGGCGATGCTCTCCGTGGACGGCCGCCGGCGCGGCCCGGTCGTGAACGCCGTGGTGCTCTCGCACACCGTTCCGCGGGCCGCACCGCCGGGGCGCCATCTCGTCGCGGCCACGGCCCTGCTCCCGCCCGCTGCCCGCACCGATCCGGCCGCCGCGCCGCAGGAGGCCGACGTGCGCCGGCAGCTCTCCGAGGTCTGGTCGACGGATGCCTCCGGCTGGCGGCTGCTCCGACGCGACGACCTGCACGACGCCCTGCCCGCGCAGCTCCCGCCGCTGCGGACCCGGCTGCCGGTCCGGCTGGGTGACGGCCGCTACGTCGCCGGCGACCACCGGGACACCGCGTCGATCCAGGGGGCCCTCGTGTCCGGAGATCGCGTGGGCCGGGCCGTCCTGCGCGACCTGTCGGGCTCGCCCGGCGACGTCGCCTGACACGCACGCGCCCCGGAAACGGCACGGCGGCGCCGACCGGCACGGTCCTCCATACCCGTCGGCGCCGCCCTCGGAGCGGGTCCTGCGTCACATGGGCATCAGCACGCCGTCGATCAGGTAGACCGTCGCGTTCGCGGTGTGCACGCCGCCGCAGATCACCTCGGCATCGCCGACCATGAGGTCGTCCCCCGAGCCGGTGACCTCGACGGTGCCGCCCTGGACGGTCGTCTGCGCGCCCACGACCTCGTCCGGCGAGAGCTGCCCCGGCACCACGTGGTAGGTCAGGATCGAGGTGAGCGTCTCGGAGTCGGTCTTCAGCGCCTCGATCGTCGCCGGGTCGATCTGGGCGAACGCGTCGTCGACCGGCGCGAACACCGTGAACTCGTCGCCGTTCAGCGTGTCGACGAGGTCGACGTCGGGGTTCAGCCCGCCCGACACCGCCGCCACGAGCGTCGTCAGCAGCGGATTGTTGGATGCCGCGACGGCGACGGGGTCCTGCGACATCCCGACCACCGAGCCGGGCCCGTCGGGCACCGCCTCGGCGTAGGCGGCGCAGCCCGGCCCCACGAGGTCGGCGGCCGGGTCCGCCTCCATCGACTCGGCCTCCTCGCTCATCGTCGGCTCATCGGTCATGGTGTCGGACGCCTCGCCGCCGCCGCCGCTGCTGCAGGCCGTCAGGCCCAGCGCGAGGACGGCCGTGATCGAGAGCGCCGTCCCGGCGGAACGGATGCTGCGCATGGATCGCATGGATCTCCCCTTTCGGTTCGTCGGCCCCGTCGGGCCGTCAGGTGGGGTTCGGCGCCCTCGCCGGGTCGGTTTGCCCCGATTCCGACCAGGGTGCGCTGCCGATCCCGACCAATCGGATCCCGGGTGCCGCTCCGAACCCCGATCGAATCCACGACCGAGGAGGTCCCGTGCTCGCTCTCGCCCTGATCGGACTGGCCGGTGGGCTGATCACCGGCATCTCGCCGTGCATCCTGCCCGTGCTGCCCGTCATCCTGCTCTCCGGCGGCGCCCAGGGCGCACGACCGGAGGACGGCGACGGGACGCGTGCGAGCGGATGGCGCCCCTACCTGGTGATCGCCGGGCTCGTGGTGAGCTTCACCGTCGTGACGCTCGTCGGCTCGCTGCTGCTCAGCCTCCTCGGCCTTCCGCAGGACGTGCTGCGCTGGGCCGGGATCGTCGTGCTCGTGCTCATCGGCATCGGGCTCATCGTGCCCCGCTTCCAGGAGCTGCTCGAGGCGCCCTTCTCGCGCATCCCGCGGCGCGAGGTCGGCACCGACCGGGGCGGCTTCGGGCTCGGGCTCGCGCTCGGCACCGTCTACGTGCCCTGCGCCGGCCCGGTGCTCGCCGCGATCACCGTCGCCGGGTCGACGGGCCGCATCGGCGTCGAGACCATCGTGCTCACCGCGTCGTTCGCGGTCGGAGCCGCAGCACCGCTGCTCGCGTTCGCCCTGGCGGGGCGCGGGATGGCGGAGCGGCTCGCGGCGTTCCGGCGCCGGCAGCGCGGCATCCGGCTCGCGGGCGGCGTCGTGATGATCGCCCTCGCCGTCGGGCTCGCGTTCAACCTGCCGCAGCTCCTCCAGCGGCTCGTGCCCGACTACACGGCCGACCTGCAGCGCGAGCTCGCAGGCTCCGACGAGGTCGCCGAAGCGCTCGACCTCGGCGGGCTCGTGAACGACGAGAACCGCCTGCTCTCGGAGTGCACGAACGGCGCGGCGGAACTCGAGTCGTGCGGTCCCGCACCGTCGATCCGCGGCATCTCGAGCTGGCTCAACACGCCCGGCGGCGAGTCGATCGACCTCGACGACCTGCGCGGCCGCGTCGTGCTCGTCGACTTCTGGGCCTACTCGTGCATCAACTGCCAGCGCTCCATCCCGCACGTCGTCGCGTGGGACGAGGCGTACCGCGACGCCGGGCTCACCGTCATCGGAGTCCACTCGCCCGAGTACGCCTTCGAGAAGGAGGCCCGGAACGTCGCGGCGGGGGCCGAGTCGTTCGGCATCGAGTACCCCGTCGCCCTCGACGACTCGCTGTCGACCTGGACGAACTACCGCAACCGCTACTGGCCGGCGCACTACCTCATCGACGCCGACGGCACCGTCCGGCACGTCGCATTCGGCGAGGGCCACTACGACCGCACCGAGCGGCTGATCCGCGAGCTGCTGCGCGCGTCCGACCCCGGCGTCGCGCTCCCCGAGCCGACCGACGTCGCCGACGAGACGCCGTCGGCGGGCGCGCTCACGCCCGAGACCTTCCTCGGGACGACCAAGCAGGTGAACTTCGCCGGCGACGAGCCCTACCGTCGATCCACGAGCGCGTTCACGCTGCCCGAGCACCAGCCCCAGGACTCCTTCGCGCTCGATGGGGAGTGGTCGCTCGACACCCAGTCGATCGCGCCCGTCGCCGACGGCGCCGTCCGGCTGCGCTACACCGCCGCGGAGGTCCGCATGGTCGTCTCCGGCACGGGCACCCTCGTCGTGCGCGAGGGCGACGAGACGCGCCGGATCGACGTCGACGGCGTGCCGCGCTCGTACCCCGTGCACCAGGGTGGCGACGTCCGCGACGGCGAACTCGTCGTCGAGGTCTCGGCAGGGGTGACGGCGTACTCCTTCACGTTCGGATGAGCCCGCACCGATCGGATCGCCCGACGACCTGTCGATCCGACGCGTTCGCGCGTACCGTCGTTCGCATGGGGAAGCTCATCGAGAACCTTGCGGAATCGGTCCCCTCGTGGGGCGCACGCGTCGCCTACGGCGACAAGACGAGCATCGACGGCCAGGAGGCGGTGCCCGTCGCATTCGTCGTGTTCGGCTTCGGCGGCGGTGAGGGGTCGGGCGAGATGCCCGAGGCCGGCAGGGCCGTCGCAGGCCACGGTGAGGGCAGCGGCGGTGGCGGCGGCGGGTTCTCCGTGCCGATCGGTGCCTACATCAACGGTCCGGACGGCCTGCGCTTCCGGCCGAATACGATCGCCCTCGCGGTGGCCGCGGTGCCGCTGGTCTCGGCGATCGGCGGCGCGCTGGCGCTCATCGTCGGCGCAGCGCGGTTCCGCGGCATGCGCTGACGAGGGCGTGGCACCGACCCGCTGCTCGCCGGCCGGGCCGGCCCGCGGGGCGTGCGACCCGCGGCGGACGACGTCGGCCCTAGGCTGCGTCGACGAGCATCGGCAGCGCGCGCTCGATCGTCTCCATCGTCGCGGTCAGCGAGATCCGGAAGTGGGCGGGCTGGTCGAACAGGGTGCCGGGCATGAGGTGGACCCCGCGTTCCGCGAGGGCCGCGCAGAACGCCGCCCCGTCGCCGCCGGGCGCGCGCCCCCACAGGTAGAACGTGCCCTCGGGCTTCGTCAGCGTGTACCCGGCCCCGTGCAACGCGCCGTACATGCGGTCGCGCCTGCGTGAGAGTTCCGAGACGTCGATCGAGACGTGCTCGAGCGCCGGCACCGAGTACTGCATGAGCGCGTCGGGGAAGCCCCACCCGATCGCCAGCTGCAGTGGCGTGGCCGCCTCCCGCAGGGTCGTGCGCTCGGCCGGTTCGAGCAGCGGGGAGATGGCGAGGTATCCCAGCCGCTGGCCCGGGGCGAGCAGCACCTTGCCGTAGCTGTAGTCGACGACGGTCCAGGGGTAGGAGCCGGCCGGGCTCGCGAACCCGATGCCGTCGAAGCGGATGCGGCGATAGGGCTCGTCCGAGAGCAGCCAGATGCGACGCCCGTGCCGCCGCGATGCGTCGTCGAGGACCTGCGCGAGCGCGTCCCACGTCTCCTTCGGGTAGACGCGACCGGTCGGGTTCGCCGGCGAGTTCACGACGACGATGCGCGTGCGCGGCGTGATCGCGCGCTCGATCTCCTCCACGTCGAGGCTGAAGTCGACCGGTGCGAGCGGGGCGCCGACCGGCACGAGGTCGGCCGCGTGCAGCATCGGCGCGTAGCAGAACCAGCCGGGCACCGGGATGACGACTTCGTCGCCGGCATCGGCGAGCAGCGCGAAGGCGAGCTGGATGGCGCCGAAGGCGCCCTGCGTCATCGCGATGTCCTCGGGCTCGAAGTCCAGGCCCAGTTCCCCGCGCAGTCCCGCCGCGACGGCCTCCTGCGCCTCGCGCTCGCTGGTCTTGTAGGCGAACCAGTCGACGGATCGCGGCTCGAGCTGTGCGCGCATCGCGTCGACCAGGCCGGGCAGGGCCGGTTCGTGCGGGTTGCCGAACGTGAAGTCGAGGGCATCCGGGTCGTCGGCGGCGGCCTGCATGCCGGCGAGGAACGTCGTCATCGACCGGATCGAGTCCCTGGATGCCACGGCTCGACTCGACAGGACCATCTTCGACCGCCTCCCGGCTGTGTTCGACTCGGATGGTGTCACCATGCCAAGCGGCGGGAGCGACGTCAATGGCGCGTCCGGGCGCGGACCGCACGAGGATGCGCGCGGCCCCGGGGGCGGGACCGCGCGCAGTGGGGGCAGTCGATCAGACCTGCACCATGTCTGCGAAGCGCGAGAAGTGGCCGTGGAAGGCCACCGTGACGGTGCGGGTCGGGCCGTTGCGGTGCTTGGCGACGATCAGGTCGGCCTCGCCTGCGCGCGGGCTGTCGCGCTCGTAGGCCGACTCGCGGTGGAGCAGCACCACCATGTCGGCGTCCTGCTCGATCGAGCCGGACTCTCGGAGGTCGGAGAGCGCCGGCATCTTGTCGGCCCGCTGCTCGGGGCCGCGGTTCAGCTGCGACAGTGCGAGCACCGGCACCTGGAGCTCCTTGGCGAGGAGCTTCAGCGCCCGGGAGAACTCCGAGACCTCCTGCTGGCGGCTCTCGACGCGCTTGCCGCTCGTCATGAGCTGGAGGTAGTCGATGACGACCATCTTCAGGCCGACGCGCTGCTTGAGCCGGCGGCACTTCGCGCGGATCTCCACGAGCGTCATGTTGGGGGAGTCGTCGATGTAGAGGGGAGCGTCGTTGATGCGCCCGCGCGTCGACGCGATCGTGGTCCAGTCGCGGCTGTCCACGGTGCCCTTGCGCATGTTCTGGAGGGGCACGGAAGCCTCGGCCGACAGCAGTCGCATGGCGATCTCGCTGCGACCCATCTCGAGCGAGAAGAAGATCGTGGGCATGTCGTGCGTGATCGCGGCGGAGCGCGCGAAGTCGAGGGCGAGCGTCGACTTGCCCATCGCGGGACGCGCGGCGACGATGATCATCTGCCCGGGGTGGAACCCGTTCGTCAGGTCGTCGAGGTCGGCGAAGCCGGTCGGCACGCCGGTCATCTTGCCGTCGGTGTGCTTGGCGGCCTCGATCTCGTCGATCGCCGTGCCGATGGCATCCGTCAGCGGGACGTAGTCCTCGCTCTCGACCGAGCCGGTCACGTTGTAGATCTCGGCCTGCGCGTTGTTGACGAGGTCGACGACCTCGCCCTCGCCCGAATAGCCCATCTGCACGATGCGCGTGCCCGCCTCGACCAGGCGGCGCAGGAGCGCGCGCTCGGCCACGATCGAGGCGTAGTAGCCGGCGTTCGCGGCCGTGGGGACGAGGCTCGTGAGCGTGTGCAGGTACTCGACGCCGCCGGCGCGTTGCAGGTCGCCGGTCTTCGTCAGCTCGTCGGTGACGGCGATGACGTCGGTGGGCTCGCCGTGCGAGTACAGCGCGAGGATGGCGTTGAAGACCACCTCGTGCTTGGGCACGTAGAAGTCGATGCCCCGGAGGGTCTCGATGACGTCGGCGACGGCGTCCTTCGAGAGCATCATGCCGCCCAGCGCACTCTGCTCGGCGAGGAGGTCGTGGGGCGGCGTCCGCTCGCCCCGGCGGGCCTCGGAGTCGTCCGCGGATTCGGCGATCCCGATGTGCGCGATCGACAACTGCTACCTCCGACATCGCTCCGTGGGCGGCGTTCCCGCCTGGTCCAGACCTATCAGGACCCGCCCACATGTCCCCCATGCGACCCGCCGCAGGAAGCCGGTTCGGACGGTCTCCCGCGGGACGCTGACTCAGGTTAGGGAAGGGGTTCCCACAGCACAAGCCAGCCTGTGGATAACTCTGTGGAACGTGTGGGCGAAACGCCGTGGAACATGTGCACACAGCCTGTGGAGAACTGTGGAAATCATGTGAATGACACGGTGTGAATTCGGCTTTGATCTGGTGTTTTTAGAATCCACACCTGTGGGGGAAAAGTTCTTCCGGTTTCTCACCGCGGCCGAGCCGCTCCTGTGCACAAACCTGAGGACAGCGCCCCGAAAGGTGGACTTGCGCAGGCCCTTCCAGCGGGTGTAGAGAGGCCTCGCACGACGACGCGGCGGGGGCATCAGCCCACCGCCGCGTCGTGCGTTGCCGGCGACTACTTCGCCGCGACCACCTGGAGGGTGATCGTCGCGGTGACGTCCTCGCGAAGACGGACGGTGACCTCGTGGTCGCCGACCGACTTCACCGGGGCGGGGAACTCCACCTTGCGCTTGTCGATCTCGCCGAGACCGGCGTCGGCGACCGCAGCCGCGACATCCGCCGGCTTGACCGAGCCGAAGAGCCGACCGCCGAGGCCCGCCTTGACGGACATGCGGACCTTGCCGTCCTCGAGCTTCGCCTTGAGCGCCTGCGCGTCCTCGAGCGAGTGCAGCTCGCGCGCGGCGCGCGCGGCCTTGATCTGGTCGACCTGCTTCTGGCCGCCGCGGGTCCACGGCGTCGCGAAGCCCTGCGGGACCAGGTAGTTGCGGGCGTACCCGTTCTTGACCTCGACCACGTCGCCGGCGGCGCCGAGACCCGAGACCTCGTGCGTGAGGATTACCTTTGCCATTGTCGTGCTCCTTAGCGGCCGGAGCCCGAGTAGGGCAGGAGCGCCATCTCGCGCGCGTTCTTCACGGCACGGGCGATGAGGCGCTGCTCCTGCACGGAGACACCGGTGATGCGACGGGCGCGGATCTTGCCGCGCTCCGAGATGAACTTGCGAAGCGTCGCGACGTCCTTGTAGTCGATGACGCCGACCTTGACGGACTTCGCCGGGGCGGCGTTCTTCGCCCCCTTGCGAGGCTTGCGGCGGTCGCCGCTGCTCTTTCCAGCCATTGTGTATTCCTGTCTTGGAGTGTGTGGTTCGGGCGGCGCGGGTCATCCCGCGGCGGCCCGGTCTGTCAGAAGGGCGTCTCGTCGCCGTAGTTCGTGCCCGGCGTGTTCCACACGTCGGCACCGGACGAGGACGACTGCGACGGTGCGCTCGGCGCCCACGCGTCATCGGACTGCTGGCTGCCGCCCCCGTAGGAGGAGCTGCCGCCGCCGACGCCGCGGTTGGACTGGGCGCGCGTCACGGACGCGGTGGCGTAGCGCAGGCTCGGGCCGATCTCGTCGACCTCGAGCTCGATGGTGGTGCGCTTCTCGCCCTCCTTCGTCTCGTAGGAGCGCTGCTTGAGACGCCCGGAAGCGATGACACGGGTTCCCTTGGTGAGCGATCCCGCGACGTGCTCGGCGAACTCGCGCCAGCAGCTCGCCCGCAGGAAGAGGGCCTCGCCGTCCTTCCACTCGTTCGCCTGGCGGTCGAACGTGCGAGGGGTCGACGCGATCGTGAAGTTCGCGACCGCGAGCCCGGACTGCGTGTAGCGCAGCTCGGGGTCGGCGGTGAGGTTGCCCACCACGGTGATGACGGTCTCGCCGGCCATGGGGACTAGGCGTCCTTCTTGGCGGCGGCGGTCGCCTTCTTGGCGGCGCGCTTGGCCTCGTCGGCGCGGACCTTCTCGGCCCGGGCCACGGCCTCTTCGGCGCGGAGGACCTTGGTGCGCATGACGGCCTCGCTGAGGTTCAGCTGGCGGTCGAGCTCGTTGGTCGTGGCCGACTCGGCGGTGAAGTTGACGACGGCGTAGATGCCCTCGGACTTCTTGTCGATCTCGTAGGCCAGGCGACGCTTGCCCCAGATGTCGACGGTGTCGACGGTGCCGCCATCGTTGCGGATGACGTTGAGGAACTTGTCGAGGCTCGGAGCAACGGTGCGCTCGTCGATCGACGGATCGAGGATCACCATCAGCTCGTACTGGTGCATGACAGACCCACCTCCTTCGGACTCAGCGGTCACAGACGGTCTGTGACAGGAGGGTGTTCATGCGTCGCTCCGAGGAGGCCGCGACTGCGGCGCACGGGCAACCTTGACATCGTAACGGATGCCGCGAGCCGGCGCCATTCGGGTCAGCCGTCGAGCCGCGACAACTCGGCGAAGTGCGTCGGGTCCCCCGTCGAGTGGAGCAGGTACCACGCCTCGAGCACGTCGGGCCGAATGGAGCCGAGCGCCTCGAGCGCGGTCCTCGCGAACTCCAGCGGCGCCATCGCCGACGCCGTGATCACCCCTCGGTCGGCGACCGCGGGCACCTGCTCGTACCGGTCGGCTCCGCGGTACTCGGCCGCGAAGGCCGGGTACTCGGCGGCGTTGCTCGTATGGCGGCGGTCGTCGAGCATGCCCGTGCGGGCCAGGCCCAGCGTGCCGCCGCAGATCGCGGCCACCGGGACACCGGTGCGTTCCAGGCGTCGTGCGAGCGCGAGCACGGCGTCGTGCCCGCTCGCCCAGGTGGCAGCGCCCGGCAGCACGAGCATGGCGAGGTCGTCGACGGCGACCTCGTCGAGCGCGGCATCGGGTCGCACCGTGAGCCCGCCCGCCGTGCGCACGTCGTCGCGGGTCTCACCCACGACGATCACCTGATGCGCACCGTGCGACATGCCGACGCCGGCGACCAGGTGGCCGTACTCCCAGTCGGACATGGTGTCGGTGGCGTAGAGCGCGACCAGTCGGGCTCGTGCATCGGACGTGGACGGCATGGGACCCATGCTCCGCCATACCGCCGACATCCGGACGCCGCGCCGGCGCGGCCTCGCGGCTACGCCCCGTCGCGGGCGGCCCACCAGGCGAGCAGGCGCTCACGCGCGGCCTCCTCGCCGATCGGGCCCTCGTCCAGCCGCACGTCGAGGAGGTACCGGTACGCCTGCCCGACGACGGGGCCGGGGCGGATCCCGAGGATCGACATGATCTGCTGCCCGTCGAGCTCCGGCCGTACGGCGGCGAGCTCCTCCTCCTCGGCGAGCCGGGCGATGCGCTCCTCGAGGTCGTCGTACGCGAAGCCCAGCCGGTCGGCCTTGCGGCGGTTGCGCGTCGTGACATCCGCCCGGGTGAGGATGTGCAGCCGCTCGAGCTGGTCGCCCGCATCGCGCACGTAGCGTCGCACCGCGGAGTCCGACCAGGCGCCGTCGGTGTAGCCGAAGAACCGCAGGTGCAGCTCGATGAGCCGCGCGACCGCCTTGATCGTGTCGTTGTCGAAGCGGAGGGCGCGGAGACGCTTCTTCGCGAGCTTGGCGCCGACCATGTCGTGGTGGTGGAAGGACACCGCGCCGCCCGACTCCAGCCTGCGGGTCGCGGGCTTGCCGATGTCGTGCAGCAGCGCGGCGAGGCGCACCACGAGGTCGGGGGAGTCGAGCCGGCCGCGGGCGACCTCGTAGTCGACCGCCTGGTCGAGCACGGTGAGGCTGTGCTCGAAGACGTCCTTGTGGTGGTGGTGCTCGTCGATCTCGAGGCGCAGGGCGGGGATCTCGGGGAGCACGCGCGCCGCGATCCCGGTGTCGACCAGCAGGCGGATGCCGCGGCTCGCCTCGCCGGTGCGGAGCAGCTTCGACAGCTCGTCGCGCACGCGCTCGGCCGAGATGCGGTCGATCTGCGGGGCGAGGGCCCCCATCGCGGCGAGCGTGCCGGGCTCGACGTCGAAGTCGAGCTGCGCGGCGAAGCGGGCCGCCCGCATCATCCGGAGCGGGTCGTCGCCGAAGGAGACCTCGGGCGGAGCCGGGGTGCGCAGGACGCCGGTGAGCAGGTCCTCGACACCCCCGGACGGGTCGACGAGGGCGAGTCCGGGCAGGCGGAGCGCGAGGGCGTTCACCGTGAAGTCGCGGCGCACGAGGTCGTCCTCGAGCGACGTGCCGAACACGACCTCGGGCTTGCGCGAGTTCCCGTCGTAGGCGTCGGCGCGGTACGTGGTGACCTCGACGGTGTGGCCGCGGACCTTCGCGCCGATGGTGCCGAACGCCCGCCCGATGTCCCAGTGCGCCTCCGCGATCGGTCCGACCACGCCGAGGATCTCGTCGGGCGTGGCATCCGTGGTGAAGTCGAGGTCGTTCGTCGAGCGGCCGAGGAAGGCGTCGCGGACGGGACCGCCCACGAGGGCCAGTTCGAAGCCGGCCGCCTCGAAGGCGTCGGCGAGCGTGGCGACCGTGGGCGAGGCCGCCAGGTCCCTCAGCCGGTCGAGGGCCTCCGCGACACTCTGCATTGCTCCATGTTAAGCAGCGGCGAGGGACCTTCGCGGACGCGGTGCCCCGCGGGACGCCCCTCGCGACGGCGCGGGGGACCCCGGTGCGGTGCCCCGCATCCTCCCGGATGCCACGCCGTAGAATCGCCTCCATGCCGGCCTCGTCGACCCCGCCTCGACGCCTGCGCCGACTCCTCGCCCTCATCTCCGCCGGGGCCGCGACCGTGGCCCTCGGGGTCGCCGGCGCGGTCGCGCCGCTCGACGGCCCCGCCGGGACGCCCGGCGCCGTCGCCCTGGAGCCCGAGGCCGGAGTCCGCGTGAGCGTCGCCCCCGCCGACGGCGCCGCCGTGTCCGCCGGCGCCGCGATCGAGGTCGAGGTCGAGGTCGTGAACGGGTCGGATGCGATCGTGCCGGCCGGCACCCTCGCGCTGGGGGTCGCCGCGTCCGGCATCGCCGATGCGGACGACCTCGACGCCTGGCTCGACGCCGACGACCGGCCCCCCGGCAGCCGCGAGATCGAGGAGCGGCCGTCGACCGCGCTGCCCGTCGGCGCCGCCGTCACCTACCGCTTCACCCTGCCGGCCGACGCGACGGACGCCGGCGACCCGGTGATCGGGCTCGCCGCGTCGCTCGAGGTGGAGGGCGTCGCCGTCGCTGGCGGCACGACGGCCGTCGCGAACACGAAGGTCGCCGACGACTCGCGGCCCGGGCTCGCGCTGGCGTACCCGCTCACGGTGCCCGCCGGCGTCGACGGCCTGATCCCCGCGGACCGGCTCGAGTCGTGGACGGGCCCGTCGGGCCTCCTCACCCGCCAGCTCGACGCGGTCACGGGACTGCCCGTCGCCATCGGCATCGATCCGCGCATCCCCGCATCGATCCGCGCGCTCGGCACGACCGCGCCGGAATCGGCCGTCTCGTGGCTCGAGTCCCTCTCGCTCATGCCGAACGAGGTCTTCCCCCTCGCCTACGCCGACGCCGACCTCGCCGTCCAGTCACAGGCGGGACTCACGGCCCCGCTCGAGCCGCTCGGATTCGCCGACGCGCTCGACCCGGCCGACTTCGGAGGCGACCAGGGCGTCGCGGCGGCGACCGCCGAACCCGGCGAGGCGCCGACCGACGGCCAGCTCCTCGACTGGGAGTTCACGAGGAGCGACCTCGCATGGCCCGCCGACGACACCGTGGCCGGCGGCGACCTCGACGCCTTCGCCGCGGGCGGCCTGACGACGGCGATCCTCGCGCCGGGCAACGTCGAGGCGGTCGACGGCGCGCCGGGCGCGGCATCCACGATCGACGGCCGCGGCGCCGTCGTCGCCGATGCGCGGGTCCAGCAGGCACTGCGCGGCGCCGCGGCCGCGGAGACCGGGACCCAGTGGCGCGGGGCCGCGTCGCGCCTGCTCGCGGAGCTCGCCGTGTCGCCCGCCGACGGCGACGTGACGCTGCTCGCCACCTTCGCCCGCTCCGCCGGCGCCGACGCGGAGCACGTCGGCGACACCCTGCGGGCACTGAACGGCTCGACGTGGTCCCGCCCGGCGACGCTCGCCGAGGCCGTCGGCGCCCCGCCGACCGCCCGCACGCTCGTGTCCCTGCCCGAGGACGGCCAACGGGTCGACAACGTCGGACGGCTGCTGACGGCCGAGGCCGGGGTGGACGAGTTCTCCGACGTGCTCACCGACCCGAGCCGCCTCACCTGGCCCACGCGCCGCGAGCTGCTCGCACTGCTCGCCACCGGATGGCTGGCCGAGCCGACCGAGTGGACCGCGGCGGTCGGCTCCTGGCTCGTCGACCAGCGCGCCGTCACCGACTCGGTGCGGGTGGTCCCGAGCAGCAGCGTGCTCGTCGTCGCCAGCGAGACCGGCATCCCCGTCACGGTCGAGAACGACCTCCCGTACGCCGTCGACGTCATCGTGACCGTCGACCCGTCCAACGGCCGCCTGCTCGTGCAGGACTCGGTCGAGGCGACCGTCGAGGGCCAGAGTCGTCGCACCATCCGCGTGCCCGTCGAGGCGGGCGTCGGCAGCGGCGAGGTCGACCTCGAGGTCTCCCTCGCCTCGCCCGGCGGCACGCCGATCGGCCGGACCGAGACGATCCCCGCCAACGTGCACGCCGACTGGGAGGGAGTCGGCGCGGCAGTGCTCGCCGCCGTCGCGATCCTCGTCTTCGCCGTCGGCGTGATCCGCACGGTGCGCCGCCGACAGCGCGAGCGGTCGGGCGCGGGCACGGATCCCACGGACGCGCCGTCCACGACCGAGGCGGACTCGACCGAGGCCGCACCAGAGCCCCCCGCCGACGCTCCGCGTCCCGACCGACCGGAGGACCCCTCGCATGGCTGAGGACCGCATCGCCCGCGCCAGCCTGTTCCTGGCGTCGGGCACGATCGTCTCGCGCGTGCTCGGCTTCCTGAAGGCGATCGTGCTCGCGGCGACGATCGGCGTCGTCGGGTCGGCCAGCGCCGACGCCTTCGCCGTCGCGAACGGCCTGCCGAACACGGTCTACGTGATCGTCGCCGGAGGCGTGCTGAGCGCCGTGCTCGTGCCGCAGATCGTGCGGGCGAGCGCGCACGCCGACGGCGGCAGCGCCTACATCAACAAGCTCGTCACGCTCGCCCTCGTCGTGATCGGGGCGGCGACCGTCGTCGCCACGGCGCTCGCGCCGCTCCTGGCCTGGATCTACGGATCGCAACTGCCGCCGGCGACGCTGCAGCTCGCGATCGCCTTCGCGTTCTGGTGCCTGCCGCAGATCTTCTTCTACGGCCTCTACACGCTGCTCGGCGAGGTGCTCAACGCCCGCCGGAGCTTCGGCCCGTTCACCTGGTCGCCGGTGCTCAACAACGTCGTCGCCCTGCTCGGCCTCGTGGCCTTCGGCGTCGCGTTCGGCTTCGACCCCGACGGCACGCGCAGCGCGGGGGAGTGGACGCCGGGGATGATCGCGCTGCTCGCCGGGTCGGCGACGCTCGGCATCGTCGCGCAGGCGGTCGTGCTCTTCTGGTTCTGGCGGCGGATCGGCCTGCACTACCGCCCGGACTTCGCGTGGCGGGGCGTCGGGCTGGGCTCGGCGGGCCGGATGGCGGGCTGGACGTTCGGCATGCTCCTGCTCACCACCTTCGCCGGAATCGTGCAGACGAACGTGCTGAGCACCGCGTCGGGCGAGGGCGCGTCGATCGCGGCGGTCGACAACGCGTGGCTCATCTTCATGCTCCCGCACTCGGTCATCACGGTGTCGATCGCGACCGCCTACTTCACGCGCATGAGCGAGCACGCCCGCGACGGCGAGTTCGGTCGCGTCCGCGATGACCTGTCCGGCGCGATCCGGGCCGTCGGGCTCATCCTGATGCTGGCGTCGGCCGTGCTCGTGGTCGTGGCGTACCCGTTCGCCGCGGTGTTCCAGCCCGGCAACCTCGCGAACGCCTCCGCACTCGGCAACGTGATCATCGCCTTCGCGATCGGCCTCGTCGGATTCAGCGTGCTGTTCGTGGTGCAGCGCACGTTCTACGCGCTCGGCGACACGCGGACGCCGTTCGTGTTCACCCTCGTCCAGGTCGCCGTGTTCACGACGGCCGCACTGATGACGCTCCTGCTGCCCGTGCAGTGGGTCGCCGTCGGCGTCGCCCTCGCGACGACGCTCGCCACCACCATCCAGCTCGCATTGGCCGTGATCCTGCTGCGCCGCAAGCTCGGCCGCCTCGACGCCAGGCGCGTGCTCACGAGCCTCGTCCGCGACCTCGCCGCCGTCGTGCTGCCCGTCGCCGTCGGACTCTGGATGGTGACGGCGTTCGGCGCGTTCACCCCGGGCGGATTCGCCATCGCCGACCGATGGGGCGCGATCCTCGTCATGGCCATCGTCGGGACCGTGATGCTCGTGCTCTACGGCGCCGGCCTCTGGCTGTTCCGCTCACCCGAGCTGCGAGGCTTCGCGGCGCCCGCGCTGGCCCGTCTCCGGCGTCGATGACGACGGATGACGCGGGGCCGGCGTCCGTGTCGTCAGGCCGCGACGCGACCAGCCTGTGACCCACCCGTGAGCGGCGCGAGGGGCGGAATAGCCGCCGCCTAGACTGTGTTCACCATGTCGTGGCATCCGTCGGACGGGTGCCCGAGCAGTGCACAGGAACGACAGGAGCGGCTTTGCGCGACATCATCATCATCGGATCGGGGCCGGCGGGCTTCACCGCCGCCATCTACGCGGCCCGCGCCGAGCTGAAGCCGCTGCTGATCGCCAGTTCGGTCGAGATCGGCGGCGAGCTGATGAACACGACCGAGGTCGAGAACTTCCCCGGCTTCCCCGAGGGCATCATGGGCCCCGACCTGATGGGCAACATGCAGGCCCAGGCCGAGCGCTTCGGCACCGAGGTCGTGTACGACGACGTCGTGGAGCTCGACCTCGAGGGCCCGGTCAAGCGCGTGAAGCTCGGCAGCGGCGACGCGCACGAGGCGAAGTCGGTCATCTTCGCGACGGGCTCGGCCTACCGCAAGCTCGGCCTGCCCGAGGAGGAGCGGCTCTCCGGCCACGGCCTGTCGTGGTGCGCGACGTGCGACGGCTTCTTCTTCCGCGAGAAGACGATCGCGGTCGTCGGCGGCGGCGACTCCGCGATGGAGGAGGCCACCTTCCTCACGCGCTTCGCCGACAAGGTCTACGTCATCCACCGCCGTGACCAGCTCAAGGCGTCGAAGATCATGCAGCAGCGCGCCTTCGACAACCCGAAGATCGAGTTCGTCTGGAATGCCGAGGTCTCGGCGATCCACGGCGACACCGCCGTGACCGGTGTCACGCTCCGCGACACCGTCTCGGGCGACGTCCGCGGGCTCGACCTCGACGGCCTGTTCGTCGCGATCGGCAACGACCCGCGCACCCACCTGGTGCACGGCAAGCTCGACCTGACCGACGAGGGCACGATCGCGGTCTCCGGCCGGTCGTCGCGCACCTCGGTGCCCGGCGTCTTCGCCGCGGGCGACGTGATCGACCCGACCTACCGCCAGGCCGTGACGGCCGCCGGCTCCGGCACCGTCGCCGCGCTCGACGCGGAGCACTACCTCGCCGCGCTCGAGGACACCGACGAGGAGCCGTCCGCAGCGTCGGCCGAGGCTGCGGAGGTCGACCACCTCGTCGCCGTCGACCTCGCGGACGCGGCCCGCTGACCACCCCGCGGTCGCATGCCGTCGGGGACATGAACCGGCGGATGCCTCGCGGCAACGCTTCCACCAAAAGGAGACAACCATGACTGCACGTGCAGTGACCGAGGCCACCTTCGACCAGGAGGTCCTCAGCAACGACAAGGCCGTCCTCGTCGACTTCTGGGCCGAGTGGTGCGGCCCGTGTCGTGCCGTCAGCCCGATCCTCGACCAGATCGCGACGGAGCACTCCGACAAGCTCGACATCGTCAAGCTCAACGTCGACGAGAACCCGGGCCTCGCCATGAAGTACCAGATCACCGCGATCCCCGCCATGAAGGTGTTCAAGGGCGGCGAGGTCGTCCGCACCGTGATCGGCGCCAAGCCGAAGCCGATCCTCGAGCAGGACCTCGCCGAGTTCATCGGCTGACGATCCCTCGATCGACTCGATCCGGGCCCGTAACCGCATTTCGCGGTTCCGGGCCCGTCGTCGTCTCGGCGCGCCGCACGGCGGCAGGCGGGTCACAGAGCGGCATCCGGTTCGGGCGCCCACCCGGCGCTGGCTAGCATGGAATGCCTGAGCAGAACGGAATCCAGCAGTGACCTCTGACGGAGTGCCCCAGCGGGCCGGCAACAACCTCGATCCGTGGTACGCGAACTACGCCGACCGAGCGGCCGGGTTCGCAGCCTCCGAGGTCCGCGCCCTCTTCGCCGTGGCGTCGCGTCCCGAGGTCGTGTCGCTCGCCGGCGGCATGCCGTACGTGTCCGCGCTGCCGCAGGAGCTCATCACCTCCGCGTTCGAGCGGACGATGCGCGAGCAGGGTCCCGTCGCGCTGCAGTACGGCTCGGGGCAGGGCATCCCGTCGCTGCGATCGCACATCCTCGAGGTGATGGCGCTCGAGGGCATCCGCAACGCGTCGGTCGACGACATCGTCACCTCCACGGGCTCGCAGCAGGCGCTCGACTTCGTCGCGAAGCTGTTCCTGGACCCCGGTGACGTGGTCCTCGCCGAGGCGCCGTCGTACGTCGGGGCGATGGGCGTCTTCCGCTCGTACCAGGCCTCCGTCGTCCACGTCGCGATGGACGACGAGGGGCTCATCCCCGAGGCGCTGCGCGAGACGATCGCGGTGCTGCGCGGCCAGGGCCGGCGGATCAAGTTCCTGTACACGATCCCCAACTTCCACAACCCCGCGGGAGTCACCCTGTCGGCGGCCCGCCGGCCCGAGATCCTCGAGATCTGCCGGTCGAACGAGATCCTCGTGCTCGAGGACAACCCCTACGGCCTGCTCCACTTCGACGAGCCGGCGCCGAACGCGCTGCGCTCCATGGATCCCGAGGGCGTCGTGTACCTCGGCTCGTTCTCGAAGACGCTCGCGCCCGGCTTCCGGGTCGGCTGGGCGCTCGCCCCGCACGCGATCCGCGAGAAGCTCATCCTCGCCGCCGAGTCGGCGATCCTGTCGCCCTCGTCGTTCAGCCAGCTCGTCGTGTCCGAGTACCTCTCGGAGGCCGACTGGCGTGGACAGATCGACGCCTTCCGCGGGGTCTACCGCGAACGCAAGGAGGCGATGGTCGAGGCGCTGGGGGAGTACCTGCCGCAGCTGTCGTGGACCGACCCGAACGGCGGGTTCTACGTGTGGGTCACCCTGCCCGACGTGCTCGACTCCAAGCAGATGCTGCCGCGAGCGGTGCGCGAACTCGTCGCGTACACGCCCGGCACGGCGTTCTTCGCCGACGGTCGCGGCCGCCACGCCATGCGGCTGTCGTTCTGCTACCCGACGCCGGAGCAGATCCGCGTCGGCATCCGGCGGCTGGCCACGGTGGTCAACGGCGAGCTCGACCTGCTCGACACGTTCGCCGGCACCGGCACCCTCCAGACGCCCGATCGTCCCGGCATCGAGCCGGCCCCGCCAACCGACATGAAGTAGTGGAGAACCCCTGATCATGAGCGATTCCACCGGTCTCTCCGTCGTCGTGCTCGCCGGAGGGATCTCCCACGAGCGGGACGTGTCGCTGCGCTCGGGGCGGCGCGTCGCCGACGCCCTCACGCAGGCGGGCCACCGTGTCGAGCTGCGCGACCCCGACGCCGGGCTGCTCCCGTACCTGGCCGAGCAGCGGCCGGACGTCGTGTTCCCCGCGCTCCACGGGTCGAGCGGTGAGGACGGCACGCTCCTGGAGCTGCTCGCGGCCCTCGGCGTCCCGGCGGTCGGTTCTGACGGAGCCGCCGCCCGCCGCGCCTGGTCGAAGCCGGTGGCGAGCTCGATCGTGGCCGCTGCGGGCGGGTCCGTGCCCGAGTCGATCGTGCTGTCGCACGAGTCGTTCCGCGAGCTCGGCGCGCCGAGCGTGCTGCGCGTCATCCGCGAGGCGCTTCCGGGCGACCTCGTCGTGAAGCCCGGGTCGGGCGGTTCCGCGCAGGGCGTGACCATCGTGACCGACTCGGCCGACCTGCCGAGGGCCATGGTCGATGCGTTCACGTACTCCGACGTCGCCGTCGTCGAACGGCGGATCGTCGGCAGGGAGGTCGCGATCGGCATCGTCGAGACGGATGGCGCTCCCCGTGCCCTGACCGTGGTCGAGATCGTCCCGTCCGCCGGCGTCTACTCGTTCCAGGCGCGGTACAACGCGGGGGAGACGACCTTCTTCGCACCGTGCCGGCTCGACGAGGAGGCCGTCGAGCGGGCCACCGCCGCGGCGCTCGCGGCGCACCGCGCGCTGGGCCTCCGCGACCTGTCGCGGGTCGACCTCATCGTCGACGACGACGGCACCCCGTGGTTCCTCGAGGCGAACGTGCTGCCCGGCCTCACCGAGACGTCGCTCGTGCCGCTCGCGATCGAGGCCTCGGACACGGACGCCTCGGCGGTCTACGACGCGTTGGTCCGCACCGCAGCGCGTCGCGGCGCCTGACCGGTCGTTCGGAGGTCGTGGCGTCCCCCTCCACCGACGCCGGCCCGACCGGGTCGGAGCGGCGGCGTCAGGGGCTCGTGATCAGAGGCCCTCGAGGTTCTCGCCGAGTTCGGTGAGAATCCGCCTGAGGTCCTGGACCGTGGCGAAATCGATGTTGATCTGGCCTTTTCTGGAGCCGAGCGAGATCTTCACGCGGGTGTCGAGCCGATCCCCGAGGCGGGTCGAGAGATCCTCGAGGAACTCCTGCCGCTTGCCCGCCGCCGGCTTGATCCGCGTCGGCTTCGGCGCCTGGGCGACGATCGCCTCGGCGGCACGGACCGAGAGGTCCTCGTTCACGATCTTGTCGGCCAGGCGCTGCATCGCGTCGGGATCGCCCGCGGCGAGGATGGCGCGAGCGTGCCCGGCGGTGAGCACGCCGGCCGCGACACGGACCTGCACGCCCTCGGGGAGCTTCAGCAGGCGCAGCGTGTTCGAGATCTGCGGGCGCGACCGCCCGATCCGCGAGGCCAGCTGTTCCTGCGTGATGCCGAAGTCGGCCAGCAGCTGCTGGTAGGCCGAGGCCTCCTCGAGGGGGTTCAGCTGCGAACGGTGGAGGTTCTCGAGGAGGGCGTCGCGGAGCATCGCCTCGTCGGCCGTGTCCTTGATGACGGCGGGGATGCTGTCGAGCCCGGCCGCCTTCGTGGCGCGCAGTCGCCGCTCGCCCATCACGAGCTCGAACTTGCCCGGCTGCTCGGGGTGTGGCCGGACGACGATCGGCTGGAGCACGCCGAACTCGCGGACCGAGTGCACGAGTTCAGCGAGGTCGTCCTCGTCGAAGTTCGTTCGCGGCTGCTGGGCGTTCGGGACGATGTCGTCCGGGCTCAGCCGGGCGAGGTGCGCACCCGGGACCGTGACGAGGCCCTGGTCCGCCGCGGTCTCGACCGCGGCCATCGCCGTGGCCGGCGTCTCGGCGTCGGGGAAGAAGACGTCGACCGGACGGTTGGCCCGAGGGGGAGCGTCCTCGGTGGTCGGGATCAGCGCGCCGATCCCACGTCCGAGCCCGGTGCGCTTGGTCGCCATCAGTTCGACTCCTTCTGCTCCTCGGTGCGCTGCGCGCCCCGCCATGCGATCTCGGCCGCAGCCTCACGGTACGAGAGCGAACCGGTCGAGGTGAAGTCGTAGGTGATGACGCTCTGCCCGTAGCTCGGTGCCTCGGAGACGCGGACCGAACGCGGGATGATCGTGTCGAGCGTCTGGGTGGGGAAGTGGTCCCGGACCTCCTGCGCCACCTGCTGGGCGAGGTTCGTCCGCGAGTCGTACATCGTGAGCAGGATCGTCGTCAGGCGCAGCTGCGGATTGAGGTGTCGCTCGATCAGCTCGATGTTGCTGAGGAGCTGGGAGAGGCCCTCGAGGGCGTAGTACTCGCACTGGATCGGGATCAGGACCTCGCGCGCCGCGACGAAGGCGTTGATCGTCAGGAGGCCGAGCGACGGCGGGCAGTCGATGAAGACGTAGTCGTACGGGCGCTCCATGGCCGCGAGGTGCGCATCGAGCGCACGACGCAGACGTTGCTCGCGGGCGACGAGGGAGACGAGCTCGATCTCGGCACCCGCGAGGTGGATGGTGGCCGGGACGCAGTCCAGGTTCTCGTGCTCGGTCGACGGTCGGACCACCTCGGCGATGGGCAGGTCCGAGACCAGCACCTCGTACACGCTCTGCTGGTCGGAGCGGTGCTCGACGCCCAGCGCCGTGGAGGCGTTGCCCTGGGGGTCGAGGTCGACCACGAGCACCCGGGCGCCGGCGCGCGCGAGCGCGGCGGCGAGGTTCACCGCGGACGTCGTCTTGCCCACTCCGCCCTTCTGGTTGGAGATGGTGAAGATGCGCGGGGCGGTCGGGAGCGGCAGCACCGCCTGATCGAGCGCGATGCGCCGGCGGGTCTCGTCGGCAAGCTGGTCGGCCAGGGGAGTTCCTCCGTCTGTCATTGATGTTTCACGTGAAACCGGCGCATCCGTGCCGGGAGCGACGACCTGACTCGTCGGTGCGGCAGGGGCATTGAGTGCGGGCGGCGCCGTCTCGACGTCATCGCCGACCGCGACCTCGGTCGTCGGTTCGGAACCCGCCACGACAGCATACGGCGCCTCTGCGCCCGGCGTTGCGTCGAGCGAGCGATCGTCCGGCTCGCCGACTGACCGGGACCCGCCGGCGCGTGCAGCTTCGTCCGGCGAGCCCGTCGAATCCTGCGGGCCGGATTCGACGGGTTCGCGTCCCGGAGGTGACGGCGCGGTCGTCGGCGCCGAATCCTCCACCGCGGATGCGCCGCGGGCGGGCGACACGGAGTCGCCGGTGCCTGCCGTCGACCGCGGTTGGTGGAGACTCGACACGGTCTCCGCCGTGGCGTCGCCGACGATCTCACGGATGATGTCCTCGAGCAGCTTGTCGGGATCACCGTGCGCGGTGCGCTGACCCGACGGACCGGACTCCGGCCCGTCGTCGCCTGAGAGGGCGGCGGCAGTGGCCGCGTCCCAGTCGAATCGCCCCGGGGTCGGCGCGGGGTTCGGCGCGGGTTCGGATCGGTCGTTCCGATCGGGCGCGCGGTTCGGTGCGGCCGCGGACGACGGTGGCGCCGGTGGCTGCGGTGGGCGATTCACCGGTGTCGTCGGCGGGGGAGCGGTCGGCCGGTCGTCCTGCGGCGGTGCCGGTCGGCGCCAGGCCTCCTCGGGCGGCGCCCATCGCCGGTCGGCGTCTGACGAGCTGGAGCTCTCGGCCATCCGCGAGGCAGTCGGCCGCTCCGGAGCCGATTGGCGAGCCGATGAGGCTGGAGTGGGCGCTGACCCAGGCGTCCCGGAGGAACGGTCGTCCGACCTCGGCTCCGGCGCGCGGAGGATGGAATCGAAATCCGGGCCTCCGCCGAATGCGCCGCCATCGGCGCGACGCTGCGCCTCGTACGCCTCGATGCGCGTCGGTTCCGGCGTCCGCTCGGTGGGCTCCGGTCGGGGGGTCTCCGGCTGCGGCTTCCTCCGCTGGAACCAGCCCCGCCCGCCGTTCGCCATGCCCCACTCCTGACCGATCCGAGATCGCGCCCGCGGCGTCGATCGTCTCCGACACCCCAGCCTAATCGCCGCGTGGGATGCGTGAACCGAGGCACCGCCGGGCAACCCGAGCGCGGTCGCGAACGCGCAGGCGTCAGCCGGGAGACGACGCACCTCCCGGGCGTCGGAGCGGGATTCGGCGTCGCCGATCCAGCCGCGGACGCGCTCGGTCGCGGCGCAGGATGCCCGCTTCATGGTGTGTTCATCGCGGCCGAACCGAGCCGTTTCACGTGAAACATGCGATGCCGAGTCCGTCCACCGTCCGCTTCGGCGCGCTCCACTCGAAGCGGGCCCTGTCGGCGACCGCGTGCTCGTCGACGGGTTCGATCGACCGGGGCCCTCGCGGTCGATGGGCGGTCGGGGGTGACGAGAGAGGCCGTCCGACACCGCGCCCTGGTCCGAGCTCATCGATCCACGGCACGGCCCCGGACTCAACGGCCTGCTGGGCCAGACGCGTCGGCCCCCCGGGCCCTGGCGGGTGCGTCGAGCCCGTGGCCCGCCGGCGCAGCGCGCGTCGTCCTCCCAACGAAGCGGACCTGCCCGAGGTCGGTCGATGTGAAGCCACTCGGCCGCGGCGCTCGGCTCATACGGGACGTGGGCGTCATGTTTCACGTGAAACGGACCCACTCGTTCGCTGCGGTCACGGGCACGGCCCGGGGGCACCGAACTGCCAGACGACGACCGCTCGACGCACGACCCGGCTCGGTGAGAGGACGCGCCCGGGCTCGAACGCCTCGACCGCCCGAACGCCGCGATTCGGACCGATCGAGCCACGCGATCCGTGGCGTTCACGACGGGCTCCGGCCTGGACCGACCGCCGACGACCGCACAGTCCGAGCACCGGTGGCGCATCGGTCGCGTGATGAGACCTCTGATCCCGGCGTCGGAACACTCCGCCGGGCTCCACGCCGGCTCCATCGCCGACCTCACCGACCGATCGCACGACCGAGGATCGAGTTCCGTCTCCGACGTCTGCCGATGCGTGTCGATGTCGCTCGAGGATGCACCGCGCCGTCGCCCAACCCGGCGAGGTCGGCACGGACCGTGGCAGCGAGGTCGCATTCCATCAAGCGGTCACCCATGCCACGCGCGGGCTCCGACTCCTCGAACGGTGGGATGACGTCGCTCGCGCACACCGAAGGGTCCGCACGCCCGACGTCATCGTCGAGGGGCTGGTCAGATCGACCTCGAACCGAGCACGTGCCGCGCGCACGGACCGCAGCTCACGTATCAGGGGGTCGCCCGACCGTCCCCGTCGAAGCGCCGGCCCTCGTGAAGCGCACTCCACTGCCGCCGATCCCGAGCGCGAACGGCCTCGCATCCGGTCCGTTGCTCAGCCGCTCCGGACGCGAACCGGAGTACGGGTGCCCTCCGCAGGCCGGCCCGGGAAATCGATCGGCTCGAACCGTTGCGGGAGGCGCTGATCGGTCGGTCCAGCCTCGCTCGGCGCGCGCCGGGTCGACTCGGGGACTGCGCGCTGCGATCCTGCGATGTCGGTGCGATCGGACGAAGCGCGTGGACCGCTGAGGAGGTGCGTCCCGACGCCCGTACCGCACCCAGGGCATACGTACCCGGTGGCACGCATGTCGGAGATCCGATGCCGAGAATCCGCCGGCGACGTGCAGACACCCCAGCAGACCCGAGGAGTCGCGTCGCGGTCTGCCGCCCCGGATGGAGTCGCGCACCTCGCTCAGGAGTAGTGAGGAGCATGGAAAGGAGCGCGCTTGCGGCCGATGCCGCCTTCGTTTCACGTGAAACACCGGACCCGCTCACAGCTCGCCGGCCGTCTCACCTGCGCTCGGCGCCAGCGAGCCAGGGCGACAGCACGGCACCCGTCCCATCGACGCGCGAAACGACCGTCGGCGTGGATGAGTGGTTCCGCCGTCGTGACTGCGCGGACGCGGCAACTGGGGAGCAGCGAACGTCGGTGACCCGCGCCGCCACGACACCCGCGACGACCGCCGTCACGCTCCCCGGCGCGTGCTCACGGACCCGCGGATGCCGACAGGAGCCAGGGCCCGAGGCACACTGCGTTTCACGTGAAACGCAACGATCCGAATGCAGCGCGGCCGCGCATCGTCGCGGCTACGCCTCCGGGGTGCGAGCGCGGAAGACCCGGGTCACGTCCTCGACGACGCCCTCTCCGAGCACCAGCACCTCGACGTCCTCGAGCCGGTACTTGCGGATCGCCTTCTCCGCGGCGCCGATCTCCCCCTGCACCCCACCGCCCTTCATGAGGACGAGCTCGCCGCCGGGGCGGAGGAGCGGAGCCGTGATCGGAATCAGGGTGCGCAGCGCGCTCACCGCGCGCGCGCTCACCTGGTCGAGCCGGCCCTTGAGCTTCGCCTCCTCGGCGCGCGCGCGAACCACGTCGACGTTCTGGAGTTCGAGCTCGTCGACCTGACGCTCGAGCCACGCGACCCGACGCTCCATCGGCTCGATGAGGGTGAGGTGCACGTCGGGACGCGCGATCGCCAGCACGATGCCGGGAAGACCGGCGCCGGAACCGACGTCACCGACTCGGCCGGGACGCAGCAGCGGGGCCACCAGCCCCGAGTTCACGACGTGGCGCGACCACAACCGGGGCAGCTCGAGCGGGCCGATCAGCCCGAGTTCCTCGCCGTGGCGCGCGAGGTTCTCGGTGAAGCGCCTCGCCAGGTCGAGCTGCGACCCGAAGACGGTGGCGGCTGCCTCGGGCTCGGGCTCGAGGGCGTCGCGCCAGTCGGGGGAGTCGTCAGTCATGTTCCACGTGAAACGGTGCGCCTGCCGGCTCAGCCGACGCGGGTGATCACGGTGTGCCGGTCCGGGCCCTCGCCGCGGGACTCGGAGTGGAGGCCGCGCTCGGCGACGAGGTCGTGCACCAGCTTGCGCTCGTAGGACGACATCGGCGGCAGCGCCGCCTCGGCAGCGCCGTCCTCGAGGCGATCGGCAGCCCGGGCGACGAGCCGGGCGAGCTCGTCGCGACGCGCATCGCGCGATCCACCGACATCGAGGATCAGGCGGGAGAACGCTCCGGTCTTCGTCTGCACGGCCAGGCGCGTGAGTTCCTGGAGGGCCGTGACCGTGTCGGGCCGTGAGAGCACGGCCAGGTTCGCCGCCTCGGCAGCGTGGACCGAGACGTACGCGCGCCCGTTCCGGGCATCGATGTCGATGTCGCCGTCGAGATCGCAGATGTCGAGGAGTTCCTCGATGTAGTCGGCCGCGATGTCGCCCTCTTCCTCGAGCTGCTCGAGGGTCCGGGTCGCGGCGTCGTGCTGGACGTCGGTCATCGGGGTCACTTCCTGTTCTGCTTCTTCGAGCGGTTCTTGCTCATCGGCTGCTGCCGCTGCGTCGTGGTCGGCTTCTGCGGTTCGGCATCCTCGCCGTCGGACTTCGTCTCGACGACGAGCTTGCCCTTGCGGGCGAGGCGTGCCTCGCGGGCCTTCGCCGCGTCGCTGCCGGGCGTGGGCATGTTGCGGATGACGATGAACTGCTGGCCCATCGTCCAGAAGTTCGAGACGAGCCAGTAGAACATCACGCCGAGCGGGAACGCCACGCCCGAGAACGCGAACACCAGCGGGAGCAGGTAGAGGAGGATCCGCTGCTGGCGGAACATCGGGCTCGCCTTGGTCTCGGGCGACATGTTCTTCGAGACGATCTGGAGCTGGGTGATGAACTGCGACGCCGTCATCAGGATGATCATCGTGACGGCCACGATCATGGTCGAGGCGCTGAACGGGGCGCCCGCGATCATCGCGTTCCACTCGCCGATGAAGGTCGAGTTCAGCGGGGCGCCGAGGAACGTCGCGTTCGAGAACGACTCGGCGAGTGCCGGGGTGAGGACGCCCACACCGCCGCGCTCCGCATTGCGGGTGGCATCGTTCAGCACCGAGAAGAGGCCGAAGAAGATCGGCATCTGGAGCAGGAGGGGCAGGCACGACGACAGCGGGTTGGTGCCCGTCCGCTTGTAGAGCTCCATGGTCTCGCGCGACATCGCCTCGCGCGAGAACTGGTCCTTCTTGCCCTTGTACTTGTCCTGGATCTTCTTCAACTGCGGCGCGACCTCGAGCATCCGCCGCTGGCTCTTGATCTGCCGGACGAAGATCGGGATCAGCGCGGCACGCACCACGACGACGAGGCCCACGATCGAGAGGACCCAGGTCAGGCCGGCATCGAAGGGCAGGCCGAGGAACGTCCAGAGCGAGTGGAACGCGACGAGGATCAGCTCGATGACCCATTTGATGGGCCACAGGATGATGCTGAAGATGTCCATTGGAACGGGTCAGTCCTTTCGGGACGTGGTGGGGGAGAGGTGCGGGCCGACGACGTCGTGGTCGTGGGTGTGGTCGTGCCGCGGAGCCGAGGGCGCCGACGTGGGCATCGGGGCGCCGACGCGGCGACGGCCACTGCGGCGGGTGTGCCGACCGCGGGTCGGGGCGGTGCCGGCCCAGCCGGCGGGGATGACGAAGCCGAAGCGCGTCACGTGGAACCGGCGGACCTTGGGCAGCGGCACGTCGTCGATGCCGCCGGCCGACCATGGGTTGCAGCGCACGATGCGCCAGGCCGTGAGGCCGGAACCGACGACCAGGCCGCGGTGCTGCACCGCGCCGAGGCCGTAGGCCGAGCAGGACGGGTAGTAACGGCAGACGTCGCCGTAGAGGGGGGACACGACCGCCCGGTAGGCGCGGATCAGGACCACTCCCGCGTTGCGGGGCAGCAGCCACACGAACCAGGCGAGATCGCGCATGTCAGGCGTCTTCCGATGAGGCGCCCGCGGGGACGTCCCCGACGACGGATGCCGCGGTGCGCGGCGGCCGCGCACGCTCGCGTCGACGGTCGCGGGCGGCGAGCGCCGAGGCGAGGTCTCCGCGGAGGGCGGTGAAGTCGGCGCTCGCTGCGGACGGCAGAGCGCGGACGACGACGCTGACGGCGGTGATCCCGCCGTCGACGGCCTCGCGGCCGGCCGCCTTCAGTCGCCGCCGCACGAGGTTGCGGCGGACGGCGGTGCCGACCTTCTTGGACACGATGAAGCCGAAGCGCGCGTCGGTGCCGGGCTCACGTGAGCGGATGTAGCTCACGGTGTGGGCTCCGGCGACCTTCGCACCACGGCGCACGATGAACCGGTAGTCATCGGCGCTCGTGATGCGGTTGGCTTTGGCGAGCACCGAGGAACTTACGCGGAGAGCTCGGTGCGGCCCTTGCTGCGACGGGCGGCCAGGATGGCGCGGCCCGCGCGGGTGCGCATGCGGGCGCGGAAGCCGTGCTTCTTGGCGCGACGACGGTTGTTGGGCTGGAAGGTACGCTTGCTCATTCTTCTTCTCCGGCTGGGAACTTCCGCGCACGGACGCGTCACAGGTGCGCCGGCGGGGAAAACTCGGTGCCCGAAAGGGCTGCGGTCAACTGATTAAAACTACGGCCTGCGGATGCCACGGTCAAACCGAGGCGCACCCCGGACCGAACATTCTCCACCGATCCACAGGTTCGCGCCCGGAACGACACGCCGGGGCGTGTCCGATCACCGGCGCGGCATTTGTCGGAGCAGGCCCGATTCGCTAGCGTGTGACACCAGTTATCCCCAGCCTGTGCGGCGGAATCCCGCGGATCTCGCGATGCTGCTCACAGGCGGTGGACAACGCTGTGAACAGACGCCTTCGGGCCGCTCCTCAGATCGTTCGGGGGAGCGACGAGCGGCCACCGAACGGTGCGGGAGATTGCGGGGAGCGATGACGGAACAGCCCATCGGGGAGACGTGGGCGACGGTCCTGGAGCGACTCTCGGACGACGATGCGATCACGCCCATGCTGCAGGGGTTCCTCAACCTCGTGGAGCCCAAGGGCATCGCCGCCGGCACCTTCTACCTGGAGGTCCCGAACGACTTCACGGCCAGCATGCTGAACCAGCGCATGCGGGTCTCGCTCCTCTCGGCGATGAGCGCCATCGACGCGCCGGCACCGGTGACCTCGTTCTACGTCGTGGTGAACCCCGAGCTCGAGGAGCTGCGCCAGCCCGACGCGCCGGGCCCGATGGGCGGGGCCGGCGGCGGTGCGGGCATGGGCGGCACGGGCATGGGCGGCGCCGGGATGGGCGGCGTGGGTCTCTCGGCGGTGCCGATGGGGGCCGAGGTCTCCGCCGAGTCGCCGGCGGGCCCGCAGCCGATCTTCGACAGCGGGAGCGTGGACCGCCCGCGCGACGCGCGGCTCAACCCGAAGTACTCCTTCGACAGCTTCGTCATCGGACAGTCCAACCGGTTCGCGCACGCGGCCGCGGTGGCGGTGGCCGAGGCGCCGGCCAAGGCCTACAACCCGCTGTTCATCTACGGCGACTCGGGCCTCGGCAAGACGCACCTCCTGCACGCGATCGGGCATTACGCCCAGAGCCTCTACCCCGGCATCCGCGTGCGGTACGTGTCGTCCGAGGAGTTCACGAACGACTTCATCAACTCGATCGCGAACAACCGGGGCTCGCTCTTCCAGCAGCGCTACCGGAACATCGACATCCTCCTCATCGACGACATCCAGTTCCTGCAGGGCAAGGCGGAGACGCAGGAGGCGTTCTTCCACACCTTCAACACGCTGCACGACCACAACAAGCAGGTCGTGATCACCAGCGACGTGCCGCCGAAGCACCTCACCGGCTTCGAGGACCGGATGCGGAGCCGCTTCGAGTGGGGTCTCATCACCGACGTCCAGGCGCCCGACCTCGAGACGCGCATCGCGATCCTCCGCAAGAAGGCGCAGAACGAGCACCTGCAGGTGCCCGACGACATCCTCGAGTACATGGCGTCGAAGGTCTCGAGCAACATCCGCGAGCTCGAGGGCACGCTCATCCGCGTGACGGCGTTCGCGAGCCTGAACCGGACGCCCGTCGACATGCCCCTCGTGCAGACGGTCCTGAAGGACCTCATCACGGATGACACGGACAACGTCGTCGCGCCGGTCGACATCATCACGGCGACCGCCGACTACTTCAAGCTCACCGTCGACGACCTCTACGGGTCGAGCCGATCGCAGGCGGTCGCCACGGCGCGCCAGATCGCGATGTACCTGTGCCGCGAGCTGACGAGCCTCTCGCTTCCCAAGATCGGGCAGCTGTTCGGCAACCGCGACCACACCACGGTGATGTACGCCAACAAGAAGATCTCGGAGCTCATGAAGGAGCGCCGCTCGATCTACAACCAGGTCACGGAGCTGACCGCGCGCATCAAGCAGAACGCGCGCTACCGCTGAGTCCGGATCGACGGATGCCGCGCGCACGCGCGGCCCGTCGACGCGCCTCCGACCGCTCGCCGACCCTTTCCGGGAACCCGCCGACACGATTCCACACAGGTGTGGACAATCTGTGGATTGTTAACGAGCAACCGCGCCACGACTGTTGAGACGGCCCGCGCGCCTGTGCACAACTCCGAACGGGCGTCGACGACGACGACCGCCGTCCGCACCGCTTTCCACACCCCGTGCACAGCCGGGACGGCCCGCGATCGGCGCGCTCATGCGGATCTCCGAACGCCATCCACAGTTTCCACACCGGTTAACACCGTTAAGAGATAACTGGATTAATGCACGGCGTTCGGCAACCTCGGACGGGGACCGCTCGAGGCGGACGGATCACTGCACGACCGGCGCGATTGCCCGGCTCCGGAAGGGGCCATCCGGATAGCATGGGAGCCACCCAGCACCTCCACGACGGGAGAACCGTGAAGTTCCAGGTCAATCGCGACGTCTTCAGTGAGGCCGTGTCGTTCGCCGTCAAGCTCCTTCCGCAGCGCACGACGCTTCCGATCCTCTCGGGCGTGCTGATCCAGGCCGAGGGCGACGGGCTCGTGCTCTCCTCCTTCGACTACGAGGTGTCCTCGCGCACCGAGATCCAGGCCGACGTCGAGGAGCCGGGCACCGTGCTCGTGTCGGGTCGCCTCCTCGCGGAGATCGCGGGTCGCCTGCCGAACGCGCCGGTGCGCGTCTCGACGGAGGAGTCGCGCATCTCGGTGACGTGCGGGTCCGCGAGCTTCACCCTGCTGTCCATGCCCGTCGAGGAGTACCCGTCGATCCCCGAGATCGGCGAGCAGACCGGCGTGGTGCCGGCCGAGGAGTTCGCGTCGGCGGTCGCGCAGGTCGCGGTCGCCGCCTCGCGCGACGACGTCACCCCGGTGATCACGGGCGTGCAGCTCGAGGTGCGCGAGACGAACCTCAGCCTGGTCGCGACGGACCGCTACCGCGTCGCCATCCGCGAGATCGACTGGGACGGCGGCGGAGCGGCCGGCGCCGACGACGCTCCCGCGACCGCGCTCGTGCCCGCGCGCACGCTGCAGGAGGTGGGCAAGACCTTCGGCCACTCGGGCACCATCTCGGTCGCGATCACGAGCCGCGACGACCGCGAGCTCATCGCGTTCTCGGCCGACCGCAAGACCGTCACGAGCCTGCTCATCAAGGGCAACTTCCCGCCCGTGCGCCGGCTCTTCCCCGAGACCGTCGAGAACTACGCCGTCATGAACACCGCGGAGCTCATCGAGGCGACCCGACGCGTCGCCCTGGTGCTCGAGCGCGAGGCCGCGCTGCGGTACTCGTTCACGAGCGAGGGGCTGACCCTCGAGGCGATCGGGAGCGAGCAGGCCCAGGCCTCCGAGTCGATCGACGCGATCCTCACCGGGGACGAGACGGTCGTCTCGCTGAAGCCGCAGTTCCTCCTCGACGGACTCCAGGCGGTGCCGAGCGAGTTCGTGCGCATCTCGTTCACCAAGACCGAGAATCCGAACAAGCCCGGCCCGGTGCTCATCACCAGCCAGACCTCGCGCGAGCAGGCCGGCGCCGACAGCTACCGCTACCTGCTGCAGCCGAACCTGCTGCTCCGCTAGGCCCGACGTCCCGGCCGAGCATGTCGGCGAGTCCGGGTAGCGTGGTGGTTCGCGAGAAGGGAGCCGCACCGTGCACGTCGCGAGGCTCTCGCTCACCGACTTCCGCAACTACGCCTCGGCCGAGCTCGAGCTCGAGCCGGGTGCGACCGTCATCGTCGGCCGCAACGGACAGGGCAAGACCAACCTCGTCGAGGCGATCGGGTACCTCGCCACGCTCGGCTCGCACCGGGTCTCCGGCGATCAGGCGCTGATCCGTGCGGGGGCGGATGCCGCCATCATCCGTGCGCTCCTGGCGTCCGGCGGTCGCGAGGTGCTCCTCGAGCTGCAGCTGAACCGCAAGGGCGCGAACCGCGCGCAGGTGAACCGTGGCGCGGCGAAGCCGCGGGACCTCCCGCGGTACGCGCACACCGTGCTCTTCGCGCCGGAGGACCTGGCCATCGTGCGCGGGGAGCCCTCGGTGCGGCGGCGGATGCTCGACGGCCTGCTCGTGCAGCGCGCGCCGCGGCTCGCCGGCGTCATGGCCGACTACGACCGCGTGCTCAAGCAGCGCAACTCGCTGCTGAAGAGCGCCCGCGCGCGCGGACTCGCGACCGCGCAGCTCACCACGCTCGACATCTGGGACGAGCGGCTCGTCGAGCTCGGCGCCGAGCTCATCGACCGCCGAGCCGAGCTGGTCCGCGAACTGCGCGCACCGCTCGCCGACGCCTACCGGGCGATCGTCGACGCCGACCACCGACCCGAGCTGGAGCCCGTGCTCTCGATCGACGGCGCCGATCCCGACGACGAGGGCGAGGTGGCGGGCACCGCAGGATCCGGCGACGCCGCGTCGTCCGACGCACCCACGGCGGAGCGCTTCGCCGCGGCGCTGGCCGCGCTCCGCCGCCGGGAGCTCGAACGCGGCATCACGCTCGCCGGACCCCACCGCGACGACGTGCGGCTCCTGCTCAACGACCTCCCCGCGAAGGGGTACGCCAGCCACGGCGAATCCTGGTCGTTCGCGCTCGCCCTCCGCCTCGCCTCGGCCGAACTGCTCCGGCGCGACTCGAGCACGGGCGATCCGGTGCTCGTCCTCGACGACGTCTTCGCCGAACTCGACCGGCTGCGCCGGGAACGGCTCGCCGAGGCGGTCGGCGGCTACGAGCAGGTGCTCATCACGGCGGCGGTGCTGGAGGACGTGCCGGCGCCGCTCGCGGAGCGGGTCGTGCACATCGCCGGCGGTCGCATCGTCGACGGGCCCGCCGATGCCACCGGACCTGCCGACGACCACGCCGGACGCATGCCGTCGGAGGCATCCGGTGTCTGAGGCCGCGCGCACGTACCAGCACTTCCGGGAGATCTTCGGCGGCGAGCCCCGGATCCGCCCCGGTCGCAGTCGGTCCCGCGCCGCCCGCGAGACGGAGGGGAGCGAGCCGTTCACGCCGGGCCGCGACCCCAAGCCGCTCGGCGCGGCGATCGACGCGCTGACCGCGCAGCTCGGCTGGACCGGCGCGCTCTCGCAGCAGGACCTGCTCTCGACGTGGTCCGAGATCGCCGGCGAGGAGATCGCGCGGCACTCGGAGCCCATCGCGATCGAGGGCGGCGTGCTCCAGGTCCGCTGCGAGTCCACGGCGTGGGCCACGCAGCTGCGGATGATGCGCGACGAGCTGCTCCGGGCGATCATCGACCGCCATCCGTCGGCCGGCGTCGACACCATCCGCTTCCAAGGCCCGGATGCCCCCACCTGGAAAAGGGGTCCCAGATCGGTTCCAGGGCGCGGCCCGCGCGACACCTACGGCTGAGAAGGCAAATTCGGTCACTGGCGCCGTCTCGGGCCCGCAGATCGGCGCGGAGCGGTCGATCGGCAGCGGGGACTTGATAGGATCGAGAGTCGCCAGAACGACGGTTTGGAGCCCGATTCACCCATGACAGCGGAACCGACGAAGGCCCAGGGTGCGCCTGAATACGGCGCCGACGCGATCCAGGTTCTCGAGGGCCTCGAAGCGGTTCGGAAGCGCCCCGGCATGTACATCGGCTCGACCGGGCCGCGCGGGCTCCACCACCTGGTCTACGAGATCGTCGACAACTCGGTCGACGAGGCGCTCGCGGGCTACGCCGACGACATCGACGTGACGATCCTCCCCGACGGCGCCGTCCGGGTCACCGACGACGGCCGCGGCATCCCGGTCGACCGGCACCGCACCGAGGGGCGGTCGACGGTCGAGGTCGTCCACACGATCCTCCACGCCGGCGGCACGTGGGCGCCTCCGTCGTGAACGCCCTGTCGTCGCGGTTCGAGGTCGCGGTCAAGCGACAGGGCCACGTGTGGCGGCAGTCGTACACCGTCGGCGTTCCCGACGCGCCGCTCTCGAAGGACGAGTCGATCCCCGAGTCGGAGACCGGCACGACCACGACGTTCTGGCCGAGCACCGACATCTTCGAGACCGTCGACTTCGACTACGAGACGCTCCGCACCCGGTTCCAGCAGATGGCGTTCCTCAACAAGGGCCTGCGCATCACGCTGACCGACATGCGGGCCGGCCACGTCGAGATCGACCCCGACGACACCCCGACGACCGGCGCCATCACCATCCCCGTGCAGCGCACCGACACGTTCCTCTACGAGCGCGGCCTGGTCGACTACGTCGAGTACCTCAACAAGTCGAAGAAGGTCGAGCTCGTCAACGACGAGATCATCTCCTTCGAGGCGGAGGACACCGAGCGCCACATCGCGCTCGAGGTCGCGATGCAGTGGACGACCGCGTACACCGAGTCGGTCCACACCTACGCGAACACGATCAACACGCACGAGGGCGGCACCCACGAGGAGGGGTTCCGGGCGGCGCTCACGACGCTCGTCAACCGCTACGCGCGCGAGAAGGGCATCCTCAAGGAGAAGGACGACAACCTCTCCGGCGACGACGTGCGCGAGGGCCTCACCGCCGTCATCTCCGTCAAGCTCTCCGAGCCGCAGTTCGAGGGCCAGACGAAGACCAAGCTCGGCAACACCGAGGCGAAGTCGTTCGTGCAGCGCGTCGTCGGCGACCAGCTCGGCGACTGGTTCGACCGCAACCCCAACCAGGCCCGCGACATCATCCGGAAGGCGCAGCAGGCCGCCACCGCACGCATCGCGGCGCGGAAGGCCCGTGAGGCGACCCGCCGCAAGGGATTCCTCGAGACCAGCGGCATGCCCGGCAAGCTCAGCGACTGCACGAGCAAGGACCCGACGATCTCCGAGATCTTCCTCGTCGAGGGCGACTCGGCCGGCGGCTCCGCGAAGACAGGCCGCAACCCCGAGACCCAGGCGATCCTGCCGCTGCGCGGCAAGATCCTGAACGTCGAGAAGGCCCGCCTCGACCGCGCGCTCGGCAACGCCGAGATCCAGGCGATGATCACGGCGTTCGGCACGGGCATCGGCGAGGACTTCAACGCCGAGAAGGCCAGGTACCACAAGATCGTGCTCATGGCCGACGCCGACGTCGACGGCCAGCACATCACCACGCTGCTGCTCACCCTGCTGTTCCGCTACATGAGGCCCCTCATCGAGATGGGCTACGTGTACCTCGCGCAGCCGCCGCTGTATCGCATCAAGTGGTCCAACTCCGACCACGACTACGTCTACTCGGACCGGGAGCGCGACGCCGTGATCACCGACGGCCAGGCATCGGGCAAGCGTCTGCCGAAGGAGAACGGCGTCCAGCGGTACAAGGGCCTCGGCGAGATGAACCACCAGGAGCTGTGGGACACGACGATGAACCCCGAGTCCCGCACCCTGCTGCAGGTCACGATGGACGACGCGGCCGCGGCCGACGAGATCTTCTCGACCCTGATGGGCGACGACGTCGAGAGCCGCCGGGCATTCATCCAGAAGAACGCGAAGGACGTGCGTTTCCTTGACATCTGACACCATCGAGCCCGGCGCGGGCGGAGAGTCCTTCGGCGTGCACGGGCGCATCGACCAGGTCGACCTGCACCTCGAGATGCAGCGCTCGTACCTCGACTACGCGATGAGCGTCATCATCGGCCGCGCGCTGCCCGACGTGCGCGACGGCCTGAAGCCCGTGCACCGGCGCGTCATCTACACGATGTACGACGGCGGCTACCGCCCCGATCGCGCGTTCTCGAAGTGCACGCGCGTCATCGGCGACGTCATGGGCCAGTTCCACCCGCACGGCGACAGCGCAGTCTACGACTCGCTCGTCCGGCTCGTGCAGCCGTGGTCCCTGCGCTACCCGCTGGCGCTCGGCCAGGGCAACTTCGGGTCGCCGGGCAACGACGGCGCCGCCGCCCACCGGTACACGGAGACCAAGATGTCGCCGCTCGCCATGGAGATGGTGCGCGACATCGAGGAAGAGACCGTCGACTTCCAGGACAACTACGACGGCCGCACGCAGGAGCCGACGGTCCTGCCCAGCCGGTTCCCGAACCTCCTGGTGAACGGCTCGGTCGGCATCGCGGTCGGCATGGCCACGAACATCCCGCCGCACAACCTCCGCGAGGTCGCCGACGGGGCGCTGTGGGCGCTCGAGCACCCGGACGCCACGCGCGAGGAGCTGCAGGACGCGCTCATCCAGCGCATCAAGGGCCCGGACTTCCCGACGGGCGCGCAGATCCTCGGCGTCAAGGGCATCCACGACGCCTACCGCACGGGCCGCGGCTCGATCACGATGCGCTCCGTCGTCGAGGTCGAGGAGATCCAGGGCCGCACCTGCCTCGTGGTCACCGAGCTGCCGTACCAGGTCAACCCGGACAACCTCGCGATCAAGATCGCCGACCTCGTCAAGGACGGCAAGCTCGCCGGCATCGCCGACATCCGCGACGAGACCTCGGGCCGCACCGGCCAGCGCCTCGTGATCGTCCTGAAGCGCGACGCGGTCGCCAAGGTCGTGCTGAACAACCTGTACAAGCACACGCAGCTGCAGGAGAACTTCGGCGCGAACATGCTCGCGATCGTCGACGGCGTTCCCCGCACGCTCTCGATCGACGGCTTCATCTCGCACTGGGTCGACCACCAGGTCGAGGTCATCGTGCGGCGCACCGAGTACCGCCTCCGCAAGGCGGAGGAGCGCATGCACATCCTGCGCGCCTACCTCAAGGCGCTCGACGCGCTCGACGAGGTCATCGCGCTCATCCGCCGTTCGGCGACGGCCGAGGACGCGCGCGACGGCCTGATCGACCTGCTCGAGATCGACGAGCTCCAGGCCCGTGCCATCCTCGAGCTGCAGCTGCGCCGCCTCGCCGCCCTCGAGCGCCAGAAGATCATGGACGAGGCCGCCGAGCTCGAGCGCCAGATCGCCGACTTCCGCGACATCCTCGCCACGCCGGCGCGCCAGCGCGCGCTCATCTCCGCCGAGCTGCAGGAGATCGTCGACAAGTACGGCGACGAGCGCCGCACGCACATCATCCCCGGGTTCGACGGCGACATGTCCGTCGAGGACCTGATCCCCGAGGAGGAGATGGTCGTCACCGTCACGCGCGGCGGCTACATCAAGCGCACGCGCAGCGACAACTACCGCTCGCAGCACCGCGGCGGCAAGGGCGTGCGGGGCGCGCAGCTGCGCGCCGACGACGTCGTCGACCACTTCTTCGTCACGACGACGCACCACTGGCTCCTCTTCTTCACGAACATGGGCCGCGTGTACCGCGCGAAGGCGTACGAGATCCAGGAGGCCGGTCGCGACGCGAAGGGCCAGCACGTCGCGAACCTGCTCGAACTGCAGCCCGATGAGGAGATCGCCGAGATCCTCGACATCCGCGACTACGAGGTGGCGCGCTACCTCGTGCTCGCGACGCGCGAGGGACTGGTCAAGAAGACCGAGCTGACGGCGTACGACACCAACCGCTCCCGCGGGGTCATCGCCATCAACCTCCGCGACGGCGACGAGCTCGTGTCGGCGATGCTCGTCGACGAGCACGACGAGATCCTGCTCGTCTCGAGGAAGGGCATGTCGCTGCGGTTCGAGGCGACGGATGACGCGCTCCGCCCGATGGGACGGTCGACCTCGGGCGTGAAGGGCATGAGCTTCCGGCCCGGCGACGAGCTGCTGTCGGCATCCGTCGTCCCGCACTCCAACGGCGACGAGGAGGCCGCAGGCGGCCCCGACGTGACCGGCCAGAAGCACAGTCCGGCGAACGTCTACGTGTTCGTCGTGACCGAGGGCGGGTACGCCAAGCGCACCCGGATCGAGGAGTACCGCAAGCAGCAGCGCGGCGGCCTCGGCATCAAGGTGGCCAAGTTGAGCGACGACCGCGGCGACCTCGTCGGCGCGCTGACCGTCGCCCGGGAGGACGAGGTCCTCGTGGTTCTTGCCAGCGGCAAGGTGGTACGCTCTGACGTCGCCGAGGTCCCGGCCAAGGGCAGGGACACGATGGGCGTCGTGTTCGCGAAGTTCGTCGCGGACGATCGCATCATCGCGATCGCGAAGAATTCCGAGCGGAACCTGGTGGAAGAGGCCGCAGAGTCCGATGCGGCTGAGACCGCGGGAGAGGAGTGACCGTCATGAGCAGCGTCGCCGAGAAACTGGCCGGGAAGTCGAACAAGAAGCCCCCGGCCAAGCAGGTGCGACTGCGCCTGGTCTACATCGACTTCTGGTCGGCCGTGAAGCTGTCCTTCCTCGTGGCGGTCTGCCTCTCGGTCGTGAACATCGTGGCGTCGTTCCTGGTGTTCACCATCGTGCAGTCGACCGGCCTGTTCGAGAACCTGAACAGCCTCGTGCAGGACGTCGCGGGCGCCGGCACCGACCTCCGGTCGATCCTGTCGATCGGCAACGTCATGGGCTTCGCCGTCGTCGTGTCGCTGCTGAACCTCGTCGTGACGACCGCGCTCGGCGCCGTCGTGGCGGTGCTCTACAACCTCAGCGTGAAGATCACCGGCGGCATCCTGGTCGGCTTCACCAACAACTGACGCCGGACTTCGGCTCGATTCGGATATTCGCCACCCTTCGGGTAGTGTTTCCTTCGGCCGAATTCGGGGCTATAGCTCAGGCGGTTAGAGCGCTTCGCTGATAACGAAGAGGTCCGAGGTTCAAGTCCTCGTAGCCCCACTCCGATAACTCCACAAGCGGGTGCCCGAGGCGCCCGACCAGGGGGCCTTAGCTCAGTTGGTAGAGCGCCTGCTTTGCAAGCAGGATGTCAGGAGTTCGATTCTCCTAGGCTCCACTCCGATCGCCCTCCGACGCCCCGTCTCCGACGGGGCGTTCGCGTCTCCACCGACATCCGCAACCCGGTCCCCGGTCGGCGAGGGCTTGCTACGGTCGTCGTCATGCGTGCGCAACTGACCCCCGAGCTCGAGGATGCGATCCGCGCCGGCTACGACCGCCGCGACCGATCGGACATGGCGCCGACGATCGCATACTTCGAGGACCTCCTGGCGCGGAACCCCGAGCACCCGGTGCTCACCTACGAGGTGGCCGGCGCCTACGACACCGCCGGCGAGGAGGCGGCCGCGCGTGAGCACTACGAACGCGCGCTCGCCCTCGGACTCGAGGGCGACGCGCGTCGACGGTGCCTCTGCCAGTACGCGAGCACCCTGCGCTGGCTGGGGGAACTCGACGCGTCGCGCGAGGTGCTCGAGCAGGCGCGCCGGGAGTATCCCGGGTCCGACGCCGTGCGGGTCTTCTCGTCGCTCACGCACCTCGACGCGGGTGCGTCGGATGCGGCGGTCGCGGAGCTGCTCGGCATCGTGACCGACCACGCCGAGGTCACCGACCTCGGTCGATGGGCGGAGGGGCTGCGGGGGCTCGCGGGCTGGCTCGCCGACGGACGTCCCGAGGACTGAGCGCTGCGCCAGACTGGGGGAGTGGACCCGACCGATGTGCCGCTCGACGACGTCGTCGCCCGGTTGCGCGCCTCGGGGAGCGTGTTCGCCGAGGATGAGGCTGCGATCCTCGTGCGCGCAGCGGCGGATGCCGGCGAGCTCGAGTCGCTCGTCTCCCGTCGCGTCGCGGGCGCGCCGCTCGAGCCGCTCGTCGGTCGCGTCCGGTTCGGCCGGCTCGACCTGGAGGTCGGACCGGGCGTCTTCGTGCCACGGCAGCGCAGCCGGCGCCTGGCGCACCTCGCGGTGCGGCGGATGCGACAGCGCGTCGGCGGGGAAGGGTCGTCGCCCGCGCCCGTGATGCTGGAGCCCTACTGCGGCGTCGCGCCGCTCGCGGCGACCGTCGCGGCGTCCGTCCCGCGCGCGGAGGTGCACGCGGCCGACGTGGACGCGGCGGCGCTCGCGTACGCCCGTCGCAACCTCCCCGAGGGCGCAGGCGTGCACGTCGCCGACGGACTCGCCGGACTCCCGTCTCGCCTGCGCGGCCGGATCGACGTGATCGCCGCCGTTCCGCCGTACGTGCCCGGGGCCGAACTGGAGCTGATGCCGCGCGAGGCGCGCGAGTTCGAGCCCGCGGCCGCCCTCGTCGGCGGCGGCGCCGACGGACTGGACCACGTGCGCCGGATCGTGCGCGACGCCGGTTCGTGGACGGCGCCGGGCGGATCGGTGCTCGTCGAACTGCACGCCGCGCAGCTCGTCGTCGCGGCGCGCGCGGCGCGCCCCGCGGGGTGGACGGTCCGGATCCATCCCCCGTCGGCGTCGCGGACCGGGGTGCTCGAGCTCGTCGCCGGGTCGGAGCCCATCGCCGGGTAATACAGTGGCGGAATGGACATCCGCATCGCCGCGTACGGAGTCATCATCCGCGACGGCGAGATCCTGCTCTCCCACTGGAACGAGCACGGACGATCCGCCTGGACGCTGCCGGGCGGCGGTATCGAGGGAGCGGAGCATCCGCTCGAGGCGGCGCGCCGCGAGATCCGGGAGGAGACCGGCTACGACGCCGAGATCGATCGCCTGCTCGGCATCGACACGATGATCGTGCCGGCAGCGAAGCGCCACCACGGTTCGGCGCCGCTGTACGCGATGCGCATCGTGTACCGGGCCCACGTCGTCGGGGGCCGCTTGGAGAACGAGGTCGGCGGTTCGAGCGACGAGGCCCGCTGGTTCCCGCTCGGCGAGGTGGACTCGCTCACCCGCGTGAGCCTGCTGGACATCGCGCTCCGCATGAACGCGGAGGAACCTGCCGACGGAGCCGTGCGGCGCGGCTGATCCCATCGCCGCGCCCTCGGCGAGGTGCCGCGCAGCGCGTCACGACCCGGAAACGGCCGACGGCCCTGTCCGAGACCGGACAGGGCCGTCGTGATCGGGACGGACGCGACGCTCATGCTGATCAGAGCGTCCTGGCCACGAGGGCGAGCGTGGTGAAGTTCGCCTCGCGGAGGCGGTCCGCCTCGCGGGTGAGGCGTGCGGTGCGATCGAGCTCGGTGCGAGCCCTTCGCTCCTCGGCGGCGCGGCTCCAGGCGAGCAGCGCGAGCCCGGCACGGCGCGCGAGGCGCTCCTGCAGGCGGCCGGCGTCGGCCGCGGCCTGTTGCGCGGTCGAACGGGTGGCGGTCAGTGAGGTGTTCACGGTGACTTCCTTCATCGGATGGTGGACGGATGGCGCGCGCGGATGCGACACGCCGGGAGGTGACGTACATGACGGGCTCCCGTGCCGTCGCGCGCGCCGTTCGTCGCCCGTTCGACGGGCGTGAAGGGGTGCGCACACGGTGGTGGGAGAGGTCGGCGAGCCCGGTGATCGCGCGACGTCGGAGACGTCGGTCAGGCGATCGGGAGCCGATGCGACGGCGGGCGGCTCGCGGGGCGAGCGGTCGTCGTCAGGCGGAGGGCCGTGCGGTCAGCGCGTGGCGCGGACTCAGCAGGCCGCGAACGGGGCGCCGAGGAAGGCGACCTCCGTCCGGACGGAAGCGTGGATTCGCTGCATCATCATCGTGGTCTCGCCTCCTCTCCGTGTGCCGTGTGTGGCGGGCCGAGTCACGACCATAGCGCTGTTCACTCCTGACGCGCAAGAGGATTCCGCGAATTCCGTCGGGAATCAGTGCGGGCACTGAGCGGGCGATGCTCGGAGACGGCGACGGCCCCCACCCGGTGCGGGTGGGGGCCGTGGTGAAACCGTGGGTCAGATGACCGGCGAAGGCGACGACGTCGAGGACGACGACGAGGTGCCGTCGGACTCCTCGTCGGCCACCCAGAGCTCGTCGTCGGCCCGGAACGTCTGCCAGACCGCGTACGCGACACCGGCCGCGGCGACGATCCCGGCACCGATGGCGAGGTAGGTGCCCACGCCGGGGCCCTTCTTCTCGGGCACGGCGCTCGGCGCCACGCGCTGCAGCGCCCGACGCACCCGGGTGTCGTTGGCGATGTCGCCGATCGACAGGATCGAGCCGAGCGCCGAGCCGAGCGTGCGCTCGACCTGGTCGCCGGCACTCCTCGCGAACACGCGCGCCTGGTCGACGCCCGGCCGGACGTAGCTCTCGTAGCCCGTGCGCACCCGCGGAACGACCTCCTCGCGGGTGAGCAGGTTGAGCTGGCGGCTCGCCTCGCGGGCCACGTCCCTCGACGTGTCGAGGACGTCTCGCTGGTTCCCCCACAGTTCCCCTGCACTGCTGCGCAGCCGCTTGAGTTCCTTCCGGCGCTTGCGTGACAGGCTCATCTCGACCTCCATCTTGTGCAGCGAACTCCTCCATCCTGCCACCGAACCGGCTGGATGTGGGGTGGGAAGGGCGGGGGTTGCGCCCATCGTGCCGAATCCCGCATGAGAGAATCGTCGGTATGCCGAATCCCACCGCAGTCGCGACGATCACCACGAATCACGGCGACATCAAGGTCGACCTCTACGGGAACCACGCGCCCAAGACGGTCGAGAACTTCGTCGGCCTCGCGACGGGGCGGATCGAGTGGACCCACCCGGGCACCGGGCAGACCACGACCGACCCGCTCTACGACGGCGTCGTCTTCCACCGCATCATCCCCGGCTTCATGATCCAGGGCGGTGACCCGCTCGGTCAGGGCGTCGGCGGACCCGGGTACCGCTTCGACGACGAGATCCACCCCGAGCTCGACTTCACCGAGCCCTACGTCCTCGCGATGGCCAACGCCGGCATCCAGGGCGGCCGCGGCACCAACGGCTCGCAGTTCTTCATCACGGTCGGCCCGACGACGTGGCTGCAGGGCAAGCACTCCATCTTCGGCAAGGTGACGGATGCCGCCAGCAAGGCCGTCGTCGACAAGCTGGCGTCGGTCCCGACCGACGGTCGCGACCGTCCGCTCGACGACGTCGTGATCGAGAAGATCACCGTCGAGCAGGTCTGAGCACGACCCGGTGAGCGACCAGGCGACGCAGGCGAGCACCTGCTATCGGCACCCCGATCGGCAGAGCTTCGTGCTGTGCCAGCGTTGCGGTCGCACCATCTGCGGTGAATGCCAGACGCCGGCCCCGGTCGGCGTCATCTGCCCGGAGTGCATGCGCGAGCAGCGTGCTTCCGCGCCGCGCACCCGTCCCGCCGTCCTGACGCGCGCCCGCGCGGCGGCGGGACGCGGTGCGCCCGTGGTGACGTATTCCATCATCGGCATCACGGTCGCCGTCTACCTGCTCCAGCTCATCCCGGGCCTCGCGGTGACGGACCGCCTGCTCTATGCGGGCGTGTACTCGCTGCCGTTCAACTTCGAGCCGTGGCGCATGATCACGTCGATGTTCGTCCACTCGACGGGCCTGATCTTCCACATCCTGCTCAACATGTACACGCTGTGGATCTTCGGCCAGCTGCTCGAGAACGTGCTCGGTCGCTGGCGGTTCCTCGCGCTGTACCTCATCTCGGGCCTCGCCGGCTCGGTCGCCGTGCTCTGGCTGTCCGATCCGCGCAGCGGCGTCGTCGGCGCGTCCGGTGCGATCTTCGGCCTCATGGGCGCATTCCTCGTGATCCAGCGCCGACTCGGCGGCAACGCGACGCAACTGCTGATCCTCGTCGGCATCAACCTCGTGATCGGCTTCGTGCCGGGCTTCAACATCGCGTGGCAGGCCCACCTGGGCGGCCTCGTCGCGGGCGGCCTCATCGGGCTGATCTACGTCGAGACGCGCAAGCGCGACCAGCGCGTGCTCCAGTTCGTGCTGCTCGGTGCGCTCGTCGTGCTGCTGATCGTGCTGAGCCTGCGGTACTTCCTCTTCCCGCCCTTCTAGGCGGATCGCGACCGGCAGGCGAGCGGCGCGTCGGGCACGCCGGCTCCGCCCCTTCCGGCGACCCCGTGTGCCTGCGGCGACACCTCCCGGCCCGGTCACTGTGGGCGGACGACGAAGGTTATCCACAACGCTGTCCACAGTTGGGGAGAGTTACACGGGTGTGATTCTTCACATCGTCCGGAATTCCGCGCTTTCCATGTCTCCACAGGGTGTGGAGAGTGTGGACAACCCTGTGGATGATGTGGATAACCCTGTGCAGAGATGACGGAAGCGGGGCGGATGCCGCAGCATCCGCCCCGCTTCGAGAGGTGTTCGGGCCGGCGTCAGCGCCAGCGTGTGGTCATGAGGAAGCCGACGAAGGCGATGCCGAAGCCGACCAGGATGTTCCAGGAGCCGAGCGCCGGCACGGGCAGCGCACCCTGGCTCACGTAGAAGACGATGATCCAGATCAGGCCGAGCAGCATGAAGCCGAACATGACCGGCTTGAACCAGACGGGATTCGGCGCGTCCTCGCCGCTCGGCTGCTCCGCGCGCGCGGGCTTCGAAGATTTCGTGCGTGCCATGCGGGAGATTCTAGTGCACCGGCCTGCGTCCGCGAGCCGCGGGGGCGACCGGCGGCCCTAGACTCGCGGATGTGGCTGGCGAGGCGGGGACGACGCTCGACGGAGCGGCGAGTCCCGGGCCGGTGCGGCGCGTGTCGGTCGTCGGGGTGCTCGGCGAGGTGCTCCTCACCGCCGGCGCGCTCGTGCTGCTGTTCCTCGGCTGGCAGCTCTGGTGGAACGACGCGATCGCCGACGCGCAGCAGTCGGCCGCGGCATCCGACCTCTCGGCCGAGTGGCAGGAGCAGGCACGCGCCGATCCCGACCGGGGCGCTGTGAGCGACGAGCCCGCCGACGCGGGATCGAACGACGACGACGGCGCCGGGTCCGTCCTCGTCGACGAGACGGTGCCCGAATACGGGGAGGCGTTCGCCGTGATGTACGTCCCGCGCTTCGGGGACGGCTCGCAGCGCCGGATCGCCGAGGGCACGGGGCTCGACGTGCTGAACAGCACCGAGACCGGCGTCGGCCACTACGAGGGCACCCAGATGCCCGGCGCGGTCGGCAACTTCGCGATCGCGTCGCACCGCAGCGCGTACGGCGGAGGCATGCACGAGATCGACCTCCTGCGGCTCGGCGACGGCATCTTCATCCAGACGCCCGCAGGGTGGTACACGTACCGGTTCCGCGACCGCGAGTACGTCACGCCCACAACCACGGGCGTGCTCGCCCCGGTGCCCCACCATCCGGATGCGGCCCCATCGGACCGCATCATCACGCTCACGAGCTGCAACCCGCTGTACTCGACCGCTGAGCGCATCGTGGCGTACGGCGTGCTCGAGTCGTGGCGACCCGCCTCCGACGGACCGCCCGACGAGATCGCGACGGCCGTCGCCGACTGGGGGCGATGAGCGTGTACGCGGCGTTGTGGCGTATCCTGCCGGGACCGGTCTGGTTCCGCGTCATCCTCGTGCTGGCGATCCTCGCCGGCGTGATCTTCGTCCTGTTCACCTGGGTGTTCCCGTGGGTGGACGGGATCGTGAACCCAATCGACGTCACGGTGGAGCAATGACCCGGATCCTCGTCATCGACAACTACGACAGCTTCGTCTACACCCTCAACGGGTACCTGCAGGAGCTCGGCGCCGAGACCGAGGTCGTGCGCAACGACGACATCCCGGTCGACGAGGTCGCCGAGCGCATCGCGCAGTACGACGCCGTCCTGATCTCGCCCGGGCCGGGCAAGCCCGCCGATGCGGGCGTCTCGATCCCCGTGGTCGAGGCCGCGGTGGCCTCCGGCCAGCCGCTGCTCGGCGTCTGCCTCGGCCACCAGGCCATCGCGGAGGCGTTCGGCGCGGTCGTGACGAACGCCGAGGAGCTCATGCACGGCAAGACGTCGAAGGTCGTGCACGACGACAGCCCGTTCTACGACGGCGTGCCCCAGCACTTCACCGCCACCCGGTACCACTCGCTCGCCGTGGTCGACGGCACCGTGCCGGACGACCTCGTCGTCACGAGCCGCACGGAGGGCGGGGTCATCATGGGCCTCCGGCACGCCACGGCGCCGATCCTCGGGGTGCAGTTCCACCCCGAGTCGGTGCTCACCGAGGGCGGCTACCGGATGCTCGGCAACTGGCTCGCACTGGCCGGCCTTCCCGAGGCGAAGGAGCGCGCGACCTCGCTGAACCCGCTCGTCCGGGCCAGCTAGGCCCGCCCGCCGTCGCGGCGTCGCCGCTCGGCGTCAGCCGGCGCAGTAGACGAGCTCGACCTCGGACTTCTGCGGCACGTCGCCCGGTGCCAGCGACTGCCGGATGACCGGGGAGCCGGGCTGCGACGGGCAACTGCCGTCGGGCGTCGGCACCGGCGTGAGCTGGAGCGACGACGTGCCGAGGTAGTCGGACGCGGCCTGCAGCGACTGCCCCGTGAGGTCCGGCAGCGTCACGTTGCCCGACGAGATGACGAAGTTCACGGTGCTGCCCGTCTCGACCGAGGACCCCGGCTCCGGGTCGGTCGACATCACGGTGCCGCCGGACACGGTCGGCGAGTTCTGTCGCGTCTCGGTGCCCGGCGAGAGGCCCGCGTCCGTGATCGAGGTCTTCGCCGCATCCAGCTGCATGTTGACGACGTCGGGGACCTTCACGGCCTCGCGACCCGTCGACACGAACACGCTGATGGGCGTGCCCGTGTTCACGATCTCGCCCGCCTCCGGATCGGTGCGGATGACCTCGCCGGCGGCGACCGTGTCGCTCACCTCGTCCATCCGCGTCGGCGGCAGCGTGAGGGCCTGCAGCTCGTTCGCCGCCTCCTCCCACGTTGAGCCGGTCAGGTTCGGGACCTCGCGCGCGTTGGACGGCAGGTCGTCGGTCGGCTGCAGGTTGAACGCCCAGTACATGACCGCGACCACGATCATGATGACCGCGATGATGCCCGACCAGATCCAGATCGCCGGAGGGCGACGCTGCGTGCGCGTCATCGTGTCGTCCTCGGTGAGTTGCCGCAGGGCGAGCTCGGAGGTCGAGAGGGCGCCGGTCGGGGTGCCGAAGAACAGGGCGGTCTCGTCGACGGTGCGCTGCGTGGGCACCCGGCCGGATGCCGCGGTCTCGACGTCGGCGCGGAACTCGGCCGCCGTCTGGTACCGGGCGGTGCGGTCCTTCGCGAGCGCGTGCATCACCACGGCGTCGAGCGCGGGCGACACCTTCGGGTTGATCACGCTCGGCTTGACCGGTCGCTCGCTCACGTGCTGGTACGCGACGGCGACGGGCGTGTCGCCGCGGAACGGCGGCCGGCCCGTGAGGAGTTCGAACAGCACCACGCCCGTGCTGTAGAGGTCGGTGCGGGCGTCGACGGTCTCGCCCTTCGCCTGCTCGGGCGAGAAGTACGACGCCGTGCCGAGGATCGCGGTCGTCTGCGCCACCGTCGTGGCCGAGTCGGAGACCGCGCGCGCGATCCCGAAGTCCATGACCTTCACCTGACCGCCGGTGGTGATCATGATGTTGCCGGGCTTGATGTCGCGATGCACGACGCCGGCGCGGTGCGAGTACTCGAGCGCGGTCAGCACCCCATCGATGACGCGCGCCGCCGCGGCCGGCTCGAGCGGGCCCTCGTGGATGATGTCCTTCAGCAGCCGCCCGTCGACGTACTCCATGATGATGAAGGGGAGCTGGACCTCCTGGCCCGCGTTGTCGACGACCGTCTCCTCGCCGGCGTCGAAGACGCGGACGATGGTCGGGTGCGCCATCCGTGCGGCCGACTGCGCCTCCTGCCGGAACCGCATGCGGAAGGTCGGGTCGGTCGCGAGCTGCGGCTTCAGCAGCTTGATCGCGACCTGGCGCCCGAGCCGGGAGTCGGTGCCGACGTGCACGTCGGACATGCCACCGCGCCCGATGAGCGCACCCACGCGGTACCGACCCGCGAGCATGCGACCTTCATCGTTCACGGTGCCTCCGATCGTGTAGGGCTCGTCCGGGGAGTCAGGGCTGGACCGTCACCGGCGCGGCCGGCGAGAACGGCGAGTCGAGCTGGCCGCAGAAGTACCGGTAGGTGACCTCGAACGACTGGCTGCCGGCCTGCACGTTCACGCTCGTGGTGCCGGCGCCCACCGGGCTCGGTGCCGTCGCGTCGTTCGTCACCGCGACCTCGTAGCCGCTCAGCTGCTGGCCCGACGGGCACGACGCGGCCGGCCAGCTCACCTGCACGATGCCGCCCGATGCGACATCCGCCGGGTTCACCGTGGGCGGGTTCGACGGCGCGCTCGGGCTCTCGGGCTGGCCGAGGTAGGTGACGGTGATCGTGGAGCCGAGCGGGACGGGCCCGGTCGGGTTCACGTCCGACACGGTGTTCGCCTCGTCCGGCGTCGTCGCGGGCGCGCCCTCCTGGGTGTCGACCACGAATCCCATCGCCGTGAGCTCGGCGCGCACGTCGTCGACGCTCCGGCCGAGGTACGCGTCGCGGTCGACCTGGGCGGTCGTCGGCGCCTCGGTCGTGGGCTCGGGCGGCGGCGCGCTGCTCGTGGTCGGTGGCGCGCTCGTCGTCGTCGGCGGTGCGGAGCTCGTGCTCGGCGCGGGCGAGTTGCCCCCGTTCAGCGCGAGTGCGATCAGCGTGCCGATGAGGACGAGCGCGAGCAGGATGATCAGGATGATCAGCGGCCACGTCCACGGGCTGCGCTTGCGCTCCTGCTCCTCGTCCTCCTCGCCCTCGGGCACGCCCGCGGCGCCGGCGGCGCCGGCGGCCAGCACCGTCGTGGCGGCGGTCGGCGCGCCCGCCTGCGGCATGAGCATCGTGGCGGCCGTCGCGCCGGCGGCGACGCCGAGCACGGCGGGAACGGCGGCGGCCGCAGCCTGCACGTCGCCGCGGCGCAGGGCCGTGGCGGCTCGTGCCAGGTGCGCGGCGGTCTGCGGCCGGTCGGCCGGGTTCTTCGCGATGCACGAGTAGACGAGGTTCCGCACGGGCTCGGACACCGTGACCGGCAGGTCGGGCGGCGTCTCGTTGATCTGGGCCATCGCGATCGCGACCTGCGACTCGCCCGTGAACGGGCGACGGCCGGCGAGGCACTCGTACGCGACGATGCCCAGCGAGTAGATGTCGGTCGTCGGCGACGCGGGGTGGCCGGACGCCTGCTCGGGCGAGAGGTACTGGACCGTGCCCATCACCTGGCCGGTCGCCGTCAGCGGCACCTGGTCGGCGATGCGCGCGATGCCGAAGTCGGTGATCTTCACGCGGCCGTCCGGCGTGATGAGCAGGTTGCCCGGCTTGATGTCGCGGTGCACGAGGCCCGCGGCGTGCGCGGCCTGGAGCGCACTCGCGGTCTGCGCGACGATGTCGAGCACCTTGTCGGTCGAGAGCACGTGCTCGCGCTCCAGGATCGTCGACAGGGCCTCGCCGGGCACGAGCTCCATGACGAGGTAGGCGCTGCCCTCCTCTTCGCCGTAGTCGAAGACGTTGGCGATGCCCTCGTGGTTCACGAGTGCGGCGTGGCGCGCCTCGGCGCGGAAGCGCTCGAGGAATCCGGGGTCGCCGAGGTACTCGTCCTTGAGGATCTTGAGCGCCACCTGGCGTCCGATCACCAGGTCGGTCGCCTGCCAGACCTCGCCCATGCCGCCGATGGCGATACGGGACTGCAGCTCGTATCGTCCTCCGAAGGTGAGCCCAGCACTCGGTCTCATTTGTTCAGCACCGCCTCTAGTACCTGTTTCGCCAAGGGCGCGGCGAGCAGATTGCCGTACCCCTCCTGACCAAGCCCTCCGCCGTCTTCCACGAGTACCGTGATCGCATACTGAGGGTCGTCGGCGGGGGCAAAACCGGTGAACCACAAGGTGTAGGGATCGTCCTCGCCGTTCTCCGCTGTACCCGTCTTACCGGCCACGCTGACGCCGTCTATTGTTGCATTACTCGCGGCACCGTCATTGACGTTGTTGACCATCATCTCGGTCATCGTCCGGGCCGTCGACTCGCTGATCGCGCGTCCGAACTGCGTGCCCTCGAACTCCTCGATGGGACGGAAGTCGGGTGCGGTGATCGACTCGACGAGGTCGGGGTCCATCACGATGCCGCCGTTCGCGATCGCGGCCGAGACCATGGCCATCTGCATGGGGGTCGCGCGCACGTCGCCCTGCCCGAAGCCGCTGAGCGCGGTCTGCGGCGCGTTCGGGTTGGCCGGGTAGGTGCTCGTCTCGGTGGGGTTGGGGATCGTGAAGTCGGAGTTGAAGCCGAACTTCTCGGCCTGGGCGCGGATGGCGTCGTCGCCGAGCTCCAGCGCGAGTTCGGCGAACGGGATGTTGCACGAGAGCCGCAGGGCGGTCGCGAGCGTGACCTCCGACCCGCCGCCGCAGGAGCCGCCCGAGGAGTTGCGCACGATCGAGCTCGACTCCGGCAGCGTGAACTCCGCGGGGTTCGGGAAGGTGGAGTCCGGCGTGTACTGGCCGGATTCCAGCGCCGCGGCCGTCATCACGAGCTTGAAGACCGAGCCGGGCGGGTTCATGTCGCCGCCCGTCGCACGGTTGTACAGCGGGTCCGACGGGTCGTCGAGCAGGGTCTGGTACGTCTCCTCGACCTCCTCGCCGTTGTGCACCGCGAGCGTGTTGGGGTCGTAGGTGGGCTTGGTGACCATCGCGATGATCCGGCCCGTCTTCGGCTGCGTGACGATGATCGCGCCGGTGTAGTCGCCGAGGGCGTCCCACGCGGCCTGCTGCGCGACGGGGTCGATCGTGACCTCGACCGAGGCGCCCATCGGGTCCTGGCCCGAGATCAGCCGGTTCAGCGAGTCGAAGAACTGCGACTCGCTGCGGCCGCTGAGCACGTCGTTCAGCGAGCCCTCGAGTCCGGTGGGCTCGCCGTTGACCGGGATGAAGCCGGTGATCGGCGCGTACAGCGGGCCGTTGGAGTAGATGCGCTGGAACTTGTAGTCGTCGTCCGACGCCTCGGAGAAGGCGATCGGCTCGCCGCCGACGAGGATCGGCCCGCGCTCGACCGAGTAGCTCTCGTAGAGCGTGCGCGCGTTGCGCGGGTCGGAGGCGAGGGCATCCGCCTGCACGTACTGGATGATCGTCGACGCCACGAACAGCGTGAGGAACATGAGGAGGGCGACGATCGTCACCCGCTTGAGCTCGCGGTTCATCCGTCGATCACCAGCCTCGGGTGGTTCCGGACCGTGTCGGAGAGCCGGAGCAGGAGCGCGACGATGATCCAGTTGGCCACGAGGGAGGAACCGCCAGCCGCGAGGAACGGCGTCGTCAGGCCCGTGAGGGGGATGACGCGCATGACGCCCCCGACGACGATGAACACCTGGAGCGCGACCACGAACGCGAGGCCGACGCCGAGCAGCTTGCCGAAGTCGTCCTGCCCGGCGAAGCCGATGCGGAAGCCGCGGGCGACGAACAGCACGTACAGGGCGAAGATCGCGAACAGGCCGGCCAGCCCGAGCTCCTCGCCGAGGCTCGCGATGATGTAGTCGGACTGCGGCACGGGCGTGAGGTCCGGTCGTCCCTCGCCGAGGCCGGTGCCGATCAACCCGCCGTTCGCGAGGCCGAACAGGCCCTGGACCAGCTGGAACGAGCCGCCCGCCGCGTCGTAGACGTCGGCGGCGAAGGGGTCGAGCCAGTTCCGGAAGCGGCCGTTGACGTAGTCGAGGGTCTGGCTCGCGATGATCGCGCCGGCGAAGAACAGGCTGAGTCCGAGGACCACCCACGACAGCCGGCTGGTCGCGACGTAGAGCATGACGAGGAACAGGCCGAAGTAGAGGAGGGCGGTTCCGAGGTCGCGCTGGAACACGATGACGGCCATCGACAGGGCCCACACGACGAGGAGCGGACCGAGGTCGCGCGCCCGCGGGAACCGCATGCCGAGGAACGTGCGGCCGACCATGGACAGGGAGTCCCGGTTGCGCACGAGGTAGCCGGCGAAGAACACCGCGAGGGCGATCTTCGCGATCTCGCCGGGCTGGAAGGTGACCACGTCACCGATCCCGATCCACACCCGGGCGCCGCTCACCTCGCGGCCGATGCCGGGCACGAGCGGCAGCAGCAGCAGCACGATGGCGATCAGGCCGGAGAGGTAGGTGTACCGGAAGAGGACGCGGTGGTTGCGGATGAGCAGGATCGTCGCGAGCGCCGCGGCGATCGCGATCGCGCTCCACACGATCTGGCGGACCGCGGCGCTGTCCCAGCCCGCGTCGCCGTAGGCGATGTCGATGCGGTAGATCATCGCGATCCCGAGGCCGTTCAGGACCGTCGCGACCGGCAGCAGGAACGGGTCGGCATCGCGCGCGACGAACCGCATCGCGATGTGCAGGCCGAACACGAGCACGGACAGGCCCGCGCCGAGCAGGATCAGCTGGGTGTCGACGCGGCCCAGCGCGCCGAGCTGCACGAGCACGATCGCGCCGGCGTTGATGACGCACGCCGCGAGCAGCAGCCCGAGCTCGAGGTTGCGCAGCTTCTGCGGCATGCGGATCCGCCGCACGCTGCCGGTAGCGGGAGCGCGGTCCGGTGCGCGCGTCGCGCTTCGGTCAGTCAACGGACTCCTCCAATCGGTTCACGATGCGGAAGGCCTCGTCGAGCGTGCCGGCGGTGATCGTCTGCTCCACGCGCTGCTGGTCGTAGACCTTCAGGTCGGCGATGTCGACGGTGGTCTCGGAGTGCAGTCGGTGCAGCGAGATCGGCCCGAGGTCCTGCTGGATGCCCTGGTAGATCGCGACGCGGCCGTTGTACTCGCCGACGTAGTACCGCGTCTGCGTCCACTGGTAGCCGAGCACTGAGACCGTCGCGATCGCGCCGACGACCAGCGCGATCCAGACGCCCCACATCACGCGCCGGCGTCGCCGACGCCGCTCGTCCTCCTCGATCAGCTCGTCGAAGTACTCCTCCGAGTCCGGCTCGAAGTGCGTCTCCTGGACCGGGTGCGGACGGAACGGCGTGAGGCGGATGCCGGGGCGGCGCACGGGCTCCGGCGCGGTGCCGAACGCGAGCGGCGCGGCCGCCGATCCCACGATGAGCGGCGGGGTCTCCGGGGCCGGCGGGTCCCCGATGTCGACGACGACGACGGTGACGTTGTCGGGCGCGCCGCCGTCGAGCGAGGCCTTCACGAGCCGGTCCGCGACCTGCTTGGCGCCCGCGTCGCTCGAGAGCATCTCGTGGATCTCGTCGAACGGCACCACGCCCGAGAGGCCGTCGGAGCAGATCATCCAGCGGTCGCCCGGGTGGGTGTCGATGACGAGCGTGTCGATCTCGGGAGACGCCTCGACGTCGCCGAGGACGCGCATCAGCACCGAGCGCCGCGGGTGGACCATGGCCTCCTCGGCCGTGATGCGGCCGGCGTCGACGAGGCGCTGCACGAACGTGTGGTCGGTCGAGACCTGGCTGAGTTCACCGCCGCGGAGCAGGTACACCCGGGAGTCGCCGATGTGGGCGAGGATGACGCGGCCCTGCTGCACGAGCATGGCGCTCGCCGTCGTGCCCATGCCGGTGAGCTCCGAGTGCTCGGCGACCGTCTCCTCGAGCGTGCGGTTGGCGGCGAGCAGGGCCGACTCGAGGGCGGATGCCGCGTCGGCCGACGAGGCGTACTCGTCATCGGCCTCGGCGATCCGGCGTGTCGCGATCGCGCTCGCGACGTCGCCGCCGGCGTGGCCGCCCATGCCGTCGGCCACGAGGAACAGCCGCCGACCCGCGTAGCCGGAGTCCTGGTTGTTCGACCGGACCCGGCCGACGTGCGAGACCGCCGCGCTCGCCTTGACGCTCGCCATGGGCTACCGCCGCAGCTCGAACGTCGTCGCTCCGACCTTGACGGTGGCTCCGAGCGGGATGGGCGTCGGCACGGTGACTCGGGAGCCGTTGAGGAACGTGCCGTTCGTGGAGTCGAGGTCCTGGATCATCCAGCGACCGTTCCACAGCATGAGACGGGCGTGGTGGGTGGAGGTGTAGTCGTCGCGGATGATGATCGCCGAGTCGCTGGACCGGCCGATCGTGATCTCGTCGCGCCCGAGCGGGAACTCGGCGCCGGACTTCGCGCCCGACGTGATGACGAGGCGCGACGCGTTCTCGGTGGTCGCGTCGTCGCCGTCGCCGCCGGACGGGGCGGGGCGGGAGACCGCGGCAGTGGGCGCGGTCGGACCGGCGGCGGGCGCGGGGGCCGGAGCCGGTGCGGCAGCCGCGGCCTCGGGCTGGAGCTTGCGCACCCGCTGGCCGAACAGGTCGCTCCGCAGCGCGTACACGATCGCGAAGACGAACACCCACAGCAGCAGCAGGAAGCCGAGCTGGAGGACGAGCAGCGTCAGTTCACTCATCGATCCGGCCCCCAGGATCCGCCGTCGTCACGGCGCTGGGCGGCCGGGTCCGCGCGTCGGGACGCGGACGTGTCGTTCGGGTCGGCTTGGGCGAGCACGCGGAACACGATACGCGAGCGCCCGATGGTGATCACGGAATCCGGCTCGAGCACCGACTCCGTGACCGGGGAGCCGTCGAGCTCGGTGCCGTTCGTGGAGCCGAGGTCGCGCAGCCGGGCGCGCTGGCCGTCCCACTGCACCTCGGCGTGCCGGCGGGAGGCGCCGGAGTCGTCGAGCGTGACGTCGGCCTCGCTGCCGCGGCCGATGACGGTGCGACCCTTCAGGAGCGGGAACCGCCGGCCGTCGACGTCGAGCACCGGGGTCCAGGCCACGCGGCCCTTCACGTTGTGCGAGTCGACCTGCACCATGCCCTCGGAGAGTCCGGCATCGGCGTGCAGCCCGATCTGGATCCCGCCCGCGAACTGGAAGTGCTGGCTCGCGGCGTGCTTCTGGACGATGTCGACCAGTTCGTCGATGAGCGCCGGCCCCAGCGTGCTCATGCGCTGGTGGTCGGCGGGCGACATCCGCACGGTGAAGCGGTTCGGCACGAGCACGCGGTCGCGCGAGACGACCGCCGCCTTGGTGTCGATCTCGCGCTTGAGCGCCGCGGTGATCTCGACCGGCTGCAGCCCGGAGCGGAAGGTCTTCGCGAACGCGCCGTTCACGACGCGTTCGAGACCCTTCTCGAAGTTGTCCAGTAGGCCCACAGGTCTCCCGTCCGGTGCGTTTTTCGACTCACATGCTAACCGCAGCCCGGCCGAACCCGCCCGGGCGAACGTGGAACGATGCCGTTCCGAGAGGTTCCCTCAGTCGAACACCGCGGCGGCCTCCTCCTCCTCCGAGTCGAGCGAGAGCGTCGGGATCGAGGCGGTGAGCAGCGTGCCGTCGGCGCGGCGGGCGCCGCGGACGTTCTGCATCGTCGGGGCGCCGACGCGGCGGGCGCCGTGCCCGTCGAGCGCCACCCGGACCGGCTCGCCCATCGCCACGAGGAACTCCTGCCCCCGCACCTCGATCGGCAGCGCGGCATCCTCGTCGCCGGTCTCGAGCTCGAACCGGATCGCGTCCTCGGTCAGGTCCACGCGGACGCGGCTCCCGCGGATGGTGAGGCGGAAGCTGAGCCGGTCCCAGCCGTCGGGCAGGCGCGGATCGAAGGTGAACCGGCCGTTGTGGTCGCGGAAGCCGCCGAAACCGGACACCAGTCCCGCCCAGACGCCGCCCGTGGACGCGACGTGCACGCCGTCGGCTGCGTTGTGGTGCAGGTCGGCGAGGTCGACGAACAGCGCCGAGCGGAAGTACCGCAGCGCGAGCTCGTGGTAGCCGACCTCCGAGGCGATGATCGACTGCACGACGGCCGACAGCGTCGAGTCGCCCGTGGTCAGCGGATCGTAGTACTCGAAGTCGGCGAGCTTCTCCTCGGTCGTGAACCGGTCGCCCTGGAGGTACAGCGCGAGCACGACGTCGGCCTGCTTGAGCACCTGGAAGCGGTAGATGACCAGCGGGTGGTAGTGCAGCAGCAGGGGCAGCCGGGTGTCCGGCGTGTGCTCGAGGTCCCACAGCTCCTTCTCGAGGAACGCGGCGTCCTGCGGGTGCACGCCGAGCTTCTCGTCGAACGGGATGTGCATGTAGGCCGCGGCGCGGCGCCATCCGGCGACCTCGGCGGGCGTCACGCCGAGCCGCTCGACGAGGTTCTTGTGCGCGTGCGGGTCGAGCACCTGGAGGTTGTCGACCGCGGCGGCCGCGCCGGCGAGGTTCGCCCGGGCCATGACGTTCGTGTACAGGTTGTCGTTCACGACCGTGGTGTACTCGTCGGGACCGGTCACGCCGTGGATGTGGAACACGTCGTCGCTGTTCGTGCGCCAGAACCCGAGGTCCTCCCACATGCGGGCGGTCTCGACGAGGATGTCGATCGCCCCGCGCGCCAGGAAGTCCTCGTCGCCGGTCGCCGCGACGTACTGGCACAGCGCATACGAGACGTCGGCGTCGATGTGGTACTGCGCCGTTCCGGCCGCGTAGTACGCGCTCGACTCCAGGCCGTTGATCGTCCGCCACGGGAACAGGGCGCCGCGCTGGTTGAGCTCGAGGGCGCGCGCGCGTGCCGGCTCGAGCATCCGCTGCCGGAATCGCAGGACGTTCCGGGCGACGATCGGCGCCGTGTAGGAGAGGTACGGCATGACGTAGATCTCGGAGTCCCAGAAGTAGTGCCCGCCGTAGCCGGAGCCGGACACGCCCTTCGCCGCGACGCCGCCGCCGTCGGTGCGGGCGGTCGCCTGCACGAGCTGGTACAGGTTCCACCTCGTCGCCTGCTGCAGCTCGGGCTGCCCGGCGATCTCGACGTCGGAGCGGGCCCAGAAGTCCTCGAGCCACGCGCGCTGCTGGCCGAACAGCTCGGCGATGCCGACCTCCATGCCGCGGTCGAGCGTGCGGTCGCAGCGGTCGACGAGCTCGCGCGCGGGCACCTTGCGGGCGGTGTGGTAGCTGATCAGCTTCGTGATCCGGATCGGGACGCCCTGGCGTGCCCGGACGCGGTAGATGTGCTTGGCGAGGTCGTCGCCGATCGAGCTGCTCTCGCTGAACTCGTTGTCGGTGACGATCGAGTGCTGCGCGCCGACCGCGATCGCCATCTTCGAGTTCGTGGTCTGGTACCCGAGGATGTACCGGCCGTCCTCGGTCTTCTTCTGCACGCGGGGCTGCAGCACGCGCTCGGTGAACGTCTCGGCCTTGCGGGGGTCGAACGCGCCGACCGGCTCGGTCACGCCGGACCGGTACTCGTCGCGGCCGTCCTGGCGGTTGAGCATCTGGCTCGAGATCGTGACCGCGGCGTCGGCATCGAGCAGCTCGACCTCGTAGTCGATGACGCCGAGGTGGCGATCGGTGAAGCTCACCATCCGCCGGCTCGTGATGAGCACGCGCTTGCCGGACGGCGTGCGCCACTCGATGCGGCGGCTCAGCACGCCCAGCCGGAAGTCGAGGCGCCGCTCGTACGACATGATCTCGGCCTCGGTGATCACGAGCGGCTCGTCGTCGATGTAGAGGCGGATGACCTTGGCATCCGGCGCGTTCACGATGGTCTGGCCGACGCGGGCGAAGCCGAACGCCTCTTCGGCGTGGCGGATGGGCCACGTCTCGTGGAAGCCGTTCACGAACGTGCCGTGCATGTGGCCGTCGCGGCCCTCCTCGACGTTGCCGCGGAGGCCGAGGTATCCGTTCCCGACGGCGAAGAGGGTCTCGGTGCGGCCCATGTCGTCGACGCCGAACTCGGTCTCGACGAGGGCCCACTCGTCGACCGGGAAGACGGTGCGGTTCAGGGGATCGGTGTCGGCGAACCTCATGCGCGGTCCTCCTCGGTGGGGGTGGGGGAAGGGGTCTGGGGGTCGACGCCGTCGTTCAGGGCCGCGGAGGTCTCGCCGGCGCGCTCGAGTGCGGGGATCAGCTCGTCGAGCTCGTCGACGATGACGTCCGCGCCGAGCTCGGCCAGGGCCTCGCGACCGACGCCCCGGTCGACGCCGACGACGACGCCGAACGGCCCGCTCGCGCCGGCCTTGACGCCGGACTCGGCGTCCTCGATCACGGCGCACTCCTCCGGAGGGAGGCCGAGCAGCTCGGCGGCGCGCTCGAACATGTCCGGCGCGGGCTTGCCCGGGATGCCCTCCCTGGCCGCGACCGCGCCGTCGACGACGACCTCGAACCGCTCGGCGATGCCGGCCGCCGCGAGCACGGCGGGCGCGTTCTTCGAGCTCGAGACCACGGCCACGTCGCCGCCCGCGCGCTCGATCGCGTCGAGCAGCGCGACGCTCGCGGGGTAGGGCTGCACGCCCTCCTCGGCGAGCGTGGCGTTGAAGGCCTCGTTCTTGCGGTTGCCGAGCCCGTGCACGGTCTCCTCGGTGGGGGCGTCGGAGACCTCGCCCTCGGGCAGGCGGATGCCGCGGCTCTCCAGCAGCGAGCGCACCCCGTCGTAGCGCGGCTTGCCGTCGATGTACGCGAAGTAGTCGGCGTCCCGGTACGGCTCGGCGCCGCGCTCGTCGAGGAACGGCGCGAACAGGCGCGCCCACGCGTGCATGTGGACGATCGCGGTCGGCGTGAGCACGCCGTCGAGGTCGAACAGCCAGCCCCGGATGCCTCCGAGGTCGACCTCGCGCGGATCGACGGGCGCGTGCGCGTCGCGAGGGTGGGTCACGGGCGGTCCTTTCGGTCGGAGGTCTGTCGAGGCGCCGGTGCCGGGTGGTGCAAGGCTATGCCCGGTGCGCCCGCGGCGCGAGGCGGTTGCGCGACTCGAAGCGGATGCGGAGGCGCGCGGGTCGGGGGAGGGGAACGGGGTCCGGGGGAGCGGCCGCGGCATCCGCCCGGTGAACGGAGGCGCAGTCGAGGTATGTTAGTCTCTGTTGGCTGGTTCGCACCCGTGCGAAGCGGTATGCGCAAGTGGCGGAATAGGCAGACGCGCACGGTTCAGGTCCGTGTGCCCGTGAGGGCGTGGGGGTTCAACTCCCCCCTTGCGCACCATTCGAGAACGGCTCGATCCCCGGTGGGGTCGGGCCGTTCTCTCGTCAGCCCGCCCGCTGCTCGTGGATGGCCGTGCTGAGGCTCGACCCGTTGAGCTCGAGGTACGCGTGGCGCTCGGTGATCGACATCGTCATCGCGTTCCGGCGCTCCAGCATCGCCGCGACGTCGTCGACGAATCCGGGATCGAAGCTGACGAGCGGGATCTCCTCGGCGCGATGGATCCGCTTCCCCGCCCATGCCGCGGCGACCTTCGCGGGGTCGCGGTGCGTGTAGACGGCGGCGCGGTCGGCGAGCTTGGCGCCGCGGTGCAGCCGTTCGGCGTCCGGGGCGCCGATCTCGATCCATGCGACCATGCGTCCGGTGTCGTCGCGCACCAGCACGGCGGGCTCATCGGTGGCGGCGATCCCCTCGCTGAAGGCGATGCCCTCCTCGTACTCGAGGCAGTAGGCGAGCAGGCGCGTCACCATGAACGCCCCCGTCTCGGAGGGGTGGCGTGCCATGCGGAGCGTCAGGCTCTCGTAGCGTCCGCGGTCGACGTCCGCGAGTTGCACGTCGAACGTGTGGATCGTCGCACCGAGGGCCATGGCCCGAGCCTACGGGTCGCCTCGGCATCCACGGTCCGATCGGTAGGCTGCGGGGCATGCAGCCGATCCTGCGCTCGATCGTCCTCCCGGCGCTCGGAGCGATCGCCGTGCTCGCGGCGACGGGTCGGGCGGTGCGGGTCATCGGCGGCGACGATCCGGCCGAGGACCGAGCGGTGCGCGCGCTCCAACTCCGGTCGGGCCATGCTCCGGACCGCGGCGCCGTCGACGGGCCGCTCGAGGCGGTCGCGCCCCCGGAACCGCTCGATCGGATCACGGCTCCCCTCTCGTGGTACTCCGGGGTTCCGCAGACGATCGCGAACGGCGCCCTCTGGTGCGGCGTGACCTGGTGGCTGACGCGCGACCGGCGCTCCGCAGCCGCTCCCGCTGCGGCGCTCGCGCTCGAGACCGCGTGCTTCGTCGGCGCCGCGGCCCTCGTCGACCGGCCGCGACCCCGGCGAGTGTGGCGGCCGGAGCCGCCGCACGCGACCTCGTCGTTCCCGTCGGGGCACACGGCCGCGGCCGTCGCGCTCCACACCGCCCTCGCAGACCTGCTCGATCATCACGGGGTCCGTGGAGCGCGCGTCGCCGGGCCGGTGCTGCGCTACGCGATCCCCGGCGCCATCGCGTTCTCGCGGATCCACCGCGGCCAGCACCACATCTCCGACACGGTCGCAGGGGCCCTGCTCGGGCGCTGGAGCGCCGCGACCGTCCGGCGGGCGCTGCGCTCGTCGTAGGCCGGGCACCCAACCGTGATGCGTTCGATATTCGCGGGACCTACCCTGTTGACATGGCACCCGTTCCGCGGCGCGCGGCCGCTCGACCCTCGATCACGTCGGCGCCCCGCCGGGGGGTCCGGGGAGTTCTCGCGGTGGCCGTCCTCGCCGTCACCGCGCTGGCGCTGAGCGCCTGCACCTTCGGCCAGGACGACGTCGATCGCGGCACGGTCGACGGCGACTTCTCGGACGACGGCTGCACGAGCGTCGTCGTCGCGACCTCCTCCGAGAAGGTCAACATGCTCGACGCCCTCGCCGCGGCGTTCAAGGAGTCGCCGGAGCACGCGGGGCTCGACGAGTGCGCCACCATCCGGCCGGTGAACGTGTCGTCGGGCGACGCGACCCGGTTCCTCACCGCGGGCGGCGACTGGCCCGACGAGGACCCGCGCCGCTGGCCGACCCTCTGGTCGCCGGCCTCCACGGTGTGGACCGAGCGGGTCGCGGCCGCGGCATCCGCGTCGCTCGTCGGCGACCCCGTGTCGTTCACCCACACGCCGATCATCTTCGCGATGCCGGAGACGATGGCCAAGGCGCTCGGCTGGCCCGACGCCGAGATCGGCATCTCGGACTTCGAGCGGCTGTGCGCCGACCCGGACGGCTGGAGCAGTGCGGGCAAGCCCATCTGGGGCTCCTTCAAGATCTCGAAGACGAACCCGAACACCTCGACCACCGGGCTGTCCGCGATCCTCATGCAGTCGTACGAGGCGTCGGGCAAGACCGACGACCTCACGGCCGCGGACGTCGCGGCCGCCGAGGAGTTCTCGCGGGTGTTCGAGGAGTGCGTCATCCACTACGGCGACACGACCGGGAAGGTGCTCACGACGCTCTACGACGAGACGCAGGAGGGCGCCGGCGGATCCGGCTACGTCTCGGTCGTCGCGCTCGAGGAGACCTCGATGCTGAACTACAACCAGGGCAACCCGGACTCGCACACGGTGCAGCCCGGCGAGACGCTGACGCCGCCGAAGGAGAAGCTCGTCGCGATCTACCCCTCGGGCGGGTCGATGTGGTCGGACAACCCCGTCACGGTGCTCGGCGCCGACTGGGTCACCGAGGTCCAGCGCACGGCGGGCGAGGCCTTCGTCGACTTCCTCGCCACCGAGCCCGCCCAGCGCATCCTGCCCGAGTACGGCTTCCGGCCGCTCGACCAGTCGGTGCCGCTCGGCGACCTCTTCACGGAGCAGTACGGCGTGGATCCCGCCGGCCCGGCGATCACGCTGCCCCGCCCGGGCGTCGACGTCGTGTCGGCCGCGCTCGATCAGTGGACGCAGATCCGCAAGCCGTCGTCGGTGCTCGAGCTCATCGACGTGTCCGGCTCGATGGACGACCCGATCGGCGACGGCCGGTCGAAGCTCGACGGCGCGATCGAGGGCGCCCAGGCCACGCTCGGCCACTTCCGTGGAACCGACGAGGTCGGCATGTGGGCGTTCACCACCGGCGTGGACTCGACCGCGGGAGAGAACCTGATCGTGCTGCGCGACGTCTCGCCGCTCGGGTCCGACCGCGAGACGCTGAGCGCGTCCGTCGACGACCTGCGCTTCGCGAACCGCGAGGGAACGCCGCTCTACGACGCGATCGCCGTCGCGTACGACGAGATGGTCGCCCGTGCGGAACCCGGTCGCATCAACGCGATCGTGGTGCTCTCCGACGGACAGGACACCGACTCGTCGATCTCGATCGACTCGCTCATCGCGAAGATCGGCGGATCGTCGCGCGAGGGCGGCGACGCGGCTCCGGTGCGGATCTTCCCGATCGCCTACGGCGAGGGCGCCGACACCGGTTCCCTGAGGCGCATCGCCGAGGCGACCGGCGGACAGTGGTTCGACGCGTCGGATGCCGCGAAGATCGACCTCGTGTTCGCGTCCGTGATCAACAACTTCTAGGGGCCGGCGCATGGATGCCCTGATCTTCGCGGCGGCGGACGGATACATCGACGATGCATCCGAGGCGCTCCAGACCTCGCCCGTCTACGTGTCGGCCGAGGTCGGTGGCGCGTCGGCGCTGCGGGACGAGCTCCTGGCGCAGGTCGGGGACGACTCCATCGGCGTCGCCGTGTTCTCCGACAACGCCGCGCTCGAGGCATCCGGGACCGAGATCCTGGGCCGGCTCGCCGAGACGACGACCTACGACACCATCATCGTCGCGGTCGGCGACGACCTGGTCGCCGGGTCGAGGGTGCTCGACGCGGGCGAGGCGATGCAGATCGCGAACGAGGCCGAAGCCGGCGCCGACGACCTCGACGCCGCGCTCACCGAGACGGTGCAGGGCGTTCAGGTCGCGGCCGAGCCCGCGCCCCTGGTCGGAGACGGCGATGCCGGCGGCGGCGGAATCGGACTGGGGCTCGTGATCGGCGCGGCGGTGCTCGTCGCCGCGGGCGCGACGGTCTTCGGCGTGCTCGGTGCGCGTCGGCGCCGTGCGCGCCGCGCGCGCGACGCGCGGCTCCCCGAGCCGATCGGCCGGCACGTGGCGGCGCTGCGATCGCTCGCCCGCGAGTACGCGCAGGTCGGTGCCGGCGGCGACGCGGTCGCCGCGCGGACTGCGAACGACACCATGCGGATCGCCGAGAACGTCGAGGAGCTGTTCATCAGGCTCGACCGGGCCGGCGGCAGCCAGCGCGGGGCCGCCGCCATCGAGGTCGACGACACGCTCCGCAAGCTCACGGCCGCGCTCGACCGCGACTACCTGCTCGACATCCTCACCCACCCGCATCTCTGGGACGACCCCGAGGAGCGCGTCCGGGAGGTGCGTGACGCGGTCGTCGCGGTCTCCGACGACCTCGTGCGGAACATCAAGCAGGTCAACGCGAGGCGGGGGCTGCACTTCCAGGTGTCGCTCGACGGGCTCATCGGCGGGCGGAAGGAGCTGCAGGAGTGGGACCGGGCGTTCCAGCGTGCGTCGGGCGACGACGAGGAGCCGCACCAGGGCGGATGACCGCCGCGCGGCCCGACGGGGCTGGGCCGTGACCGTCGGGGGCGAGGACCAGGGCGCGGTCATCCGGCCGGTCGCGCGTCCGCTAGGATCGACCAGTCGGCCCGATGGCCGGCACCGGAGCGGCGGAGCCGCTCCACGCGGATGTAGCGCAGTTGGTAGCGCGTCACCTTGCCAAGGTGAAGGTCGCGGGTTCGAACCCCGTCATCCGCTCCATCTGTGATGTCTCAGGACATTGTGAACGGCTGAACCCGCGGAAACGCGGGTTCAGCCGTTTTTCGTTGCTGGCTGGTAGGTGCGTTCTGGGTCGATTCGGTGTTCGCTGAGCACGGTTCCGTCGGGGTCGATGACGGTGGCTTCGGTGTTGTGGATGAGCACGATGATGTCGGTGCCGGCGTGGGGTCTTCCGACGCCCAGGTGCAGCATCCGGTTGGCGTAGCGCAGTGAGACCTTTCCGCCGGGGTCGACGCGGTCGTAGCGGACCCGCCACAGGTTCGGGTCGTCCGGAGCGGTCGGGAATGCCTTCGGAATGAGCTCGTACGCGAACGCGGGGGTGCGCCGGCTGATGGCCCGGTGCGGGCGGCGGGTGTTGTAGTAGTCGCGGAAGCCGTCCAGCACGGCCTGCAGCTCCTCGACCGTCGCTGCGGGGTGCGCGTGCAGGTGTTTCTTCAGGGTCTGCCAGAGTCGTTCGATCTTGCCCTGCGTGGTGGGCTTGTAGGGCAGCCCGTTCTTCTGCGCGATGCCGTACAGGGCCAGCAGGGTTTCGAACGCGTTCGGGTTGCCGGTGCCGGTGGCGGTGCCGGCGTACCGGGTGGTGTAGACCATGCCGTTGTCGGTCAGCGTCGATGCGGGATACCCGTGCTCGTCCGCGGCGGCGGTGAACGTGTCGGTGACGGTGCGACCGGACACCCGGCGATGCGCCGTCAGGTGCAGCAGGTAGCGGGAGTGGTCGTCGAGCCAGCCGATGATCTCCACCCCGACCCCGGTGGTGAGGGTCCAGTGGGTGAAGTCGGACTGCCACATCTGGTTGGGCCGGTCCGCGGCGAACCGCAGGTACGAACTCCTCGGGCGCTTCTGCGGTTGCGGCGTGATCCGATCGGCGCGTTTGAGGATCCGCCACACCGTGGCCTTGCCGATCGTGTGACCCTCGCCGGCCAGGTGGGTGTGGATGGTGTCGCATCCGGCGTCCAAGCCGTCCGCGGTGAGCTGGTCGCGCAACGCCAGGACTCGCTCCTGGATCGCCGCGGACGTGCGCGTCGGGCTCGAATGGGGTCGTGAGGATCGTCGCTGGAACGCGGCATCGCCTTCCTCGAGCCACCGGTGATGCAGCCGGTGCACCAATGTCTTGGACACCCCGTACCGGCGAGCGACCTCACCGTACGAGAGTCCCTGCACGGTCACGGCCTTGATCAGCACCTCGGGCTTGCTCACCCTCCGACCGTGCCGAAGAGGCGTTCACAATGTCTTGAGACATCAGCGCCAGGCCCGCCCAGCCGTTCACAATGTCTCGAGACATCCGTTCACAAGGTCCTGAAACCAGACCCCGTCATCCGCTCCATCCACTCAATCTCCGTCCGCCGCGGCCCGGGCTCGACGTGCCCCGGCGGCGACCGTCTAGTCTGGGCTGACTGACCGCATGCTCGGCGATCGGACGGGGCGACGGATGGGACGACGGAACGGCCGGATGATCGGCGCAGCGCTGGTCGCGCTCGCCGCGCTCGGGCTCGTCGCCTGCACGGAGGTGCCGGTCACGCCCCGGACCACCGACCCCGCCACGTCGGCCGAGGACCTGGCGGATGCCGCGGGGTACTGCGAGCAGCAGGGCGGCGAGGTGCAGCAGCGCCGTCCGGCCGCGCAGACCAACCTCGACGAGGGCGACTGGGTGCCGCTCGGCGACCCGATCGCGGTCTGCCGGTTCCAGACCCTCGGCGACGACGCCGACTCGCGCATCTACGTGGACCTCGTCACCATCACCTCAGACGAGCCCACGCTCGCCGCGCTGGCCTACCTGTCGCGCACCGAGATCCCGAAGGACCCGCCGGGCGATCCGGCATCCGCCCAATGCGCGGCGCTCGGCGGCACCGGCACGTTCGGCACGAAGGGCCAGGGTGGCCTGACCCTCGCCGACGACCCCGACGACCCCGTCGTCGTGCCGTGCACCTTCGCGGACGGGTCGTTCATCGACCAGTGGGGCATCGCGTACCACTCCGGCGGCACGGTCCGCGGGAAGGACCTCGCCGCGGTGTTCCAGTTCGACCAGTCGACGCTGCCCGAGGTGTTCTGACCGCCGCGGTCAGCTCGCCTGCGCGAGCGGCAGCACCTCGGCGTTCGGCAGGGCGGCGAGGCGCGCGCCGGTGACCAGCAGCTTCGACCCGCGGATGCCGCTGCCCACGATGAGGCGCGGGTGCGCCGCGACGGACTCGTCGACGAGGATCGGCCAGTCCGACGGCAGGCCGACCGGCGTGATGCCGCCGTACTCCATGGCGGTGAGGGAGACCGCGTCGTCCATCGACGCGAACGACAGCTTGCGGGCGCCGAGGTGGCGCCGGACGGCGCCGTTGACGTCGGCGCGGTCGGACCCGCGGACGAGGCACGCGGCGTACCAGGTCCGTTCCCCGCGCCGCGCCTGGACGATCACGCAGTTCGCGCCGTCGGCCATCGAGATCGCGTAGTGCTCGCAGAAGGCCGCCGTGTCGGCGAGTCCCGGATCGATCGCGGCGACGAGCACGTCGGCGGCCTCGCCCCCCGGCATCGCGGCGACGGCGTCCGCGGTCGGGGCGGCGAGCAGGTCGGGGGCGTCGAGGGCGGGCCCGAAGTCGAGCGTTCCGAAGCGCATGGGGCTCAGGCTACGACGGATGCCGCGACTGCGGCGCCGCGGCCGCGGAACTAGCATCGACCGCATCGATCGATCCGGACGGGAGGTCGGGCACGTGGTCGACGACGCTCGGCGTGACGCCTGGCGCTACCGCATCGAGCAGGCGGAGCGCGCGGAGGCCCGTGCCCGCGGCGAGGACCCCGACGCCGACGCGACGGAGTCCGCCACGACCCGCGTCGGCGGCCGCGAGGAGGGTGACGCGTCCGAGCGATCCAGGTCGTCGGGGCCGACCGCCGTCGACCGCGCCGCGTACGTCGAGGTCGTCATCCAGCAGGCGATCCGTCGCGGCGAGTTCGACGACCTGCCGGGCGCGGGCAAACCGCTCGAGGGGCTCGGCCACCACGATCCCGACTGGTGGATCCGCCGCAAGATCGAGCAGGAGCGACTGACGGGACTGGGTCCGCCCGCCCTGACGCTGCGGGTCGAGTCGGCGGAGCTCGAGGAGCGGCTCGATCGGATGCACCGGGAGCGCGAGGTGCGCGATGCGCTCGTCGACTTCAACCGCCGGGTGGTCGAGGCGCGCCGGCAGCTGCTCGGCGGCCCGCCGGTCGTGACGCCGACCCGCGACGTCGACGGCGAGGTCGCGGCGTGGCGGGAGCGACGCGAGGCCCGTCAGCGGGTCGCGGCCGCGGAGGCCGAGCGGCGCCGCCTGGACGAGACGTCCACGCGGCGGCGCCGCCGCCGCCGGGGCTGAGCCCGTCCGGCGGGAGCGGGGCCGCGACGCGGCATCCGTCGGCCTCCGCTGCCGCGCCGGGCCGAAGGGCCCGCGGTGCCCGCGCCGCGTCGGGTTGGCTTGGAGTGGACCCGCGGTGATCGGCGGTCCACCGAGGAGATGGTGACGATGATGTGGGACTACGGGGTCGGGACGTGGTGGCTGTGGATCCCGGGGCTCCTCTTCTTCCTGCTCGTGATCGCCGGGATCGTGGTCCTCGTCGTGCTGCTGGTGCGGTCGACGGGCTCGGCCGCGTCCGGCCCGCATCACACGCAGCCTCCGCACGCCGCGGCGGGGGACCCCGCCCGGCGGATCCTCGAGGAGCGGCTCGCGCGCGGAGAGGTCACCCCGGAGAAGTTCCGCGAGCTCGTGGCGACGCTCGACGAGTCCCGGAGGCAGGGACCGGTCGCGTAGCCGCGGTCGGGCTCAGTCCGTCGCGTCGAGCCGCAGCGTCGTCGCACGCACGTCGTCGCCGAGCACGGTCGCCACGATGGCGGGGGAGTGGTCGGCGTACTTGCGCCGGAACTCGGCGTCGAGGGCGGTGTGCAGGTCGTCGTCGCCCTCGGGCATGTGCACGAACCGGACGTCCCGGATGACGCCCGCGGACTTGATCCGGCCCGCGCCGCTCGTCTTCGCGCGCCGGTACCAGCCGTTCCGCGGGCCGTAGGCGGACCGCACGTAGAGGTCGTCGCCGACCCGGGCCACCCAGACGGTCGTGAAGGGGCGGAGGGAGCCGTCGGATCGCTCGGAAGCCACGAGCAGCTGCTCCGCGTCGCCGATCAGGTCGAGTTGCTCGTCGGTCCAGGGGCTCATGCGGCGCGGTCCTTCCAGGGCGGTCGGTTCGGGGGTCAGGTGAGCGTCGGCGCCTCGCCGAGCGGCTCGATGAGGGTCGGATCGCGGGGGTCGATCCGCCGGTGGTTGTTCACCCGCGGGTCGACCTCGTACTCGGAGATCGTCGGGGCGACCCGGTCGGACTGGGCGATGAGGAAGTCGACCATGCCCGCGGCCTCGTCGGGGGAGAGCTTCGCGGGGTCGAGGTACCGGTCGATCGCATCGAGGGGGAGGTAGACCGGCATGCGGTCGTGGACCTCGCCGGAGGCGTCGCGTGCCTCACGCGTGATGATCGAGGTCGACACCTCCCACGAGCCGTCGTCGAGCTTGCGCGCCGTCGAGATGCCGGCGGCGGCGAGCAGGTCGTCAGGGCCGTGCAGGTAGTGCGCCCGCTTCTTGCCCGGTTCGCCCGTCCACTCGAAGTAGCCGCGCATCGGCACGATGCACCGCCCGGAGGCGAAGGCGCCCTTCCACAGGCCGTTCGTCGCGACGGTCTCGATGCGGCTGTTGAACTGCGGGCGCTTGGAGTCCTTCATGAACGCGGGATGGAAGTCCCACCGCGCCGGCTCGAGGCGCCGGACGAACTCGCCCGTGTCGGCTCGGGCGCGCTCGCGCACGATCGGCACGGTGTCGGTCGGCGCGAGGCTGTACGACGGCTGCCAGTCGGCGAAGTCGTTCTCGGCATCGAACACCGCCGTGAGGTCGTCGGCCTGCTGCGAGACCACGAAACGTCCGCACATGGAGGGCCCTCCGATCGGATGCGTTCGAGCCTACGTCGGGCCGCCGACACCTGCACCGGGTCGCCGGGATCCGGACCGAAACGGAGGAGACCCTGTCGCTGATGCGTATGCATCGATACGGTGAGATCAGAGATCGGCCCGTCCGAGGGCCGCGGGTCGCACGAAGGCGTGCGGCCCGCCCTGTCGGTGGGTTCGATCGCCGTCGTCCGACGTCGCACGACGGCATGCGAACACGACCGGAGGGGGTACCACCGATGAGATCCGACCACCGACCCGTCCGATGGCGCAGGCGCGCCGTCGCGGCATCCGGCGCACTGCTGCTGGGCGTCTCGCTCGTGACGGCCACCGCGGCCTCCGCCGCGGACGACCCGCGCGAGGGACTCGCGGCCGGCCTGTTCGACGCCGGGCTCGCCGAGGGCAACGTCGACCTGCTCTCGAGCACGCCGAAGGTGTCGCCGTTCGACGTCTCGTTCAACTCCGACCTGGCGTTCACCGGCGACTTCGCGATCGGCGGAAGCTACGCCGGGTTCCAGGTGTACGACGTCTCCGACCCGGCCTCGCCGTCGTTGCGCGGCACGTTCGTGTGCCCCGGCGGCCAGGGCGACGTGTCGGTGTACGGCGACCTGCTCTTCATGTCGGTCGAGCAGACGAGCGGCCGCATCGACTGCGGGACCGGGGGTGCGTCGGGCTCGGTGAACCCCGACCGGTTCCGGGGCGTGCGGATCTTCGACATCAGCGACATCGACAACCCGGTGCAGTTGCCGGGCGTCCAGCTGTGCCGCGGATCGCACACGCACACCCTGGTCACCGACCCGAACGACCCGGACAACATCTACGTCTACAACTCGGGCACCTCGAGCGTGCGCTCGCCGCTCGAGCTCGAGGGCTGCGAGAACGCGGCGCTGACGACGGAGCCGGTGACCGAGGGCAACCCGACGCAGTGGCGCATCGACGTCATCCAGGTGCCGTTGGCGGCGCCCGAGACGGCGGCGGTCGTGAGCCAGCCCCGCATCTTCACGGATGGGGAGACCGGCGCGTTCAACGGCCTGCAGAACACGCTGCCGGGTTCGGCGCAGCACCCGAGCGGCGCGACCTACTCGCCGACGCCGAACACGAACACGTGCCACGACATCACCGCCTACCCCGAGCTGGGCATCGCGGCGGGCGCGTGCCAGGGCAACGGCATCCTGCTCGACATCACCGACCCGGCCGACCCGGTGCGGACCGACGCGGTCTCCGACCCGAACTTCTCGTACTGGCACTCCGCCACGCTGAACAACGACGGCACCAAGGTCGTGTTCACCGACGAGTGGGGCGGCGGCGGCGGGGCACGATGCCGCGACATCGACCAGCCGGAGTGGGGCGCCGACGCGATCTTCGACATCGTCGACGGCAAGATGGAGTTCGCGAGCTACTACAAGCTCCCGGCAGTGCAGACCACGACCGAGAACTGCGTCGCGCACAACGGGTCGCTGGTCCCGATCCCGGGTCGCGACGTCATGGTGCAGGCCTGGTACCAGGGCGGCCTGTCGATCTGGGACTTCACCGACTCGGCGAACCCGGTCGAGATCGCCTACCTCGACCGCGGCCCGATCAACGAGGCCTTCCTCGCGCTCGGCGGCTACTGGTCGACCTACTGGTACAACGGCAACGTGTTCGGCAGCGAGATCGCGCGCGGCTTCGACAGCGTGGCGCTCACGCCGAGCATGTACCTCTCGGAGAACGAGATCGCCGCGGCCGGTGAGGTCCAGCTCGACGAGTTCAACGCGCAGATGCAGACGATGCTCGTGCACGCGCCGAGCTTCGCGCTCTCGCGGGCCTACGTCGACCAGGCCGAGCGCGACGGCAGCCTGAGCGGCAACGCGCTCAAGCAGGTCCGGAAGGCGATCGACCAGGCCGAGAGGCTCGCGGCCAGGGGAGACGACGACTCGGTCGTCGACCAGCTCGTGAACGCGGAGCGCAAGTCCGGCGCCGCGCCGGACTCGAACCTCGCGCAGAGCCTGCAGGGCCTCGCCGCGATGTACTCCTGATCCGGCCGGGGAGGCCGGGCGACCGGCCTCCCCGCACCCGGCCACGATGCCCGGCGATCCTCGGATCGCCGGGCATCCGTTGGTTCGGCCGGGGTGTCGGCGGACCGGTCAGGACGAGCGCTCGGCGAGCATGCCGAGCATCCGCGAGATCTCGATGCCCTGGTCGCCCTCGACGTGACGCGCGAAGTCCGAGATCGTCGGTTCCTCGCCGCCGCCCGCCGAGTAGAGGTCGCCGACCATCTCGAGGGCGCCCCGGTGGTGCTGGATCATGTATTCGAGGAAGAGGCGTTCGAACTCGACGCCCCGTGCGGCCTCGAGGCGCTCGAGCTGCTCGTCGGTGAGCATGCCGGGCATCAGCTCGCCGCCGTGGTCGTGGCCGCCGCGCAGCGGCTCGACGCGCTCCTGGAGCCACGACGCCATGAGCTCGATCTCGTCCTGCTGGCTGATGCTCATGCGCTCGGCGAGCAGGCGCAGGTCGCGGTCGGTCGTGCGCTCCTCGACCCATCCGGTCATCGTGATGGCCTGGTCGTGGTGGTGGATCATGTCGCGCATGAACTGCGCGTCGGCCTCCACGTAGGCCGGCGGGTCGAAGCCCTCCGCGGCCTCCTCGGGGGAGAGCGTCCGGTTGGGTTCCCCCGGCGCACCGAGTTGCACGACCGGCCCGGTCGCCTGCGGGGCGTCTTCGTCGGACACCGTGCAGGCCGCGAGTCCGAGTGCGAGCATCGCGGCCGTCGCCGCACCGAAGGTCCGGGCCACTGGGGTCCTCATGCAACTCCCTCGTCGTCGCCGGGTTCGCAGGCCCCGTCGGCGACTCGACCGGGATCCTGGCGTCGTCGTCGATGACGCGCCTCGGGCCAGCGTAACCGTCGGCGGCCGGCCGCGCTCGCCGGAGCCGCGAGACCCCGTTTCCGAATCGAGACTTGACCGATCTGCGTTCTGTATACAAAATACTGAGTGCTCGGAAGGATCCGGGCGACACATCGACGAGGAAGAGGTGGGGCGCGATGCGCCGTGCGAACTCAATGACGAGGCGTCTGCTCGCGGTCGGAGCGGTGGGCGCGATGACGGTGGGCCTCGCGGCCTGCAGTGGTGGCGGAGGCGGGTCCGACGAGGACACCGTCGTCTGGTCGACCTGGGGGACCCCTGAGGAGCTCACTCGATTCGAGGAGTTCAACCAGGAGTTCATGGAGCGCCACCCCGACATCACGGTGGAGCTGCAGCCGGTCGCCAGCTACGGCGACTACCACTCGAAGCTGCTCGCGCAGCTCACGAGCGGCACGGCGCCCGACGTCTTCTACATCGGAGACGACAAGATCGGCCAGTTCGTCGACGCGGACGTGCTCCTCCCGCTCAGCGACCGCATGGCCTCGGACGCGAGCGAGACCCACCCCGACGACTTCTTCCCCGGCCTCTTCGGCGCGGCGGAGACCGACGGCGAGATCTACGCGGCCCCGAACGACTCCAACCCCGACGTGCTCTGGTACGACCGGCAGGCCCTCGAGGCCGCCGGCATCACCGAGGACCCGGCCACGCTCGCCGAGAACGGCGAGTGGACGACCGAGAAGTACCTCGAGATGAACGACGCGCTCGCGGACGCCGGCCTCGTCGGCTCGATGTTCTGGAACTACTGGGCGACGCACTACAGCTGGATCTCGGCGCAGGGCGGTACCGCCTACGACGAGTCCGGCGCGTTCGTCGGCAACGAGGACGCCGCGACGGTGGACGCCGTCGAGACCCTCGGCGGCTACTTCCAGGACGGCACCTTCGTCGTGGCCGACACCATGCCCGAGGGGGCGGGCGCGGACAGCGTCTTCGTCACCCACAAGGCGGGCTTCTTCTCGCAGGGCCGCTACACGATCGGCACGGTCTCGAGCGCGGGCGAGCAGGAGAGCTACGACATCGTGCGCTGGCCCACGCCCGACGGGCAGGCCGCCCCGACCGGCGTCGCCACCTCGTACCTCGCCATCAACGGCAAGACGGATGCCCCCGACGCCGCATTCACGTTCTGGACCGAGTTCCTCTCGGCCGAGGGCCAGGTCTTCCGCCTCTCCGGCGGCGGCAACGCCGTGCCGTCCATCGCCGGCGCCGACGAGGTCGTGCTCGAGGACGGCTACCCCGCCCACGCGCAGACGTTCCTCGACATGCGCGACGTCGGCTTCGAGGACTACGCGCCCGAGGCGCGCGTTCCCGGCCTCTCGACGGACATCAGCGACCTGTTCCTGAAGCTCTACGAGGGCAAGTCCGACGCGCAGTCCACCCTCGACGCGGTCGCCGACCTCGTCGCGGAGAAGACGGCGGAGTGAGCCACCGATGGTGATCACCTCGGGCGGTGCGGCCGGTACGCCGGTCGCGCCGCCCGCGCCCCCCGCGGCATCCGCCCTGCCCGCCGCCGTCGCCGGAGCCGCGCAGGGACGGCCCGCCCCGACCGGTCGCCCGGCGCCGCGCCGCGAGGCCGCATGGCGTCGCCGCGACCGCCGCTGGGGCTACGTGTTCGTCGGCCCGCAGCTCGTCGGCATGGCGCTCTTCGTGCTCCTGCCGTTCGTCGCGAGCCTCGTGCTCGCCTTCGCGTCGTGGGACGGCCTGACCGAGCTCGAGTGGGTGGGGTTCGAGAACTTCACGGCCCAGCTGCAGGACGAGCTGCTGCTGCGGTCGATCGTCAACACGCTGCTCATCGCCCTGATCACGGTGCCCGTCGGCCTGGGCCTCGCGGTCGTGATCGCGGTCGCGCTGGAGAAGCTGCGCACGCGGACGCTCTACCTCATCCTCTTCTTCGCGCCCGTCGTCACGAGCACCGTGGCCGTGGCCATGATCTGGCAGCAGCTCTTCCGCGCCGACGGGGTGCTGAGCGGCGCCATCGCGAGCGTCTTCGGCATCGACCCGCCGGACTGGCTCGGCGACCCGCGCCTCGCGCTCATCGCCGTGTGCATCGTGGCCATCTGGTCGTCGCTCGGGCTGAACGTGATCATCTTCCTCGCGGGCCTGCAGAACATCTCGCCCTCGGTCATCGAGGCGGCCCGCATCGACGGCGCCGGCGCGTGGCGGCTGTTCCGCAGCATCCGCCTGCCCCTGCTCTCGCCGATCGTGTTCTTCTCCTCGATCGTCGCGTTCATCTCGTCGCTGCAGACGTTCGACACCGTGTTCGTGCTCACGGCGAACGCCGGCCCGGACAATGCGACGCGCACGATCGTGTACCACATCTACGACCTGGGCTTCGGCCGGTTCGAGTTCGGACCGTCCAGCGCCGCCTCCGTGATCCTGCTCGTGCTGACGCTCGTCATCACCGCGATCCAGTTCGGCGCGCAGAAGAAGTTCGTGCACTACGAGGACGATTCCGCATGACCGCCGCAGACCTCGAGTCGACGCTCGTCGGCCGCCCGCACCTCGAACGACCCGCGCGCCGTGGCGCCGACGGGCGCACGCGCCGCACGTTCGGCCGCCTCGCGATCCACGCCGCGCTCATCGTGGCCGGCCTCGCGATGGTCTTCCCGTTCCTGTGGATGCTGCTGACCTCGTTCAAGACCCTGCCGCAGCTGCTGCAGGACCCGCTCAGCCTCTGGCCCGATCCGTGGACGATCGACAAGTACGTCGACGCCTGGAACGCGGTGCCGTTCGGCCAGGCGTACCTCAACAGCATCTACATCTGCGTGCTCGCCGTCGTCGGCACGCTGCTGACCGCGTCGATGGCCGGCTACGCGTTCGCGCGCATCCGCTTCCGGGGCAGCCGGGTGCTCTTCATCGTGTTCCTCGCGACGCAGATGATCCCGAAGCAGGTCACGCTCATCCCCTTCTACCTGCTCATGTCGCGGTTCGGCTGGGTGGACTCGCACCTCTCGCTCATCGTGCCGGCGATGCTCGTCAACCCGTTCGCCGTGTTCCTCATGCGGCAGTTCGTCCTGAGCCTGCCGAAGGAGCTCGAGGAGGCGGCGCTCGTGGACGGCGCCGGTCGCTGGCGGACGTTCTGGAGCATCATCCTGCCGAACCTGAAGCCGGGCCTCGGCGCGCTCAGCATCATCGTCGCGCTCGACGTGTGGAACAGCTTCCTGTTCCCGCTGGTGCTGCTGAACTCACCCGACCTGTTCACCGTGCCGCTGCTGCTCGCGAGCTTCCGCGGCCAGTTCGGGTCGGTCGACTACGGCCTCGTGATGGCGGCCTCGGCGCTCGCCACGATCCCGATGCTCGTCGCGTTCGTGATCGGGCAGCGCCGGATCCTCAACAGCATGGCCGCGTCGGGCCTGGGCGGCCGATGAGCGCCGCGTCGACGCTGCCGCGCCGGGTCGTGGGGCGAGCGGATGCCGCGGCCGCCGCCGCACGCGCCGGCGAGCACCTCGACCTGGTGCTGGCGCCGTTCACGCTGCCGCGATCGCGCCTCATGGTGTTCCGGAGCGGCGACGGGCTGCGCGTGCACACCTCCGAGTACGAGCGGTCGCTCGAGGAGTGCGTGGCGATCGATGCGCTCGAGGTGCGCGATGGCGACGGCGCGCGGCTCGCCGTCACGCGGGTGCTGCCGCACGCGATCGAACTCGGCGACGGCGCCGTCACCCTCACGTTCGCGGGCCCGCACGCACTGAGCCTCGGCGTCGCCGAGGATCGCGAGGCGATGGTCTCGTGGACGGTGCGGGCGGGCGACGAGGCCGAGTCCCTTCGCATCGGCGGCCGGCACGCGGCATCCGTCGCCTTCACGGTCGACGCCGATCGCGGCGTCGAGTTCGCGCGGAGCGATGCGCACGCCGCGCACCTCGCGGAGACGCGCGCGACGTGGCTCGACTGGTTCGCGCGTTGCCCGGTCGTCCGAGACGACCTGCAGGACATGGCCGCGTTCTGCTGGTGGGTGCTCGGGGCGAACGTCGTCGAGCTGCCGCAGCTCGCCGGCGCCCGGGCGGTCGTGCCCTCGAAGATCGGCTACGTCGGCCTCTGGCAGTGGGACGCGTACTTCATCGCGGTCGGGCTCCGCCACGGCGATCCCGAGCTCGCGCGCGAGCAGCTCGACCTGGCGCTGCGGTTCCCGACCCCCGAGGGCCAGCTCCCCGACGTCGTCCACGAGCACGGAGTGCTCGCGTCGAGCGACGACCTGCCCGCCTCCGACCGGGAGAACCTGCGCCGGGCGGGGTCCGCCGTCGCGGACCCGAGCGCCCCCGTTCCGCTCACCAAGCCGCCGCTCGCGGCGTGGGCGCTCCGCAAGGTGCTCGAGGCGGATCCCGTCGGGGCCGGGACCGCCGACTGGGCGCGACGGATGGTCGGCACCGTCCGCCGCTCGCAGGACTGGTGGTTCGCGCACTCCGACCTCGACGGCGACGGCCTCCCGGAGTACGGGCACCCGTACTCGTCGGGCCTCGACGACAGCCCGGTCTTCGACGGGCCGCTGCCCACGACGACGCCCGACCTGGCGGCGTACCTCGTGCGGCAGGACCTGGAGCTCGCGGACCTCGTCGAGCGGTTCGGCCTCGCCGCCGACCCGGGCTCGGGGGAACCCGTCTCCCCGGCGGCCGCGGCTTCCGCGCACCGCGATCGCGCGGCCCGCACGCTCGACCGGCTCCTCGGACTCTGGGACGGAGAGCGCGACCGATTCCGTTCGCTCGCGGCCGGCCGCCCCGTCGAGAGCGACACCGTCGTCGGACTCATGCCGCTCCTGACCGGCCTGCTGCCCGAGGCGATCACCGAGCGGCTCGTGGCCGCGCTCGACGACCCCGATCGGTTCGCCACGCCGTGGCCCGTCCCGACGGTCGCCGTCGGCGACCCCGACCACTCGCCCGAGCGCATGTGGCGCGGGCCGGTGTGGGTGAACACGAACGCGCTCGTGGCCGAGGGGCTCGAGCGCTCCGGGCGTGCCGAGCGCGCCGGGCGACTCGCCGAGCGCACCGTCGAGCTCGTGGTGCACGCGGGCGGCCCCCACGAGTACTTCGACCCGCGCACGGGCGAGCGCGCCCCGAGCGCGACGACCGCGTTCGGCTGGTCGGCGGCGCTCTTCATCGACCTCGCGGTCGCGCGGTCGCGCGGGGCCTGAGCAGCGGGCGAGCGGAGGCCCGGGTCGTGCGAGGCGGTCGGTCAGGCGCTGAAGTAGGAGCTCGACGCGTTGTCGAGGATGCGGCGCATGCCGTTCATCCAGTTCGCCTTGAGGGCGACGGATGCCGCGGCGACGTCGCCGTCGGCGAGGTGCCGGGCGATCTCGGCGTGCTCGGCCGCGACGCGCTCGATCATGACGTCGTTCGGCACGAGGAGGGACTCGTAGCGGTGGAACGCGCCGCGCGTGGCCTCGATCGTGTCGAGCAGTCGGCGGTTGGGACACGCGGAGAGCATGATGGCGTGCCACTCGTCGTCCTTGGTGACGACGAGGGAGTGCTCGACGACCTCCTGGTGGAAGTCGGCGGCGAGCTCGGCGAGCCGCCGACCGATCTCCCGGAGCTCGTCGGGCGGGCTGAGCTCGAGGGCGAGCGACTCGAGCGCGGCCATGACGGGCGCGAGCTCCTCGAACTCGGTCGCCGAGAGCGGCACGAAGCGGAAGCCCTTGCCGTTCTCACTCGTGATCTGCCCCTCGCTCTCGAGGGCGATGAGCGCCTCGCGCAGGGGCGTGCGGCTGACGCCGAGCTCGGCGGCGAGCTGCACCTCGTTGATGCCCTCGCCCGGGCGCACGAGCCCCGATCGCATGCGCGCGAGCAGTTCCTCGCGCACCTGGGAACGCAGGTTCTTGCGTTCGATCGCCATCGCTCCTCCAGCCGGGTCGACGCCGCAAGCCTAGGGCTTGACCCCCGTCGACTTGCGGCTTAGCGTATCTGTATACAGAATACAGTGCGCAGGAGAACCTGTACAGATCCACGACGGAGAGGACACGACGTGACGAACGCGACCCCGAGGCCGATGCGCCTCGACGCGCTCGCCTACGGCGGCGACTACAACCCCGACCAGTGGCCGGAGGAGGTGTGGCACGAGGACGTGCGGCTCATGCGCGAGGCGGGCGTCAACCTCGTGAGCCTCCCCGTCTTCTCGTGGCCGCAGCTCGAGACCTCGCCCGGCGTGTACGAGTGGGGCTGGCTCGACCGGGTCATCGAGGTGCTCTGGGCCGGCGGCATCCGCGTCGACCTCGCCACCGCCACGGCGACCCCGCCGGCCTGGCTCGTGCGCCGCCACCCCGAGATGCTCCCGTGGGACGCCGACGGCCGTCGCCTCGAGTTCGGGTCGCGCCAGGCCTACTGCCCGAGCTCGCCCGTCTGGCGCGAGCACGTCGCGCGGATGGCGCGGGCGATGGCCGAGCGCTACGGCGAGCATCCCGCGGTCGTGCTCTGGCACGTCTCGAACGAGTACGGCGACCACGTCGCGCGCTGCTGGTGCCCCGAGTCCGCCGCCCACTTCCGTCGTTGGCTCGAGGCGCGCCACGGCGACCTCGACGGGCTCAACGAGGCCTGGGGCGTGAACGTCTGGGGCCAGCGCTACACCGCGTGGGAGCAGGTCGAGCCGCCCCGCCGCGCGACCGGGCCGATCAACCCGACCCAGCTGCTCGACTTCGAGCGGTTCTCCTCCGACGCGCTCCTCGAACTGTTCCGGGTCGAGGTCGACGTGCTCCGCGAGGTCACGCCCGAGCTCCCCGTGACCACCAACTTCATGAGCATCTTCCGCGAGCTCGACTACTGGCGGTTCGCCGAGGTCGAGGACCTCGTCACCGACGACGCCTACCCCGACCCGGCCGACCCGCGCGCCCACGTGCCCGCCGCGCTGAACTACGGCCTCATGCGATCCCTCAAGGGCGGGCAGCCCTGGCTGCTCCTCGAGCAGGCCGCGAGCGCCGTGAGCTGGCGCGACGTCAACGTGCCCAAGGCGCCAGGGCGCATGCGCATCGACAGCCTCCAGGCGATCGCGCACGGCTCCGACGGCGCGATGTTCTTCCAGTGGCGCCAGGCCCGGTACGGGCAGGAGAAGTTCCACTCCGCGATGCTCGGCCACCGCGGCGAGCGGTCGCGGAGCTTCCGCGAGACCGCCGCGTTCGGGCGCGAACTCCAGCGCCTCGCCCCGGTGAAGGGCGCGCGCGTGCGCAGCCGAGTCGCGCTCGTCGTCGACTGGGACTCGTGGTGGGGGTCGAGTGCCGCGGAGTCCCTGCCCTCGCAGCGACTCGGCTGGCTCGCGCAGGCCCGCGCCTGGCACGGCGCGCTGCACGCACTCGGGCACGCCGTCGACGCCGTGCGCGCGACGGGCCCCTTCGACGGCTACGACCTCGTCGTCGTGCCCAACCTCTACGTGACGGATGCCGCGCAGGCCGACGCCCTCGCGGCGTTCGCCGCCGCCGGCGGCACCGTCGTCGTCGGGCCGTTCTCGGGCGTCGTCGATCCGACCGAGACGGTCCACCCCGGCGGCGCGCCCGGACCCCTGCGCGAGCTCCTCGGCATCGAGGTCGACGAGCCGTGGCCCGTGCCCGACGGTCGCGCCGAGCGCATCGAGCTCGACGGCGTCGGCTACGACGCGCCCGTGTGGACCGAGTGGATCGAGGCCTCGCCGGAGGCATCCGTCGTCGCGCGCTTCGCGGCCGGCGTGCTCGACGGCCGGCCGGCCGTCACCCGGCGCGGGCACGGCGACGGCGCGGCCTGGTACGTCGGGGCCGCGCTCGCCGAGGACGGGCTCGTCGAGGTGATGCGACGAGCACTCGCCGACGCCGGCCTCCCCGCCCGCGACCGGATCGACCGCGACCTCGAGGCCGTGACCCGCGCCGACGACGCGACCGACTTCACCTTCGTGCTGAACCACGGCGACCACGAGGTCGTGGTGGCCGTGCCCGACGGCGCCGAGGACCTGCTCGGCGGCGGGACGGTCGGCCCTCGGCTCGTCCTCCCTCCGCTCGGCGCGGCGGTGCTGGCCGCCCCGCGCGCTGCGGAGCCCCCCTTCGTCACCCTGTCCGAGACCACCGAGTGAGGCACCGCACATGACCGAACCGTTCGTGCATCCGTACATCCCCAACACCGCCCCCGACGTCCGCGCCGAGATGCTCGCCGCGGTCGGCGCGGCCTCCGTCGAGGAGTTCTACGCCGACGTCCCCGAGGACCTCCGGCTCGGGCGCCCGCTCGACCTGCCCGAGCCGCTCGTCGCCGAGGCCGACCTGGAGCGGCACGTCTCCGGCCTGCTCGCGAAGAACGTGCCGACGACGGAGCGGCTCAGCTTCCTCGGGCAGGGCACCTACGCGCACCACGTGCCGGCGGTCGTCGACGAGGTCATCGGGCGCAGCGAGTTCCTCACGGCGTACGCCGGCGAGCCCTACGAGGACCACGGCCGGTTCCAGGCGCTGTTCCAGTACCAGTCGCTGATGGGCGAGCTCCTGTCGATGGACGTCGTCAACGTGCCCACCTACGACGGGTTCCAGGCGACCGCGACCGCGCTCTCGATGGCCGGGCGGATGACGGGGCGCCGCCGCGTGCTCGTCGCGAGCGACGTGCTGCCCGCCAAGCTCTCGAAGGTCCGCGACTACGTGCGCGTGCACCTCGAGCTCGAGTTCGTCGCCCCGGTCGACGGCACGGCGGAGGTCGCGGCCGTCGCCGATCGCCTCGACGCGGACGTCGCGGCGGTCTGGGTCGAGACGCCGAGCCGCACCGGCGCGCTCGAGCACCGCCTGCAGGAGCTCGCCGACGCGGCCCACTCCGTCGGGGCGATCCTCGTCGTCGGGACCGACCCCGTCGGGTACGGCGTGCTCACGCCGCCCGCCGAGCAGGGCGCCGACATCGTCTGCGGCGACATCCAGTCGCTCGGCCTGCACCAGTGGTACGGCGGCGCGCACGCCGGCTTCATCGCCGTGCACGACGACCCGAAGTTCGTGATGGAGATGCCGTCGCGCCTGTTCGGCCTCGAGGCCACCGACGTGCCGGGCGAGGTCGGCTTCGGCGACGTCGCCTACGACCGCACCTCGTTCGCGCACCGCGAGGAGGGCAAGGAGTGGGTCGGCACGGCCGCAGCGCTCTGGGGCATCGCCGCCGGCGTGCACCTCGCGCTCATGGGTCCGCAGGGCATGCGGGAGCTCGGCGAGGTGCTGCTCGCCCGCACCGCCTACGCGCAGCGCGCGCTCGGCGCCATCCCCGGCATCCGCCTCACCGACGGCGCGGCGCACATGCGCGAGTTCGCGGTCGACGTGTCGGACGCCGGGCTCACCGCCGCGGACGTCGTCCGCGCGCTCCGCGCCGAGGGAATCGAGCCGGGCGTGCCGGCCGGCGAGCACGAGCTCGTCGTGTGCGTCACCGAGCTGACGACGCAGCGCGACATCGACCGCCTCGCCACCGCCGTCACCGGACTCGTCGCGGCCTCCGCCGCCGAGTCCGCCGCCACCCTCGACACCGTCGCGACCCCCGAGGAGCACCGCGCATGAGCCTGCCGATCGCCCCCAAGCCCGCCCTCCGCCGCTTCCACCAGGCCCGCTGGGACGAGCCGGTGATCTTCGAGCTCTCCACGCCGGGCGAGCGCGGCGTGCTCGTCACGGCCGTCGAGCCCGCCCTGCGCGAGGCCGTCGGCGACGTCGTCGCCGCGCTGCCGGAGGGGCTCGCGCGCCGCGAGGCGCCCGCGCTGCCCGAGATGGGGCAGATGCGCGTGCTCAAGCACTACCTGCGGCTCTCGCAGGAGAACCTCGGTGCCGACCTCAACGTCGACATCGGCCAGGGCACCTGCACGATGAAGTACGCGCCGAAGGTCAACGAGCGCATCATCTCGACGCCGAAGCTCGCCGCGATGCACCCGCTGCAGGACCCCGCCGACGCGCAGGGCGCGCTCGAGATCATCTGGCGCACCGAGCGGATGCTGGCCGAGGTCTCCGGCATGGACGAGGTGTCGCTGCACACCCAGGGCGGGTCGGCCGCCATCTGGGCGAACATCGCCATGATCCGCGCCTACCACGAGGCCAACGGCGAGGGCGAGCAGCGCCGCGAGGTCATCACCACGATCTTCAGCCACCCGTCCAACGCGGCCGCCGCCAAGGCCGCCGGCTACGACGTCATCACGCTGCACCCCGACGCCGACGGCTACCCGGACCTCGAGGCCCTGAAGCGCGCGCTCTCGCCGCGGACCGCCGCGATCATGGTCACGAACCCCGAGGACACGGGCATCTACAACCCGGCGATCCGCGAGTGGGTCGACGCCGCGCACGCGGTCGGCGCGCTCGCCTCGTACGACCAGGCGAACGCGAACGGCATCCTCGGCATCACCCGGGCCCGCGACGCGGGCTTCGACGTCTGCCACTTCAACGTGCACAAGACCTTCGGCACGCCGCACGGCTCGGGCGGTCCCGGCACGGGCGCGAACGGCGTCAGCGCCGCGCTCGCGCCGTTCCTCCCGGGCCCGCGGGTCGTGCGCGAGGGCGACCGCTACGAGGTGCGCGAGGCCGGCCAGCAGTCGATCGGCGCCATCGGGCCGTTCCACGGCGTCGTGCCGAACATCGTGCGCGCGTACGCGTGGATCATGGCGCTCGGCGCCGAGGGCCTGCGTGCCGTCGCCGAGACCGCGGTGCTGAACAACAACTACCTGATGAAGCGGATCCTCGACATCCCGGGCGCCTCGGCGCCCTATGCGACCGGCCGCCGCCGCATCGAGCAGGTGCGCTACTCGTGGCAGGAGCTGTTCGAGGAGACGGGCATCAGCTCGGAGGAGATCGGCATCCGCGCGAGCGACTTCGGGATGCACTACTGGACGAGCCACCACCCGTACGTCGTGCCGCAGCCGTTCACGCTCGAGCCGACCGAGTCGTACTCCAAGGCCGAGCTGGACGAGTACGCCGATGTCCTCGCCGAGGTCGCGCGCGAGGCGCGCGAGACGCCGGAGGTCGTGCGCACGGCCCCGCACCACCAGACCGTGCACCACACGCACCACGACGACCTCGACGACCCCGAGCGCTGGGCGATCACGTGGCGCGCCTACCGTCGCAAGTACCCGGACGCCGTCGGAGCCTGACGTGCTCGGACTCATCGTGAACCCCGTCGCGGGCGTCGGCGGGCCCGCCGGGCTCGCCGGCAGCGACGGTGCCGACGTGCAGCGCCGCGCGGGGGAGCGCGGGGCGCACCCCCGCGCGGCCGAGCGGGCCGCGGCGGCGCTCGCGGTGGTCGCGCGGGCCCGGCCCGACGAGCACGTCGTCACCGCGGCGGGTCCGATGGGCGAGGACGCGGTCCGGGCGGCCGGGCTCCGACCGATCGTGGTCTGGCACCCGAGGACGCCGACCACGTCCGGCGACACCGCCGATGCGGCGCGCGCACTCGGCGACGTCGGCGTCGACCTCGTCCTCTTCGCGGGCGGCGACGGCACCGCACGAGACGTCGCGCGCGGCCTCCCGCCCCGCGCTGCCGCGCTCGGGATCCCGGCCGGCGTCAAGATGTACTCACCGGTCTTCGCCGTCGGCCCGCGTGCGGCCGGCGCGCTCGCCGCGGCATGGCTCGACGAGCGCGGGCTGCCCACGCTCGAACGGGAGGTGCTCGACGTCGACGAGGAGCAGCTCCGGCACGCCCGGGTCGAGCCGCGGCTGTTCGGCACGCTCCGCGTGCCCTATCGCGCCGGGCGCACCCAGGCCCGCAAGGCGTCGACCCCGGCCGACGAGCAGGCCGCGGTGCGCCTCGCGGCCCGTGGTGCGGCGGCCCGCCTCCGGCCGGGCATCCGCTACCTGCTCGGGCCCGGCGGGACGATGGCCGAGGTCGCCCGCGAGCTCGGCGTCGACAAGACGCCGCTCGGCGTCGACGTGGTGCTCGACGGGCGCGTCGTCGTCGCCGCGGCCTCCGAGCGCGACCTGCTCGACCAGGCCGCGCAGGGTCCGGCGCAGGCGGTCGTGTCGATCATCGGCGGGCAGGGCTTCCTGCTCGGGCGTGGGAACCAGCAGCTCTCCGCCCGCGTCGTCGACGCGCTCGGCGACGACCCGCTCATGGTCGTCGCCCCCGAGCAGAAGCTCGTCGACCTCGGCGGCCGTCCCCTCCTCGTCGACACCGGCGAGCCCGCCGTCGACGCCCGGCTCGCCGGGTTCGCCCGGATCGTGACCGGTCCCTCCACCACCAGCGTCTATCCAGTCCATGCACCAGAGAACGAAGGAGCGCTCCATGCGCCTTGAGCAGAAGCAGGCCATCGTCACCGGCGGGGCGGGCGGCATCGGCCGCGCGACCGCGAAGGCCCTGGCCGCCGAGGGAGCGGCCGTGGCCGTCGTCGACCTGGACGGCGAGGCGGCCGAGGCGGTCGCCGCCGAGATCCGCGACGCGGGCTTCACCGCCGTCGCGATCCGGGCCGACGTCTCGAGCGAGGACGACATCGTGCGCGTCGTCGCGACGACGGTCGCCGAGTTCGGCGGCGTCGACGTCGTCTTCAACAACGCGGGGATCATCCGCCGGTCGACGGCCCTCGAGCTGACGGCGGACGAGTGGGACCTCGTCTTCGGCGTCAACGTGCGCTCGATCTTCCTCATGTGCAAGCACGTCGTGCCGGTGATGGCCGCAGCGGGCGGCGGCTCCATCATCAACACCGGATCGGGCTGGGGCCTGAAGGGGGGCGGGCGCGCGCTCTCGTACTGCGCGTCCAAGGGCGCGGTGGTCAACATGACCCGTGCACTGGCGATCGACCACGGGCCGGAGGGCATCCGCGTCAACTCGGTGAACCCGGGCGACGTGAACACGGGCATGCTGCGCGACGAGGCGCGCCAGCTCGGCGAGGACGCGGACGCCTTCCTCGCCGATGCCGCCGACCGGCCGCTGCGCCGCATGGGCGAGCCGCGTGAGATCGCGTCCGCGGTCGTCTGGCTTGCGAGCGACGAGTCGAGCTACGTGACGGGCTCGGCGCTCGTCGTCGACGGCGGAGGCATCGCGTAGGAGGGGCGCGAGGGGGCGCTCAGCGCCCCCCGAAGTCCTCCTCGTCGTCCTCCGGGTCGGCGACGTCCTCCATCACGTACTCGACGTCGTCCTCGCCGACGCCCTCCGCCTCGAGCTCCTCCTCGAACTCGATCTCGGCCTCCTGGCCGCGGCTGAACGGACCCTCGAGCGGGTCGACGAAGCTGGTCATGGCATCCCCCTTCGCGGGGCCGTCCCGGCGGTCGGGCGGCCGCGTGCCCTCAGGCTAGACCCGCGACCGGGTGCGGCGGAACGGGGTCGCAGGAACCTCACACCTCAGCGACGCGGCAGGGCGAGGATGCGCTCGAACGCGGCATCCGCGACCCGGTCGACGACCTGGAGCTCCGGGTGCGCGTCGTGGAAGTCGACGATGCGGCGGGCGCCCTCGTCGAACGTGACCGTCGTCCGGAACTCGGGCACGAGCGCCGTCACCTTGGCGTTGTCGAAGACCATCGAGTGCGCCTTGTCGCCCAGCAGGCCCGGGCCCCAGTCGGGGTGGACGGCGGCGATCGTCTCCGAGGCGACATGGACGAGCTCGGGCTCGGCGACGCCGGCCGCGTCGGCGAGCCAGCGGTAGATCTGGTTCCAGGTGGGCGCGTGGTCGCCCGTGATGTGGAAGGCGTCGCCGACCGCGAGCGGATGGCCGAGCAGCCCGACGAAGGCCACGGCGAAGTCGTCGTGGTGCGTGATCGTCCACAGGCTCGTGCCGTCGCCGTGGACCACGACGGGCCGGCCCGCCCGCATCCGCGCGAGGTCGGTCCAGTGGCCGAGGGTCGGGATGAGCGTGGCGTCGTACGTGTGCGACGGCCGCACGATCGTCGCCGGGAACGCTCGCTCGCGGAGCGCGGCGACGAGCAGGTCCTCGCACGCGATCTTGTCGCGGGAGTACTGCCACTCCGGGTTCACCAGCGGGGTCGACTCGGTGACGGGCAACCGGCTCGGCGGCGTCTGGTACGCCGACGCCGAGCTGATGAAGACGTACTGCCCGACGCGCCCCTCGAAGAGGTCGAGGTCGGCCTGCGCGTGCTCGGGGGTGAAGGCGAGGAACTCGCAGACCACGTCGAACTCGAGCGGGTCGGCGGTGCCCCGCCCGAGCGCGTGCCGCACCGAGTCGTGGTCGCGGATATCGCCGACGACCTGCCGCACGTCGGCGGGCAGCGGCCTCAGCGACGACGACCCGCCGCGGTTCAGCACGGTCACGTCGTGCCCGACGTCGACCGCGCGCCGGACGCACGCCGAGCTGATGACGCCGCTGCCGCCGATGAAGAGGATCCGCTTCCCGCTCATCGCCCCATGCTCCCATCCGCGACGCGCGGAGGACAGGGTGCGACCGGGCACGCGGATGCGGCGCCGGAGCCGAGGTGTCGCCCGGCTCCGGCGCCGCGGTCGGTTCCGCGGCGGCGGGACGGCGTCAGGCCGCCGACCAGCCGCCGTCGGAGGCGAGGACGACGCCGTTGACGTTCACGCCGTCGTCGGAGAGCAGGAACGTGATCGACGCGGCGAGGGCCTCGGCCTCGGCGGCGTCGGGCAGCAGCGCCATGGCCTGCCGGACGCGCTGCGCGCCGAGCGGCGAGGCGAAGCTGGCCTCGATGTTCGTGATGGTCGGGCCGGGCGCGACGGCGTTCACCCGCAGGCCGCTCGGCCCGTACATGAAGGCGGTCGACTTGGTGAGGCCGACGACGGCGTGCTTCGACGCGGTGTACGCGACGCCCGCGGCCGAGCCGCGCAGGGCCGCCTCGGAGGCGGTGTTGACGATCGAGCCTGCGCCGCGCTCGAGCATTCCGGGCACGACGGCGCGCATGAGCTTCATCGTGCCGTCGACGTTGACGCGCATGACGCGCTCCCAGACCGCGTCGGTGAGCTCGCCGATCGGGGTCATGTCGTCCATGATCCCGGCGATGTTGGCGAGTCCGTCGATCCGGTCGCCGGCCGCGGCGAGGATCTCGGCGATCCGGGCGTCGTCGGTGATGTCGGCGACGAGGGTCACGACGTCGGCCTCGGCGTGCTCGGCGGCGAAGTCGTCGAGCCGCTCCTGCGAGACGTCGACCGCGACGACCCTGCCGCCCTCGCGCGCGATGCGTGACGCGGTCGCACGGCCGATGCCGGAGCCCGCGCCGGTGACGACGACGGTCTTGCCGGTGAACCTGCCCCGGTCGATGCGCTCGACCCACTCGGGCCGCGGGGTCGCGTCGACGGGCTCGGCCTCGGACTCCGCGTCGGCGGGCGCGTCGGGCGCGGATGCCGCGGGGACGCCGGCCGGGACGTCGCCCGCCGCGGCCCGAGCGACGAGCTGGTCGACCATCTCCTGGGAGAACGCGCCCTTGCTGAGCTTGACGAGGCGCTTGAGCGCGAGTCGGTGCACCGGCCGCAGCACGTCGGGGTCCTGCCCGGCCTGTGCGAGCAGGTCGCGGATGATGGGGCCGCCGACCGGGTCCTGCAGCCACGTCTTGATCGAGGAGTCGCCGGTGAGGCGGGTGCTGGTGCTGGTGCTCATGAGGGGGATTCCTTCTGTCTCTGGGCGGTCCGCGAGTTCCGCGGACACCGGACAACTCTGTCCGGTAGTAATCTAACACCCGTGTCCGAAGGTCAGCAGGGAGAAGGTCCCAAGGCGCGCAAGCCCAACCTCGGCCCGAGCGCCGGGCCCGCGAATCGCCGTGCGCTCATCGCCGCCGCCCGCGAGATCTTCGCGGCCGACGGCCTCGCCGCCCCGTTCAGCGCGATCGCGAAGCGCGCGGGCGTCGGCCAGGGGAGCCTCTACCGGCACTTCCCGGATCGGCTCTCGCTCGCCGTCGCCGTGTTCGAGGAGAACCTCGACGAGCTCGACGCCGCGGTCGCGCCGCCGGACGCCGGGCTCGACGCGCTCCTGGAACGCGTCATCTCGCAGGCGCTCGTCTCGACGGCGCTCATCGACCTGATCACCGCCAACCCGCACGACCCGCGCGTCGAGCGCCTCGGCAGCCGGATGCGCGAGATCGCGGCCGGCGCGGTCGAGCACGAACGGGTGTCGGGACGGTTCGGCGAGCACGTCGACGTCGACGACGTGCTCCTCGCGGTGTCGATGCTGGCCGGCGTGCTCGCCCGTACGGAGCCCGACGCCCGCGTCGCCACGGCCGAGCGCGCCTGGGCGCTGCTGCAGGCGGCCTTCGTGCCGCGCCCCGGCTAGTCGCTCCGTCATCCGTCGCGCCGGGGCCCGCCGGGCCGGCAGCGGAGGCCGCGGCGGATCACGCGCGCCCCGCCCACGGGTCGTACTCCGCCAGCAGCGCCTCCTGCCCCGGCCGGTCCGCCTCGGGCACGTGCTGGAGGTTCACCCGCACGCGGTACCAGAGCGAGCTCGACCCGCGCATGCCGTCGACCAGCACGTCCGAGGGCGTCAGGTGGTCGACGACCTCCGCGTGGGCCGCCTTCCAGCGCTCCAGTGCGTCGAGGGCCTCGGGCTTCGTCTCGGTCCGCGCGATCTCGATGAGCGGCATCGAGGAGACCCGGCGCCCCGACCCGTCCCCCCGCGACGCCCCGCGCGGCGCCTTCTCGGCCGGACCGAGCTCGTCGGCCAGCCGCAGCAGCCCCTCGAGCGAGCCGACCGCATCGTCGATGCCCTCGTGCGCGTCGCCGCGCTCGGCGAAGCGCTCGAGCACCGTGGCGACCGTGAACTCCTCCGGCCGCCGCCACCGCACCTCGTCCCACCGGAGCGGCGTCGACACGCGTGCGTCCGGCAGCGGCCGGACCGAGTAGGCGGAGGCCACGGTGCGGTCCTTGGCGTTCTGGTTGAAGTCGACGAAGACGCTCTCTCCGCGCTCCTCCTTCCACCATCGCGCCGACGCCAGGCCCGGCGCCCGGCGCTCCACCTCGCGCGCGAGCGATTCCGCCGCCAGCCGCACCTGGGCGTACTCCCACTCGGGCGCGATGCGGACGAGCAGGTGGATGCCGCGCGAGCCCGACGTCTTCGGCCAGCCCACCAGTCCGTGGTCCTCGAGCACGTCGCGTGCGACCATCGCGACGTCGACGATCTGCGACCAGTCGACGCCCGGCATCGGGTCGAGGTCGACGCGCAGCTCGTCGGGGTGGTCGAGGTCCTCGGCGCGCACCGGGTGCGGGTTGAGGTCGAGGCATCCGAGGTTCACGACCCATGCCAGTCCGGCGGCGTCGCGGACCACCGCCTCCTCGGCGGACGTGCCGCGCGCGTACTGCAGGGTCGCGGTGTCGATGTACGCGGGATGGTGCTCGGGCACGCGCTTCTGGAAGAAGGGCTCGCGGTCGATGCCCTTCACGAACCGCTTGAGCACCATCGGCCGGCCGCCGGCGCCGCGCAGCGCGCCGTCGGCGACCGCGACGTAGTAGCGGACGAGGTCGAGCTTCGTGAGGCCGGGCTCGGGGAAGACGACCCGGTCCGGGTGGCTCACCCGGACCTCGTGCCCGCCGACCTCGAGCATCACGGCGTCGTCGCGCGCAGCCATGACACCACGTTAGGGGGTGACGGCGGCGGGTGCGTCGTCGGACCCGGACGCCGCACCCTCGGCGTCGTCCCCCGGGGGATCGTCGTCGGCCGCCCCGGTGGGCGTCCGCAGCTGCATCAGGATCGCGGCGGCGAGGCATCCCGCCCCGACGAGCGCGAGCAACGACCCGACGGGCGAGGCGTCGCCGCCCGAGACCGCGAACGCGTCGGCGATCGTGAGCCCGAGCCCGAACCCGGCCCACCAGAGGAAGAACGTCGTGGCGTGGATGAGCAGCAACCCGCCCGTGACCGTGTCGTGCGGGGTCACGACCCCGCGGCGGGCGCCGCCGATCGCGGCGATCCCGCCGGCCACCGTGGCCAGGGTCGCCCCGAGCGCCCACGCCACCGGGCCGCCGTCGAGCACGCCCTGGCGGTCGATGAGCGCCTCGTAGAGCTGGGGCAGGGCGAGGTGCGGCACCTTGGCCATGGGGTTCCAGACGAGCAGGTGGAGCGTGCCGAGCACGATCACGCCGAACTCGGCCGCGGCCAGCACCGCGACGGCGGTCACCACCCGGGAGCGGCTCCGCGGGTCCTCACGGTGCTCCGAGATGCCGAAGGCGATGAGCGCGTAGCCGCCGACGGCCGCCGCCAGGGCGAGCAGGATGAGGAAGGCGGAGTGCGCCGTGCCCGTGAACCAGACGGTCACCGGCAGTGCGACGGCCAGCCCGACGGCGAGCCAGCGCCGCCACGGCGGCGGCTCGCCCGCGGTCAGCAGCAGGAGCGCGCCGAGCGGGAGCGCCGCCCAGACGGCGACGACCTCGAGGACGACGGATGCCACGGCGACGACGCCGCGCCACTCCGTCGCGACGAGCCCCGGGAGCGCCAGGTCGACGGACACGCTCGTCGCCGCGAGGATCACGGACACCGCGAGGAACGACGCGCCGGCCCGTGCCCGACGACCGGTGAAGGCTCCGTTCCGCGGCATCAGGGTCATGGCGACCTCATCTCGTGTCCGGCAGCCTCAGGTGCCGTTGATCCCCACCATGGCACGGATGGCCGGTCGGCGGAACCCGCGGCGAACGCCCGGCCTCCGGGGTGCGGGTGGCGACGCTCAGGCCGTCCGCGCCACCTCCGCAGGGTCCGACGCGGAGACGCGGTGCGCCCGCGCGTGCGCCCATGGATGCAGCACGTCCAGCTGCACCAGCACGGCCGCGATCTCCGCGAGCCCGAGCAGGAAGTAGGCCGCCTGCAGCGGGCTGAACGGGACGAACGCCATCTGCACGAAGACCCAGACGAGCATGCCGAACCCGGCGACGGCGGCGGCGAGCATCGCCCACCGCATGCGACGCGACGTCATCACGAACGCAACGCCGTGCGTGCCGCCGACGACGAGCGCGAGCACGAGTCCCGGGACCGCGTACGACGGGAACGGCGAGCCCTCGAGGTACGACGTCGGGAGGGCCAGGGGCGTGGCGCCGAGGTCGAGCACGGAGCCGACGACGAGCGCGGCGCCGCCGAGCACGCTCGTGAGGGCGACGAAGGCCTGCACGAAGAGCAGCGTCGTGCGCGCGATGCGCTGCACGGTCATCCGCCGCACCCCCTCGACTCGGGCCGGGTCGCGTCCAGCATGCCCGTCCGCGCTCGGACGCGACGGGGCCTTAGGTCACGCCGCAGACGACGGGACCGCCGCACGGCGCTTCAGTAGCCGGAGGCCGCGGGCGGCACCGTCGCGCCTGCGGCGTCGTCCGCGTCGTCGGCGCGCTCCAGCGCCAGCTCGAGGTCGCGGGCCAGGTCGTCGACGTGCTCGAGGCCGACTGAGAGCCGCACGAGCCCCTCGGGGATGGTGTCGGCCTCGGCCGACCAGCGCCGCCGCCGCTCGAGCTGCGACTCCACGCCGCCGAGGCTCGTGGCGTGCACCCACACGCGCGTCGCCGCCGCGACCCGTTCCGCGGCATCCGCACCGCCCGCGACGACGATCGAGATGATCGTCCCGAACCCCGGGTACCGCACCTCCTCGAGGGCCGGATGGCCGGTGAACCGGCCCACGAGGTCGCGAGCGGTCGCCTGCGCGCGCTCCAGTCGGACGGGCAGCGTGCGCAGCCCGCGCATCGCGAGGAACACCTCGAACGGACCGGGGACGGCGCCGTGGAGGCTGCGGTGCGCGACGATGCGGTCGCGCAGGTCGTCGTCGCGCGTGACCACCGCGCCCATGAGCACGTCGCTGTGCCCCGAGATCGACTTGGTCGCCGAGTGCACCACGAGGTCGGCGCCGTCGTCGAGCGGTCGCTGCAGCAGCGGGGTCGCGAACGTGTTGTCGACGGCGAACCGGGCGCCCGCCGCGTGTGCGGCACGGGCGATCGAGGGCAGGTCGCCCACCTCGAGCGCGGGGTTGGTGGGCGACTCGACCCAGACCAGGTCGGCGCCGTCCGCGGCATCCGCGACGGCTCCGGTGTCGCGCACGTCGACGTAGCGAACGGTCGCGCCGCGGGTCGCGACGAGGTCCTCGAGCAGGCCGATCGTGCCCGTGTAGGAGTGCCGGGGCGCCACGACCGTGCCGCCGACGGGCACGAGCGAGAGCACCGCCGAGATCGCGGCCATGCCGGAGGCGAGGGCCACGCACGACCCGCCCTCGAGCGCGCCGAGCGCCTCCTCGAACGCCGACCACGAGGGGTTGCCGTACCGGCCGTACGCCGCGGCGCCGCCCGCGTGGTAGGTGGAGGCCAGGTGCACGGGCGTGCTCATGGGAGCGTCGGGCTCGCGCGCGGGCCGGCCCACGTGCACCGCGAGGGTCTCGGGGTGGAGGTCGTCGTGGCCGGAGTGCGCGGCGGATGCCTCGGGGTGGTCGTGCATGGGAGCTCCTCGGTCGAACGGACTGGTTCGATCCTCGCCCATCCCGGGGGTGCTGGTGCGACCGTGGACAGTCAGTCCGTCGTGACCACCGGGTGCACGGTGCCGTCGGTCACGTTGAGGTCGACCTCGACGAAGTCGGGCAGGTCCGGGGCCAGGGCGTCGCGCAGCGCGGAGACCGGCGGCACCTGCCCGCCCGGCGCCTCGACCGCGATGCGCGCTCGCAGGCTCTTCCACGTGATGCCCTGGACCTCGCCGTCGGCCTCCGTCAGCCAGTCGTCGGCGGCGGACTGGATCCGCGCCGTCCACACGGCCTGCGACAGGATGACGACGGTGTTGAGGGCGAGCGGGATCGCGGTGAGCACGGTGAGGATCGCGACGATCGCGTAGGCGCGGCGCCGACGGGAGCGCTCGGCCAGCGCGTCGCGGGCGTAGCCGGCGAGCGTGAACACGACGGCACCGGCGATGATCAGCGCCACGACGTTGGAGAAGAACAGGAGGAATGCGCCGAACGCGCCGTCGAAGTCGCCCTGGCCGAGCGTCACGCCGATCACCGCCAGGGGCGGGACGAGGGAGATCGCGATCGCGACGCCCGGCAGCACCGCGCTCAGGTCCTTCCGGCTCATCGCGAACGCGCCCGCGACGCCGGTCGCGAGTGCCGCGACGAGGTCCATGAGCTGCGGCGAGGTGCGGCCGGCGATCTGCGAGTTCGCGTCGAGGTTCACGCTGCTCGGCACGCCGAGCGAGAAGAACGCGCCGATCACGACCACGGCCGCGACCGCACCCGACACCCACAGCACCGACGCCACGACGAGCCGTGCGCGACCCGTGACGATCCCGACGGCGATGCCGAGGATCGGCGTGCCGAGCGGCGCGATGATCATGGCGCCGATCACGGTGGCGGTCGAGTCGAGCAGTACTCCGGCCGTCGCGATGACCCCGGACAGGAGCAGCATGATGACGAAGCCGCTCTGCTTGGGGACCCGGTCGCCGGAGTCCAGGTCGAGTTGGTCGAGCAGGTCGGTGATCGGGTTCCGCTTCTTCGGCGGCAGCAGGAACTGCGTCAATGTCGCCACGATCGGATGATCCCACCGCCTCGCTCGCGCGGCCGGACCGGCGCGCGAGGCGGGCGCACTCCGCCCGCGCTCGCGCGACTGACGTGGGCAGGGCGCAGACTGGAGGGGTGAGTCCCGACCTCGCCCTCGACTGGCGCGCCCCGCACGAGACCGACGTCGCCCAGACGCTCGGGGTGCTCCGCCGCGGGCCGGGCGACCCCACCTTCACCCGGGGAGCCGACGGCGCGGTCTGGCGCGCGACGCTGACGGACGACGGGCCCGCGACGCTGCGACTCGTGCAGCGCGGCGCCGACGTCGTCCGGGTCGAGGCCTGGGGCCCGGGCGCGGGCTCGGCCGTGGCGCTCGCGCCGTCGATGCTCGGCGAGCGCGACGACACCACCGGCTTCCGGACCGGGGTCGAGGCGCTCGACGCCGCCCACCGGCGCAACCCCGGCATGCGGGTGCCGCGCACCGCCCGCGTCATGGAGGCGCTCGTGCCCGCGATCCTCGAGCAGAAGGTCATCACGCTGCAGGCGCATGCGTCGTGGCGTCGGCTCGTGCAGCGGTTCGGCACCGCGGCACCCGGTCCGGTGCCCCGCCCGATGCGGGTCGCTCCGTCGGCGGACGGATGGCGCGCCGTGCCGGTGTGGGAGTGGCACCGCGCGGGCGTCGATCCGAAGCGCGCGGCGGCCGTCCAGCGCGCGGCCTCGCGTGCCGCACGGATCGAGGAGGCGGCCGACCTCGGCCACGCCGACGCCGCGGCGCGGCTCGCCCTGTTCCCCGGGATCGGGCCCTGGACGGCGGCGGAGGTCGCGCAGCGGGCGTTCGGCGACCCCGACGCGGTCTCGGTCGGCGACTACCACCTCGCGAACTACGTGGGCCATGCGCTGCACGGCCGCGACATGACCGACGACGAGATGCTCGCCGCGCTCGCGCCGTGGACCGGGCAGCGCTACCGCGTCATCCGGCTCATGATGGCGGCGGGCCTGCGCGGTCGCCCGCGCCGCGGCCCGCGCATGGAGTTCGTCGACCACCGGGCGCGCTGAACGGCCCAGCCCACCGGGGCATCCGTTCGAGTGACCTAAGGCCCGGCGCCCGGGCGCGCCGCCCGGCGAGGCTGGAGGCGTCCCGCAGGGGACGTGGACGAAGGGGTTGGTCGACGTGTTCACGCAGGTCGTGGTCGGATGGGACGGATCGCGGAACGCGGAGGCGGCGCTCCGCTGGGCTGCGGCGCAGGACGACCGCGCGCCGCTGCATGTCGTGCACGCCGTGCCCGGGGCCGACACGTCGAGCGAGTACCTCCGGGCGACCGGCGAGCTGTCCGCCGCCCGGGTGGACCTGATCGACCGGATCGACCAGCTCCGCGAGGAGCACCCCGGCCGCAGCATCACGACCGAGACGGTGCACGGTCGCGCCGAGAAGGAGCTCGCGGCGCGACTCGGGCACTCCGCGCTCGTGGTCGTCGGCGCCTCGCAGAGCGGCCACGAGACGGCCTGGACGCTCGGCGCGCGGCTCGCCGGCCGACGCGGCAACGGCTCGGTCGCGGTCATCCCGCCGGACTGGGACGTCGTGCCGCGCGAGGCGATCGTCGTCGGCGTCGACGGCTCCGCCGAGTCGCGGGCCGCGATCCGCATCGGGGTCGACGAGGCCGCCCGCACGGGCGAGCCGCTCGAGCTCGTGCACGCGTGGGTCGTGCCGACGAGCTGGAACTCCGCGTACGTCGAGTACCTCGGCGACGTGTCGCTCATGGAGGAGATGCGACGCGACCTCCTCGACGAGGCGGTCGGGTTCGCGCGCGAGCTCGGCGCCGATCCGATCGGCCGCCTCGAGCGCGGGTCGGCGGCCGCGATCCTCGGCGAGGCGACGGAGACCGCCCGCGCCGTCATCGTCGGCAGCCACGCCGCGGGCGGCATGGTGCGCTTCCTGCTCGGGTCGGTGAGCCACGACCTGCTCCTGAGCGCGACCGGGCCGGTCATCGTCGTCGGCGAGGCGGAGGCGGCCACGCCATGACCGGACCGCGGATCGCCTTCCTCGGGGCGGCCGACACCGTCACCGGATCGCGCCACCTCATCGAGGCGGACGGCGCGCGCGTGCTCGTCGACTGCGGCCTGTTCCAGGGCTACAAGGTGCTGCGCGAGCGCAACCGACGGCCCTTCCCCGTCGACCCGTCGTCGATCGACGCGGTCGTCGTCACCCACGCCCACCTCGACCACAGCGGCTACCTGCCCGCGCTCGTCCGCGACGGGTTCGCGGGCCGGATCATCGCCACGCCGGGCACGACGGAGCTGGCGCGCATCCTGCTCGCCGACAGCGCGTACCTGATGGAGGAGCAGGCCCGGCACGCCGCCCGCCACCACTGGTCCCGCCACGCCGACCCGACCCCGCTCTACACGTCCGAGGACGTCCGTCGGACGATGCCGCGCTTCGAGGCGCTCGACTTCCACGAGACGCGCCGCATCGCGCCGGGCGTCGACGTGCGGCTGGTGCACGCCGGCCACATCCTCGGCGCCGCGCAGGCCAGGGTCGAGGTCGGCGGCGCGACCGTGCACGTCACCGGCGACCTGGGGCGCCACGACGACCCCCTGATGCGCCCGCCCGACGAGCTCGAGCCGTGCGACGTGCTCGTCACCGAGTCGACGTACGGCGACCGCGCGCACCCCGACGACGATCCCGAGGGCGCCCTCGGCGACGTGATCCGGCGCGTCGCCCGGAAGGGCGGCGTCGTGCTCATCCCGTCCTTCGCGGTCGGTCGGACCGAGACCGTGCTGCTGCACCTCTCCCGGCTCGCCGACCGGGGCGAGCTGCCCGACATCCCCGTGTACCTGAACAGTCCCATGGCGGTCGACGCCGCCGAGATCTACGAGGGCCACCCCGAGGAGCACCGCCTCGACCGCGACGAGCTGCGGCGCATGTACGCGCTCGCGCGGCGGGTGACGAGCGTCGACGACTCCAAGCTGCTGAACCTGCGCGGCGGCCCGATGGTCATCGTCTCGGCCAGCGGCATGCTCACCGGCGGCCGCATCCTGCACCACCTGCAGGCCTACGGGCCGGACCCGCACAACGCGATCGTGCTGACGGGCTTCCAGGCGGGCGGCACGCGCGGCGCGGCGCTGCAGTCGGGGGAGCGGATGCTGCGGATGTTCGGCCAGGAGGTGCCGATCCGCGCCGAGGTCGTCGAGATCGAGTCGATGTCGGCGCATGCCGACGCCGACGAGCTGATCGCCTGGATGGGCCGCACGCCGGAACCGCCGCGAGCGACCTGGGTCGTCCACGGCGAGGCGCGGGCGGCGGACACGCTGCGGCGCCGCATCCGGAACGAACTCGGCTGGAACGTGCGCGTGCCCGAACAGGGCGAGCGTGCGACGATCGAGGCGAGGGCGCCGGCCCCGGCGTCCGCACCGCGAGACGAGGTCGCTGCGTTCGACGCCGCGATCTGACCCCGACCGACGCGAGGAGAGGAGCCCGCATGGACGAGCAGGACGTGGACCGTCCCCCGACCCGGAGCCTGAGCGAGCAGGAGTGCTGGGAGCGCATCGAGGCCGCACCGTTCGGCCGGATCGCCGCCCATGCCGCCGGCGAGGTGGACATCTTCCCGATCAACCACGCCGTCGACCGCACCGGCGTCGACGGACCGGCGCTCGTGTTCCGGACCGCCGCGGGCACGAAGCTGCTCGAGCTGACGATCCATTCGCACGTCGCCTTCCAGGTCGACGGGTTCAGCGACACCGACGCGTTCAGCGTCGTGGTGAAGGGCGAGGCCCGCCAGCTCGAGCGCGACAGCGAGATCGAGCATGCCGCGACGCTCGGCGTGCACCCGTGGGCGCCGGAGGAGAAGGACCGCTGGGTGCGGATCCAGCCGACCGAGGTCAGCGGGATCACCTTCCAGCGCTAGCGGCGAGGGCGGAACCCGGCGCGCCGCCGGGCCGTCAGCCGAGCAGGGCGTCGAGCGTGGGGTGCAGGTGCCGTGTGACCAGCACGGACGCCGCGTGCTGCGCGCCGACCTCGAGCGCCGCGTCGATGCCCGCCCCGCCGAGCACGGCGTCGAGCACTCCCGACATGAATGCATCGCCGGCGCCGTTCGCGTCGACGACGTCGACCGGCACCGCGTCGACGCGGTGCTCCACGACGCTCCCGTCGTGGGCCGACACGGCGACCGCGCCCTCCGCGCCGAGCGTGCAGACGGCCAGTCGCGCCCCGCCGTCGACGACGTGCCGCAGGAACGGCAGCGGCTCGCCGATCCGGTCGCCGTTCAGGAACACCGCGTCGGCGGCGTCGAGGAACGGGCGGTGGAACGCGCTCTCGCCGTCGTAGTCGTGCAGGTCGGTCCAGATCGGGCGCCCGGAGGCGCGGGCGTCGGGGATCACGCGGCGCGAGCGCTCGGACAGGTCGAGCACGATCGCCGCGGCGCCCTCCATCGCGGCCGTCAGGCGGTCGTCCTCGGGGGAGGGCCGGTCGTCGGGGGTCGACAGGTAGATCGACACGCGCGCCCCGAGCGGGGTCATCAGGTTGAGGTGGCGTTCGGTGCGGGCGCCGTCCACCACGTCGAGGTCGAGGCCGTCGACGCGCTCGAGGACGGCGCGCAGGCGCTCGCCGTCCCCATCCGACCCGAGCAGCGTGAACAGCTCGACCGGCCGGCCCAGGGCCGCGAGGCCGAGCGCCTTGCCCGCCGACGTGCCGCCGACGGTCTCGTGGTCTCCCAGCGCGAACTGCATGTGCGGCTCCGGCTCGGGCAGGTGCTCGACCCGCACGATCCGGTTCCACGAGGCCGGCCCCGACACGACGACCCGGTCGCCCACGCTGCACTCCATCCCGCCGCGGCGGTCGCGGCATCCGCTCCCCATCCTGCCGCGCGGCGCGGGCATCCCGCGGGCGGCGACCCGCCGCGCCCCCGGGATGGGGTGCGCGGCGGACGGGCCTGTGATGGGATGACGGCGTGGACACGCGGGGGGCGGCCGTCGAGGAGCGCACCGGCGGGCTGAACGCCGCCGAGGTCGCCGAGCGCGTCGCCCGAGGCGAGACGAACGCCTTCGAGAGCCCGACGAGCCGCAGCGCCTGGAGCATCATCCGCGCCAACGTCCTCACGCTCTTCAACGGCATCATCGCCGCGTGCTTCGTCGTCCTGCTCGTCATCGGCCGCTGGCAGGACGCCCTCTTCGGCTTCAGCGCGATCGCCAACACGATCATCGGGTCGGTGCAGGAGTTCAACGCCAAGCGGGCGCTCGACCGACTGGCCCTGCTGCACGCGCCGAGCGCCCGGGTGCGGCGCGACGGCGCCGACCGGGAGGTCCCGGTCGCGGAGGTCGTGCTCGACGACCGGCTCGTGCTGCGCGCCGGCGACCAGGTGGCGGCCGACGCGCGGGTCGTTGCATCCGAGCGCCTGCAGCTGGACGAGTCGATGCTCACGGGTGAGTCGGACCCCGTGGACAAGCAGCCCGGCGACGAGGTGCTGTCGGGGTCCATCGTGATCGGCGGCGCCGGCTCCGCGGTGGTGGACCGGGTCGGCGCCGACGCGTTCGCCAACCGGCTCTCGAGCGAGGCCAAGCAGTTCTCACTGGTCGCCTCCGAGCTGCGGTCGTCGCTGAACCGGCTGCTCGGCTGGATCGCCTGGATCATCGGGCCCGTCAGCCTCCTCGTGCTCAACGCGCAGATGGTCGCGCAGGGCGGCTGGGCGGAGGCGATCGAGGGCGGAACCTGGGACGAGGCCGTGGTCGCGACGGTCGCGGCGATCGTCGCGATGATCCCGCTCGGGCTGGTCCTCATGACGAGCATCGCCTTCGCCGTGGGCGCCGTGCGGCTCGCGAGCCGAAAGGTGCTCGTGCAGGAGCTGCCCGCCGTCGAGGGCCTCGCACGCGTCGACCTCATCTGCCTCGACAAGACCGGCACCCTGACCGAGGGCGACATCGTCTTCGACGCCGCGCACCCGGTCGCCCTCGAGCCGCCCGAGGGCTGGACCGACGTGCTCGGCTGGTACGGCGCGGACCCCGAGGCGAACGCCACCGCACGCTGCCTCGTCGAGCCGTACCCCGTGCGGCAGGTGCTCGAGCCCGCGGCCCGCATCGCCTTCTCGTCGGCGCGGAAGTGGAGCGCGGTCGGCTTCGCGGGCGGGGGTACGTGGGTGCTCGGCGGGCCCGAGATGGTCTTCCCCGCGACGGATGCCGCCGACGCGCCGGACACGGCCGGGCTCCGGGAACGGGCGGCAGCGCTGGCCGCCACCGGGCGTCGCACGCTCGTGCTCGCGCACAGCCCCGACGAGCTGACGGCCGAGCGCGCGGCGGCCGAGCGACTGCCGCGCGAGCTCACGCCGGTCGTGCTCCTGACGTTCCGCGAGAACGTGCGCGGCGACGCGCGCGAGACGCTCGAGTACTTCGCCGCGCAGGGTGTCGCGGTCCGCATCATCTCGGGCGACAACCCGCAGACGGTCGCGGCGATCGCCCGCGACGTGGGCGTGGACGCGCCCCACGGGATCGACGCGAGGACCCTGCCGGAGGACCTGGACGAGCTCGGCGAGCTGCTCGAGCGGGAGGTCGTGTTCGGCCGCGTGACGCCCACGCAGAAGCGCGACATCGTGACCGCGCTGCGCCGGCGCGGGCACACGGTCGCCATGACGGGCGACGGCGTCAACGACGCGCTCGCGATCAAGGAGGCCGACATCGGCATCGCGATGGAGTCGGGTTCGTCGGCCACGAAGGCGGTCGCCCGGCTCGTGCTCCTCGACGGGCGGTTCTCGCACCTGCCCGGCGTCGTCGCCGAAGGTCGTCGAGTGGCGGCGAACATCGAGCGGGTCTCGATGCTGTTCCTCACGAAGACGGCGTATGCGACCGGCCTCGCGGTGCTGTTCGGGGTCATGCTGCTGCCGTTCCCGTTCCTGCCGCGGCAGCTCTCCGTCACCGACGCGCTCACGATCGGGTTCCCCGCCTTCTTCCTCGCGCTCATGCCGAACGCACGGCGCTACGTGCCCGGGTTCCTCCGCCGGTCACTGAGCTTCGCCATCCCCGCGGGCATCGTCATCGCGCTCGTGCTCGCGCTCTACAGCCGCATGGCCACCGACGCCGGCATCCCCGAGGACGAGCTCCGCAGTGGCTCGACGCTCGTGCTCGGGATCGTGGGGCTCTGGGTGCTCATCGTGCTCTCGCGGCCGATCGACGGCTGGAAGATCGTCATCATCGGCGCGATGGGCGTCGGCCTGGTCGCGATCTACGCGATCCCGTTCGCCGCCGACTTCCTCGAGCTCGTCGAGCTCTCCGAGGCCACGGCGTTGCTCGCGCTCGCCGCCTCGTTCGCCTCGATCGCGGGCGTCGAGGTCGTGCGCTTCGTGCATCGTCGGGCGGTCGCACGCATGACCCCGACCGTGCCCGCCGCGCTCGTCGCGACCGTCAGGCAGACGGCTCCGGGCGTTCCCGGCGGGCCTGCCGGAAGTAGCGGGCGCCCCGACCGGTCCAGAGGACGAGGATGACCGCGATCGGCACGATCGCGCCGACGAGCGCCGACCAGACCGCCCCGGGTTCGCGGACCACGTCGAGCACGGAGGCCGTCAGCGAGAGCGCCATGAGCACGGTGACGAAGATCCGCGCCGAGTTCCGGGCCCGGGTGAGCCCCGACGCCATCGCGATCGTGAGCAGGCCGATCAGGATGAGCGCCGAGCCGAGCAGCGTCACCGTCAGCTGCTCGCCGTCGCGCTCGACCCCGGCGTCGTAGCGCGCGAGCACGAGCAGCACGCCGACCGCGATGTCGAGGATGCCGGCGAGGTACGTGAGCACGACCACGGCGATGATGCGCGCCGGTGGTCGCAGTCGTGCCGCGGTCTCGTCGGCCATGTCGTCCTCCCGCCGTGCTGCGGCCCAGCCTACGAGTACGCTGGCGACCACCCCGGCCGCCACTCGCGAGGAGTCCTGCATGCCGTTCTTCGACCTGCCCGCCGCCGAGCTGCGCGCGTTCCGCCCCGAGGTGGCCGAGCCCGTCGACTTCGACGGGTTCTGGGCCGACACGCTCGCCGCGTCGCGCGCGGTCGCCACGGCTCCGCGGCTGACGCGCGTGGACTCGCCGCTGTCGGCCGTCGACGTGCACGACGTCGAGTTCTCGGGCTTCGCCGGCGATCCGGTGAAGGGCTGGCTGCTCGCGCCCGCGGGCGCCGAGGGGCCGCTGCCCGCGGTCGTCGAGTACGTCGGCTACGGGGGCGGTCGCGGCCTGCCGCACGAGCGGCTGCAGTGGGCGGCGTCCGGCTACGCGCACCTGGTGATGGACACGCGCGGACAGGGCTCGGCCTGGGGGACCGGGGGCGGCACGCCGGATCCGCACGGCACCGGACCGTCGTTCCCGGGCTTCATGACCCGCGGCATCCACGATCCCGCGCAGTACTACTACCGGCGCGTCTTCACCGACGCGGTGCTCGCGGTCGACGCGATGCGCACGCTCGAGGTGGTCGATGCGGACCGCGTGGCCGTGACCGGCGGGTCGCAGGGCGGGGGCATCGCGCTCGCCGCGGCGGGCCTCGTCGACGGTCTGGTGGGGGCGATGCCGGACGTGCCGTTCCTCTGCTGCTTCGAGCGGTCGGTCGGGCTCACCGACCGCGACCCGTACCAGGAGGTCGTCCGCTACCTGTCGGTGCACCGGGATGCCGCAGCCGCCGTCTTCTCGACGCTGTCGTACTTCGACGGCGTGAACTTCGCCAAGCGGGCGACCGCGCCGGCGCTCGTCTCCGTCGCGCTCATGGACCCCGTCTGCGCGCCGTCGACGGTCTACGCCGCGGCGAACCACCACGCCGTGGGGGCGGAGGTCGTCGAGTACGCGTTCAACGAGCACGAGGGCGGGCAGGGGCTGCACTGGCCGCGCCAGGCGGCATGGCTCGCGGACCGGCTCGCCGCCGCCGACGCGACGCGGTGACGCCGCCCGGTCAGAGCTCGCGGGCCACGTAGCGCTCGATCTCCGCGTCCGACGCCGAGATGCCGGCGTCGGCGAGGCGCTGTCGCAGCTCGGCCTCCTCGTCCTGGGCGTGACCGAGCCGCACGTCGCTGCGGACCTGCTCGAGGATCCCGGCGATGCGGTCGGCCGGGTCGGCCTCGAGCGCGCCGTCCTCGACGGGCTCGTCCTGGAACTCGGGGTGCTCGGCCATGGGGTCCTCCTCCCGCGGGCGGCGCAGGCGCAGCCGCCCCGCCTCGATGGTCGCCCGACCCGGTCGACGGCGTCGAGGCATTGACAGGCGCGCGACGACCGGTGCGGTGCGTCGTCGACGGAGGTGTCGGGGGAGCGTGGTGTGCTGTCGGTATGGGATTCGACCCGCGGTTCCTCGGCCCCGAGGCTCCCATGCCCCTGGTCACCGGGGCGGATGCCGCGTCGTGCATCGTGCTCGACTCCCTGCACTTCGCCGTGGTCCTCGACACCCGGCGCCGCTTCGCCCGCATCACGGGCGTGAACGTCGACGGCTCGGCGCTCGTCGACGTGCCGCGCGCCGACGACTGGCGCTTCGACGACCGCATCCCCGAGGCATGGCAGGCCGGGCCCGAGGTCTACGCGCGGAACGACTTCGATCGCGGCCACCTCGTGCGCCGTCGCGACCCCGTCTGGGGTGCGCCCGAGGTCGCGCGTCGAGCCAACGACGACACCTTCCGATATCCGAACGCCGCGCCGCAGCAGGCGGGCTTCAACCAGTCGCTCGAGCTCTGGAACGGGCTCGAGGACCACGTGCTGGCGTTCGCACGCGTCCACGCGCAGCGCCTCAGCGTGTTCACGGGGCCCGTCCTGGCGCCCGACGACCCGCCGTACCGCGGCATCCTCGTGCCGCTGCGGTTCGTGAAGGTCGTCGCCTGGCGTTCCGGCGACGAGCTCGCGACCGCCGGGTTCCTGCTCGACCAGTCACCGCTCGTCCGCCTCGACGAGCGCGAGCGCGAGCGCGTCGCGGCCGGCGCGGTCACCGTGCCGGACCTGGGTCCGTTCCGCACGTTCCAGGTCGCCGTCGCCGAGGTCGCGGCCGCCACCGGGCTCGAGATGCCCGCGCTCGTCGCGGCCGACCGGATGCCGCCGGCCCTCGCCGCCGGGGAGCCGCGGGAGCTCACCCGGCCGGAGGACCTCCGGCTCGGCGCGCCGTGAGCGTGAAGTCCTCGAGCAGTCGCAGCCCCTCCGGCCACTCGCCGAGGCCGCTGTCGGCGTTGACGTGGCCGCGCTCGCCGAGCTCGACCAGGCCCGCGCCCCAGCGCGCCGCGAACGACGCGATCCGCGACGGCGCCGCGTACGGGTCGTCCGATGAGGCGAGCACCACGGCCGGGACGCCGAGCGGTCCGTCCGCGATCGCGAAGGCCGCCGCCCCGGCGGGGTAGGCGGGCGCGTCGGGGTCCGGCGGGGCGACGAGGAAGACGCCGGCGACCCGTGCCGCCGCGGCATCCGTGCGCACCGCCCACTCCGCCACCGCGAGGCAGCCGAGGCTGTGCGCGACCACCATCGGCGGGGTCGGGGCGTCGGCGATCGCGCGGTCGATCGCGGCCACCCAGTCGTCGACGTCGGGCTCGTCCCACGACGACGGCGCGAAGCGGCGCGCGTCCGGCAGCGCCTGTTCCCAGCGGGTCTGCCAGTGGGTCGGGCCGGATCCGAAGATGCCGGGGACGATGACGACGGGGTGGGGCATGCGAGCGCTCCTCGGAGGCGGGGAGGGGGAGTCCGGGGCGCCCTCGCCCGGGATCGGACCAGCATGCCAGTCGCGGCGCGCGGCGTCGACGCATTCCGTCACGGCTCGGCCGGTGACAGGGTGGAGGCATGGGGGAACCCGAGATCGTCCGCACCGACGTGCTCGTCGTGGGCGCCGGACCGAGCGGGCTCATGGCCGCGGTCGTCCTGGCGCGCCGCGGCGTCGACGCGATCATCGTCGATGCCAAGGAGGGACCGACGCACGAGTCCCGCGCGCTCCTCGTGCAGGCGAGGTCGATGGAGATCTACGACCAGCTCGGGCTCGCCGACCGCGTCCTCGCCGGCCGGGCGGAGGCGCGCGGCGCCGTGCTGGGGTTCCGGCACCAGGAGCTCGGCCGCATCCCGTTGCGCCGCTTCGGCGAGGGCCTGACGCCGTTCCCCGACCTGACGATCTTCGAGCAGAGCCGCAACGAGGAGTTGCTCGTCGACGCGCTCGCCGAGGCCGGTCGCGAGGTGTGGTGGCGGCACCGCCTCGTCGGGCTCGCATCGCAGACGTCGTCCGTCGGGGCGACGCTCGAGGGCCCCGACGGCCGGGTGGTGGTCGAGGCGCGGCACGTGATCGGGGCCGACGGTGCGCACTCGCTGGTGCGCGAGATCAACGCGATCCCGTTCGAAGGCGTCACGAACCAGCACACGTTCTTCGTCGCCGACGCGGTCGGCGCGACCGGCCTCGTCGAGGGCTGGGTCAACGTGCGCTTCGCCCCCGACGACCTGCTGCTCACCTTCCCCATGGGCGGCGAGGGGCACCATCGCATCCTCGGCGTGGTCCGCGACACCGAGCTCGAGGGGGCCGACGAGCTCTCGGAGGACCTGCTCCGCCGTCGCCTGGCGCGGGGCTTCACGGTCGGCTACCGGTCGTCGACGTGGTTCGCGACCTACCGGCTGCACCACCGCGTGGCCGCCCGGTTCCGGAACGGCCGGTGCTTCCTCATCGGGGACGCCGCGCACATCCACTCGCCCGTCGGCGGGCAGGGCATGAACACGGGCCTGCTGGACGCGCACGACCTCGCGAACGCGCTCGGCGACGTGCTCGCCGACGGCATGCCGCCCAGGCGCCTCGACCGGTACGAGGCGGAGCGGCGACCGGTCGCGCTGAAGCTGGTCTCGACGACCGACCGCCTGTTCTCGAACGTGACGTCGGAGTCGGATCTCGCGCACACGATCCGCGGTCGGATCATTCCGACGGCCGGCCGGGTGGTCGTGCCGCTCCTGCCGCGCGTGCTCGGCGGCGAGCGGGTGTTCGGCCTGATCTCGCAGATCCGCATCCGCTACCGGATGTCGCCGATCCGCCCCTCGCGGTCGCAGGTGCGCGACGACGTCGTCGGCAAGCGGCTGCCGTACGTGCCGGGCGACCCGTCGAACTTCGATGCGCTCCGCTCGTTCCGGTGGCAGGTGCACGGGTACGGCGCGCCGGCCGACCTCGTCGCGCGCGTGGCCGGATCGCTCGGGATCGAGCACCACGTGTTCCCGCCGGCGGCGCGGTTGCGCTCGGACCGGCTCTACCTCGTGCGGCCGGACGGCTTCGTGGCCGCCGAGGCGAGCGTGGCCGCCGGGCGCCGGGCGGGACCGGGCCGCGTGCCGGCGACGTTCCGGGAGCAGCTCGACGGCTGAGGCGTGCCCGCGGGCGCGCCTCGGGACGACCTCGGGTCAGCCGGCCGACGCGCCGGGGCGTCCGGCGTCCTCCTCCGCCGAGGCCGCGGCCGGGACGGGCGCCACGCGCGCCGACCAGCTCGCCGCGTCGCGCGACATGGTCCACGGTTCCGTGCGGCGCAGGCCGTGGCATCCGAGCACGACCTTCGCGACGCCGTCGGCGAGGTCGCGCGACGACGGCGGGTTCATGCGGTTCAACTCGTCGAGGCTGAACGCGTCGACCGCGATCGGCTCGATGCCCCCGAGCGCGTACAGCAGCAGGTCCCAGCTCTCGACGTCGTCGGTGACCACGACCCGGCGCAGCTCCACGCGCCCCGCATGCTGCACCTCGTCGTCCGTCAGGCTTCCGAATGGCTTCGTCATCGTGCACCCCTGCGCAACAGCCAACCCCAGGGGGCCGTCACCGGGCGACAGGCGCGGGGGCGAGTCGCCCAGCACGTCGGGTCGGCGCGGGACGAGGGACCCGTGCGCCGGACCCGCCGTCGTCGTAGCGTGGGTCACGTGCGGCACCGTGGCCGCGCACGACGTCGAGGAGGGCGCGGATGGCCGTGATCGGGTGGGTCGGACTCGGACACATGGGCGGGCCGATGGCCGCGCACCTCGTCGAGGCGGGGCACGAGGTCGTCGGGTTCGACGTCGACGCGGGCATGGCCGAGTACGCCGCCGCGACGGGCGTCCACGTCGTCGCGGATGCCGCGACGGCGGCCCGCGACGCCGATGCCGTGTTCACGTCGCTGCCGCGCTCCGAGCACTCGCGCGACGTGCTCATCGGCGGGGAGGCCGGCCGGGTGGGCCTGTTCGACGTGGTGCGGCGCGACGCGCTCGTGCTCGACACCTCGACCGTGGACGTGGCCACGTCGCGCGCGTGCCACGATGCGGCGGAGGCGCGCGGCATCCGCTTCGTCGACGCCCCGGTCTCGGGCGGCATCGCGGGCGCGCAGGCCGGGACGCTGACCTTCATGCTCGGCGGCGAGGAGGCCGCGACGGGCGACGCCGCGCGGCTGGTCGGGCCGATGGCCGGCCACGTGTTCACGGTCGGCGGGCCGACCATGGGGATCGCCGCGAAGCTCGCCAACAACCTCATGCTCTTCATCACGCTGCAGGCCTCGTCGGAGGGGGCGCGGCTCGCGGATGCGCTCGGGCTCGACCCGCAGGTCTTCCACGACCTCGCGACCGTCTCGTCGGGCGACTCGTGGCCGCTGCGGACCTGGTACCCCGTTCCGGGCGTGGTCGAGACGAGTCCGGCGAACCGCAACTTCGCGGCGACCTTCACGACGCGGCTCGCCGAGAAGGACCTGTCGTACGCGCTCGCCGCGGGCGAGGAGGCGGGGCTCGACCTCGCGGGCGGGCGGCTCGCCATGGACCGGTTCGCGCAGCTCATCGACGAGGGGTACGGCGACCTCGACTGCAGCCTCGTGGTCAAGTACGTCGGCCGGGACGGCCGCACGCCCGGGTTCGATCCCGAGGGGTAGCGGCGCCGCGACACGACTCGGCCGACGCTGTCGAGTTCTTGCGCTCGTTCGCGTAGCATTGCCGCCGTGTCGAGGAGGCTTGCGGACGTCGCGCGGAAGGTCGGCGTGAGCGAGGCGACGGTCAGTCGCGTGCTCAACGGCAAGCCCGGCGTCTCCGCGTCGACGCGCGACGCGGTCCTCACGGCGCTCGACGTGCTCGGCTACGAGCGGCCGACCAAGCTGCGCGGCGAACGCGCACGGCTCGTGGGCCTCATGATGCCCGAGCTGCAGAACCCGATCTTCCCCGCGCTCGCCGAGGTGATCGGCGGCGGACTCGCCCAGAACGGCTTCACGCCCGTGCTCTGCATCCAGACCGCCGGCGGCGTCTCGGAGTCGGACTACGTCGAGCTGCTGCTGCACCAGCAGGTGTCGGGCGTGATCTTCACGGGCGGCGCGTACACCCAGGCCGACGCGAACCACGAGCACTACGAGCGCCTCCGCGAGCTCAAGCTGCCCACCGTGCTCGTGAGCGCGCCCGTCGCCGGCCTCGGCTTCTCGACCGTCTCCTGCGACGACGTCACGTCGATGGAGCAGGCCTTCGGCCACCTCCTGCAGCTCGGCCACGAGCGCATCGGCATCCTGCTGGGGCCGCGGGACCACGTCCCCTCGCAGCGCAAGCACGCCGCGGCGCTCGCGATGGCCGAGCGCCACGGCGTCGCGCTGCCCGACGAGCACGTCGTGCACTCCCTGTACTCCCTGGAGTCGGGGCAGACCGCCGCCGCCAAGCTGCTCGACGCCGGCGTCACCGGAATCGTCTGCGCGAGCGACCCGATGGCGCTCGGCGCGGTGCGCGCCGTGCGGCGCGCGGGGCTGCGCGTGCCCGAGGACGTGTCGGTGATCGGCTACGACGACTCGGCGCTCATGAACTGCACCGAGCCGCCGCTGACGACCGTGCGGCAGCCGATCGAGTCGATGGGCAAGATGATCATCGAGCTGCTGATGCGCCAGATGTCGAGCGAGTCGACGTCGGGCGACGAGGTGTTCTTCGCGCCCGAGCTCGTGGTGCGCGCCTCGACCGGTCCGGTGCGTCGCGCCGCCTGACGGGCGCCGCCCGACCGCCGCCGCCCGACCGCCGCCGTGCCGCCCGCGAGGCCCGCCATGGGCCTCCGTCGCACCCGCGTGCCGTGACGTCGTCATTCCGCAAGCGACTGCCGCAATCGCCCGCAAGTCGTCGCAAACTTTTGTTCAGATGTTGAAAAGTTGCATCATCCTGTTGCTCTCATTACGTTGACGGGCATCGACGCCGTGGTCCTCCCGACGCGGCGCGCCGCCCGCCGACGACAGGAGCCCGAGCGCCGTGACCACGCCCCTCACCGAGGCCGCCGCCGCCCCCGAGGCCGCGCCCGCGACGACCCCCGCGGCGCTCACGGCCGACCCGCTCTGGTGGCGCAGCGCCGTGATCTACCAGGTCTACGTGCGCAGCTTCGCGGACTCGGACGGCGACGGGACGGGCGACCTGCGCGGCGTGATCGGGCACCTCGACTACCTGCAGGAGCTCGGCGTCGACGCGCTCTGGTTCAACCCCTGGTACCCGAGCCCGCTCGCCGACGGCGGCTACGACGTCGCCGACTACCGCGACATCCACCCCGCCTTCGGCACGCTCGCCGACGCCGAGGAGCTCATCAGCGCGGCGCTCGACCGCGGCATCCGCACGATCATCGACGTCGTCCCGAACCACGTCTCGAGCGACCACCCCTGGTTCCGGGCGGCGCTCGCCGCCGGTCCCGGCAGCCCCGAGCGCGAGCGCTTCTGGTTCCACCCCGGCGGCGGGCCGGACGGCGACGAGATGCCGACGAAGTGGACCTCGAACTTCCAGGGCGACACGTGGACGCGCACCGTGAACCCCGACGGCACGCCGGGGGAGTGGTACCTCCACCTGTTCACGCCCGAGCAGCCCGACCTCAACTGGAACCACCCCGACGTGCGCGCCGAGCACGAGGACATCCTGCGCTTCTGGTTCGACCGCGGCGTCGCGGGCGTGCGCATCGACTCGGCCGGGCTGCTCATCAAGGACCCCGACCTCCCCGAGGTCCCCGACGTGGTGCCGCCCGGCGGCCACCCCACCGAGGACCGCGACGAGGTGCACGAGGTCTACCGCTCCTGGCGTCGCGTGGCCGACTCGTACGAGGGCACGCGCGTGCTCGTCGGCGAGGTGTGGGTGCCGGATGCCTCCCGTTTCGCGGCGTACCTCCGCCCCGACGAGATGCACACCGCGTTCAACTTCGACTTCATGGCGCGCCCGTGGGACGCCGCCGAGCTGCGGGCGTCGATCGACCTCATGCTCGACGCCCACGCCCCGGTGGGTGCGCCCAGCACCTGGGTGCTCTCGAACCACGACGTGACCCGGCCGGTGACCCGGTACGGCCGCGACGACTCGAGTTTCGCCTTCGCCAAGAAGCGGTTCGGCACCCCGACCGACGTCGTGCTCGGCCGGCGGCGCGCCCGTGCCGCCGCACTGCTCACGGCCGCCCTGCCCGGCTCGCTCTACCTCTACCAGGGCGACGAGCTCGGCCTGCCCGAGGTCGACCTGCCCCGCGAGGTGCTCGAGGACCCGATGCACTTCCGCTCCGGCGGCGTCGACCCGGGTCGCGACGGATGCCGCGTGCCGCTGCCCTGGCGCGGGACGAGCGCCTCCTACGGCTTCAGCCCCGACGGCGCGAGCGCCGCACCCTGGCTGCCGCAGCCGGCCGAATGGGCCGAGCTGTCGGTGCGGGCGCAGGAGGCCGACGCGGGCTCCATGCTCCGGCTCTACCGCGACGCGCTGCGCATCCGGCGTCGCGAGGCCGGATTCGGGGACGGGCCCATGGAGTGGCTCGACCTCGGCGACGACGTGCTCGCGTTCCGGCGCGGCGACGACCTCGTCTCCGTGACGAACCTCGGCGGCACGCCGTCCGAGCTCCCCGACCACGAGCGGATCCTGCTCGCGAGCGCCCCGCTCGCGAACGGCCTGCTCGCACCCGACTCGACGGCCTGGCTCCGCGTGCGGACCGGGACGGAGAGGCCGCGGTCCACCGCGGAACGCACCCACCTCCGCACCACCACCTGAACACAGCACCGAAAGGACCACGACAATGAAGTCATCACGCAGGATCGCGATCGCGGGGATCACCGCCCTCGCGGTCGCGGGCGCCCTCGCCGGATGCACCTCCGGCTCCGGCTCCGAGGACGGCAGGCTCGAGCTGCGCGTCGCGACGTTCCCGCCCGGCGCCGACCAGGCCGCGTACGACGCGTTCGCCGAGCAGGAGTCGCAGTTCGAGGAGGCGAACCCCGACATCGACATCGTCGGCGTCGAGTACGAGTGGACCGCGCCGACCTTCGCGGCGCAGATCGCCGGCGGCAGCCTCCCCGACGTCTTCACGGTGCCCTTCACCGACTCGAAGACACTGCTCCAGAACGGCCAGCTCATGGACGTGACCGACGAGATCGACGAGCTCGGCTACGCCGACAAGTTCAACCCGATCATCCTCGACGAGGTGACCGACTCGGACGGCCGCGTGTACGGCTTCCCGCGGCAGGCCTACGCGAACGGCCTGCACTACAACCGGGCCCTCTTCGAGGAGGCCGGCCTCGACCCCGACTCCCCGCCGACGACGTGGGACGAGGTGCGCGCGGCCGCGAAGCAGATCTCGGAGCAGACCGGCAAGGCCGGGTACGCGACCATGGCGACCGGCAACACCGGCGGCTGGCAGCTCTCGACCCAGGCGGACTCGCGCGGGGCGTCGCTGCAGACCGACGACGGCGACGGCACCTACACGTCGACGATCGACAACGACGCCACGAAGGCGACGCTGCAGTTCCTGCACGACCTGCGCTGGGAGGACGACTCGATGGGGTCGACCTTCGACCTCGACTGGGGGAGCATCAACCAGGAGTTCGCCGCCGGCAACGTCGGCATGTACACGTCGGGCTCCGACGTCTACACCGCGCTCGTCCGCGACTTCGGCCTGCAGCCCGACGACTACGGCCTCACCGTCATCCCGACGGAGAACGGCGGCGGCGTGCTCGGCGGCGGCGACATCGCGGTGATGCCGCCGAACCTCGACGACGCGACGAAGGCCGCAGCCGTCAAGTGGATCGACTGGTACTACATGCAGAAGCTCCTCGACGAGGACGCCGCCGTCGCCGACGCGAAGGCGCTCTCGGACGCGGGCCAGGCCGTCGGCACCCCGGTGCTGCCGGTGCTCGACCAGGCCACCTACGAGGAGTCGCTCACCTGGATCGAGCCGTACGTGAACGTGCCGCTCGACCAGATGGCCGGCTTCACCGAGGGCATCTTCGAGCAGACCCCGATCGGCGAGTTCAAGGGCCAGACTCAGCCGATCTACGCGCTCATGGACAACCTCGTCCAGGCCGTGCTCACGGACGAGAACGCCGACATCGACGCCCTCCTGGCCCAGGTGGACGCCGACGCGCAGGCGCTGCTCGACCAGTAGTCCCCGCACGGATGCCGCGGCCGCGACCTCCCCGCGCGGCCGCGGCATCCACCCCCTCCTCCACCCGACCAGCGCGACCAGGAGCACCGATGACGATGACGACCGACCCGGAGGTCGCCGAGGCGGCCGACGACCGGCCGCCGACCCCGCCGACCGTGGCCGAGCGGCGACGCCGTCGGCGGACGCCGATGAGCTGGCTGCGCGGCGGCGGGCTGTCGAACCTCGCCTTCGTCGCGCCGATGCTCATCGTCTTCGCGGTCTTCAGCTGGGGCCCGATCGTCCGGGCGATCGTCATGAGCTTCCAGAAGACGAACCTCGTCGCCCCGCCGGTGTGGGTGGGCCTGGACAACTTCGCCCGCGTGCTCGCCGACCCGAACCTCGGCACCGCCGTGCTGAACACGCTCTACTTCGCAGTGCTCGCGCTGCTGTTCGGGTTCCCCCTGCCGATCCTGCTCGCCGTGCTCATGAGCGAGGTCCGCCGCGGCAAGGGGCTGTACAGCGCCCTGGCCTACCTCCCGGTCGTGGTGCCGCCCGTCGTGGCGGTGCTGCTCTGGAAGGTGTTCTACAACGCGAGCCCCGACGGCGTCTTCAACACGATCCTCGGCTGGGTCGGGATTCCGCCCCAGCCGTGGCTGCAGTCGTCGGCGACCGTCATGCCGTCCCTCGTGCTCGAGGCGACGTGGGCGGCCGCGGGCGGCGCCATCATCATCTACCTCGCGGCGCTCATCTCGGTGCCGCCCGAGCTGTACGACGCGGCCGAGGTCGACGGCGCCGGGATCTGGCGGAAGATCTGGCACGTCACGCTCCCGCAGCTGCGCGGCGTGCTCTTCATCATGCTGATCCTGCAGGTCATCGCGACGAGCCAGGTGTTCCTCGAGCCGTTCCTGTTCACGGGCGGCGGACCGAACAACGCGACGCTGACCATCCTGTTGCTGATCTACCGCTACGCCTTCCAGAACAGCCTCGGCGGCGCCTACGGCGAGGCGACCGCGCTGAGCCTCATGCTCGCGATCTTCCTCGCGCTGCTCAGCTGGGCGTACTTCAAGCTGACCGAACGTTGGAGCACGAATTGACCGGCGCACCTGCGGAACCCCTGCTCGACCGCCCCCACGGCGCCGCACCGCGGCCCCGGCTGCTCGGCCTGAGGCGGCGCGAGCGCGACTCGCTCGACGACCTCGGCGACCGCGGCGTGATGTCGGTCTTCGACCGCCGCCGCCGGAGCGTGCGCGCATCGATGACGGGCGTCCACGTGTTCCTCTTCGCGGGGCTCGTCGTCGCCGGGCTCGGACCCCTGCTCTGGCTCGCCAAGGCCGCCGTCACGCCGACGCAGGACACCCTGTCGACCCCGTTCGCGCTCTGGCCGAACGGCATCGACTGGGAGAACCTCTCGACGGCATGGAACGACATCCACATCGACCAGTACTTCCTCAACACGATCTGGGTCGCCGCCGGCTCGTGGTTCTTCCAGCTGCTCATCGCCACGACCGCGGGCTACGCGCTCTCGGTGCTGCGGCCGAGGTACGCGCCGATCCTCAACGCGCTCGTGCTCGCGACGCTGTTCATCCCGGCGGTCGTCCTGCTGGTGCCGCTGTACCTGACGATCCTGAACCCGCCCGTGATCGGCACGTCGCTGCTGAACACCTATTGGGCGGTCTGGCTGCCGGCCGCCGCCAACGCGTTCAACATCCTGCTGGTCAAGCGCTTCTTCGACGGCCTGCCCCGCGAGGTGTTCGAGGCGGCGAAGACGGACGGTGCCGGGCCGTTCCGGGTGTTCTGGTCGATCGTGCTGCCCATGTCGAAGCCGATCCTCGGGGTCGTGTCGGTGTTCGCCGTGATCGCCGCGTGGAAGGACTTCCTCTGGCCGCTGCTCGTGCTGCCCGACCCCGCCGTGCAGCCGCTCTCGGTGCGCCTGCCCGCGGTGCAGTCGCAGACCGAACTCGACGTGTTCCTCGCCGCGCTCGCGATCTCGACCCTGATCCCGGTGGTGCTGTTCCTGCTCTTCCAGCGGCTGTTCCTGCGGGGCGCAGGGCTGGGCGGCGCCGTCAAGGGCTGAGGCGACGGCCGCTCGCGCGTTGCCGCGGCGCGCGCTCGCGGCATCCGTTCACCCGATCCGGATACCCTCGGAAGGTCGACGCGAGGAGGTGCGGATGGGGGGATTCCGGTGGCCCTGGGAGCGCCGCCGCGCCCGGCTGAAGCTGGCGCCGTTCGACCGGTCGCGGCTCCCCGAGGCCCGTGAGGTGAGCTTCGCCGAGATGCTCGAGGAGGGCATGCTCATGGCCGAGTCGGCGGGGCGGATGGCGCTGAAGAACCGCCTCATCGTCGACGCGCTCCGCACCGACGAGCCCTTCTCCGACGAGCGCGCCGCCGAGCAGGCGCGCGCCGTGCTCTACGAGCTCGTGCAGGAGGCCGACGAGGCGGCCGAGCACGTCGCGGAGGAGCGCGAGGTCGCCGGCAAGCGCGACGGCCGGTCGCAGCACCAGCACGACTACCACCGCAGCGACCTGTTGAACCTCCGGCGGCGCGAGAAGGTGTACGCGTCGGTGGCGAAGGAGCTGTGGACGAAGCGATCCGACGACGCCTACGTCGCGGAGTTCGTGGAGCGGTCGCGGGAGGCCGCCTGGCAGGAGCTCGGCACCGCGATCGAGCACGAGCTCGACCGGCGCTGGCCGCGGTACGACGAGGAGCCGGACTACGCCGGGGCCAGGTCCGAGCGCATGGCGGGCGTCGGCGACGACCTGCAGCGGGAGCTCGGCCGGCTGGCGGCGCAGCGCGCCGTGGAGGCGATCCCCGAGTACTGACGCGCGCCGTGCCCGGCGGCGTCGGCCGACCGACGGCACACTGGCGGCATGCGCACGCACTGGACCCCGCTCGCCGTCGTCTACCTCATCGTCTCGATCGCGGGCCTCGTCGGCACGTGGACGTACAACGCGATCGCCATCGCCGAGCGGCGGGACTTCCTCGGCGACCTCCTCTCCAGCGGACCGGCGGTGTCGTCGATCACGACCGACCTGCTCGTGGTGGCCGTGGCCGGGAGTATCCTCATCGTCGTCGAGTCGCGTCGGCTCGGGATGCGGTTCGCGTGGCTGTACCTCGTCGGCTCGGCGGTGACGGCGTTCGCCTTCACGTTCCCGCTCTGGCTCGCGATGCGTGAGCGCCGGCTCGCGGCGCTGCGCGCCGCCGGTGACGCCGCGGGAGCGCCGCCGACGTAGGTCAGCGGCGCGCGAGCACGCGGTCGAGCGACTCCTGCACGTGGCGGTGACCCACGGCCTCGTACGTCACGACCGACACCCACGGCGTGAACATGATCACGAGCAGGCAGGCGACCAGGGAGGCGCCCGCCCACGCCATGACCAGGCTGACCGCGACGACGAGCACGCTCAGCGACCGCAGCAGGATGTGCAGCGGATCGGCGCCCTCGCGGCCGAGCACCACCCCGTACAGCCCGTACGCGGCGAGGAGCACGACGAGCAGCGGCACCGCGATGGTCGCCATGACGGCGACCTCGGGGATCTCGACGTGGTGCTCGAATGCGAGGGCGACCACGTGCAGGCCGGCCCCCACCGCGGCGATCGCCGGGTAGACGACCATCTGGCCGGCGGTGTACGCGGTCGCGCGCCGCGGGAACGCCTCGAGCAGCTCGCCGGTCGGCAGCATGAAGTACGTCCACCAGAGCCCGAAGGTGAGCGCGACGCCGGCGAACCCGAGAGTGATGGCGTCGACCGTCACGCCCTGCTCCTCGACGAGCGCGCGCACCGCGATCGTCGTGCCCAGGATGACCTCGCCGAATGCGATGATCGCGAGCAGCCCGTAGCGCTCCGCCAGGTGGTGCGGATGCCACGGCAGCCAGCCTCGCGCGCGCTGCGCGATCGTCGGCAGGCCGACCTCCGCGAGGAAGAGCACGAAGCCGATCGCGAACCAGATCCCGATCGGCGGGTCGGCGAGCACGAGGACGACCCACGCGACCTGGGTGATCGCGATGCCGACGGCCATGCTGACGGAGGTGCGGCGGTGCTCCGGGTCCTGCGCCGCCGCTCGCGCCCACAGCGCGACGAGCGGGATGCGCATGATGACGTAGCCGAGCACCATCGTCCCGGTCTCGACGTGCCATTCGGCCATTCCCTCGAACATCGTCGGGATGCCGAGGGCGAGCACGACGACTCCCACCATCTGCACGAGGACGGCGAGGCGAACGAACCAGTCGTCGGTGTCGTACGCGGTGGCGAACCGGGTGTACGACATCCACGCCCAGACCACGGCGAACATCGCGAACACGAACGCCACGAGACCCTGCGCGAGGTGCCCCTCGGCGAGCTGGTGGGCGAACTCCTCACCGGCGAAGCTGAACGCGACCACGATCGTGAGGTCGTAGAACAGCTCGAGCGGGGTGGCCACCCGGTGCGACTCGGTGGCGGAACGGCCGGTCATGCGGACGAGCGCGTGGCGTGTCGCCAGGATGCGGCGGGTCCCCGGGCGAGGCGTGGCGTCGCTCATCACGCGGACCCCTCCAGTGCGTCCGTGCGGACCATGGCGGCGACGTCGCGGTGGACGTTGGCACGGAGGTCGACGCCCGCGAGACCGGGTCGGAGGCCGGCCGGCGCCTGGAGCCACGCCGCCACGGCGCCGTAGACCTGCACGAGGAGTTCGACGGGAGAGCGGTCGGAGGGGAGCCGGCCGGCGGACTGCGCGGCGCGGATCGCGTCGAGCTTCTCCGCGTAGAGTTCGCGCTCGCGCGCGGTCGGCTCGGGCGCCTCGAGCGTGCGCCGGGCCTGGAAACGCATGACCTCGGGGTGCGCGAGCGCGTAGTCGAAGAGCGCCACGGCGTACCCGGCGAGGTCGTCGGGGTCGAAGGGGACCTCGACGTGCACGCGTTCGATGACGTCGTCGGCGACGGCGTCGAACAGCCCCTCCTTGTTGCCGAAGTAGGCGTAGATCATGCGCTGGTTGGCGCCCGCGGCGTCGGAGATGCCCGCGATGCGCGCGCCGGCGAAGCCGCCGTCGGCGAACTCGGTGAGCGCCGCGGCGAGGATCCGGCGGCGGGTCTGTGCGGCGTCCCTGGCCACGGTCCCCCTCTCGCGGCGGCCCTGCCCGCCGGGGCCGGTCGCCGGTGTCGCTGCGAAGTAAGTAAGTACTTGTTGACATCGTAGCGGACATCCGTCTATGTTGAGTAAGCAAACATTTACTTACATGGAGGATCCATCATGGTCAAGACCGCTCTCGTCACCGGCGCCTCGTCGGGCATGGGCCGCGAGATCGCGCTCCGGCTCGCCGCCGACGGGTACACGGTGTACGGCGCCGCGCGCCGCGTCGAGCGCATGCGCGACCTGGAGGAGTCCGGCGTGCGCGTGATCGGCATGGACGTGACCGTCGACGACCAGGTGGTCGCCGCCGTCGACCGCGTCATCGCCGAGACCGGCCGCATCGACGTGCTCGTGAACAATGCGGGCTTCGGGCTCTACGGCGCCGTCGAGGACACGTCGATGGACGACGTCCGCTACCAGTTCGAGGTCAACTTCTTCGGCGTCGCGCGCCTCACCCAGCTCGTGCTCCCGCACATGCGCGCCCAGGAGTCCGGCCGCATCGTGAACATCTCCTCGATGGGCGGCGAGATCTACACTCCGCTCGGCGCCTACTACCACGCCACGAAGCACGCCCTCGAGGCATGGTCGGACGCACTCCGCTACGAGGTCGCGCCGTTCGGCATCGACGTGGTCATCGTGCAGCCGGGCATCATCGAGAGCGAGTGGTCGGGCATCATGGCCGCGCCGATCATGGAGCGCAGCGGCCACGGCGCCTACGCGGACCTCGCCCGGAGCGTCGTCGAGAACTCGGAGCGCACCTACAGCGAGGGCGGCTCGGGCGGCTCCGCGCCGACGGTGATCTCCGACACGGTCGCGAAGGCCGTCGCGGCCAAGCGTCCCCGCACGCGGTACGCGGCGGGCCGCATGGCCAAGCCGCTCATCACGGCGCGCCGTCTGCTGAGCGACCGGGCGTTCGACCGCCTGCTCCGGTCGGCCACGCGCTGACCCGCGCCCGCATCGTCCGCGCCGCCGCGCCCCGGATCAGGGTCGCGGCGGCGCCGTCGACTCCCGCACGACCAGCCGGGTCGAGAGCTCGACGCGTGGTGCGGGCGGATCGGCATCCGCTTCGCCCAGCGCGAGGACCAGCCGGGTCGCCTCCCGCGCCATGTCGGCCAGCGGCTGGCGCACGGTCGTGAGGTTCGGCGAGATCCACTCGCACAGGTCGACGTCGTCGAAGCCGACGACCGAGAGGTCGTCCGGGATACGCAGCCCGGCCTCGGCGGCAGCGAGGTACACGCCGTGGGCCTGGTGGTCCGACCCGGCGAAGATCGCCGTCGGCCGGTCCTCGAGCGCGAGCAGCCGGCGCCCGCCCTCGAGCCCGCCGGCTCGTCGGAAGTCGCCGTAGCCGACGAGCTCCGGATCGAACGGGATGCCGGCGCGCGATAGCGCCGCGCGGTAGCCGTCGAGCCGGTCGCGCGAGCACGCGAGCGACTCCGGCCCGGTGATGATGCCGATCCGGCGGTGTCCGAGCGAGACGAGGTGCTCGGTCGCCGACAGTCCGCCGGCCCAGTTGGTCGCGGCGACCGTCGGCGCGTGCGAATCCGTCCCGCCGTCGGAGTCGACGAGCACCAGTGGCGTGTCGAGCCGCCGCAGCTCGTCCTCGGCGCCCGGGTGGAGCTCGGAGACGACGAGCACGATCCCGTCGGAGCGGCGTGCGGCGAGCTGACGGATCCAGTGCCGGTTGCCCGCACGGCGGCCGTGGGTCGACGTCACCACGAGGCTCACGCCGGCGCGCGCCGCCTCGAGCTCGGCGCCGACGATGAGCTGGTGGGCCCAGGTGGTGCTGAGGTCGGCGATGACGAAGTCGACCAGGCCGACCCGCTGCCGCGCGCCGCCGCGCCGCGTATAGCCGTGCGTGGAGAGCAGCCCGGCCACGCGTTCCCGCGTCTCGGCCGAGACGCCCGGGCGCCCGTTCAGCACCTTCGACACGGTCGGCACCGAGACCTCGGCAAGTTCGGCGATCTCGGCGATCGTCACGCCCATTCGGACCTCCCGAGTAGAGAAAGTTTCGTGCAGGTTGTGTCTCGGATTGCCATTTTCCATTGAGCACCACTGCCCACGGGGTTAGCGTACCTGACGTCGATGAACCGCGAAAGTATCGTTCAGCTTTCTCGATCGCGCGGGGCCGACCATCACACACAGCACACCTGCTCGAGGGAGAGACAGATGAGATCACGACGACTCGTCGGCGGCCTGGCCGCCCTCGCGACGATCGGACTGTTCACCGCCTGCTCGGCGCCCGCCGACGACGCGGCGTCCAGCGGCGAACTGCCCACCGGACAGACCATCAGCGTCTGGACGTTCGGCGCCACCGGGCTCGAGGACTCCATGGAGGCCTGGGCCGAGGAGACGGGCAACACGATCGAGATCAAGACGAGCGAGTTCGACCCGCACCACGAGCAGCTGCTGACGGCGCTCGCCTCCGGTGCCGTGCCGGACGTCGCCCTCGTCGAGACCGCGTACAGCTCGCTGTTCAAGCCGAGCGCGAAGTACTTCACCGATCTCCGCGAGTACGGCGCCGAGGACATCGAAGGCGACTTCCTCGACTGGCGCTGGGCGCAGGGCGTCGCCGACGACGGCACCGTCATCGGCCTGCCGACCGACGTGGGCGGCATGGCCCTCGCCTATCGCACCGACCTCTTCGAGGCAGCGGGCCTGCCGAGCGACAGTGACGGCGTCGAAGGCCTCTGGTCCAGCTGGGAGGAGTTCGTCGCCGTCGGCGAGCAGTACACCGAGACGACCGGCGAGCCCTTCCTCGACGACGCCGGCGTGTTCTTCCAGACCGTCTACAACCAGGGCGACGAGAAGTTCTACTCCGCCGACGGCAGCGAGCTGATCTACGAGAGCAACCCGCAGGTGCAGAAGGCCTGGGACCTCGCCACGAGCGCCGCGCCCATCTCGGCGAACCTCGCGGCCTTCAGCCCCGAGTGGAACACCGGAATGGCCAACGGCGACTACGCCGTGCAGCTCGCCCCGGCCTGGATGCTGAACTACATCCAGGGCCAGGCGCCCGACACCGCGGGCCTGTGGAACGTCGTGACGCTGCCCGAGGGCGGCGGCAACTGGGGCGGCTCGCAGATGACCGTCCCCAAGGAGGCGGCCAACCCCGCGCTCGCGTACGACATGCTGTCGACCATCCTGAGCCCCGAGAACCAGCTCGAGGTCTTCACGGAGTTCGGCAACTTCCCGTCGACGCCCGAGCTGTACGAGGACCCGGCCCTCACCGGGTTCACGAGCCCGTTCTTCTCCGATGCGCCGGTCGGCCTGATCTACACCGAGAGCGTGCAAGCGCTCGAGCCGGTCTACGAGGGCCCGAAGGAGCGCGCCATCCTGCGCGAGTTCGGCCTGGGCATCGACCGGGTCGAGTCCGGCGACGAGACGCCCGCCGAGGCCTGGCAGTCGACGCTCGACGCCGTGGCGCTCGAGGTCGAGTAGCACCATCCCCGGGGCCGGCGCGGCCAGCGTCGCGCCGGCCCCCTCGCTCACAGGAGGCATCGTGGCCACCCCAGCCCTCGTCGCGGAATCATCGGCCCTCCGGGCCCGCGGCCCGCGCGGCCGTCGCCGATCGCTGACGCCCTATCTCTACATCGCGCCCTTCTTCCTCGTCTTCGGGGCGTTCGGCGCCTTCCCCCTCGCGTACACCGCGTTCATCTCGCTCTTCGACTGGAACCCCATCGGCGAGCAGGCCTTCATCGGGTTCGACAACTACGTCGACCTCGTCGCCGACCCGCGGTTCTGGAACGCCGCGTGGAACACCGTGGTCATCTGGGTGCTCTCGACCGTGCCGCAGCTCGCGATCGCGCTCGTGCTCGCCGCGGTGCTCAACCAGGCGCTCCTGCGGTTCCGCACCGGCTTCCGCATGGCGGTGCTCGTACCGAACATCACGTCGGTGCTCGCGGTCGGCATCATCTTCACCCAGCTCTTCGGTCGCGACTACGGCATGATCAACACGGTCATCGAGTTCTTCGGCGGCCAGCGGATCGACTGGGTCGCCGGCTCGTTCTCCAGCCAGTTCGCCGTCTCGACCATGGTCATGTGGCGCTGGACGGGCTACAACACGCTGATCTACCTCGCGGCGATGCAGTCCATCCCTCGCGCGCTGTACGAGAGCGCGGAGATCGACGGCGCCGGCCCCATCCGCAAGTTCCTCACGATCACCATCCCGCAGGTGCGCCCGACCATCATCTTCACCGTCATCGTCTCGACCATCGGGGGCCTCCAGGTCTTCGCCGAGCCCCTCGTGTTCGGCGGCCAGGCCGGCGTCACGGGCGGGCAGTCCCGCCAGTTCCAGACGCTCGCGCTCTTCCTCTACGAACAGGGATTCCGCAACCTCGAGTTCGGCTACGCGTCGGCGATCGCGTGGGCCCTGTTCCTCATCATCGTCGTCCTCACGATCATCAACCTCGCGCTGTCGAGCCGGATCGCATCGGAGAAGTAGGCCATGTCACGCACCATCGACCTCCCGACCGCCGACGTGGACGAGTCCGCGCCCGCCGCCCCGCCCCGCGCCCCACGGTCCGCCCCGGCAGCCCGCCGACGTCGGCGCCGCGCCCACGGTCGCGTGGGCTGGTTCACCTACGTCGTGCTCGGCGTCACCGCGTTCTTCTCGCTCTTCCCGCTGTACTGGATGTTCGTCGTCGCGTCGAACGACTCATCGGCCGTGAACCGCGTGCCGCCCGTCGTCGTGCCGGGCGCGCAGTTCCTCGACAACGCCGCGCAGGTGTTCGAGGCCGTTCCGTTCTGGCAGAACCTCGCGAACAGCTTCATCGTCTCGATCGCGATCGCGATCGGACAGGTGCTGCTCTCGGCGCTCGCCGGATTCGCCTTCGCGAAGCTCGACTTCCCGGGCCGCACGGCGCTGCTCGTGCTCGTGGTCGGCACCATGACCGTCCCGCTGCAGCTCGCGGTCGTGCCGCAGTTCATGATCATCAACGAACTGGGTTGGGTGAACGACCTGAAGGCGCTGATCGTCCCGGGCCTCGTCACCGCGTTCGGCGTCTTCTGGATGCGGCAGGCCATCGACAACTCGCTGCCCGACGAGCTCGTCGACGCCGCGCGCATCGACGGCGCCCGCAACCTGCGCGTGTTCTGGAGCATCGCGCTGCCCTCGATCCGCCCCGCGGCATCCGTGCTCGGGCTCTTCGCCTTCATGACCGCCTGGAACGACTTCTTCTGGCCGCTCATCGTGCTCAACTCGCCCGGCGCGTTCACCGTGCAGGTCGCGCTGCGCCAGCTGCAGTCGCAGGCCTACGTCACCGACTACGGCGTGCAGATGGCCGGCATCGTGCTCGGCACCGTGCCGCTGCTGCTCATCTTCGTGCTGCTCGGCCGCCAGATCGTCGGCGGCATCATGGAGGGCGCGCTCAAGTCATGACGCCCACCGTTCCCGGCCACCAGATCGCACCCACGACCGAGACGAGCGACATGACGCTGATTCGACCCCCCGCCATGCACGAGACGACGACGGATGCGGCGGCGCCCGCCGCACTCGGCTGGTCCGAGCGCGTGCACGACCTGCTCGAACGCATGACGCTCGAGGAGAAGCTCGCCCAGCTCGTCGGCTTCTGGGTCGACGAGGGCGGCGCCGTCGTCGCGCCGATGCAGGACCGGATGGGCGAGGCCGACGGCGAGCTCGAGCGCTTCGCGGCCGACGGCCTCGGGCACGTCACCCGGGCGTTCGGCACGCGGCCCGTGGAGCCCGCCGGGCGCGCGCAGTGGCTGCGGGCGTTCCAGCGCCACCTCGTCGAGGAGACGCGGCTCGGCATCCCGGCGATCGCGCACGAGGAGTGCCTCACCGGCCTCGCGGCGTGGCAGGCTGCCACGTTCCCCGCGCCGCTCGCCTGGGGTGCCGCGTGGGACCCGGAGCTGGTCGAGCGCATGGGCGCCGCGATCGGCGAGTCGATGCGGGGTCTCGGCGTGCACCAGGGTCTCGCGCCCGTGCTCGACGTCATCCGCGACCCGCGCTGGGGCCGCGTGGAGGAGTGCATCGCCGAGGACCCCTACGTCGTCGGCACCATCGGCGCCGCGTACGTGCGCGGGCTGCAGTCGGAGGGCGTCATCGCCACGCTCAAGCATTTCGTCGGGTACTCGGCCTCGCGGGCCGGGCGCAACCTCGCGCCGGTCTCCGCCGGGCCGCGCGAGATCGCCGACGTGCTGCTCGTGCCGTTCGAGATGGCCGTGCTCGATGGGGGCGCGAAGTCCGTCATGCACTCGTACGCCGAGATCGACGGCGTGCCGGCGGCATCCGACCGTGGGCTGCTCACCGAGCTGCTCCGCGAGCGCTGGAGCTTCGACGGGACCGTCGTCGCCGACTACTTCGGCGTCGCGTTCCTCGAATCGCTGCACCAGGTCGCGCGCGACCTCGGCGACGCCGCGGGCCAGGCGCTCGAGGCCGGTGTCGACGTCGAGCTGCCGACGGGCAACGCCTACCTGGCGCCGCTCGCCGAGCGCGTGCGGTCGGGCGAAGTGCCCGAGGCGCTCGTCGACCGCGCCGTGCTGCGAGTGCTCACGCAGAAGGAGGAGCTCGGACTGTTCGACGAGCGGTTCGAGGGCCCGGGGCCCGAGTCGGTCGACCTCGACCCCGCGGCGCACCGCGACCTCGCGGCACGGCTGGCCGAGGAGTCGGTGGTGCTGCTGTCGAACGAGGGCGTGCTGCCGCTGCACCGCCCCCGCCGCGTGGCGGTCGTCGGCCCGAACGCCGACCGGGCGCAAGCGCTGTTCGGGTGCTACTCGTTCGCGAACCACGTGCTGGGACACCACCCCGAGGTACCCATGGGGATCGCGGCGCCGACCGTGCGCGAGGCGCTCGAGGCGGCGGCCCGGTCGGCCGACGGGGCGCTCGCCGGGGCGGAGGTCGCCTTCGCGGGGGGCTGCGGGATCGACGACGACGACCGGTCGGGTTTCGACGCCGCGGTCGCCGCCGCGCGCGACGCCGACATCGCGATCGCGGTCGTGGGCGACCAGGCCGGGCTCTTCGGCCGCGGCACCGTCGGCGAGGGCTGCGACCGCGACGACCTCGGGCTGCCGGGCGTGCAGCGACCGTTCGTCGAGGCGCTGCTCGAGACCGGCACGCCCGTGGTGCTCGTGCTGCTCACGGGCCGCCCCTACGTGGTCGACTGGGCGCTCGAGCGCTGCGCGGCCGTCGTGCAGTCCTTCTTCCCCGGCGAGGAGGGCGGGCCGGCGATCGCTCGGGTGCTCACGGGCGAGGTCACCCCCTCGGGCCGACTGCCCGTGACCATGCCGCGATCGGCGGGCGCACAGCCGTACTCGTACCTGCACCCGACCCTCGGCGCAGGGACGGAGGTCAGCAACGTGCCGACCACCCCGGTGCTGCCGTTCGGGTACGGCCTCTCGTACACGAGCTTCGAGCGCCGCCTCGTCGAGGTGCCGACATCGGTGCCGACCGACGGGGTGATCGAGGCCGCGGTGCGCGTGACGAACACGGGCGGTGGCGCGGGCGGGGACGTCGTCCAGCTCTACGCCCGCGACGAGGTCGCCTCGGTGACCCGGCCCGTCGCCCAGCTCGTCGCGTTCCAGCGCGTGCACCTCGAGCCGGGGGAGTCGGCGACCGTGCGGTTCCGGGTGCCCACGACGCGCCTGGCGTTCTCGGGGCGCGACCTCGCGCGCATCGTCGAGCCGGGGTCGGTCGAGCTGTTCACGGGCGCGTCGTGCGTCGACCGGGCGAGCACCGCGCGCCTCGAGCTCGTCGGCGACGTGCACCGCGTCGGCGTCGGCGACGAGCGGATGTCGCACGCGGAGGTGGCGCGTGGCTGACGCGTGCGCCGGCACCGCCGCCATCCGCCCGCACCCCGCGGGCACCGAGATCGTCGGCGATCCCGCCGCGACCAGATGACAGGAGGAGCAATGACGCTCAGGACCATCGCCGCCACGGCCGCGCTCGGCGCGCTCGCGCTCGGTCTCACGGCAGCCGCCCCGGCTGCCGCGGCGCCACCCGGACCCCCGCCGGGGCAGGATCCGCTCGCGGGCGCGGTCGGCCTGCCCGAGTTCGGCAAGGTCGACTTCATCCTCGGGCAGGACGGCGGCACCCTCGCCGACTTCGACGACGCGGTGCTGCACGCCGACGCCGACCACCCGATTCCGAGCGGGGTCTCGCTGTTCACGAGCATCAACGGGGTCACTCCGCTGAACGGCCTGTGGAGCCCGGTCGACTACCGCGTCGGCCGCACCGACTTCGAGGAGGTGCTGAGCGAGTACGGCGGCGCCCTCACGATCGGCCTCGAGCTCATCGACTACTCGCAGGACCTCGGCACCGACGGCCGCAACCTGGGGCTGCGCGCGATCGCGGGCGACCCGTCGGTCGACGCCGCCACGGTCGAGCGGTACCGCTCCTGGGTCGACGAGCTGATCCGGTACGCCGACGCGACCGGGCGCGACGTCTACCTCAAGATCGGCTACGAGTTCGACGGGCACTGGAACAACTACGAGCCCGAAGCGTACAGAGCCGCCTTCCGCTTCATCGCCGACCGCATCGACGCGCTGCACGCGACGCGCGTCGCGACGGTCTGGCAGAGCGCCGCCTGGGGTGCCGCGATCCCGGAGAAGGCCGTCGTCGGCGCCGACGCGTACCGCGCGGCCGACGCCGTGCTCGCCGGCGACGCCGACGCGCACTGGGACCTCTGGTACCCCGGCGACGACGTCGTCGACTGGATGGGCATCTCGCGTTTCGCGTCGGAGTCCGCGGACGACCCCGGGCGCCCCTGGTCGTGCGACCGCGGCGAGCCGGGCGACCCTGACACCGAGGTCGTCGCCCCGCGCGCCCTGCAGGATTCCCTGCTCGACTACGCCCGCGCGCACGCGAAGCCGGTGATGGTCGCCGAGTCCGCGCCGCAGGGCTACGACCTCGGCGAGCACACGGTCTCGTGCATCTTCGCCGTCGGCGCTCCGGCCCCCTGGGAGCAGCGGACCGACGTCACGACGGACGAGATCTGGGACGAGTGGTTCGCGCCGCTCTTCGACTTCGTGCGTGAGAATCGCGACGTCGTCCGCTCGATCACGTACATCAACACCGACTGGGACTCGCAGGGCGTCTGGTCGTGCACCGGCCCGGGCGCATGCTCCGCCGGCTACTGGGGCGACACCCGGCTGCAGGCCGACCCCGAGATCCTGGCTCGCGTGAAGGCCGAGCTCTCCGACGGCACCGTGTGGACGACCGGCCCGGACCGGGTCCGGGAGTTCGCGGCGCCGGACTTCTCCGCGGGCAAGGGCGTCTACGAAGCCGAGTACGCCGAGGCCTCGACCTGGCTCGACTGCTGCGGACTCGGGGGCCTGCCCCAGACCGCGGCGACCGCGTCGAACGGCCGCGAGGTCATGGTCATGAACTTCGGCGACGGCGGTGCCGGCACCTACGGCGTCACGTTCCAGGGGGTGCGCCCCGGCGCCCGGATCGACGTGCGGCTGAACTCGCTGAAGGACGGCTTCGAGGACTCGGATGCCACGTTCAGCGTGCTCGTCGACGGCGTGCGCGTGGGCGACCCGAGGCTCGTGCCGAAGCTCCCCTTCGGCGAGTACGCGACCGTGTCGTTCTCCGCCGACGTGCCCGCCGGTGCCGACGTCACGGTGCAGCTCGATCCGAACACGGGCGGCAACCTGATCTGGCTCGACCGGATCGTCGTCGGCCGCTGACCTCGGGACTACGTTGGTCGCATGACCGACGCAGCACCGGATGCCCCCGCCGCTCCCTGGGACGCGGGGATCTGGACCCGCGATCCCGTCGCCGTCCGCGCGGACGGCGACGGGATCGTGGTCGAGGCCGCCGAGGGCAGCGACTTCTGGCGCACCACGCAGTATGGGTTCGTCCACGACGACGGGCACGCGCTCCTCGGCCCCTGGCCGGCGGATGCCGCCGTCGAGGTCGCCGTCGACACGACGACGCTCACCGGGCTGTACGACCAGGCGGGCCTGTTCCTGCGCGGCGGCGACGAGCTCTGGGTGAAGGCCGGCCTCGAGGTGAACGACGACATCCTGCACGTCGGTGCCGTCGTGACCGACCGGGTGTCGGACTGGTCGTTGGCCCCCATGCCGGAATGGGCGGGCGAGGTGGTCACGATCCGGGCGAGCCGCTCGGGCGTCGACGGCGACGCGGTGACGGTGCGCGCCCGGGCGGGCGACGGGCCGTGGCGCACGATCCGGGTCGCACCGTTCGACGCGGACGCGGCGACCGCCGGCCCGATGGTCTGCGCGCCGACGCGCGCGGGGCTCGAGGTGCGATTCACGGGCTGGGCGTTCGTGCCGGCCGACGTCGACCTGCACGAGGATCCGCCCTCCGCCTGAGCGGTCCGGCGCCGGCACCCGGGCCGCCGCGCAGCGCGGTCCGCGATGGGACCACGGTCCCGCCGCACTCCCGCCCCCGCTCCTACGCTGGCTGCCGCATGGACGAGCCGCGCTCGACGGGTGACGCGGCATCCGGCCTGGCGAGCGCGGATGCCGCGGCTCGCCGCGCACACGACGGACCCAACGCGCTCCCTGTGGCGAGGCGGCCGTCGGTGCTCCGCCGGCTGCTCGCCGAGCTGACGCACTTCTTCGCCCTCCTGCTCTGGGGCGCGTCGGCGCTCGCGTTCGTCTCCGGCCTGCCGGAGCTCGGCATCGCGATCATCGCGGTGATCGTCGTCAACGCGATCTTCGCCGTGGTGCAGCAGGCGCGCGCCGACCGTGCGGCGGATCGCCTGCAGCAGATGCTGCCGACGCGGGTCACGGTGCGGCGCGACGGCCGCCGCCGCCTCGTCGACGCGATCGACGTCGTCGTCGGCGACGTGCTCCTGCTCGAGAGCGGCGATCGCGTCCCGGCCGACGCGCGCACGACCGCCGCGAACCGCCTGCTCGTGGACACGTCGATGCTGACCGGCGAGTCCGCCGCCGCCGCAGTGGAGTCGGGAGCCGCGCTCTTCGCCGGGACGTTCGTCGTCGAGGGCGACACGACGGCGGTCGTCACGGCGACCGGTGCGCAGACGCGGCTCGCGGGCATCGCGCGCATGACGACCGCCGCACACCCCGACACCCCGCTCACCCGCGGCCTGCGGGGCGTGGTGCGCGTGACGGCGGGCATCGCGATCGGCGCCGGCCTGCTCTTCCTGGTGATCTCGATGCTCGTCGGCGACCCGATCCGGGACGCGTTCGTCTTCGCCATCGGCGTGACCGTCGCGCTCGTCCCGGAGGGCCTGCTGCCGACCGTCACGCTCTCGCTCGCGCTCGGCTCCGAGCGGATGGCGAAGCGCCGGATCCTGGTCCGCAACCTCGAGGCCGTCGAGACGCTCGGATCGACCACGTTCATCTGCACCGACAAGACCGGCACGCTCACGCGCAACGAGATGACGGTGGTCCGGGCGTGGACGTCGGCCGGAGCCGTCTCGATCGACGGCGCCGGGTACGCGCCGAGCGCCGCGCTGGATTGGGCGTCGCCGACCGCCGAGCCGGCCGTGCGGGCGCTCGCGATCGCCGCCGAGCGCTGCTCGACGGGATACGCGGAGGACGCGGGCGGCACCTGGCGGCCGCACGGCGACCCGATGGAGGCGGCGGTCGACGTGTTCGCGCGCCGCCTCGGCGTCGACACGGACGCCGACCGTCGGTCGAGCCCGCCCGAGTTGCGATTCCCCTTCGACTCGGCGCTGCGCCGCATGGCCGTGGTGCTCGCCGACGAGGTGCTCGTGAAGGGCGCACCCGACACCGTGCTGCCGCTCTGCGGCGACGTCGGCGATGCGGCGACCGTCGTCGACGAGCTGACCGGTCGCGGGCTCCGCGTCATCGCGGTCGCCGCGGCACCGCGGGGCGGGCGGACCCCGTCGAACCAGCGCGAGGCCGAGGCCGACGTGCGGCTGCTCGGCCTGCTGGCACTCGAGGATCCGCCGCGAGACGACGTCGCCGACGCGCTCGCCGCGTGCCGCCGTGCGGGCGTGCGCGTCGGGATGATCACCGGCGACCATCCCGCCACCGCCCGCGCCATCGCCGACGAGGTCGGCCTGCGCGGCCCGGACGGCCCAGTCCTCGTCGGCGGCGACCTGCCCGCGGACGACCAGCACCTCGGCGCCCTGCTCGACCACGACGGCGTGGTCGTCGCGAGGGTCTCGCCGGAGGACAAGCTGCGCATCGCGCGGGCGCTGCAGGCTCGCGGACACGTGGTCGCGATGACCGGCGACGGCGTCAACGACGCGCCGGCCCTGCACGAGGCCGACATCGGCGTCGCGATGGGCCGGGGCGGCACGGACGTCGCGCGCGAGGCCGCCGACCTGGTGCTGCTCGACGACTCGTTCGCCGGGATCGTCGCGGGCATCGAGCAGGGCCGCGCGACCTACGTGAACATCCGGAGGTTCCTCACCTACCACCTGACCGACAACGTCGCCGAGCTGACGCCGTTCGTCGTGTGGGCGCTCTCGGGCGGCCAGTTCCCGCTGGCGCTCGGCGTGCTGCAGATCATCGCGCTCGACCTCGGCACCGACACCCTCTCGGCCGTCGCGCTCGGCGCCGAGAAGCCCGCGAAGCACCTGCTCGAGGGCCCGCCCGTGGGCGGACGGCTCATGAACGCCACCGTGCTGCGGCGCGCGTTCGGGGTGCTCGGCCCGCTGGAGGCGCTGCTCACGATGGGCGCCTTCACGGTGTCGCTCGTCGCGCTCGGCTGGCGACCCGGTGACGCGTTCCCGTCGGGCCCGGACCTGATGGCCGCGTCCGGGGCGGCGTTCATGACCGTCGTGCTCGCGCAGACCGCGAACGCCTTCGCCTGCCGGTCGTCGACCCGCTGGCCGGGCTCGCTCGGCTGGTTCACGAACCGCCTGCTGGTGGTCGCCGTGCTCGCCGAGCTCGCCTTCTCGCTCATCGTGCTCTGGTGGCCGGTCGTCGCCGGCGTGCTCGGACAGGCGAACCCGCCGCTCGCGGGCTGGGCGGTCGCACTGGCGTCGATGCCGACGCTGCTCGCGGTCGACGCGCTCGACAAGCGGCTGCGGCGGCGTCGTGCTCGTCCGCACCCACCCGCCGCGGCGGGCGGCGTGCCCGGCGCGGGACTCCGCGCGCGCCCTACGGCGTGATGTGGTGGCTGGGCCGGAACACGTCGTCGGGGTCGACCTCGCGCTTGATCGCGCGCAGCCGCGCGAGCGTCTCGGGCGGGTAGATCTCGGTCACGATGTCGTCGCCGAACTCCGGCGTGAAGTTCGAGTAGCGGCCGTTCGTGAACGCCATCGCCGCCTCGACGCCGTCGTGGGCGGACGCGAACGCGTCGGGGCCGGCGCCGTCCGGGACGAGCCGGTTCACCGCGAAGAGCACCTCGCCGTCGCGCTGCGCGACGGCTGTGGCGTCCGTCGCCACCCTCGAGAACGCACCGCCGAGCCCGCGCAGCAGCAGCATCGTCGGCAGGGCATGTTCGAGCGTGGCCGTGAACGCGTCGAGCGCCGCGTCGGAGAGATCGGGCACGAAGCCGTTGCCGCCGACGAGCGCGAACGGCGGCGCGCCGGGCGGGCCGTCTTCGAGCAGGTCGGGGTACTCGACGGGCCCGAGCGCGACGTCCGTGACCGAGGGCAGTGACAGCAGGGGCTCGAGGAGCCGCCGCAGCTCCTCCTCGGAACCCCGGAGGGCCACCAGCAGCTGCGGCCCCGCGGGCATCTCGGGCGCCATCGGCGGCATCACGAGCAGCGTCGAGTTGAGCTCGTCGGGACCGTCGCGCATGACGTCGCGCCAGGCGCCGAGCACCGCGCGCGGGTCGGACTGGTCGAACATGACGTGTCCGCCGACGAGACCGTCGACCGGGGCCGCCTGGAAGGTGAAGCGGGTGGCGACGCCGAAGTTGCCGCCGCCGCCGCGGACCGCCCAGAACAGCTCCGGGTGGTGCTCGGCATCGAGCGTGAGCACGTCGCCCGCCGCCGTCACGAACTCGACCTCGCGGACGATGTCGACGGTCAGCCCGTGCATGCGCACCAGCCAGCCGATCCCGCCGCCGAGGGTGAGCCCGCCGACACCGACGTCGCGCGTGTCGCCCGAGGTGACGCCGAGGCCGTGCGGCGCGAGGGCCGCTGCGACGTCGCCCCACTGGGCGCCGGGGCCGATGTGCACCAGCCCGCCGTCGGCGAGTTCGATCGCCGCGAGGTTCGAGAGGTCGATCACCAGGCCGCCCGCGGCGGGATCGGACCCGTGACCGCCTGCGACGACGGTGATGGGGACGCCCGCCGCGACGGCGGAGCGGACGACCTCGGCGACCTCGTCGGAGGAGGTCGGGCGCACGACCGCATCGGGCGTGCCCTGGCCGTGGAAGACGTGGGCGCCGGCCTCGTACTCGGGGGTGCCGGGCGCGTGCACGCGCTGCGGCATCCGCTCACTCAGTTCGGTGACGAACGACATGGCGCACAGTCTGTTCCCGGCCGCCGACATCCGCGACCCCAGTTCGAGCGCCGCGACGTCGACATCCTGCCGACGTCGTCTCGTGCGAGCGGATGCCGCGGCTACTCGCCGCTCGGGTGCGCCCCCGCGGCGTCGATGATCCACGCGTTCGCGAACGCGCGCTCCCGCCACGCCGCGTACCGGCCCGACACCCCGCCGTGCCCGGCCGCCATCTCGACCTTCAGCAGCGGATCCGCGCCCGCCTCGCGGAGCTTCGCGACCCACTTCGCGGGCTCGACGTAGAGCACGCGCGTGTCGTTCAGGCTCGTGATGGCGAGGATCCGCGGGTACTGCACCGGGTGCACGTTCTCGTACGGCGCGTACGACTTCATGTACGCGTAGACCTCGGGGTCGTCGAGCGGGTTGCCCCACTCGTCCCACTCGATCACCGTGAGCGGAAGCGACGGGTCGAGGATCGAGGTCAGCGGGTCGACGAACGGCACCTCGGCGACGATGCCGGCGAACAGGCGCGGCGCGAGGTTGGCGACCGCGCCCATCAGCAGTCCGCCAGCCGAGCCCCCCTGTGCGACGAGGTGGTCGGGGCTCGTGATGTCGCGGTCGACGAGGTGCTCCGCCGCGGCGATGAAGTCGGTGAACGTGTGCTTCTTCAGCAGCTTCTTGCCGTGCTCGTACCAGAGCCGGCCCATCTCGCCGCCGCCGCGCACGTGCGCGATCGCGAAGACCATGCCGCGATCGAGCAGCGACAGGCGGGGGATGCCGAAGCCGGGGTCGATCGCGTGCTCGTACGAGCCGTAGCCGTAGAGCAGGGTCGGCGCGGGCTCGCCGAGCGTGACCAGGTCCTCCCGGTAGACGATCGAGATCGGCACCTTCGTGCCGTCGGGCGCGGTCGCCCACTCGCGGCGCTGGGCGTAGCGCTCGGGATGGTAGTCGCCGAGCACCGGCTGCTGCTTGCGCACCGTCCGGGTGCCGGATGCCACGTCGACGTCGATCACCATCGACGGCGTGACGAAGCTGCCGTAGCCGATCCGGAGCGACGGCTGCGCCCAGTCGGGGTTCGCGCCGACGCCGGTGGAGAACAGCTCCTCGTCGAACTCGAGCTCGTGCAGCGTGTCGTCGGGCGTCGCGTCCGCGGGCAGGCCCTGCGGCGGCACCTTGGCGATCGCGACGCGCGGCAGGCCGTCGCGCCGGTACTCCAGCGCCACGAAGTCGCGGAAGCCGTGCACCGCCTCGATCCGCATGCGGTGGTCGTGGGGGAGCAGCATGCGACGCTCGCCCTGCGGGTCCTCGGCGGCCACGCTCACCAGCTCGAAGTTCACCGCGTCGCCCTCGTTGTGCACGACGAGCAGGCGGTCGCGACCGCCGGCGACGACGTGCTCGACGTCGTACTCGACGCCGTCGCGTCGCGGCCAGACGACGCGGAACTCGCCGGTCGGGTCGTCCGCGTCGAGCAGCCAGGTCTCGCTCGTGACGTGCGAGCCGGCCTCGAGCACGAGGTAGCGGCGGCTCCGGGTGAGCCCGACGCCGAGCCAGAACCGCTCGTCCGGCTCGTGGAACACGCGTTCGTCGGCGTCGGCGGGCGTCCCGATCTCGTGTCGCCAGACGGTGTCCGGCCGCCAGGCGTCGTCGACGGTCGTGTAGAAGACGTAGCGTCCGCTCGGGTCGAACATCGCTCCCGCCGCGGTGCCCGGGATCTCGTCGTCGAGCGCGCGATCCGACCCGTCGAGCGCGCGGAGGCGGATCGTGTACCGCTCGTCGCCCTCGACGTCGACCCCGTACAGCAGGGTCGCGCCGTCGGCGGTGACGTCGAAGCTGCCGAGCGAGAAGAACTCGTGCCCCTCGGCCTCGACGTTGTCGTCGAGGAGCACCTGCTCGCCGGGCAGCGGGGAGCCGTCCTCGGGGATCGCCGGCGGCTGCCAGTCGTCGGCCGACTGTGCGGCGACGCGGCAGTGGATGCCGTACTGCAGGCCCTCGACCGTGCGCGAGTAGTACCACCAGTCGCCCTCGCGCGTGGGCACGCTGAGGTCGGTCTCCTTGGTGCGGCGCTTGATCTCGTCGAAGACCTGCTCCTGCAGCAGGGAGAGATGCCGCGTCTTCGCCTTGGTGTAGGCGTTCTCCTCCTCGAGGTGGGCGATGACCGCCGGGTCGTCCTTCTCGCGCAACCACTCGTAGTGGTCGATCACCACGTCGCCGTGGTGGGTGCGTTCGGTCGGTCGCTTCTCGGTCAGCGGAGGAGTCAGCACGGGGTCAACCGTACGCCGCGCGGGCGGCCGTGGCATCCGTCGGCCGGCCCGGTGCGGGGGCCGTGCGGGGCGGGCGCCGGTTGCGGAGCATGACATCCGTCTTGGCGCATCAGGCAAGTGAGGTTAGCCTAAGCTCACACCTCCTGACCGCGAACCAGAGGACCACCGTGCTCGCCACCTACCTGATCGGAATCCGCGAAGGCCTCGAGGCCGGACTCATCGTCGGCATCCTCGTCGCCTACCTCGCCAAGCTGGGCCGACGCGACCTGCTCGGCCGCATGTGGGCGGGCGTCGGCGTCGCGATCGCGGTGGCGCTCGCGGTCGGCGCGGTCCTGACCTGGGGCCCGTACGCACTGACCTTCGAGGCGCAGGAGATCCTCGGCGGCGTGCTGTCGATCGTCGCGGTGGCGATGGTGACGTGGATGATCTTCTGGATGGCCACGCACGGCGCCGGCCTGTCGAGGGAACTCCGCGGCCAGGTCGACGCGGCCATGGACCGCTCGTGGTTCGCCTTCGTCCTCATCGGGGCCCTCGCGGTCGGCCGCGAGGGCGTCGAGACGGCCCTGTTCGTCTGGGCGAACGTCGCCGGCGGCAGCGATCCCGTGCTCGGCACGCTCGGCGCCGTGCTGGGCATCCTGACCGCGGTCGGCATCTCGTGGGGCATCGCGCGGGGGCTCGTGCGCATCAACCTCTCGCGCTTCTTCACCTGGACCGGCGTCTTCCTCGTGATCGTCGCGGCCGGCGTGCTCGCCTACGGCATCGGCGACCTGCAGGAGGCCGCCGTCATCCCGGGCGGCGCGCCCGCGTACGACCTCGTCGGGCTGGTGCCCCCGGGCTCCTGGTACGGCGCGCTGCTCACCGGCATCTTCAACTTCTCGCCCGAGCCGACCTGGGCGCAGGTCGTGGGGTGGGTCCTGTACGTCGGGATCGTGCTCCCGCTGTACCTCCGCGTCATGCGGCACCGCCCGACGCCGAAGCCGGTCGGTGCGACGGATGCCGCGGCGCCGGCCGCGCACGCCGCACGCCCGTCCGCGTCCGCGCGCGCGGTCCCCGCGTCCTGACCTGAGCTCCACCGGTCCGTGCCCCCGGCCGGACCGTGAACCAACCGGAACCCACGACCAGGAGGTCGAATGCTCCACCGTGCCCTCGCGGCATCCGCCGTCACCGCCGTCGCCGCGCTCGTCCTCACGGGGTGCGTCGCCAAGGCCGACCTCGCCGAGGCGATCCCCGTCGCGATCGTCGACGACGCGTGCGCCGTCGAGACGCCGACCGCGACCGCCGGCGCCGTGACCTTCCGCCTCACCAACGACGGCAGCGACGTGAACGAGTTCGAGGTGCTCGGCGACGACAAGCTCCGCATCGTCGGCGAGAAGGAGAACGTCGCGCCGGGCCAGACGGTCGACTTCACCGCGCACCTCGAGCCCGGCACCTACTACACCGCGTGCAAGTTCCAGCAGGTCGGTGCGCCCATCGGCCTCGCCGAGTTCACGGTGACGGGCGAGGCGACGGGCGTCTCGGCGGATCGGCAGGAGCTCGCCGACCGGGCGGTCGACGAGTACCTCGACTACGTGCGGTCGCAGGTGGCCGAGCTGCTGCCCGCCGCCGCGGCGTTCGCTGCGGCGTACGCATCGGGCGACGACGAGACCGCCCGGTCGCTCTACGCGGCAGCGCGCGTGCCGTACGAGCGCATCGAGCCGACGGCCGAGGCGTTCGGCGACCTCGACCCGCGCATCGACTTCCGCGAGGTCGACGCCGTGGCCGACGGGCTCGAGTGGACCGGCTTCCACCGCATCGAGAAGGACCTGTGGCCGCCGGCCGCGGGCGACCTGAACTCCGACGGGCAGGACGCGCTCGCCGACTGGGCGCCGTCGACGCCCGCGGAGCGGCAGGCGCTCGCAGACCGGCTGGTGGCGGATGTCACCGAGCTGCACGACCTCGTCGCGGACGAGCACTTCTCGGTCTCGCTCGACGCGATCTCGAACGGCGCGATCGCGCTGCTCGACGAGGTCGCCGCGGGCAAGATCACGGGCGAGGAGGACTGGTGGTCGGGCACCGACCTGTCGGACTTCGCCGCGAACGTCCAGGGCGCCGGGGTCGCGTTCGGCGCGGTCCGGCCGATCGCGGAGGCCACCGACGAGGGGGCCGAGCTCGCCGCCGAGATCGACGCGCGCTTCGACGAGCTCGAGGCGGCGCTCGGCGAGTACGGCTCGCTCGAGGACGGCTTCGTCGACTACGCCACGCTCGACGACGCGCAGACGAAGGCGCTGAGCGACCGCGTCAACGCGCTCGCCGAGCCGCTCTCGCAGCTGACCGCGACGGTGCTGGGCTCCTGATGGCCGACGCGACCGCGCACGGGACCGGAGCGGAGGGCCCCGGCACCGAGGGCAGCGGCGCCTCGCCGGCGCCCGAGGGGCTCAGCCGCCGCGGGCTGCTCGGCCTCTTCGGTGCGGGCGCGGCCGGCGCGGTGGTGGGTGCCGCGGGCGGGGCCGGGGTCGCGATGGCCGCCACGGGTGCGCTCGGCGGCGCCGAGGCATCCGCGGCCGCCTACGATTTCCACGGCGTGCACCAGGCGGGCATCACGACGCCGGCCCAGGACCGGCTCCACTTCGCGGCGTTCGACGTGAGCGACACGCTCGACCGCACCGGCCTCGTCGAGCTCCTCACGGACTGGACCGACGCGGCCGCGCGGCTCACGCAGGGGCTCGAGGTCGAGGACGGCGGTGCGGTCGGCGGCAGCGACGTCGCGCCCCCGGCCGACACGGGTGAGGCGCTCGGGCTGCCCGCCGCGGGCCTCACGATCACCTTCGGGTTCGGCCCGACGCTGTTCACGGATGCCGCGGGCGTCGACCGGTTCGGGCTCGCCGCCCGCCGTCCTCCCGCGCTCGAGGCGCTCCCGCGGTTCCAGGGCGACGCACTGAAGCCCGAGTGGACGGGCGGCGACCTCTGCGTGCAGGCGTGCGCCGACGACCCGCAGGTCGCCGTCCACGCCATCCGCAACCTGAGCCGCATCGCGTTCGGCCGGGCGAGCCTGCGCTGGTCGCAGCTCGGCTTCGGCCGCACCTCGTCGACGTCGACCGCGCAGTCGACGCCGCGGAACCTCTTCGGCTTCAAGGACGGCACGGCGAACGTGAAGGCCGAGGAGCGCGAGGCGCTCGCCGAGCACGTCTGGGTCGACGACGGCGACGAGCCCGCCTGGCTCGCGGGCGGCTCGTACCTCGTCGCACGCAAGATCCGCATGGTCATCGAGAGCTGGGACCGCGTGCAGCTCGGGGAGCAGGAGCGCCTCGTCGGCCGCACCAAGGGCGAGGGGGCGCCGCTCTCCGGCGGCACCGAGTCCACGGCGCCCGACTTCGAGGCCGAGGGCGCGACGGGCGCGCCGCTCATCCCGACCGACGCGCACGTCCGGCTGGCACACGCCTCGGCCAACGGCGGCGTCCGCATGCTCCGCCGGGGCTACAACTTCGTCGACGGCAACGACGAGCTCGGCCGGCTCGACGCGGGGCTGTTCTTCCTGTCGTTCCAGCGCTCGCCGGAGCAGTTCGTCACCGTGCAGCGCAGCCTGGCGGCCGACGCGCTGAACGAGTACCTGAAGCACGTCGGATCGGCGATCTTCGCGGTGCCCGGCGGCATCCGACCGGGCGAGCACGTCGGGCAGGCGCTCTTCACCTGAGCGACGGCGGCCGGCGCGGCCGCCTGCGGGCCCGGCTGCTCAGCCGCGGTCGATCTCGCGCACGGCCCACTGCTCGCCGCCGAGCAGCACGGCGGCCGGGATGAGCAGCGGCGCAGGGTTCCACGCGTCGAGGATCACGGTCGTCTCCACGGGTCAGTCCACTCCCACCTTCTGCCAGTCCAGGTTGATCACGTCGCCGATGTAGACGACCTCGCCGTAGTCGTGGACCTGCGGGTTCATGCGCAGGAGCTGCTGCTGCGGCAGGTTGAAGCGCTGGGCGACGTCGAAGAAGCTGTCGCCGGGGCCGATGACGTACCGCTCGGGTTCGCCGTCCCCGTCGAGCACCGGGTCGCCGCTCGCGCCGGGGCGCGGGCCGTCGTCGATCGCCGGACCCCACTCGTACACGGGTGCGGGCTCGTTCGGCACCGGGTCGGGCGGAGGTGCCGCCTCGGCGGTCGGCTCCGGCGGCGCGGCGGTCACCGTCACGGTCGCGGTCCGGGTCACGGTCGCGGTGACCGTCACGGGAGCGGCGTCGACGACCTCCGGCGGCGCGCAGCCGGCGAGCAGCGTGAGAGTGCCGCACACGGTGAGGAGCCCGGCCGCGAGCAGGGTCGCAGGACTCACGGGTCGACGTCGACGCATTTCCGTCCCCGATTCGCCGCGGTGTTCGGGACCGCGGACGCGCTCAGGCTATCGGCGGCGACGTTCCGCGTACAGGGTCGGCGTCAGCCGGCGGATGCCGCGAGAGCCTCCTCGACGGCGGCGCGCAGTCGCGGCAGCGCCCGGGCGAGCTGCATGTCGGACGGCGAGCCGTAGCCGATCACGATGCCCGCGGGCCCCTCGCCGGGGACGACCGCGTACTCCGCGAGCGGCGTGACCGCGACGCCTTCGGCCGAGAGCCGATCGACGGCGCGTTCGGCGACCTGCTCCGACGGCAGTCGGACGACGGCGTGCAGGCCGCCGTCGAGGCCGGAGACCGGGGCGCCGGGGATGCCGTCGAGCGCCGCGAGCACGAGCCGCCGCCGGTGGGCGTAGTCGCGCCGCACGGCGGCGATGTGGCGTCGCACGGCTCCGGTCGCGAGCAGCTCGGCCATGGCCTCCTGCACCACGCCGGGCACGGGGGTGGTCTCGTCGTCCCGCACGGCCGCGACGGCGTCGCGGAGCCGCGGGTTCGCGGGCAGCACGAGGTAGCCGAGCCGCAGCCACGGGGTGAGCACCTTCGAGAAGCTCCCGATGAGCACGGTGTGGCCGGTACGGTCGAGCGACGCGAGCGCGGGCAGCGGTGCGCCGAGGTGGCGGAACTCGCTGTCGTAGTCGTCCTCGAGCACGAGGGCGTCGGCCTCCGCGGCCCATTCGAGCAGCGCGAGCCGCGACGCGACGGGCAGGCGGCCGCCGAGCGGGTACTGGTGGCTCGGGGTCACCATCACGGCGTGCGGTGCCGGGCGGATTCCGCGGAGCGACTCGACGTCGATGCCGTCGTCGTCGACCGGCACCGGGATCGCGCGCAGCGCGCCGCGTCGCTCGAGCACCCGGCGCGCCGAGGGGTACCCCGGGTCCTCCACGGCGACCCGCGGGGTGCCGTCGACCATTCGGCGCAGCGCCGAGGCGAGCAGGGCGACGGCGTCGCTCGTGCCCGCGGTGACGACGACGTCGTCGGGGTCGCAGGTCACGCCGCGGGCGTGGCGCAGGTGGTCGGCGACCTCGGCGCACAGCCGGGGCGCGCCGAAGTCCGGCGGGATGTCGCCCGGCACCGTGAGGCGTGCGGCATGCCGCCACGCGGCGCGCCAGGCGCGTTCGTCCAGCCGCGCGGTCGACGGCAGCCCCGGCCGGAGCACGAGCTCGCCGCCGCCCGCGCCGCCGACGTCGGGTTCCGTGCCGGCAGTCGGTGCGGGTGCGGCGCCCCGCGGACCCGCATCGACCGTCGTCACGGGGCGGTCGTCGGGCGAGCCGACGGGCGCGGCATCCGGGTCCGCGGCGACGAGGGCGGCGACGCGAGTGGGCGCGCCCTGGCGCACGTCGAGGTATCCCTCGCCGGCGAGCTGGTCGTACGCCGCGACGACCGAACTCCGCGAGACGCCGAGCTCGCCGGCCAGCGCCCGGGTCGACGGCACCGGATCGCCCGCCCGGAGGCGGCCGTCGAGGATGCCGCGGCGCAGCCCCTCGACGAGCTGGATGCCGACCGGTCGTGCGTCGTCGCGGTCGATCGCGAGCAGTGGTCCGTCCATCCCGACCTCCCCGTCCGGCGGCGTTCTTCCGTCGCCAACTGGACTGTTCGAATGCGCGAGAACTGGTCTGATCACCATACCAGTCGGAAGCGCAGACTGACGGCATGACCATCACCACGTCCATCCCCTCCGCCCGCCGGGTCCGGCGCCTGCCGGACCGCGAGACGAGCGACCGGCTGGCGCTCCACGACCTGCTGGACGCCGAGCTCGTCGGCCACCTCGCCGTGGCGGTCGACGGCGTGCCCGTCGTCGTGCCGATGGGCTACGCCCGGGTCGGCGGACACGTGGTGATGCACGGCTCGACCGGCGGCGGCTTCGCCCTGCGCGCGGCATCCGCCCGGACCCCGGTCGTGTTCGCCGTGACGGCGCTCGACGGCCTCGTGTACGCGCGATCGCTCTTCGACAGCTCGATGAACTACCGCAGCGCGACAGTGCAGGGCGTGCTCGAGATCGTGCCCGACGACGAGGCGGATGCCGCCCTGCTGGCGCTCTCGGAGCGGCTCATGCCGGGGCGCACCGCCGAGGTGCGCGCGATGCGCCGCAAGGAGGTCGCCGCGACCCGCGTGCTGCGGCTGCCGCTCGACGACGTCGTGATGAAGCAGCGCGCCGGCGGCCCCTCGGAGGAGGAGGGCGACGGAGAGGACCACTCGACCTGGGCGGGCGTCGTGCCGCTCGAACGGCGCTGGGGCGCGCCGGTCCCGTCGGGGCTGACCCCTGCGGGCGCGCCCGTGCCCGAATCCGTGATCGCGCTGACGACGCGGGCGTCGCCCTCGGCCACGCTCGACGAGGCGTCCGCCCGGACCGCCTGAGGACCCGGGCGGGAGCGCGACCCGATATGGGCAGATGTCCCGATGCCCGGCCCCCGGCTCAGGGAGGAACCTCGACGCATCGGCCCCGGTGACGGCGCGTGCGTCGGACCGGAATCGAAGACCACGAGACGAAACGGAAGGAGGTGCGTGATGTTCGTAGCGATGCTCGTGCTGGGCCTCGTATCGGCCTGGGCGGTGACCGCCTCGGTGATCCAGTTCCGCAGGGACGGGTACCACCGCATGCGCACCCTGGCGCACTGACGTCGGATCGACCCGGACATCCGCATCCGACGAGGGGCCCTGAGGACCACCTCAGGGCCCCGTCCCACGGGATTTAGGTACATCTCCCGATGAACCGGACCCACCTCAGGGAGGAGTCTCGGATCATCGCCCAGACCAGGAGGACACCATGGACTACGCAGCAGGCTTCGTCGCCATGCAGGTGCACGAGAGCAACCTGCAGCGCGCAGAGCAGCGGATCGCGCAGGCCCACGCGGCGGCCGAGCGGACGGTCGTGCAGGCCGCGTCGGTGCCGGGTCGTCCCCGCACCGCACGCGCCCCGCGCCGCCGCTTCCACCGCCACGCACCGCGCTTCGCGCAGTGAGCGCGGCGGACCCCGGCAGCGCCGGACACGGCCCCTCCAACGGGGCGCGCGGCGCAGCAGACGACGATCGGCGTCGGGCCCTCGGGCCCGGCGCCGATGTCGTCGGTGCGTGGGACGATTGGATGGTGAGCAGCTCCCCGTCGAGTACGACCATCGTGGGTCGCGACGCCGAACTCGAGTGGCTGGCCGGGCTCCTCGACTCCGTCCGCGCCGGCACGCCGTCGACCGCCGTGATCGGCGGCGAGGCGGGCATCGGCAAGACGCGCCTGGTCGCCGAGTTCACGCGCGCGCTCGGGCCGGACGTACGGCTCGTGCGCGGCCAGTGCGTCGACCTCGGGGACGTCGCCGCACCGTATTCCCCGATCAAGGGCGCGCTGCGCCAGCTCGTCGCCCAGGTGGGCGCCGAGCGCGCGCTCGACGCCGTCGGACCCGGCCGTGCCGCCCTCATGGCGCTGCTGCCCGAGCTCGCCGCCGTCGACGGCGGCCCCGCCGGCGAGGTCGTGATCACGCCCGGCGGCGCCGGGAGCGGGCAGCTGCACGAGGCGGTCGCCGTGCTGCTCGAGACGCTCTCGCGCGACGAGCCGATCGTGCTGGTGATCGAGGACCTCCACTGGGTCGATGCCGCGACGCTCGCCCTCCTGCGCTTCCTGCTGCGCTCGCTCGGCTCGAGCCGCCTGCTCGTCGTGCTCACGTACCGCACCGACGACGTGACGCGCGGCCACCCGCTGCGCAGCTTCCTGTCCGAGGCCGAGCGCGATCGCTGGGTCGAGCGCCGCGAGCTCGGCCGCCTCGACGAGGCGGAGGTCCGCGCGCTCGTCGGCACCCTCGTCGTCGACGACGCGCTGAGCGACCAGGCCCTCGAGACCGTGTTCCGCCGCAGCGACGGCGTCCCGTTCTTCGTCGAGGAGCTCGTCGGCATCGACGGCTGCCGCGACGAGGGCTTCGTGCCCGACACGCTGCGCGACCTCCTGCTCGCGCGGTACGAGCGGCTCTCGGACGAGGCGCAGGAGCTGCTCCGGCTGCTCTCGACGGGCGGAGTCCGGGTGCCGCACGCACTGCTCTCCGAGGTGTACCGCGGCACCGAGCCGCAGCTCGAGTCCGCCGCGCGCGAGAGCGTGCTCTACGGCGTGCTCGTGATCGACGGCGACGACTACGCGTTCCGCCACGCGCTGGTGCGCGAGGCCATCCTCGAAGACCTGCTGCCGGGCGAGCGGGCCCGCTACCACGCCCGCTACGCGGAGGCCTACGAGGCGCAGGCCGCGGCCGGAGGGCGGCGGCTCGCCGCCGAGATCTCGTACCACTGGATGGGCGCCCGTGATCCGATCCGCGCCTTCCCGGCGACGATCCACGCGATGCGCGAGGCGCGCGCGGCGGTGGCGTACGCGACGTCCGCCCGGCTCGGCGAGCGTGCCCTCGAGCTGTGGGACACGGTGCCCGACGCGGCGCACATCGCCGGCATGGGCAAGCTCGAGCTCATGGGCCGCACGGCCTCGCAGCTGCGGCACGCCGGCGAGGGGGAGCGCAGCCTCGCGCTCGTCAAGGCGGCGCTCGCCGAGTGCCCGCGCGACGACCCGCAGTACCCGCGACTGCTGCGCGACAAGGCGCAGTACCTCGCCAACGTCGGCCGCGACGGGTCGATCCCGCTGCTCGAGGAGTCGCTCGCCGCCATCCCCGACGACGGGAGCGACGCGTCGGAGGAGCTCCGCGCGACGGTGCTGACGGCACTGGCCGGCCGCTTCATGATCGAGGGGCGCACCGCCGAGGCCGTCGAGACGGCGGATGCCGCGTACGAGCTCGCACGGTCCATCGACTTCCCGCGGTACGCGTCGGTCGCGATGAACATCAGCGCGGTGAGCCGCGCCGCGCGCGGCGAGGTCGATCGTGCGCTCGTCGACATGGACCGCGCCCACGCGCTCGCCGAGGGCGACGGCGCCGCGCTGCTGCGCTACTGGGTCAACGCGTCCGACCTCCGCTACCTCGTCGGCGACCACCACGAGGCCGTGCGACTGGCGGAGGAGGGCCTCGCCCGTGCCCGGGCGCAGGGCGTCGAGCGCAGCTCCGGCGTGATCCTGGCCTCCAACGCGGTCGATCCGCTCTTCGCACTGGGCGAGTGGGAGCGGGCCGACGCGCTCATCGAGCGCGCCCTGGCCCTCGACCCGCCGGGGCCGTTCCGCATCTACCTGCAGCGGGCCAAGCTGTGGGCGCTGGTGTGGCGGGGCGACGCCGAGCACGCCGCCGAGCTGCTCCGGCAGTACCGAGCGGCGATGGCACCGGTCATGCAGGTCGAGATGCAGACCCGGCTCGCGGTGGGGCGCGTGGAGGTCGAGATCGGGCTCGCGACGGGCGACCTCCCGCAGGCGTGGCGCGACGGGCGCGGCGTGCTCGACGAGCCGGTGCTGCCCCTCGCCGGGTACGCGGAACCACTGCTCTGGGCGGTCTCGCGCGTGATCGCCGCGGTGCGGGCCGACCCCGCTCGCGTCGGCGAGGCCGAGGCGTCCGAGATCCTCGCGGCGGAGCCGCGGTTGCGCGAGATGCTCGGCCGGCTGTCGTTCTGGCCGACCCACGGGCTCTGGGCGGCGCTCGTCGAGGCCGAGCTGGCACCGACCGCCGCCGCCTGGCAGGCGGCCGTCGACGAGGCCTCGCGCGAGTCCGCCCCGCAGTTCCTCCGTCCGTACGCGCTGCTCCGGCTCGGCGAGGCGCAGCTCGACGCGGGCGATCGAGCGGGGGCGCGCGACGCGCTCCAGGGGGCGTTCGACGCGGCGGTCGTGGGCGGCGTCACGGCCGTGCAGACCCGCGCCGCGCGCGTCGCGATGCAGGCCGGCCTCTCGCTCGACGGCGCGAGCCGACGCGACGGCCTGCAGGGCGTCGCCGGCGTGGCGGGCGCCGACGATGCGGGCGACGCCGTGGCCGAGCTGACCGCGCGCGAGCGCCAGGTGCTCGACCTGATCGCCGAGGGGCTCAGCAACCGCCAGATCGGCGAGCGGCTCTACATCACCGGCAAGACCGCGAGCGTGCACGTGTCGGCGATCCTCCGCAAGCTCGGCGCCTCGAGCCGCACCGAGGCGGTCTACCTCGCCCGCGCCACCCGGTAGCGCCGTCGGCGGCGGGACTGCGAGCGGGCTCCCAGCGCCCGGCGCTAGCGTGGTGGCATCGACCCGAGGGAGCTGCGGCGAATGACCGAACTCGAGACCATCCCCTTCACGACGATGTCGGGTGAGACCCGCACGCTGGGCGATTGGGCCGGCCAGGTCAGGCTGGTCGTCAACGTCGCATCGCGCTGCGGGCTCTCGCCGCAGTACGAGCAGCTCGAGCAGCTGCAGCGCACGTACGGCGACCGCGGCTTCACGGTGCTCGGCTTCCCGAGCAACCAGTTCCTGCAGGAGCTCTCCTCGAACGAGGCGGTCAGCGAGTACTGCTCCACGACGTGGGGCATCACCTTCCCGATCCTCGACCGCGTGCGCGTCAACGGCCGCAGCGAGCACCCGCTCTACGCCGAGCTGAAGCGCACCCCGGATGCCGAGGGCAAGGCGGGCCGCGTCACCTGGAACTTCGAGAAGTTCCTGGTGCTCCCGTCCGGCGAGGTGCGCCGCTTCCGGCCGACCACGGTGCCCGACGACCCCGAGATCATCGCGGCGATCGAGGCCGCGCTCCCGGATGGCGCACCCGACGCCGCGCCGGACGTCGCCGGGTCCGGGCGCGTCGACCGGGCCTGACCGCGGGCGTCGTCGTGACCGCCGAAGGCCGTACCGCCGCCGACGAGACCGGGTCGACGGACCCGGGGGACGCGATCGCGCCGGATCGGCGCCTCTTCGACCCGGACGCGTTCGCCTTCTACGCGGAGCTCGAGCAGCACAACTCCCGCGACTGGTGGCAGGCGCACCGCGGCGACTACGAGCGGCTCGTCCGGGTGCCGCTCGAGGGCGTCGCCGCGCTCGCCGAGCCGCGCTACGGGCCGGCGAAGGTGTTCCGGCCGAACCGCGACGTCCGCTTCAGTGCCGACAAGTCGCCCTACAAGCTCAACGGCGCGATGACGGCCGGCCGCGTCGGCGGCGTGTACGTCTCGATCTCGGCGGACGGGCTGCACGCCGGCGGCGGGCTCTACGAGCCCGCGCGCGAGCAGCTGCAGCGCGTCCGCGAGGTGCTCGTCGCCGACGGGCCGGCCGCCGCGGAGCTCGAGGGCATCGTGGACGACCTCGAGTCGGCCGGGCTCGAACTCGCGGGACCGTTCCTGAAGACCGCGCCGCGCGGCGTGGACCGGGAGCATCCGCGCATCCGGCTGCTGCGGTTCACCCACTTCGCGGGCCTCGGCACGCTGCCGCCCGAGGCCACGATGCGCGACCTCGACGGTGTCTGGCACGCGGTAGAGCCGCTGCTGGCCTGGGTGGGCCGGCACGCCGAACCGGCCGTCTGAGGCCGCGCGTCCCGTCAACCGGCCGCGCGCGTCGACCGGCGGTCACTCCGCGGGTGCGCCGGCCTCCCGCGCTTCGGCGGGCTCGGCGGCATCCGCCTCGCGCCGCGCCGCACCGAGTCCGAGTGTGGCGAGCAGGCCGAGCCCGAGGAAGCCCGCGGCCGCGTAGGCGACGTGCGACGTGGCCGAACTCAGCGATTCGCGTGCCGCGTCGGCCGCCGCGGCGCTCTGCGCCTCGATGCCCGGGATCGCGGCGCCCGCGGAATCGACGACCGCGGCGACGACCTGGTCGGCGCCCGGCGTGCCCTCGAGTCGCTGGCCCAGGTCGAGTTCGAGCGACGTGAACAGCAGGGTGCCGAGGATCGCGACGCCGAGCGCCGAGCCGAGCTGCCGCGAGGTGCTCTGGGTGCCCGAGGCCTCGCCCGAGCGCGCGACGGGCACGTCGTGCAGCACGACGTTGGTCAGCTGGGCGGTCGCGAGGCCCACGCCGAAGCCGTAGACGAAGAGGCCCCCGCAGATCGCCCACCACGGCGTGTCGACCGCGATCACGAGGCCGATGAGCGCGAGCCCGAGGATCTCGGCGATGATGCCCGCGCGCACCGACGTCAGGGCCGAGAAGCGCGAGATGAGCGCGCTCGCGAGTCCGCTCGCGAGGAAGGAGCCGCCGGCGAGGGCGACGAGCACCCAGCCGGTCTGCAGCGCGGTGTACCCGAGTGCGTTCTGCAGCCAGAGCGGCAGGGCGAGGATGATGCCGAACTCGCCGAGCGACACGATGGCCGCCGCGATGTTGCCGTTCCGGAACGACCGGATCCCGAAGAGGTCGGGGGTCAGCAGCACCGGCCTGCCCGCGCGGTGTCGGATGCGGGCGCGCACGACGAAGATCGCGACGAAGAGGATGCCGACGGCGAAGGCGATCGGGATGGGGGAGAGCTCCCACGGCCAGGTCCAGTCGCCGACGGCGGGGGCCTGCTCGACGGTCCACCAGCCGTAGGTGCGGCCCTCGATGAGGCCGAAGACGATCGAACCGGATGCCACGACCGAGATGAGCGCGCCGACCCAGTCGATCGGGCGGTCGTGCTCGGCGCGGGACTCGGGCACGAACAGCAGCACGCCGATGATGATGAGCACGCCCAGCGGCACGTTGATGCCGAACGCCCAGCGCCACGAGAAGTCGGTCGTCAGCCAGCCGCCGAGGAGCGGGCCGACCGCGGCCATGCCGCCGATCGTCGAGCCCCAGACGGCGAACGCGATGCCGCGTTCGCGACCCTGGAAGTTCGCGTTGATGAGCGACAGCGTCGTCGGCAGGATGGCGGCGCCGCCGAGCCCCTGCACGAGCCTCGCGAGGATCAGTGCACTGCCCGAGTCCGCGAGGGCGGCCGCGATCGAGGAGGCGGCGAAGACGGCGATGCCGAGCACCATCACGAGGCGGCGGCCGTAGCGGTCGGCGAGCGCGCCGAACAGCAGCAGGAAGGCGGCGAACACGAGCGTGTAGCTCTCCTGCACCCATTGGACCTCGGTCGAGGTGATGCCGATGTCGTCGACGACGGCGGGGATCGCGACGTTCACGATCGTGCTGTCGACGATGATGAGGGCCACGGCGACGCTGATGACGACCAGCCCGATCCACCGTTCGCGCTTCATATCTTTCGCCTTTCGAAATAAGCTTCCTGCAGAAGTGAAGCACAACCCCGAGCGAGTTGCAAAGATGGTCCACATGTCCACCCCGCCCCGCGGCTACGACGAGCTGTCGCTGCTGCACCAGCGGCTCGCCACGCAGAACCGCCGCATCGCCGACGCCTTCGCGCGGTCCGAGCACCTCTCCGAACGCGAACTCGAGGCGCTCGTCGCCGTGATGCAGGCCGAGCAGGCGGGAGCCCCCCTCACCGCGGGCGCCCTCGGTCGCGCGGTGCGCCTCAGCCCCGCCGCCACGACCTCGCTCATCGACAAGCTCGAAACCGCGGGGCACCTGGAGCGTCGCCGCGGCGTCGCCGACCGCCGGTCGGTCACCCTGCACTACAGCCCGCGCGCGCGGGCCGTGGCGACCCAGTTCTTCGCCCCGCTCGGCGACCTCGCCCGCGCCGTCGACGCCGAGTTCGACGAGGCCGAACGCGAGGTGATCCTGCGCTACCTGCGGCGCATGACCGAGGAGATGGAGGCGCACGCCCGGAGCCTCGAGGGCTGAGCGGCGGGTCGCGAGGCGTCCGAGGGCACCACCCGACGCAGTCGGGTGCCGAAGCGACGTGCGCTCAGCCGACCGGCGTGAACCCCCGGGCCGCCTCGACCAGCAGGCGGGCGCCGTAGCCGGTCGCGCCCTTCGACCGCCAGGCTTCGTCGCTCTCGGCGTTCATGGTGCCCGCGATGTCGAGGTGGGCCCACGGCGTCTCGCCGACGAACTCGGCGAGGAACAGCGCCGCGGTCGTGGCGCCCGCGTTCACGCCGCCGAGGTTCGCGACGTCCGCGATGTCCGAGTCCATGAGCTTGCGGTACCTGCGCACCAGCGGGAACTGCCACGTGAGCTCGTCCGTCGCCGAGCCGGCCTCGACCAGGCGGTCCACGAGCGGCTGGCTCGTGCCCAGCACGACGGAGTGCGAGTCGCCCAGCGCGCGGAGCGCGGCGCCCGTGAGCGTCGCGACGTCGACGATCGCGTCGACGCCCTCCTCGGTCGCGAGCACGAGGCCGTCCATCATGACCAGGCGGCCCTCGGCGTCGGTGTTCTTCACCTCGACCGTCTTGCCGCCGCGCGCCGTCAGCACGTCGCCGAGCTTGTACGCCGATCCGGACGGCATGTTGTCCGTGCACATCAGCCATCCGGTGACGCGCGCGCTCGCGCCGAGGTCGCGCAGTGCGGTGAAGGCGCCGAGCACCGCGGCGGCGCCGCCCATGTCCATCTTCATGAGGAGGTGCATCGGGTCGCTCGGCTTCAGGCTGATGCCGCCCGAGTCGTACATGATGCCCTTGCCGACGAGGCCGAGGTGGCCGCTCGGCTCGCCCTCCGGCGCGTACCGGAGCACGATCATGCGCGGCTCCTCCGCACTCGCCGCGTTCACGCCCAGGATGCCGCCGCACCCGAGCTCGATGAGCTGCGCCCGGTCGAAGACCTCGACATCGAACCCGAACCGCCCGCCGAGCAGCTCCGCGACGTCGGCGAGGTCGCTCGCCGTCAGGTGGCTCGGCGGCGTGTTGGCGAGATCGCGAGCGAGGGCCGTCGCGCGCGCGGTCACGATGCCTTCGGCCGCGCCGGCGGATGCCGCGTCGGGATCGGCGCCGTCGATCCGCAGTTCGAGCCGCTCGAGTGCGGGCACCCGCGGTTCGGCCTTGAGCGCGTCGTACCGGTACCGGCCGAGGAGCACCCCCTCCGTCAGCGCGCGCGCCGCGTCCGCGGCATCCGTCGAGCCGGTGACGGGGACGCGCAGGCCGAGCGTGGTCGCCTTCGGCGCCGCCCGGACGGCGGTCGCGGCCGCGTCACGGAGCGTCGCCTCGGTCGTCTCGTCCGCGGGTGCGCCGCCGACGACGATGATGAGCGAGTTCCCCGCCTGCGGCAGGACCAGCGCCTGGCCGGGCTTGCCCTCGAAGCCGGCCCGCGCGAGCGCCTCGCGGTCGAGCCCGATGCCGTCGGGGAGCGGGCCCTCCTCCTGGACCAGCACGCCGATCGCGTCGAGCCCGGCACCGCCCGTTCCGCCGCCGAACTCGTCGACCGCGGCGACCTCGACCGACCCGAGCGCCTCGAGCGAGGGGATCGGCGAGAAGCCGTCCGGGATGAGCTTGACCGGGTTGCGCGCCATGATGACCTCCACGTCCTCGGCATCGACAGTAGCGGCGGGTGCGGATCGTCGGAAGGTCCGTGCGGCGTCCGCGGGCGGCCGCGCGGCACGACCCCGCCGTCGCCGTCGCCGTCATCGACCGCCGAGCGCGCTGCGCGTTGCCGGATAGACTCGGAGGGAACCCACGACCGCGACGTCCGGGCGGTGGTCCATCGCCCTCGGCGGTCGATGACGGCGACGGGCGGTGCGGTGGAGATCTTCGAGGGATGGCCCCTTCCGGCGGCGATCGGCGTGCTGTTCGTGATCGTGCTCCTGCGCGCCGGCGGCACCTACGCGCTCGGGCGCGGCTCGCGCGCGGGCGTCAAGCGGCTGCTCGAGCGGCGCGGGCGGATGGCGCCCCGGCTCGCTCGCGCCGAAGCCGTCATCGAGCGCTTCGGCGCGCCGGTCGTGGCCCTGTCGTTCCTCACCGTGGGGTTCCAGACCGCCGTGAACCTCGCGGCGGGCGTGCTCCGAATGCCGCTCGTGAAGTACCTGCCCGCGCTGGTCGTCGGCGGCGCCGCCTGGGCGACCCTCTACGGCGTGCTCGGACTCGCGACGGTCAACGCCATCATCCAGGCCGCGCAGCGCGACCCGGTGGCCGCGATCCTGAGCGTGCTCGCGATCGCCGCGGTCCTCGTGCTCATCGAGTTCGCCACGCGTCGCGCGCGCGCGATCTCGGCGCGGCACGCGGACGCCGTCGAGCCGGTGCTGCCCGACGAGGCGGCCCGGCCCGAGTGACGTCGCCGTCGGCCGTCGGTCAGCCGGCGGAGCACTGGTTGTAGTTGCCGCTGTTCCCGTCGTGGCGCTTCGTCACGAAGCCGGTCGTGTCGCCCTCCACGACGACGCCCGACACCGCGGCCACGGTCGCCGTCACCGTGCCCTGCTGGTTCGTGCCGAGGTTGAACGTGATCGTGAACGTGCCCGAGAACGTGCCGCCGGTGCCCTCGATGAGGTAGGTGCTGCCGGTCTGGCTCGACGGCGTGAAGTCGGTCGTCGCCGAGAACCCGCCCTGGCCCGAGTGCTGCAGCGTGATCTGGACGATCGAGCCGAGCGGGAGGTTCGGCAGCACGACCTGGATCGTCCCGGTGCGGCCGGTGCCGTTGCAGCTTCCGATGACCGAGGCGCTCGACACGCCGCCCGGGCTCGCGGCGTACGCCGGCGCCGGCGCCGCCACGAGGATCGCCGGCACCGACCAGGCGGCCGCCTTCGCGAGCGTGCGGCGGTCGATGCCCGGCTTCGGATCGGGTCGAAGGTCGAGGTCGTCCAGGTCGTCCATGATGCCCCCCAGCTCACGTCGCGGCTCGACCAGCCTATGCGCTGAACCCGTCGCCGACGCGAGGGGTTGCGCGAACGGTTCGGGTCAGTCCGTGGAAACGATGCGGCCGCCGGCGCCGCGCAGCGGCGAGGCGGCCTGGCCGGACGACGCGACCTTGGCCGAGCCGCTCCCCGAGGGGTCGCCCGCGGCGACCGTCGTCGTCGACGACCCGATGGACAGGTGCGCGATGGAGCCGCGGATCGCGAACGCCGCCGCGCCGTCGGCGTCGAGGACGCCGTCGATCAGCGGCCGGGACCCGTCGAAGACGGTGAACGCGGTGCCCGGCGCACCGGTCACGATGAGCGTGCGCCATCCGCCGTCACCGGGCTCGCCGACCTCGAACGAGAGCGGTGCGGGGTCGGACGCCGGGTCGTCGGGGTCCACGACCGGCTGCGCCGGTCCGTCGGACGCGGGCGTGTCCGGGGTCGCGCCGGGCGAGGGCGTGGCGCCGGGTCCGGCGTCGCCGGACCCGGCGGTGCCGTCGTCGACCACGCCGGCGTCGTCCGGCGACGTCGGGGCGGGGCCCGCCTGGTCCGGCGCGGTCGAGGGCGTCGGCCGGTCGCCGTCCGCCGTCGGCGCGCGGTCCGGGTCGGGTTCGACGGGGAGTTCGGTGGTGCGGATCTCGGGCGGACCCATGTCGGGCGCGGCCGCCGAGATCTCCGCGGTCCCGGCGCCCGCGGGCGCCTCGCGACCGGGCGCCCCGATCGAGCCACCGCTCACGGCGGCCACGACCAGCACCGCCGCGCTCGAGGCGACGAACGCCGCGGGGGCGCCGATCGTCAGGCTCTTCGGCAGTCGCCGCACGAGCGCCACGAGGGACGTGGTCGTGGCGACGACGGCGGCGGCGAGCCCGACGCCGGCGCGGTCCGGCCGGGCCGCTCCGGCGGTTCCGCTGGTGGCGACGGCGACCGCCGGCGCGGCCCCGACGAGCGGCGCGGCGCCGACGAGCGGCACGGCGCCGAGCACGGCGGTCGAGGCGCCCGCACGGGTCGCCTCGAGGAAGCCGACGCCGGACGCGCCGCCGAGGACGAGCAGGGGCACGAGGCCGACGAGGCGGCGCGACAGGTCGGCGGCCGGGAGCGTCGCGGCGCGGCATCCGGCGCAGGTGTCGATGTGGGCGCGCACGCGATGCGGGAGCCGGCGTTCCGGGCCGAGCGTGCCGCGCACGGCGGGGAGCACCTCGGCGCACTCGGCGTCGCCCGGCATGGCCGCGAGCGTCTGGCGGATCCAGGAGTCGCGCAGCGCCTCCTGCGCGGCCACGACGAGGTGGTCGGCGTCCGCGATCGTGCACCCGAGCGAGGCCGCCAGTTCGGCGGAGGGCAGGCCGTCGATCTCGGCCGACCACAGCGCCTCCTGCGCCGGGGTGCCGAGCGACGTGTACGCGGCCGCGATCGCGCCGCCGTCGCGGAGGCCGTCGGGCAGGTCGTCGCGATACCAGTCCTCGGGAGCCAGCAGCGCGGGCTGCATGCCCGGCGTCGCCCCGCCTCGTCCGTCGGCGGTCGCCGCGGCCTCGCGGACCGCGGCGAGGACGTGCGGGCGGACCGCGCCGACGTGGGGCGTGCCGCCGTCGACGAGCCACGACATGAGCAGGAGCTCGGCCGACTCGACGACGACCTCGACGTCCGCGTCACCCGGCGTCGCCCCTGCGGCGGCGACGGCCGCGGGCTCGTGACGATGCCAGAGGCGCGTGCCGGCGAAGCCGTCGCCGGCACGCGCGGACGCGATGAGCGCGGCGTCGGACGGGGTCTCGACGACCGGGAGCGCGAGCGGCGACGTGGCCGGATGGCTGCCGGGCGCGTCGGGCACGTCCACTCCTCTCGTCGCGCCGTTCGCGCGGTCGGCGCGCGGCGCCCGACGCGTCGTTCGTGGGCGCACGCCGGGGGAACTCGGGTCGCGTCAGGAGGGGCGTGGTGCCGAGACCGTCGTCCGTCTGGGGTGGAGCGCCGATCGGGGGTGCGCACCGCGCCGATGTCGCCATCAGCGGTTGGCCCGAGTCTACGGCCCCGACGGGGGGCGCGCGCAATACCCCTGAGGCGCCGTCAGCTTCCGAGCTGGGGCGAGGTCGTCCCGGTGCGGAGCAGCGCACCCTCGTGTCGCACGGTGGCGGCCGCGATCGTCATCGCCTCAGCGAGCGCGTCGGACCAGGCCCCCGCGGTGGCGGGGAGTCCGTCGATCGCGATGCGGTGCACGATCGCGGCGAGCGTCGCGTCGCCCGCGCCCATGGTGTCGATCACGGGACCGGGGAGCGCGACGATGTCGGCGTGGACGTCGAGCGCGCCGGCATGCACCGCGGCGCCGTCGCGTCCGGCGGTCGCCAGCACGGCCGGATCGCCGCCCGCGCTCCGCAGCCGCTCGACGAAGTCGTCGAGCGGCTCGCCGGCGAGGAGGTCGGCGTCCTCGTCGCCGGCCTTCACGAGCAGCGAGCGTCCGGCGACGCGGACGAGGTTGTCGAGGAACCGCTCGCGGTCGTGCAGCATGCCCGCCCTCGGGTTGCCGTCGACGACGAGCCGGCGCCCGGGCTCGGGGATGGCGTCCAGCAGCGCCGAGACCTGCTCCTCGTCGTCGAACGGGTAGCAGCTCACGACGACGAGGTCGGCCTCCGAGAGGGCCTCCCGCGTCGCTGCGTCGAACGCGAGTCGGCGGTGCTGCGCGGCGTCGTTGAACTCGTACCGCGGCTCGCCGCCCTCAGCGCGGTCGGACACCGCGCGCGAGCTGCCGCGCTCGGACGGGCTCGCGACGAGTCGGACCCCGTAGTCGTCGAGGAAGGCGCGGATGCGCGCACCGGGCTCGTCGTCGCCGACCATCGCGACGAGCGTGACGTCCTCGCCGAGCAGGGCGAGGCCGACCGCGACGTTGAGCGCGGCGCCGCCGACGAACTCACGCGCCCCGGACGGGTCGCGCAACTCGTCGATCAGGGCGTCGCCCACGACCGTGATCCGTGCGGCGTCCGGCTGCGTCATCCGCTCGACCTCCTGCTCGTGGCCGGGGCGACGAGCCCCGGCGCTCACGCCCCAGCGTGTCACGCACGGCCGCCGGCGTCCATGCGTCCCGGGCGGCGGCAACGCTGTACGGTGTGTCGAGTCCCCTACGGAAGGCGCCATGAGACCCGGACCCCGACGCAGCCTCACCCACGCCGAGATCCTCGGCACCGCCTTCGACCTGCTCGAGTCCAAGGGGTTCGACGCGGTCTCGGTGCGCGGCGTCGCGGGTGCGCTCGGGCTCACGCCGACGGCGATGTACACGTACTACGCGAGCAAGGACGCACTGCTGCACGGCATGGCCGAGCAGGTGCTCGGCGGCCTCGGCGCCGATGGGACGGATGCCGCGACCGCCGCGCCGACGGGCGACCCCGTCGACCCCGCGCGCACGCGCATCATCGGACTCGCGAGCGGGCTGCGCGCGCGTCTCGTCCAGCGCCCGGGACTCGTGGGCGTGCTCCTGGCGACGTCGCTCGACGGCCCCAATGCGCGGCGGTTCGACGAGGCGCTGCTCGCGGCGTTCACCGACGCCGGCCTCGGCCCGCTCGAGGCCGGGCGCGCGGCGCACGCCGTGCGCGTCCACGTGCTCGGCGCCGTCGCGTTCGACGCGGCCGAGGCCGACCGGGCCGTCGAGCCCGACTCCGGGCCCGAGCCCGCGCCCACGTCGTCCGACACGCTCTGGGACGACCTCGAGTCGTTCCCGCTCGGCGATTCGGCGCGCGCGGCCGGCGACGACGCCGGCGAGCGATTCGCCTGGGGTCTCGCGCGCCTGCTCGACGGCGTGCTCGCCGCCGCGCCGGCCGTGACCGCCTGACCGACCGCGCCGGCGCCGGCGCCGCGCACCGCCTCGATCGCGTGCCGTCCCGGCCACGTCCCGACGCGACGAGGCGCCGACCCCCGAGGGGGCCGGCGCCTCGCCGGTGTCAGGCCGTCTCGATCAGCCCGCGCTCGGCGGGGTGACCTCGATCAGCGCTGCGCTGTTGCCGGTCAGGGCCTTCTTCACCGTGATGACGGTGCCGAAGCCCACGCCGTCGTCGGCCGGGTTGCCCGAGCCGAACGGCCCGATCCCGATGTCGAGGCCGTAGTACTCCGTCGCCGGCGTGCCGTCGAGGTGGTACAGCGGCACCGAGTACGGCGCGCTGCCGACCGACGGGACGACCACCGAGGCGTCACGGTCGCGGTAGTACAGCGAACCGGTCGGGCCGACGGCGAAGCCGGGCACCCAGCCCTGGTCGTCGGTGAAGGTGCTCACCGCGGGGAGGGCGGGGATCTCGGTGCAGTACTCCACCGTGGGGTCGGCTTGCGTGAAGCACTCCGTGAACGGGTGCGTGTCGGTCACGCCGAACGCCGCGTTCGAGGACTGCGCACGCGAGGGCATCACGTTGAGCGTCGTCGGGTCGGCGTCGGCCGCCGCGCCCGTGCGCTGCAGCGGGTCGAAGTGGCTGTCCACGATGAGCAGACCGCCCTTCGCACCGTAGCTCGGCAGTGCCGCCTCGTTCGAGATGATCTGGTTCGAGTTGCCGTACGTCGTGTCGCGGTACCAGACCAGGGCGCCGGGCGCGTTGTAGGCGACCTTCTCGACCTTCCAGGCGCCGTCGCTGTAGACGGTGTTGTAGCCGTACTTCAGGCCCTCGTCGAAGCCGTCGAAGTTGCGCCACTCGACCAGGTAGTACTGCGCCTTGACCGAGGTGCCGGTGTCGATGCGCCAGCCGGGGCCGGTCGAATCGACGAAGGTCGAGACCTCGTTGGTCCAGCCGTTGTCACCGGACTCGACGTCGTCGCTCCAGACCGTGCCGCCGTCGGCGACCAGCTCGAAGTCGTCGGCGAACCAGCCGCGGTCGAGGTAGGCCGCGTCCGTGGCCTGGCGGAGGCGCAGCTGCACGGTGCTGCCGGCGTACGGCGTGAGGTCCACGTAGTGGTGCTCCCAGCCGTCGGTGTGGCCGGTCAGGCCGTACTGCTTGCCGCCGTAGTCGCCGAGGCGCCCGTTCGGGTCGCCGTAGGCGTCACCCGTGGTGACCTCGGAGCCGTCCTCGGCGTAGACCTTCTGCTCGGTCCAGGTGGAGCCGCCGTCGGTCGAGACCTCGATGAAGCCGTAGTCCCAGTCCTCCTCGATGACGTAGTCGTTCCACATCCAGAACTTCGCGTCGCTCGCGGCGGGGACGTCGACCGTGCGGGACAGGCGGATGTCGGCCCAGTCCTGGTCCGCGCCCGTGTACCACATGTTGTCGCCGCTGTGCGGATCGGCGAGGGTGATCACCTTGTCGGGCAGGTTCACCTTGATGCCGTCCTGCGTGCCCTTCTTGGGGCGCGAGGACTGGCCGACCTTGATGGTCTGGGTGTCGTCACCGGGGTTCACGACCTTGGGGTCGGCCCAGCCGAGCACCCACTTGTCCCAGAGGCCCATGTGGGTCGGCATCGACTGGAAGATCGGGCCGGAGTGCGAACCCGACGACATGAGGTCCCAGAAGTCCACGTCGGAGCTGCCGGCGCCGGAGACGTCGTACAGGTCCGGGAGGCCGAGGTCGTGGCCGTACTCGTGCGCGAACACGCCGACGCCCGAGTCCTCGGGCTGCACGATGTAGTTCGACAGCTTGAGGTCGGTGCCGGGGATGTCGGCGCCGCCGGGGACGGCCGAGGAGTGCGCCCAGATGGCGTACGTGCCCTCGGCGCCGCCGCCGCCCGACTTGTCCTCGCCGGCGTGCACGAGCACGACGTGGTCGATCACGCCGTCGGGCTCGTTGTAGTCGCCGTCGCCGTCGCGGTCGCCCTGGTCCTCGAGGTCGTAGTCGGCCCACGGGAAGTCGGGCTGCGCCGCAGCGAGGGCCGCGACCGCGTCGATCGGGAGCGCGTTGGCGCCGAGCGGGTTGTCGGGGTGGCCCTGCATGCCCTGGTAGGCGCCGGCCTCGTACTCGCCCTCGTCGTTCAGGAAGCAGCGCGTGGCGCCGTACCAGCCCTCGGAGTGCGGCATCATGACCCACGGCGTGGCCTCACCGGTCACGGTGTAGGCGCCGTGCGACATCTCCTCGTACATCGACTTCATCGTGTAGCCGGAGATGTCGATGCCGGGCTCGCCGTCGGGACCCGTCAGGTCCGGGCGCACGCGCTCGGTGATGCCCTCGTCGGTGTAGAGCATCGTGTCGTAGTGCTCGGGGGAGAAGTCCTCGACCCACATCGAGTTGTTGTCCTCGAGCGCGTAGTCCGCGGGGTCGGGGATGTTGTTGTGCAGCGGACCGTTGACGACCTCACCGGGCTTGCACGTCGACGCGCCCCAGTACTCGGGCACCCAGCTGTCGGTGAAGTCGTCGTTCGCCTCATCGTTGAACTCGATGAGGATCGTCAGGAGCTTGGCCTCCTGCGTGGACTTCGCCTTCTTGAGCGCCTTCGGGCTCTTGCCGGTCTCGATCGACTTGGCCTCGAGCTTGGCCAGGCCGCGCGCGGCGACCGGGTTGCCCTGGGCGTACTTCTTGTCGATCTCGGCCGACTGCTCGGCGACGGTGCCGCTCACGGCTCCGCGCTTGGCCGCGGCGCCGTCGATGGTGGCATCCAGTGCCTCGTCGGTCTGGAACGCCGACTCCGCACGCGGTGCCGCGTAGTTCATGTAGTACTCATCGCCACCGATGACCGGTGCCGGTGCGGCGGTCGCCGCGCCCGTTCCCACAGTCGCCAATCCGGCGGCTGCGAGTGCGAGCACGGGGATCGCCGCGACCGCGCGACGACGCGCGCGGTTGGACTTCCCTGACATGCTTCTCCCTCCGAGTGCCCGTGACGGTGACCACGGGACACGAACGTCGTCCGCCGGTGGGCGGACGTACCCGGAATCCTGCCTCCGTATCGGAGCACGGGGAACCCTCGGGAAAGGATGTATCCCCGAATCGTTGCTATCGAGGCAACCTCACGTTCGGGGCAGGCGCATGCGACGGATGCTTCGACGCGGTGGGTCCTGCGTCGAAGCATCCGCATCGGGAGCAGCGGGCGCGAGGGGATCGCGCGGGTGGCCGCGCGCGGGTGGCGCGGGCGACCGAGGGCGGCCCGGGCCGCCCTCGGCGTCGCCCCGGGGATCAGCGGACGAGCAGCCCGCGCAGCTGGTCGGCGGAGTGCACGACCGCGATCGCGTCGGCCGCCTCGTCGGGCGAGCCGTAGCCCCACTCGACGAGGATCGTCGGCACGCCGTGGGCGGCCGCGCCGAGCGCGTCGTAGCCGCGGTCGCCGACCATGACCGCCGCCGAGGTGTCGACGCCGAGCGCCCGCAGGCCGCGCAGCGCCTCGGCGACGACCTCGGCCTTGGTGCTGCGCTCCTCGTCGTCGCTCGCTCCGGCGATCACGGTGAAGTAGCCGTCGAGGCCGGTGTGGGCGAGCACGTTGCGCGCCATCGACTCGGGCTTGCTGGTGGCGAGGGCGATCGGGATGCCGGCGGCCTGCACGGCCTGGAGCACGCCCTCCACGCCGGGGAAGACGGGGGAGTGCAGGAGGTGGTCGTCGTAGTGGTCGCGGTAGACGTTGAGGGCCTCCCACGCGTCGGCGTCGGTGAAGCCGGCGGTCATGCGGAGGCTGTCGAGCAGGGGCGGCCCGACGTAGGAACGGAGCGTCTCCTGGTCGGGGACCGGGACGCCCATCTCGGCGAACATGTGCGCGAGCGAGCCCATGATCTCGCTCGCGGAGTCGATGATCGTGCCGTCCAGGTCGAACAGCACGGCGGTCCACGTGCGTGGGGGCGCGATCGTGGTGGTGGGCAGGGTTGAAGTCACCGCGTCATACTAGGCGCTCGAAATCCGAGGAACGCTCGGGAATGCTGTGTGCGGGCTGTACGCGCGCTCAGAACAGGCGCGCGTGCCCGCTCTCGATCCCCTTCATCGCGTCGTAGTCGAGCACGACGCAGCGGATGCCGCGGTCCTCGGCGAGCGTGCGCGCCTGCGGCTTGATCTCCTGCGCCGCGAACACGCCCGACACGGGCGCGAGCAGCGGGTCGCGGTTCATGAGCTCGAGGTAGCGGGTCAGCTGCTCGACGCCGTCGATGTCGCCGCGCCGCTTGAGCTCGACCGCGACCGAGCCGCCCGAGGCATCCGTCGCCAGGATGTCGACCGGGCCGATGGCCGTCATGTACTCGCGCCGTACCAGCCGGTAGCCGTCGCCGAGCAGTTCGATCTGCTCGGCGAGGAGCTTCTGCAGGTGCGACTCGACGCCGTCCTTGACGAGCCCCGGGTCGACGCCGAGCTCGTGCGACGAGTCGTGCAGCACCTCGTGGATCGACACCACGAGCTGGTCGGCGGTCTTCGCGTGGGTGACCTTCCAGAGCTCGACCACACCGGCCGCGCGCTGGTCGTCGTCGGGGTCGGCGACCGCGAGCGTGCAGGGCGGGCTCATCCAGTTCAGCGGCTTGTAGCTGCCGCCGTCCGAGTGCACGAGCAGGCTCCCGTCGCCCTTCACCATCAGCAGGCGCGTCGCGAGGGGCAGGTGCGCCGAGAGTCGGCCGGCGTAGTCGACGGAGCAGCGGGCGATGACGAGACGCACCCGAGAAGTCTACGTTGGACCGGAGGGCGGGCCGCGGGCTGCGGCATCGGCGGAAGGGGGCGCGATGGGGCGCGTGGTGTACGGCAACCAGATGTCGTTGGACGGCTACGTGGCCGACCGGGAGGGTCGGTTCGACTGGGCGATGCCCGGGGAGGACGTGCACGCGGCCGTGAACGACGACGTCCGCGACGTCGGCACGTTCGTGCTCGGCCGCCGCGTGTGGGAGGTGCTGCGGGCGTGGGACGTGATGGACGTCTCGGACGAGCCCGGGCCGGTGCGCGACTTCGCCGGCATCTGGGCGGGCGCCGACAAGGTGGTGTGCTCGCGGACGCTCGGCGAGGACGACCTCGCCGGAGCGCCGCGCACGCGGATCTCGCGGACGTTCGACCCGGACGAGGTGCGCGCGCTCGCCGACGCCGCCGACCGCGACGTCGCCGTCGGCGGCCCCGAGCTCGCGTCGCAGGCGCTCGCGTCCGGCATCGTCGACGAGGTCTCGCTGCACGTGCACCCGGTCGTCGTCGGCGGCGGCACGGCCGCCTTCCCGACGCCCGTCGCGCTCGGCTTCGAGCTCGTCGAGGAGCGGCGGTACGCCGGCGGGGTGGTCGGCCTGCGCTATCGGCCCCGGCGCTGAGGCGCGACCCGGTTCCGCTCGCGGGCGGCGGGCGCCGCGATGCCCGCCATGACCATGAGGCCGAGCAGCACCAGCAGGCCGTTCAGGATGCCGAAGTGCTCGCCGAGGAAGCCGATGAGCGGGGGGCCGACGAGGAAGGCGCAGTAGCCGATCATCGCGACCGCCGACACGCGCGCCGCGGCATCCGCCCGGTCGGGCACATCGGCCGCAGCGGACATGCCCACCGGGAAGGCGAGCGAGCAGCCGATGCCCCAGAGCAGGGTGCCCACGACGAGCATCCACGGCTGCGTGCCGAAGATGAACAGGGCGAGCCCGACGACGCCGATGCCGGCCATCACCTGCAGCATGAGCACGCGGCCGAAGCGGTCGATGAAGGGCCCGCCGAGCACGCGCGCGCCCGTGATCGCGATCGTGAACACGGTGAAGACCGCGGCGCCGGTCGTCGCGTCGAGGCCGTGGCCGTCGACGACGGCGAGGGCGATCCAGTCGTTGGCGCTGCCCTCGGCGAACGACATGCCCAGCATGACGACGCCGATCAGGAGCAGGCGCACGTCGGTCCAGACCGACAGGCTGCGGCGGATCCGCACGCCGAGCGGCTCATGCGGCTGGTCCGCGGTCTCGTCGCCGAGCTCCTCGCGGAGCGGGACGAAGCGGACGGCGATGACGATGCCGACCGCGACGACGAGCGCGATCGCGGGCAGGTGGACCGCGACCGGCAGGCCCAGCGCGGAGGCCGCGGCGGCGAGCGAGGCGCCCGCGACCGTGCCGAAGCTGAAGAAGGCGTGCATGAGCGGCATGACCGTCTTGCCGAGTTCGCGCTCGGCCTCGGCGCCCTCGACGTTCATCATGACGTCGACCGCCCCGTTGCCGAATCCGAAGAGCGCCAGCCCGAGCACGATGAGTGCGACGCTCGGGAGCACCGAGCCGCCGAGCCCGACGGAGACCAGGCCGACGGCGACGGTGACGAGCACGCCGATCATGCCGAGTCGCGCGCCGAAGCGCGCCATGAGCCAGGGTGCGGCGACGAGCCCGACGATCGACGCGATCGACCCCATGAGGATGACCAGGCCGACGCCCTGCGTGCTGAGGCCGACGGCGTCGCGGATCGCGGGGATGCGCGCGACCCAGCTGGCGAGGCTGAACCCGGAGAGGAAGAAGATCGCGAAGATCGCGTTGCGCCAGGCGACGAGTTCGCGGCGCGGGCGGGCGGGCGGCGCGGGTCGCGCGGCGGCCGTGTCGTCGGCGCCGGATGCGGGTGCGTGCCGGTCGTGCTCGCTCATGGTCTCTGCGTGGTCTCGGTGCTGCGACATTACTGCCTCGTCGTCGGGGTGGTCTGCGGCGAATGGTCGAATCGATTCGACTCGAATCGATTCGAGGATAGACCGGTTCGGGAGCGGGTCGCAAGCGCACGTGACCTCCATTCGTCGCGACACGCCGACGAGGGCGAAACGGGGGGTGGTGCCGCCGCCCGTGGCCGTGTGATGATGACCGCAATCGAGGACGGACGCCGCCGGAAGGGGCCCCGTCCTCGTCCACGTCCCGGCGGTCCGCGTCTCGGCGCCGGAGGCCGTCGCCGTCGCCCCGGTATCGACCGGCGGCGGCCCGGCGTCATCCGCCCGCACCGCTCGTTACGATGAACGGGTCACCTCGACGCGCGCCGTGACCCTCGGCGTGCGAGCCCGGCGCCGGCCCATCCCGCGGGCGCCCGTACGAAGTCAGGACGCATCGCCGATGAAGGCCCTCCTCAAGTCCGCGCCCGGCGCGGGACTCGAACTCGTCGACCGACCGGAACCCGAGACGGGTCCGGCGGACGTGAAGATCAGGGTGCTCCGCACCGGGATCTGCGGAACCGACCTCCACATCGACAAGTGGGACGACTGGGCCGCGTCCGAGATCCGCACCCCGCTCATCCCGGGGCACGAGTTCTACGGCGAGGTCGTCGAGGTCGGCGAACTGGTCCACGACGTCGCGATCGGCGACCGCGTCTCGGGCGAGGGCCACATCGTGTGCGGCATGTGCCGGCACCCAGGGGGTCGGCCTGCACCGCGACGGCGCGTTCGCCGAGTACATCGTGCTGCCCGGCGAGAACGTCTGGGTGCACCACGGCGACGTGAGCCCCGAGGTCGGCGCGATCTTCGACCCGTTCGGCAACGCCGTGCACACCGCGCTCGCCTTCTCGGTCGTCGGCGAGGACGTGCTCGTCACCGGATGCGGGCCGATCGGACTCATGTCGATCGCCGTCGCGCGGCACGTGGGCGCCCGCTTCATCGTCGCCAGCGACGTGAGCCCGGCGCGCCTCGAGCTGGCCATGCAGATGGGCGCCGACGCCACGGTCGACGTGTCGCGCGAACGGGTCCGCGACCTCCAGCCCCGCCTCGGCATGCGCGAGGGCTTCGACGTCGGCTTCGAGATGTCCGGCTCCGCGAAGGCGCTGCCCGAGATGATCGACAACATGAACCACGGCGGCCGGATCGCCCTGCTCGGCCTGCCGAGCGAGCCGTTCGCGATCGACTGGGGCAAGGTCGTCACGCACATGCTGACGCTCAAGGGCATCTACGGTCGCGAGATGTTCGAGACCTGGAACTCGATGAGCGCGATGCTGCAGACGAGCCCCGTGCTGCGCGAGCGCGTGGCATCCATCATCAGCGACCGCTACCCGGCGCGCGAGTGGCGCGCGGCGTTCGACGCCGCGGCCTCGGGCGGGGTCGGCAAGGTCATCCTCGACTGGACGGAGATCTGAGCATGTACGGATCGGTGCAGGCGCAACTGCGCGCCGAGCTCGACGAGATCGAGGCCGCGGGCCTCACCAAGCGCGAGCGCGGCATCCACGGCCCGCAGTCCTCCGAGATCGAGGTCGCCGGCCGCACGGTGCTGAACTTCTGCGCGAACAACTACCTGGGCCTCGCCGACGACCCGCGCATCGTGGCCGCGGCGCACCGCGGCCTCGACGACTGGGGCTACGGCCTCGCGAGCGTGCGCTTCATCTGCGGCACGCAGGAGCTGCACCTCGAGCTCGAGCGCGCGGTCTCCGGCTTCCTCGGCTACGACGACACCATCCTGTTCTCCTCGTGCTTCGACGCGAACGGCGGCGTCTTCGAGGTCCTCTTCGGGCCCGACGACGCGATCATCTCCGACGAGCTCAACCACGCGTCGATCATCGACGGCATCCGGCTGTCGAAGGCCCGCCGGTTCCGGTACGCCAACCGCGACATGGCCGACCTCGAGGCGAAGCTGCAGGAGGCCTCCGACGCGCGCCGGAAGGTGATCGTCACCGACGGCGTCTTCTCGATGGACGGCTACCTCGCGCCGCTCCAGGAGATCTGCGATCTCGCCGAGCGGTACGACGCGCTCGTCTTCGTCGACGACTCGCACGCGGTCGGCTTCGTCGGCGAGCACGGGCGCGGGACGCCCGAGTACTGCGGCGTCGAGGGCCGGGTCGACATCACGACCGGCACGTTCGGCAAGGCGCTCGGCGGCGCGTCCGGCGGGTACGTCGCCGCGCGGCAGGAGATCGTCGACCTCCTGCGCCAGCGCGCCCGGCCGTACCTCTTCTCGAACACGCTCGCCCCCGCCATCGTCGCGGGCACGATCGAGGCGCTGCGGCTCGTCAGCGAGTCGGGCGAGCTGCGGCAGCGCCTCACGGCGAACGCGGCGCTCTTCCGCGAGCTGATGACGGAGGCCGGCTTCGACCTCCTGCCCGGCGAGCACCCGATCGTCCCGGTCATGTTCGGCGACGCGGCGCTCACCGCGCGCATCGCGGATGCGCTGCAGGAGCGGGGCGTCTACGTGACGGCCTTCTCGTACCCGGTCGTGCCGAAGGGGAAGGCGCGCATCCGGGTGCAGCTCTCGGCCGCGCACTCGGAGGACGAGGTGCGCCGCTGCGTCGCCGCGTTCGCCGCGGCGCGCGACGCGGTGCTCGCCGCCGTGTGAGTCCGGCCCGCCGGTCGCGCAAGGGGGCTGCGGGCAGGGCGGAGGCGGCGTAGCGTCCCGACTGCGCGAGGGGCGGCCGTCGCCCCGCGAGCGGAGGTGGGCCATGCAGGACGACCACGTCGCGACGTCGACGATCGAGATCGCCGCGCCGCCCGACCGGGTGTGGTCGGTCATCACCGACGCCGCGGCCGCGCGCGAGTTCATGTTCGGCACCGAGCTCGACGCCGACTGGACCGAGGGCGGCGAGCTCTCGTGGCGCGGCGAGTGGGAGGGGCGCCCGTACGAGGACCATGGCACCGTGCTCGCGATCGAGCCGCCGCGCCGCCTCGTGCACACGCACTTCAGCGCTCGCCGCGAGGACGACGAGGCGCCGGAGAACCATCACACCCTCACCTGGACGCTCGAGGGCGACGACGAGACCGTGCTGACGCTCGCACAGGACAACAACCCGACGGCCGAGGCCGCCGCCCACTCGGCGGCGATGTGGGACGCGCTCGTGGCCAAGGTGAAGGAGATCGCCGAGCGTCCCTGATCCCCGCCGCCTCAGCGATCCGCCAGGAGCGCGGGTGGGGTGGGGGGCTCGAATCGATTCGACCGTACAATCGAAGGGTGAGCCCCGAACCCGCCGCCACCACCGGCGCCGTCCCGCGCGTGACGCTCGCCGACGTCGCCGCGCACGCCGGCGTCTCGGCGTCGACCGCCTCGCTGGCATTCAGCGGCTCCGGCCCGGTGTCGGATGCCACCAAGGAGCGCGTGCTCGCCGCCGCCGACGAGCTCGGCTACGCCGGCCCCGACCCGCGGGCGCGATCGCTCCGACGCGGTCGATCCGGCATCGTCGGCGTCGTGCTCGAGGAGCGCGTGCGCGCCGCCTTCCTCGACCCGGTGAAGATCCAGACCCTCGACGGGCTGGCCGAGGGCATCGCGTCGCTCGGCGCAGGCCTGCTCCTGTTCACCGACTCCGGGGACCCGGCCGCGCCCGTGAGCCTCGACACCGCCCCGGTCGACGCCGTCGTGCTCATCGGATGCAGTCCCAAGTTCTTCCGCCAGGTCGAGGCGCTGCAGCGCCGCGGCATCCCCATGGTCGCCATCGAGGGCGCGCCCGGCGGCGACATCCCCGAGATCACCATCGACAACCGCGAGGCGACGCGCCTCGGCGCCGAGCACCTCCGCTCCCTCGGACACGAGGACGTCGCGACCGTGACCCTGCCCTTCGAGGCGAGCCGGGCCCGCGGCCCGCTGACCCCGGAGATCGAATCGGCCGCGACGGTCGACACCGCCGTCGAACGGCTGCGGGGCGCACGTGACGTCTACCCCGGCATCCGTGCGCAGGTGGCGGCGGCGAGCTCCATCGAGGAGGGCCTCGAGGCGGGCCGGGCGCTGCTGGCGGATGCCGCGACCCGGCCCACCGCGGTCATCGCGCAGAGCGACCTGCTCGCCGCGGGCGTGATCGGCGCAGCGGAGGAGCTCGGCCTCGAGGTGCCGCGCGACCTCAGCGTCGTCGGCTTCGACGGCATCCGCGTCGACGGCCTGCAGCACGACCTGACGACGCTCGTGCAGCCGTCGGTCGCGAAGGGTCGCGCCGCGGGCGAGGCGGTCGTGCGGATGCTCTCGGGCCAGGCCGCCGCGGGCACCGACTTCACGAGCGAGCTCCACGTCGGCGAGACGACGGCGCCGCCGCGCGCCTGACGCGTGCGCGCATCCGGCCCGGACGAGCCGGCTCAGTCGGGCGTGATCGAGCCCGACCCCGAGATGCTGCTCCGCACCTGCGGCCGGCCCGAGTAGTGCACCGTGCCACTCCCCGAGAGCGTCACGTCGAGCGTGTCCGACGCGTCGACCGTGATCTCGCCCGAGCCGGAGAGGCGAACGACCGCCTCCTCCGCCCTGAGCCCGGAGGCGTCGACGTTCCCCGACCCGCTCACGTCCACCTCGAGGCGGGCGGCCGTCCCGGCCGGCTCGATCGAGCCGGATCCGCTGATCGCGGCCCGGACCGACGTCGCATCGAGCCCCTCGGCCGTGATGTCGCCCGACCCGCGGATCTCGAGCGACACGTCGTCGGCATCGCCGAACTCGGCGCTCACGTCGCCCGACCCGCTGATCACGACCTCGTCGAGCGAGGTGAGCGTGATGCTGATGTCGAGCTCGTTCGCCCCGACGACGATCGGGCCCCGCTGCAGGTCGATCACCAGCCGGTCGCCCTCGACGTCGGTGCGGAGCCGCTCGAGCACGTTCGCCCCGCCGGTGACCGTCAGCGCGGGCTCGCTGCCGAGGCTGATCGTCACGTCGCCGGAGGTGCGCAGCACGACGCCCGAGGCATCGGCGATGGTGCGGTCCTCGGTCCGCCGCTCGCCCGGCGTCACGACGGGCAGGCAGGCGGTGAGGGCGACGAGGACGGAGGCGGCCAGCGCCGCCCCGGCGAGACGCGTCGCGACCCGGTGCGCGCGGCGATCGGTGCGCATGTCGGCCTCCTTCGGTCGGCGGTGCCTCGAACCTACGGGCCGCCCGGCCGGGCGGACGGGCCATTGGTCACGCCGGGGCGCCGACCACCATCCACGTCCGTCCGCGGGCGCGCAACGACAGGGTGACGGCGCGGGCGGCGAGGTAGCCGAGCGAGAACGCGGCGGTGAGCGCCGCCAGGGCTGCGGCTCCGGGGACGTCGGCGCCGGAGGCACCCGCCCACCAGACCACCCCGAGCGCGAGCGGCACGAACGCGGCGAGGTTCACGAGTCCGGTCCACGCCAGGTAGCGTGCGTCGCCGGCGCCGATGAGCACGCCGTCGAGCACGAACACGAGTCCGCCGAGCGGCGCCGAGAGCCCGAGCACCACGAGCGACGGCGGCAGCAGCGCGGCGACCTCGGCCGACGAGGTGAACGCGGCGGGCAGCACCCAGGCGGTCGCCACGACGAGCCCGCCGATCGCGACGCCCGCGCCGACGCCCCACTCCACGCACCGGCGGAGCACCGCGCGCACCTGCTCCACGTCCCCGCTGCCGAGGCCCTTGCCGATGAGCGCCTGCGCGGCGATCGCCAGCGCGTCGAGGGCGAACCCGACCGTGAAGTAGATCGTGATGGCGACCTGGTACGCCGCCAGCTCGTCGCGGCCCAGCGCCGTCGCCGCCCACGTGGCGAGCAGCAGGGCGACCCGGAGGCTCAGCGTGCGGAGGAAGAGCCAGCCGCCGTCACGGGCGCCCCGGAGCACGCCCGCATGGTGCGGCCACGCGCTCGCGCCGACCCGCGCGACGTGCCGCGCGACCACGACGAGGTAGACGAGCACCATGCCCCACTGCGCGACGACCGTGCCGACCGCCGACCCGGCGATGCCCCAGCCGAGGCCGTAGATGAAGAGCGCGTTGAGGCCGATGTTGGCCGCGAAGCCGATGCCCGCGACCCAGAGCGGCGTCCGGGTGTCCTGCAGGCCGCGCAGGAGGCCGGTGGCGGCGAAGACGACGAGCATCGCCGGGAGCCCGGCCATCGAGATCGTCAGGTAGGCGGATGCCTCGGCGGCGACGCCCGCGGAGGCGCCGAAGGCGGCCACGAGCCACGGGGCGGCGAACCATCCCGCCACGGCGAGCAGCGCGCCGAGCCCGAGCGCGAGCCAGAGGCCGTCGACGCCCGCCGCGACGGCGCCGCGCTCGTCTCCGGCGCCGAGGCGCCGCGCCACCGACGGCGTCGTCGCGTAGGCGAGGAACACCATGAGGCCGACGATGGTCTGCAGCACGGCGCTGGCGAGTCCGAGGCCGGCGAGCGGCGCGGCGCCGAGGTGCCCGACCATCGCCGTGTCGGCGAGCAGGAACAGCGGTTCGGCGATGAGGGCGCCGAGCGCGGGGACCGCAAGGCGCAGGATGTCGCGGTCGACGGCGCGGCGGGCGGCATCCGTCGTGGGTCTGGATGTGCGGATCGTCAGTCCTCCACGATCTCCTTGCCCAGCGGCGCGAGCGAGACGGGGATCAGCTTGAAGTTCGCGATGCCGAGGGGGATGCCGATGATGGTGAGGCACATGAGGACGCCCGTCACGAGGTGCTCGAGTGCGAGCCACCACCCGGCGAGCAGCACCCACACGACGTTGCCGAGGAACGACCAGGCCCCCGTGGTCGGCTTCGAGACGACCCGCCGGCCGAACGGCCACAGGGAGTAGTTCGCGATGCGGAACGAGGCGATGCCCCACGGGATCGTGACGATGAGGATGCACATGAGCAGCCCGGCGAGCATGTAGCCGATCCACAGCCAGATGCCCGCGAGGATCAGCCAGACGACGTTGAGGATCGTGTTCAGCATGATCCGATGATCGCACCGCCCGGCGACGCGGGGCGATCCCCCCGGTTCCGCGCGGGGGAGCGGCGTGACCTCCCCGCAACAGGCGTATGATTCCGCGGTGACCTCCCGCGAGTCGGTCCGCGTACCGCGGCCCCATCGCTTCCGACGGGGCATCCGGCTCCACCCGGCGCAGGCCGTGGTGGTGGGGTTCGCCGCCGCCGTGATGGGGGGCACCCTGCTCCTCTGGCTCCCGCCGATGACGGTCGAGCCGGGCGGCACCTCGTTCACGGACGCGCTGTTCACCGCGACGAGCGCGGTCTGCGTGACCGGTCTCACCGTCGTCGACACCGAGCTGCACTGGAGCCCGCTCGGCCACTCCGTGATCCTGCTGCTCATCCAGCTCGGCGGCCTCGGCATCATGATCTTCGCCTCGCTCATCGGACTGGTGCTCGCGCGCAAGATGAGCGTGCGTTCGCGACTGAACACGGCCGCGGAGGCCAAGGCGGTCGGCTACGACGACGTGCGCGGCCTCGTGCGCGGCATCGTGCTCATCTCGTTCGGCATCGAGGCCGTGACATGGCTGTTCCTGTTCCCGCGGTTCCTCTTCGCCTACGACGACAACCCGGGGGATGCCGCCTGGTACGCGCTCTTCCACTCGGTCTCGTCGTTCAACAACGCGGGCTTCGCCCTGTACACGGACAACATGATGGGATTCGTCTCCGACCCCTTCATCTGCCTGCCGATGTGCGCCGCGATCATCCTCGGCGGACTGGGGTTCCCGGTGATCATGCAGCTCCGCAAGGAGTTCCGGCGCCCGATCCACTGGTCGATGAACACGAAGCTGGTCCTCTGGGGAACGCTCGTTCTGCTCGTCGGCGGGTTCGCCTACCTCTCCATCGCGGAGTGGAACAACCCGGACACGCTCGGGCCGCTCGACCCGGGATCGAAGCTGCTCGCCGCGTTCTTCATGTCGACGCAGACCCGTACCGCCGGATTCAACAGCATCGACGTCGGCATGATGCACGACGAGAGCTGGGTCGTCATGGACGTGCTGATGTTCATCGGCGGCGGCCCGGCGGGCACCGCCGGCGGCATCAAGGTGACCACCTTCGCCGTGCTGTTCTTCATCCTCCTGACCGAGTTCCGCGGCGAGGGCGCCGTCAACATCTTCGGCAAGCGGCTCTCGCGCGCGGTGCACCGGCAGGCGATCACGGTCGCGCTCGTCGCCGTCGGCGCGGTGATGACCGCGATCATCCTGCTCATGCACCTGACCAAGCTCGACCTCGACCTCGTGGCCTTCGAGGCGGTGTCGGCGTTCGCCACCGTCGGGCTCTCGACCGGCATCACGGGCGACCTCCCGCCGGCGGCCGAGGTCGTGCTCGTGCTGCTCATGTTCCTGGGCCGCATCGGCCCGCTGACCCTCGGATCGGCCATCGCACTGCGCGACCGCCGGATCCTCTACGAACTCCCGAAGGAGAGGCCCGCCATTGGCTAGGTTCACGTTGTTCGGCGGCGCATCGGACACGTCGCGACGGATCGCCGAGGCCGACTCGGTCGCCGTGATCGGGCTCGGCCGGTTCGGCAGCTCACTCGCGCTCGAGCTCATGGCCGGCGGCACCGAGGTGCTCGGCATCGACGCCGACGAGGAGATCGTGCAGGCGCTGAACGGCGAGCTCACGCAGGTCGTCCGCGCCGACTCGACCAAGTCGGAGGTGCTGCGGCAGCTCGCCGTCGACGAGTTCGATCGCGTCGTCGTGGCCATCGGCACCGACATCACCGCGTCGATCCTGACCTGCTCGGTGCTGCTCGGCATGAAGATCCCGGTGATCTGGGCGAAGGCCGTGACCGAGCAGCACGCCGTGATCCTCGAGCAGCTCGGCGTGCACCACGTGATCCGGCCCGAGGCCGAGATGGGCCGCCGCGTGGCCCACCTGGTGCGCGGTGCGGCGCTCGACTACATCGAGATCGAGCGGGGCTACGCCATCGTGAAGACCGCGGCGCCCGAGCGCTTCCACGGCGTGCCGCTCGGCCAGACCGCGCTGCGCAAGGAGCTCGGGGTCACGGTCGCCGCGTTCAAGCACCGGGGCGGCGAGTGGCGCAACGCCGACGCGGAGACGGTGCTCGGCGAGGGCGACACGGTGCTCGTCGTCGGCCCGACGCGCAAGGCGGAGGGCTTCGCGCAGCTGCGCTGAGCGACACGGCCCGCCGTTCGCGGCATCCGCTCAGGACGAGGGGCGACGGTCGGCCTAGGCTGGGGTGATGACCGATGCGACGAAGCCCAGCGGCATCACCCTGGATGAACTCGACGCCGAGGTACGCCCGCAGGACGACCTCTTCCGCCACGTCAACGGCAAGTGGATCGAGCGCACCGAGATCCCCGCCGACAAGGCCCGCTACGGCGGGTTCATCGTGCTCCACGAGGAGGCCGAGCAGGCCGTCCGCGAGATCCTCGAGGAGGCCCGGCAGGCGGAGCCCGGCACCGAGGAGCGCAAGGTCGGCGACCTGTTCGCCTCGTTCATGAACGAGGAGCGCGCCGAACTGCTCGGCGCGACGCCCATCGCCGGCCAGCTCGTCGAGGCGTCGCTGCCGGGCACGATCCCGCAGCTGCTCTCGGCGATCGGCACGCTCGAGCGGCAGGGCGTCTCGGGCTTCGCGCAGCTCTTCGTCGACAACGACCCGGGCGACCCCGAGCGCTACCTCGTGTTCGTCGAGCAGGGCGGCATCGGGCTGCCCGACGAGAGCTACTTCCGCGAGGAGCGGTTCGCTCCCATCCGCGAGAAGTACCGCGCGCACCTCGAGCGGATGTTCGGCCTCGCCGCGCTCGACGACGCCGCCGCGCGCGCGCAGCGCGTGTTCGACCTCGAGACCGAGATCGCGGCGACGCACTGGACCAACGTCGACTCGCGCGACAGCCAGAAGACGTACAACCTGACGCCGTGGTCGGAGGTGCTCGACGAGGCCGCCGTCGACCTCGACGTCTGGCGCGACGCGATGGGCGTGCCCGACGGGGCGTTCGCCGAGCTCGTGGTGCGCCAGCCGAGCTTCGTGGAGGGCGTCGGCGCGCTGTTCACGACCGACCGGCTGCCGGCCTGGCGGGACTGGCTCGCCTGGCAGGTCATCCGCAGCTCGGCGCCGTACCTCGCCGGCGACTTCGTCGAGGCGAACTTCGACTTCTACGGCCGCACGCTCACGGGCGCGCCCGAGCTGCGCGAGCGCTGGAAGCGCGGCGTCTCGTTCGTCGAGGGCGCGATGGGCGAGGCCGTCGGCCGCATCTACGTGGAGCGGCACTTCCCGCCCGCCGCGAAGGAGGCGATGGACGAACTCGTCGCCAACCTCGTCGAGGCGTACCGGCAGTCGATCGCCGACCTCGACTGGATGGGCGAGGAGACCCGCGAGCGCGCGCTGGACAAGCTCCGCAAGTTCACGCCGAAGATCGGCTTCCCCGTGAAGTGGCGCGACTACTCGACCCTCGAGGTCGATGCCGCCGACCTCATCGGCAACGTGCGGGCGGCCGCCGAGTTCGAGTTCCACCGGCAGCTCGGCAAGATCGGCAACCCGATCGACCGCGACGAGTGGTTCATGACCCCGCAGACGATCAACGCGTACTACAACCCCGGCTTCAACGAGATCGTCTTCCCGGCCGCCATCCTGCAGTTCCCCTTCTTCGACGCCGAGCGCGACCCGGCCGCGAACTACGGCGCCATCGGCGCGATCATCGGCCACGAGATCGGCCACGGGTTCGACGACCAGGGTTCGCGCTTCGACGGCGACGGCCGCCTCACCGACTGGTGGACCGAGGCCGACCGGTCCGCGTTCGAGGAGCGCACCAAGGTGCTCATCGACCAGTACGACGTGCTCGTGCCGGCGCAGCTCGCCGACGGCGACGGCGACGGCGATCCGGCGCACGTCAACGGCGCGCTCACGATCGGCGAGAACATCGGCGACCTCGGCGGCGCCGCGATCGCGTGGAAGGCGTACCTGCTCTCGCTCGACGGCGAGGAGGCGCCGGTCGTCGACGGACTCACCGGCGGTGAGCGGTTCTTCCTGTCGTGGGCGCAGGCGTGGCAGCTCAAGGCCCGCGACGCCGAGGTCGAGCGCCTGCTCGCCATCGACCCGCACTCGCCGAGCGAGTTCCGGTGCAACCAGATCGTCCGGAACATCGACGAGTTCTACACTGTCTTCGAGGTCGAACCCGATGACGCGCTCTGGCTCGAGCCCGACGAGCGCGTCCGCATCTGGTAGCCCTCGCCCCTACCCCCCGTCCGATCCCGTCGAGCGCACCGCGATGCCGCGGTGGGGGAGCGCACGACCCGAACGAAAGTCCGCCGTACCGCCGTGGTGACCTCGCAGGGCTCTGAGCGCCGTGCCCGCCATGCCTCCTTCCGGCATGCGCGGCACCGCACCGACGAGACCTCCGAGGACTTCTCACGCGGGTTCGACGCACTCGGCGAGCTGGCGCTCGGCGGCGTGCAGGTGTCGGCGCGAGCGACCGACCTGGCCACCGGGCGCGTGCTGTTCTCGGTCGACGACCACGTCGTGATGCCCACGGCGTCGATCGGCAAGGTGCTGCTGCTCGTCGAGGTCGCCACGCGCCTCGGCACCGCGAGCCCAGAGGCGTTCGCGGTGCTCGATCGCGCGCCGCGCGACGCGGTCGGCGACTCGGGCATCTGGCAGCACCTGCAGACGCCGTCCCTGCCGATGGCCGACCTCGCGGCGCTCGTCGGCGCGACGAGCGACAACCTCGCGACGAACGTGCTGATCCGCCACATCGGGCTCGAGTCCGTCCGATCGCGGACCGAGGCCCTCGGCCTCACCCGGACGGCCCTGCTCGACCTCGTGCGGGACCACCGCGGCCCGGACGACGCCCCGCAGCTGTCGATCGGCTCGGCCAAGGAGCTCACGTGGCTGTTCGCCTCGCTCGCGCGGGGCGAGATCGTGAGCCCGGAGGTGTCCCAGCGCGTCGTCGGCTGGCTCTCGCTGAACGCCGACCTGTCGATGGTGGCGTCCGCGTTCGGCCTCGACCCGCTCGCGCACCGCACGCCCGACCACGGCCTGCTGCTCATGAACAAGACGGGCACCGACGGGGGCGTCCGCAGCGAGGTCGGCGTGCTGCGCGGCCCGCGCGCGAGCGTCGCGTACGCCGTCTCGATGTACTTCGCGGACACCCAGCTCGCGTCGCGCCTCGCGGTGCTCGACGGCATGCGGCGCGTGGGCGCCGACCTGCTCGAGTACGTGCACTGACCGGCGGCGCTCCCACCCTTGTCCCGCGGCCGGATGTCCGCCAGCATCGACCCATGACCCGACCTTCCACGGTCGCGCGCCCTGACCTGCGCGACCGGGCCGCGATCGTCCTCGCCACCGCGGCCTCCGTCCTCGCCGTCACCGCCCTCTCCGGGTGCGCGGCCTTCATCGCACCCGTCAGCGCGTCCGAGGAGACGGGGGAGTCGCCGTTCGCGGTTGCGACGATCCCGATGCCCGACCTCGGGCCGGTCCCGGAGCCCGATCCGCCGTTGACCGACGCGGAGTCCGAGGCCGAGCGCATCCGAACCGCGGACGGTGACTGGGCCGGGGTGCTGGCGCAGTACCCGGGCGCCGCACGCCCCGCGGATCCGTTCGACTCGTACGTCACCGAGGCCGAGTACGTCGAGGTCATGCAGGCCTGCTACGAGTCCGCCGGGCTCGACCTCGAGTTCGGGTACTCGACGCCCGACCTCTCGGGCCCGCCCGCCTCCGTCTCGGCGATGCCGTCGGACGAGGGGCAGGCCGTCGCGGCGTGGAGCTGCCGCGCCGCGCATCCCTTCGAGGTCGTCGCGCCGCTCGCGAACGAGGCCGAGCTCGGCTGGATCTTCGACTACCTGAGCCGGTTCCTGGCACCGTGCTACGCGGCGAACGGGCTCGACAACCCGCCCCCGCCGACGCGCGAGGAGTGGGTCTCGGCGTGGCCCGGATACCTCTGGTACCCGACGACCGGCGACCGTCCGCTCGACCCGGAGTTCCAGGCGGCGCTGGACGAGGCGTGCCCGAATCCGGACCGCGCGATGGCGGAGCTCCGGGAGGGCTGATCCCGAGCCCGCTCCCGACGCCCTCCTCGCACTCCGGGCTCCGTCGTGCGGGGCCGTCGACGGAGAAGCGCAATGATGCGCCGCGCATACTGATCTGTGCGCACGGAATGTGCGTGAAGGTGCGAAAGCGTGACGCCGATTTGCGAATCCCGCCGTTGATACGCAAGCTGGATCGAGTCCCGTCGAGAGGTGTGAGCATGTCCGGTCCCGTCGCCCCGCCGTCGCGTGCATCCATGCACGAGGTCTCCGTGCCGACCACGGATCTCGTCGAACTCGTGCTCCGGTACGCGCGCGACCGGATCCTGTCCGACGACACGCCGCTGGACAAGCCCATCCCGCCCGTCGACCTCGCCCGGCTCGCGGGTCGCAGCATCGACGAGCACGGCATCGGCGCCGACCGCGCGCTCGCGCGGTTCGAGCACGTCCTCGCGCCCGCGTGCATCACGACCGATCATCCGCAGTACCTCTCGTTCATCCCCACCGCGCCGACGAAGGCGGCCGTCGCGTTCGACCTGGTCGTCTCGGCGAGTGCGCTGTACGGCGGGTCCTGGCTCGAGGGCGCCGGCGCCGTGTACGCCGAGAACGAGGTGCTGTCCTGGCTCGCCGCGGAGTTCGGACTCCCCTCCGGCGCAGGCGGGGTCTTCGTGCAGGGTGGCACCCTCGGAAACCTCTCGGCGCTCGTGGCCGCGCGCGAGCATGCTCGTGGCGCCGTCGCGCGCGACGGGGCCGAGATGCCGCAGCGGTGGAAGGTGGTCTGCAGCGCCGAGGCGCACTCGGCCCCGGGCGAGGACGGGGTGCTCCGCGGAGCCGCGGTCAGGTCCGCGCTCGACGAGCACGGCGCATCCGTCTTCGCCGTCGTCGCCACCGCCGGGTCGACGAACTTCGGCATCGTCGACGATCTCGCCTCGATCGCCGCGCTGACGGACGAGTTCGACGTCTGGTTCCACGTCGACGGCGCGTACGGCCTGGCCGGCATGCTCTCCCCGGCCGCCCGGCACCGCTTCTCGGGGGTGGAACGCGCCGACTCGGTGATCGTGGACCCGCACAAGTGGCTGTTCGCGCCGTTCGACGCCTGCGCGCTGATCTACCGCGACCCGGAGTCGGGACGTCGGGCGCACACCCAGCACGCCGAGTACCTCGACACGCTGACCGAGACGAGCGAGTGGAGTCCCTCCGACTACGCGGCCCACCTCACGCGGCGGGCACGCGGCCTCCCGCTCTGGTTCTCGCTCGCGACGCATGGCGCGGCGGCGTATCGCGAGGCGATCGGCGCCTCGATCCGCCTGGCGCAGGACATCGCACGCGAGATCGAGCGTCGCGACGGGTTCAGCCTGGTCCGCGAGCCCCAGCTGTCCGTCGTCGTCTTCGAACGCGAGGGGTGGACGAAGGCGGACTACGCGCGGTGGTCCGCCCGCCTGCTCGACGAGCAGCACGCGTTCGTCACGCCGAGTTCCCACGCGGGGCGACCGAACACCCGGTTCGCGATCGTGAATCCGAAGACGAGCCTCGAGCAGCTCACGGCGATCCTGGACACGATGGCCTGACGCGGGCGGCGGACGGCACCGGGGTGCCGTCCGCCGCCCGTCGGCCGCGTCGAGGTTCAGTTCGCGGGTGGGACGACCTCGATCCGCATGACGAGGCCGGCGAAGGAGACGGAGCCCGCGGGCGTGGTCCAGGCCCGAGTGCCCGGCTCGCGGGTCAGGGTCGTCCGGAACTGCGGCGACGTCTCGTGGCTGGTCCCGCTCCCCGTCCGTGCGCTCGAGGCGACGGTCTCGCGAGCGAGGTCGCGGAGCGAGTAGACGCCGCCGGCGCCGTCGAGGGAATCCCAGACGTCGCTGCGTTCGGCAACCGGGCCCGCGGTGGGCCGGACGGCCGAGGAGCCGTCGGCCGCGAGCGCGAGGCCGCGCTTCAGGTTCACGGAGTCGCCGGCGGTGGCATAGCTCCAGCGGACCCCGGCGACGCCGCCGTCGGTTCCGCGTGCGTCGCTCAGGTCGAGCAGCGACGCACCGTGCTCGCCGATCACGCGCCCGATGCCGGTCGCGCGGTCGAGCACGACGGCGGTGGTCTCGTCGACGCCGAGCACGAGGTCGTGGCCCGTCTCGAGGGCGAGTTCGACCGCCCGGCCCTGCCGGCCCCACGTGGTGAAGTGGCTGTCGATCTGCACGCCCTCGACGAAGCCGAAGCCGCCGGACGGCAGGTAGCCGAGCTCGGTGGGGTCGTCGAGGTAGCCCGCCGTCGCGCCGTCCCGCCAGGCTTCGTACGATTCTCCGCCGGTCACCATGTCGGCGCCCTGCTGGATCGTCAGGCCGGCGCTGACGCCCGCGACCACGCCTCGGTCGGCGGCGGCGCGGAGCGCGGAGAGCACGGGGGTGTCCGCGCACGATTCGAACGCCTCGAGCGGGGCGGGCTCGCAGTCCTGCAGGGTGCGGACGTAGCGCATCTGGTCCCCGCCGCCGAAGAAGACGCCGGTGGCCCTGCCGATCTCGGCGACGACCCCGGGATCGGTGGCCCGGTCGGGGCGGTACTCGTCGCCGGCGTAGTCGTCCGCCGTGTCGACGGGCACGGCGTACGTCTCTGCGCCGTACTGCTGGAAGAGCTCCGAGTAGTACAGGCCGTTGGCGGCGGCGTTGTTCAACGACGAGTCGGCGGCCTGCTCGGGAGTCCGCGCGGGGCGCGCCGCGGCGGTGACGATCGCGATGCGGGCCTTCGCGGGGCCCGTGCCGTCGGGGTCGGCGAGGTCCACGATCGCCCGGAGGATCTCCGCGTTCTCATCGAGGTTGCCGCCGATCAGGACGGCGTGGGGACCGTTCGCGCGCTCGGCCGGGGCGGCAGCGGCCGGCCCGGCGGCCGCGGGCGCCAACGCGAGGACGAGCGCTGCGGTCGCGCACGTCGCCAGTGCAGGGGAGAGAGGTCGCACGATTGCCTCCTTGGAATGTGCGTTACAGAAATTGCTCTGGAGACCGTCACGCTAACGCACGCTACGGATTTCCGAAAGAGGCTCCACCCGGACGTGGCATGATGTGCCCGCGATCGCCGGCGCCCTCGATCTTGTTACAAGATGAAAAAGTTCTGGCCATTTCGGAACGGATGTTACATACTCGTCCTGCACCGATCCCACCGCAGCGATCAGAAGGACCAGACCATGAAGATGTCACCCCCCGCCACCCGCACGGCCGTCGTGGCCGCTTCGCTCTCGGGCGCCCTGCTCCTCGCCGGCTGCAGCGGCACCGCCGCCGGCAGCGACGACAGCGCGGCCGCCGCCGAGGCCGTCGAGGTCGCCGGCATCGAGATCACCGTCGACGAGGCCGCCGCCGAGCTCCTGCCCGCCGACATCGCCGAGGCGGGCGCCGTCAAGGTCGCGACCGACGCGCCGTACGCGCCGTTCGAGATGTTCGAGGAGGAGGGCTCGGACGAGCTCACGGGCGTCGACGTCGACCTGGGCCACGCCATCGGCGGGAAGCTCGGCATCGACTTCGACTTCCAGCAGCAGGCCTTCGACGGCATCATCCCGGCGCTCCAGGCCGGCAACTTCGACGTCACCATCACCGCCATGACCTCGAGCGTCGAGCGCATGGAGGTGCTCACCTTCGTCGACTACTCCGCGTCGGGCACCGGCATCCTCACGACGGCGGGCAACCCCGAGGGCATCGAGGGCTTCCACGACCTCTGCGGCAAGGCCGTCGCCGTGCAGGCCGCGACCAGCCAGGTCGACCTCGTGAACGACGTGTGGCAGGGCGAGTGCGAGGCCGAGGGCCTGCAGCCGATCGCGCTGTCCGAGTTCCCCTCCGACGCCGACGCGCAGCTCGCCATCACGAGCGGCAAGGCCGTGGCGTCGCTCCTCACGAAGCCGAGCGCCGGCTACGTCGCCAAGACGACCAACGACGGCGGCACCTTCGAGGTCGTCGAGGACCCGGAGGCGCCGAACGGGTACGACGCGACCCTCAACGGCATCGGCGTCCTGAAGGCCGACGACGCCCTCGCCGAGGCGATCCGGGCCGCGCTGCAGTCCCTCATGGACGACGGCACCTACGAGGCCATCCTCGACCAGTACGGCGTCACCGGCATCGGGATCGACGAAGCGACCATCAACGGCGCCGCCGACGCCAAGTGAGCCCGACGGGCCCGACCGAAACGGAAGCACCACCCATGACCGCAACGCAGCCGTCATCCACGGCGGCGCCCGAGGCACCCCGCGGTGCCCCGGGCGCCCGCCCCGGGCCCATCGAGGCCGTGCCCGTCCGCCACCCGGGGCGATGGATCGCCGCCGTCCTGGTCCTCGTGATCGGGATCGGATCGCTCTCCTCGATCCTGCAGAACCCGAACCTCGACCTGCCGACCGTCGGGGAGTACCTCTTCAAGCCGCTCACCATCGACGGCGTGCTCATCACCCTCTGGCTCACCGCCGCCTCGATGGTCATGGGCGTCTTCGGCGGCATCGTCGTCGCCGTGATGCGACTCTCGCCGAACCCCGTCCTGTCGATCGCCGCGATGCTCTTCATCTGGGTGTTCCGCGGCACGCCGCTGCTGCTGCAGCTCATCTTCTGGGGCTTCATCGGCGCGTTCATCCCAAAGATCGTGATCGGGATCCCCTTCACCTCGGTCGAGTTCTGGTCGTTCACCACGAGCGACCTGATCCCCGCCACCGTCGCCGCGCTCCTCGCCCTGGGCCTGAACGAGATGGCCTACGCCGCCGAGATCGTGCGTGCGGGCATCCAGTCCGTCGACCACGGGCAGACCGAGGCCGCGCACTCCCTCGGCATGTCCCCGGCGAAGACGCTGCGACGGGTCGTGCTGCCGCAGGCCATGCGCGTCATCATCCCGCCGATGGGCAACGAGACGATCACGATGCTGAAGAGCACCTCCCTGGTCGCCATCGTCGCCGGCGACGACCTCATGTCGAACATCCGCGAGGCGTACACCCAGAACTACAAGATCATCCCGCTGCTCATCGTCGCGGCGATCTGGTACCTCGCGCTCACCTCGATCCTCTCGATCCCGCAGATGTGGCTCGAGCGTCGGTACGGCCGCGGCTTCACCGGGGCGCGACCGACCATCGGATCGCGCGTGTCCACGTTCACGCAGAGCATCGCGCTCCCGTCGCGCGAGTCGCGCGCCGCGCGCGCCTCGAAGAAGGAGTCGGCGTCATGACCACCACGATCCCGCAGTCCGCACCCGCGGCATCCGTCGCCGACCGGCCCATGGTCGAGGCCGTCGACGTGCACAAGCGCTTCGGCAGCCTCGAGGTGCTGAAGGGCATCACGATGTCGGTCGAGCGCGGGCAGGTCGTCTGCCTGCTCGGGCCCTCGGGGTCCGGCAAGTCCACCTTCCTGCGCTGCATCAACCACCTCGAGCAGGTCGACGCCGGCATGATCCGGGTCGCCGGCGAGACCGTCGGCTACCGCGAGCGGAACGGACGGCTCCACGAGCTCCGCGAGAAGGAGGTCGCCGCGCAGCGCCGCAAGGTCGGCATGGTCTTCCAGCGCTTCAACCTGTTCCCCCACATGACCGCGCTCGAGAACGTGATCGAGGCGCCCGTGCAGGTGGCCGGCCGCTCCAGGTCGCAGGCGAAGGAGCAGGCCCGCGCCCTGCTCGCCCAGGTCGGGCTGGCCGAGAAGGCCGACACGTACCCGGCCCAGCTCTCGGGAGGCCAGCAGCAGCGCGTCGCGATCGCCCGCGCCCTGGCCATGGAACCCGAGGTGATGCTCTTCGACGAGCCGACCTCCGCCCTCGATCCGGAGCTCGTCGGCGACGTGCTCGACGTGATGCGCGGGCTGGCGGAGTCGGGCATGACCATGATCGTCGTGACGCACGAGATCGGCTTCGCGCGCGAGGTCGGCGACGTGGCGGTGTTCATGGACGGCGGCGTGGTCGTCGAGGCCGGCGACCCGGCGCAGGTCCTGGTCGACCCCCGCGAGGAGCGCACCCGCGCCTTCCTGTCGAAGGTGCTCTAGTGGGGCGCGGCACCACCCGGACCACCACCGGCACGCGCACCGCCTCCCCGCCCACCCCGTCCGAGCTGCGCGATGCCGCCCGGGTCCTCGACCCGCGGTTCCGCAGCGACCTCCGCCGGCTCGTCGACATCGACTCGGGTTCGCACGACGCGGCGGGCGTGACCCGCGCCGCCGACTGGGCGGCGGGCGCGATGCGCGCGGACGGCTTCGAGGTCGAGGTCGTCCCGACGCCCCCGTGCGACGGCGCCGCGTACGGCCCCGTCGTCGTCGGCCGCCGCCGCGGCGAGGGCTCCCGGCGGATCGTGCTGTTCGCGCACCTGGACACCGTCTTCCCGGCGGGCACCGCCGCGGAGCGCCCGTTCCGCATCGAGGGGGCCACTGCCTCCGGGCCGGGGGTGTGCGACGACGCCGCGGGCGTCGCGGCCGGCTTCGCGGCCGCGCGTGCGCTGGACCACCTCGGCTACCGCGCGTTCGGTGAGCTCGTCCTCGTCCTCACCCCCGACGAGGAGGTCGGATCGCCCGCGAGCCGGGCGATCATGGCCGGACTCGTGACCGGGGCGGATGCCGCGCTGTGCCTCGAGTGCGCTCGCGAGAACGGCGACCTCGTCGGAGCCCGCAAGGGCGTCGCCGACGTCCGCGTCACCGTCCACGGGAGGGCCGCGCACTCGGGCGTCGAGCCGGAGCGCGGCGTGAACGCCGCCGTCGAGGCCGCGCGCCTCGTGCTCGAGCTGCAGGAGCTGTCGGGGACCGTCCCGGGCCTGACGATCAACGTCGGTCGCGTCGCGGCCGGTTCGCGGGCGAACATCGTGCCCGACACCGCGGAGCTGCACCTCGAGGTCCGTTCGGTCGGACTCGAGGAACTCGTCGCCACCCTCGACGCGATCGACGATCGCGCCCGCCGCCCGGTCGTCGAGGGCGCTCGCATCGACGTGGAGCGTCTCGACGTCTGCCCGCCGCTCGAGCGCAGCGCCACCGCCGGCCTCGCGGCGATGGCACTGGACGTGGCCGGGTCGCTCGGGACCGACCTCGAGGTCGCCGCGACGGGCGGCGCCTCCGACGCGAACTTCGTGGCGGCACTCGGCGTGCCGACCCTCGACGGGCTCGGTCCGGTCGGCGGCGGCGACCACGGGGTCGACGAATGGCTCGACCTCGAGAGCGCACCGGAACGGATCGCACTCCTCGCCGGTCTCGTCGTCGCGATCGCCGAGGGCGGGCCGCTACGGTGAGCACGGTGGAGGAGGTGGCCGTGGCTGCTGGCGATGGGCGCGTGCCGATGGCGGAGGCGATCCGGCGGGGCATGGCCGACTGCAGCCCCGCCGAGCGGAAGGTCGCGCGGGTGCTGCTGTCGTCCTACCCGTCCGCCGGGTTCGAGACCGTCGCCAAGCTCGCCGCGCGCGCGGGGGTGAGTGGACCGACCGTCCTGCGGTTCGCGAACCGCCTCGGCTACCGCGGGTTCCCGGACTTCCAGCAGGCGCTCCGCGACGACCTCGACGAGCGTTCGGCGTCGCCGATCGACCTGCAGGCACGTCATCGGTCCGACGACGGCCCCGCCTCCGGGCTCGAGCGGGCCGCGTCGATCACCGGCGAGACGCTCGCGCGCACGTTCGACGGGCTCGTCCCGGGCGAGTTCGAGCGCGCCGTCGACCTGCTCTGCACGCCGCGGACCAGGGTGCTCGTCTCGGGCGGGCGGTTCAGCGGCTTGCTGGCGCGACTGCTCGCGCAGCACCTGCAGCTCGTCCGTCCCGGCGTGAGCGCACTGCCCGAGCACGACGCCGGGCGGATCGAGGCGGTCGCCGGACTCCGGCGAGGCGACGTCGTCGTCCTCTTCGACTACCGCCGGTACGAGGAGCCGACGCGCCGACTCGCCGCCGCCGCCCGCGAACGCCGCGCCTCGGTGATCCTCTTCACGGATGCCTGGCTCTCGCCGATCGCGAGCGACGCCGACGTCGTGCTGCCGAGCGAGACCGACTCGCCTTCGGCGGCGTTCGACGCGATGACCCCCGTGCTCGCCATCGTCGAGGCCGTCATCGCCGAGTGCGCGGAACGCCTCGGCGCTGCGGCATCCGACCGCATGCGCGAGGTCGAGGACGCCGGTCGAGAGCTCGGCCTCTACTGAACGGACGCGACCGGACCGATGCGGGACGGCATGCGAGCGGGACCTCGGACCCTTCGCACGGCCCGGCCATTCGATAGGACTTGGGAGAACCCGACTCCGAGCGCCGACGCCACCCTTCGCCCCCCTTCGGCTCAACCCGAGGGAGACCAGGATGTCCGAGGACACGCCCGTGGGGCGACCGATCAGCCGACGCACGTTCATCGCCGCGGCCGGCGCCGCCGGCGCGGGATTCATGCTGTACACGATGCTGCCCGGCGGTGAACGCGTCGCCCTGGCGCAGATCCCCGGCGGCACGCTGTCGCCGGAGGACGTGCCGAAGTTCATCACGCCGCTGCTCGTGCCGCCGGTGATGCCGAGGGCGGGCACCATCCACCAGCAGGGCGGCAAGCCCGTCGACTACTACGAGATCTCGGTGCGCCAATTCGAGCAGCAGATCCTCCCGGTGACGATGCCGGCCACGACCGTCTGGGGGTACGGCGCCGTCTCGAGCCAGGGCAAGAAGGGCCTGCTCCTGCACAACGCGCCGTCGCTCACCATCGAGTCCAAGTGGGGCCGGCCGGTACGGGTGAAGTGGATCAACGACCTCGTCGACGGCGACGGCGACGCCCTGCCGCACCTGCTCCCGGTCGACCCGACCCTGCACTGGGCCAACCCGCCGGGCGGCACGGCCGGCCGCGACACACGCCCGACCTTCGCCAGCACGCCCGGGCGGTACACCGGGCCGGTGCCCCTCGTCACCCACCTGCACGGCGCAGTGGGGGTGGGTGACGAGAGCGACGGCTACCCGGAGGCATGGTTCCTGCCCGCCGCCGGCGACATCCCGGCCGGCTACGCGACGGAGGGGACGTGGTACGACTTCTTCGCGGGCAAGGCCGCCGACGGCTTCGGGGCGACGTGGGGCCCCGGGTTCGCCGTGTTCCAGTACCCCAACGACCAGCGCGAGTCGACGCTCTGGTACCACGACCACGCCCTGGGGATGACGCGGCTCAACGTGTACGCCGGGCCCGCCGGCTTCTTCCTCGTGCGCGGCGGACCCGAGGGAGAGAAGGCCATCGTGGACTCCCGCGACGGCTCGACCGCCATGCTGCCGTCGCCCGCGCCGATGGAGGGCGACAAGTTCCCGCCGAACAAGACGTACTACGAGATCCCGATCGTGATCCAGGACCGCTCGTTCAACGTCGACGGGTCGCTGTTCTACCCGGACACGCGCGAGTTCTTCGACGACGTCGTGGCCGACTACATCCCGGACGGCGAGTTCTCGCCGATCTGGCAGCCCGAGTTCTTCGGCAACATGATCATGGTGAACGGCAACACGTGGCCGTTCCACGGCGTCGAGCAGCGCCGGTATCGCCTCCGCATGCTGAACGGCTGCCAGTCGCGGTTCCTCATCCTCGACTTCGGCGAGATCCCCGGCGTCGAGGTGTGGCAGATCGGCAACGAGGGCGGCTTCCTCGACGCGCCGGTGAACCTGACGGCCGACCACGGCAACCGCCTGCTCATGGGGCTCGCCGAGCGCGCCGACCTCATCGTCGACTTCACGAACGTGCCCACCGGACCGTACCTGCTGAAGAACGTGGGCCCGGACGAACCGTTCGGCGGCGGAGAGCCGGACGCCGACTTCGACGTCGCCGACCCCGACACGACGGGCAAGGTGATGGTGTTCCTGGTGCGGGCCGCGACCGGAGCAGACCCGAGCACGCCGGCACAGTACCTCGTGCTGCCGCCCGTCACGCACCTGCCGGCGGAGACGGGCATGCGGCAGCTCGCGCTCATCGAGGAGTCGGCGGTCGGGGAGGACTCGGAGGGCACGCCCGTGGAGGGCCCGGTCGCGGCGCTGCTCGGCGACGTGGCATCCGGTGTCTGGACGAAGCGGCTGTGGGCCGATCCGGTGACGGAGAACCCGGCCCTCGGCGAGACCGAGGTGTGGGAGTTCGTGAACACGACGGCCGACGCGCACCCCATGCACGTGCACGAGGTCGCGTTCGAGGTCGTGAACCGCGAGGGCCTCGTGCTCGACAACAGCGGCGAGGTCGCCCAGCCCGTGCAGCCCGACGGCAGCGTGCGCCCGCCCGAGCCGTGGGAGACCGGGTTCAAGGACACCGTGATCGCCTACCCCGGCGAGGTCACGCGCGTCCGGGCGCAGTTCGACCGCCCGGGGCAGTTCGTGTGGCACTGCCACATCGTGGAGCACGAGGACAACGAGATGATGCGGCCCTACCGCATCGGACCGGCGCAGCCGGGCGCGCCCGCCTGATCGCGAGGGACGCGCCGCGTCAGCCCACCGCCCCGTCCGTGAGGGTCCGAACGCCCTCGAGGACGGCGCGGTGGGTCTCGGGCGCACCGAGGATGCGGAAGTGGCCGGCGACCGGCACCCGGATGTTGGTCGCGCCGTCGAGCACGCTGCCGTCGGGCACGTGCGGATCGAATCGCCCGAACACCGACACGATCCGGGCGTTGACGGATGCCGCGCGGCCGAGCATCACGATGGTCTCGTCGCTCGGCAGCAGCGCGCGCACGCTCGGGTCGATGATGAGGCGCGCCATGCGCGACCCCGCGAACGGCGTGCAGACCGCGACGAGCCCGAGCACGCCGTCGCGCCCATCCGCCTCCCGGCCCGCCTCCGTCCCGGCCGCACCGCCGGCGACGCCGTCTGCGTCCGACACGAGCAGGTGCTTGGCGACGAGCCCGCCCTTGCTGTGCGCGACGATCACCCGCCCTGCGGCCGGCGCCGGTCGTCGGGCGAGGGCGCTCCGGAGGCGGTCGGCGGTGTCGGCGATGCCGCGCCGGTTGGTGCCCAGTCCGTGCACGACGCGCACCCGGTAGCCGCGCCCGTTCAGCGCGTCGCCGAGCGGCCGGAGGAACGACCAGTGCTCGTAGATCCCCGGCAGGAGGAGCACCTCCGGCAGGTCGGCGCGTCCCCGGCGCCACCGCGCGGGCGGGAGCCAGCCCTGGAACACGATCGCCGCCTGGCGGACGCCCGCGTACACGTAGTCCTGCGCCCACCACCAGGCCCGCTCGACGCGCGACGGCGGCGGCGGCTCGGAGACGCGCTCGACCTCGTGGCCGACGTGCTCGCCGCGCGCGTGCCGCGCCACGAGGTCGGCGACGCGGTCGCCTGCGGTGACCATCGTCTCGTGGCCGCGATCGGGGATCTCGACGTACCGGCCGCGCGGCAGCATCCGGGTCACCTGCTCGACCCACGAGCGCGGCGCGAGCCGGTCGTGCTCGCCCCGGACGACGAGGGTCGGCGCGGCGACGTCCGGCAGCACGAGCTCGATGCGGTGGTCGAGCATGCAGCGGAGCTTGCCGAAGTACCAGCGCGGCCCGGCCTGCAGGTAGGAGTAGATGCCGAGCGCGACCACCTTCGGCCGGGTCAGCGACGGGTCCTCGAGCAGCCGGATGCCCTGCACCACGGCCGACCGCTCGCGAGGGTTCACGGTCGGCGCGATGAGCACCACGGCGGCGACGAGGTCGGGCCGCTGCGCCGCCGCCTCGGCGACGACCTGCGTGCCCATCGAGTGGCCGACGAGCACGACGGGCGCGTCGACGTGCTCCGATTCCACGAGTGCGGCGAGGTGGGCGCCGGTCTCCCGCATCGACTGCGGATGCCGCGGTTCCGGCGCATCGCCGAACCCCGGGAGGTCGAGCGCGAGCACGCGACCCTCACGGGCGAGCGCGTCGGCGAGGTCGGACCAGTAGCGGTGGCCCATGCCGATGCCGTGCACGAGCACGTACGTGGGGCGCCCCGCGCCGGACTCGGTGACGACCGTCACCTCGTCGCCGAGCCGGAACTCGCGCGTCCGTGACATCCGCACCCCCTCCCCGGGTTCGATCATGCCGGATGCCGTGCCGTCGGCGGCGTCGGCCGGCGCCCCTGGCGTCAGTCGATGAGGCCGGATGCCGCGAGCCGCCGCAGCACCTCGACGCCGGCCGGCGGGCAGCGGTCCGCGTCGGCCGTGCCGACCCAGTGCACCGCGCCGACCTCGCCCGACGGGACGGGGGCGGCCTCGGTCTCGGCGAGGAACACGTGCATGCGCACGTGGCGGCCCTCGGCCTGGCCGTGCGCGAGCTCGCGCACCGTGAACGCCTCGACGAGGGCGTCCGGGTCGAGGACGAGCCCGACCTCCTCGAGCGCTTCGCGCGCGGCGGCCTGCGCCGGTGTCTCGCCGCGGTCGAGCTTGCCGCCCGGCATGTAGTGCACGTCGCGGCCGCGCGCCGTGACCATGAGGACCCGGCGGTCCCGCACGAGGGCGATGGCGGCGACGTGCAGGTCGGGCAGCGGCATCCGTCCAGCCTAGGCGGCGGCCCGCGGAGACGGCGGCCTCGTCCGGTCGCCGCGGCGCCCGCTACGCTGCTCGCAGTCACGACGCGAGGGAGCGACACGATGGCCGACGAGAACCGGGGGTTCGCACGAGCGGTGCAGTCGGAGGTCTACCGGGCCGGGCTCTCCGGCACGCGGCCGGCGGTGCCGGTCGACCTCGACGCGCTCGAGCGTGCCGCACGGAAGGCGCTGTCGGCGGAGGCGTTCGCCTACCTCGCGGGCGGCGCGGGATCGGAGCGGACGATCGCCGCGAACCGCGCCGCGTTCGCACGCCGGGGCATCTGGCCGCGGGTGCTCCGCGACGTCGCCGAGCGCGACCTCTCGATCGAGCTGCTGGGCCGGCGGCGGCCGACGCCGTTCGTGCTCTCGCCCATCGGCGTCATCGAGCTCGCGCACCGCGACGCCGACCTGGCCGTCGGCCGGGCCGCCGCCGCGCTCGGCGTGCCGTACCTGCTGTCGAGCCAGGCGTCGCGGCCGATGGAGGAGGTCGCCGAGGCCATGGGCGACGGGTCGCGGTGGTTCCAGCTGTACTGGAGCGCCTCCGACGACCTCAACGCCTCGTTCCTCCGCCGGGCGGAGGCCTCGGGGTGCGAGGCCGTCGTCGTCACGCTCGACACGCACCTCCTCGGCTGGCGCACGCGCGACCTCGACCTCGGGTTCCTGCCGTTCACCCGCGGCCAGGGGATCGCCCAGTACACGAGCGATCCCGTCTTCGCCGAGCTCGTCCGCGACCGCGTCGCGGCGGGTGCCGGCTCGGGGGAGCGGCCGAAGGTGACGCCGACGCTCCTCCGCTCGGCGTTCACGATCGCCCGCGCCGGCGCCCGCTCGCCGCTCGTCGACGGCGGGGTGCGCGACGCCCTGCGCTCGCCGCTGCCGCGCGCCGCGGTCGAGACGTTCCTCGACGTCTTCGCGAACCCCGCGCTGACGTGGGACGACCTCGCGCGCGTGCGCGAGTGGACGAGCCTCCCGGTGATCCTGAAGGGCGTGCTGCACCCCGACGACGCCGAGCGGGCGCTCGACCACGGGGTCGACGGGCTCGTGGTCTCCAACCACGGCGGGCGCCAGGTCGACGCGTCCGTCGCCTCGCTCGACGCCCTGCCCGCGATCGCCGAGCGCGTGGCCGGGCGGGTGCCGGTCATCCTCGACAGCGGGGTGCGCGGCGGCGCCGACGCGGTGACGGCGCTCGCGCTCGGCGCGACCGCCGTGGGCCTCGGCCGGCCCTACGCGTACGGGCTCGCGGTCGCCGGGGAGGAGGGCGTGCGCGAGGTGGTCCGCAACCACGTCGCGGAGTTCGACCTCACGATGGCGCTCGCCGGGCACCGCTCGGTGGCCGAGATCGGCCCGGAGTCGATCCGCACGGCGTGAGCCGCGGCATCCGTCGTGGCGGCCCCCGGGGCTCGGTCAGGGGTGCTGGTCCGACGTGAAGACGTCGTTCAGGGTGACCGTCTGCAACCCGCGCTCGGCGAGGAGCTGCTCGAGCCGCGGGAAGACGTGCGTGACCGGGTCGTGGTTCAGGTGGCCGATGACGATGCGGCCCGCGCCGAACCACTCGTCGGCGAGGTCGAGGATCTGCTGCTGGGTCAGCAGGTCGGAGTCGCCGAGCGAGCCGTACCACAGGGTCGGCACGGTGTACCCGATCGCGGCGGCGGCCGCGTCGACCCGGGCGTCGTGGATCCCGTACGGCGGGCGGAAGTACGGCCGGGCGTCGATGCCGTAGACCGACTGCAGGTACTCGTGGTTGTGCTGCAGCTGCCATTGGATCTCGGCGTCGCTGAGCGTCGTGAGGTCGGGGTGCGACCACGTGTGGTTGGCGAGCTGGATCTGCCCGCGCTCGACGAGCGGGCGGATGGCGTCGGCGTTGTCGTCCCACGACGGGTAGACGCCGTTGACGAAGTAGGTGAGGCGGATGCCGCTGGCCGCCGCGAACGCGGTGTAGGCGTCGACCACGCCCGAGTCCGTGCCGTCGTCCACCGTCCACGCCATGACCTGGCCGGCGTCGGCGGGGAGCTCGGTGAGCGTGGCCGACGGCGCGGCCACGCGGTCCAGCTCCGGCGCGGGGTGCTCGGCGGCGACCTCCTCGTCCTGGCGGTCGGCGGCCCACCGGCCCACGGCGAGGACCCCGACCACGGCGACGCCGGTCAGGAACACGCGACGCGTGAAGCCCACGGTGCTCGCTCCTCCCCGCCGCCGGGCGGCCCGGCGGATCCCCGCTGCTGTTCTACCTCGCCCTCGCGCCGGAGCCCGGTCGCGCCGTCCGCGCGGCGCGAAGCGCGCGGCATCCGCCCGCCCGGGGATTTCGTAGGATGGACTGCGACTTCGCGGGCATCTCGCCCGACGACACCCCTTCCTCAGGACCATTGGAGCCACCGTGGCCGCACCCAGCCGTCTCGAATCCGTCATCACGCTCGCCCAGCACCGGGGCTTCGTCTTCCAGGCGGGTGAGATCTACGGCGGTTCGCGTTCCGCGTGGGACTACGGGCCCCTCGGCGTCGAGCTGAAGGAGAACATCAAGCGCCAGTGGTGGCGCACGATGGTGCAGGGCCGCGACGACGTCGTCGGCCTCGACTCGAGCGTCATCCTGCCCCGCCAGGTGTGGGAGGCGTCCGGCCACGTCGAGGTGTTCAGCGACCCGCTCGTCGAGTGCCAGCACTGCCACAAGCGCTTCCGCGAGGACCACCTCATCGAGGCCTTCGAGCACAAGAAGGGTCGCGCGCCCGAGAACGGCATGGCCGACATCGTGTGCCCGAACTGCGGCACGCGCGGCCAGTGGACCGAGCCGCGCGAGTTCTCCGGCCTGCTGAAGACCTTCCTCGGCCCGGTCGACGACGCCGCGGGCCTGCACTACCTGCGCCCCGAGACCGCGCAGGGCATCTTCGTGAACTTCGGCAACGTGCTGCAGGCCGCGCGCATGAAGCCGCCGTTCGGCATCGGCCAGATCGGCAAGTCGTTCCGCAACGAGATCACGCCCGGCAACTTCATCTTCCGCACGCGCGAGTTCGAGCAGATGGAGATGGAGTACTTCGTCGAGCCCGGCACCGACGAGGACTGGCACCAGTACTGGATCGACGCCCGCTACCAGTGGTACGTCGACCTCGGCATCGACCCCGAGAACCTGCGCCTGTACGAGCACCCGAAGGACAAGCTCAGCCACTACTCCAAGCGCACCGTCGACATCGAGTACCGCTTCGGCTTCGCCGGCGGCGACTGGGGCGAGCTCGAGGGCGTCGCGAACCGCACCGACTTCGACCTCTCGACGCACGCGCAGCACTCCGGCAAGGAGCTGTCGTACTTCGACCAGCAGAAGAACGAGCGCTGGACGCCGTACGTCATCGAGCCCGCGGCGGGCCTCACCCGCTCGCTCATGGCGTTCCTCGTCGACGCGTACCACGTCGAGGAGGTGCCGAACGCGAAGGGCGGCACCGACACCCGCACGGTGCTGAAGCTCGACCCGCGGCTCGCGCCCGTCAAGGTCGCCGTGCTGCCGCTCTCGCGCAACGAGAAGCTCTCGCCGCTCGCGCGCGAGGTGGCTGCGAACCTCCGCCGGCACTGGAACGTCGACTTCGACGACGCTGGCGCCATCGGCCGCCGCTACCGCCGCCAGGACGAGATCGGCACTCCGTTCTGCGTGACCGTCGACTTCGACTCGCTCGACGACGACGCCGTGACGGTGCGCGACCGCGACAGCATGGGCCAGGAGCGCGTGCCACTCGCGGAGCTCGAGGGCTACCTCGCGGGGCGCCTCGTCGGCGCCTGAGCCGCGCGTTCCGCTCTCCCTGCGCCCGCGCTCGCCGCGCCCGTGGCCGCGGGAGCGCAGGCCTGCATGAGATTCCGCCGCACGACCCCCCTCGGGGCGCCGTTCGCCGGAATCTCATGCGTTTGTCCGAGGCCCCCCGCCCGCTACGTCACGCGAGTGTCCGACGGATGTCGCCTGCTGCTCCTCGAGGCCGCCGTTTCCGGACACTCGCGGGCCGACGGGCGACGCGGGAAAGGAGGCGCGGGCGCGGGCCGGGCGTCAGCATTCCGTAACCCGGGGGACCGGCGCCGTCGCCGCGCCCGGATTAGCGTGGAAGGCGAGCGGGCGGCCGTCGCCCGCGCACGAGACGAGGACGCCACGATGCCCGCACGACCCGCACGTTCCACCGGCGCCGCCGCGCTGCTCGTCGCCGCGCTCGCCCTGACCGGGTGCGCCGCGACCGGCACCGCGGAGGTCGACGAGACGTCGCCGGCGGCCGGCGCCGCGAGCCAGGACCCCGCGCCGACGGCCTCGACCGACGACGACGCCACGACCGATGACGCCGATGCGGATGCCGCGGCCGCGCCCGCCGAGGGGGCCTACGTCGACTACCAGGACGGCATCATCGAGGCCACGCCCGGCGACAAGGTGCTCTTCTTCCACGCCACCTGGTGCCCCAACTGCCGCGCGCTCGACGAGCAGCTGCGCGCCGAGGGTGCGCCCGACGGGCTCACGGTCTTCAAGGTCGACTACGACTCCCGCACCGACCTGCGCCAGAAGTACGGCGTGACGATGCAGACGACCGTCGTGTTCGTCGACGACGCCGGCGAGAAGCTCGCGAGCTCCGTGCTGTACCAGGATCCCTCGATCGAGGCGCTGCTCGCGGCCCAGCCGTGACCGCCTCGCTGACCCTCGCGCTCGCCGCCGGCGTGCTGACCGTCGCGGCGCCGTGCGTGCTGCCGCTGCTGCCCGTCGTCGTCGGCGGGTCGATCGTGCAGGCCGGCGACGAGCGCCGCGCGCGGTGGCGCCCGTACGTGATCGCGGCGTCGCTCGCGGCATCCGTCGTCGTCTTCACGCTGCTGCTGAAGGCGACGACCGCACTGCTCGGCATCCCGCCGCAGGTGTGGCAGGTCATCGCGGGCGGCATCGTCATCCTGCTCGGCATCGACCTGCTCTTCCCCCGGCTGTGGGACCGGCTGTCGACCGCGCTCGGCTGGCAGGCCCGCAGCGGCGAGCTGCTCGACCGGTCGGTGCGTCGCCAGAGCGTGGCCGGCGACGTCCTCACGGGCGCCGCGCTCGGGCCCGTGTTCTCCAGCTGCAGCCCGACGTACGCGCTCATCGTCGCCGCGGTCCTGCCCGTCTCGTTCGGCGAGGGCGTGCTCTACGTCGTCGCGTACGCGGTCGGCCTGGCCGCGATGCTGCTGCTCATCGCACTGCTCGGCCGAGGGCTCGTGCGCCGCCTCGGGTGGCTCGCCGACCCCGACGGCTGGTTCCGGCGCGTGATCGGCGCGATCTTCGTGCTCGTCGGGCTCGCGGTCGTGACGGGCTTCGACAAGACGCTGCAGACGTGGATCCTCGACGCGGGGCTGTACGATCCGATCGCACGCCTCGAGGAGGTGATCGGTGGCTGACCAGGCCGACCTGCTGCTCGACGGGCGACTCGTGCTGCTCGTCGACGACGACCCGACCGTGCTCGAGGTGTGCCGTGCGTACCTCGAGTCGGCGGGCTTCCGCGTGCGGGAGGCCGCCGATGCGTTCGTCGCACTCGACCGCATCGCCGCCGACCGGCCCGACCTCGTCGTGCTCGACCGCATGCTGCCCGGCATCGACGGCATCGAGGTGTGCCGCCGCATCCGCGCGAGCTCGCAGGTGCCCGTCATCATGCTCACCGCCCTCGGCAGCGAGGACGACCGCATCGCCGGGCTCGAGGCCGGCGTCGACGACTACCTCGCCAAGCCGTTCTCGCCGCGCGAGCTGACGCTGCGCGTGCAGACCGTGCTGCGCAGGGCGCTCGCCGTCGAGGCCGCCGGGCTCGCCCCCGCCGGCTCCGAGGCGGCGGTCGTGGTGCGCGGTCCGCTGCGCATCGACACGGCGGCCCACACGGTCGACCTCGACGGGCGGCGGCTGGCGCTCACGCAGCGCGAGTTCGAGCTCCTCGCGTTCCTCGCGCGCCGGCCCGGCACCGTGTTCTCCCGGGAGGACCTCCTCTCGGGCGTCTGGGGCTGGTCGCACGGCGACCTCTCCACGGTGACGGTCCACGTGCGCCGCCTGCGGGAGAAGATCGAGGCGGATGCCGCGCACCCGCGCATGCTCGTCACCGTCTGGGGCTACGGCTACCGGTTCGACGACCCCGCGAGCACCGCGTCGGCCCCGGCCGGCGCCGACGGATCGGACGCGGGCACGTGAGCGGCACCGACCTGCTCCTCGTCGTCGCGGTGTCGGCGGCGATCGCCGCCGCGGTCGGGTTCGTCGCCTGGCTGCTGCTGCGCCGGTTCGCGTGGGCGCCGATCGTGGTGCACCTCGTGACCGTGGTGGTCGCGGCCGTGGCATCCGTCGTGGGCGGCGTGCTGGTGGCGACGCAGGCGATGTACCTCTCCGACCACGACGCGCAGATCGCGCTCGTGATCGCCGTGACGAGCGGGGTCGTCGCGATCCTGACCGCGTCGATCCTCGGCGCCGAGATCGCCAGGGCGGCGCGCGTGCTGCGGGCCGCGGCCGAGGACCTCGGCCGCGGCGTGCCCGTCGAGTCCCGACCGCTGCCGATCGGGGAGTTCCGCGCGGTGCTCGACGAGCTCGCGGCATCCGACGCCCGCATCCGCGCTGCGCGCGAGGAGGTCGAGCGCCAGGAGCAGGCGCGCCGCGAGCTCGTGACGCGCGTCGCGCACGACCTGCGCGTGCCGCTGGCCGGCATCCGCGCACAGGCCGAGGCCCTGCAGGACGGGCTGGCGCCCGATCCCGACCGCTACCTCGCGCGCATCGGGTCGCAGGTCGACCGCCTCGACGCGCTCGTCGCCGACCTCTTCGCGGTGTCGCAGATCGACGCCGGGTCGCTGCGGCTGCGGACCGACCGGCTGTCGCTGGCGGATGTCGCGAGCGACGCCGTCGCCGAGCTGCGCGGGCTCGCCGACGGGGCCGGCGTGGCCCTCGAGTTCGCCGCCTCGGGTGCGGCGACGGTCGACGGCGACGCCGTCCAGCTCGGCCGGGCGGTGACGAACCTGCTCGCGAACGCCCTGCAGCACACCCCGAGCGGCGGCCGGATCGCGGTCGCCGTGGACGAGCTCGACGGCCACGTGCGGCTGACGGTCGCCGACGGCGGCCCGGGCTTCGCGCGCGACGACCTCGAGCACGCGTTCGAGGCCGGCTGGCGCGGCTCCGACGCCCGCTCGCCGCACCGCCTCGACGTGAGCGGCGGCGCCGGCCTCGGGCTCGCGATCGTGCGCGGGATCGCCCGCGCGCACGGCGGCGACGCGGCCGCCGCGAATGCGCCCGACGGCGGTGCCGTGCTCACCGTCACCCTGCCGCGCGCCGCCTGACGGCCCGCCGAACGGGGTCGTTGCCGCGCGCCGGGGCGGGTGCCATCATGGCGCGGGAGTGACGTCCGCGCGATCCCATGGGGGGAAGCATGTCGAACGCAGCCGGAACGAACCCGCCCGACGACCGCACCGAGGTGCTCGATCCGAACGGGCCCGAACCCGGTCCCGGCGGTCGCAACGGGCTCGGCATCGCCGCGCTCGTCGTGGGCATCGTGGCGGCGATCCTCGCGGTCATCCCGGTGGCCTGGATCGCCGGCGCGGTGCTCGCCGTCATCGGGCTGGTGCTCGGCATCATCGGGCTGACGAGGGCGGACCGGTCCAAGGGCGTCGCGACCGCGGGCACGGTCGTGTCGGCGGCGGCGCTGGTGCTCGCCGTCATCTTCGGCGTCCTGTACGGCACCGGGGTGCTCGGCGGCGGCACGACGCCGACCGCGTCGCCCAGCCCGTCGGCGTCGCCGACCGCCTCGCCGACCGAGACGCCCACGCCGACCCCGACGCCCACCCCGACCCCGACGGTCCAGGAGTGGGCCGACGAGACCTGGGGAACGTTCTCCGCGGTCGACCAGAGCGGGTCGGGCGACGCCGTCGTCGCGATCCCCGACGGAGCGACGGGCGGCGTCGTGACCGCCACGTTCGAGGGCGGCGACAGCTTCACGCTCACCCTGCTCGACTCGTCGCAGTCCCCCTCCGGGCAGCCGCTCGTCGAGGCGACCGGGGACTACGACGGCACCACCGCCTGGGGCGTCGCCGACGCATCGACCGCCGCGAGCCTGCAGGTCACCGCGAACGGCTCGTGGACGGTCACGATCGCGCCCATGTCGTCGGCGCCCGAGCTCCCGGGCTCGGTCGGCCGGGACTCGGACGCCGTGTTCCTCTACGGGGGCGACGCCGCGACGCTCGCCGCGACGCATTCGGGCGACGACGCCGAGGACCCGTTCGTGGTGGCCGAGCAGACGTCGGAGGCCTTCGGAGGGGCGCCGCTCATCGACGTGACCGGCGCCTACGACGACAGCGTGCCGCTCGGCGCCGGGCCGTCGGTGCTGACCGTGCGGTCGACCGAGGACTGGACCCTCTCGGTCGGCTAGGGCCGGGCTAGGCGGGGCGCCCCGACCGCAGCGTCCGCCACTCGCGGCGGAGCATGCCGTACGACGCCGTGTCCTGCCACTCGCCGTCGTTGAACTCGTCGTCGAGCAGCAGCGCCTCGCGGCGCATGCCGAGGCGCTCGCAGAGGTTCGCGGAGGCGGTGTTGCGGGCGTCGAGGTGCGCCACCACGCGGTGCGCGGCGAGCCGGCCGAAGGCGACGTCGAGCGCGGCGTCGGCGGCCTCGGTCGCGAGCCCTCGGCCGTGGAAGGCGGGGTTCGCGACCCAGCCGATCTCGAGGCACGCGTGCATGACGTTCGAGACCCGCAGCATGACGTCGCCGATCACGCGCCCCTCGAACACCATCGCGAGGAAGATCGCGTCGCCGTCCGCGACGAGCCGGCGCATGCCGGCCCGGGTCGTCGTGTGCTCGATCGCCTCGTCGTGCTCGCGCTCGGGCCATGGGATGAAGCGCAGCACCTCGGGCAGGCGCTGGTACTCCCAGACGTCGTCGGCGTCGGAGGAGGCGAGCGGGCGGAGCGTCATGCGCGCCGTGGAGAGGGGGCGGTGGTCGATCTCGGCGACGTCGAACGGCAGTCGGAGGGCGGGCGGGCCGGCGTCGGCGGCCTCGTCGGGCAGCGCGTGGAGGATGGTGGACATCGAACGGCAGCGTACTCCGACCGGCGGCGATCATCGCACGAAGGTGATCGCGAGGGGAGCCGGGACGGGCGTCGCAGGCTCGGCGCCCGCGCTGGGCACGGGCGGATGCGCCGGTCAGCCCGCTTCGGGAGTGACCCTCGCATCCTGGGCGGGAACCACGACGCGACGCAGGATGATCAGGACCGACGCCGTCACCGGGATCGCGACGAGCGCCCCGAGCAGGCCGAACAGGGTCGCGCCCACCATGGCCCCGATGATCACGAGCACGGCGGGGACCGCCACCGCCCGCCCCATGATCCGAGGCGTGAGCCAGTAGGACTCGAACTGGATGTAGAGCAGGTAGCCGACGCCGAAGACGATGGCAGCGGCCGGGCCGATGAACAGGGACGCGATCGTGCCGATGACGAGGAAGAGCACGGACCCGATCAGCGGGACGAGCGTGATGAAGAACGCGGCGATCGCCAGCAGCGCCGCCACGGGCGAGCCGACGACGAGCTGGAGGAGGAACACCACGGCCGCGTTGACGGCGGCGAGGGTGATCCCGCCGGAGACCACCCCTCCGACGGAGGCGGTGATCTCATCCGTCAGCGTCAGGAACCCCGGACGGCGATAGGCGGGCAGGAGTTCGGCGGCAGCCGTCTTCATCGCCGGCAGCGCGGCCACGAAGTAGAGCGTGAGGACCACGACGATGATGCCGTTGGAGATCGCGCCGACGACCCCGGCCCCGGCCTCCGCCACGCCCCCCGCGATGACGACGAACGACGAGAAGCTCGTGAGCGACGCCCAGGCGGCGTCCACCGAACGGGTGAGGTCGACCACCGTGCGGTCGTCCAGCGATCGGAACCACTCGCTCTGCTGGATGGCGGCGATGGTCGCCGGAGCGGATTCGACGAGCTCGACGACCTGCTCGACGACCGCGGGGATGACGATCGCGGCGGTGGCGGCGACGAGCACGAGGAAGCCGAGCGCGACGATCGCGATCCCCCAGGCCCGGGCCACGCCACGGCGAGCCAGTGCGCGGACGGCCGGGTCCATTCCGAGCGCCAGGAACAGCGCCAGCGTGATCGACATCAGGACCGTGGACATCGATGCGAAGGCCATCGTGAGGCCGGCCGCGAACACGACGCCGATCGTCACCGCGAAGCCCGTGCGGACCGGAGTGCTCGGAACGGTGCCCACGGCGATGGACCGGCGTCGGCGCCGATCGGCTCGCAGAGGGGCACCGGGCTCGCTCGCGTCGTGGGGGACCTGCTCGGGTGAATCGGTCATCGTCGCGCGTCTCCAGTGCCCGTGTGCCACCAATGGTGGCGAGGCCCGGCGACGAGCGCAACCGGACGCGCGAGATCAGCCCGCGTCGGCGTCGCGGCGCTCCACGGCCGGCACGGCTTCCTCCGCGGCGGCGTCGGGCTCGGCGCGGATGCCGAACATGGCCTCGAGCCCGTCGAGCCACGCCTGCTGCTCGCCCGAGCGCGCGTACTCGCGCGAGCGCACCATCGGGGTGTGCAGCAGCACGCCCGCCATGTGCCGCAGCGCGGCCTCGGTGCTGCCGTCCTCGTCGCCGCGCGCGCGGGCGCGCTCGATCTCGGCGTCGAGCACGTCGAACACGTGTCGGCGCAGCGCGACGACGGCCGGGGCGAGGTCGAGCTCCTCGCCGACGCTGCCGAAGTTGCGGGCGGCGCGGTCCACGATCTCGCGGGCGGCGTCGGTGGCGCCGAACTCCTCGAGCGGCGCGTGGATCTTGATCGTCTCGAGGTCGAGCAGCTCGACGCCGGCCACCTCGACGACGTCGGGGTCGACGTTGCGCGGCAGGCCGAGGTCGATCACGAGCTGTCGCGGCGCGTCGGGCGCGGCATCCGTCGCTTCCGCACGGTCGGCGGCGATCGCACCGGGAAGCAGGGCCAGGGGCGCGGCGGCGTCGGTCACGGCGAGCTCGGTGCGGCCGAGGTCCAGCAGGGCGCGGTCGACGACGTGGCGCTCCGAGGTCGTGCACGTGACGATCACGTCGGCCGCCGCGGCGGCGGCCGCGTACTCCGCTGCACCGACCGCGGTGATGCCGTGGTTCGCCGCGAAGCGGGTCGCGCGGCCCGACGGCGAGTGCACGGCGACGTCGACGGCGCCGCGATCGCGCAGCGCCGCGAGCGAGGCGCCGGCGTAGCGGCCCGTGCCGACGAGCAGCACGCGGGCGGCCGCCCAGTCGGTGACGCGGCTCTCGGCGAGGTCGAGGGCCAGGCGCACGAGCGAGCGACCCTCGGCGCCGATGCCGGTGCGGTTCTTCACCCGGCGGGAGGTCTGGGAGGCGCGCTGGAACAGGCGCTCGAGCTCGGGCGTCGTGGTGCCCTCCGATCGCGCGCGCTCGAGCGAGCGGCGCACCTGGCCCGCGATCTCGCCCTCGCCGACGACGACCGACTCGAGGCCCGCGGCGACCGAGAAGAGGTGTCCGGCCACCGCGTTGCCGTGCACGAAGCCGAAGGTGCTGCGCAGCTCGTCCGGCGCGAGCCCGGCGACGTCGCCGACGGCGCGGATCGCCTCGTGCACCGGTCCGACGGGCGAGTCGCCCTCGGGGGTGTCGAGGTCGAGGTAGGCCTCGAAGCGGTTGCAGGTCGCGACGACGACCGCGCCGCGCACCCCGTCGTGCCCGTCCGCGAGCCGCGGACCGGCATGCTCAGCCGACGCCGAGAGACGTTCGAGCATGTCGAAGCCGGCGTTCTTGTGGCTCGCGGTGAGACAGATGAGCACCGGTCGATTCTACCCGCGGTCGAAACCGGCTCCGACCGGCGGCGTCATGCGCCGCTCAGGCGGCGGAGCGATCGGCCCGGATGATCGGGATCGCACCGGTCAGCGGCGGCAGCTCGAGCCCCTCCGCCGCGAGGGCGGCACGGTGGCGCGCCTTCCACGCGCGCACCGTCGCGAAGAACGGCGCGTCGGTCAGCGCGTACCGGCCGGGTCGCGGATCGCTCAGCATCATGGGGAGCTCGATGCTCGACCCGTCGCGGCGGATGCGCACGACGGCGACGGGAACGCTGGCGCTGCCGGCGACCGTCGAGTCGGCCCGGATGTTGCGGACCTCACGCCACGGGAACACGGCGGCGCGCCGGGGCCGGCGCCCGCCGCCCCAGAACGAGATCCCGGTGTCGTCGGCCACGATCGAGAACCGGGCGGGCAGCCGCGGCGTGCGCCCGCCGGGCCGCGTGAGCTCGTCGAGGCGGCGGACGAGCTCGCCGTTGCGGATGCCGCTGGCGACGCCGCCCGCGTGCACCGCCTCGAGCGATCGGCGGCGCGCCCGGGCGCGGGCGGCGGCGATCGCGCGCGCCAGGGCCGACCAGAGCAGCACGAGGCCGGCGACGGCCGCGAGGGCGAGCGCGACGGGGGCGCCCTGCACGTCGGGCAGGGTCGCGACGAAGACGTCGATCCGGCGGCCGGCGACGACGAGGGAGGCGATGAGCAGGACGGCGGCGAGCGCGACCAGGGTGATCAGTCCGGTGCGATGCCGCGTTGCGATGCTGGACACAGTGTTGGGTCTCCGTGGGTGGCGGAGGCGCGCGTCGCGGGGGTCGCGCGAGGCGCGTCTGTCGCGTCGGGGGGCACGACGCGACCGACCTTAGCGTCGGGTGGCGGATGCCGCCAGCCCCAGTTCTCCGCATGGCCAATCGCCCGCGGGCGGCGGGACCGCGCCCGTGCGCGCCGCCGGATCAGGCCGGATCCAGCCCGATGGGGGAGGATGTCACGGTGATCCTCTCCCCGCAGCATCCGCTCGCCGCCGGCCTCACGCACGACTCGCGACTCGTCCGCGCGTACCGCGGTCTTCGCAGCGACACGCTGCCGGTGTGGTTCATGCGGCAGGCCGGCCGCTCGCTCCCCGAGTACCGCGAGCTGCGGGTCGGCACCCGGATGCTCGACGCGTGCCTCGACCCCGAGATGGCGTCCGAGATCACGCTGCAGCCGGTGCGCCGCCACGGCGTCGACGCGGGCATCTTCTTCAGCGACATCGTCGTGCCTCTGAAGCTCGTCGGCGTCGACGTCGAGATCCAGCCCGGCCGCGGGCCGGTGTTCGGTCGCGCGTTCGCCGACGCGGCCGCCGTCGCAGAGCTCACCGCGATCGACCCGGCGCGGCTCGACGAGTCCGCCGGCCCGATCACCGAGGCGGTCACCCGCACGGTCGCCGAACTGTCGACGATCACCGCGCCCGGCGCGTCCACGACGACGCCGCTGATCGGCTTCGCCGGCGCGCCGTTCACGCTCGCGGCGTACCTGACCGAGGGCGGGCCGTCGAAGGACCACCTCGCCGCTCGGACGCTGATGCACGCCGATCCCGGCGCCTGGCGCGCGCTCATGGACTGGACGGCCGAGCTCACGGGTCGCTTCCTCCGGGTCCAGGTGCTCGCCGGCGCGTCGGCGGCGCAGCTGTTCGACTCCTGGGCGGGCGCCCTCTCGCTGGCCGACTACGAGGCGCACGTCGCCCCGGCCTCGGCGGCCGCGCTCGCGCACGTGCACGACCTCACCTACCAGGCGGCGGATGCCTCCGGCACGGCCGGCGACCATGCGGTGCCCGTCGTGCACTTCGGCGTCGGCACGGGCGAGCTGCTCGGCGCCATGAAGGCCGTCGGCGTCGACGTCGTGGGCGTCGACTACCGGATCCCGCTCGACGTGGCGGCGGAGCGCGTGGGCGCGGGCGTGCCGCTGCAGGGCAACCTCGATCCCGCCCTGCTCTCGGCCCCGTGGCCCGTGCTGGAGCGCGCGGTGCGCGACGTGGTCGCCCGCGGCCGCACGGCGCCGTCGCACGTGTTCAACCTCGGCCACGGCGTGCCGCCGGAGACGGACCCGGCCGTGCTGACCAGGGTCGTCGAGCTCGTCCACGAGGCCGGGCGATGAGCGCCGAGCCGGCCGGCGCCCCCGAGTCCGCCGGCCCGGACGGGCCGGAGCCCGAGCACCACGCGACCGACGTCGTGGTGGTCGGCGGCGGCGTCGCCGGACTCGTGGCCGCGCTGGAGTGCGCACGTCTCGGTCTCGGGGTGGTCGTGCTCGAGCAGGCCGGGCGACCCGGCGGGTGCGTGGGCCGGCTCGAGGTCGACGGGCTCGCGCTCGACGCCGGAGCCGAGTCGTTCGCCACGCGCAACGACTCGGTCCCGGCGCTCGTCGAGCGGCTCGGGCTCGCCGACGAGGTCGTGTCGCCGAACCCCGCAGGGGCCTGGCTCGCGTGGGGCGATCGCAGCGGCGTGCGCGCGGCGCCGTTGCCGCGCACGGGCGTGCTCGGCATCCCGGCGAACCCGCTCGGCGAGGACGTGCGGGCGATCATCGGCTGGGGCGGGGCCTGGCGCGCCTGGCGCGACCGGATCACCCCGATCCTCAAGATCGGGCGTGCGGAACGCCTCGGCCCGCTCGTGCGCCAGCGCATGGGCGACGCCGTGCTCGACCGGCTCGTGACCCCGATCTCCGCGGGCGTGTACTCCACCGACCCGGACGACCTCGACGTCGACGTCGTCGCCCCCGGGCTCAACGAGGCCATGACCCGCGCCGGCTCGCTCTCGGGCGGCGTCGCCCAGCTCGTGCAGGCGCGCCGTGCGGGCAGCGCCGTGCTCGGCCTGCGCGGCGGCATGCACACGCTCGTCGACGCGCTCGTCGCCGAGCTCGCCCGCTTCGGCGCCGTCGTGCGCACCGGCGCGCGGGCCACCGGCCTCGAGCGGGTGCCGGCCGGCGAGGTCGACGGCCCGCCCGTGCCGTCGTCGTGGCGGGTCACCGCGGCCGACGTCGGCGGCGACGCCTCCGCCGCGGCGGCGTCCTCGGGCGACGCGGGCGATCCCCGGCCCCCGGTGGTCGTGGACGCCCGGTTCGCGATCGTCGCCACGCCGGCCCACGCGTCGCGCGCGCTGCTCGCCGGAGTCGTCCCGACCGAGGCGCTCGCCGATGCGTGGCCCGACGCCGCGTCGGTCGAACTCGTGACGCTCGTGCTCGACGCGCCCGAGCTCGATGCCGCGCCGAGGGGCACGGGCGTGCTCGTCGCGGCCGGCACGCCCGGCGTCGCCGCGAAGGCGCTCACCCACTCGAGCGCGAAGTGGCCCTGGCTGGCCGAGGCGGCGCCCGGCCGCCATGTCGTGCGGCTCTCGTACGGGCGCGCCGGAGCGTCGAGCCCGCTCGAGGGCCTCGACGACGAGGCGGTGGCCGAGCGCGCGCTCGCCGACGCGTCCACGCTGCTGGGGGTCGACCTCGACCGCGCGCGGTTGCGCGCCTCCGGACGCTCCGCCTGGCGCGACGCGCTGTCGCAGGCGGCCGTCGGCCAGCGCGACCGCGTGCGCGCGCTCGAGGCCGCGGTCGAGGCCGACGCCGGCCTCGCGCTGACCGGGTCCTGGGTGGCCGGCACCGGCCTCGCCTCGGTCGTGCCGCACGCCGTCGAGGCCGCGGAGCGCATCCGCCGCCTGGCCCTGCGGATCGCCGGGGAAGCATAGCCGGATCGGAATACGATCGGCCGGATCGCCCGACAACCCCCTTGCGCGGCGAAGTGCTGGGTCTACGCTGGAGTGACGCTGTCTGCAGAACCGCAGCGGGGGATGGGGTGCACATGAAGGGCAAGTTCCTCTTCGTCGTCGGTCTCGGCGTGGGCTATGTGCTCGGCACGAGAGCGGGACGGGAACGCTACGAACAGATCCGCACGGCCGCCGAACGCGTGTGGAACCAGCCGACCGTCCAGGAGGGCGTCCAGACCGCGAAGGACTTCGCGATGGCGCGCGCCGGCGACGTCGGCGAGACCGTGCTCGACGGCGCGAAGAAGCTCGTCCGGCAGGTCACCGGCGGCGAGGGCGGTTCGGGTTCGACGTCCTCCGGGTCGACGGCGTCGAAGTCCTCGGCGTCGAAGTCCTCGGCGTCGAAGTCCTCGGCGTCGAAGTCGTCGGCGTCGAAGGGATCGTCGTCGGGCGCGAAGTCATCGTCGACCGCGAAGTCCGGCTCCTCCCGCTCGTCCGGCTCGAAGTCCGGCTCGTCCGGCTCCTCGGGTTCGTCCTCGTCCTCGTCCTGATCGATCCGCGGAGGTGACCTCCCGATGGCTGCACCACTGAACGACGACCGGTCCCTGTTCACGCTGGTCGGCGAGCTGCCCGACCAGATCTCCACGCTCGTCCGCGCCGAGATCGACCAGGTCAAGGCCGAGCTGAGCTACAAGGCCAAGCACTTCGGCATCGGCGCGGGGCTGGTGATCGCCGCGGCGTTCGTCGGCATCTTCCTGCTCGGCACGCTCATCGCGACCGGCATCCTGGCGCTCTCGCTGGTCATGCCCGGATGGGCGGCGGCGCTGATCGTCTCCGGCATCCTCCTGCTCATCATCGCGATCCTCGTCGGCGTCGCGCTCGCCAGCTTCCGACGGGGCAGCGAGCCGCTGGAGTCGATCGAGAGCGTCCGCAAGGACATCGACGCGATCACCGGAAGGGGCGAGTATGGCGGCCGCAACTGACGCCCGGCTCGACAAGAAGCAGCAGCGCAACCTGACGCGGATCCAGGCGCACGACAACGCCAGGTTCGCGCGCGACCAGCTCGCCGGCACGCTGAGCGCCCTCGAGGAGAAGCTCAACGTGCCCAAGCGCGTGGCGCGCGCCACCGGCCGGGCCAAGCGGCGGGTGCAGCGCTTCGCCGACGAGCAGCCGGGCGCCGCGATCGTCGTCGCGGTCGGCGTCGTCGCCGCCGTGGGCGTCGGGGTCTGGCTCGTGGTGCGTGCGACCCTCGACGACTGAACGGGTCCGGCCGGGCGCCGCGTCGGCGTCGACCGCGGTCGAGCGCGTCACGGGCCTCGTGCGCGACGAGATCCTGAACGGCGAGCTCGAACCGGGCACGCCCCTGCGCGAGGAATCCGCCGCCGCACGCTACGGCGTCTCGCGCCACACCGTGCGTGCCGCGTTCCAGCGGCTCGTCGCGGAGCGACTCGCGACCGCCGAGCCCTACCGGGGCGTGCGCGTCACGAGCTTCGACGCCCCGCAGATCATCGCCCTCCAGCAGCTGCGCGCGGCGCTCGAGATCGAGGCGCTCCGCATCGCGTTCGCACGGTTCGGCGGCACCCTGCCCGAGTCGGTGCTCGGCCCGGCCCGTGCGGCGGCCGACGCGATGGAGGGGGCCGCCGACGGCGGTCCCGGTGGGGCGACGGATGCCGCGTGGCGCGAGGTCGAACGCCACCACGCCGAGTTCCATGCCGCGCTCGTCGCGGCATCCGACAGCCCCCGCATCATCGAGGCCCACGCGGCCATCGGCGGCGAACTCCTGCTGTTCGTCGCCCACATCCGGCGGCACGCCACGGTCGCCGATCTCGTCGAGGAGCACCGACGCCTGCTCAGCGAGCTCCTCGAGCGCGGGCCGGAGGCCATGCGCGACCACCTCGAGCACTCCACCCGGCTGCTCATCGACTGAGCGGCACCCGCGAGGGAGGCGACATGTCCACCGACGACCTTCGACCCGACTCCGATTCCGCACCGGGCGATCCGGTCGACGCCTTCGCCGATCGCGTCTTCGCCGCGGGACTGGGCGCCCTCGAGACGCTCGCCCTGCACGTCGGCGACCGGCTCGGCTGGTACCGCATCCTCGCCGGGCGCGGTCCCACGAGCCCGGCGGAGCTCGCCGAGGCGGCCGGCACCGGCGAGCGGTACACGCGCGAATGGCTCGAGCACCAGGCGGTGAGCGGCATCGTCGCGGTCGACGACGCCGACGCCGAACCGGGCGAGCGCAGGTACACCCTCCCGGCCGCGCAGGCGGAGGTGCTCACCGACGAGTCCTCCCTCGCGTACCTGGCGCCGCTGGCCCGCATGATCGCCGGCTCGGCCGTGCAGATGCCGGCCCTCCTGGAGGCCGCCCGCACCGGCGGCGGAGTCCCGTGGGAGCGATTCGGCGAGGACGCGCGCGACGCGCAGGGCGACATCAACCGGCCGTGGTTCGACCGCCGCCTCGCCGGGGCGCTGGCCGCGGTGCCGGAGCTCGACGCCGTGCTCCGCCGGCCGGGCGCGCGGATCGTCGACGTCGGGTGCGGGCACGGGTGGTCGACGATCGCGCTCGCCCGCGCGTACCCGGACGCGCACGTCGAGGGGGTCGACGTCGACGCCGCGTCGGTGGAGGCCGCGCGGGCCCACGCCCGCGACGCCGGGCTCGCCGACCGCGTCGCGTTCCGGCTCGCGGGCGGAGAGGCGCTCGCCGAGGACGACGCCTACGACGCGGGCTTCATCTTCGAGGCGCTGCACGACATGCCCCGCCCCGTCGAGGTGCTCGCCGCGCTGCGGCGGGCGGTCCGCGACGACGGGGCCGTCGTGATCATGGACGAGGCGGTGGCCGAGCGCTTCGCGCCCGACGGCGACGAGGTCGAGCGCATCATGTACGGGTACAGCCTGTTCGTGTGCCTGCCCGACAGCCTCTCGACCCCGGGCTCCGTCGCGACCGGCACGGTCATGCGGCCCGCCGTGCTCGACGGCTACGCCCGCGGGGCGGGCTTCAGCTCCACCGAGGTGCTGCCCATCGAGGACTTCGCCTTCTTCCGGTTCACCCGCCTGCACCACTGAGATGATGGCGCCATGGAACAGGCCGAGCTCCGTGCGCTGCAGGCGCCGCTGAAGGACCGCTACCGGAACGACCCGGATGCCGCGATCGCGACGGTCCGGGCGCAGGCCACGTTCGCCGACCCCGGGATCACGGCCACCGTCGAGGGGTGGGGCGGTCGTCCGGTGCGCACCGGACTGCACCCGAGCACCGGCGGCGACGGCTCGGACGCCTGCTCGGCCGACCTGCTCCTCCAGGCGCTGGTCGGGTGCGCCGGGGTGACGCTGCGGTCCGTGGCCACGGCGATGGGGCTCGAGATCCGCTCGGCGGAGATCCGCGCCGAGGGCGTGTTCGACGCCCGCGGCACGCTCGGCATCAGCCGCGACGTCCCCGTCGGCGTGCTCGACGTCGTGGTGACGGCCGTCGTCGACACCGACGCCGACGACGCCGCGCTCGCGCGCCTGGCCTCGGGCACGGAGCGGTTCTGCGTGGTCGCGCAGTCCCTCGCCGAGACGCCGGAGTTCGTGGTCGTGCGCGCGGCGCGCTGAGCGCGGCATCCGGCGACGCCCTTTTTGTCCTTTCAGGTTGCGGGGGGAGGATAGTGCCATGTCATCCCCAGCTGCCGAAGGGGCAGCCGACGCGCGTCCGACCGACTCCGACTCCGCACCCTCGCCCGAGGGCTACACGCTGTTCGCCGTGCTCCGCAAGGACCCGGCACGCCCCGACGACCTCGACGGCCACGATGTGCCCCGCTTCGTCGACGAGCTCGACGGCGTGATCCGCCTGGTCGAGGACGAGGGCGTCGTGGTGCGCGGCATCTACGACGTCTCGGGCCTCCGCGCCGACGCCGACGTCATGCTGTGGCTGCACGGCCCGACCGCCGACGGCCTGCAGTGGGCGCTGCGCGAGCTGCGCCGCGCGCGCCTCTTCCGCGCCCTGCTGCCGACGTGGAACGCGATGGGGGTGCACCGCGACGCCGAGTTCAACAAGGCGCACGTCCCCGGCTTCCTGCGCGGAGTCGAGCCGAAGGGCTGGCTCACGGTCTACCCGTTCGTGCGCAGCTACGAGTGGTACCTGCTGCCGCCCGAGGAGCGCGGCCGCATGCTCGCCGAGCACGGCCGCAAGGGCGCCGCGTTCCGCGGGGTCGTCGCGAACACGGTGTCGGCCTTCGCGCTCGGCGACTACGAGTGGCTCCTGCCCATGGAGTCCGATGAGCTCAACGACCTCGTCGACATGATGCGCGACCTGCGCGCGACCGACGCGCGACGCCACGTGCGCGACGAGCTGCCGTTCTACACCGGACGCCGCATCACGACCGCCGAGCTCGTGGAGGTGCTGCAGTAATGGCCGCGACGAACCTCGGCGGTGCCGGCGCCGACGCGCCCGAGCGCGTGCAGGCCGCGGCTGCGGGCCATCCGCTGCGCGGCGTGAAGCCGCCCGCCGCGACGTCCGCGCCCCTCGCGCCCGGTGCGGTGGTGCCCGGTGCGACCGAGCCGGCGCAGTCCGGCCCCGAGCACGTCGAGGCGCCCGTCGCCTACGACGCGATCCTGCTCGCCGGCTTCGGCGGGCCCGAGGGCCAGGACGACGTGATCCCGTTCCTCCGGAACGTCACGCGCGGCCGCGGCATCCCCGACGAGCGCCTCGAGGAGGTCGCGCACCACTACCGCCACTTCGGCGGGGTGAGCCCGATCAACGAGCACAACCGCGAGCTGAAGGCCGCGCTCGAGGCGGAGCTCGCCGGGCGCGGGATCGACCTGCCGGTCATCTGGGGCAACCGCAACTGGGACCCGTACATGAACGACGCACTCCGCGAGGCGAACGAGCGCGGCTTCACGAAGCTCATCGCGGTCGCGACGAGCGCGTACTCGTCGTACTCGAGCTGCCGCCAGTACCGCGAGGACTTCGCCGACGCGCTGGAGGACACCGGCCTGGGCGGTGTCGTGCAGATCGACAAGGTGCGCCAGTTCTTCGACCACCCCGGCTTCGTCGCGCCGTTCGTCGAGGGCGTGCGCGAGGCGATCGCGAAGCTCGAGGCCGACCACGAGTCGTTCGACCCCACGACCGACGTCGAGGTGCTGTTCGCCACGCACTCGATCCCGACGACGGATGCCGCGAAGTCGGGCCCCGCGGATCGCGGCTTCGGCGAGGGCGGCGCGTACGCCGCGCAGCACCTGGCCGTGGCCGAGGTCGTCATGCGCGAGGCGGGCGCCGGCGACGTGCCCTGGAAGCTCGTCTACCAGTCGCGCTCGGGCCCCCCGACGCAGCCGTGGCTCGAGCCCGACGTCAACGACGCCATCGCCGAGCTGCCCGCCGCGGGTCGCAAGGCGGTCGTGATCGTGCCGCTCGGGTTCGTCAGCGACCACATGGAGGTCATGTGGGACCTCGACGAGGAGGCCATGGAGACGGCCGAGGAGCACGGCCTGGCCGCGGTGCGGGTGCCGACGCCCGGCGTGCACCCCGCCTACGTCGCGGGCCTCGTCGACCTCGTGCTGGAGCGCGTGCACGGCACGCCGGCGGCCGAGCGTCCGCACGCGACCGACCTCGGCCCGTGGTACGACGTCTGCCGTCCCGGCTGCTGCGAGAACGTGCGCCTCGGGTTCAAGCCGGCCCTCTCCGGGATCGCACCGTGAGCCCCGCCCGCGAGGTGATCCGCGTCGGCACGCGCGGCAGCGCCCTCGCGCTGGCGCAGACCCGCCAGATCGCCGAGCGCCTCGGGAAGGCGGCGGACGCCGACATCGAGATCGTCACCGTCACCACGCAGGGCGACACCTCTCGGGCATCGCTGCAGTCGATCGGCGGCACCGGCGTCTTCGCGGCGGCGCTGCGCGAGTCCCTCGTCGCGGGCGACTGCGACGTCATCGTGCACTCGCTGAAGGACCTCCCCACCGCCCAGCACCCCGAGCTCCGGCTCGCCGCGGTGCCCAGGCGCGCCGACGCGCGCGACGCCCTCTGCGCGCGCGACGGGCTCGCGCTCGCGGACCTGCCGGAGGGGGCGCGGATCGGCACCGGCTCCCCGCGGCGCATCGCGCAGCTCGCCGCCGCGCGGCCCGACGTGGTCGCCGTCGACGTGCGCGGCAACATCGACACCCGGCTCGGGTTCGTCGAGCAGGGCGAGCTCGATGCGGTCCTGCTCGCCGCCGCCGGGCTCGGCCGGCTCGACCGGGCGGATTCCGCGACGGAGCGCTTCGCGCTGTCGGACTGGCCGACCGCCCCCGGGCAGGGCGCGCTCGCGCTCGAGGTCCGGGACGAGCGCGGATCGCGGGCGCTGGAGCGCGGCCTCGCGGCCGTCGACCACGTCACGACGCGCGGCACGGTGCTCGCCGAGCGACTCGTGCTGGCCGGCCTCGAGGCGGGCTGCGCGGCCCCGGTCGGGGCGACCGCGTTCGTGGAGGACGAACTTCTGTTCCTCACGGCGACGGTGTACAGTGCCGACGGGACGCGGCAGGTGACCAGCTCGCACGCCGCCACCCCCGACAGCCGCTCGGCCGCCGACCTGGCGGACGCGGCACGCGACGTCGCCTCACGTGTCGTCGCGGAACTCCTCGGCAACGGCGCCGCCGACCTCGCACCTGCCTTGGAGTCGCCGTGACCGAATTCGAACCGATGACCGGCCCGATCAACCTGTCCGGAGCCGACGGGTCCAAGCCGCTCGCCGGCTGGCGCGTCCTCGTGCCGAGGGGCGGGCCGTGGGGCGACTCGGTCGCGGCGTCGCTGCGGGCGCGGGGGGCGTCGCCGGTCATCGCGCCGATGATCAACTTCGCACCGACCGACGACCAGCCGGCGCTCGAGTCGGCGCTCGCGAAGCTCGCCGCGGGCGGCTTCGACTGGGTCACCGTCACGAGCGCCACCACCGTCGACGTGCTCTCCTCGTACGGCGTGGTCGTCCCGGATTCGACGAAGGTCGCCGCGGTGGGGGAGACCACCGCGGCCGCCCTCGTCGCGGCCGGGTACCGCGCCGACATCGTGCCGAGCGAGGACAACTCCGCACGAGGGCTCCTCGAGGAGTGGGAGGCCGCCACCGACGGCGTCGTGCCGCTGCGCGTGCTGGCGCTGCGCTCGGCGATCGCCAAGCAGGTGCTGTCGGTCGGCCTCGAGCGCATCGGCCACCACGTCGAGGCGGTCGTCGCGTACCGCACGGTCGGCGTGCCCGTCGCGCAGAAGGTCGTCGACGACGTGCGCGCCGGCAAGGTCGACGCGATCCTCGTCACCTCGGGCAGCGTCGCCGAGCAGGTGCAGGCGCAGCTCGGTCCCGTGCCCGAGACCACGCTCGTCGCGGCCATCGGCCCGCAGACCCAGCAGGATGCCGCGGCCATCGGGCTGCGCGTCGACGTCGTCGCCGTGGAGCGCAGCGCCGAGTCGCTCATCGACGCGGTTGTGAACTCGGCGCTCGCGCGCGCCTGAGCCGCCTGCGGCATCCGCCCGCTCGCCCGCCGCGCTCCCGCATTCGAGTGCCGTTTCTGCGGTCGAGTGCGGATCCATTCCGGCCTCCACCGCAGAAATCGCACTCCTCCGCGCGGCGCGCCCGCGGTGCGCCCGCGATCACCGGGCGCCCAGCCGGGCGCGCGTAGGCTTGGCTGGTGACTTCCGCGCCCCGCGTGCGGCCCCGGCGACTCCGTGAGACGCCGGCACTGCGCCGCCTCGTGTCCGAGACCCGCCTCGACCCCGCCGAGCTCGTCCTCCCGGTCTTCGTCCGCGAGGGCGTGACCGAGCCGATGCCCATCGCGTCGATGCCGGGCGTCGTGCAGCACTCGCTCGACTCCGTCAAGCAGGCGGTGACGGATGCCGCGGCCGCCGGCGTCGGCGGCGTGATGCTCTTCGGCGTGCCCGAGACGCGCGACGCGACCGGATCGTGCGGTGTCGACCCGGACGGCATCCTCAACGTCGCGACGCGCGTCGTCGCCGACGAGGTGGGCGACGCGCTCGTCGTGCAGACCGACCTGTGCCTCGACGAGTTCACCGACCACGGCCACTGCGGCGTGCTCGACGCGCAGGGCCGGGTCGACAACGACGCCACGCTCGAGCGGTACCGCGAGATGGCGCTCGTTCAGGCGGCATCCGGCTCGCAGCTGCTCGGGCTGTCGGGCATGATGGACGGCCAGGTCGCCGCCGTGCGCGAGGCGCTCGACGACGCCGGGTTCACGCACACCGCGATCCTCGCCTACTCGGCGAAGTACGCCTCGGCCTACTACGGCCCGTTCCGCGACGCGGTGGAGTCGACGCTCGAGGGCGACCGCCGCACGTACCAGCTCGACCCCGGCAACCGTCGCGAGGGCCTCCGGGAGGCGATGATCGACATCGACGAGGGCGCCGACGTCGTGATGGTCAAGCCCGCGGGCTCCTACCTCGACGTGCTGGCCGACGTGGCCGCGGCGAGCGAGGTGCCGGTCTGGGCTTACCAGGTGTCGGGCGAGTACTCGATGATCGAGGCCGCGGCGATGCACGGCTGGATCGACCGCCGCCGCGCCGTGGTCGAGTCGGTCCGGGGCATCCGCCGTGCCGGCGCCGACGCCGTGCTGACGTACTGGGCGACCGAGCTCGCCGGATGGCTCCGGGAGGGGACCGAATGACCACCGCAACCACGGCGACGAACGCCGACCTCTTCGCCCGCGCGCAGGCCGCCATCCCGGGCGGGGTGAACTCGCCCGTCCGGGCGTTCCGCTCGGTCGGCGGCACGCCGCGCTTCCTCGTCTCAGCGCGCGGCCCGTACGTGACCGACGCCGAGGGCCGTGAGTACGTCGACCTCGTCGCCGGCTGGGGTCCCGCCATCCTCGGCCACGCCCACCCCGGAGTCATCGCCGCCGTGCAGGACGCCGCGGCCCGCGGCCTCTCGTTCGGCGCCTCCACGCCGGTCGAGACCGAGCTCGCGGAGCTCATCGAGCAGCGCGTCGCCCCGGTCGAGAAGCTCCGGCTCGTGTCGACGGGCACCGAGGCGACCATGAGCGCCATCCGCCTCGCCCGCGGGTTCACCGGCCGCGACCTGCTCGTGAAGTTCGCCGGGCACTACCACGGCCACTCCGACGGCCTGCTCGCGGAGGCCGGTTCCGGGCTCGCGACGTTCGCCCTGCCGGGCTCGGCGGGCGTCCCGGCCGACGTCGCCGCGCTCACCCTCGTGGTGCCCTACAACGACCTCGACGCGCTGCGCGCGGTGTTCGCCGAGCACGGCGACCGCATCGCGGCCGTGATCACCGAGGCGGCCGCCGCCAACATGGGCGTCGTGCCGCCGCTGCCCGGCTTCAACCGCGCAATCGTCGAGCTCGCGCACGCGCACGGCGCGCTCGTCATCAGCGACGAGGTGCTCACCGGCTTCCGCGTCTCGAAGGCCGGCTGGTGGGGCGTCGAGGCCGACACGGATGCCGCGTACACGCCCGACCTCGTCACCTTCGGCAAGGTCGTGGGCGGCGGCATGCCGGTCGCTGCCCTCGGCGGTCGCGCCGACGTGATGGAGCGGCTCGCGCCGCTCGGCCCGGTGTACCAGGCGGGCACGCTCTCCGGGAACCCGGTCGCCGTGACCGCGGGCGTCACGACGCTGCGCCTCGCCGACGATGCCGTCTACGCGACGCTCGACGAGGTGAGCGCGCTGCTGCAGCGCGAGGTCTCAGCTGCCCTGTCGGCAGAGGGCGTCGCCCACGGCGTACAGGTCGCAGGCAACCTCTTCAGCTTCCTGTTCGGCGAGTCCGTCGCGGGCGGCGCGCACGACTACGCGGGCGTGCTCGCGCAGGAGTCGTGGCGCTACGCGCCGTTCTTCCACGCGATGCTCGACGCCGGCGTCTCGCTGCCGCCGAGCGTGTTCGAGGCGTGGTTCGTGACGGCCGCGCACGACGAGTCCGCGATCACGCGCATCCTCGACGCCCTCCCGGCGGCGGCCCGCGCCGCGGCATCCGCCCGCCCGCCCGCCTGACCCGTCACTCACCTTTCTCAGGAGTTATCCGGCGGGTCGCGGGCCGGCGCGGCGTGTCCTCCTGAGAAACGTTCGGATGGGGCGCCTCGCTCCTGAGAAAAGCGCGGGGGGTGTGAGGGTTCGTGCATCGGCGGCTTCATCCCTTGTGGAGCGTCGACGACCTGACGACGACCGGTCTCGTGCAGGATGGGACGTATGGCGAACCTGCGCGTGCACAACGACCGGCTCGAGGTCCACCTCACGCCGGCCGAGAAGTCGCTCGCGTTCCGCGGCGCCGACGTGATCGTGCAGCGCGACGACATCCGCTCCGCCACGATCACGGACGACCCGTGGATCTGGGTGCGCGGCATCCGCCGTCGCGGCACCGAGGTGCCCCTCGTGATCGCCGTGGGCGCGTGGAAGACGCACAGCGGCAGCGACTTCGTGCTGGTCAAGGGCAAGCGGCAGGCCGTCGTGCTCGAGCTCTCGGGCGGCGAGTTCGACCGCCTGGTGCTCAGCACCTCGCGCGCGGCCGAGCTCATCGACCGGCTCAAGGTCGGCGGCGCCGAGGACGACGCCGCGACCGACGCGGCCGTCGAGGAGGCCACCGGCGACTGAGCGGGATCGCCGCCCGGTCAGGCGAACAGCAGCAGCACGAAGCCGATCAGCGGAAGGGTCCCCTGCACGATCGCCGCACGCAGGTATCCCGACCCCGTCGTGAGCAGCACCGCGGCCGCGGCCGCCATGCACGCCGAGGCGAAGAGCGCCAGCGTCCGACCGCCGGGCGCATCGGACCAGAGCAGCACGAGCCCGGCGATCGCGCCGAGGGCGAGGAACAGGTTGTAGAACCCCTGGTTGTACGCCATCGGCCGCAGGGTCTCGGCCTGCTCGTGGTCGCGGATGCCGAACACGCGCCACGTCGAGGGCTGCATCCAGCGCACGCTCTCGAGGACGAAGATGTAGACGTGCACGAGCGCCGCGAGGGCGACGGCGACGGAACCGAGGATCAGGGCGACGGTCATGGTCGGATGCTACGCCGGGACGCGGTCCCGCGCGGGGCGACGCGGCGCCGGGCGCCGGGTCAGGACACGTCGCGGCGCCACGTCGTGAGCCCGCCGATGATGGTCGTCACGAGCGCGATGCCGAACAGCACGAGGCCGCCCTGCCACCACTCGAGCGCCTCCGACGCGCCCGGCGACGCGATGCCGTAGAACGACGCGCCGACCAGGGCGTCGCTCGCCGCACCCGGGAGGAAGCGCCCGATGCTCGCCGTGACGTCGTTCAGCGAGGCCGCGATCCGCAGGATCGGCTCGACGAACTGGGTGAACGCGATGACGATGACGATGGCCGCGACCTGGTTCGGCACGAGGGCGCCGAGTCCGACGCCGATCGCGCCCCAGAGCGCCATGGCGAGGATGCCGCGGCCCACCAGCGCCCACGTGTCGGTCGCCCCGAGCCCGGTCTCGAGGTCGAACGCGGCGAGGGCCGCGGCGCCCGTGCCGACCGAGGTGGCGAAGCCGATGACGCCGAAGGCGGCGCCGACGACGAGCTGCGAGGCGAACTTGCCCGAGAGCACGGTGCCGCGGTGCGGCTGGGCGAGGAAGGTCGTCGTGAGCGTGCGGTGCCGGAACTCGCTCGTGACGGCGAGGGCCCCGAGCAGCACCGGGAAGACGTACCCGATCGAGCTGGCGAAGCTGTAGAGGAGCGGTGCGAGGTCGATTCCGGGCGGCAGGGTCGTGTTGCCGCCGGCTGCGGCCGCGGCGTCCGGGTTCTCGACGGTCCAGCCGAGGAACGCGCCGAACCCGCCCGACAGCAGGGCGACGTACCCGACGAGCACGATCGCGAGCAGCCACCACATGCGCGTGGTGAGCACCTTCTGGAACTCCGCTCCGATGGACCGCACCATCGACCTCACTCCCCACCCTCGCCGACGAGCGCGAGGAAGGAATCCTCGAGCCCCGATTTCAACGGATGCAGCGAACTCAGCTCGACGCCGCCGAGGAACGCCGCATGGCCGACGACGCCCGTGTCAGGCTCGGCCACGATGAACCCGCCCCGGCCGTCGGTGTACTCCAGGCCCGCCTGGTCGAGCGCGGCCGCGAGACGTGGCCGGTCGGGCCCGTCGACGACCGTGCGCGGCGACGCGTCGAGCTCGAGGCTCGACAGGCTGCCGCTGCGGACCAGTCGCCCGCGCGAGATGATGACGACCTCGTCGACGGACTGCTGCACCTCGCTCAGCAGGTGCGAGCTGACCAGCACCGTGCGGCCCTCCCGGGCGAGCGACTGCAGGAACCCGCGGATCCAGCGGATGCCCTCGGGGTCCAGCCCGTTGATGGGCTCGTCGAGGACGAGCACGCGGGGGTCGCCGAGGAGGGTCGTCGCGAGCGCGAGCCGCTGGCGCATGCCCAGCGAGAACCCGCCCACGCGCCGGGAGGCGAACTCGGACATGCCGACCTGCTCCAGCACCTCGCCGACCCGCGACGCCCGGATGCCCGCGGCGGTCGCGACCACGCGGAGGTGGTTGCGCGCCGTGCGCCCGGGGTGGAACGCCGCGTCCAGCGCGGCGCCGACGGTCTCGAGCGGGCGCGGCAGGTCCCGGTAGACCGCGCCGCCGAACGTCGCCGTGCCCGCGGTCGGCCGCTCGAGTCCGAGGAGCACGCGCAGGGTCGTGGTCTTGCCCGCACCGTTCGGTCCGAGGAAGCCGGTCACGCGTCCGGGCTCGACCGTGAAGCTGAGGTCCTCCACCGCGGTCACGGCGCCGAAGCGCTTGGTCAGGCCGGTGATCTCGATGGGGATGCCGTCGCTCATGCGCTCCTCGGTCCGGGTCGGGGTCGTCGGGTGCCGCTCAGTTCAGCCTACGGATGCCGGGCGGCAGGACACCGCCGCCGTACAGCATGGCGGCGAGATCCTGCAGCGAGGCGAGCGCGATGCGCTGCGTGTAGGGGCCGTAGGAGACCCGCGCCACGCCGAGCGCGGCGAGCCGGTCGGGCGGCGGCACGGAGGGCAGGCCGATGACGCTCACGCGGCGCCATCCGATGCCCGCGACGAGTTCGGCGATCTCGTCGTCGCGCAGGTCGCCCGGCACGAAGACGCAGGTGGCCCCGGCGTCCAGGTACGCCCGCCCGCGCTCGATCGCGTCGGCCATCCAGACCTCGCGCGGCCGATCGTGTCCGCGGAGCCAGGCGTCGGTACGGGCGTTGAGGGCGAACGGCACGCCCTCCGCGTCGGCGGCGGCGACCGCGGCCTCGACGGCGGCGACCGACTCGGGCAGCGGCCGCAGCCGGTCCTCGAGGTTCGCGCCGACGACGCCGAGTCCGATCGCGCGGCGGATGGTTGCGCCCGGGTCGCCGTAGCCGGCTTCGAGGTCGGCGGTGACCGGGAGCTCGACGGCCCCCGCGATGCGTCCGACCATGTCGAACATCAGGTCGGCCGGGATGTGCTCGCCGTCCGGGTAGCCGTAGGCGGCCGCGATGGAGTGGGATGCCGTGGCGATCGCGGTCGTCTCCGGCAGCGCGGCGATGGTGGTCGCGCTCACCACGTCCCACACGTTGACGACCTGCAGGAGGTCGTCGTCGAGGTGCAGGCGCCGGAGTTCGGCGCCCGCGTCTGCGGGGGTCATGCGCTCAGGATATGGCCGTGGGCGCCCGAGGTGGGGGAATGCCCTCCGGATCCACCCCTTCCGGCGCCCGGACGCCCCCCGGACTGGGGGCGCGGTGCGCTCGTCAGGCCGCGGCGGCCCCGACGGCGCGGCGCAGGCCCGCCAGCAGCCGCTCCACGTCCTGGTCGTCGGTGTACGGCGCGAGTCCGACGCGCAGCCCGCCGGCGTCGCCGAGCCCGAGGTGCCGCGACGCCTCCAGCGCGTAGAAGTTCCCGCTCGGCGCGAGCACGCGATCCTCCGCGAGCACGGAGGAGACCGCGGCCGCGTCGTGGCCGGCGAACGTCGCGAGGAGGGTCGGCGTCCGCCGTGCGGCGCGCGAGTGGACGCGCACGCCGGGGAGCTCGCCGAGTCCTGCCTCGAGCCGGGCGAGCAGCCGCGACTCGTGGTCGTGCAGGGCGGCGTACGACGCGGCGAGGCGCTCGCGGCGCGTGGCCGGCGCGGGTTCGCCCGCACGGCCGTCCGCCACGCCGTCGTACAGCGACGCGAGCACCTCCACCGCCGCCGTGACGCCCGCGAGCAGCTCGTAGGGGAGCGTGCCGTACTCGAAGCGCTCGGGCACGACCTCGGTCGCGGGGAGCAGCTTGTCGGAGTCGACGGACTCGAGCCACGTCGGATCGGCGACGAGCACCCCGCAGTGCGGGCCGAGGAACTTGTAGGGCGAGCAGAGCAGCAGGTCGGCGCCGAGCGCGTCGAGGTCGGGGAGCGCGTGCGCGGCGAGGTGCACGGCGTCGACGGCAACCAGGGCGCCCGCGGCGTGCGCCGCCGCGGCGATCGCGGGCACGTCGGGCATGGTGCCGATGAGGTTGGACGCGGCGGTCACCGCGACGAGGCGCGTGCGCTCGCCCAGCACGGATGCCACGGACTCGACGGGCAGCTCGCCCGTGGCCGCGTCGAACGAGGCCCAGCGCACCTTCGCCCCAGCACGCTCGGCCGCCTGCACCCAGGGCCGCACGTTGGCGTCGTGGTCGAGCCGGGTCACGACGACCTCGTCGCCGGGCCCCCAGGTGCGCGCGAGGGTCCGCGACACGTCGTACGCGAGCTGCGTCGCGCTGCGCCCGTGGACGACCCCGCGCGGATCCGCGCCCGTGAGGTCCGCGATCGCGGCGCGGTAGGCGGCCACCGCGTCATCCGCCCGCTGAGCCGACTCGCCGAGCCCGCCCCGGTTCGACAGGGGCCCGGTCAGCGTCGACGCGACGGCCTCGCCGACCCGACGCGGCGTCTGCGTGCCGCCCGGGCCGTCGAACAGCGCCCAGCCGTGCTCGAGCGCGGGGAACCAGGAGCGGATGCGGGCGACGTCGTAGGCCATGGTCGGGAGCCTAACCGGCGGTCGCGCCAGGTCGCCGGGCAGCGTGTTCGGCGCGCGTCCAGCGGGCGCGCGTAGCATCCGCCGCATGGCCGCGCCGCGCGTGGCGCGCCCGCCGCGCATCGCGTCCGTCGCCGTCGCGCTCGCCGTGTCGATGGCGATGGGCGGATGCGTCTCCGGGCCGCCGTACGACCAGCTCCTCACCGGCGACGAGGAGCTGCTGGCCATCGCGCGCGAGGGCGCCACCGACGCGCGCGACCGGGTCGCCCTGGCCCTGATCGACGGCGACGAGGTGCGCACGGCGTTCGTGACGGCGGATGCCCGCACGCCCTTCGGGCTCGGCGGGGCGACCCGAGGGCTCACCGGCCTGCTGCTGGCCGACGCGATCGACCGCGGGGAGGTCGCCGTCGACGATCGGGTGGGCGCGTACCTCGACCTCGGCGACGCTCCAGCGGCCGAGCTGACCCTCGGCGAGCTCGCGACGAACCGGTCGGGGCTCCCGCAGGACCCGCTCGGAGTCCCCGCGGATGCGCCCGCCGCCGAGGGCGGCGTGGTCGCCGATCGCGGCGGGCTCGACGAGCTGCTCGCGCAGGCCGGAGCGGTCGACCTCGTGCCGGAGCTCGAGTACAACCCGAGCGACCTCGCGGCGGCGCTCGTCGGGCAGGCGGTCGCTGCGGCGACCGGCGAGCGGTTCGCCGACCTGCTCGCCGAGCGCGTGCTCGCGCCGGCGGGGATGACCGGTGCCGTCGTGCTGGAATCCGGGGAGCTGGTCCCCGACGGCCTCGCGCAGGGGCACGACCGACGCGGTGCGCGGGTCGCGGCCCGCGGGAGCGGCGCCTACGCCCCCGCGGTCGGGGTCGTCGCCACGCTCGACGACGCGGTCGCCCTCGGACGGGCCATCGTCGACGGGCCGTTCGCCGGCAGTGCCGCGTTGCGGGCGATCGACGGCACGCGGTGGCCGCAGATCTCGGTGGGCCTCTTCTGGGAGCGGATCGCGACCGACGGCGACGACGCCGTCTACATCGTGGGATCCGCGGAGGGCTTCACGGCGGCCATCCTCGCCGACCGGGCCGCCGGACGTGCGGTCGTCCTGCTCTCGAACGCGGAGGTGGCCTGGCCGTGGTCGCGGCTGCGACCGCTCGTGGACCTGCTGGCCGGCTGATCGGTCCGTCAGCGAGGGGTCGCGGCGAGCCGCCGGTCGGCGACGAGCTCGCCCACGAGCGAGTCCGTGAGCGCCGCGACCGAGGCGTCGTCGTCGCCCGGGTAGCGCAGTGCGAGCTCGGCGCCGTCGAGCGGGCCGCCGACCGCGGCGAAGCGGGAACCGCGCCCGTGCATCCAGTCGAGCGCCGGCGCGTCCCACGCCGAGCCCGCGTAGACGAGTGCGCGATAGTCCTGGGTCTTCGTGAGGTAGACGTCGACGTGGGACCAGTCGCCGGTCTCCGATGCGAACGCGCCGAGCCGGGGCACCTCTCGCAGCATGAGCGCGGACTGCTGCGCGCTCGAGAGCCGCTCGGCGGGCGCGAGGAACCAGGTGCCGTCGGGGCCGGTGAGCAGGTCGGCCAGCGGGTCGAGCCAGTCGGCGGCGGACTCGAGCAGCGCCGTGTTCGCCTCGGCGCCGCGGCGGAGGGCGGCGGCGTCGAACCGCGCGGCCGGGGCGGTCCCGAGCAGTTCCGCGAGCACCTCGTCGAGCACGGCGAACGTCGCGCGGAACGTGCGGCACGCCACGCCGGAGGCCTCGACGCCGGCGTGCAGCGGCACGACCACGTCCGCCGCCTCGGCGAGCGGCGACGCGGCGCGGTTCGTGATCGCGACCAGCCGCCCGGTGCCGCGATAGCGTTCGACGGCGCGGAGCACCTCGACGCTCCCGCCGGTGGCGGACACCGCGACGACCACGAGATCCGGGGCCGCCGGGGGCAGCAGCTCGACGCTGGCGAGCTCGACGAGCACGCTCGCGCCGACGGCGCGGAAGCGGCGGGCGACGACCTCGGCCGCGTAGCGGCTCGAGCCCATGCCCACGACGAGCACCCGCGAGGCGCCGAGCAGCGCGAGGCGGTCGAGGCCCGCCAGTCCCGCGTCGACGGCGTCGGCGAGCCGGCCGAGGGTCTCGGGGATCAGGTCGAGGTCGGTTCGAAAGGCGGCGGTGTCCACGGGTCCTCCGGAAGCTCGTCGGTCGAGGGGTAGCGGTGGGTGATCGCCGCGTCGGGAGCGTACCGCCAGCGCGGCAGGTAGCGGTCGGCGTAGGTGAGCTCGGCGGCCAGCTGCTCCGCCTCGAGCCCCGGCACGAGCGCGGGGTCGAACAGGTCGCCCCGCACGAGCGTCGCGCGGTACGACGCGAGCAGTGCGACGCGCGCGCGATCGGCCCACGCGAACGCCGCCGGCTCGGCGCGGCCGAGCCGCTTCTGCGCGACGGCCGCGACGAGGTCGAGCGACACGAGCAGGTGCGCGACGTCGCGCGCCGCGGCATCCGGCCGGTTCCGCTCGGACGCACCCTGCTGCGGATCGCCGTCGAAGTCGATGACGGTGTACCGCGGCGTGACCCCGGGGGAGCGCAGCACCTGCCCGACGTGCAGGTCGCCGTGCAGGTCGAACGCGAGGCCGGCCCCGGTCGCCCCGAGCGAACGCACGTCGCGCCGCAACGCCTCGGCGCGGTTCGCGAGTCGCGCGGCCGTCGGGCCGCCCGAGCGGTCGACGGCCTCGAACGCCGCGTCGAGCGCCGCGAGCGCGCGGCGCCCACGAGCCGCGGGCGCGTCGTCGGGGGCGGCCCGGGCGCCGGCGCCGAGCACGTCGTGCAGTCGCGCGACGGTCGCGCCGAGCACCGCGGGGAAGCCGGGCTCCGATCCGTCGCCGGCGAGGAGCGCCACGACGTCGTCGACCGCCCAGTCCCAGCCGTCCTGCGCGCCCGGCAGGTACTCGGTGACGATCGCGAGGGTCGACGTTCCGAGCGACGGATGCCGCCAGTCGACCCGGCCGGCGTAGCCGGCGACCTGCGTCGACCCCGCGTGGGCGAGGCGCTCGAGGAGGTGCGCCGCGCGGTCGGCCGCCGCCCAGGCGCCCACGACCTTCACGACGAGCCGCCCGTCGACGATGACCGACGTATTCGTCTGGTCGACGGCGATCGCCCGCTCCGCGGCATCCGTCGGCACGCCGGGATCGACCAGCCGGGCGAGTTCGCGGGCGATGCCGTCACCCGCGGCGGGCCGGGCGCCGTCGAAGCCGACCTCGCCGGAGGGCGCGACCGAGAGCGCGCGGCCGGCGATCTCGGGCCGCTCGCCCATCAGCACGGAGTTCATTGAATCCGGATTGTAACAACTGTGCAAAACAGGCTCCAGAGCGTCCGGAAAACCATTGCGGTTTCTTGATGCTCGGTGCAACAATTCCTCAACCTTTCCGACGTCCCCAGGAGGTACCTCATGCCCACCATGCGTCGCATCTCCATCGCAGCGGCCGGCACCGCTGCATTCGCACTCGCCCTCACGTCCTGTGCCGGCGGCGACGGCGGCGACGGGTCCGACATCGACCGCACCGCCGACATCTCGGAGCAGACGCTCACCGTCTCGATCTGGGCCGACTACTACCCCGAGGACCTCGCCGAGCAGTTCGAGGCGGCGACCGGGGTGAAGACCACCATCGTGAACCACACCACGAACGAGGACGTCGTCGCGAAGCTCACGGCGAGCTCCGACCCGGGCATCGACGTGGCCTTCGTCTCCGGTCAGTACGCGCAGGCGCTCGCCGAGCAGGGGCTGCTCCAGGAGCTCGACAAGGAGCTCGTGCCCAACGAGTCCAACCTCTACCCCGAGGCGCTCGAGCTCGACTACGACCCGGGCAACGTCTACTCCGAGCCGTACGCGTGGGGCACGACCGGCCTCTGCTACCGGCCCGACCTCACCGGCTACGACCCGACGTCGTGGAACGACCTGCTGAACCCGAAGCCCGAGCTCGAGGGCAAGACCACGATGCTCTCGACCGACCGGTGGCTGTCGATGCCCGCACTGAAGGCCGAGGGCCACTCGCTCAACACGACCGACGACGCCGAGCTCGACGAGGCCAAGGCGCAACTGCTCGAGACCAAGCCCACGCTGCTCGCCTACGACGACACGACCTTCTACTCGAAGCTCGTCTCGGGCGAGGCCGCACTCGTCGAGGCGTGGGACGGCTGGTGCAACTACGGCATCGCCGAGAACCCCGACATCACCTTCGTCGTCCCGGAGGAGGGCGCCGACCTCTGGGTCGACACGATGACCGTGCTGAAGGGCTCGGAGAACAAGGAGGCCGCCATGGCCTTCATCAACTACATCCTCGACCCCGAGGTGCAGACCTGGGTCGCCGAGAACATCCTCTACAAGGTGCCGAACCAGGTCGCGATGGAGGCGCTCGACCCGTCGCTCATCGAGGCCTACCCGACGCTCGGCATCACGGTCGACGAGCTCTTCGAGCAGGAGGTGATCGTCGACCTCGGCGAGGACTCGCTCAAGTACGTCGACCTCAACGCGGAAGTCCTCGCGACCAACTGACCCGGAGCGCCGTGACCACGACGACCCAGCAGGCGACCCCCGCCGCGCGCGCCCCGCGCGCGCGGCGGGGGCTCGCCGCCGCCCCGTTCCTCGCGCCGGGCATGCTCTTCCTCATCGTCTTCATGGCGATCCCGGTCGGGCTGCTCGCGTTCTACACCTTCTTCAAGCGCGGCCGCTTCGGCGGCCTCGTGTTCGAGTTCACCCTCGACAACTGGGCGAAGCTCGCCGAGCCCCTCTACGTCGGCGTCATCCTGCAGTCGATCGGGCTCGCGCTCGCGGTCACGCTGCTGGCGCTGCTCATCGGCTACCCGATGGCGTACGCGATCGCCGGGCTCTCCCCGAAGTGGCGGACCGTCGCCCTCGTCGCCGTCGTGCTGCCGTTCTGGACGAACTTCCTGATCCGCACGTATGCGTGGATCCTGCTCCTGAACAACGCCGGGTTCGTGAACCAGTGGCTGCAGGCGGTAGGGCTCACGGACGAGCCGATCTCGATGCTCTACACGCCCCAGGCGATCGTCGTCGGGCTCCTGTACATGTACCTGCCGCTCATGGTGCTCCCGCTCTACGCGTCGCTGCAGCAGCTCGACCCGTCGCTGCGGGAGGCCGCCACCAACCTCGGCGCCTCGCCGTGGCGCGCCTTCCGGACCGTCACGCTCCCGCTCTCGCTGCCCGGTGCACTGACCGGCTGCATCTTCGTGTTCGTGCCCGCGATGTCGAACTTCGTGATCCCCGAGCTCATCGGCGGCGGCAAGACGATCATGGTCGGCAACCTCGTGCGCGACCAGTTCTTCGAGGCGCGCGACTGGCCGTTCGGCGCGACGCTCGCGCTCGTGCTCACCCTGCTGCTGGTCGTCGTCATCGTCATCCAGGCCGCGGTCTCGCGCCGCCTCACGGAAGGACCGCGCCGTGGCTGAGGCGACCGCGACCGTCACCGCCGCGACGACGACGGATGCCGCGCCGGCGCCGGCCCCCGCCCGCCGGCGCCGGCGCCGCGGCATCCTCGTGCCCCTCTGGCTCGGGTACGTGTTCCTGTACCTGCCGATCGTCATCGTCGTCGTGATGAGCTTCAACGACTCGCGGAACCTGTTCGTCTGGAACGGGTTCTCGCTGCGCTGGTACCCGGAGCTCTTCCGCGACGGCGCGATGATGCAGGGCCTCGCGAACACGCTCGTCGTCGCCTCGGGCGCCACGCTCATCGCGACCGTGCTCGGCACCCTCCTCGCCTACGGCATCCACCACTACACGCGGGGCGGCCTGATCCGGGCATTCGCGATCGCGCCGGCGATCCTCCCCGACCTGCTGCTCGGCATCGGGCTGCTCACGTTCTTCTCCCTGCTGAGCGTGACCCTCGGCCTGCACTCGGTGATCCTCGCGCACGCGGTGTTCGCCACCGCCTTCGTCACCGCGATCGTGCTCGCCCGCATGGCGAACCTCGACCCGAGCCTCGAGGAGGCCTCGCGCGACCTCGGCATGGGCCCGGCCCGCACGTTCCTGCGGATCACGCTGCCGCAGCTCGCCCCGGGCATCGTCGCGGGGGCCCTGCTCGCGTTCACGCTCTCGCTCGACGAGTTCGTGATCGCGTTCTTCACGACCGCGCCGACGCAGCCCACGCTGCCGATCGTCATCTACTCGATGGTGCGCTTCGGCGTCACGCCCGAGGTGAACGCCCTCGCCACCCTCCTGCTGCTCGTGAGCATCGTCGCGGTGATCTCGGCGCAGCGCCTCACCCGACTGACAGGACCAGAACGATGACCGCCGAACCCCTGCTCCGCGTCGACGGCGTCCGCGCCGTGTACGGCGACACCGTCGCCCTGCACGACGTCTCGCTCGACATCGCGCACAACGAGTTCTTCGCGCTGCTCGGACCGTCGGGCTGCGGCAAGACCACCCTGCTCCGCTCGATCGCCGGCTTCGAGACGCCCGCCGCGGGCCGCATCACGGTCGACGGGATCGACCTGCTCTCGCTGCCCGCGCACCGCCGCCCGGTGAACATGATGTTCCAGAGCTACGCGCTGTTCCCGCACCTCTCCGTCGAGCGCAACATCGGCTACGGGCTCGAGGCGGAGGGGCTCGGCCGCGCCGAGATCCGCACGCGCGTCGGCGAGGTCATGGAGGTCGTGCGCCTCGGGCACCTCGCGAAGCGCCGGCCGGCGCAGCTCTCGGGCGGCCAGCGGCAGCGGGTCGCGCTCGCCCGTGCGATCGTGAAGCGGCCCAAGCTGCTCCTCCTCGACGAGCCGCTCTCCGCGCTCGACCGGCAGGTCCGCGCGTCGATGCAGCTCGAGCTCAAGCGGCTGCAGCACGAGGTCGGCCTCACGTTCGTGGTGGTCACCCACGACCAGGAGGAGGCGATGTCGATGGCCGACCGCATCGCCGTGCTGAACGAGGGCCGCCTCGAGCAGCTCGCCTCGCCGCAGGAGCTGTACGCCGACCCCGGGTCGCGGTTCGTCGCCGCCTTCATCGGCACGGCGAACCTGCTCGACGGCGAGGCCACGGCCGACGGCGTCGCCGTGCCGGGCCTGGGCGAGGTCCGGGCCGGGCACGCGCTCGCGGCCGGCTCGCCGGCGACCGCGGTGATCCGCCCGGAGGACGTGGTCGCGGGCGACGACGTCTCCGGCGGGCTGCGCGGCACCGTCGTCGACACCTACTTCCTCGGCGGGGCGTCGACGATCTCGATCGACGTGCCCGGCCTGCCCGCGCCGGTGCTCGCGAGCGTGCACGGGGCGACCCGACTCGTCCGCGGCGCCGAGGTGGGGGTCGCGTTCGGTCGCGCGACCGCGGTGCCGCGCGACCCGTCCGAGCCCCCGTCGTTCGGCACCACGGTCCCGACGACGGCGATCCCGGTGGACGAGGTTCAGGACGTGAGCGCGTGACCTGTCGCCAGGCGCGCGTACTGGCGCAGCAGCTCGGCCGCGGCGTCGTGGCCGAGCGTGGGGTGCTTGGCGACGATGCGGTAGCCGTACGCGTCCTCGAGCGCGACGAGGTTGCGGGCGATCACGAGCGAGGGCTGCGCGAGCGCGAAGAGCCCGCGCGCGGCGCCCTGCTCGAGCACGACCTGGTACATGCCGACCTGGCGGTCGTAGAGCGTGGTGAGCAGCGAGGCCATGAGCGGGTTGCGGCCGGCCGAGCCGCCGAGCTCGCAGAGCAGCCGGACCTCGGTGTCGTCGGGACCGCTCGGCAGGCCGGAGTCGATGAGCGCGAGGAGCCGTGCGACGGGGTCGTCGGGGAGGTCCTCGAGCATCCGCACGCGGCCCTCGTAGAAGCGCTCCATGCCGGCGCGGTTGGCCTCGAACATCAGCTCGTCGATGTCGGGGTAGTAGTACAGCACGGCGCCGGAGGTGAGGCCGGCCTCCTCGGCCACGCGGTTCAGGCGGGCGCCGTCGGGGCCGTGCGTCGCGATCGCGCGCTGCGCGGCGGCGACGAGCTGGCTGCGGCGTTCCTCCTGGCGCTTCGGCCGTGCCATGGTGCTCCCTCCAGCGCGGACAGATTGTCTGCACCGCTCCGCAATGTTAGCCCGAAACGTCCGATGAGGACAGGGTTCCCTCGGTACTGAATTCTCTATAACCTGCTGCAAAGAATCGATGAACGGAGTCGCCATGTCCGACGCTCGCCGCACCTTCCTCTTCATGCCCGAGAGCGCCTACGGCCCGACGAACAACTGCATCGGCATCGCCAACGAACTCGTCAAGCAGGGCCACCGCGTCGTGTTCGCCGCGGAGCGCTCGTGGCAGGGCAAGCTCACCGCGCTCGGCTTCGAGGAGGACCTCGTCGACCTCGCGCCGGTCGAGGAGCCCGCCGACGGGGAGGAGGTCGAACAGGACGCCGGCCAGTTCTGGAAGGACTACATCAAGGAGGTCGCGCCCGAGTTCCGCAAGACGACCGCCGAGCAGCTCGAGACGGTGACGCTTCCCATCTGGGAGGAGCTCGTCACGGGCGCGAAGTTCTGCGAACCGCAGCTGCAGGACATCATCGCGCGCGTCCGCCCCGACGTGATCATCGAGGACAACGTGCTCACCTTCCCGGCGCTCGTCACCGCCGGCGTCCCCTTCGTCCGGATCGTCAGCTGCAACCCGCTCGAGATCCCCGGCGAGGAGATCGCGCCCGTGTTCTCCGGCCTCGGGAAGGACGACCGTGCGGGGTGGGCGGCCTTCCGCGCCGAGTACGAGCGCACGCACCGCCCGCTCTGGGAGTCGTTCGACGCCTGGGTGCAGGAGCAGGGCGCCCCGCCGCTGCCCGACCTCGAGTTCATCCACCGCGGCGACGCGAACCTCTACGTGTTCCCCGAGGAACTCGACTACACCGACCGGCGCCCGCTCGACGAGACCTGGCACCGGCTCGACTCCTCGGTCCGCGAGACCGAGGCGGCGCCCGAGGACCTCCCCGCGGCCTTCACCGACGGCAGCCGTCCGCTCGTGTACTTCAGCCTCGGTTCGCTCGGATCGGCCGACGTCGACCTGATGAAGCGCGTCATCGCGGCGCTCGCGGAGCTGCCCGTCAACGTCATCGTCTCGAAGGGTCCGCTCCACGACGAGTTCGAGCTCGCCGACAACATGTGGGGCGCCGAGTTCCTCCCGCAGACCAGGCTCCTGCCGCTCGCCGACCTCGTGATCACGCACGGCGGGAACAACACGACGACCGAGGCCATGCACTTCGGCAAGCCGATGATCCTGCTCCCGCTGTTCTGGGACCAGTACGACAACGCCCAGCGCGTAGACGAGCAGGGCTACGGGCGCCGGCTCGACACGTACGGCTTCACCGCCGGGGAGCTCGGCGCCGCGGTGCAGGGCATCCTGGCCGACGACGGGCTGCGGTCGCGGTGCGCGGCCGCGGGCGAGGCGATCCGCGCCCGCCACGGCGTCGCGACGGCCGCCCGGATCATCGCCGAGGTCGGCGTGCCCGTCGGCGTGGGCGCCGGCGCGGCGGCCGCGGAGGGCGAGTGAGCGACACCCTCGCGGATGCCGCGGGCGCGGCGCTCGCGGACGCCGCACCGCGGCCCTACTGGACCGACCGTCCGGAGGCGCCGGCCACGCGCCCGGCCCTGGACGGGCGGCACGAGGCCGACCTCGTCGTGGTCGGGGCGGGGTTCACCGGGCTGTGGACGGCGTGGCGGGCGCTCGAGCGCGGCGACGCGGCATCCGTCGTCGTCCTCGAGGCCGAGCGCGTCGGGTACGGCGCGAGCGGCCGCAACGGCGGGTTCGTCGCGTCGTCGCTGACGCACGGGCTCGCGCACGGCACCATGGTCTGGCCGGACCAGGTCGCCGCGCTCCACGAGGAGGGCGAGCGCAACCTGGCCGACCTCGTGACGACGATCGGGTCGGCCGGGATCGAGGCCGACCTCCTCCGGGTCGGGAAGACCACGCTGGCCGTCGAGCCGTGGCAGGTCGAGGGGCTGCGCGAGGCGGCCGAACTCGGTGCACGCCACGGCGTCGACCTCGAGCTGCAGGCGCGCGACGAGGTGCAGGCCGACGTGCACTCGCCGACGTACCTGGCCGGGCTGCGCGACCGCACCGGAACCGTGCTCGTCGACCCGGCGCGGCTCGCGTGGGGCATGGCGGCCGAGCTCGAACGGCGCGGCGCGCGGATCCACGACGCCTCGCGCGTGACCGGCATCGACCGCGAGGGCGCGGGGGTGCGCGTCCGCGCCGACGGCGGCGAGGTGCTCGCGCGGGCGGCCGTCGTCGCGACCGCGGCGTACCCCGCACCGCTGCGCCGCCTGGCGTCGTACCTCATGCCGCTCTACGACCACGTGCTCATGACCGAGCCGCTCACGCCCGCGCAGCGCGCGTCCATCGGCTGGGCCGAGGGCCAGGGCCTGACCGATGCGGGCAACCAGTTCCACTACTACCGGCCCACGGCCGACGGGCGGATCCTGTTCGGCGGGTGGGACGCGGTCTACCACCGCGGCGGTCGGGTCGACCCGGCCTACGAGCAGCAGGGCGGCTCGCATGCGCTGCTGGCGCGGCACTTCGCCGAGACGTTCCCGCAGCTCGAGGGCCTGCGCTTCACCCACCGGTGGGCCGGCCCGATCGACTCGACGACGCGCTTCACCGCGGCGTACGGCACCGCACGCGGCGGCCGGGTCGCGTATGCGGTCGGGCACACGGGCCTCGGCGTCGGCGCCTCGCGGTTCAGCGCCGACGTCGCGCTCGACCTGCTCTCGGGCGAGCCCACCTCGCGGCTGCGCTTCGACATCGTGCGCCGCCGCCCGTTCCCCATCCCGCCGGAGCCGTTCCGGAACCCGATCATCCAGTACACGCGGCGCAGCATCCTCGCCGCCGACGCGAACGAGGGGCGGCGCAACCTCTGGCTGCGCACGCTCGACCGCCTCGGCCTCGGCTTCAACTCCTGACGCACCGGGCGCCGACGACCGGCGCCGGCCGCCCGATCCACCCCGAAAGGCACCCCATGACCACCACCGGCACGTTCATCGGCGAGTACCGCCCCGGCACGGGCGACGACGCCGTCATCACGAACCCGGCCACCGAGACGGAGGTCGCGACGTACCGCGAGTCGGGCCTCGCCGACGTCGACGAGGCCGCCGAGGCGGCCCGCGCCGCGCAGCCGGACTGGGCGGCGAAGACACCGGGCGAGCGGTCGCTCGCGCTGCTCCGGCTCGCCGACGCGATCGAGGCCGACGCGGAGGGGCTCGCGCGGCTCGAGGTCGAGGACTCCGGCAAGCCGTGGACGACGGCGTTCGACGGCGAGCTGCCGTTCGCGATCGACAACCTGCGCTTCTTCGCCGGAGCGGCGCGCTCGCTCGACGGCACGGGTGCCGGGTCGCTGTCGAACGGGTACACGTCGATCCTCACGCGACGCCCCGTCGGCGTCGTCGCCGGCATCACGCCGTGGAACTTCCCGCTCATCATGGCGATCTGGAAGGCAGGTCCGGCGCTCGCCGCGGGCAACGCGGTCATCGTGAAGCCCGCGCCCGCCACCCCGCGGACGACCCTCCGCCTCGCGGAGCTCGCGGTCGGCTCCGGGCTGCCCGCCGGGCTCCTGAACGTCGTGACCGGCGACGCGGAGGTCGGGCAGGCGCTCGTCGCCCACCGCGAGGTCGACATGGTGAGCGTGACCGGGTCGACCCGGACCGGCAAGGCGGTCATGCGCGGCGCCGTCGAGGGCGTCAAGCGCGTGCACCTCGAGCTCGGCGGCAAGGCGCCCGTGATCGTGTTCGGCGACGCCGACCTCGGTGCCATGGCGCAGGCCGTCGCACTCGGCGCCACGTACAACACCGGCCAGGACTGCACGGCCGCCACGCGCGTGTACCTCGAGCGGTCGGTGTTCGACGACGGCGTCGCCGCGCTGCGGCAGGCGCTCGCGGAGATCGTCACCGGCGACCCCATGAGCGCCGACACCCACATCGGGCCGCTCATCTCCCGAGCCCACCGCGACCGGGTCGACGGCTTCGTGACGCGGGCCGTCGCCGAGGGCGCGGAGGCGCTCGTCGGCGGGCACGCGCTGGACGGCACCGGCGCGTACTACGCTCCGACCCTGCTCGTCGGCGCGCCGCAGTCGTCGGAGATCGTGCAGGGCGAGGTGTTCGGGCCCGTGCTCGTCGCGCTTCCGTTCGACGGCGAGGCCGACGGCATCCGCCTCGCCAACGACAGCGCCTACGGCCTCGCCTCCTCGGTGTGGACCTCGGACGTCGCGCGCGCGATGCGCGTCAGCCAGTCGCTCGACGTGGGCGTGACGTGGGTGAACGACCACCTGCCGATCGCCTCCGAGGCGCCGCACGGCGGGGTCAAGGGCTCGGGGTTCGGCAAGGACATGTCGATCGAGCCGCTCCTGGACTACTCGGTCACGCGCCACCTGATGATCCGCCACGCGCCCCCGCCCGAGACGTCGGGGTTCCGCCCGGCCTGACCGGCCGCACCTCCTGCGCGGGCCGCCCGGCCCGACCGGCCGCACCTCCTGCGCGGCGCAGCGAGGCACGCGCGTGCCCGGTGAGGGTCCGGGTTAGCATGCAGGCATGCGGGAGCGCGGCTCGGCCGACGACCGGCGCGCGACGCGTCGGACGGACGGCGACCCCGCCGCGGCGCCGCATCCGGGCGACGTCGCTGCGACGACGGCGACGCCCGTCGACGACCGCCCGCCGCCCCCGCTGCCGCCGCGGCTGTCGTTCACGCGCATGCTCGACGGCTTCTTCTTCGTCTACGCGGGCGTCGCGGCGGTCTGGCTCGCGTGGCTGTTGCTGAACCAGTCCTTCGGCTTCGGCTGGGCGGGCATCGGCTTCTTCCTCGTCTTCTGGCTCGTGCTCGCCTACCTCGTGCTGCCGCGCCTGCACCGCATCCTCACGACCATCTACGTGCCCGACTACTTCATCGGGCGCACCCGTACGAGCGACGGCCTGCTCGGCGACCCGGTGAACCTCGCGTTCGACGGCCCCGAGCAGGCGCTGCACGAGGCCATGCAGGCGGCCGGCTGGACCCGGGCGGACGACGTCACGCTCGCGTCGAGCTGGCGCATCATCGCCTCGACGATCACGCGCCGCAGCTACGACGAGGCGCCGGTGAGCCCGCTCTTCCTCTTCGGCCGCATGCAGGACTTCGCCTACCAGCAGGAGGTCGCGGGCAACCCGGCGAAGCGCCACCACGTCCGGTTCTGGCGGACGCCCGAGGGCTGGCTGCTGCCGGGCGGCCGCCGCGTCGACTGGCTCGCCGCCGGCACCTTCGACCGGGCGGTCGGCTTCTCGCTGTTCACGCTGCAGGTCACGCACAAGATCGACGCCGACATCGACATCGAGCGCGACCACATCGTGGCGACGGTCCGCGAGGCGGTGCCCGACGCGCGGCTCGAGGTGCTCCGGGACTTCTCGACCGGGTACCACTCCCGCAACGGCGGGGGCGACACCATCCGGACCGACGGCGACCTGCCCGTGGTCGTCGTCGGCGTGCCGGCCGACCGGCCGGGTGACGGGCGATCGACGGAGGCCGTTCCGGCGGCCGTTCCGGCGACTGCGGCGCCGTCCGCCGCCCGCAGCGTCGAGAAGCGCATCGCCTTCGAGCCGCCGCTGCGGCTGGCCGAGGCGCAACCCGTGCCGACCCGGATGCCGCGGCCCGGCGCGACGGCGTTCGGCGCGGGCGTCGTGGTGCTCAGGGTCCTCGCCGGCATCGTGTGGCTCGCGGCCCTCGCGATCCAGTGGGACCAGGTGCTCCAGGCGGACTTCGACGTCGACGCCGACGCGAGCCTGCAGTCCGAGCAGGTGTCGCAGCTCGCGCTCGTGGTCGTGCTGGTCGTGATGGGCGTGATCCTCGCCGTGCAGGCCGTGCTCGCGGTGCGCATCTGGTTCGGCGGCAACCTCTCGCGCATCGTCGTCATGCTGCTCTCGACGATCAACATCACGTTCGCCGCCACCGAGTCGTTCACGGGCGACGTCGAGGTGACGGTGCGCACGACGCTCGTCACCGTCGCGCTCGACATCATCGTGCTGCTCGCGCTCTCGAGTCGCGCCGCGCGCGCGTACGCCCGTCAGCCGAGATCGGGACGTCCGGTCCGGTGACGCGGGCCCCGAGCGGGCGTAGCCTGCGAGCATGGGCGTGCAGCTCGCCGTTCGGCTGCGGCGCACCGCCCTCGTCGCGGTGCTCGCCATGGGCACCCTCGCGCTCACGGGCTGCATCGAGTTCTACGAGGACGAGCTCGATCCCGGCCTGATCCGCCAGCTCGAGAGCCACTTCGACGACGATCGCGACCGTGCGGCCGCGGCGATCGTGGAGGGGGACCGCCTGCACACCGGATACGTCGGCGCCGACGAGGACACGGTCTTCGAGGTGGGCTCGATCACCAAGCTCCTCACCGGCCTGCTGCTGCCGATCGCGGTCGATCGCGGCGAGGTCGCGCTCGACGACCCGGTCGGCCGGTACCTCCCGCTCGGCGATGCCCCCGTGGCGGCGCGCACGCTGGAGGAGCTCGCGACCCACCGCGCCGGCCTTCCGCCGATCACGAGCGACGAGGCGCTGCTGATCTCGATCCGCGACGCCGTGTCGAGAGGGCGGGCACTCCCGCTGCTCTCCGTCGACGACCTGCTCGCGCTCGCCGCCCGGGAACCGGCCGAGCCGACCGGGCGCGCCGTGTACAGCTCGCTCGGCGCGGCGCTGCTGGGCCACGCGCTCGCCGCGGCCGCGGGTACCGACTACGCGACGCTCGTGCGCGAGCGCGTGCTCGACCCGCTCGGCATGGACGGGGCCGAGGTGCCCGCCGACCCGGCCGCCGTCTCGACGGCGTATGCGGGCGGCTTCACCCCGCTGGGGGAGCCGGCGCAGGCGTGGACCGGTGCCGGCTGGGGCCCGACGTTCGGGCTCCACGCCACCCTGCCCGACCTCATCGCCCTCGCCCGGGCGGTCCTGGACGGGCCGTTCACGGACAGCCCGGCGCTCGAGTCGATGGCCGACGGCCCGAACTCGCAGCAGCACATGGGCTACCTCTGGTTCCTCGCCCGCGACGGCGATCGGACCCTGACCGGGACCCGGGCGATCACGAGCGGCTTCGCCGCCGCCTTCTTCGTCGACCGGGATGCCGGGCAGGCCGTGATCGCCCTCTCCAACGAGGCGCGCCACGTGGACCGCTTCGCGGTGTCGCTGCTCGACGGCGTCTCGGGCGCGGGCGGATGGCGCGCAGGCGACCCCTGACCCGCGTCGCCCGCACGCGGCTCAGCCGAGCCCGACCGCACGGCCCGCCACCTCGAGCCCGAGCCAGGCGGCCAGCGAGTCGAGTTCGCCGAAGACGGCCTCGACGACCTCCCGGGTGAAGGGCTCGTCCTCGTGGATGGCGTCGACCCGCAGCGCGCCCGCCTCGCGGTCGGCGGTCGCGTCCACCTTGCCGACGAGGCGATCGCCGTGGAGGATCGGCATCGCCCAGTACCCCCACCGACGCTGGTCGCGCGGCTTGTACATCTCGAGCACGTACTCGACGCCCCACAGCTCGCCGAGGCGCCGCCGGTCGAAGACGAGCCGGTCGAGCGGCGACAGCAGGGCGGTGCGGGGTGCGAGCGGCTCGTCGACGCGTGCGAGCGCCTCGGGATCGACCCGCCAGGTGCCGCGCAGGCCCTCGACCTGCACCGGCTCGCCGATGCCGCGGGTGTCGATCGGCTCCCCGGGCGAGCTCGAGCCGCGACCCTCGCGGAGGATGCCGAGCGACGCGAGGCGCCGTTCGTTGCGGCGCCGGTACGCGGCGTCGTCGTCGAGGTCGTCGTCCGTGAGGGCCGCCGGGGCCGCGGGGTAGACGCGCTCCGCGAGGTCCCACAGCCGCGCCCCGTCGCGCCGGCCGGCGACCGCGAGCTCGCCGCGATCGCCGAGGAGTTCGAGCATGCGCTGCACGTTCCGGTCGTTCGTCCACCCCGTCGACGACCACGGCACGGCGGAGGTGTCCGGGATCTCCGTCGCGGGCAGCGGCCCCTCGGCACTGAGCCGGACCAGGACGTCGCCGCGGAACGTCGCGTTCGCCGCCAGCCAGTCCCGCGTCCGCTCGTATGCGGGCGCGGCCCGCATGATGGGCCGGAACAGGGGGAGGTCCTCCATCGGCCGGATCATGAGGTCGAGCTCGAAGAGCGTGCGGTCGACCTCGAGGGCCCGGGTCAGGTCCGCTGGGTCGTACGCCTCGCCGAGCCGGCTCCACAGCACGACGTCGGCGCTCGGTGCCACGGCCGACACCGGGTCGACCTTGATGAACGTGAGCCGCCGCACGACGTCGAGCACGTCGGCCGGCCGCTCCGCCTCCAGGGCCTGGGCGCGCACCGCGATCCGGCGCGCCTGCGACCTCGAGAGCGTCGGGACCATGCGCACACGCTACGCCCGATCGCCGACGCGTCGTCGGCCGGCCCGGTCAGGCGGCGGACGCCGCGTGCTCGGCGCACTGCGCAGGCGTGCACGACTCGCAGCGCACGAGCTGCGTCCGGCAGGCGGCATCCGTGCAGTTCACGGTCCGCTTCGTCGCGGTGCCGCACGCGCCGCACGCGCCGACGACGGCCGCGTGGTCGCTGAAGTCGACCGACCCGCGGCCGTCGAAGACGTAGAGCGAGCCCTCCCACAGTCCGTCGTCGCCGAAGCGCTCGCCGTAGCGGACGATGCCGCCCTCGAGCTGGTAGACCTCGCCGAAGCCGCGGCTCGCCATGAGGCTCGAGAGCACCTCGCAGCGGATGCCGCCGGTGCAGTAGGTCACGACGGGCCGACCCTTGAGGTGGTCGTAGGCGCCGGCGTCGAGCAGCCCGACGAAGTCGCGCGTGGTCTCGGTCGGCGGCACGATCGCGTCGCGGAACCGCCCGATCGCGGCTTCGACGGCGTTGCGGCCGTCGAAGAAGACGACCTCGTCGCCGCGGTCCTCGACGAGCTCGTGCAGCGCGTCCGGGGAGAGCCGCGTGCCGCCCCCGACGACGCCGTCGGCGTCGACGCGCAGCTCGCCGGGCGCGCCGAACGACACGATCTCGTCGCGCACCTTGACGCTGAGCCGTGGAAAGTCGACGCTCCGGCCGCCCTCGTCGAACCCGGTGCCCTCGCTCCACTTCACGTCGAGGCCATGGAAGCCCGGGTAGTCCCGGGTCTTGCGGACGTAGCGCTTGAGCGCGCCCATCTCGCCGCCGAGCGTGCCGTTGAGGCCGTCCTTCGAGACCAGCACGCGACCGCGCAGCCCGAGGGACTCGGCGAGGTCGCGCTGCCAGAGCCGGATCGCCTCGGGGTCGGCGAGCGGGGTGAACACGTAGAACAGCAGGATCTTGGGCAGCGGCACCCCGAGATCCTAGGGGCGCAGGCTGGGCGGATGCCGCGACGCGGCGTGTGCGCGGAGGGCGGCATCCGGTCGGACGTACCCTGACCCCGACCGCCGACCGGGCCGTCCGCCCGGACGTCGCCGACCAGGAGGTTCGAGATGCTCGACGTGGATCCCTACGACGCGTTGCAGGAGCTCCGCCCGGTGGAGTCGTTCACGGTCGCGAGCACCGACTTCGCCGACGGCGGGCCGCTCGCGCGTCCGCAGTGGGCGCACGCGGCCGGCGGCGTGGACCGTTCGCCGCAGCTGTCGTGGAACGGCTTCCCGGAGCGCACGCGCGGGTTCGCCGTGACCTGCCTCGATCCCGACGCGCCGAGCGGATCGGGATGGTGGCACTGGGCGGTCCTCAACCTCCCCCTCGAGACCACGAGCCTCGACGCGGGCGTCGGCGCACCGGGCGGTCCTCCGCTGCCCGAGGGCGCGATGGTCCTGCGCAACGAGGACGGGGTCCGCGGCTTCGGCGGCGCCGCGCCGCCGCGCGGCACCGGCGTCCACCGCTACGTGTTCGTCGTGCACGCGCTCGACGTGCCCAGCCTCGACCTGGACCCGGACGCGACGCCCGCGGTGCTCGGCATCCGCTGCTTCGGCCACGCGCTCGCGCGGGGCATCCTGGTCGGCACCGTGAACCGCGACTGAGCGGCTCCGGCGCGACCGGCGGGCCTGCCGCGGCGTCAGTCGACCCGGCGCCCGAACACGAAGTACGCGATCGGGCCGACGTAGTTGACGGCGATCGCGATCGCCCAGACCCACTTCCTGCCGTTCACGTCCTCCGCCGGACGGCGCGCGAGGTCGCTCCACGCCGCCGAGGCGAGCGCGAGCTGGATGACGGCGCCGACGATGCCCCTGACCTGCTGACCCCGGCTGAGGTCGCTCCACTGCCGTGCCTTCGCCATGGTTCCTCCGATCCTCGGTGCGGACCCTCTCAGTGCTTGCTCCCCGACAGCGCGAGCACGCCGCCGAGTCCGATCATCATGACGCCGCCCGTGGCCGCGAGGTGCGATGCGCGCTTCGGCGACCGCCCGAACCAGTCGCGGGCCCAGCCGGCCGCGAGCGCCCACACCGAGTCGCACGCGAGCGCGAGGACGACGAACGCCGTGCCGAGCATCGCCATCTGCGTCGGGATGGCGCCGGCGCGGAAGTCGACGAACTGCGGCAGGACGGCGACGAAGAAGGCGATGGTCTTCGGGTTGGTCACCCCGACGACGAATCCCTCGCCGAGCAGCCGCCACGGTGATCGTGCGGCGACCTGGCGGGTGACGGCGTCGGCCGCGTCGCCGCGGTGCCGGATCGCCTGGACGCCGAGGTACACGAGGTAGAGCGCCCCGGCGAACTTGATCGCGGTGAAGAGCACGATCGACTGCGCGACGACCGTGCCGACGCCGAGTGCGACGGCGGCGACGAGCGGCAGCATGCCGGCCGCGTTGCCGACGACGCTGAGCAGTCCGCCCGTCCGGCCGAGGGCGAGCGAACGGCCGATGACGAACAGCACGCTCGGCCCCGGGATGAGGATGAGCACCACCGAGGCCAGCACGAATGCCCAGAGGTTCGACGCGGGGACCACGGGGCGATCCTACGCTCGCGCGGTTGCGATTCCATATGCCGATATATAACCTGTTATCGAACTGAGGAGGACGGCATGGTCGACGACCTCGTCGCAGAACTCGGGCATCTCACGCTCGGATCGCGACTGAAGCGGCTCGGCGAGCGGATGCAGGCCGAGACGTCGCAGTTCATCCGCGCCCAGGGCGCCGGGTTCCCGGCGAGCCGGTTCCCCGTGCTGGCGGCGCTCGAGCAGGGCGCGGCGACCGTCGGCGAGCTGGCCGAGGCGCTCGGGGTCGCCCAGCCCGGGGTCACCCGCACCGTGACGAGCCTCGCCGACCTCGGCCTCGTCGAGGTGACGACCGAGCCGGGCGACCGGCGCCGCCGCGCGGTCGCCCTCACCCCCGCCGGCACGGAGCTCGTCGAGCGCGCCCGACGCGACCTGTGGCCACGCATCGACGCCGCCGTCGCCGAGGCCTGCGCCGGACTCGAGGGGTCGTTCCTCGAGCAGGTCGGCGGGCTCGAGCGCCGGCTGGACGACCGCCCGCTCGACCGGCGCGCCGCTGAAGCGCGGCCCGGCGCCGAAGGGTCGGCGCCGTGACGCGGCATCCGCTCGACCGGCCCGCCTGGGGCGCCCTCGCCGGGCGGCAGCGGGGATTCGCGATCGGCGACGGGCTCGCGCGGCGCTACGACCCTGAGGTCGGGCCCTTCGCCGCCGTCGGGAGCGACGAACCCGACCACCTCGCCGCGCTCGGCCGCCTGGTGCGGGCACACGGTCGCGCGGTGCTGCTGCAGGCGCCGCCCGCGCCCGTGCCGCCCGGCACCGCGGAGCGCCTGCGGGCGCCGGGCGTGCAGCTCGTGCTCGACCGACTCGTCGCGCCGCGGGATCCGTCCCCGCCCGACGTGCTCGAGCTGGGCGCGGCCGACGCCGCCGAGATGCTCGCGCTCGCGCGGCTGACCGAGCCCGGTCCGTTCGAGCCGCGCACGCACGAGCTCGGCGGCTTCCTGGGCGTCCGCGACCCCGGGACGGGAGCGCTGGTCGCGATGGCGGGCGAGCGTATGCGACCCGACGGGCACACCGAGCTCAGCGGCGTCTGCACGCACCCCGACCATCGCGGCCGAGGCCTCGCCGCGGCGCTCAGCGTCGCCGTCGCGCGGCGCATCCTCGCCCGCGACGAGACGCCGTTCCTCCACGCGTTCGCCCGCAACCGGTCCGCCATCGCGCTGTACGAGCGGCTCGGCTTCGTGCACCGCGCCGATGTGGAGGTCGTCGTCCTGGAGGCGGACCCGCGCGACTGAGTCGGCGGCAGCGCCGCGGGGCGCCCGCGCGCTACTCCTCGTCGGGCTGCGGCGCGATCGGCTGGCCGAGCCGCACCCGCGTGCCGAACGGGTCGGAGACCAGCGCCACGCGCTCGCCCCACTCGCTGTCCGAGGGCTCCTCCAGGACGAGGTACCCGGCGTCGGACAACGCCCGCGTCGTCGCGTCGACGTCGTCGACGTAGAACCACAGCAGCATGCCGGCGCCCTCGCCGGCCGTCGCCCCCTCGGCGAGGCCGAGCCCGAGCTGCGCCGACCCGGCCTGCAGGGTCGCGAACAGCGGCTCGCCGTCGGGCGGGAAGCGGTACACCACCGTCGCGCCGAGCGCGTCACGGTAGAACCGCAGGGCGGCCTCCATGTCGGGCACCTCGACGATGGGGAATGCGGACTCGATCATGACCCCTCCTGCGCCCGACGCTACGCCGGGGGAGGGGATGCCGCTAGCGTGTCACCGTGAGCGACCACATCTCCGCGAGCGTCGCCGACGGGGTCGGCCACCTGACGCTCGAGCGCCCGCAGGCGCTCAACGCCCTGAGCTACGAGATGATCCGCGAGCTCACCGCCGTCTTCGACGCATGGCGCCACGACCCCGAGGTCTCCCTGGTCGTGCTCGACGGCGCGGGCGAGCGGGGCTTCTGCGCCGGCGGCGACATCCGCGAGCTCTACTCGTACGCGACCGGCGGCCACGTGGCCGAGGCGCTCCGCTTCTTCCGGACCGAGTACCGGCTGAACGCCGCGATCGCGCGCTACCCGAAGCCGGTCGTCGCGATCATGGACGGCATCACGATGGGCGGCGGCATCGGCCTGGCCGGCCACGCCTCGATCCGCATCGTCACCGAGCGCTCGCGCGTCGCGATGCCGGAGACGCGCATCGGCTTCACGCCCGACGTCGGCGGCACGTGGCTGCTCGGCCGAGCTCCGGGCGAGCTCGGCGTCCACCTCGCGCTGAACTCGCGGACCATGGACGCCGCCGACGCCATGCACGCCGACTTCGCCGACGCCTTCGTGCCGAGCGATCGCATCCCGCACCTGCTCCAGGCCCTCGCCGAGCGCGCGGACCCCGGCACGCCGTCCGAGATCGTCATGCTCTTCGACGAGACCCCGGGGCCCTCCGCGCTCGCGGCCGCTCGACCATGGGTCGACGAGTGCTACTCGGCGCCGACCGTGCAGGGCGTGATCGATCGGCTCCGCGCGTTCGCGGATGGCCGAGCCGACGACGACCGGACCGCGGGTGGGGCGGATGCCGCGGGGCGCGGTCCCGGCGACGGCGCCGGCTCGGGCCATCCGTCGGACCAGCCCGCGCACGCCTACGCCGCGGCGGCCGCCGACGAGCTCGAGACGCTCTCGCCGACCGCGCTGACGATCACGCTCGAAGCCGTGCGCCGGGCGCGCACCCTGCCCCGTCTCGAGGACGCGCTCGAGCAGGAGTTCCGCGCCGTGTCGTGGTTCATCGGGCAGCACGACCTGCACGAGGGCATCCGGGCGCAGGTCATCGACAAGGACCGCTCACCGCAGTGGGACCCGCCGGCGCTCGCCGACGTGCCCGCCGGCCTCGCGGCGCGCGTGCTCGAGGAGCAGCTGCACGACCCGGTCTGGCCCGACGCCGGCTGACGAGCCCGCGTTCCTCCTCGACCGCCGTCCGCGTCACCCGGTCGGGGGTTGCCGCGCACGCCGCGACCTCGGATAATAAACCACATGGTTTACTCGGGATCGGATGCCGCGACACGGGCCGACGCCGCCGACGCCGACCGGCTCGACGCGGTCTTCGCAGCGCTCGCGCACCGGTCGCGCCGCGACCTCGTGCTCTACCTCGCCGCGCGCTCGGACGCCCCGCGGATGTCGCAGGTGGCGGCCGACCGCGGCGTCTCGCCGCAGCTGCTCAACAAGCACACGGCCGCACTCGAGAAGGCCGGGCTCGTGCGGCGCGAGGGCGGCGGTCGCGAACGCCGGCTCGTGCTCGACGCCGTCGCGCTCACCGAGGCGCAGCAGTGGATCGCCCGCGCCCGCGAGTACTGGACCGCCCGACTCGATGCGCTCGACGCGTACGTCGCGACCCTCGGTGGCGACCGCGATGCCTGAGACCGTCTTCGACATCGAGCGCACCTTCGCGATCGATCGCGTCACGATGTGGTCGCTGTGGACCGACGCGGCCCACGCCGCACGCTGGATGCGGCCCTCGGTGACCGACTACGGCCCGACCGATGCGACCATCGACGCACGGCCCGGCGGCGCGTACCGCTTCGAGATGCACGGACCGGACGCGACCTACGCCACGTCCGGCACCTACGTCGACGTCGACCCGATGGACCGGCTCAGCTTCACCTGGCGCTGGGACGGCTCCGACGAGGAGACCCTCGTCGAGGTCCGCTTCGCGGACGACGCCGATGGCACGCGCGTCCGCATCACGCACACGCGCTTCGCATCCGCGGAGTCCGCCGAACGCCACGGCGACGGCTGGCGCGGATGCCTCGACTCGATCGCCGCCGTCTTCGAGCCCTCACCCGGCTGACCACCATCGCGTGCCGGCGACGGTGCCGGCATCCGGACTCCCGCCGGGGTCCGCAGATCCGAGAGGAACACTCCCATGGCACGGTTCGTCTTCATCTACCACGCCCCCATGCCGCCCGCTGACGCCACCCCGCCCACCGACGACGAGACCGCCGCCGTCATGGGGCAGTGGATGGACTGGGCGGCGAAGGTCGGCGACGACATGGTCGACTTCGGGACGCCGCTCGCCGACGGCGTGCGCGTCACGCCGGGCGGCGCGACCGCACCCAGCACCCGCGAGGTCACCGGCTACACCATCATCGAGGCGGACGACATGGACGCGGCGCTCGAACTCGCGAGGGCGCACCCGCATCTCAACATGGCCGGCGGGTGCGAGATCGAGGTCCACGCCGCGCAGCCCGTGCCCGGGATGTAGTCGGAGCGCCCGACGGGAGCGGCGCGGTCAGCGCGCCGTGCCGACCGCCGCCTCCAGTGCGACCCAGGAGAGCATCGCGCACTTGATGCGCATGACGTACTTCGAGACGCCGTGGAAGGCGATCGCGTCGCCCAGCACGTCCTCGTCCGGCTCGCCCGCGCCCTTCGAGCGCAGCATCGAGCGGAACTCCTCGGCGAGGCCGAGCGCCTCGTCGACCGGACGGCCCGCAACGAGATCGGTCAGGACCGACGCCGACGCCATCGAGATGCTGCACCCGTCGCCCTGCCAGGCCACCGCCTCGATGCGCTCGTGCGCGTCGTCGAGCTTCACGCGCAGCGTGATCTCGTCGCCGCACGTCGGGTTGTACTCGTGGTGCTCGCCGTCGGCGCCCTCCAGCGGGCCGTCGCCGTGCCGCGCCTTCGCGTGCTCGAGGATGATCTGCTGGTAGAGGCCGTCGAGTGCGCTCATCAGGCGGCTCCCGTTCCGAGTCCGAAGAACCCGCGGACCTCGCCGAGCGCGGTGACGAACCGGTCGGCCTCCTCCACGGTCGTGTACACGTGCGCGCTCGCGCGCGTCGTCGCCGTCAGGCCCAGCGCGCGGTGCAGCGGTTGCGCGCAGTGGTGGCCGACTCGGACGACGAGGCCGGCGTCGTCGAGGAACTGCCCGACGTCGTGCGCGTGCACGCCGTCGACGGCCACGCTCACGAGGCCGCCGCGCGGCTCGCCGCGCTGCGGGCCGACGATCCGGACGCCGGGGATCGCCGCCACGCCCTCCACGACGCGCGCCGCGAAGGCGGCCTCGTGCGCCGCGACGGCGTCCATGCCGAGGTCCTCGAGGTACCGGACGGCGGCGGCCAGGCCGATCGCCTGCGACACCGCCTGCGTGCCCGCCTCGAATCGCTGCGGCGCCGGCAGGAACTCCGCGGAGTCGAACGTCACGCGCGTGATCGTCGAGCCCCCCGTGCGAGCCGGCGGCAGCACGTCGAGCAGTTCCGCGCGCCCGTACAGCACGCCGATGCCGTTGGGGCCGAGCATCTTGTGGCCCGAGAACGCCGCGAAGTCGACGCCGTACCCGGCGAGGTCGACCGGGCGATGCGGCACCGACTGGCACGCGTCGAGCACGACCAGCGCCTGCGGCGCCCGCTCGCGCACGACCGCGACGACGTCGGAGACCGGCACGATGAGGCCGGTCACGTTGGAGATCTCGGCGAACGCCACCACCCGGGTGCGGGGCGTGAGCACCGCCGCGAGGTCGTCGATGCCCCAGCAGCCGTGCTCGTCGACCCGCACGGGCACCAGGCGCGCCCCGGTGCGCTGGGCGACGCGCTGCCACGGCAGCAGGTTCGCGTGGTGCTCGGCCTCGGGCAGCACGATCTCGTCGCCGGGCTGCAGCGCGAACCGATCCGCACGTGCCCCGCCGATGCCGGCGCTCGCGTCGGCGATGCCGAGCGCGACCATGTTCAGCGCGTCGGTGGCGTTCTGCGCCCACACGACCTCGCGCTCGTCCGCCGCGCCCACGAAGCGGGCGACGTCGGCGCGCGCCTCCTCGAACCGCGTCGTCGACCGCCCGGTCGCGGCGCTCGCGCCGCGGTGCACGGCGGCGACGTCGTGCTCGAGGTAGTCGCGTTCGGCGTCGAGCACGACGGCCGGGCGTTGCGCGGTGGCCGCCGAGTCGAGGTAGGCGGTCGGTCGGGCGTCGCCGGGGTCCGCGAGTGCGGGGAAGTCGCGTCGGATGTCGCGAACCGCCCGGGCGCCCACGCTCTCGGTGTCGGTGTGGATCATCCCCTCCATCGTCCCATGCCCCAGCCGGGCGGTCGCCGTCAAGATCGGGCGGCGCACGCCGCCGTTCGGTAGCGTGAACGGCGTGAAGATCCACCACCTGCGCACCCACCGGAGCGACGAGGGCCTCGCACGCGAGGGCCAGCTCGCCTGGCAGCTCGCCGGCGTCGCCGTCGACCCCGTCGAGGTCGACGACGAGGTCGTCGAGATGGTCGTGAACCGCGTCATCGACAACGCGGCCGTCGCCGCGGCATCCCTCGCACGCGGCCCCGTGGTCGCGGCCCGCAGCCAAGCGCTCGCGCACCCCGTCTCGATCGGCGGCGACGGCGCGACCGTGTTCGGCGCCGACGCCGGCCGTCGCACCTCGCCGGAGTGGGCCGCGTGGGCCAATGGCGTCGCCGTGCGCGAGCTCGACTTCCACGACACGTTCCTCGCCGCGGACTACTCGCACCCGGGCGACAACATCCCGCCGATCGTCGCCGTCGCGCAGCACTGCGCCGCGTCGCGCGGACTGACCGGGCGCGACGTCGTCCGCGGCATCGCCACCGGGTACGAGCTGCAGGTCGACCTCGTGAAGGCGATCACCCTGCACGCCCACAAGATCGACCACGTCGCCCACCTGGGACCGTCGGCCGCGGCCGGCATCGGCACGCTCCTCGGCCTCGACCAGGAGACGATCTTCCAGGCCATCGGGCAGGCGCTGCACACCACGACCGCGACGCGGCAGTCGCGCAAGGGCGAGATCTCGACCTGGAAGGCGTACGCGCCGGCGTTCGCGGGCAAGATGGCCGTCGAGTCCGTCGACCGCGCCATGCGCGGCCAGACCAGCCCTGTGCCGATCTACGAGGGCGAGGACGGCGTCATCGCGTGGCTCCTCGGCGGACCCGAGGCCACCTACGAGGTGCCCCTGCCCGAGACGGGCGAGGCCAAGCGCGCCATCCTCGACTCCTATACGAAGGAGCACTCGGCGGAGTACCAGGCGCAGGCGTGGATCGACCTCGCCCGCAAGCTGCACGACGAGTACCCGTTGATCCTCGACGACCCCGACCGCATCGAGTCGATCACCATCCACACGTCGCACCACACGCACTACGTGATCGGCTCGGGCGCCAACGACCCGCAGAAGTACGATCCGGATGCCTCGCGCGAGACGCTCGACCACTCGATCCCGTACATCTTCACGGTCGCCCTGCAGGACGGCGCGTGGCACCACGCGGACTCGTACAGCCCGGAGCGCGCACACCGCGCCGACACCGTGGCGCTGTGGCGAAAGGTGTCGACGGTCGAGGACCCGGACTGGACGCGCCGGTACCACTCGCTCGACATGGACGAGAAGGCGTTCGGCGGCCGCGTCGTCATCCGCCTGGCCGACGGGGGCGAGATCGTCGACGAGATCGCCGTCGCCGACGCCCACCCGCTCGGCGCCCGGCCGTTCGGCCGTGAGCAGTACGTGCAGAAGTTCCGCACGCTCGCCGAGTGGGTGCTCGAGCCCGCTGAGGTCGACCGCTTCCTCGACGTCGCGCAGCGCCTGCCCGAGCTCGGGCCCGACGAGCTCGGCCAGCTGACGATCACCGCCGCGCCCGGCGCCCTGAACGGCGTCGACATCCCCACCGGCCTCTTCTGACGCCCACACCCCGCCGTTTGGACGAAATCCGGCGCCTCAGCGCCGTCTCCGGCGCCGAATTCCGTCCAACGAGCGAGGGGACCCGGTCCAGCCGGCACCGCCGAGCCGTCGTGCGAGGCGTGCGACCATCGCGACGGGATCGGCGAGGTCGTCATCGGTGACCTCGGTCACGTGGTACCCGAGGGACTCCAGCTCGGCCTCACGGGTGCGATCCCGTCGCCACTGCGCCCGATCGGTCCGATGGTGGTCGCCCTGGTACTCGAGAACCTCCCGGTACGCGGCGAACAGGAGGTCGACGCGGGCGACGAACCGCCCGTGCGGGTCGACGACGTCGACGTTCACGTCGGGGGCGGGCAGACCGGCGAGGTGCAGGATCGCCCGGAGTTCCGACTCCTTCGGCGATTCGGCGCGACCGTCGAGGAGGGGCAATGCGGTGCGGATGCCGACCACGCCGCGCCGGTCGAGACGCCGGTCGGCCGCACGCTCGAGCTCCGACGCCGTCGCGAGTCCTCGACGCAGGAGCCAGTCGCCGGCGGCGACGAGCTCGGGCACGTGGAGGAGGACGCCCAGGTCGCACCAGGTGCGGATGGGCGTGGTCACCGACATCCGCCGGACCCGTTCGAGGTCGGGCGCCTCGATGCGGAGCACCCGGCCGATCACGCCCGCCCGTCGGATGGCGCGCCCCGGCGCCGGGACGGCGAGCTCCACGTCCTGCCGGAACGCGAGTCGCGGCGGGAGCGGGATGCCGTGGACGGACGCCGCGGTCGCGCCGCAGACGAACGCCGAGGGCGGCGCGAGCGCGAGCGCGAGGCGGCACCGCCCGTCGAGCCCGAGTCGGACGGCAGCGGGTGCGCGGCCGCCGTGGAAGGGAGCGACGAGGTCGCCGCGCCGCAGCCGATCGGGTCCGACCCCCGCGTCGAGCGCCTCCCGCACCGTGAAGGGCCGAGTCGAGAGCTCGGAGGGGAGCGGGTTCGCGCGCGGCATCCGCCGATCCTGCCGCCGCGGAGCCGCACTCCGGCCGCCCGCGCCCCCTCGCCTCGCCACCCGGCGCCACCTCGCACCTGTGCAGGACAGCACGTTCGGACGCGAATCGGCGGATGCGCGAGCAGCAGACCGCCCGTTCGCGTCCATTCGCGCCCGCGCGGCGCGGGCGGCGGGTCGTAGGCTGGGGGAGCGGTCGCGACGAGGCGACCCGCCCGTCCCAGGAGCCCCACGAGGAGCACGATGAGCGAGCAGACCCCGCAGACCGAGACGCCGAAGATCTACAAGGGCCTCGCCGGCGTCCCCGTGGACTTCACCGCGATCTCGAAGGTGAACCCCGAGACCAACTCGCTGCTCTACCGGGGCTATCCCGTGCAGGAGCTCGCGGCATCCGTGACCTTCGAGGAGGTCGCCTACCTGCTCTGGAACGGCGAGCTGCCGAACGACGAGCAGCTCGCGGCGTTCGAGGAGCTCGAGCGCAGCCATCGCGGCCTCGATCACGAGACCAAGCGCATCGTCGACGAGCTGCCGCTCACCGCGCACCCGATGGACGTCGTCCGCACCGCGGTCAGCGTGATCGGCGGGATCGACCCGAAGACGCCCGACGACTCGCCCGAGGCGAACCTCGAGAAGTCGATCCGACTCTTCGCGAAGCTGCCGTCGATCATCACGTACGACCAGCGGCGCCGCCACGAGCTCGAGTTCGTCGAGCCGAACAACGACCTCGGCTACTCGGCGAACTTCCTGTGGCAGGCGTTCGGCGAGACGCCCGAGCTCGCCGTCGTGAACGCGTTCGACACGTCGATGATCCTCTACGCCGAGCACTCCTTCAACGCGTCGACCTTCACGGCGCGCGTCATCGCCTCGACCCTCTCCGACCTGTACTCGGCGATCACGGGTGCGATCGGCGCGCTCAAGGGCCCGCTGCACGGCGGCGCCAACGAGGCCGTCATGCACGCGTTCGACGAGATCGGCCCCGGCGACGGCGGCGCCGAGCGCGCCGTGGAGTGGCTGGATGCCGCGCTCGCCGAGAAGCGCAAGATCATGGGCTTCGGCCACCGCGTCTACAAGCACGGGGACTCCCGGGTGCCGACGATGCGCGACGCGCTCGAGCGGATGGTCGAGCACTACGACCGCCCGGACCTGCTGGAGCTGTACGTCGCCCTCGAGGAGGCGATGGACGAGCGCAAGGGCATCAAGCCGAACCTCGACTACCCCGCGGGCCCGACCTACCACCTGATGGGCTTCGACACCGAGATCTTCACGCCGCTGTTCGTCGCCAGCCGGGTCACCGGCTGGACCGCGCACGTGATGGAACAGCTCGCCTCCAACGCCCTGATCCGCCCGCTGTCGGTCTACGACGGCCCGGATGAGCGTCACGTGCCCGCGAAGGGGAACGCCGCCGGCGACGGCAGCTGAGCCGCCACGGTTCGCGGCGACCGACAACGCCGCGCCGCAGCATCCGTCGTCGCACTGTGCGCGCCCACCAAGGTGGAGATGTCCACCACGGATCCGCAATATCCTCGTGGACCATGCACATGTTGTTCCGCACCCTGCTGCACGTCCTCTTCCTGTCGCGGCGCAAGCCCGACCTCGGGCACTGGGATGTCGCGCGGACCCGGTTCATCACGCTGCCGACGGATCTCGACGTGAACCGGCACATGAACAACGGCGTCTACTTCTCGATCATGGATGTCGCGCGGTTCGACATGCTGGTGCGCAACGGCGTCTTCGGCATGATGCGCGACCGCGGCTGGTACCCGGTGGTGGCGAGCGAGACGATCACGTTCCGCAGGTCGCTCGAGCTCTGGCAGCGGTTCACGATCGAATCCCGCCTGCTCGGCTACGACGAGCGGGCGGTGTACGTCGAGCACCGATTGGTGCGCCCCGGCGCGGACGGCGAGCCGGAGATCTACGCGCAGGCGTTCATCCGGGCCCGGTTCCTGCGCAAGGAGGGCGGCACGGTGCCGGTGGCGGAACTCATGGAGGCGTTCGGCGCCCCGGCGGCCGACGACGAGCTGCCCGAGTGGATCGTGCGCTGGGGCGGCGACGTCGCACTGCCGTCGACCCGCGCGGCGGCGCCGTCGGTCTGGGGCTGACGCCGGTCGCGACGGCTCGCGGCGGCGGGACCACCGGCCCACCGGCCCGCCGACGGACGCCGTAGCGTGGCCGATCATGCACCTGGTGTTCCGGACGCTGCTCCGCGTGCTCGTCGTGGCACGGCGCGGGCGGACGCTCGGCCTCGCCGACCTGGGTCGCGCTCGATTCGTGACGTTGCCGACCGACCTCGACGTCAACCGGCACATGAACAACGGGGTCTACTTCTCGATCATGGACCTCGCCCGGATGGACCTGTTCGTGCGGACCGGCCTCTTCGACCTGATGCGTGCGAAGCACTGGCTGCCGGTGGCGGTCAGCGAGACCATCGCCTTCCGCAAGCCGCTGAGCCTCTGGCAGCGGTTCACGGTCGAGACGAGGCTGCTGGGGCACGACGGCAGGCTGATGCTCTTCGAGCAGCGCTTCACGCGCCCCGGCCCCGGCGGCGGGCCGGAGATCTACGCGCGCGCGTTCGTCCGCAAGCTCTTCGTGCGGAACAGCGGGGGCTCGGTGCCCGTCGCGGAGGTCCTCGACGAGCTCGGCGCGCCGCCGGTGCCCGACGTCGCACCGGAGTGGCTCGCGGCGTGGGCCGACGACGTGGCGCTGCCGCCGAGTCGTGCCGAGGCGCCGTCCGTCTGGCACTGACCGGTCGCTACGACCTGGCCTTCCAGGGAACGACGACCTCCTTGACGATGAGGAGGATGCCGGCGGCGATCGGGATGGCGACGAGCGCGCCGCCGAGGCCGGCGAGCGTGCCGCCCGCGAGGGCGGCGATCAGCACGATCGAGCCGGGGACCTGCACCGCTCGGCTCATCACGCGCGGCGTGAGGATGTACGCCTCGACCTGCATGTAGACGAGCATCGCGACGAGCACGATGATCGCGGCGGTCGGCGAGACGAACAGTGCGATGACCGTCATGAACGCCGTGGTCAGCACGGTTCCGATGAGCGGGATCAGCGTGATGAAGAACGCCGCGACCGCGATCACGAGCGCGAACGGCACGCCGACGAGGGCCAGCAGGATCAGGCTGTACGTCGCGTTGAAGAAGGCGAGCACGACCATCCCGCTGAGGTAGCGGCCCACGTTCTGCATGATGCGCTCGGCGTAGTCGACGACGCGCTCGCGGTGCGAGGCGGAGATGAGCGTGTAGATCGCGGCCTTCGAGGAGTCGAGCGTCGCCATGAAGTAGATCGTCAGGATGAAGACGAAGAACGCCGTCGAGATGCCGCCGATGATCGCGAAGCCCACATCGAGGGCACCGCCGCCGACGGTCGCCCAGGTGTTCGGGTCGGTGAGCGTGTCGACGAACCACTGGTAGACGTTCGCGAGCAGGCCGTCGGAGTCGCCGGAGAGCTGCTTGAACCAGTCCTGCTGCTGGAGGTTCGAATACAGCTCGGGGAGCGAGCGGATGAATTCCGCCGCCTGCGTGATGACGAGCGGCAGCACGAGCCAGAGCATGCCGCCGATCACGAGCACGAAGATGATGATGACGGTGACGATCGCCCAGCCGCGCTTCATCCCGCGCCGCTGGAACCAGCGCACCAGCGGGTCGAGCCCGAGCGTGACGAACACCGCGGCGAACACCGAGAAGACGACGCCGGCGAGGCTGATGAGCATGCTGGCCAGCGCGAGGGTGACCAGGACCCCGGCGGTGACGACGATGCCCCAGGTGAAGGGGTGGTTCGCCATCATGCCGCCGGGTTCGCGGACGCGCGTGGGGGACTCGGGCTGCCGCGGGGTCTCGGTCGTGCGAGCCCGCCGTTGGATGGCCTTCACGCGCGCCAGCCTAGCCCTGCGGTGCAGGGAGCCGCGAGACTCTCGGCCCGCGCGTCCTCATCGCCGGGACGGGTCGGCCGCCCCCTCCGGTACGTGCAGCGAGCGGTAGGTGGCGACGAGGCCGGGGTCGTAGTCCGACCACTCGGGCATCGCGCTGCCGCCGCGCGCGGCGGCGAACCGGTCGAGGAAGAAGTCCCACCCCGGGCCGACCGAGGTCGCGTCGGCGGGCGTGCGCAGGCGCTGCCCCAGCGTGAGCGTGGTCATGCCGCCGGCCTCGCGCAGGTGGCAGAAGACGCGTACCGAGGTCTCGCCCTCGCCGATGTCGGCGCGGAACCCGTACGGCGCGTCGCACTCGAGGATCGAGGTGTTCTGCCACTCGGCGTCCTCGCCCGACATCCGGAACCGCACCGCGCCCGTGGAGGGCGTCCCCGTGTACGTGCCGATCCACGCCTGCATCGCCGTCGGATTGGTCAGGGTGTACCAGACCTCCTCGATCGGGGAGTGGAACAGCCGGTCGAACTGGAGGTAGAGCCCGTCGTCCTTGCGAACGTAGTGGCCGGTCGCCCGAGTGATGGTCATCGTCGCCCCCTGCGTGTCGTCCTGTCCTCAGGCTAATCCGGCCGCCCGCGGACGGCTAGAGTGGCGCGCATGAGCAGCAGGTCTTCCTCGCGACAGCCGCACGACGAACAGGCGCTCGACATCGGAGCGCGCCACAGTGGGCTCTGGGGGTGGTTCAGCGGCATCATCGTGCTCGCGCTCATCGCCGTGCCGCTCAGCGCCGCGTTCGCGTTCGCGACGAACCCGCGTTCGCAGCAGCTCTTCGGTGGGCGCCTCTCCGAGGCGACGACCGGCGGGTACCAGGCGTTCTGGTGGATCGTGACCCTGCTCCTGCTGGCCCTGCCGGTGCTCGTCGGCTACGGCGTCGCGAAGATGTCGGGCCGCGCGCTCATCATCGTCGGCGCGATCGTCGCGCTGTTCGTGATCGCGATCATGGTGCTCGGCCAGCTGTTCGTCTTCTAGCCGCCGGCGCGGCCGACTCGCCTACTCCGCCTCGAGCACGGCCATGGCCGCGTTGTGCCCGCCGATGCCGCTCACTGCGCCGCCGCGCACCGCGCCGGACCCGCAGAGCAGGACGCGCGGATGGCGCGTCGCGACGCCCCAGCGCTGCGCCGGCGTCGCGAGCTCGTCGCCGGGTTCGGCCCACGGCCACGACAGGGGACCGTGGAAGATGTTGCCGCCGGGCATCTGCAGCGCCTCCTCGAGGTCGCGTGTGGTCTTCACCTCGATGCACGGGCTGCCGTCGGCGTCCGTCGCGATGACGTCGGCGACGGGTTCGGCGAGCACCGAGTCGAGCGAGGCGAGGACGGCGTCGCGGAGCCGCTCGCGGAGCGCGTCGTTGCCGATGACGTCGACGAGCCGGTCGGGCACGTGCAGTCCGAAGACCGTGAGGGTCTGCGCGCCGGAGTCGGCGAGCTCCGGGCCGAGGATGCTGCGGTCGCTCAGCGTGTGGCAGTAGATCTCGCAGGGGAGCGGGTCGGGCAGCTCGCCGGACGCCGCGCGCAAGTGGGCGTCGGCGAGCTGGGTGCCGAGCTCGTTGATGTGGAACGTGCCGGCGAAGGCCTGCTCCGGCGCCACCTCGGCGTCCGCGAGTCGGGGGAGCCGGGTGAGCAGCAGGTTGACCTTGACCTGGGCGCCCTCGGGGAGCCCGGCGCGTGCGAGTCTCCGCGCCTCCGACGGGTCGAGCGCGACCCGGTCGTCGCCGGTCGGCCGCTCGTCGCGCGGGGCCACCGCGGCGGACCCCCCGCCGTGGGCGGCGGACCGCACGCCCGCGAGCGCGGGTTCCCTGGCGTCGACGGATGCCGCGACGAGCCGCTCCAGCACGGCGGGCGCGACGCCGGCGAGCACGGTGCGGGCGCGTGCCGTCCATTCGACGCCGCCCTCGCGCCAGCGCACCTCGCCGGTCTCGCCGTCGATCGCCACGACCTCGGCCTCGGTGCGGAGCACGGCGCCCGCCTCGCGGGCGGCGCGAGCGAGCTCGCCCGATACGGCGCCCATCCCGCCCACCGGCACGTCCCAGTCGCCCGTGCCGCCGCCGATCACGTGGTACAGGAAGCAGCGGTTCGCGTCGAGCGACGGGTCGTCGAGGTCGGTGAACGTGCCGATGAGGCCGTCGGTCGCGACGACGCCGCGAACGAGGTCGTCGCCGAACCGGGCGTCGATCGACTCGCCGAGGGGGCGCTCGACGAGGTCGACCCACACCCGGTCGTCGCCCACGAGGGCCCGGGCCTCGTCGCGGGTCGGCAGCGGTTCCGTGAGCGTCGGGAAGAGCGCCCGGGCGACGCGCTCGGTGTCGGCGTACAGTTCGCGCCACGCGTCGGCGTCGTCGGCCGCGCCGACCCGCGCGAACGCGTCGCGCGCGGCCGCGGCATCCGCCTCGACGTCGACGAGCAGGCCGCGCGACGGGTCGCGCGGGTCGGGCGTGTACGACGAGAAGCGTCGACGGACGAGTCGGATGTCGAGGCCGAGGTCGTCGATGATGCGGCGCGGGAGCAGGCTCACGAGGTACGAGTAGCGGCTGAGGCGCGCGTCGACCCCGGGGAACGCCTCGGCCGAGACGGCGGCCCCGCCGAGGTGGTCGTCGCGCTCGAGGAGGAGCACGCGGCGGCCGGTCCGGGCGAGGTAGGCGGCGGCGGTCAGGCCGTTGTGGCCGCCGCCGACGATGATGAGGTCCTGTTCGGGTGCGCCGGCGGGCAGGGGCGAGCCGGAGGGATGCGCGTCGGTGGGCATCCACCGAGCGTAGACGAGCGGATGTCGCGTGGGCGCCGGGTCGGCTCGATCCGGGACATCCGGACGACTTCCGGCCGGAATCAGGACGAGAATCGAGCCATGGCCGCCACCACCGCCCGCACGCTCGACCTGTTGTCGCTCCTGCAGAGCCACCGGCACTGGACGGCACGCGAGCTCGTCGACCGCCTCGGCGTCAGCGAGCGGACCCTCCGGCGCGACGTCGAACGGCTGCGCGAGCTCGGATACGCGATCGAGTCGACCCGGGGCGTCGCCGGCGGCTACCGGCTCGCGGCCGGCACGGGCCTGCCACCGCTCCTGCTCACCGACGACGAGGGCGTCGCGATCGCGGTCGGCCTGCGGTCGCAGGCCGCTGCCGGGCTGCGGGGCGCCGAGCACACGACGTTGAGCGCGCTCGCGAAGATCGAGCAGGTGCTCCCCTCGCCGCTGCGGCGGCGGATCGCCGCGCTCCAGGCGATCGCCGCACCGATGCGGTCGGCGGCGCCCGGCGGCGAGGGGAACGCACCGGTCGTCGACAGCGACCTGCTCGGGCAGCTCGCCCTGTGCTGCCGGGACGCCGAGCGCGTCCGCATGCGGTACACGGATGCCGCGGGCACGGCGAGCACGCGGTCGATCGAGCCGCACCGCCTGGTCCCGCTGGGCCGGCGCTGGTACCTGCTCGCCTGGGACCGGGATCGCGACGACTGGCGCACGTTCCGCCTCGATCGGATCGGCGACGTGCTCCCCACCCGGGTGCGCTTCGAACCCCGGCCGCTCAGCGACGAGGACGCCCTCGAGCGGGTCCGGCGGTCGGTGCGCCGACTCGACCGTCCGGTCCGGGCGACCGTGCACGTCGACATGCCGTCCGCGGCGTTCCGCGAACGGCTCGGGTGGTGGGCGCGCGACGCCGTCGCCTCGCCGGACGGCGTCGGCACCGTGTGGCCGGTCGAGGACGAGACCGTCGCGGGCGTCGCGGCTGCGCTGCTGTTCGTGCCCGAGGGCGTCGACTGCCGGGTCGACGGGCCGCCCGAGCTCGCCGTGTTCCTCGCCGCGCAGGCGGAGCGGTTCGCCGCCGCAGCGGGGTCGGCCGCGGCGGCGCGGTGAGCCGACGTCGCACGGCCGCGCCGACGGCGCGACGTGTCGGCGGTGCGGTGTCGAATGGGCGCATGGACATCGCCTTCATCGCCGGCTTCGGCCCGATCGGCACGGTCGACTCGGCGTCGCACGACTTCTGGGCGGGAGCCCTCGGCATCCCGTTCCACGAGAACGCGCCGCGGTACTTCCACACCGAGGAGGTCGACGGCGCCCGGGCCTTCGCGATCTGGCCGCTCGACCAGGCCGCCGAGGCGACGTTCGGCACGGCGACGTGGCCCGCCGACCGCCCGGTGCCGCAGGCGTGGATCGAGTTCGACGTCGCCTCGCCCGAGGCCGTGGCGCCCGCCGTCGCGGAGCTGCGCGCGCGAGGGCTCGAGATCCTCGTCGACGCCCACGAGGAGCCGTGGGGGCAGACCACGTCGCGGCTGATGAGCCCCGAGGGACTGCTCGTCGGAGTGAGCTACACGCCGTGGATGCACGACGGCGGCTCCGACGCGGGCGGCGACGCCGACTGAGGCGAAGGCACCGGCGACCCCGTCACGGCACGCCACCGGGGTGCGGGCCGCCCGGGGACCGCACCACTGGTCGGCCGCGTCAGCCGCTGCGCTCGAGGGTTCCGATGGGCGAGCCGTCCGAGCCGAGCACCGTCATGGTGTCGTTCGCGACGTCGGCCGCCGTCATGCCCGAGAGCCAGTCGTCGACGCCCTCGCACGCCATCTGCGTGCTCGCGACGTTCTCGAACTCGACCTGGTCGGCCTCGTTCACCGACCACGTCCCGTTCAACTGGTTGCACCCGTCGCTGCCCGAGAAGTCGCCGCCCTCGGCGAGCGAGAGGTACGGCGACCCCTCGCCGCTCGAGTCGCCCCACGTGCCGACGGCATCCACGGTTCCCCCGGTGTCCTCGCCCTCGGCCCCGCTGCACCCCGTGAACGCGAGCGCGACCGCCAGTACCCCCATACCGATGACGAGCCTGTGCCTGCTGGTCATGCTCGCAGCGTAGCGGGGAGCACCGTCCGCGTCACGCGACGCGCGTCAGCGGTCGTGGGTCGGGGGCGGCTCGCTCCGCGCCGCCGCGCGGGCGAGTGCGTCACGTGCGGCCACCACGGCGGGCCGACGCGAGGCGGCGCGACGCGTCGACGAGAACACCTCGCGCGTGGGCTCGTCGGGCAGCGAGGCGAGCTGCACGCTCGGCGGCTCGCCCGCCCAGACCAGGTCGGGCAGCAGCCCGACGGCGTTGCCCGATCGGATCAGGCGGATGTGCGCCATGAGGTCGGCGGTCTCGAACCGCACGTCGGGCTCGAAGCCGGCGTGGCGGCACAGCTGCTCGGCCCATTCGCGGGAGGCCGTGCCGCGAGGTTCCATGACCCACGGCCGGTCGGCCGCCGCCGCCAGTCCGTCGTCCGCCACGAGCCGCAGCAGCTCGGTCGGCGCCTCGGGCGGCAGCGCCGCCGCGACCGGGTCGGAGCGCCGGAGGCCCCGACGACGGGCCGACGGGTGCGGCGGCAGCGCGAGCCGGATGGCGTCGCGGGCGAGTGGGACCCGATCGAGCTCGGGGTGGAGCGGTCGCGTGTGCCCGGGGTACTGCTCGGCGATGACGAGGTCGAAGTCGCGGGCGGCGACGTCGAAGAGCGCGATCTCGGGCTCCCGCTCGGTCACCTCGACGCGCAGTGAGGGGTGCTCGGCGGCGAGCAGCGTCAGGGCCTGCGGCACGACGGCGTGCGCCGCGGACTGGAAGACGGCGATGCGCACGGTGCCGCTCACCGTGGTCAGGGAGCGCGCGACATCCGCCTCGGCCTCCTCGAGCCGTTCGAGGACGGCCTGCGCGTGGCCGACGAGGAGCTCGGCCTGCGGCGTGAGCTGGACCCGCCGGCCGACCTGCACGAGGAGCGGCACCCCGGCCTCCTTCTCGAGCTGGCTGAGCTGCTGCGAGACCGACGACGGGCTGTACGAGAGCGCCTCGGCGACGGCCGTCAGCGTGCCGCGCTGGCTGAGCTCGACGAGCAGGCGGAGGCGTCGGACGTCGAGCATGCGTGCGGCCTCCTCTCGCGGCATCCGGTGATCGGTCGGCGCGGCGACGGGCGCCGCGAAGAACGTTCGGGAAACATGAACAGTATGCATCGGATTCATTCGCTGTACTGAACAGATGCGGAGGCGCACACTGGAGGTGCCGGGCGCGCACGCGCCGCGCGCGCCCTCCGAGACGCAAAGGACATCGCAGTCGTGACCACTTCGAAGCTGATCGCGGACGTCGTCCCCGACACCGACCACGTCATCGCGCTCGTCGAGCGCTGGCTCGCCGAGAGCGACCGGCACCCGGTGGACCCCGCCGCCGAGCGACTCGCCGGCGTGCTCAAGGACCCGAACGGGCTCGCCTTCACCGTCGGCTTCGTCGACGGCGTCATGCGCCCCGAGGACCTCGGGGTCGCGGCGCGCAATCTCGCCGAGGTCGCGAAGCTGACGCCGAAGTTCCTGCCCGGCTTCCTCAAGGCCGCGATCCGCCTCGGCGGGACCATGGCGCAGGCCTTCCCGTGGCTCGTCATCCCGATCGCCCGCCGCGTGCTGCGCGCCATGGTCGGCCACCTCGTCCTCGACGCGACCCCTGCGAAGCTCGGCCCCGCGATCGCGAAGCTGCGCGAGTCCGGCAACCGGCTGAACCTCAACCTCCTCGGCGAGGCCGTGCTCGGCGAGCACGAGGCCGACCGGCGCCTGAAGGGCACCTACGACTTCCTCGCGCGCGACGACGTCGACTACGTCTCGATCAAGGTCTCGAGCGTCGTGAGCCAGCTCTCGATGTGGTCGTTCGACGAGGCCGTCGAGAAGGTCACCGCCAAGCTCACGCCGCTCTACGAGCTCGCCGCGAAGGGCGCCGCGAAGGGCGAGGCCAAGTTCATCAACCTCGACATGGAGGAGTACCGCGACCTCGACCTCACCATCGCGGTGTTCAAGCGCCTCCTCGACCAGCCGCAGCTGCAGGGGCTCGAGGCGGGCATCGTGCTGCAGACCTACCTGCCCGATGCGCTCGGCGCGATGCAGGACCTCACCGAGTGGGCGCAGGCCCGCCGCGCCGCGGGCGGCGCACCCATCAAGGTCCGCGTCGTCAAGGGCGCGAACCTCGCCATGGAGACCGTCGACGCGCACATCCACGACTGGCCCCTCGCGACGTACTCCACCAAGCAGGACTCCGACACGAACTACAAGCGCGTCCTGCACTGGTCGATGACTCCCGAGCGCATCGACGCCGTGAAGCTCGGCATCGCCGGCCACAACCTCTTCGACGTCGCCCACGCCTTCCTCACCGCGAAGGAGCGCGGCGTCGAGCAGGGCGTCGAGTTCGAGATGCTCCTCGGCATGGCGACCGGCCAGGCCGAGGCCGTGCGCGGCGACGTCGGGCGCCTGCTGCTGTACACGCCGGTCGTGAACCCGTCGGAGTTCGACGTCGCGATCGCGTACCTCATCCGACGCCTCGAGGAGAACGCGAGCCAGGACAACTTCATGTCCGCCGTCTTCGAGCTCTCCACCCACCGCGGCCTGTTCGACCGCGAGCGCGACCGCTACCTCCGCTCGCTCGCCGCGCTCGAGGCCGAGGACGCCGACGCCCCGGCGCCCGCGCCGAACCGCACCCAGAACCGTCGCACCGAGTGGGACGAGAAGGACGCCGCCGAACTCAGCGGCGCCGTGACCGGTGCGCCCGCGCCGGGCGACGAGCACGAGGGCTCGCTCACGAGCGTCGTGCTCGGCATCACCCGCGGCTCGGCCGCGGACGGCGTGCTGACCGATGACGCGGCCGCCGCAGCCGCCGAGCTCACCGGCCCCGGCGTGACTCCCGGCTTCCGCAACGAGCCCGACACCGACCCCGCGCTCGCCGCGAACCGCGACTGGGGCCGCCGCATCCTCGAGCGCGTGCCCGACTCGACGCTCGGCATCGACACGCTCCGCGACCACCGCATCGAGACGGCCGAGGAGCTCGAGCGGCTCATGACCGCCGTGACCGAGCGGGCCGCCGCCTGGGGCGCCCTCCCGGGCGACGAGCGCGCCGCCGTCCTGCACCGCGCCGGCCTCGCGCTCGCCGCGAACCGCGACCGCCTGATCGAGGTCATGGCCGCCGAGACCGGCAAGACCATCGCCGAGGCCGATCCCGAGATCAGCGAGGCCATCGACTTCGCGCACTACTACGCCGAGCGCGCCCGCGAGCTCGACCACGTGCAGGGCGCGCGGTTCGTGCCGTCGACGCTGACCGTCGTCACCCCGCCGTGGAACTTCCCGGTCGCGATCCCCGCGGGCGGCGTGCTCGCCGCACTCGCCGCGGGCTCGGGCGTGATCATCAAGCCCGCCAAGCTCTCGCAGCGCTCGGGCGCGGTCATGGTCGAGGCGCTCTGGGAGGCCGGCATCCCGAAGGACCTGCTGGCGCTCGTCGACCTCGGCTCGCGCGAGCTCGGTACCAAGCTCGTCTCCGACGAGAAGGTCGACCGGGTCATCCTGACCGGCGCATACGAGACGGCCGAGCTGTTCCGGTCGTTCCGCAAGGACCTCCCGCTCCTCGCCGAGACGAGCGGCAAGAACGCGATCATCGTCACGCCGTCGGCCGACCTCGACCTCGCGGCCTCCGACGTCGTCAAGAGCGCGTTCGGCCACGCCGGCCAGAAGTGCTCGGCCGCGTCGCTCGTGATCCTCGTCGGTTCCGTGGCGAAGTCCGAGCGCTTCCGCCGCCAGCTCGTGGATGCCGCGACGAGCCTCCGCGTCGGCTGGCCCGAGCACCCGGCGAGCCAGATGGGGCCGATCGTCGAGCCCGCGAACGGCAAGCTGCTGCACGCCCTCACGACGCTCGGCGCCGACGAGGAGTGGCTGGTGGAGCCGCGGCAGCTCGACGGCACCGGACGGCTGTGGTCGCCCGGCATCCGCGCGAACGTGAAGCCCGGGTCGTACTTCCACCTCACCGAGTTCTTCGGCCCCGTGCTCGGCATCATGCACGCCAAGGACCTCGACGAGGCCATCCGCTTCCAGAACGCGGTCGACTTCGGCCTCACGGCCGGCCTGCACTCGCTCGACTCCGAGGAGCTCGCGACGTGGTTCGACCGGGTCGAGGCGGGCAACCTCTACGTCAACCGCGGCATCACGGGAGCGATCGTGCAGCGCCAGCCGTTCGGCGGCTGGAAGCGCTCCTCGGTCGGCGCGGGCGCCAAGGCCGGCGGACCGAACTACCTGTTCGGCCTCGGCGACTGGGAGCCCGACCACTCCGAGCCGAGCCGGTCGCTGCACCTGCGCGGCCTCGAGCGCCGCGTGAGCCGCCTCATCGAGGCCTCGCAGTCCTCGCTCGACTACGAGGCGTACGAGGTCCTGCGCCGCTCGGCCCTGTCCGACGAGGTCGCGTGGGCCGAGGAGTACGGCACCGTCAAGGACGTCTCGGGCCTCGGCGTCGAGCGCAACGTCTTCCGCTACCTGCCGCTGCCCGTCACGATCCGCGTGAGCGAGGACGCCGCCCTCGCCGACGGCCTGCGTGTCATCGCCGCCGGCCTGCTCGCGAAGTCGCCGCTGTCCGTCTCGACGGCGCACGAGCTGCCGAAGGGCGTGCGCGACCTGCTCGCGGCGCAGGACGTCCGCGTCGTCCGCGAGGGCGACGCCGGCTGGATCGAGCGCGCCGGCCGCGGCGAGGTCACCGGTCGCGTCCGCCTCGTCGGCGGATCGGCGTCGGCGCTCGCCGAGGCCACGGGCGGCACCCCGGACCTCGCGGTCTGGTCGCACCCCGTCACCCCGTCGGGCCGCGTCGAGCTGCTGCCGTTCCTGCACGAGCAGGCGGTGTCGATCACGAACCACCGCTTCGGCAACCCGACGACGATCTCGGACGACGTCATCTAGGCGCCGGCACCGGATGCCGCGAGGGGGCGGTCGCACGTGCGACCGTCCCCTCGTCGTGCGCCCTTGTGCGCCTCAGGGGGCCTGCGCTAGACACGGTGCAGGCGGCGCTGCGGCGCCCCGAACGATCCGCACGGGGGTGGATCGGACCGGCGAGGGGACTCTCATGGCGTCGACCGCGGAGACCAGGGCGAGCTCGAAGCTCAGCCTTCCGGCGCTCACCGCCATGGTCGTCGGCTCGATGGTCGGCGCGGGGGTCTTCCAGCTGCCGGCGCGGTTCGCGAGCCAGACGGGCGTGTACGGCGCGGCGATCGCGTGGGGGATCGCGGGGCTCGGGATGTTCACGCTCGCGCTGGTCTTCCAGACGCTCGCGATGCGCAAGCCCGAGCTCGACAACGGCGTCTACGTCTACGCGCGCGCGGGCTTCGGGGTGTACCCCGGCTTCCTCTCCGCGGTCGGCTACTGGGCGTCGGCGTGCGCGGGCAACGCGTTCTACTGGGTGCTCATCATGACGACGCTCTCGCAGCTCTTCCCCGAGCTGCGGCCGGTGCTCGGGGAGGGCGACACCTGGCCGGCGTTCTTCATCTCGGTCGCCGCGGTCTGGGGCGTCTACCTGCTGATCCGGCGGGGCGTCCGCGAGGCGGCCGCCGTGAACTTCATCGTCACGATCGCGAAGCTGGTCCCGCTCGCCCTGTTCCTGGTGCTCGTCGTCTTCTTCTTCGACTGGGACGTCTTCGTCGGCAACCTCTCGGGCGACGCCGGCCTTGCGGGCGGCGAACCGCTGTTCCTGCAGGTCCAGGGCACGATGCTCATCACGGTGTTCGTGTTCCTCGGCATCGAGGGCGCGAGCGTGTACTCCCGGTACGCGAGGAAGCGGTCCGACGTCGGGCGGGCGACCGTGCTGGGCTTCCTGTCGGTGCTCGCCCTCTTCGCGTCGGTCTCGATCCTGTCGTACGGGATCCTGCCGCAGGCCGAGATCGCGGCGCTGCCGCAGCCGTCGGCGGGCGGCGTGCTCGAGGCGGCCGTCGGCCCGTGGGGCGGGGCGTTCATCCGCGTCGGGCTCATCATCTCGGTGCTCGGCGCGTACCTGGCCTGGCAGCTCCTCGCGGCCGACGTCGTGTTCGCGGCGGCGAAGGACCGTGACCTGCCGCGCTACTTCGCGCGCCTGAACTCGCGCGAGGTGCCCGAGCACGCGGTGCTGTGGACGTCGATCCTCGTCACCGCCATCCTCTTCGCCGTCCAGTTCGTGAACGACGCGCTCGACTTCACGCTCGACCTCACCGCGGCGCTCTCGCTCGCCCCGTACGCGCTCGCGAGCGCGTACGCCGTGAAGATCGCGATCCGGCGCGACGGCTACGCGGATGCCGCCTCGGCGCGCCGCACGCGCGAGCTCGTCATCGCGGCGATCTCGACGGTGTACACGCTGTTCCTCATCTGGGCGGCCGGCTACGTGTTCCTGTTCCTCGCGTGCATCCTGCTCGCCCCCGCCACCGCCCTCTACGTCGTCGCCCGCCGGCAGCAGCAGGCCCGTGTCTTCACGCCGGCCGGGCTCGCCGTCTTCATCGTCATCCTGGCGTTCGCCGTCGTCGGCGTCGTCCTGCTCGCCACCGGCGTCGTCCGGATCTGATCGAACCCGCGCCGCGGCGCAGAAGGGAGCACGCCATGTCGGACCAGTCGTACGGGGTCCACTCCGAGGTCGGGCGACTGCACAAGGTGCTCGTGTGCCGCCCCGGGCTCGGCCACGAGCGGCTGACGCCGAGCAACAGCGACGCCCTGCTGTTCGACGACGTGCTCTGGGTGCAGAACGCCCAGCGCGACCACGCCGACTTCGTGCGCGAGCTCCGCGACCGCGACGTCGACGTCGTCGAGCTGCACGACCTGCTCGCCGAGACGCTCGCGGTGCCCGGCGCGCGCGACTGGCTCCTCGACCGCAAGATCGTGCCGACCGAGGTCGGCACGGGCCTCGTCGCCGACACCCGGGCGTTCCTCGACTCGCTCGACGACGCGACGCTCACCGAGTACCTCATCGGCGGGCTGTCGACCCGCGACCTGCCGTCGGAGTTCCGCTCGCCCGAGCTCGCGCTCGTGCGCGAGTCGGCCGGCGTGACGGAGTACCTCATGCCGCCGCTGCCGAACACGATCTACACCCGCGACACCACGTGCTGGATCTACGGCGGCCTCACGCTCAACCCGCTGTACTGGCCCGCCCGCCACGCCGAGACCATGCTCATGAAGGCGATCTACGACTTCCACCCGGACTACACGGGGAGCACGGTGTGGTGGGGCGACCCCGAGCAGGACTGGGGCCAGGCGACCCTCGAGGGCGGCGACGTCATGCCCGTCGGCAACGGCGTCGTCCTCATCGGGATGAGCGAGCGCACGTCGCGCCAGGCCATCACGGCCGTGTCGTCACGGCTCTTCGAACAGGGCGCCGCGACCCGGGTCGTCGTGGCGGGCATGCCGAAGCTGCGGGCCGCGATGCACCTCGACACCGTCTTCACGTTCGCCGACCGCGACGTCGTGACGTACTACCCCGACATCGTCGACGGCATCCACACGTTCTCGCTGCGGCCAGACGGCGGCGGCGGCATCGACGTCACCGAGGAGCGCGGGTCGTTCATCGACGTCGTGGCCGAGTCGCTCGGCCTTGCGAAGCTGCGGGCGGTCGAGCCGGGCGGCGGATGGTACGCCGGGGAGCGGCAGCAGTGGGACAGCGGCAACAACGCCGTCGCCGTCGAGCCCGGGGTGGTGTTCACCTACGACCGGAACACCTACACGAATGCGCTGCTGCGCGACGCGGGGGTGGAGGTCATCGAGATCGTGGGCGCGGAGCTCGGGCGAGGGCGCGGCGGCGGGCACTGCATGACCTGTCCGATCTCACGCGACGCCGTCGAGTACTGAGGCCGGGCGCAGGACGTGGCCGTGCACGCGCCCATCGTGACGTTGACCATGAATCCCGCGCTCGACGTGTCGAGCACGGCGGACCGCGTCGTGCCCGAGCACAAGCTGCGCTGCGGACCGAGCCGGTTCGACCCGGGCGGCGGCGGCGTGAACGTGAGCCGTGCCATCCGCAACCTCGGCGGCAGCTCGATCGCGGTGTACCCGCTCGGCGGGCCGACCGGGCAGGCGTACCGCGGATTCATCGAGTCGGCCGGCCTCGTCGCCCGCGTGATCACGATCGCGGGCAACACCCGTGAGAGCTTCACGGTCGACGAGCTGTCCACCGGCGACCAGTTCCGGTTCGTGCTGCAGGGCCCCACGATGCGCGAGCCGGAGTGGCGGGCGTGCCTGTCCGTCGTCGCCGACGAACTGCCGGTGGGCGGGTACCTCGTCGCGAGCGGGAGCCTGCCGCCGGGCGTGCCCGACGACTTCTACGCGATGCTCGCCGAGGTCTCGGCCGACCACGACGTCCGCCTGGTGGTGGATGCCTCGGGGCCGGCGCTGCGCCGCGCGCTGGAGGCCGGGGTGTTCCTCATCAAGCCGAGCCGCGACGAGCTCGCGGAACTCGTCGGCGCCGAGGGCGAACTCGACGAGCCCGAGCTGGTCGAGGCCGCCCGCGTGCTCGTCGCGTCGGGTCGCGCCGAGGTCGTCGCGCTCACGCTGGGCGGGCGGGGCGCCGTGCTGGTGACGCCGGAGGAGGTGCTCCGGCTGCCGACGCCGCGGGTCCCGGTGGCCAGCGCCGTCGGGGCGGGCGATGCGTTCCTCGGGGCGCTCGTGCTGCGGCTCGCGCAGGGCCGGCCGCTCGGCGAGGCCTTCCGCAGCGCCGTGGCGGCCGGCAGCGCCACCGCGATGCTGCCGGCGACCGAGCTCTGCCGACCCGAGGACGTCGCCCGGCTGGAGGCCGCACTCGTCGCGGAGCCGTCGACCGGCTGACGCATCGCGAATCGCGCGCGGAGCCGGCCCCGATCCGCCGGAACCGGTCCCGACCGCCCCGCTCCACTAGCATTCGGGGATGACGAACCGGGCTCCGATCGAAGACGTCCCGATCGGCGGCGACGGCATCCGCCTCGGGCAGTTCCTGAAGTTCGCCGGCCTCCTCGACTCCGGCGGAGACGTGAAGGAGGCCGTCGCCGACGGCTCCGTGACCGTGAACGGCGAGGTCGACCGTCGACGCGGACGGCAGCTGGTGGTCGGGGACGTCGTCGGCTTCGAGGGACGTCGGGTGCGCGTCTCGCCGTGATGCCGGAGCCTCGGTGCCCGTACGTCGAGCCCCAGAACGTAACACCAGGACGAGAGGCTGATCGATGACGCTGCATGCGCACCCCACCAGAACGGAGAGGCCGACCGCCAGCGGGCTGCGACGATTCTCCGCCTACGTCCTGCACACGCTGGGAGCCGTCATCGGAGCCTGCGCGGCCATCTTCACGCTTGCGTTCGTACCGGCGTGGATCGCCGGCGCAGCATCCCAAACCGAATACGGCCAAGCCGTCAGTCTGGGTTGGGACGCGTTCTGGCAGGTCATGGTCGTCGTCCCGGCCGCAGCAGTCGGGGTATTGATCGCAATGCTTGCGCTGCTGATCCTCCGCGGCTACCGTCGCAACCCGGTCGCCTATGTCCTGATCGGCGTTGCCGGATTGGGGCTGGTGGTTTCGGTTGCCGGGTTCAACATCATTCAGGCCGAACGCGGCCTTCTCTGATCACGGCGGGTCGGGCGGCTGCCGAGGTCGGCGAACGTCGAGCTATCGGGTCGGTCGATGGCTCGCCGACTCTCCCTCAGCGAGACGTGGGAACGTTTCGCTGAGGGCCGGACAGTTCATAGTGTGAGGGCTGTGGACGAGGAGGACTGGCGGCGTGCGGTGGCTGGCGATGGTGAAGCGTTCGGGCTGATCTTCGACCGACACCGCGTTCGGATCCGTCGTCACGCGCATGCGCTGGTCCCTGTGCCCGCGGACGGCGATGATGTCGTCGCTGCGACGTTTCTCGAGGCGTGGCGGAAGCGGGACCGGGTCCGGTTCGTCGACGGTTCGATCCTGCCGTGGCTGCTGCGCACAGCGACGAACCTGTCGCACAACGTGAGCCGCTCCACGCGGCGTTACCGGGTCCTGCTGGCCCGTCTCCCGGCCGACGTGACCGTGCCGGATCATGCCGAGAACGACTTCGGCGACGGGCCCGCGACCAGGTCGCTGCGAACGTTGTCCATCGAGCACCAGCATGTCGTGGTGCTCTGCGTGCTCGAAGGGCTGCCGGCAGACGAGGCGGCACGTGTGCTCGGCGTTCGGGCCGGCACGGTCCGTTCGCGGCTTTCTCGAGCGAAGTCTCTTATGCGGCAACGCCTGTCGCCGCCGCGGTTCCGCTTGGAAGGAGTGAGTGATGAGCTCTGAGCCCCAGTCGCCCAGCGAACGCGACATCCACCTGCGCCAGGTGTTGGTCGCAACCGCCACCGCCTCAACCACCGACACCCCGCGGCGCGGCCGGACGGTGGTCGGTTCGATCGTGGCGTTCGCCCTGGCCGGAGCGGTCACCGGTGGAGCCATCTCGGCCGCCGCACTGACCCGCACAGCAGAACCCGAGCCCACGAGCATCAGCGTGGTCGAGATGACCGAAGGGATCGTGCGGGACGACACCGAGCTGTTCGGCACCCCGTTCGTCATCAGCAGCTTCGGGGAGACCGAGATCGATCTGGGCCCAGCACCCGCGGGCGCCAGCTCCCTGATACTCGCCCTGCACTGCCTCGACCCCGGGACGTACCAGGAAGTGGTCGACGGCACTCAAATCGGAGCAGTCACCTGCACCGAGCGCGACGCCGACTTCACCAATGGCGGCGGCGTCATCCCCATCACCGTTGAGGACGACTCAGAAGACCACACGCTGCAGATCGTCGCCGACGCGTCCCAGCGATACGTGATCTGGGCGTCTTGGGCCACACCGGCGCTCAAGGCTGAAGCGTCCGAAGCCCAACAGGCGGCACTCGCGGACGGAGTCGTCACCGAGGCGGAATACCGGGACGGATTCGCCCGATACGCCGCATGCATGACCGACGCCGGTCACCCCCTCCTCCGGATCGATGAAAGTGGCACGATCATCGACTACTCAAACACAGCCGAAGCGGTGAACTCCGGCAAGGATCAACGCTGCTACGACAGCGAGTTCGCGAACCTCGACGTCGCCTGGCAACTGGACCAAGAAGCCAACGCCGAATAGAACCGAGACCCGCGCGCCCGCCCGCGACGCATTCGCGATCCCTCAGCGGTGCGGGTGGCGAGTGCGCCCGTCGGGGCCATAGAGAGATCCGCTCACGGGTAGCGCTCTCAATTCGGGCCAGCACCAATTCGCGCATGTGGCCTCATGCACATGGGCCCGATCGTCCGTGATGCTCACCGTCACGACGAACGACCAGGTTGGACGATCGAGTTCTTCGCGTGGGTTCGTCCATTCCTCTCGCGTCCAGTTGGGTGCCCGCGGTGCGTATTGGACGCGCAGTTGCGCGCTCGTCATCATCGTGGCCGAAAGACCAACACGAGCGGTGATCGATCGAAGGAGGTTCCCGTATCTCTCACCCACGTTGGCCGCAACGGCGTTATCGTCGCACCCCATGATCAGGTCCACGACGATGTCGGCGGTGTCAGGAGAGGTCTGGGCGCGCAGTAGCACCCCCGGCAGCCAAGCGCCTTGAAAGTCGTTGTTGCGGCTGCAGAACGACGCTGCAACACCGCTCGCCACGTCCACGAACTGCCGTCGCGTTGCGATAGGTACTCCTCGAAGGTCACATGTGACACGCAGCTTACGATGTTGCATCCCGAGACTACCGACGCTCGGAAGCGGGGTCGCGGGTCACTGCGACTGCCGCCCGTTTGACGGTCCGTCGACGCTCCGACGGTCGGCTACCGGACGCCGCGCCTCCGATCGAGGGGGAAAGGTATCCGCGGAATACCTTTCCCCCTCGATCGAGCGTGGGGATGTCGTCTCCCAGACGGTCGCAATGTGCACACGAGTGCAGACGACTTCGGAAGAATCGTGCAGTCGACTTCGGAAACCGACAGGCCGCGTTTCTCCGGAGGCCGTCGCGTGTCTCGTTCGACCCGCCCGCTGAACTGCCCGGTGAGGGGGCCTCGCACGCGACGCCGGGGCGGCGGACTGCGGGTCAGGCGCGACCGCGGTTGCGGCGGCGGACGGCGCGGGGTGCGCGGCCGCCGACGAACGACCGCCCGGCGTCCACGAGGAAGCCGTTCCGCAGCGCTTCGCGCCCGATCAGCATGCGGAAGCCCATCTCGTCGCGGTTGGTCAGCGTCACCTCGGCGGTGACCTCGCGATCGAGCAGCACGACGTCCATGAGCACGACCAGGCGCTCCTGCGTGTGGCCCGTGGAGCTGCGCACGACGCGACGGTCGTGCACGGGGAGCTCGACGGCGGCGGCGTCCGTGTCGGTGTCCTGCCAGGGGTGGATGCCGAAGCGCACCCAGTCGGCGCCGTCGCGCTCGAACTCCTCGACGTCGAACGCGTGCAGCGCCGACGATCGGGCCCCGGTGTCGAGCTTGGCCTTCAGCCACTCGACGTCGGCCTGCGGCAGGCGCACCCATTCGCGCCATCCTGCGATGGTGTTTGAATGGGTCGACACATTCGTCACCCGATCAATCTTGGCAGGTAGTCCTCCATGAAACTCGCGATCCTGTCGCGCGCCCCCCAGGCCTACTCGACCCAGCGTCTCCGTGCTGCAGCGCAGCAGCGCGGCCACGACGTCAAGGTCCTGAACACCCTCCGCTTCGGCATCGACCTCTCCGGCGCCGAGCCCGACCTGCAGTACCGCGGCCGTCCGCTCTCGGACTACGACGCGATCCTGCCGCGCATCGGCAACTCGATCACCTACTTCGGCACCGCGGTCGTGCGCCAGTTCGAGCAGATGGACGTCTACACCCCGAACACGGCGAACGGCATCACGAACGCCCGCGACAAGCTGCGTGCGAACCAGATCCTCTCGCGCCACAACATCGCGCTGCCCGCCACGACGTTCGTGCGCAACCGCGCCGACCTGCGCCCGGCGATCGAGTCGGTCGGCGGCGCCCCGGTCGTGATCAAGCTGCTCGAGGGCACGCAGGGCATCGGCGTGATCCTCGCCCCGACCGTCAAGGTGGCCGAGGCCATCATCGAGACACTTCATTCGACCAAGCAGAACGTGCTGATCCAGAAGTTCATCGCCGAGAGCCGCGGTCGCGACATCCGCGCCCTCGTCGTCGGCGACCGGGTCGTCGCGGCGATGCGCCGGGTCGCGAGCGGCGACGAGTTCCGTTCCAACGTGCACCGGGGCGGCAGCGTCGAGCCCGTCGAGCTGACGCCCGAGTACGAGCAGGCCGCCGTGCGGTCGGCGCAGATCATGGGCCTGAAGGTGGCGGGCGTCGACATGCTCGAGGGCAACGAGGGCCCTCTCGTCATGGAGGTCAACTCGTCGCCCGGCTTGCAGGGCATCGAGACGGCGACGAAGCTCGACGTCGCGGGCGCGATCATCGACTACATCGGCAACCAGGTCGCGTTCCCCGAGATCGACGTGCGCCAGCGGCTCACGGTCTCGACGGGGTACGGCGTCGCCGAGCTCGTCGTGCACGGCGCGGCCGACCTCGTCGGCAAGACGCTCGGCGAGTCGGGGCTGTGGGAGCGCGACATCACGGTGCTCACGCTCCACCGCGGGGCGAATGTGATCCCGAATCCGCGCAAGGGCGTCGTGCTGGAGGCCGAGGATCGCCTGCTCTGCTTCGGCAAGCTCGAGGAGATGCGCTCGATGATCCCGGAGCGCCGTCGCCGGCGCGCGAAGGTCCGGCGCCTGCCGAAGGAGCCGATCCCCGCGCCGGAGGCCGCCGCGAGCTGAGGCGGCGCCCCGTCGGCCGTGTCAGACGCGGGTGCGCAGCGCGCGTGCGACGGCGGCTTCGGCGGCGTCGCTGGTCACGCCCAGGCGCTGGGCGATGTCGGCGAAGTCGGATGCCGCGGCCTGCAGCGCGCGCTCGACGGGATCGCCGGCCGTGCTGACGAACGTGCCGGCGCGGCCGCGGCCCTCGACGACGCCGTCGGCCTCGAGCTCCTTGTAGGCACGCGCGACGGTGTTCACCGCGAGCCCGAGCTCGTCGGCGAGCGCCCGGACGGTGGGCAGCTTGGCGCCGGCGGCGAGCCGGCCGTCGCGGACCGCGTCGACGACCTGCATCCGCAGCTGCTCGTACGGCGGGGTGCTCGAGCCGGCATCGACGCTGAAGCGCATGACAGCCCCGTCTCAGTCGCGGTTGCGGTTGACCAGTCGCGACAGCACGATCGCGCTGCGCGTGTGGTCGACGTTCGGGGCGATCCGCACGCGCTCGAGCGCCTCCTCGAGCGAGGTGATGTCGCGGGCGCGCATGTGGACGATCGCGTCGGCGCTCCCGGTGACGGTGCCGGCGTAGACGACCTCGGGCACGTTCTGCAGGATGCGCTGGAGCTCGTCGGGTGCCACGGTGCCGCGGCAGAACAGCTCGACGTAGGCCTCGGTGCTCATCCCGTCGACGGCGGGGTCGACCTGGATCGTGAACGACTTGATCACGCCGTCGGCCACGAGCTTGTCGACCCGCCGCTTCACCGCCGAGGCGGACAGTCCGACCGACGAGCCGATGTCGCCGTACCCCGCGCGGGAGTTCTGCCGCAGGAGGTCCAGGATGGCGCGATCGAGGTTGTCCATGCGGCCGAGTGTACGGTGGTCCGTTGCGTGGGAACAGGTGCAGACGCCGCTTTCGTGCGCGGTGTTGCACGTTCGTGATCGAGCGGGGCGCCGGCGCGCCGGCCCGCGCGGCCGCTGCCCCGCGCGACGCGGATCAGTGCGGCAGTGCCGCGTGCTGGGCGCGCAGCCCGTGCATGAGCGCCGCGAGCCCGAGCCGGAAGGCGCGCTCGGCGCCCGACGCATCGGCGTGCTCGGGGTCGAGCGCGGAGCGCAGCGCGACGAGCTCGACCGGGACGCCGGCCTGGGCGAGCAGGTCGCCGGGGGCGACGATGTCGAGCGCCGAGCCGAGCACGTGCGCCTCGACGGTGCGCATCACCGCGACGGCGTCGCGCTCGGGCCACCCGCCGTCGATGATCGAGCCGATGACGGTCTCGTACATCTCGAGCGTGGAGATGTCGCGGATCGGCGTGGTCGCGAGCAGCGGGATGAGGTTCGGGTGCGCGGCGAACGCCGTGAGGTACGAGCGCGCCCAGGCCTCGAGGGCGACGTCCCACGGGTGCACCCCGAAGGCCGACACGTCGATGTCGGCGACGATGCGCGCGCGGACGAGCTCGATCAGCTCGCCGCGGCTCGCGACGTGGTTGTAGAGCGACGAGACCTGCCGGTCGACGCGGGCCGCGAGGGCGCGCATCGTGAGCGCCTCGCCGCCCTCCTCGTCCACGAGGTCCAGGGCGGCGCGCACGAGCTGCTCGCGTCTGAGACGGGCCACGAATTCTCCTCCGGGTCTTCCCTCGCCGTGTTCGGGAGTGTAACGTGCACCGCACGCAAACACGAACATTGTTCGTATACGGATGCCACGGCTGCATCCGGCTCGGATCGAGAGAGGGCACGGTGCGGTGACCACCACGTACTTCCACGGCGGCACGGTGTGGACCGGCGGCGGCACGGACGCGCGCGCGCTGCTCGTCCGCGACGGGCGCATCGCGGCCGTCGGCGCCCCCGCCGAGGCGGCCGCCTCCGACGCCGACCTCGTGATCGACCTCGAGGACGGCTTCCTGATGCCCTCGTTCGGCGACGGCCACGCCCATCCGCTGTTCGGCGGGCTCGAGGCCGAGGGGCCGGACGTGCGCCCATGCCGTTCGGTCGCCGAGATCGTCGACGAGGTGCGCCGGTACGCCGAGGCGCACCCCGAGCTCGACTGGATCACCGGCGCCTCCTACGACGGCAGCCTCGCCGAGGCCGGGCTCTTCGACGCCCGCTGGCTCGACGACGCCGTGCCCGACCGCCCCGTCGTCCTGCGGGCATGGGACTACCACACGGTCTGGGTGAACTCGCGGGCCCTCGAGCTCGCCGGCATCGACGCCGGCACGCCCGCGCCCGAGCTCGGCGAGATCCCCCGCCGCGACGACGGCACGCCGCTCGGCACCCTGCGCGAGTGGGGCGCCGTCGACCTCGTCGCCGCGGTGATGCCGCCCCGCACGACCGACGTGGCGCTGCGCGCCCTGCAGCGCGCCGGCCGGTACTACCTCGAGCGCGGCGTGACCTGGGTGCAGGACGCCTGGGTGGAGCCGGCCGAACTCGAGGCCTACCTCGCCGCCGCCGCGGCCGACGCGCTGCCGATCCGGTTCAACCTCGCCCTCTACGCCGACCCCCGTCGCTTCGCCGCGCAGCTGCCCGACATGGTCGCCGCCCGCGACCGGGTCCGCGCCGCCGCGTCGCCGCGGCTCACCGCCGACACCGTGAAGTTCTTCGCCGACGGCGTCGTCGAGAACGAGACCGGGGCGCTGCTGGAGCCCTACTGCTCGGGCCTCCACGACCACGGCATGTCGGTGTGGGGCGCCGAGCGGCTCGCCGACGCCGTCCGGGCGGTGGATGCCGCGGGCTTCCAGGTCCACATCCACGCCATCGGCGACGCCGCCGTGCGCCAGGCGCTCGACGCGATCGAGGGCGCCATCGCGGCGAACGGCCCCCGCGATCGCCGCCCCGTGATCGCCCACGCCCAGCTCGTCGACGACGCCGACCTCGCCCGGTTCACCGAGCTCGGCGTCATCCCGAACATGCAGCCGCTCTGGGCGCAGCTCGATGCGCTCATGACCGTGCTCACCGTGCCGCGCCTCGGCGCGGAGCGCGCCGACCGGCAGTACCGGATGCACTCGCTCGCCGCGTCCGGCGCCGCCCTCGCGTTCGGCTCCGACTGGCCGGTGTCCTCCGGCGACCCGCGCGACGGGCTCGCGATCGCGGCGACCCGCCGCACCGTCGACGGCGACCCCGCAGGCGGGTGGACCCCGCACGAGATCGTGCCCGTCGAGGCCGCGCTCGGCGCGTACACCGCGGCCGTCGCGCACCAGGCGTTCGCCGACCGCGCCGACGCGGCCTGGGGGCGCATCGAACCCGGCGCGAGCGCCGACCTCGTGCTGCTCGCGCGCGACCCCCGCGCGGCCGACCCGCACGACCTGCCCGGCATCGAGGTGCGCCAGACCTGGCTCGCCGGCACGCCGACCCTCGGCGCCCCGACCTCCGGCGACGGCGACCACGCCGCCGCCGGCCTCGAGCACCCGAACACCCGCCCCGTCAGCGAGCGCACCGCCGCGCTCCCGTCCTGAAAGGCCCCCGATGTCCCACACCACCGTCGACGGATCCGGCGCCGCCGCGGCATCCGCCACCGAAGCGCCACATCTCCGGCGCGTCCTCGGCGTGCCCTCGCTCGTGCTGTTCGGCCTCGTGTACATGGTGCCGCTCACCGTGTTCACGACGTACGGCATCGTCACCCAGCTCACCGGCGGCCGCGTGCCGCTCGCCTACGTCATCACGCTCGTCGCGATGGCGTTCACGGCCCGGTCGTACGCGCGGATGGCGAGCGCCTACCCCTTCGCGGGCTCGGCCTACGTCTACGCGCAGCGGAGCTTCGGGCCGGGTGTCGGGTTCCTCTCGGGCTGGTCGCTCATGCTCGACTACCTGTTCCTGCCGATGATCAACTACCTCGTGATCGGCATATACCTCAACGCCGCCTTCCCGGCGGTGCCGCAGTGGGTCTTCATCGTCGCCGCGATCGCGCTCGTCACGGTCCTGAACGTCGTCGGCATCGTGTCGGTCGCGCGCGCGAACTTCGTGATCATCGCGGTGCAGGCGCTCTTCATCGTCGCGTTCGTCGTGCTGAGCCTGGTCGCGCTCGGCGGCATCGGCAGCGTCGACCTGCTCGCGCCGTTCACGGGCGACGGCACGGTCGAGGGTCCGGGCGTGCTGTTCGCGGGTGCCGCGGTGCTGTGCCTGTCGTTCCTCGGCTTCGACGCCGTCTCGACCCTCTCCGAGGAGGCGAAGGAGCCCACGCGATCGGTGCCGCGCGCGATCATCATCACCACGGTCGCGGCCGGCATCATCTTCATCGGCCTCTCGTACCTCTCGCAGGTCGTGTTCCCGTCGAACGCGTTCGCCGACGTCGACTCGGCCGCCCTCGACGTCATGACCGCGGCCGGTGGGCAGTTCCTGGCGGTGTTCTTCACGGCGGCCTACATCGCCGGCGCCACCGGGTCGGCCCTCACGTCGCAGGCCTCGGTCGCCCGCATCCTCTACGCGATGGGCCGCGACCGCGTGCTGCCGCCGTCGGTGTTCGGGCGGCTCTCGGCGCGGTTCCGCACACCCGTGATCGCGATCCTCATCGTCTCGGCCGTGTCGCTGCTCGCGGTCGTGATCGACCTGGGCCTGCTCGTCGAGATGATCAGCTTCGGCGCGCTCATCGCCTTCTCGGTCGTCAACCTCACGGTGATCAAGCACTACTTCGTCGATCGCCGCGAGCGCACCGGGGCGGCCGTGCTGAACAACCTGGTCCTGCCGCTCGTCGGCTTCGGGCTGACCGTGTGGCTCTGGACGAGCCTCTCGCCCCGCACGTTCGTCGTCGGCCTCACCTGGCTGGCGCTCGGCGTCGTGCTGCTGGCCGTGGTGACGCGCGGCTTCCGCCGGCCGACGCCGATGCTCGACCTCCGCGAGGAGGTTCCGGCCGAGGAGCGCGCGCAGGGGTAGCCGCCCTCCTCGGGCACGGCGCCCGTCCCGGCCGCGGGGAACCGCCCGGGGCGGGCGCCACCACGTTCCCGCGTTCCGCGCCCCCGCGTCCTCGTTCGTGTGGGCGGTTGCTGCGGGTGTGCGGGCCGGTCCACCCGCACGGACGATCGGGACGGCAGGCGTGACGGCCGCGTGCGACGCGCCGAGGCGGCATCCGTTCGCTGCTGGCGCAGGGCGCGGAAACCGCTCGCCCGCGGTCGTATCGTGTCGCCATGACCCTGAACGCTCCCGCGCGCCTCGGCGTGCAGCTGCAGCCGCAGCACGCGACCTACACGCAGATCCGCGACGCCGTGCTCCGCATGGAGGACCTCGGCGTCGACGTCGTCATGAACTGGGACCACTTCTTCCCGCTCTCCGGCGACCCCGACGGCCTCCACTTCGAGTCGTGGACGATGCTCGGCGCCTGGGCGGAGCAGACCGAGCGCGTGGAGTTCGGCTCGCTCGTGAACTGCAACTCGTACCGCAACGCCGACCTGCAGGCCGACATGGCCCGCACGCTCGACCACATCAGCGCCAAGGGCGGCGACACGGGCCGGTTCATCTTCGGCACGGGCTCGGGCTGGTTCCAGCGCGACTACGACGAGTACGGCTACGAGTTCGGGACCGTCGGGTCCCGCCTCGACGACCTGGCCGAGGCGCTGCCGCGGATCACGGCGCGCTGGGCGAAGCTCAACCCGGCGCCGACCCGCGACATCCCGATCATGATCGGCGGCAAGGGCGAGCAGAAGACGCTGCGCCTCGTCGCCGAGTACGCCGACATCTGGCACTCGTTCGTGCGGCCCGACGAGCTCGGCCACAAGCTCGACGTGCTGAAGCGCTGGGGCGACAAGGTCGGTCGGGACGTCTCCGAGATCACCGTCTCGAACGAGCTCTCGCGCCGCGGACTCGACGACGACCACGCCGACGCGCTCTACGACGCCGGGGTGCGCCTCTTCACGCTCGGGATCTCCGGCCCCGACTACGACGACCGCGCGGTGCGGCACTGGCTCGCGTGGCGGGACCGTCGCAACGACGAGGCCGGGGTGCGCGCGGCCTGACCGGTGCGCCGCCGGCGCGGTTCGCCGGGTGCTCGCGCAGGCGCAGGCATGCCGACCTCGGACGGGCTCAGGTCGCGACCGACACCTGGCCCGACGCATCCCACGTCACCGTGATGAAGTCGCCCTCGAGGTCGAAGCCCAGCTGGAGCCCGCCGCCGGGGAAGGCGTCCTCGTTCGTGCATCCGGCCGACGCCGCGACGTCCGCCCGCTCCGCGAGGAGGCAGATCCCGTCGCCGCCGGCGGCACGACCCGCGAACACGCTCGTGCCCTCGGGGAGGGTCGCGAGGAGCCGTGTCGACCCGGCATCGACGCCCATGCTCTCCGGGGACACCTCGAGCGAGAGGACGTCGGAGGGCTCCTGTTCGCGATCGAAGACCGCGGCGGCGCGGGCGTCCTCCAGCGCCACGTCGGGCGGCGGCTCCGAGAGCGGGAACACGAGCGACGAGTCCGGGACCTCGGGCTCGTTCGCGGCGCCGGCGATGCCGAGGCCGGTCGCCCAGCCCGCGGCGAATCCGATCGCGAGGGCCACCGCGGCGGCCAGCGCGGCGACGCGCACGACCATCGAGGTCGGCGTGGTGGCCCCGTCGCGCGTGCCCTCGGCGTCCGCGTCGGCACCTGCGTCGGCGTCGGCGTCGAGGAGCAGGTCGTCGAACACGTCGTCCGTCGTCGGCGAGCCCCCGTCGCCCGAGGGCGTGGCCGCCCGGGCGCTCGGTTCGTCCGCGTGGGCGTCGTGACCGCCGCCCGAGCGGATCCTCGCCAGTTCGGCGGCCGCCGCGGCGCGCCCCTCGTCGTCGGTGCCGGCGCCGTAGGCCTGGCGCTGCAGTTCGGCGATGCGGTTGGCGTCGGGCACGCGGGCCTCCTCGGTCGGCCGGCGTAGGGGCGGCCGGACTCCGGCTCAGGATGCCGCACCCGCGCCATCCTCGGCAACCGCCCTCATCCTCGCCGCCGCCCCTCACCCCGTACCCTCGCGGCGCGTGGGGGCGTGGGCGCGCCGACGCGACGGGCGGGGCCGAGGAGGGGAGGGGCGGTGGAATCGTGCGCCCGGGCGCCGCGCGAGCGCGCGGGAAACCCGCGGCTGGCGCAAACGGTACCGTCGGATCGTTGCGCGATTCGCGAGAACGCGCAGGAATCGTGTGCGAGAAGCCGAGAACCGGCGAGTCGCGAGGATCACACTGGAGGTGGCGTCCTGGCGGCGGTGCCATCCGAACACCGCCGCCGGGGCTCGAGAGAGCGACCTGGTCCGCCGACACCCACCGGCCCGAGCCGGCGGCGCGCCGCCGTGCCCGGGTGACGAGACCCACCGAGGAGTGAGATGTCGACCGTGATCGAGACCCAGACGACGCCCGTCGCCGACCCGACGCCCGTCGCCGAGACGACCCCCGCCGCGCCGGAGCGGACCGCCACCCGCAAGTCCGTGCTGATGTGCCGTCCCGAGCACTTCACCGTCGTCTACCAGATCAACCCGTGGATGGACCCCGCCAAGCCGACCGACACCGCGCTCGCGGTGTCGCAGTGGCAGGCGCTGCACGACACCTACGTCGGGCTGGGCTTCGACGTGCACCTGATCGACCCGGTCGAGGGCCTCCCCGACATGGTCTACGCCGCCAACGGCGGCACCGTGATCGACGGCATCGCGTACGGCGCCAGGTTCACGCACGAGCAGCGGCAGCCGGAGGGGCCGGCCTACATGGACTGGTTCCGCGCGAACGGGTACGACGTGCGCGAGCCCGTCGAGGTGAACGAGGGGGAGGGCGACTTCCTGCTCGTCGGCGACGTGATCCTGGCCGGCACGGGCTTCCGCAGCGACGCCGCCAGCCACTCCGAGCTCGCGCGGATCATGGGGCGCGAGGTCGTCACGCTCACCCTCGTGAACCCGTCGTTCTACCACCTCGACACCGCGATCGCCGTGCTCGACGCCCGACCGGGGCAGGAGCACCTGGCGTACCTGCCGAGCGCGTTCGACGAGGCGTCGCTCGACGTGCTGCGCGAGCGCTTCCCCGACGCGATCCTCGTGTCGGAGGAGGACGCCGCGGTGCTCGGCCTCAACTCCTTCAGCGACGGCCGCAACGTCGTGATCGCCGCCCGGGCGGCCGGCTTCGAGCGCCAGCTCCGCGAGGCGGGCTACCACCCGATCGGGCTCGACCTGTCGGAGCTCCTCCTCGGCGGCGGCGGCGTGAAGTGCTGCACGCTCGAGCTGCGTCGCTGAGCACCCGACGCGCCCGACCTGCGAGGGGCGGATGCCGCGGCCGACGCCCACGGCATCCGCCCCTCGTCGTCGGCCGGAACCTGCCGTGCGCTGCCGCGGTCGGCTACGATTCCGGGGACCACCGCACGCGCACGACCCACCCCCGAGGGATCGACGATGGCACCCGAGAACACCGAACCCACCCCTGCCGACGCACCCGAGCGCGGCTCCACGAAGGCGATCGGCGCCGTCAGGGCCGCCGTCGCGGGCGCGACCCGGCTCGCGAAGCGCGCCGGCGAGGCGACCAACTCGCAACTGCGCCGCCTGCGCCGGAAGGACGAGACGACGGATGCCGCGGCGCCCGCGCCCGCCGCGAGCGCACCCGTCGAGGCGTCGGCCGCGGCGCCCCAGGCCGCGCCGGTCGCGCCGCCCGCGCCCCCCGCACCGGCCGAGCCGGCCGAGCCCTCCGAGCCCGCCGCAGCGAAGCCGGCCGCCGCGAAGTCCGGCGCGACCCGCAAGCCGGCCAGCAGGCCCGGCGCGAAGCCGGCGACCAAGCCGGGCGCGAAGCCCGCGGCCGCGGCCAGGCCCGCCGCGGCGAAGGCGGCGGCACCCGCCGCCGACCTCGCCGCCCGCACCGTGCCCGAGCTGCGCGCCCTGGCGAAGGAGCGCGGCATCACGGGCTACTCCCGCATGACCAAGCCGCAGCTGCTCGAGGCGCTCGCGGGCTGACGGGCCGACCCGGTCGGCGGGGGCGCGCTCGCTCCCTCCGCCGACCGGTCGCCGCGCGCGTCGGCGCCGTTCCTACGACGCCAGGAACGTCAGCAGCACCGCGTTCACCTCGTCGGCGTGCGTCCAGAGCATGCCGTGCGGGGCGCCCTCGATCTCGACGTACTCGGCCGAGGGCAGCAGCGTGCGGAAGCGCCGCGCCGTCGCGTCGATCGGCAGGATCCGGTCGGCCGTGCCGTGCAGGATCAGCGCCGGCACGTCGATCCGCTCGATGTCGCCGCGGAAGTCGGTGAGCCACGAGTCCACGCTCGCCGAGGCGGCGTACCAGCCCGCCTGCGTCGCCGTCGCCCAGCTGCCGCGCACCGCCGCCTCCGAGATGCGCGAACCCAGGTTCTCGTCGAGGTTGTAGAAGTTCTCGAAGAACCCGTCGAACCAGGCGAACCGGTCGCCCTCGGCCTGCGTCCGGAGGCCGTCGAAGTCGGGCGCGGCGCCGTCCGGGTTGTCCTCCGTCTGCCGCAGGTACGGCTCGAGCGACCCGATGAACGCGGCCTTCGAGACCCGGTCGCTGCCGTACGCGCCCAGGTAGCGGCCGACCTCGCCGGTGCCCATCGAGAAGCCCACGAGGGCGACCTCCGTGAGGTCGAGCGCGTCGAGCAGCGCCTTCAGGTCGGCGGCGAACGTGTCGTAGTCGTATCCGGTCGCCGGCTTCGAGGAGCGCCCGAAGCCGCGGCGGTCGTAGGCGATGACGCGGCGGCCGGCGCCGAGGAGCGCTCGCTGCTGCTTCTCCCAGGAGGCGCCGTCGAGCGGATAGCCGTGGATGAGCACCACCGGCCGCCCCTCGCCGTGGTCCTCGTAGTAGAGCTCGATCGGTCCCGAGTTCTCGGTCCCGACGGTGATGTACGGCATGTGCGATTCCCCCTCGCTCGATGTCCCATGGGGAGTCTCGTCCCGGCCGGTGCGCGCGACAAGGCCTTGACCGGTCGCCGCGCACCCCTGACCGCGCGCGCGGAACGGGTGTATCGTGCAGGGCCATGCAGCACGGCGACCGTCCTGCGGGGGAACGCGACGAGTCGGCGGCCGATGTCGGGGCCACGGCGGGCATCACGGCGCCGCCGGACGAGCACGGCCACCGGGACGCCCGGACGGATCGGGGCTTCTTCGGGCAGCCCCGCGCGCTGGCCCACATCTTCGGCGTCGAGATGTGGGAGCGCTTCAGCTTCTACGGCATGCAGTCGATCCTGCTGCTCTACCTGTACTTCTCGGTCTCCGAGGGCGGCCTCGGCATGGAGCAGAGCGCCGCGGCCGGCATCGTCGGCGCCTACGGCGGCGCCGTCTACCTCTCGACGATCCTGGGGGCGTGGATCGCCGACCGCCTGCTCGGCAGCGAGCGGGTGCTCTTCACGTCGGCGATCGTCATCATGTGCGGCCACATCGCGCTCGCACTGCTGCCCGGATTCCTGGGCGTCGGGGTCGGACTCGTGCTCGTCGCCTTCGGCTCCGGCGGCCTGAAGGCGAACGCGACGAGCGTCGTCGGCACGCTCTACACGCGCGAGGACCCGCGGCGCGACGCCGGATTCGCGCTCTTCTACCTCGGCATCAACCTGGGCGCGTTCCTCGGTCCGCTCGTGACCGGCATCCTGCAGTCGACCGTGGGGTTCCACTGGGGCTTCGGTGCGGCGGCGGTCGGGATGGCGATCGGGCTCATCCAGTACTCGTTCGGGCGCAAGGGCCTGCCGCCCGAGGCATCCGTCGTGCCCAACCCGCTGCCGCGGGAGCGGCGCGGGCTCGTCGTCGGCATCGCGATCGCCGCGGTGCTCCTGATCGCGGCGCTCGTGCTGACCCGACTGGTGACGGCCGAGAACCTCGTCACGTGGGTCATCGGCGGCACGGTGGTCGCGGCGGTGGCGTACTTCATCGTGATCCTGTCGAGCCACGCGGTGAGCGCCGTCGAACGCAGCCGCGTGCTGGGCTTCATCCCGCTGTTCATCGCGAGCGTGGCGTTCTGGTCGCTGTACCAGCAGCAGTTCACGGTGCTCACGATCTACTCGGACGAGAAGCTGAACCGCGACCTCTTCGGCTGGGAGATGCCGATCTCGTGGGTGCAGTCGATCAACCCGGTGTTCATCATCCTGCTGTCGGGCGTCTTCGCGGCGCTGTGGACGAAGCTCGGCGACCGCCAGCCGTCGACGCCGGTGAAGTTCGCGCTCGGCACCACCATCATGGGCGTGGCGTTCCTGCTGTTCCTCCCGTTCGCCGGCGGCGGGGCGAACTCGACCCCGCTCCTGGCGATCGTCGGCATCCTGTTCGTGTTCACGGTCGCGGAGCTGCTGCTCTCGCCGGTGGGCCTGTCGGTCGCGACGAAGCTCGCGCCGGAGAAGTTCCACACGCAGATGGTGGCGCTGTTCTTCCTGTCGGTGGCGCTCGGCACCGCGATCGCCGGACAGCTCGCGGAGTTCTACACGTCGGTGCCCGAGGCGGTGTACTTCGGCGTGCTCGGTGCCATCGCGATCGTGCTCGGCGGTGCGCTGGCGCTCGCGACGAAGCCGGTGCTCCGGCTCATGCACGGCGTGCGCTGACCGGCTCGCACGGCGTCTGCGCGGGCCGCGCCCGGTACGATGCCCTCACATGTCCGCGCACGTCGAACCGCCGTCTCCGCAGGGGGCGCTCGTCGTGATCCCCACGTTCGACGAGCGCGAGAACCTCGCGCCGATCGTGGCGCGCGTGCGGGCCGCGGCCCCGGCCGCCTCGGTGCTGGTCGTCGACGACGACTCGCCCGACGGCACGGGCGTGCTCGCCGACGAGCTCGCCGCGGCGGACGCCGCCGTGCACGTGCTGCACCGCACCGGCAAGGAGGGCCTGGGCGCCGCCTACCTCGCGGCGTTCGACTGGGCGCTCGAGCGCGGCTTCGACCCGATCGTGCAGCTCGACGCCGACGGGTCGCACCGGCCGGAGCAGCTGCCCGACCTGTTGGGGGCGCTCGAGCTCGCGGATGCCTCGGGGCGCCGGCCCGACGTCGTGATCGGTTCGCGCTGGGTGCCGGGCGGGTCGATCGTGAACTGGCCGCGCCGCCGCGTCTGGCTCTCGAAGGCGGGCAGCAGCTACGCGCGCTGGATGCTCGGGCTGCCCGTGCGCGACGCGACCGCGGGGTACCGGGCGTTCCGTGCCGACGCGCTCCGGGCCCTCCACCTCGAGGACGTGCACACGCGCGGCTACGGGTTCCAGGTCGACATGACCTGGCACGCCGTGATGGCCGGGCTGTCCGTGGTGGAGGTGCCGATCACGTTCGTCGAGCGGGAGCGCGGCCGGTCGAAGATGAGCGCGGGCATCGTGCTCGAGGCGATGGGCCGGGTCACCGGCTGGGGGATCGCGCGTCGCTTCCGTCGGCCGGGTCAGGCGGCGACGGCGGCCAGCACCGAGCGGAGGCGCTCCCGGGCCTGACGGCGGGCGCCGATGAGCCCGTCGTCGTCCCCGGAGCGTGCGGGGACGAGCCGGGGCAGTCCGTCGAGGGCGCCGGCTCCGATGGCCGGTCGGTTGTCGCGGAACGACGCCTCGATGTCGGCGGCGTGCGGAGCCCACCAGCCGCCGATCACGACGACGTCGGGGTCGATCGTGGGCACGGCCACCTGGAGTGCCCGTCCGATCCAGAGCGCCGCGTCGAGCCACGCCCATCGCGCCCGGTCCTCGGACTCGGCGAGTCGCGTGGCGAGTTCGGTGAGCGCCGCACGGCGGCCGTACGTGCGCTCGACGTCGTCGAGCTCGGCCCGCGCGAGCACGACCTCGGGTGCGGCGACGGTCGCGAGGCAGCCGCGCTGGCCGCAGTCGCAGCGGACGCCGTTCGGCACGATCGGGAGGTGCCCGAACGTCGCGGCGAGCCCGTGGGCGCCCGAGTACGGCACGCCGCGGACGACGATCGCCGCGGAGACCTGCGCGTCCCCCGAGACGTGCAGGAGCACGTCGTCCGGGTAGCCCGTCGACTCGGTCGCGGCCCGCGCCGAGGCCGCCGCGCGGAGGCTCGGCGGGGCGACGAGGTCGGCCTCGATCGCCGCGAGCCGTTCGGAGCGCGCTCGCAGCGCGGCGACGACGTCGAGCGGCTCGAGCCCGAGGGTGGTGTCGCCGAGGGCGAGCTCCGGCGCGCCGACGACCGCGCCCTGCACCAGCAGCGAGACGTCGGCGATCGGGCGCTCGTCGCGGGCCGCCTGGGCGACGGCGCGATCGACCACGACCGCCAGCGCGTCGAGCGGTGCGGCGGAGCGGGGGCGCGGATCGTCGTCGTCGACGGCGACGGGTTCCTCGTACCGCGCCAGCTCGGTGCCGTCGAGCTCGGCGATCGTCGCGACCGCGTCGTCGCCGGCGACGCCGGCCGTCAGGAGCAGTCGGTCGGCGATCGCGAGGTGGAGCCGCCCGTGGCGGCCGTCCGAGCCGGACTCGCCGTCCACGAGCACGCCGGCGTCGAGCAGGCGCGACACGAGTCCGGTGGCGGCCGTCCGGCCGAGGCCCGTGGCGCCCGCGAGCTCCGCGCGAGTGGCGCTGCCGTGCGCGAGCAGGTGGTCGATGAGGGCGGCGGCGTGGTCGAGGCGTCCGGCCGGGCTCGCGACGGCCTCGGCGGAGTCGTGGGCGGCGGTGGCGCCGGGCTGCGTCATGTCGCCCAGCATTCCCGCTCAGGCCCGCGTGCGAGAAGTGCCCCGTTCGGGGGACACCGGCTCGGGGGCCCGGGACGGGGCTCCGTCCCACCGGTCGCCGTCGGGGCTCGATCGCGGCGTACGCTGGGCGTGGCCGGCGGCGGCGAACGGAGGAGGCGCGCGATGGCGGGGCACCGGATCTACGGGATGAGCTTCGGCAGCATCCACCCCCTGTACGTGCAGAAGGTCGAGCGGAAGGACCGCACGCGGGCCGAGGTCGACGAGGTCATCCGCTGGCTCACCGGGTACGACGAGGCCGGGCTCGAGCGCGCGATCGCCGACGGGCGGACCCTCGAGGCCTTCTTCGCGGAGGCGCCGGAGCTGAACCCCAACGCCGCGCTCATCACCGGGGTGATCTGCGGGGTCCGCGTCGAGGAGATCGAGGATCCGCTCATGCAGCGGATCCGCTACATGGACAAGCTGGTCGACGAGGTCGCGCGCGGCAAGCGGATGTCGTCGATCCTCCGCGGATCCTGATTCCGGCGGCGGTCGCCGGCGGACGGATGCCTCGCGGCCGACCTCACACGCCCGCGAGCGGCCGCGCCGAGGCGTACGCGTCGGGCACCGTGGCGACGGCGGTGTCGTAGGCGCGCGCCGGGAACGCCTCGCCGCTCGCGGTCGGCCAGTCCGGCTCGTCGCCGTGCGCGAAGCGGACCAGGTCGCCGTGCAGCCGCTCCGCGAGGGCCTGCGGCGGCCGCGGGCCGGCGACGCCGGTCACCCGGCCGTCGGCCAGCACGTCGAACAGGAACGGCACGTCGGTGCAGTGCACCGCGGCCCGGAACACCGGGGACCGCCAGGCGAACCGGTACGCCCAGGTGCCCGCCGGGGCGGCACCCGCCGTCGCCGCGACCGTGGCGCCGAGCTCGCGCGCGGCGACGGTGCGCACGAGCGGCGCGCGGAAGATCCGGTCGCTGACGTAGCGCCCGAGCACGGCGGCCGTGCCGCGCCGTCCGACCTCGCGGTTCTCGGCCAGCCAGACCGACCTGAGCGGTTCGCCGAGCCCCATGCGCTTCAGCGCCCGCTTCTTCGGAACCCACCGCAGGCCGCCCTCGGCGCGTCGGAACGCCATCGCGAACTCGTCGTCGGTCGCGCCGAGCACGAGCGGCACGTCCGCGCCGACACCGGAGGCGATCGAGTGCGGCGTGGCATCCGGGACGAGGTCGCCGTCGACCACCGGGCCCAGCGGGAGCCCGTGCTCGATGAGCTCGGCGCCGCCGCCGGGCGCCCCGCGCGGCGGGCGCATCGCCTCGCGCTGCAGCTCGAGCAGGTGCTCCTCGGTCAGGGAGCGTAGGCCGTCGAGGTCGGGTCGCACGTACCCGAGCTCGGCCACGCGGCGCGTGAACGCCTGGGCGCGGCGGCGCGGCACGTCGGCGAGTGCCGGCGAGGACGCCCAGACGCGACCGAACAGGCCCTGCGCGCGCGGCATCCCGAGCAGCGTCAGCACCGCCCCGCCACCCGCCGACTGCCCGGCGATCGTGACCCGGGCGGGGTCGCCGCCGAAGGACGAGGCGTTGTCGCGCACCCATTCGAGTGCGAGCAGCCAGTCGAGCACGCCGCGGTTCGGCGGCGCCCCGTCGATCCACGCGAACCCGTCCACGCCGAGCCGGTACGACACGTTGACGGTCACCACGCCGTCGCGGTTGAACGCGCGGCCGTCGTACCACGCGCTCGCCGGGGAGCCCGCCACGTATCCGCCGCCGTGGAACCAGACGAGCACCGGCCGGCCGGTGCCCGGCGCGACCGGCATCGGCGAGGGCGTGAACACGTCGACGTTGAGCGTCGCGTCGCCCGGCACCGACGGCTCGGGGATGAGGGTCGCGCCGGGGTCCCCGCGTTGCGGGGTCGGGCCGTGCGACGTCGCATCGCGCACCCCGTCCCAGGCGGCCACGGGCACGGGCGCCGCGAAGCGGAGCTCGCCGACCGGCGCCTCCGCGAAGGGGATGCCGAGGAAGGCGGCGGAGCCGTCGGGCGTGCCCGGCTCGCCTCGCCACGTTCCGCGCACCGTCCCGGCTCGCGTGTCGACGTCGACGGTGCGTGCGGGCTCGGCCACGGGTCCTCCTCGGGTCAGTCGTCGCTGGGGGATGCGGCCGCGTCGTCCGCGCCGTCCGGTGCCATGAGCTGCAGCAGCAGGCCGATGTGCTCCGCCATGTCGACGGTGGGGTCCATGAGCCACTGGGTCTGGAGCCCGTCCGCGGCGGCGAGCAGGAGCATCGCGGCGCGGTCCGGATCGAGGTCGGCACGTGCACCGCCGTCGGCCTGGGAGCGGCGGATCTCGCCGGCGACGAGTCCGCGGAAGGTGCGGGTGCGCTCCGCGAAGAACGCATGCGCGGGATGGGCCGGGTCCGTCGCCTCCGCGGACAACCGCGTGTAGAGCTGGACGAGTCCGGGCACGTCGGCGTTGCGCTCGATGGTGCGCCGGAACCCCTCGACCATGGAGACCTCGTCGGCGTCGCGCTCGAACCTTGCGCGGTCGACGTCGTCGCGCTTGCGGAGCACCTCGGCGAAGAGCTCCTCCTTCGAGCTGAAGTAGTGCAGCAGCCCGGCCTGACTGAGCCCCACGGCCTCGGCCAGTTCGCGCACCGAGGCACGTCCGTAGCCGTGGCGGGCGATCACCTCGAGCGCGGCGGTGAGGATCTCCTCGCGCTTCGCGACGCCCTTCGCGTACGAGCCCCGACGTGCCATGTCCATGATCCTAGGCGCCGCGATCGGCCGACCCGCGCCCCTCGCCGCGCCGGTCCGTGCGTTGCGTGCCGGCCGCGGAAGGTCAAGGGGTTGGGGCGGGGTTCCGCCCGGCGTACGCTCGCGGAAGGCGGTCGGGCCCGCGACCGCCGGGTCGACACGCGAGGGGGACGCATGCCGAAGTCCGGGACGGACCGCGAGGCCCGACGCGCCGCATCGAAGGCGGTGAAGCAGGCCGAGCGGGCGCAGAAGCAGGCGCGCAAGCTCGCCTCGTCGCTGCCGGAGCCGGCCAGGTCCAAGCTCGGGCGGGCGGCGACCGCGGAGCGGCGCCGCATCGTCATCCTCAAGCGCGACGCCGACCGGATGCCGTTCGCCGTCCGCCGCGCGGCCAAGCGCTCGTCGTCGCGCCTCGAGCGCGTCGCCGTCCGCTACGGCAGCGCCGGCGGCCGGGCGTCGTCGGCCGGCTCGTCGCGCCGGGGAAGCTCCGCGAAGGCGATCGAGCGGCAGCGCACCCAGGTCGAGCAGCCCTCGAAGATGGCGATCCTGAGCGGTGTCCGCACGATCTTCACGACGATCACGACGCCGACCGACCAGGAGCGCGCGCGGAAGACCGCGAAGGAGCGGCTGCGCCGCATGGAGCGGAGGAACTGACATGGCGATCCGGCTCAACGACCCGGCCCTGCGACAGGCCAGGGCGCTGGTGCGGGACGGGAAGGTCGTGCGCGACGAGCGCGACGACTGGAGCGAGCACGCGCCGAGCGCCGACGACGAGAACGCGTTCATCGACCGCGCGGGCTGGACCGAGTACCGGCACTGGCACCTCGGCATCGACGATGACGCCGACCCGGAGACGAAGGCGGCCTACTCGTTCCCCTACGGCGACTTCTCGACGGTGCACCGCGGCGCGGTGATCGCCCTCGAGAGCCGCGCCGGCCAGTACGACCACGACGAGATCCGGGACGCGGCGAAGCGGCTCCTGGAGCTCATCGACGACGGCGGCTGACGGCCGCCCGATCGCGTCACCGGGACGTCGCCCCCGCGTCACCGGATCGTAAGGAACCTCCTCGCCGACGGCGACGGGCAGACGGGCAGGGTTGAGCCATGGAGATGGTGGGGGTCATCGGCGGCACCGGGCTGGCGACGCTGGTCGACGGCGAGTCGCAGGAGCGGTCGACGCCGTACGGGCCGGCGGCCGTGACGACGGGGGAGCTCGGCGGGCGGGCGGTCGCGTTCCTGGCCCGGCACGGCGCCGGCCACACGATCCCGCCGCACCGCATCAACGCGCGCGCGAACCTGTGGGCGCTCGCCGACCTGGGGGTGCGCGCCGTCGTCTCGACGGCCGCGGTCGGCTCGCTGCGGGCCGAGCTGCCGACGCAGTCGTGGGCGATCCCCGACCAGCTGCTCGACCGGACGTGGGCCCGCGCCGACACGTACTACGACGCGGACCTCGTGCGGCACCTGCCGTTCGCCGAGCCGTTCTGCCCGGAGCTGCGGCGCCTCGCGACCGAGGCGATCCCGGATGCCGCACCGCGGGCGACCGTCGCCGTGATCCAGGGGCCGAGGTTCTCCACGCGCGCCGAGGCGGCCGTGCTCCGCGGATCGGGCGCCGACCTCGTGAACATGACGCTCTGCCCCGAGGTCGCCCTCGCCGCCGAGCTCGGCATGGGCACCGTCACGCTGTGCTTGGTGACGGACACCGACACCGGGCACGTCGAGGACGACCCGGACGCGGTGACGGCCGAGCTGGTCTTCCGCCGGCTCGCGGAGGCGCGCCCGCGCGTGCTCGCGTCGCTCGAGCGCATCGTCTCGGCGATCCCCGACGACTACGAACCGCGTCCGCTCATCGACGGCGACGCGATCGCGCACGTCCTGGCCCTCCCGGTGGTGCGATGACGCTGCTCGTGACCGGCGGTGCCGGCTTCATCGGCGGCGAGGTGGTTCGGATCGCGCTCGACCGCGGCGGGGCGGTGCGCGTGCTCGACTCGCTTCGGCCCGACGTGCACGGGGCGCCCGCGCCGCTTCCGGATGGAGTGGAACTCGTGCACGGCGACGTGCGCGATCCCGCGGTCCTCGACCGCGCGCTCGACGGCGTGTCGGTCGTCTCGCACCAGGCGGCGAAGGTCGGCCTCGGGGTCGACCTGCAGGACGCGCCGGACTACGCCGCGTCGAACGTGCTCGGCACGGCCGAGCTCGTTGCGGCGATGTCGCGTGCGGGCGTCGGCCGGCTGGTGCTCGCGTCCTCGATGGTCGTCTACGGCGAGGGCGCCTACCGGGACCGAGCCGGACGCCGTCGCCGGCCTGCCGCGCGCACGTCCGCCGACCTCGACGCGGGGCGCTTCGAGCCGCGCGATCCGGAGACGGGCGAGCCGCTCGCCCCCGACCTCGTCGACGAGGACGACGCCGTCGACCCGCGCAACGTCTACGCGCTCACCAAGCTCGCGCAGGAGCACCTCGCGACGTCGTGGGCGCGGGCGACGGGCGGGCGCGCGGCGCTGCTGCGCTACCACAACGTCTACGGACCCCGGATGCCACGCGACACCCCGTACGCCGGTGTCGCGGCGATCTTCCGGTCGGCCCTCGCCCGCGGCGAGCCGCCGCGGGTCTTCGAGGACGGCGCGCAGCGCCGCGACTTCGTGCACGTGTCGGACGTCGCGTCCGCGAACCTCGCGGCCGGCGACCACCTCACCGACCTGCCGCCCGGCGCGGCCCGCGCGTACAACGTGGGCTCCGGCGTCGTGACGACGGTCGGAGGGCTGGCCGACGGCCTCGCCCGCGCCATGGGCGGGCCGTCGCCGCTGGTCACGGGGGAGTACCGGCTCGGCGACGTGCGGCACATCACCGCGTCGTCCGCCAGGGCCCGCCGCGAGCTCGGCTGGGCTCCGAACGTCGCGCTCGCGGACGGGCTCGCCGAGTTCGCCTCGGCCGAGCCCGCGGAGGCGGAACGATGAGCGCCGCGGGCGGACGCCGCGCCGCCGACGAGCCCGAGGTCGACCTCGTGCTGCCGTGCCTCGACGAGGAGCTCGCCCTGCCGTGGGTGCTGGGGCGCCTGCCCGCGGGCGTGCGGGCGATCGTCGTCGACAACGGGTCCACCGACCGCTCCGCGGAGGTCGCCCGGGCGCACGGCGCGACCGTCGTCGCCGAGCCGCGACGCGGGTTCGGCGCGGCCGCGAACGCCGGCCTCGAGGCGGCGACCGCGCCGTACGTGGCCTTCTGCGACGCCGACGCCTCGCTCGACCCGGCCGAGCTGCCGCGACTGCTCCGCCTCGTCGAACGCGGCGAGGCCGACCTCGTGCTCGGCCGGCGCCGGCCGACGAGCGGCTCCGCATGGCCGGTGCACGCGCGACTCGCCAACCGCGTGCTCGCGGCGCGCATGTCGCGCCGGACCGGAACGAGGCTGCACGACCTCGGGCCGCTTCGCGTCGCCGAGACCCGCCGGCTGCAGGCCCTCGGCATCCGCGACCGGCGCAGCGGCTTCCCGCTCGAGATGGTGCTCCGCGCGGCGGCCGACGGATGGCGCATCCGCGAGCTCGACGTCGCCTACATGCCGCGCGAGGGCCGGTCCAAGGTCACCGGGACCGTGCGCGGCACGCTCACGGCGATCGCGGACATGTCGCGCATCTTCACGGAGGTGCATCCGTGACCGCCCGCGCCGCCGGCGCCGACCCGGCCGACCTCGAGACGGTCGTCGCGGTCGTCGCCAAGGAGTGCCGGCCCGGGCGCGTGAAGACCCGGCTCACGCCCCCGTTCACGCCCGAGCAGGCCGCCGCGCTCGCCGAGGCCGCCCTCCTCGACACGCTCGACGCCGTCGCCGCGCTGCCGGTGCGCCGTCGGGTGCTCTACTTCGACGGCGACGTCGTGCCCGACGCGGCGGCCGGGTTCGAGGTGCTCCCGCAGTCGGCGGGCGAGCTCGACGACCGGCTGGGGCACCTGTTCGACGTGCTCGATGCGCCGACGCTGCTCGTGGGCATGGACACGCCGCAGCTCGCAGCCGGGCACGTCGCCGCGGCGCTCGATCCGGACGCCGAGGTCGACGCATGGCTGGGTCCGGCCACCGACGGAGGGTTCTGGGCGCTCGCCATGCGCGAGCCCGACGGCGACGTGATCCGGGGCGTGCCGATGTCGCGCGACGACACCGGACGGCGGCAGCTCGAGCGACTCCGGGAGTCCGGCCGCACGGTGGGCCTGCTCGGCGAACTCACCGACGTCGACACGGCGGACTCGGCGGCATCCGTCGCCCGCAGCGCGCCCGGCGGACGCTTCGCGCGGCTGCACCGCGAGCTCACCGGGGGAGGCGCACCGTGAGCGCGCCCCCGTTCCGGCCGGCGCCTCCGGCCGGCCCGTCGACCAGGGTTCCGCCGCACCCGGCGTTCGGCGCCGGCAACGGGGAGCCGTACCTGCGGCTGCTCGCCGGCCAGGACCTCATGCCCGGGCTCACGCTCCGCGGCGCCGACGGCGTCGCCCACCGGCTCGACGCGGGCAGCTGGGTGCGCCCGGCCGGCGACGCCGACCTCGACGTGCTCGACCGCGTCGCCGGACCCGTGCTGGACGTGGGCTGCGGGCCGGGACGGATGCTGCACGCCGCCGCCTCCCGGTCGCTGCCCGCGCTCGGGATCGACGTCGCGCCGCACGCCGTCGCCAGGGCGCGCCTCGCCGGCGGCCTCGCGCTGCACCGCTCGGTGTTCGACCGGCTGCCGCTCGAGGGCCGGTGGCAGACCGTGCTGCTCATGGACGGGAACATCGGCATCGGCGGCGACCCGTCGGCGCTGCTGCGCCGGTGCGCCGAGCTCGCCCACGAGCGGGGCTCGGTCGTCATCGAGGCCGACCCCGATCCGGAGCTCGCGATCGTGGGCGAGTGCATCGTCGTCGACGACGAGGGCTGCGAGAGCTCGCCGTTCCCGTGGGCCCGCGTCGGGTGGTCGGCGATCCGCACCGTCGCGGCGGACGCGGGCCTCGCCGTCGCCGAGCACTGGGACGCCTCGGGCCGTCACTTCGTCCGCGTGGCGCGCTCCGCGCGGCGCACGAGGGTGCGCGACGTACGCAGCGCGAGCGCGGCCACCCAGAGCACGACGGTCCACACGATCGCGAGCGCGAGGCCGTAGGAGCCGACGAGGATCGTCGGGTTCGGGTTGCCGAGGGTCGAGGCCACGAGCGCCGGCACCGTGATCGCGGTGAGGATCGCGCCGACGAGGAGCGCGCCCTGGGCGACGGCGACGCCGCGTCGGCCGAAGCGGTCGCGCACGCGCTCGGCTCCGAGCCCGACGGCCACCACGATCGGTGCGAGGACGCCGTCGTGCAGCAGGATGGCCGCGCCCACCCAGACGACGATGCCGAGCCAGCGCGACGGCGCGATCTCGGTGAGCACGAGGAACGCGCCGTAGCCGAGCAGCCCGAGCCCGGCGGCGATGAGCAGCCCGCGTGCGACCCTCACGCCGTCACCTCGATCCGTCGCAGCCACTTCGTCTGCATGACCCCTGGACGCCCCGGGGCGATCACGCGCGCGGGGTACCCGTGGTCGACGTGCAGCGTGCCGCCGTTCAGCTCCAGCGCGACCAGCGTGAGCGGGTCGGTCGCGTACTGCGGCGGCATCTCGGTGCGCGCGAAGGCGCCGCGCTCCTGCAGGCTCTCGATGCGCAGCGGCGCGGTGGGCCCGGCGGCGCCCGCCGCGGCGAGCAGGTCGACCATGCGCACGCCCCGCCAGGTCGCCGACTGGCTCCATCCCTCGACGCACGCGATCGGCAGCACTGCCTCGGCCTGCGGCAGCGCGTGCAGGTCGTCGAGCGTGAAGTCGCGCGACCCGGACGGGGTCGCGACCGTGAGCACCCAGTCGGGTGCGACCGCGGTGTCGGTGACGCCCGCCTGCGCGGCGGTCCGGTTGATCGGCAGGCCCTGCGGCCCGACGCCCATGCGGCGCGGTGCGAGCGCGTTGAACGGCGCGAGCGCCGGCACCGTCTGGCCGGCCGTGAGCAGCACCGCCGAGGCCGCCGCGGCGCCGACCGCGCCGACGAAGCCGCGCCGCGTGAGCGTGCGGCCCGCGGCATCCGGCGGATCGTCCGGCCGTCGCCGCCACACGCGGACGATGACCGGCAGCTTCACCCCGAGGTGGACGGCGAGGGCGCCGATGAGCACCCAGGCGAGGGCGAAGTGCGTCGTCCGGAACGAGAACGGGAAGACGTACCACTGCACGAGGTTGAGCAGCCCGATCGTCACCTCGACGAGCGAGACGCCGACGAGGACCGCGATCGACGCGCGCTCGAGCGCGTGCGCGACCGAGCGGACCGGCGGCCACTCGAACAGCCGCGGGTAGACGGTCCACAGCTTCGCGAGCAGCAGCGGCACCGCGGCCGTCCCCGAGATGACGTGCAGCCCCTGCGTGACCCGGTAGAGCTCGACGGGCCGTGCCGGCATCGGCAGCCACGGCAGCGGATCCTGCAGCAGGTGGCTGTAGAGGCCCGTGGCGAAGCAGGTGAGGAAGGCGATGCCGAGCAGCCGTCCGATGACGACGGTCGTGCGGGCGGACTTCACCGGCGGATCGGATGCCGCGTCGCGGGCGCCGCCCATGAGGGGCTCGAGCCGTTCGGCGATCCGGGCCGAGGCGCGTTCGGTGAAGCCGGCCATGACTCCAGTCGAGCACCGACGGGCTCCGCGCGCGAGGGACGGAGCTTACGGTTCGCGGACATGGCCCGCAGGCCGCACCCACCCCGACGCCCTCCACGCGGGCGCACCGTCGCCGTTCCGTAAGAAGTCCACCCCTGCCGGGGTCGGGGCCGGGTTCGTAGTCTCGGAGGGTGCAGGTGGAAGCGGAGGGCGCGCGGGCGTGGCGCGGGCGCCGTGTGCTCGTCGTCGCGGCGCCCTGGATCGGTCTCGGCATCGCGCTCGCGCTCATCGCGCTCGCGATGATCGTCCCGCCGCTGCTGGGCCAGAGCGTGCACATCCGCTCGTTCCCGCCGCTGCACGCCGAGTGGATGCCGCGGCTCGGGCCGGGCACCGTGCCGGCCGTGCTGCTCGCCGTGCTCGCCGGGGTCTGGGGCGTCGGGCTCGCCCGTCGGCTCCGCTGGGGGCTGCTCCTCGTCGTCGCCTACGCGGCGGGCGTCGCGTGGATGGTGAGCCTCGCGACCGTCGACGGCTGGGACGGCATCGGACAGGTGCTCGAGCACAGGTACGAGTACCTCGGCACGGCACGCGAGGTGACCGACTTCGGGGCGACGCTGCGCGACTACGTCGCGCACATCCCGCTCGACTCCGTCGACAACTGGCCCGTCCACATCGCCGGCCACCCGGCGGGCGCGCTGGCCTTCTTCGTGGTGCTCGTGCGCCTGGGCCTCGGCGGTGGGCTGGCGGCGGGCGTCGTCGTGCTGCTCATCGGGGCCACCGCGCCGATCGCGGTGCTCGTGCTGCTGCGCCGCCTCGGTGCGGAGGATGCGGCGCGGCGCGCGGCGCCCTTCCTCGCGATGGGGCCGGCCGCGATCTGGATCGCGGTGTCGGCGGACGGCATGTTCGCGGCCGTCGCCGCGTGGGGACTGTGCGCGCTCGGTGTCGCGGCGACCGCCCGTCCCGCGTGGCCGAAGGTCGCCTGGAGCGTGCTCGCCGGGCTCCTGCTGGGGTACTGCGTGATGCTCTCGTACGGCCTGCCGATCCTCGGCATCCTCGCCCTCGCCGTCCTCGTGCTGGGGCGCGACTGGCGGCCGCTGCCGATCGCGGCGGTCGCCGCCCTCGCGGTGGTGCTCGCCTTCGCCGCGTTCGGGTTCGCGTGGTGGGAGGCGTTCCCGGTGCTCGTCGAGCGCTACTGGGACGGCGTCGCGAGCCGCCGGCAGTTCACCTACTGGGTGTGGGGCAACCTCGCTGCGCTGTCGATCAGCGCCGGCCCGATGGCGGGCGCCGCAGTCGCGACGGCGGGTGCCCGCGCGACCGCGTGGCGCTCCGAGCCACGGCCCGAGCGCGTCGTCATCGTGCTCGCGCTCGCCGCGGCGGCGACGATCGTCGCCGCCGACCTCTCCCAGATGAGCAAGGCCGAGGTCGAGCGGATCTGGCTGCCGTTCGTGCCCTGGCTGCTGGTCGGCACGGCGCTGCTGACCGATCGGTGGCGGCGCTGGGGCTTCGCCGGCCAGCTCGCGTTCGCGCTCGTGGTGCAGCACCTGCTCGTCACGAGCTGGTGACCGCGCCGGTCAGCGTCGGGTCAGAGCGGGAGGACGCAGGTGGGGGCGCGCAGCTCCAGCACCCGCGTCGCCGCGCCCGTGACCAGGTCGACCTCGACGAGCGCGTCGCCGAGCTGGGCCGCGACGACCACGGTCCGGTCGTCGAGGTGCGCGTGGTGGCGGGGCCAGGCGGCGCCGACGGCGTGCTCGGACGCGAGCCGCGGGCGCGCGGCATCCGTCGCGTCGAAGACGCTCACCGTGTCGCGGCCGCGCACGAGCGCGGTGAGCAGCCGGCCGGACGGCGCGTGGTCGAGGTGGGAGGGCTGCACGACGTCGTCGGGCCCCGCCGCCGCGCGGGCCACGGTGGGCGTCGCGCTCGCCGGCCGGAACGACGTCGCGTCGACCTCGAACGTGTGCAGGTCGCCGTCGAGCTCCCCGACCACGTGCAGCAGGCCGCCGCGCACGACCATGTGGCGGGGGCCGGTCCCCGCGGGGACGTCGAGGGTCCGCACGATGCGGAGGACCGGTGCGCCGTCGGTCCCGTGCTCGACGGCGAACTCGTGGATCGCGTCGCCGCCGAGGTTGCTCACCACGTGGGTGCCCCACGGGGTCGCCACGATCTCGTGCGCGTGCGGCCCGGCCTGGCGGTCGGCGACCGGTCCGCCTCCGGCGGGCAGGGGGAGGGTGGCCGGCGCGCCGAGTCGGCCGGCGTCGTCGACCGGCACGGCGGTGATGGACCCCGACGTGTAGTTCGCGACGAGCACGACGCCGAGGTGCGTCGCCGCGACGACGTGGCACGGGTCGGCCTCGCCGTGCTCGACCACGTCGATCGGGGCGAGGTCGTCGCCGTCGAGGCGGAAGCTCGCCACCGATCCGGACGCGTTCTCGAGGACCGCGAACACCAGGTCGCCCGATCGCGCGACGAACGACGGGTTCGACGCCGTCGCCGATGTCACGATCCGCCACGCGCCGTCGGCCGAGCGCTCCGCGAGGAGCACCGACGGCGCCGGTCCGTCCGGCGTGTACGACCCGAGGAGGACGCGGCGACTGCGGGGCTCCAGGTGCGAGGACATGGCTCAGACCCTAGTCGGCATCCGATCCGCCGCCTGCTCGCCGGCCGCCGCCGCCGGGGCGGCGACCGGGACGAGGCGCGTGAGCTGCGTGACGTGCTTCGGGGTCAGCTCGTCGAGCGTGGCGACCTCGAGCAGCTTCATCGTGCGGACGATCTCGCTGCGCAGGATCTCGATGGTCCGGTCGACGCCGCGTCGGCCGCCGGCCATGAGGCCGTAGAGGTAGGCGCGGCCGACGAGCGTGAACCGGGCGCCGAGCGCGATCGAGGCGACGATGTCGGCGCCCGACATGATGCCGGTGTCGACGTGCACCTCGAGGTCGTTCCCGACCTCGCGGACCACGTGGGGCAGCAGGAGGAACGGCACCGGTGCGCGGTCGAGCTGCCGCCCGCCGTGGTTGGAGAGCACGACGCCGTCGACGCCGGCGTCGGCGAGCAGCTTCGCGTCCTCGACCGTCTGGACGCCCTTCACGACGATCTTCCCGGGCCAGATCCGGCGGATCTCCTCGAGGTCGGCGAACGAGATCGTGGGGTCCATCGCCGAGTCGAGCAGTTCGCCGACGGTGCCGCCAGTGGACGAGAGCGAGGCGAACTCGAGCTTCGGCGTGGTGAGGAAGTTGATCCACCACGCGGGGCGGGGGATGGCGTTGACGATCGTGCCCAGCGTGAGCTGCGGCGGGATCGAGAAGCCGTTGCGCTTGTCGCGGAGGCGGGCTCCTGCGACGGGCGTGTCGACGGTGAAGAACAGCGTGTCGAAGCCGGCGGCCGCCGCGCGCTCGGCGAGACCGTACGAGATCTCGCGCTGCTTCATGACGTAGAGCTGGAACCAGTTGCGGCCGTTCGGGTTGGCCGCCTTCACGCCCTCGATGGACGTCGTGCCGAGCGTCGAGAGCGTGAACGGGATGCCGGCGGCGCCGGCCGCACCGGCGCCGGCCTCCTCGCCCTCGGTCTGCATCATGCGCGTGAAGCCCGTCGGCGCGATGCCGAACGGCAGGGCGCTCGGCCCGCCGAGCACCTCGCGGCTGGTGTCGACCTCGGGCACGTTGCGCAGGATCGACGGGTGGAACTCGATGTCGAGGAACGCCTGGCGGGCGCGGGCGAGCGAGATCTCGGCCTCCGCCGAGCCCTCGGTGTAGTCGAACGGCGCCTTGGGTGTGCGGCGCTTCGCGATGGCGCGCAGGTCGCCGATCGTGAGCGCCTGCTCGAGGCGCCGGTCGGTCGGGTTCAGCGTCGGCGTCTTGAACTTCATGAGCTCGGCGAGCTCGCGGGGCTTGGGGAACTGGCGCTGGACCATGCTCGTCCTCTCTTTCCTACGGGTGGGCGGGCGCCTCCGGGGCGCCGGCGTCGGGGGAGATCTCGGCGTAGTAGCCGGAGATGTGGTCGTGGAGGCGGGTGCGCGCGGCGTCGGCGTCGCCGGCGCGGATCGCGTCGAGCACGCCGCGGTGCTCGGCGCGCAGCCGCGCGGCCGTCGTCGTCCAGTCGGCGATGCGCGCCTGCCCGGCGAGGGCGTAGCCCTCGATGCCGCTGCGGAGGCCGGCCATCGTCGCGGTGACCACCTGGTTGCCGGATGCCTCGGCGAGGGCGAGGTGGAAGGTGGCGTCGAGCGCGAGGAACTCGGCGGGGTCGAGGCCGGGCGCGTCCATCGCGTCGAGCAGTCGTGCCGCCGGGGCGAGGTCGGGGTCGGGTGCCGCGGCGAGGTCGGCCGCGACGTGGGTCTCGAGCAGGAGTCGTGTCGCGACGATGTCGGCGACCGGGAACCCGCTCGCGGCGACCTGCAACCGCATGAGGGCGCTCATGCCGCCGCCGGGCGTGGCGATGATGATGGCGCCCGCCGTCGGCCCGGACCCGGTGTGCGTCCGGATGAGGCCGAGCACCTCGAGCACGCGGAGGGCCTCGCGGACGCTCGATCGGCCGACACCGAGGTCGGCGGCGAGCTGCCGCTCGCCGGGCAGCCGATCGCCCGGGGCGAGCTCGCCGTCGAGGAGCCGGCCTTCGACGTGCTCGAGCACGGCCTGCCAGGCGCGCGGCTCGATGGAGCGCGCGGATGCCGTGTCGCCGCCCATGTCGTCTCCCTCACCGCCGATGTGTGGTCTGACCACAGGGTAGCAGATGTGGTCAGACCACACATCGGGGTCTTTCGTCACTAGCGACGCGCGCCGATGCCGGGGCATCATGCCCGCATGAGCGGATACGCCGACCCCGATCGCCCCCAGGAGCGCCTGAGCGACGCCGAACGCGAGGAGGCCGTGTCGCGACTCGCGGCCGCGCAGGCCGAGGGTCGCATGAGCCCGACCGAACTCGACGAGCGATCGGCGGCGGCGCGGGCTGCGAGCACGCGAGGCGACCTCGCGCCCCTGTTCGCCGACCTGCCGGCGATGGAGCCGGTCCGCGCACGGCCGGAGCCCTCGAGGCTGCCCGAGCCGACGCCCACGTGGGCGCCGCTGCCGCAGGATGCGGAGCCGGGCCCGCGGCGTTCGCGCGCGCTCGGCGGGCGCGCCGGCGAGATCATCATGGGGCTCTCGCCGTTCGTGGCGCTCCTGCTCTTCTTCGGGTTCGGCTTCCTCGTGCCGGGCGGCTTCACCTGGTCGTGGCTGTTCTTCTTCCTGATCCCGATCACCGGCATCATCATCTACGCCGGCGCGGGCGACCGGTCGGGCGCCCCGCGCTGAGCGCGGACCCGGTCAGGCGCCGCCGCCCGGGCCGGGCTGCCGCCACCGCATCGTCACGCGGAAGTTCGCCGACGAGTCGGCGCTCGCGATGAACGCGCCCACCTCGAGGCTGACCTGGATGCCGAACTCGACCTCGAGCTCGTCGGGCGCGTCGTCGTGCTCGCGGAGCTGCCGCAGGAGCGAGCGGACCGCCGGCCGGGCGTGCGCGAGCACGTCGTCGAGGTTCTGCTGCGTGCGCTCGACGAGCCCGCCGGCGCCCCCGCCACGCGTCGTGACGCCGGGCGCGATCGCGTCGTCGGCCACCTCCACGGCCACCTCGTCGCCGTCGGCCGTCGTGTAGATCGCCAGTCGTCGCATCCGTCGTCTCCTCCGTCTCCGGTGTTCGTCGTCACGTCACTGCGCGGGCACGACCGTGACCGTGACCTCGAACGCACCGGTGTTGTCCGCGATCGTCGTGTCGTTCAGGCCGAGCACCAGCGTTCCGCTCACCGGGCACACGTAGTGCGCGTTCGATCCGATCGGGAAGAGCGGGTCGTCCGTGTCCTCGAGCGAGCCGATGAGCGCACCGGTGGGGACGTCGGCGATGATCCGGTCCTCCGGCTGAACGCCCTCCGCCATCCCATCCGGACCGAACGGGGCGCCGCCTGCGCCCGGCTGCGCCTCGCCGGTCGCGGTGATGTCGAGCCGGCTCCCCTCCTCGCACCACGCCTCGGTCCACGTGGAGGTCGCGTCCGCGTCCACCTGCACCACCATCCGCGACGTCCCGCCGATGCCCTCCACGGCGTCCGAGCCGCCCGATCCGTCGGAGCCGCCGTCCGCCGTCTCCCACGGTCGGACGGCGACGAGCACGGCGACGACGATCGCGACGGCCGCGGCGGCGACGCCCGCCCACGGCAGCCAACGGGGCACGGCACGGGTCCGCCCGGACGCGGGCGGGGACCCGCTGACAGAAGAACCCGGCGGGGCGGCCGGGGGCGCGCCGCCGCCCGCCGCACCGGCGGCCGGACTCGCGAAGAGCCGCGTCTCGTCGCCCCGCACGTACAGGATCGGGGTCACCCACTCCAGCGTGCCGCGACCGGTCCCCAGGATGCCGATGCGCCCGCTCCGGACCGCGTCGTCGACCGGCCGGCCCTGTGCGAGCGCCGTGTAGAACCCGCGCGCGAAGGCGAGCGCCGCTCCGTCGCTGATCGAGTACTGCATCGCGACGACCGAGCGGATGCCGCTGTGCGCCAGCGCCGCGGCCGTGCCCGAGAACAGGTCGGACGGGCTCGCGGCACCGGAGTCGCACGAGTTCAGCACGACGAGCGGCGGCGTCGGTTCCGCCTCGTCGAGGAGGTCGGCCAGGGCGTGCGCGGGCACGAGGTCGGCGCGTCCGTCCGGGTCGACGAACGCGAGCACGCCCTCGTCGGCGGCCTCGTCGTAGTCGCCGTGGCCGATGAAGTGGAGCACGTGCCATCCGCCCTCGAGCAGCCGGGCGTGCACGTTCGCCCACGACGCCTCCTCCAGCCAGGCCAGCTCGACGAGACCCGCATCGACCTGGGGCCGCAGCGCGTCCTCCAGCCGCTCGCGCTCGGCCTCGACGTCGAGCTGCGGCAGGCCTCTCGGCGACGCGACCAGGGCGAGGATGCGGAGCGGGCGCTCGATCGCGAGCGGCGCGGTCGAGTGCGGCGACGGGACGTGGCGCACCAGCGGCTCGCGCCGGCACAGGTACGTGCCGTCCGTCGGGTCGAACAGCGTCTCCCACGGCAGCGCGGCCAGCTCGGCGGAGGTCAGTCGGAGCACGAGCTGCAGACGCCCCTCCCGCTCGGCCGCGACGGCGGCGCTGGCCCGGTACGCGGCGCCGACCTCGCCCTGGAACGTCGCCTCGAACAGGGTGCGTCCCACGTCGCGCAGTGCGGCCTCGGTCGCGGGCAGCACCCGCCGCGACGGGACCGCCGACGACAGCACGCTGGCCTCGAGCAGCGGACGCCGGGCGGTCAGCGCGTCGACGTCGAGCCGCACCGAGGCGGACGGCTCCCCGCCACCCTCGGAGCGGAGCACGCGGACCAGGTAGGTGCCGGCCTCGGGGGTCGGCCCGATCTCCAGTTCCAGCACCGCGTCCATCCGGGCTCCCGAACGGCCTCGGACCGGCACGCACCGCGAACGGGCCGTTCCCCGAATCATCCCAGAACGGCCGCGGGAAGGGGAGGGTCAGCCCTTCTTCGGGCGGATCCGGACTCGGTTCTGGCCGGAGTCCTCGTCGAGCTCGACGACGCCGCCCCGCGACTTCAGGAAGTCGGTGAACGACGCGAAGCCGAGCTTGCGCTCCTGGAAGCTCGGATCCATCCGCAGCATCTGGTTCTTCACCGACCCGGACATCTGCCATTCCTCGTCGCTCTTCGCGCGCATGAGCTCGAGCGCCTTGAGCAGCAGCCGGCCGGGGTTGCGGGGTCCGGGCTGCGCCTCGTCGGCCGGCTTGGCGTCGGACGGGGCGGACTCGGTCGCCTTGCCGCCCGACTTGGCGGGCTTCTTCGGCTCGGACTTCGGCTCGGACTTCGCGGAGCCGGAGCCCGCGCCCCCGCCTGCCCGCGCGGACCTCGCCGGGGTCTCGGCGCCCGCCGCCTCGCCGTTCGACGCGCCCTCGGCCTCGTCGTCGCGCACCGCGGCATCCGTCGCCAGCAGCGCGTCGTAGTCCGCGTACTCGTCGCACGCCGCCGTGAGCGCGCGGCTCGTGCCGCCCGCGACGCCGATGCCGACGACGTAGCGGCCGAGCTTCTTGGCCTTCTGCGCGAGTGCGACGTAGTCGGAGTCGCCTGCGACGATCACGAGGTGCGAGAGGTTCTCGATGAGGAAGAGGTCCTCGATGGCGTCGACCGAGAGGCGGATGTCGGCGCCGTTCTTCGTCGCCGAGAGGGGGAACAGCTGCACGAGGTCGACCGCGCGGTCGATGAGCTGCGTGCGGTAGCTCGCGTTCACGGGGGTGGACCAGTCGGCGTAGGCGCGGGCGATCGCGATCGTGCCGTACGTCGCGGCGAAGTCGAGCACGGCGTCGACGTCGACCGTCGCCTCCTGGAGGCGCCGGCCGGCCTGCGTGCCGGGGGAGACGCTCTTCGTCCGGCTGGTGTCCTTGCGGTATGCGCCGTCGCCGTGGAGCTGGTCGTACCGCGAGATGACGATGTTGTCGAAGTCGAAGTACAGGGCGACACGGGGTTCTGCCGATGCGGGCATGGGGACCTTCCGTCGGGATACCCCTCGATCGTAGGCCCGCCGCCCCTCGGCCGCGGCTCACGTCGCCGGGTGGAACCAGACGTCGGCGGTGAATGCGCCGCGGTTGTCGGCGGGGGCGTCGTCGTTGACGCGGAGCCAGAGCGTCCCGGCGTTGGGGCAGCGGTAGGCGGCGGTCTCGGTCACCGCGAACCGCTCATCGGCGGTGTCGAGCCCGCCGATGACGGCCGCGAACGGAAGGCCGGACACGACGCGGGGCCCGCCGGTCGCGGCCCCCTCCGGGCCGACGCCGGACGCGTCGGTGCCGTCCCAGCGCATGCGTCCCGCGGCCTCGACGTGGAACGTGTCGCCCGCCGTGCACGCGAGGCCGGTCGTGACCCACCCGGCGCCGTCCTCGAGCGTCACCTCGGCGTCCGCCGGACCCGCCGCGAGCGCGCCCTCGTCGGGCGCCGCGGCGGAGGCGGCCCCGTCCGCAGGACCACCTCCGGTGCCCTCGTCGGTGTTCGCCGCGGAGCCGGTCGTGCTGCCGGAGCCGGTGGCGCCGCCGTCGATCGCCGAGAACACGATCGGCGCTGCGATGGCGATGGCGGCGGCGACGAGGATCGCGACGACGACCCAGGGGATCCAGGGCGGCGTGCGACGCTTCGGCCGGGGTCCGGGCGACGGGCGTGCCGCCGTCGTCCGGGGCGGTCCGGGCGGGCGGGTCCCGGCGGTGCGTCCGGTCGTCGTGGGCGTGGGGGCGGTCCACCAGGGCGGCCCGTCCGTCAGCGGCGGCGATGGTCGCGGCGGCGGCGTCGTCGGCGGCTGCCGCAGCGGAGGCGGCGGTGGCGGCGGTGGCGGGGGCATCGGGGTCTCGCGGACCGTCGGCGGCCGGGCGGGCACGACGGGCGTCTCGAGCGCCGCACCGGGTGTCGTCGGTTCCGGCTCGGCCGGCGGTGCCGGCTCCGCTTCGGCCGCCGGTTCCGACTCCGGCTGGGGCTCGGGCTCCGGCTCGGGCTCCGGCTCGGGCTCCGGCCGGGCTGCAGGCGGCGCCGCGATCGGCTGCGTCCGCTCCGGTGGGTGGATGTCGAAGAGCCGCGTGTCGTCGCCGCGCAGGTAGAGCACGGGCGTCACCCACTCCAGCGTGCCCCGGCCGGTTCCGAGGATGCCGATGCGGCCGCTGCGCACGGCCTCGTCGACGCCGCGACCGTGGGCGAGCGCCGAGTAGAAGCCGCGCGAGAACTGGATCGCCGCGCTGTCGCTGATCGAGAACTGCATCGCGGCGACCGCGTGGATGCCGCTGTGCGCGAGGGCGGCCGCGGTGCCGGAGAACAGGTCGGCGGTGCCGCCCGCACCGGAGCGGCAGGAGTTCAGGAGCACGAGCCTCGGAGTCGGCTCGGCCTCCTCGAGCAGGTCGGCGAGGCTCGAGGCGGGCACGTAGTCGGCGCGTCCGTGGTCGTCGACGAAGGCGAGCACCCCCTCGTCGGTCTCGGTGTCGTAGGTGCCGTGCCCGATGAAGTGCAGCACGTGCCACTCGCGGTCGAGGAGCCGGTCGTGGACCTCGGGCCAGGTGACCTCGGTGAGCCACTCGATCTCGACGCGTCCCTCGGCGATGTGCGAGCGAAGCGCGGCGTTGAGCAGGTCGCGCTCGCGTTCGGCGTCGAGCGGTGGCAGGCCGCGCGGCGACGACACCATGGCCAGTACGCGCAGCGGTGGCTCGATGCGGAGGGCGGGCGGCGAGAACGAGGCCGGCACGTGCCGCACGAGCGGGTCCTTCCGGCAGAGGTACGCCCCCTCCGCCGGATCGAAGAGCGCCTCCCACGGCAGCGCGGCGAGGCCGGGGGCCCGCAGCCGCAGCGCGATCTGCACCCCCGTGCCGCGCTCGGCCGCGACCGCGACGCTCGTGCGGTACGCCGTCCGGACCTCGCCCGTGAACGCCGCCTCGAAGAGCTTGCGGCCGACCTGCTGCACGGCCGCCTCCGAGTCGGTCATCACCCGTCGCGTGGCGACCGCCGACGCGAGCACGCTCGACTCGATGTCGTCGCGCCGGTCGACCAGGGCGTCGAGGTCGAGCGAGAACGTCTCGCTGGGCTCGCCGCCGCCGATCGAGCGGAGCACGTGGACGACGTAGGAGTCCGGATCGGGCCCCGGCCCGATCTCCAGCTCCAGTACGGCCTCCATGTGCGAATCATCCCGCGGTCGGGCCGGGTGCACCAGCGTGGAGGCCCTGAACCGCGGTTGCGGGCGTGCCCCGACCCCGGGGTCCGCACCGGTCCGGAATACGGTCCGGCGCGATGCGTTGTCGGTCGGAGAGCGTCCGAAGCCGAACCGAGGAGCCGCATGACCGAGACCGCCGCCGCACCCCGCACCCGCATCGCCGACACCGAGCTCGAGGTGTTCCCCCTCAATCTGGGCGGGAACGTCTTCGGCTGGACCGCCGACGAGCCGACGTCCTTCGCGGTGCTCGACGCGTTCGCCGAGGCGGGCGGGAACCTCGTCGACACCGCCGACGGCTACTCGCACTGGGTGTCCGGGCACACGGGCGGCGAGAGCGAGGCGATCATCGGCCGCTGGACGGCGGCGCGCGGCAACCGCGACGACGTCGTCATCGCCACGAAGGTGAGCACGCACCCGTCGTTCCCAGGCCTCTCGGCCGCGAACATCCGTGCCGCGGCGGATGCCTCGCTGCAGCGCCTCGGCACCGACCGCATCGACCTCTACTACGCGCACTTCGACGACCCGTCGGTTCCGCTCGAGGAGACCGTCGGCGCACTGTCGGGCCTCGTCGACGCGGGGAAGGTCCGGGCGATCGCCATCTCGAACTACACGCCGGAGCGCATCGACGAGTGGTTCGCCGTCACCGCGGCGAACGGCTTCCACCGCGCGGTCGCCCTGCAGCCGCACTACAACCTCGTGGAGCGCGGATACGAGCACGGACTGCGCGAGCGCGCGGAGCGCGAGGGCCTGGCGGTGCTGCCGTACTTCTCGCTCGCGAAGGGCTTCCTCGCCGGCACGTACCGCGACGACGCCGACGCGACCCGCGCCGGAGCGAGCCCGCGCGCCGGGGCGGCATCCGCCTACCTCGACGACCGCGGTCGCCGCGTGCTCGCCGCGCTCGACGAGGTCGCGGCCGCGCACGGGGTCGACGTGGCATCGGTGTCGCTCGGCTGGCTGCGGCGGCAGCCGACCGTGCTCGCGCCGATCGCGAGCGCGCGCACGCCCGAGCAGCTGCCGGCGCTCCTGGCCTCGGCGACGCTCGAGCTCGGCGACGACGAGCTCGCCCGGCTCGACGCGGCCTCGGCCTGACCGTGCGCGCGGGCCGTCGCGGCGACGACGGCCCGGGCGCGCCGCGGTTCAGGCCGCCGCGGCCACCGCGTTGTGCAACTCGTCGCCGTCGGCGCCGAGCCGCCCGAACCCACCGCCGATGTTCGTCAGGAGCACGAAGCAGACGCCGAGCGACGGGGTGATCCAGAACTCGGTGCCCGCCCAGCCGCCGTGGCCGAACGTGTCCGACGTGAGCAGGCCGGGCGACGAGTGCCGGAGGTTCCAGGTGAACCCCCAGTCCTGGCCGCGCGAGGCGGGATACGGCTCGAGCTTCTGCAGGCCCGCCGTGAGCGGACGTCGCATGGCCGCCGCCGTCACCGGTGCGACGACCGCGCCGTCGTCGCGCAGCAGCGCGCCGCCGAGCGCGAGCAGGTCGGCCGCACGCCCGAGGAGCCCGGCGCCCGGGTGCCGCAGCGTGGCGAACCGGGCGTAGTCCAGGCCCTGCGCGGCGGCGTCGACCGGCTCGTGCCGGGACGCGTCGGCGTCGAAGGTGAACCCCGGCGCGTCCGCCCGGTCTCCGACGTCCGCGACGGCCCGCTCCCACGGCGAGCCGGACGCGTCCTCGATGAGGGCCGCGATGCCCTCGAAGGCGATGGTCGAGTACCGCGAGACGGTGCCCGCGGCGAAGTCCCTGCCGGGCGCCAGCAGCGACGCCCGGAGGTCGGGCGCGTCGAGGGGAGGCTCGACGATGCCCGACGTGTGGCTCGCGAGGTGGCGGAGCCGGACCAGGTCGTCGCGCCCGGCGCCGAAGCCGGGCAGCGCGCGCTCGAGCGGCGTGTCGGGCGTCAGCCGGCCCTGCTCGACGAGCCGCAGTGCGGCGAGCCCGACGATGGGCTTCGTGATCGAGAACAGCGGGTAGTGGTCGTCGACGGATGCCGCGCCGAACGCGTCGAGCGCGACGACGCCGTCGGCCGTCCCGACGCCGAGCACCGCCGTGGGCAGCACGCCGTCCGCGACGCGCCGGCGGACCCAGTCGAAGGCGTGGTCGAACTGCGGCATGGGGGAGTCCTCTCGGGTCGCGGGTCCTGGATCGGCCCGGGCGGTCAGCTGCGGAGCACGACGTTGCGCGGCTCGTCGCCGCGCAGCATCCGCTCGACCTGGTCGCGGAGCAGCCGCGCCATGCGCGGCATCATCGCCGTCGTCGCGCCGCCGACGTGCGGCGACACCAGCACGTTCGGCAGCGAGAACAGCGGATGCCCGTCGGGCAGCGGCTCGGGGTCGGTGACGTCCAGCGCGAAGCGGAGCCGGCCGCTCGTCGCCTCCGCGAGGATCGCGCGCGTGTCGGCGACGGCCCCGCGCGCGACGTTCACGACGAGCGCGCCGTCCGGCAGTGCGGCGAGGAAGCCGGCGTCGACCATCCCGGCCGTCTCGTCCGAGAGCGGCACGACGACGATGACGACCTCCGCCGCGGGCAGCAGGTCGGGCAGTTCGTCGGCGCCGTGGATGCGTCCGCGCTCGTCGTCACGCGCGTGGCCGGCGACGCGGGTCAGCTCGACCTCGAAGCCCGCCAGGCGCGCCTCGATCGCCCTCCCCACGCCGCCGTAGCCGACGAGCAGCACGCGACGGTCGGCGAGGCTCGCGTGGCGTGCGGGCGCCCACCGGCCCTCGGTCGCGGCGCGCACGAAGTCGGGGATGCCGCGCTGCGCCGCGATCGCGAGGCCGACCGCGAGCTCCGCCGTGGACGTCTCGTGCACGGAGGCCGCGTTGGCGAACAGGTGGCCCGGGGGCAGCGCATCGGCCACGTCGTCGTACCCGATCGACTGCGACTGCACGAGGCCGACGTCGACGCCGCGCAGGGCGCCGAGGCGTGCGGCGGCGCCCATGTAGGGCGGGACGACGATGCCGATGCGACGCCCGTGCGCCTCGGCGGGCGGGGGGCCGGCGAGGTCCCAGAGGACCACGTCGACCCCGTCGGGCACGCCGCCGGGGGTCGCGGCGAGGGCCCGGCGCAGGGTCTCGCCGGGCACGGTCACGAGGAGGCGCTGGTCGGTCATGCCTCGATCCTCGCAGAGGGTGCCGTGCGCATCGCGGCCCGCGGCGAGCGACTGGTACGGTGACGCGCATGGAGGAGCCGGAGCCCGCACCCGCGTCGACGCATCGCACCTCGCGCCGACGCCGTCGTCGCGACGACCTGCCGGTCGAGGAGCGGGCCGAAGCGCTCAAGGAACGCGTGTACGCGACCTTCACCGGGCTCGCGATCGTGCTCGTGCAGCACGAGAACGCCGACCACATCAGCGCCGAACGCGCGACGCTCACCCTGCTCGTGGGCATCGTCGCCATCACGGCGGCGGGCTTCGTGGCCGACGTCATCTCCCACCTCGTCGTCCACGGCGACTTCCCGCGCGGGCCCGAACTCGGCCGGATGGTCCGCGTGGCCGGCTCCGCGCTCGGCTCGGCCAGCGTGCCGCTGATCCTGCTCGTGCTCGCGATCCTCGACGTGTTCGAGCTGCAGGGGGCGCTCACGGCCGCGTCGATCGTCTACATCGTCACGCTCGCGCTGATCGGCTACGTCGCGGTCCGCCGCAGCCGCCTCTCGTGGTGGGAGCAGGTCGTGGGGCTCGGCATGCTCGTGCTGCTCGGCCTCGCCGTCGTCGGCCTGCAGCAGCTCGCGCACGGTCACTGAGGCGCCTCCGGCCGGGCGCAGCGCGCCGACGGCTCGTGGCGGACGGGCTCGAACGCCCGCGCGACCAGCGCGCGCAGCGCCTCGAGGTCGCCGTCGGCGAAGCCCTGCGCCCGCGCCTGCACGAGCACATTGCCGATCGCGGTCGCCTCGACGGGTCCGGCGAGCACGGGGATGCCGGCCCGGTCGGCCGTGCGTCGGCACAGCAGCTCGTTGAGCGCACCGCCGCCGACGACGTGGATGGTCTCGACGTCGACGCCCGAGAGCACGGACGCGGTCCGCACCGCGCCGGCGAACGCCTCGGCGAGGCTCTCGATGATCGAGCGCGCGACCTCGGCGCGGCTCCGCGGTGCGGGCACCTGGTGCTCGGCGCACCACTCGGCGATGCGGCCCGGCAGGTCGCCCGGCGCCAGGAACCGCGGGTCGTTCGCGTCGAACACGGCCACCTCGCCGGTGACGGATGCCGCCGCCGCGAGCAGCTCGGGAAGGTCGATCGCCTCGCCGTCGCGCTCCCACCAGCGCACCGACTCGCTGAGCAGCCACAGGCCCATGACGTTGTGCAGGAACCGGACCCGGCCGTCGACGCCGCCCTCGTTCGTGAAGTTCGCCTCGCGCGCGGCATCCGTCGTCACCGGCCGTTCGAGCTCGACGCCGACGAGGCCCCACGTTCCGCACGAGATGTACGCGGCCGACTCGGCGCGCATCGGCACCGCGACGACCGCGGACGCCGTGTCGTGCGAGCCGACCGCGACCACCTCGAGGCCCTCGGGCGCGCCGAGGTCCGCGGCGACGTCGGCACGCAGTGCGCCGATCGCGGTGCCCGGGTCGACGAGGGGCGCGAAGACGGACGCCGGCAGGCCGAGCCGCGCGATGAGCTCGTCGTCCCACTCGCCCGTCGACACGTCGACGAGGCCGGTCGTGGACGCGTTCGTGCGCTCGGCGACGGCCGCGCCGGTGAGCTGGTACGCGATGAGGTCGGGCACCAGCAGGAGCGAGCCGGCGAGGTCGAGCCATCCGCCCGCCCGCTCGGCGGCGAGCTGGTACAGGGTGTTGAAGGGCAGGAACTGGAGCCCGTTGCGGCGGTACAGCTCGGCGAACGGGACCTGCGCGTGGACGCGTTCGACCGCGGCCTCATTCCGGGCGTCCCGGTAGTGGAACGGCTCGCCGAGGACCCGGTCGCCGCGGAGCAGGCCGTAGTCGACCGCCCACGAGTCCACGCCGATCGAGCGGACGCCGGGCTCGCGTCGGAACGCGTCGGCCAGGCCGTTCGAGAGGTCGCGGTAGAGGCCCGTGAGGTCCCAGTGCAGCCCGGAGGCCATGCGCACCGGGCCGTTCGGGAACCGGGCGACGTGGTCGAGGTCGAGTCGGCCGGCCGCCTGGTCGACGTGGCCGACGATCACCCGCCCGCTCGTCGCCCCGAGGTCGACCGCGGCGACCGCGCCCGCGCGTCCGGTCATCGGAGGAACGCCGCGGCCACGCCGGAGTCGACCGGGACGTGCAGGCCAGTGGTGCGGCTGAGCTCGGGACCCGTGAGCACGTACACCGCGTCGGCCACGTTCTCGGGGACGACCTCGCGCTTGAGGATCGTGCGCTGCGCGTAGAACTTGCCCAGGTCCTTCTCCTCGACGCCGTACGTGGCGGCGCGGTTCGCGCCCCAGCCCGACGAGAAGATGCCCGAGCCGCGCACGACGCCGTCGGGGTTGATGCCGTTCACGCGCACCCCGTGCTCGCCGAGCTCGACCGCGAGCAGGCGCACCTGGTGCGCCTGGTCGGCCTTCGTCGCCGAGTACGCGATGTTGTTCGGTCCCGCGAACACCGAGTTCTTCGAGGAGATGTAGATCACGTCGCCGCCGAGCCCCTGGTCGATGAGGGCCTTCGCGGCGGCCTTCGAGACGAGGAAGGAACCCTTCGCCATGACGTCGTGCTGCAGGTCCCAGTCCTTCTCGGTGGTCTCGAGCAACGGCTTCGACAGCGACAGGCCGGCGTTGTTGACGACGAGGTCGATGCCGCCGAACGCGAGCACCGTGGCGTCGATCGCGGCCTGCACGCCCTCGGCGTCGGCGACGTTCGCGGCGACGCCGATCGCGACATCCGTGCCGCCGAGCTCGGCGGCGACGGCCTGCGCCTTCTCGAGGTCGAGGTCGGCGACGACGACGCACGCGCCCTCGGCCGCGAGGCGCGTCGCGATCGCCTTGCCGATGCCGGAGGCGGCGCCCGTGACGAACGCGATGCGGCCCTGGTGGGTCTTGGGCTTCGGCATCCGCTGCAGCTTCGCCTCTTCCAGCGCCCAGTACTCGATGCGGAACTTCTCGGCGTCGGAGATCGGGGTGTAGGTCGAGAGCGCCTCGGCGCCGCGCATCACGTTGATCGCGTTGACGTAGAACTCGCCGGCCACGCGCGCGGTCTGCTTGTTCGCCCCGTAGCTGAACATGCCGACGCCCGGCACGAGGACGATGAGCGGGTCGGCGCCGCGGATCGCGGGGGACTCGGCCGTCGCGTGCGCGTCGTAGTACGCCCGGTAGTCGGCGCGGTACGCCTCGTGCAGCTCGCGCAGGCGGGCGAGCTGCTCGTCGACGCTCGCCGTGGCCGGAAGGTCGAGGATCATCGGCTTGACCTTGGTGCGGAGGAAGTGGTCGGGGCAGCTCGTGCCGAGCGCGGCCAGCTCGGGCGCGCGCTCGGACGCGAGGAACTCGAGCACGACGTCGGAGTCGGTGTAGTGGCCGACCATCGGCTTGTCGGTCGAGGCGAGCCCGCGGATGGTCGGGGCGAGCGCGGCGGCGCGGGTGTGGCGCTCGGCCTCCGGGAGCGCCTCGAAGCCGGCGCGGACGCCGCCGAACGGGGCCTCGTCGCCGTGCTCGGCGATGTAGGCGGCGGCGGTGTCGATGATCCAGAGCGAGTTGGCCTCGGCCTCCTCGGAGGTGTCGCCCCACGCGGTGATGCCGTGGCCGCCGAGGATCGTGCCGATCGCCTGCGGGTTCGCCGCCTTGATCTCCGCGATGTCGAGGCCGAGCTGGAAGCCGGGGCGGCGCCACGGCACCCAGACCACCCGGTCGCCGAAGACCTTCGCCGTGAGCTCCTCGCCGTCTGCCGCGGTCGCGATCGCGATCCCCGAGTCGGGGTGCAGGTGGTCGACGTGGGCGGCGTCGACGAGGCCGTGCATGGCGGTGTCGATCGACGGCGCCGCACCGCCCTTGCCGTGGAGGCAGTAGTCGAACGCGGCGACCATCTCGTCCTCGCGGTCGACGCCGGGATAGACGTCGACCAGGGCGCGCATCCGGTCGAGGCGGAGCACCGCGAGCCCCTGCTCCGTCAGGGTCCCGAGGTCGCCGCCCGATCCCTTCACCCAGAGCAGCTCGACGGGCTCGCCCGTGACGGGGTCGGTGTCGGTGCCCTTGGCGGACGTGTTGCCGCCGGCGTAGTTGGTGTTCTTCGGGTCGGCGCCGAGGCGGTTCGACCGCGCGATGAGGTCGGCAGCAGCCTGGTTCGTCATGAGGTGATTCCTTCGATGGTGGAGGTGGTCAGGTGCGGTCGTGGGCGCCGGCGTCGGCGCCGGCCGCGGCCGGGACGCTCGTCGGGCGCGGCGGCAGGTCGGCGATCCAGTCGAGGGCGCGCTCCACGGTCGCGGAGGCGGCGGGCTCCTCGGGCCGGTTCAGGTGGCCGTGCTCGGTGCCGGGTTCGGTCACGACGATGACGGGCACGCCGGCGGCCGCCAGCGTCGCCGCGAACGCCTCGCCGGAGACGCGGAGCTCGTCGGCCTCGCCGTTGACCATGAGCACGGGCGGGAAGCCGGCCACGTCGGCGGGCGTCGCACGGCCGGGCACGGCGGGAAGCGGCGCGTCGTCGACGGGGCCGCCGAGGTAGTCCTCGTACATGGCGCGCACGCGCGCCGGCCCGAACCGGTCGGCGGCGGGATTCGCGTCGAGCATCGCGCGGAGCGCGGGGTCCGGCGCCGGCTGCACGGCGAGGAGGGTCGGGTAGGCCAGCAGCACCCCGGCCGGGATCGGCGCGGCGCCGCCGAGCGCGCGGAGCACGGCGCCCGCCGTGAGGTTGCCGCCCGCGCTCGCCCCGCCGGCGATGATGCGCGCCGGGTCGACGCCGAGGTGCCGGGCATGCGCCGACGTCCAGCGCCACGCGGCGAGCACGTCGTCGGACGGCTCGGGGTAGCGGCATCCGCCGCCGGCGAGCCGGTAGTCGATCGAGACGACCGTGACGCCCCGCGCGGCGAACGCACGCGAGACCCAGTCGGCCTCGGGCATGTCGAGGTCGCCTGCGACGAAGCCGCCGCCGTGCGCCCATACCAGGGCGGGCGTCGGGCGCTCGGTCGCGGCATCCGCGGGGTAGACGCGCACGAGTCCGTCGGCGTCGTCGTACGGGGCGGTCATGGGCGCATCGTCCTCTCTCGTCGTGCGGGTGATGCGTCGCGGATGCCGGGGCAGGGGGCGGACACCCGGCACCCGCGACGGGTCTGGATGGTCAGGCGCCCCAGCCGGCCTGCACGCCGCCGACGCGTTCCTCGGCGATGCGCGCGAGGTATCCGGACTCGGCGAACGCGGTCATCGGGTCGGCCGCCAGGCCCCGCGACTCGCGCCACTCGGCCAGGGTGGGGCGCACGTCGGTGTAGAACGCGTCCATGAAGATGCGGTTGGCCTCGAGCACGTCGCCCGACACCTGCGCGGCGCGCAGCGCGTCGGTGTCGACGAGCAGGGCGCGCGCGGTCATCTCCTGCACGTTCAGCACGGAGCGGATCTGGCCGGGGATCTTGTCCTCGACGTTGTGGCACTGGTCGAGCATGAACGCGACGTCGGGGTGGTTGAGCCCGCCGCCGCGCGCGACCTCGTAGATGATGCGGAACAGCTGGTACGGGTCGGCGGCGCCCACGATGAGGTCGTCGTCGGCGTAGAAGCGGCTGTTGAAGTCGAACGAGCCGAGCTTGCCGAGGCGCAGCAGCTGCATGACGATGAACTCGATGTTGGTGCCGGGCGCGTGGTGGCCCGTGTCGAGGCAGACCATCGCCTTCTCGCCGAGCGCGGCGACCTGGGCGTAGCTCGTGCCCCAGTCCGGAACGTCGGTGTGGTAGAACGCGGGCTCGAAGAACTTGTACTCGAGCACGAGGCGCTGCTCGTCGCCGAGGCGGTCGTAGATAGTCTGCAGCGACTCGTGCAGGCGGTCCTGACGGCCGCGCAGGTCGGCCTGGCCCGGATAGTTGGACCCCTCGGCGAGCCAGATCTTGAGGTCGCGCGAACCGGTCGCGTGCATGATGTCGATGCACTCGAAGTGGTGGTCGATCGCCTTCCGCCGGACGGCGGCGTCCTCGTGGGTCAGGGCGCCGAACTTGTAGTCGTCGTCCTGGAAGGTATTCGAGTTGATGGTGCCGAGCGCGACGCCGAGGCCCTCGGCGTGCGCGCGGAGATCGTCGTAGTCGTCGACCTTGTCCCACGGGATGTGCAGCGCCACGGTCGGCGCGAGCCTGGTGTAGGCGTTGACCTGCGCGGCATCCGCGATCTTCTCGTACGGGTCGCGGGGCGTGCCGGGGGTGCCGAACACCTTGAAGCGGGTGCCCGAGTTGCCGAACGCCCAGCTCGGCAGTTCGATCGCCTGGAGCTCCAGCTGGTCGAGGACGGTCTGCGGAATCGTGCTCACTGTTCGCTGCTTTCTGTGCGGAGGGTGACGGATGCCGCGTCGGCGTCGATCGCGGCGAGCTGGTCCTCGAGGTGGAAGACCTCGGGAAGTCGTGGGGCGCCCTGGTCGGGGCGGGCGCCGTCGAGCGCGACGAAGAACCCGGCCATCTCGGCCTCCCACGGCGCGGTGCGCGGGTCGTTCGCGAGGGCCGCCTGGGCGTCGTCGTCGTCGTCGACCTCGTAGTAGCCGATGAGCAGCCCGTCCGGGCGGAGGAACAGCGAGTAGTTGCGCCGGCCGGATGCCTCGATCGCCCGGAGCATGTCGGGCCGGACGGCCGCGTGCCGTTCGCGGTACTCGTCGAGGCGAGCGGGGTCGACCTGCAGCTGGAAGCAGACCCGCTGCGTGGTGCCTGTGCTCATCGTCGAGCTCTCCTTCGTCGTGAATCGTTTCAAACTGTAGACGACGTTGGCGCGAGGCGCAAGGGGAATACGTTTTCCGCCATGATTCCAGCGTACGCCTCGTAGACTCCGACGCGGGAGGGAGTTGGATGGCAGTCAGCGTGCGCGAGGTCGCGGCCGCGGCATCCGTGTCGGTCGGCACCGTCTCGAACGTGCTCAACCGTCCGGAGAAGGTCGCACCCGACACGGTCGCGCGCGTGCTCGCGGCGATCGAGGAGCTCGGCTTCGTCCGCAACGACGCCGCGCGGCAGCTGCGCGCGGGTCGCAGCCGGTCGATCGGCCTCGTGGTGCTCGACGTCCGCAACCCCTTCTTCACCGACGTCGCCCGCGGGGCCGAGGATCGCGCGGCCGAGGACGGCATGACGATCCTGCTCGGCAACAGCGACGACAACCCGGACCGCGAGCGCGCCTACCTCGACCTCTTCGAGGAGCAGCGCGTGCACGGCGTGCTCATCTCGCCGCGGGGGGAGGACCTGCCGCGCCTCGAGCGCGCGCGGTCGCGCGGCGTGCCCGTCGTGCTCGTCGACCGCGAGTCCGAGGACCGGAGCTTCTCGTCGGTCGCCGTCGACGACGTCGTCGGGGGCGAGACGGCCGTGCGCCACCTCATCGACGTCGGTCGGCGCCGCATCGCCTTCGTGGGTGGTCCGGCATCGATGCGCCAGGTCGCCGACCGCCTGGAAGGCGCGCGGCGGGCGGCCTCGGAGGTCCCCGGCGTCACCCTCGAGGTCGTCGAGACGGAGGGCACCACCGTGCTCGAGGGGCGCGCCGCCGGCGAGGCGATCCGCGACCGCGCGCCCGAGCATCGCCCCGACGCCATCTTCTGCGCCAACGACCTGCTCGCGGTCGGCGTGCTGCAGGCCCTCATCATGCTCGGCGACCTCCGCGTCCCGGACGACATCGCCCTGATCGGCTACGACGACATCGACTTCGCGCAGGCCGCCGTCGTGCCGCTGTCGTCGATCCGCCAGCCCGCCTGGCTCATCGGCTACACCGCCGTCGACCTGCTGCTGCGCGAGGCCGGCGACGGGGCCGACGCGACGCACGAGCAGGTGCAGTTCCAGCCCGAGCTCGTCGTCCGCGAGTCGACCGGCCGCTGACCGCGCGCGCCCGCACCCGCCGAGGTCGCGCGAATCGACCGACCCACGGTCCCGGCGGGTCGATATGCGCGACATCACGAAACAGGGCGGGCGCGCGGGCCGCGCGCCCGCCCGCCGAGGTCGCGTGAATCGACCGATCGGCGGCATCCGGTGGTCGATTCGCGCGACATGGACGGAACGGGTGCGGAGCCCGTCGCGGGCGCGGAACGGGACCGGCCCCCCGCGTGGACGCGGAGGGCCGGCCGTGCGATCCGAGGATCAGCGGAACAGGTGGGCGCCCAGGTGGTCGCCGGCCTTCTCCGCCGCCTTGGCCGAGGCCTTCGCCGTGCCGTTCACGGACGACGTCGACATCGCGTACGTGAGGACCGCGTGCGCGATGGCGTCGGCCATGTCGCCGAGGCCCTGCTGGTTGACGTTGCTGATGGTGCCGTCGTACTCCAGCGCACCGCCGTACGCGGCGTTCAGCGCCTCGTAGAGGTCGGCGTCGGCCCCGTCCCCGACCGGGTCGAGGCTGTCGCAGGCCTGGTGGTAGCACGGGTCGTACGACACCGGCTCGCCGTCGAACTCGGCGAGACCGCCGTACAGCGGCACCTGGTCGGCCGTCTTCGCGCCCTCGGCGCCCGTGAACAGGCCGCCCGCCGGGATGCCGGCGGTGATGAACGCGTCGTAGTCGGAACGTCCGTCGAACGCCGTGGGCTCGGACGCGACGCCGATCGACTCGAAGAAGTCCGAGAAGAGGTGCTCGATGTTGTCGCTGCCGCTCGGGCCCTTGATGCCGAACGCGTCGCCGTCGCCGTCGTACACGAAGTTCGCGTAGTTGGGCGAGCCGACCATGTCGAAGTTGAGGTAGAGCTCGATCTTCTTCGACTCCTGCTTCGAGAGCGAGTCGACGTAGAACTGCGAACCGAGCAGGCCCGCCTCCTCGGCGCCCCACCACGCGAAGCGCACGGCGTTGCGCGGCTGGATGCCGAGCTCCGCCATCTGGAGCGCGGTCTCGAGGATCGAGGCCGAGCCGGAGCCGTTGTCGTTGATGCCTGCGCCGCTGGACACCGAGTCGAGGTGGGCGCCGGCCATGATCACGCGGTCGGTGCGCCCGGTGGGCGTCTGCGCGATGAGGTTCTGCGTCGGCACGTCGAGCTCGATGAGCGTGTCGGTCTTCAGGTGCATGACGACCTCGCCGGAGGCGAGGAGCGACGCGAGCTCGTCGCCGATCTCGAACGAGGTGCCCACGACCGGGATCGGGTCGCTGAACGCGTCGCCGAGCGTCGCGTTCAGGGTCTCCTGGCGGCCGTCCTGGCCCTCGTTGAAGATGATGACGCCGCTCGCTCCGGCGTCGTACGCGTTCTCGGCCTTGAGCGAGAAGTTGCACGACCCGCGCTGGACGAGCGCGATGTTGCCCGAGGTGAAGCCGTCGAAGTCGGACGCCTCGCACCCGCTGGTCGAGGTGTTCGCCGAGCTCCCCGGCGGGAGCACGAGGTCGACCGCCTCGAGCGGCGCGGTGACGTCGCCGCTGCCCGAGTACTCCGCGGTGACGAAGTCCTCGAAGAGCACGTACGACGTCGGGTCGGGGGAGACGCGATCCATCTCCGCGTCGCTCAGCTCGGTGAAGGAGTTGAACGTGAAGTCCTGCCTGGTCGTGACGTAGCCGGCCGCGTCGAGCACGCTCTCGATGTAGTCGATGGACGCGCCGTACCCCGGCGTGCCGCTCGCTCGCGTGCCGCCGTTGGCGTCGGCGATGGCCTGCAGCTCCTCGAGGTGCGCCATGATGCCGTCGGAGGTGACGGCGTCCTGCAGCGCGGTCGTGTTCGTCGGTACCGCGGCCTGGGCTCCGGTCGCGGTCAGGGCGATCGCCGCGGTCGCGGCGACCGTGGCGAACGTGGCGTTCCGAGTTCTTCTTCTCACGGTCTCTCCCATGGGGTGGTCAGAACCGGGGGCACGGTGCCGTCCGGGTCATCCGGACACGCCGGCGAGGCGGTGCCGGATCCGACCAACCATCACCCGGGGGGTGAACGAGGTCAAGGGGTGGACACCGAAGTCGCGCGGATGCGACCGGCGTCGGCGCCGACCACGCCTCGAATCGGGCGTCAGCCGCCGGATCGTTGCGTCGCGGCGCGGCCGCGGCGCACGGTCGGGATCGGTGCGCCCGGGGGCGCCGACGCGGTCGAGGCCGCCGCCGGCGTCGGCGCGGACGACGGACGTCGCGCGGTGTGGCGGCCGGGCACGCCGGCCGGCGCCGGCTCGACCACCTCGATCGGCGCCGTCGCCGCGACGAGGTCGATCGGCGCGGTGCTCGTCGTCGGCAGGTCGACGGGCCGCGTGATCGGCACGGCGATCGCGGCGGTCGGCGCCTCGGCGTACGACAGCGCGAAGCGCGGCATCCGCCCGCCCGCGGGGTGCCGGACCACGCGCAGGCCGCGGGAGACCACGAGCCACCCCAGGCCGATCAGGGCGGCCAGGCCGGCGGCGACGGCGGCGACGCCGAGCGCCCATCGCGGCCCCCAGGCGTTGGCGACGGCGCCGACCAGCGGCGCGCCGATGGGGGTGCCGCCGGAGAGGATCGCCATGTAGAGCGCCATCACCCGGCCGCGCAGCAGCGGGTCGGTCGTGGTCTGCACGTACCCGTTCGCCGTCGTGAGCATCGTGACCGCGCCGAACCCGATGAAGATCGTCGATGCGGCGAACAGCCAGTAGCTCGGCATCACGGCGGAGACCGCGGCCGCGGCGCCGAAGAGGGCGGCCGCGACGATGATCACGCGCATGCGCGCCCGGTCGCGTCGGGCGGCAAGCAATGCGCCCGTCAGCGAGCCGATCGCGAGGATCGAGTTGAGCACGCCGTACTCGCCGGCACCGCGGCCGAACTCCACGGCCATGGTGGAGGAGAAGATGGGGAAGTTCATGCCGAACGCGCCGACGAGGAACACGATCGCGAACACCACGACGAGGTCGGGGCGCCCCGCGACGTAGCGGAATCCCGCGACGAACGCGCCGCGTTCGCGCGAGGCGCGCGGCGTGCGGCGCAGCGTCGAGCCACGGAGCTTCGCCAGGGCGACGAGCACCGCCACGAAGGTCACGGCATTGATGACGAACACCCATCCCGTGCCCACCAGCACGATCAGCACGCCCGCGAGCGCGGGCCCGATCATGCGCGCGGCGTTGAACGACGCCGAGTTCAGGGCGACGGCGTTCGACATGTTCGACGACGAGACGAGGTCGGCGACGAAGGTCTGCCGTGCGGGGATGTCGACGGCGTTGACGATGCCGAGGAGGCCGGCGAAGACGAAGAGGTGCCACAGTTCCGCGTGCCCGAAGATCAGCAGGAGCCCGAGCGAGAGCCCGAGCAGCATGAGCGCCGACTGGGTGAACATGAGCACCTTGCGCCGCTCGAAGCGGTCGGCGATGAGGCCGGTCACGGGCACGAGCAGCAGCTGCGGAGCAAACTGCAGGGCCATCGTGATGCCGACCGCGAGCGCGTCGTTGTCGGTGAGTTCGGTGAGCACGACCCAGCTCTGGGCCGTGGCCTGCATCCAGGCGCCGATGTTCGAGACGAGCGCGCCGACGAACCAGATGCGGTAGTCGACGGAGGCGAGGGAACGGAACATGGATCTCACTGGTCGGTGAGCCTCCTGAGGATCTCGGTGGCGGATGCGAGCGTCTCGCGCTCGTCGGGGGAGAGGGCGGCGAACCGCTTGGCCAGCCAGGCGTCGCGGCGGCGGCGGGTCTCGCGGACGATGTCCTCGCCGGCCTCGGTCGCGTGCAGCAGCACCTTGCGGCCGTCGTCGGGCGACCCCTCGCGCACGAGGAGTCCCGACTCGACGAGGCAGTTCACCGTGCGGTTCATCGACGGCGGCGTGACCCGCTCGAGCTCGGCGAGCCGGCCGGGCGTGAGCGGGCCCTCGCTCGCCGTCCATGCGAGCGCCGCGTACTGCGTCGCACTGAGCTCGGTGTCGGCGCGCTCCTGCCGGATGCGACGGGCCAGCCGCATGACTGCGAGGCGGAACTCGGTGCTCTGCTCGCCGAGGGTGGGGCGGCGCCCGCGCACGGGTGCCTGGGCGGTGGTGTCGGTCACGTCGTTAGCATAACAAATTAGCGTGCCTAATGATTCCGGGGCCGACGGATGCCGATTCCGCCCGATTCCGGCCCGACGCGTGTCGGTAACCGGCATGAAACACCGGGCTGGAAGCCTCGGGGGATGGGAAGCCTCTTCGACGGGTACGCGGCGACGCGGTCGCGCAGGAGGAGTCGCGCGAGGCCATGGGACGAGATGTTCCCGGCCGACGCGGTCACCGTGCGCGAGCCCTATCGCGAGCTGTACCCCGCCCTCGCCCGGATGACGCAGGACGAGCTGCGCGGACGCACCGACGCCCTCGCGAGCAGTTACCTGGCCCAGGGCGTCACCTTCGACTTCGCCGGCGAGGAGCGACCGTTCCCGCTCGACGCCGTTCCCCGAGTCATCTCCGCAGCCGAGTGGGCCGGGGTGGAGGCGGGCGTCGCGCAGCGCGTCCGGGCCCTCGAGCGGTTCCTCGGCGACGTCTACGGCCCGCAGGACGCGGTGCGCGACGGGATCATCCCGGCCGCGCTGATCAGCTCCTCCAACCACTTCCACCGGCAGGCCGCGGGCATCGTGAGCGCGAACGGCGTGCGCATCCACGTCGCCGGCATCGACGTGATCCGCGACGAGCGCGGCGATTGGCGCGTGCTCGAGGACAACGTCCGCGTGCCGAGCGGGGTCAGCTACGTCATCTCCAACCGCCGCGTGATGGCGCAGACCCTGCCCGAGCTGTTCACGTCGATGCGGGTGCGCCCCGTCGGCGACTACCCGAACAAGCTCCTGCAGGCCCTGCGGGCGAGCGCGCCCGAAGGCGTCGACGACCCGACCGTCGTGGTCCTGACCCCGGGCGTCTACAACTCCGCGTACTTCGAGCACACGCTGCTCGCGCGCCTCATGGGCGTCGAGCTCGTCGAGGGACGCGACCTCTTCTGCTCGGGCGGTCGCGTCTGGATGCGCACGACGGCCGGGCCCACGCGCGTCGACGTCATCTACCGTCGCGTCGACGACGAGTTCCTCGACCCGCAGCAGTTCCGGCCCGACTCCGTGCTCGGAGCGCCCGGCCTCATGCTCGCCGCGCGGCTCGGCCACGTGACGATCGCCAACGCGGTCGGCAACGGCGTCGCCGACGACAAGCTCGTCTACACGTACGTGCCCGACCTCATCCGCTACTACCTCGGCGAGGAGCCGATCCTGCCGAACGTCGACACGTGGCGGCTCGAGGAGCCGGACGCGCTCGCCGAGGTGCTCGACCGCCTCGACGAGCTCGTGGTCAAGCCGGTGGACGGCTCCGGCGGCAAGGGCCTCGTGGTCGGGCCGGATGCCTCGCGGTCGGAGCTCGCGGACCTGCGCGCCCGGCTGCTCGCCGACCCGCGCGGCTGGATCGCGCAGCCGGTCGTGCAGCTCTCGACCCTCCCGACGCTCGTCGAGGACGGCATGCGGCCGCGCCACGCGGACCTCCGCCCGTTCGCGGTGAACGACGGCGAGGACGTGTGGGTGCTGCCCGGCGGGCTCACCCGGGTGGCGCTGCCCGAGGGGCAGCTCGTCGTGAACTCCAGCCAGGGCGGCGGCTCGAAGGACACCTGGGTGCTCGACGACGCCGTCACGACCGGCCCGATCGCGGGCCTCGTGCCGAGCCCGAAGCCGGGCGGGTCGAGCGTCGGCTCGATCGTCGCGGACCAGGCCACGGCGCCGCCGACGGCGTCGATCCCGGTGATCGGCGAGGCCGTGTCGCCCGGCCCGTCGAGCCCCCACCACCGGCACCGTCCCGAGTCCTCGCCGCAGGACGAGGACGCCCCGGTGCGCCAGCAGCAACAGCAACAGCAACAGCAGCGGGCGGGAGGGTCGCCATGCTGAGCCGCATCGCCGAGAGCCTGTTCTGGATCGGGCGCTACATCGAGCGCAGCGACGGCACCGCGCGCATCCTCGAGGTGCACCTGCAGCTGCTCCTCGAGGACCCGTGGATCGACGAGGACAGCGCGTGCCGCGGCCTCATGGCGGTGATGGGCAGCGAGCCCGAGCCCGACGCGACGCTCGGGCCGCAGGACGTCATCGCCCTGCTCGCCGTCGACCCGCGCAACCCGGCGTCGATCGCCCACTCGGTCACGGCCGCGCGCGAGAACGCACGGCGGGCGCGCGAGATCGTCTCGACCGAGCTCTGGGAGGCGCTGAACTACACGAACTCGCGGATGCCGCGGTACGTCGCCTCCGACAAGACGCACGAGTTCTTCCGGTGGGTCCGCGACCGCGCCGCGCTCGCCGTGGGCGTCGTCGACTCCGCGTCGAGCCGCGACGAGGCCTGGCACTTCTTCAACCTGGGCCGATCCATCGAGCGGGCCGACATGACGGCGCGACTGCTCGCCACGCGATCGCTCACCGAGGCGAGCGGGCCGAGCTGGACGACCATCCTGCGCAGCTGCGGCGGCTACGAGGCGTACCTGCGCAGCTACCGCGGCGTGCCGTCGTCGCTCTCGGCGGCGGAGTTCCTGCTGCTCGACCGGCTCTTCCCGCGCTCGATCATCTCCAGCGTCATCCGCGCCGAGGAGTCGCTCCGCGAGATCGACCCGCGCGCCGGGCGCGTGGGCGTCACCGACCAGGCCCAGCGCCTGCTCGGGCAGATCCGCTCGGAGCTGGAGTACCGGCCGATCGGCGACATCCTGCAGGACCTCGCCGGGAACATGGAACGCGTGCAGGAGGTCGTGTCGGCCGGCAGCGACGCGATCCGTCGCCGGTACTTCCCGACGAGCGTCGTTCCGGTCTGGATCGGGGAGGTCACGTGAGCCGTCTGCGCATCGTCCACCGCACCGGGTTCTCCTACGAGGAGCCGGCGACGGCGTCGTACAACGAGGCGCGCATGCTGCCGCACTCGGTCGGCGAGCAGTTCGTGCTGCACGCCTCGCTCGACATCCGGCCCGGCGCGACCCAGCACGCCTACCTCGACTACTGGGGCACCCGGGTCTCCACCTTCGAGGTGCTCACGCCGCACCGCGAGCTCTCGGTCACGGCGACGAGCGTCGTCGAGGTGCGTCCGCTGCCGGGGCGCGGCGCCGAGCCGTCATGGGACGAGCTCGCCGCGATCCGCACCTCGAGCGTGCCGTTCATCGAGTTCACGACCCAGACGGATGCCACCGAGCCGCCGCCCGAGGTCGCCGCCCTCGCCGCCGAGATCGCGGCCGAGGGCATGCCGGTCGGCGAGACCGCGCTGGAGATCTCCCGCGCCGTCGGCGACGCCGTCGAGTACGTGACCGGCGTGACCGGGGTGAACTCGACGGCGCGCGAGGCGTGGGCGGAGCGGAAGGGCGTGTGCCAGGACATCGCGCACCTCGCCGTCGGCGCGCTGCGCTCGGTCGGCATCCCGGCCCGGTACGCGTCCGGGTACCTGCATCCCGACAGCGACGCACCCGTCGGCGCGACCGTGACGGGGGAGTCGCACGCGTGGGTGGAGTGGTTCGCGGGGTCGTGGCGCGGCTACGACCCGACGAACCTGGCGGAGGTGGGCGAGCTGCACGTGCTGGTGGGCCGCGGGCGCGACTACGGCGACGTGGCGCCGCTGCGCGGGGTGTACGCCGGGCCGAGCTCGTCCGAGCTGTTCGTGTCGGTGGAGATCACGCGGGAGGCCTGAGCGCCCGCGGCCGCGGCCTGCGAGGATGAGCGCATGCCGACGTTCACCGACCCGCAGGGCGTGCACATCCACTACCGGTCGTGGCGGGTCCCGGACCCGGCCGCCGTCGTCCAGCTCGTGCACGGCGTCGGCGAGCACATCGGTCGCTACGGCGCGCTCGTCGAGGCGTTGAACTCCGCGGGCTACTCGGTGTGGGCCGACGACCACCGCGGCCACGGGCAGACCGGGTTCGAGCAGCACGGCGGCGACCTCGACCGGATGGGCCGGCTCGGCCCGGGAGGCCTGCGCGCCGCGATCCACGACGTGCACCTCTTCACGGGCGTCATCCGCGAGACCGAGGGCGACGAGGTCCCGCTCGTGCTGCTCGGGCACTCGTGGGGGTCGCTCATGGCGCAGATCCTGCTCGAGCGGCACCCCGACGAGTGGGACGCCGTGGTGCTCACCGGCACGGCGTACCGCACGCCGATCCACATGAACGCCGGCGACCTGAACCGCCGCCACCGGCACCTCGGCACCACGGGCCTCGAGTGGCTCTCGCGCGACCCGGCGGTGGCCGAGGCGTTCGTCGCCGACCCGTACACGACGGCCGTGCCCCTCCAGGAGCTCTTCGGGCTCGTCGAGGCCGCGCGCCTCCTCGGCCGCCCGAGGCGGAACCTGCCCCCGGAGCTGCCGCTGCTCATCATGATCGGCTCGGAGGATCCGCTCGGCGGCGAGAAGAGCGCGCTGAAGCTCGCGAACGCCTACGCGTCGCGCTCCGGGCTCGCCGACGTCACGCTCGTCGTGTACGACGGCGCCCGCCACGAGATCTTCAACGAGACCAACCAGGACGAGGTCCGCGGCGACCTCGTCCGCTGGCTCGACGACCGCTTCGCCGTCGACTGACCGACCCGCGGTCGTCGGTGTCCGCGTTTCTCAGGAGTTATCCGGCGGGTCGCGGGACAGCGCGGCATGTTCTCCTGAGCAACGTGCGGTTTCGACCGCCGCGTCCTGAGAAACGCGATCGCTGGCCGGGGCCGGAACCCGACGGATGCCGCGTCAGCGGGCCGTGCGCAGGTTGAACCCGATGAGCCGCGGCTGCATCCGCCCCTCGAGCAGTTCGAACCGCACCGGCGTCAGGCCGCAGTTCTCCACCTCGGGGAACAGGTCGCGGTAGCGGTCGGGGTCGATGCCGAGCCAGTCGCAGATCAGCAGCCGCATCAGCGTGCCGTGCATCACCACGAGCACCCGGTCGCCCTGCTGGGAGGCCGCCGAACCGCCGACCGTGCCGGGCCCGATGCCGAACTCGTCGACGAGCTCCTGCAGGGCGGGCCTGGCCCGCGCGATCCCCTCGACCCCCGCCTCGCCGCCGGGCAGCGGCTGGCGGGCCGGGTGCCGTTCGAACGCCGCCCACTCCGCCGGCATCCGCTCGGCGAGCTCGCTCGGTCCGAGGCCCTCGCCCGCGCCGAAGTCGATCTCGACGAGGCGCGGGTCGGTGCGCAGCTCCACCCCCGCAGCGGAGGCCGCCGGCTCGGCGGTGAGGCGCGCGCGGCTGAGCGTCGACGACACCACGGCCGAGAGCCGGGCGCGCGAGGCCCATTCGGCGAGCTCGTCCGCCTGGCTGAGGCCGTGGCCGGTGAGCTCGATGTCGGACGAGCCCGCGTAGCGGTGCTCGCCGTGCCACACGGTCTCGCCGTGGCGGGCCAGGTACAGCGTGGTCATGGCGGCTTCCCCCTCGCCGTCGGGACGGATGCGTCGTGGCCGAGCCTACGCCCCGGGCGCGGCGGCCCGCGGCATCCGTAGGCTGGAGCCATGCACGGTGAGTACAAGGTGCCCGGCGGCAAGCTCGTCGTCGTCGACTTCGACGTCGCCGACGGGGCGATCCGGAACGCGCGCGTCGCTGGCGACTTCTTCCTCGAACCCGATGAGGCCCTCGACGACCTGAACCGGTCGCTCGACGGGCTGCCCGCGGCATCCGATGCGAAGCAGATCGCGGCCGCGATCACGAAGGGGCTGCGTCCGGACGCGGTGATGCTCGGGTTCTCGGCCGAGGCGATCGCGGTCGCCGTACGCCGCGCGATCACGGATGCCACGACCTGGTCGGACTACGAGTGGGAGATCGTGCACGACCCGGCGGTGCCGCCGCGGGTGCACCTCGCGCTCGACGAGGTGCTCGCGACGCGCGTCGGCGAGGGGCGGCGCAAGCCGACCCTGCGGTTCTGGGAGTGGGAGGAGTCGGCCGTCGTGATCGGCTCGTTCCAGTCGGTGCGGAACGAGGTCGACCCGGACGGCGCGGCCAGGTACGGCTTCGACGTCGTGCGCCGCATCTCGGGCGGCGGCGCGATGATGATGGAGAAGGGCAACGTCGTCACGTACTCGCTGTACGTGCCCGCCGAGCTCGTGCAGGGCATGAGCTTCGCCGACTCGTACGCGTTCCTCGACGACTGGGTGCTGCAGGGACTGCGGTCGCTCGGCATCGACGCGACCTACCAGCCGCTCAACGACATCGCGAGCCCCGCGGGCAAGATCGGCGGTGCCGCGCAGAAGCGGCTCGGCTCGGGCGGCGTGCTGCACCACGTGACGATGGCGTACGACCTCGACAACGCGAAGATGCTCGAGGTGCTGCGCATCGGCCGCGAGAAGATCAGCGACAAGGGCATCGCGTCGGCGGCCAAGCGCGTCGACCCGCTGCGGTCGCAGACCGGACTGCCGCGGGCGGAGGTCATCGAGCGGCTGAAGGAGACGTTCGCCGGGCTCTACGGCGCGACGACCGGCACGGTCGCGGCCGACGAGCTCGCCGAGGCGGAGGCCCTGGTCGCCTCGAAGTTCGCCACGGAGGACTGGCTGCAGCGCGTGCCCTGACCCCCACGCGGCCGGCGCGCCGCCCAGCACGTTTCTCAGGAGGTCGCGGCGAAACCGGACGCTTCTCAGGAGGACACGCCGCTCGGCGCAGCGACCCGCCGGATAACTCCTGAGAACGGTGGGCGGGGTGGGCCGAGGGAGGGTGCCTGTGGAAGCCCTGAACGTGAGGACTCGTCGGGCGTCTAGAATCGCCGGGTGGACTTGTGGATGATCCTGCTCATCGCGGGCGCGGCGATCGCGCTCGTGATCGTGGCCGTGCGCTTCGGCTGGATCGACCTGTCCGACAAGACCAAGAAGGGCAAGCCGAGCGGCGCCGCGGTGCTGATGATCGGTGACGAGGTGTTCGCCCCGCGCAAGTACGAGGCGCAGGTCGAGGCCGATCGCCAGTCGCGACTCCCCGCGCCGGCCCCGCTCCCCGGCGACGGCGACAAGGGCATCGCCTTCGCGGCGCCCGCGGCCGACGAGGGCGATCCCGACCGGTTCCGCGGCAGCATCCGCCTCGACGTCGAGCGCTGATCCGGACCGCCCGCACGGGCGACGAGCGGATGCCGCGCCTCGCCCCTACATGTCCGTGAGGGTCGCGCCCCACTCGTGCGCCCGCTCGAGCTCGCCGTCGGCGAGCGGCCCCGTGTAGCCGTGCACCCCGAACGTGTGCGGTGCCTCGACGGGCCGGAACCCCTTCGCGACGAGCGCCCGCATCGCCTTCCTGGCGGCCGAGCCGGGCAGTCGCGGTCGCACGGTGCGCGTGTCGAAGGTCGCGACCGCGACCGCCGACGAGGGCACGGCGAGCCCGTCGATCCACTCCCGGATGCCGCGCGACGGGATGGCGGTGGCGCCCTGCGTGCGCGCGGACTCGCGCGTCGACGCGGTCGACATCGAGAACGCGTGCGTCGGCCCGGCGACCACGAGCAGGTCGACCTCCGGATCGATGGCGGAGGGCGCGTCGGACGCGGCGACGACGTCGACGCGATCGACGCCGGCGCTCCCGCGCAGGCCCTCGGCGACGGCCTGCGCGAGGGCGCCCGTGTTGCCCCAGATGGTCTCGTACACGACCAGTGCGCGCATCGCGGTCGCCCTCCCTCCGCGCGACGGCACGCCCCGCGCCGTCGGCCGTCAGGCTAGCGGCCGGGGGAGCGGCCCGACCGGGACCTTGGGCCGACGGATGCGCGCCGGAACGCGCGGCTGCGCGCGTGGCGTGGCGCCGCGCTCGCAATGGGCCCGCGGTCGGTTCGCGCTGGGCCGGCCGTCAGCCCGACGCGGCCCCGATGTCGGCGGTCGTGGTCGGGCAGCCGAGGTCGCCCGCGACCGCCAGCATCGCGGCCGACGCCGTGCCCACGGTCATGAGCGCGTTGCCGCCGACGATGTGCAGGCCGTACGCGTCCTCGAGCGCGACGAAGGTCATCGCGAGCTGGTCGTCGTCGAGGCGGGGGGTGAACGCCCCGCTCTCGCGGCCGGCCCGGAAGATGCGCCGGTACGTGTCGAGCTGGCGGAGGTAGAGCTTCTGCACGAGTTCGTCGTGCAGCGCCGACTTCCCCGCGAGCACGTCGAACTCGTAGAGCAGGCTCATGAGCGCGTCGTCGGGCCCGCTCGGCAGCCCGCCCTCGATGGCGGCGGAGAGCTGTTCGCGCGGGTCGTCGAGCTCGGCGATGCGCGCGTCGCGCGCGTCGCAGAAGCGCTCGATGCCAGCGGCGTGCGCCTCGACGAGCAGGGCGTCGAGGTCCTCGTAGTAGTAGAGGATCGCGCCTCGGGTGAGCCCCGCCTGAGCGGCGACGTCGGTGAGCGAGAGGGACCGGAGCCCGTGCCGGTGGCCGGCGTCGTACGTCGCCTGGATGAGCGCGTCGCGGCGGGCCCGCTGGTTGCGCGGTCGAGCCATTCCTTGACACTAGCCGATCGCCCTGCCACACTCGTCGAGTTCATTGACGCTAGTGTCAAATAATTGGTCGACCAGCGTCATCGCCCCCGGAACACGACGTGCTCCCGACGAAGAGAGACCGACATGACCACACCGCCCACCCTCGACACCGCCGCCACGACGACGCACGGCGCGAAGCTCTCGCGCTCGCTCGGCGTCGGCGGCAACGTGCTCATCACGCTGTCCGGCATCTCGCCCGCGTCCAGCGTCTTCATCCTCGGCGGCGCCGCCCTGGCCACCTACGGCACGGGCGTGTTCTGGGGCTTCGCGCTCGCCGGCGTGATCAGCCTGCTCATCGCGTACTGCTACGCCGAGCTCGGCTCGCGGCATCCGATCGCGGGCGGCGACTACTCGCTCGTGAGCCGCGTGCTCGGGCCGGCGTCCGGCTCCGCGGTGTTCCTCATCAGCCTCGTGACGCTGCCGCTCATCGTCGCGATCTTCGCGCTCGGCGTCGCCGACTACCTCGGCGTCGCGATCGCCGGCCTCGAGCCGCTGTGGACGGCGATCGTGGTCATCGCGCTCGCCACCGTCACCGCGTGCTTCAACATCCGCGCGAACGCGTGGGTCACCGGCGCCTTCCTCGTCGTCGAGATGGCCGCCCTCGCGCTGCTGGCCGTGCTCGGCCTCGTGCACGTGGAGCGCCCGATCACCGACCTGCTCGACCCGCAGGCGCTGGACGCCGCCACCGGCGGGCTCGCCCCGCTCGGCATCGCCGGCCTCGTGCTGGCGATCACGCAGGGCATCTTCTCGTACAACGGCTACGGCGGGGCCATCTACTTCGCCGAGGAGACGCGCAACGCCCGCCGCTCGATCGCCCGCGCGGTCATCTGGAGCGCCGTCATCACGGTCGTCGCCGAACTCGTGCCGCTCACCGCCATCCTGCTCGGCGCCGACTCGCTCGAGGACCTCTTCGGCGCGGCGCTGCCGGTCGAGACCTTCCTCTCCGCGCGCTCGGGCGACGCGATCACGATCATCGTGCTCGTCGCCGTCGCGCTCGCCATCGTCAACGCCATCATCGCGATCGCGCTGCAGTCGGGCCGGCTGCTCTTCGCCGCCGCCCGCGACCGCGCGCTCCCCGAGCCCGTCGCCCGGCCGCTCGCGACGATCTCGCCGGCCACGCGGATGCCGGTCGCGGCCACCGTCGTCATGGGCGTGCTCGCCCTCGCCGCCTGCTTCATCCCGTTCGACGTGCTCCTGAACGCCACCGGGTCGACGCTCGCCTTCAGCTACGGCTTCATCGCGCTCGCCGCACTGGTCGTGCGTCGCCAGACGGATGCCGCGGCGCGCGCCGGCGAGGACGTGACGGGCACGTTCCGCATGCCGCTGTACCCGCTCGCCCCGGTCGTCTCGCTCATCGCGATCGCCGCGATCTTCATCATCGGCGTGCTCGACCCCGCGCAGTGGGTCAGCCTCGGCATCGCGATCGGCATCGTCGTGGCGGGCTTCGCCTACTACGGGCTGTACCTGCGCCGGAACCCGGGCACCGCGCACCTGCTCGCGGCCGAGGACGACGAGTGGGAGCCCGCGAAGTGAACCTCGACCTCCTGATCACCGGGGCGCGCGTGCGCACGTTCGACGCGCGCGCCCCGTGGGCGGGGGCCGTCGGGGTCGTCGACGGCCGCATCGCCTGGGTGGGCGACGCCGCCGACGCACCCCGCGCGTCCCGCATGATCGATGCGGCCGGTCGGCTCGTCACGCCCGGCGTGATCGACAGCCACAACCACCTGCTGCTCGGGTTCGACGAGGACGCCGTCTCACTCGAGGGTGCGACCACGCTCGCCGAGGTCCGGCGGCGCATCTCGGCGTTCGCCGCCCGACGGCCCGACCTCGGCTGGATCTGCGCCGAGAACGCCGTGTACTCGATCGTCGAGGGCCGCAGGCCGAACGCCGACGACCTCGCGGGGCTCGACCCGCTCGGCCGTCCGATCTTCGTCACGACCTACGACCAGCACTCGGTCTGGCTCGACGCGAACGCGCTCCGCGCCCTCGGCATCGCCGGCGGCGGCGACCTCGCCTGGGGCCGGCCCGAGCGCGACGCCGACGCCACGGCGACCGGCTGGGTGACCGACTTCTACACGAGCGCGATGACGGTCGCCGGCCTCGCCGCGCTGCAGCGCGACATCCCGATGTACTCGCCCGAGCGGCGGTACCGGAAGCTTCGGGGCAGCATGCGGATGGCGACGTCGCTCGGCATCACGACCGTCGTCGAGCCCCAGGTCCCGCTCGCCGAGCTGCCGCTCTTCGAGCGCGCGCTCGCCGAGGGCGTGCTCACCTCGCGCGTGATCGCGGCGCTGTTCCACCCGGTCGGGGCGGATGCCGCGTTCCGCGCCGAGCTCCGGGGCGCCGTCGACCGCGCGCAGGCCGCGCCCGATGCCGACGGCCTCCTGCGGCTCGGACCGCTGAAGCTGTACGCCGACGACGTCATCGAGCCGCACACGGCGCTCATGCTCGAGGACTACGCGAACCGGCCGGGCGTGCGCGGGCGACCGTCCTACCCCGGCGACGCCGGGCGCGAGCTCGTCAGCGTCGTCACCGAGCTCGAACGCCTCGGATTCCAGACCCACACGCACGCCACCGGTGACGGCGGCATCCGCCTCGCGCTCGACGCGATCGAGCAGGCGGCGCGCACGAACGGCACGGTCGACCGCAGGCACGGGATCGTGCACGTCGAGTGCCTGCACCCCGACGACCTGCCGCGGTTCGCCGCGCTCGGCGTCACCGCGGCGATGCAGCCCCGGCACTGCTCGCCCGACCTCGTCGCCGGCACCTGGATGGAGAACGTCGGCGAGGAGCGCTGGAGCCGTGCCTGGCGCTTCCGGAGCCTGATGGACTCCGGCGCGACGGTCGCGTTCTCGAGCGACTGGCAGGTGGGCGAGATGGATCCGCTCGTCGGGCTGTACTCCGCCGCGACGCGCGCGGGGCTCGATGGCGCTGCGGCGTGGACGGCGCCCGAGCGCGTCGGCGTCGACCGGGCCCTCGCGGCGTACACGGTCGACGGCGCCCGCGCCTGGCACCTGGAGTCGTCGCGCGGCCGGCTGGCGCCGGGCATGGACGCCGACCTCGTCGTCTGGTCGGGCGACCTGTACGACCACGCGCACGACCCGGCCGGGCTGCTCGGCGAGCACGCCGAGCTCACGGTGGTCGGCGGGCGCGTCGTGCACTCGGCCGGCGGCGTGGCGGACGCGGCCGGCGGTGTCGCCGGCCACGACCCGGTCGCCGCCGGGGCGCGGGGGACGGACGAGCACGTGCACGTCCACTGAACGGCTCGCCGGGGAGCATCGGCGGACTCGAGCGCTGGCAGACTCGAGCGCTGGCAGACTTGAGCGGTGTCCGACGACGAGCCCGACCGCGTCATCCACGCCGACAACCTCGACGTGCTGCCGACGCTCCCCGACGGCCGGTTCACCCTCGTCTACCTCGACCCGCCCTTCAACACCGGCCGGGCCCAGACGCGCCAGGCGCTCCGCCACGTGCGGCAGGGCGCGACGGATGCCGCGGCGGACGCGGCATCCGTCGACCCCGCACCGATGCGCTCGACCGTCACGGGCTTCGCCGGCCGCCGGTACGAGCGGATCCGCGGCGACCTCATGCGCTACGACGACCGGTTCGACGACTACTGGGCGTTCCTCGAGCCGCGGCTCGCCGAGGCGTGGCGGCTGCTCGCCGACGACGGCACGCTCTACCTGCACCTGGACTACCGTGAGGCGCACTACGCCAAGGTGCTGCTCGACGCGCTGTTCGGCCGCGAGTGCTTCCTCAACGAGCTCATCTGGGCCTACGACTACGGCGCGAAGTCGAAGCGGCGCTGGCCGACCAAGCACGACACGATCCTCGTCTACGTGAAGGACCCCGACGCGTACTGGTTCGACTCGACCTCGGTCGACCGCGAGCCGTACATGGCGCCGGGCCTCGTCACGCCCGAGAAGGCCGCGCGCGGCAAGCTGCCCACCGATGTCTGGTGGCACACCATCGTCTCGCCGACGGGTCGCGAGAAGACCGGCTACCCGACGCAGAAGCCCGAGGGCGTGCTGCGCCGCATCGTGCAGGCGTCCAGCCGACCCGGCGACTGGGTGCTCGACGCGTTCGCGGGGTCGGGCACGACCGGGGCGGTCGCGCGCGAGCTCGGGCGGCGGTTCGTGCTCGTCGACGAGCACGCCGAGGCCGTCGAGGTCATGCGTCGCCGGTTCGGGGACGCCGCAGGCATCCGCTTCGAGCCCTGACGCGCGGCCGCTCCCGGCGCTCGTCTACGCCGATGCGCGGCGCACGAGCCTCGTCGGCATGATGTTGCGGTGCGGCACGTCCTCGCCCGCGAGCAGCCGCAGGAGCAGGTCGGCCATCAGGTAGCCCATCTCCTCCGACGGCTGGTGCACCGTCGTGAGCGGGATCGCCGACGAGGTCGCGGCGGGGCTGTCGTCGTAGCCGACCACGGCGACGTCCTCGGGCACGTGCCGGCCGCGCTCGCGCAGCACCGCGAGCGCGCCCGTCGCCATGAGGTCGCTCGCCACGAAGATCGCGTCGACGTCGGGCTCGCGGTCGAGCAGGCGGCGGGTCGCGGCGACCGCGCCCGCGACCGTGAAGTCGGCGCTCTCGACGGCGTCGGAGGGCAGGCCGGCGGTGGCCATCGAGCGGCGGAAGCCCTCGAGGCGGTCGACCGCGGCGGGCATGTCGAGCGGGCCGGTGATCGTGCCGATGCGCTTGCGCCCGACCGCGATCAGCCGTTCCGTCGCCGTCATGCCGCCCTCGAGGTTGTCGACGTCGACGAAGATGTCGGTCTCGGTGATGTTCGGCGGACGGCCGCCGAACACGATGGGCATCTCGTGCGCCGCCTCGTGGAGCTGGTGGTCGCCCTCGTGGTGCGACACGACGAGGGCGCCGTCGACCACGCCGGAACGCAGGTAGCGCACGGTCTTGCGGTTGGGGTCGCTCGTGGACAGCAGCAGGTTCAGCAGGTACTCGCTGTCGTCGAGACGACGGGTGATGCCCTGCACGATCGCCGCGAAGTACGGGTCGCCGAAGAACATGCGGGTGTCCTCGGGCACGACGAGCGCGATGGCCCCGGACGTCCGGCTCGCGAGGGACCGCGCCGCCCGGTTGGGCACGTAGTTGAGCTTCGCGATCGCCGCGTTGACGACCCGGACGACCTCGGGCGACACCTTGGGCGAGCCGTTGACGACGCGACTGACCGTCGCGCGAGACACGTTGGCCTCGCGCGCCACCATCTCCAGGGTCGGTGCCGACGACCGCGCCCCGGATCCGATCGTGCCCGTCATGCTCGTCAGTCTATTTCCGTGCGGCTCGTGGCGTCGGTTCCGTGGCGGTCCGTCCGACGCTCAGCGGGCGGATGCCGCCGGCAGCCCCCGGTCGCGGATGACCCGCTGGTAGGCGAGCCCGCTGTCCTTGATCGTGCGCTCCTGGGTCTCGTAGTCGACGCGGACGATGCCGAACCGCTTGTCGTAGCCCCAGGCCCACTCGAAGTTGTCGAGGATAGACCAGTAGAAGTAGCCGTGCACCGGCGTGCCCTCCTCGATCGCGTCGAGGATCGCGTCGAGGTGCGCGAGCAGGAAGTCGGTGCGCTCGACGTCGTGCACGGCGCCGTCCTCGGCGACCTCGTCGTCGTACGCGGCGCCGTTCTCGGTGACGAACAGGCGCACGCCGGCGGGGCCGGTGTACTCGCGGTGCACGCGGCCGAGCAGCTCGCGCAGCCCGTCGGGCTGGACCTCCCAGCCCATGCCGGTCTGCGGAAGGTCCTGCGGGTGGAAGTGCACGCCGTCGGCCGCGGGGAACGGCGAGCGCGTCGGGCGATCGGTCGGGGCCTGGCCCTCGAGCGGGTGGTCCGCCGGGCGGTCGCTCACGAACTCGCCGTGGTAGTAGTTCACGCCGAGCGCGTCGATGGGCGCGGAGATGATCTCGAGGTCGCCCGGCTGGATCGCGTCGCGCAGGCCGAGGTGACCGACATCGGCCAGCAGGTCGCCGGCGTAGTGGCCGCGGAAGATCGGGTCGAGGAAGACGCGGTTGAACTGGCCGTCGATGCGGCGCGCGGCGTCGAGGTCGCCCGGGCTCGCCGGATCGACGGGCTTCGCGACCGTCAGGTTCAGCGTGATGCCGAGGTCGAGCGACGCGTCGCGCTCGCGCAGGGCCTGGACCGCGAGGCCGTGGCCGAGCATGAGGTGGTGCGCGGCCTGCAGTCCGGCGGCGACGTCCTGGCGGCCGGGGGCGTGCGCGCCGGCGGTGTAGCTCAGGAACGACGAGCACCACGGCTCGTTGAGCGTGGTCCAGATCTTCACGCGGTCGCCGAGCACGTCGTGCATCGTGAGCGCGTAGTCGCGGAACCGGTAGGCGGTGTCCCGGTTCGCCCAGCCGCCCTGCTCCTCGAGCGCCTGCGGCAGGTCCCAGTGGTAGAGCGTCAGCCACGGCGTGACGCCCTGCTCGAGCAGCTCGTCGACGAGGCGCGAGTAGAAGTCCGCGCCCTTCGGGTTCACGGCGCCGCCGTCGGGGCGCACGCGCGACCACGACGTCGAGAAGCGGTAGGCGTTGAGGCCGAGCTCGCGCATCAGGGCGACGTCGTCGCGGTAGCGGTGGTAGTGGTCGCAGGCCACGTCCCCGTTGTCCGCGGCGACGACGGCACCCGGCACACGGCTGAACGCGTCCCAGATCGAGTCGGTCCGGCCGTCCTCGTGGGCGGCGCCCTCGATCTGGTAGGCGGCCGCGGCCGCGCCCAGGAGGAAGTCGTCGGGGAACCGACGGAGCTCCGTCCGGGCACGGGTGGCGGCGGCATCCGTCGATGCGCCGGTGGTGGGCTGGATGACGGTCATCCCTTGACAGCTCCTTGCATGATTCCGGAGACGAGCTGCTTGCCGGCGACGACGAACAGCACGAGGAGGGGAATGGTCGACAGCAGCACGCCCGCGAGCACGATCGAGTAGTCCACGAAGTGGTTGGACTGCAGGAGCGAGAGCGCCACGGGCAGCGTCGGGTCGCTGCGGTCGAGCACGATGAACGGCCAGAAGAAGTTGTTCCAGGCCGTGACGAAGGTGAAGAGGCCGAGCATCGCTGCGGCCGGGCGGGCGGCGACGACGCCGATCGTCCAGAACGTGCGGATCATGGAGGCGCCGTCGACGCGCGCGGCCTCGATGAGCTCGTCGGGCACGGCCTGCCGCAGGTACTGCGTCATCCAGAAGACGCCGAAGGCGCTCGTGACCGCGGGGATGATGATCGCGCCGATCTGGCCGGTCCAGCCGAGGTCGGCGAAGAGGATGTAGAGCGGGACGACGCCGAGCTGCATCGGAACGGCCATCGTGGCGACGACGAACACGAGGAGCGCCTTGGACCCCGGGAAGCGGAGCTTGGCGAAGGCCCAGCCCGCGAGCGTCGAGGTGAGGACGACGGCGGCCGCGATGAGGGCCGAGCTGTAGATCGAGTTCCACAGTGCGGGCCAGAAGTTCACGGCGGGGTCGCTCACGACCGTCTGCGCGTTGGCGAGGAAGTTCCCGCCCGGCCACCACGAGAAGTCCGGGTCGTTGATGGTCGAGGAGTCGCCCGAACCGATCAGGAACGACCAGTAGAAGGGGAACAGCGAGGCGATCAGCACGACCCCGAGGCCCGCGTAGACCCAGACGCCGGCCCGCTGGCCCTTGATGCGGGTCGTGCGGTTGCGCTTGCGCTGCGGGGTCTCGGGGATGCTGGACTCGACGATGGACAGTGCGGCGGGGGAGTTCAGTGAGCTCATGCGCGCACTCCCTTCTGCTTCTTGCCGGCCTTCGGGGCGCGGGTGCCCTCGTCGCGGACGAGTGCACGGGTCACGGCGAGGTTGATCAGGCCGATGACGAGGATGATGAGGAAGAGGATCCAGGCGAGCGCGGCCGCGCGACCGAAGTTCCACTCGCCCCAGCCGATGTTGTAGAGGAACAGGGTGATCGTGAGCCACTGCTGGGCCGGTCCGCCCTCGCCGGTGTTGTCGAACATCCGGGGCTCGTCGAAGATCTGCAGGCCGCCGATCGTCGAGGTGATGATCACGAAGATGAGGGTCGCCTTGAGCGAGGGCAGCGTGATGTGGAGGAACTGGCGGAAGGCCCCGGCGCCGTCGACCCTGGCCGCCTCGTAGTAGTCGCGCGGGATCGCCTGCATCGCCGCGAGGAGGATCAGGGTGTTGTAGCCCGTCCACCGGAAGTTGACCATCGTGGCGATCGCGACGTGGCTCCAGAACGGGTCCTTGTGCCACGGCACGGCGGGCAGCCCCAGGTCGGTCAGGACGCCGTTCACGAGGCCGTGGTTGTCGCCGAACATGTTGGCGAAGATGAGGGCGACCGCGACGGGGGCCATGACGAACGGCACGAGCACGCTCATGCGCCAGAAGGTCTTGGCCCGGATGTTGCGGTCGAGCATCGCGGCGATGGCGATCGCGGCGATCAGCTGCGGCACGCTCGAGAGCAGGAAGATGCTGAAGGTGTTGCGCAGGGCGGTCCAGAACTGCGGGTTCTGCAGGATCCAGACGTACTGGTCGAAGCCGATGAACTCGCCGCGGTTCCGGACGAGGTCCCAGTCCATGAGCGAGATGACCGCGGTGTAGGCGATGGGGAAGAGTCCCACGATCGCGAACATGATGAAGAACGGCGAGATGTAGAGGTACGGCGAGAGCTTGAGGTCCCACCGGCTGAGGTTCTGGCGGAATCCGAGCACGCGTACCGGGCGGGCTGCGGGCTCGGAAGCGGCCGGCTGCGTCGCCGGCGCCGGCGGGCGCGTTTGCGTCGAGGTCACGATGGCTCCGAATCGGGTGGATGGATGCGTCGGGGTGGCGGGTGGTGCGGGCCGGCCGGGGGGACCGGCCCGCATCACCCTCGGCCGTCAGAAGGCCTCGACCTCGGCGACCCAGGTGTTCCAGGACGACTGCTCGTCCTCCGAGCCGTCGAAGACCCGGTTGACCGCGTTCTGGAGCGCGTCGTGGTACTTGAAGTAGTCGGCGTCCTTGTAGGGGGCGACCGTCACCGACGCGGCGCGGTGCGAGAGGATCTCACCGGTGGGCGCGTCGTTGAAGTACTCGTTGGTGGCACCGGCGAGCTCGTCGCCCTCGAGGGCGTCGACCTGGCTGGGGAAGGTGCCGGCGTTGGCGAACGCCTTCATCTGCGTCTCGGGGCTGGTCAGCCAGTCCGCGAGCTCGAGCGCGGCCTCGACGTTCTCGCCGTCGGCCGGGACGGTCAGGTACGAGCCGCCCCAGTTGCCGCCGCCGTTCGGGAAGACGTCCGCGATGTCCCAGCCGTCGACGTCGGCGGCGCTGCCGGAGATGACGCCGAGCATCCAGCCCGGGCAGAGCATCGTGGCGAACTCGCCGTTGGCCATCGAGGCGAACCAGTCGTCCGACCACTGGCCGGAGTACGCCGAGTTGGGGATGGCGCGCTCGGTGACGAGCTTGTAGGCGTTCTCGACCTCGGGGTTGGTCGTCGCGATGACCGTCCCGTCCGGCTCGGTGTAGGTGTACTCGATCTGGTTCACGATGCCCTGGAGCACCGAGTTGGCCGAGTCGATCATGGGCTTGCCGGTGGCCTCGCGGTACTGGTCCGCGACGTCGAGGAAGTTCTCCCAGTCGCCGTCGAACAGGTCGGCGACGCCCTCGCGGTCGCTGGGGAGGCCCGCGGCCTCGAACAGGTCGGAGCGGTAGCAGATGCCCTGCGGCCCGATGTCGGTTCCGAAGCCGATCAGGCGTCCGTCGGCGTCGGTCGCGGCGGCTTCCTTCCAGTCGAGCCAGCGGCCCTTGACGCTGTCGGGGGCCTCGGCGAGGAGGTCGGAGTACTGCATGGCCTCGGCGAACCAGTCGATCTCGACCGCCTCGACGTCGGCCAGGCCGCCCTTGCCGAGCTTCTGGAAGTAGTTGGCGCGGGCGTCGCCGGACTCGGCGGCGATGTTGTGGACGATGGTCACGTTCGGGTGCTCGTCCATGTACTCCTGGAGGAGCTCGTCGGTGTAGCCGAAGTTGTTGAACGTGGCCACGGTCAGCTCGATGGGGCCGTCGGCCGCCTCCGAGCCCGAGTCGTCGCCCGCGGCGCAGCCGGTGGCGATGAGTGCGAACGATGCGGCGCCTGCGATGGCGGCGATCGCCTTGGTGCGTCGTGAAAGCTTCACGGTCACTCCCTTGTGTGCGTGGAAACGGGTTGCAGGGGCGTCGCGAGCAACGCGCCGACCTGACGGTGAGAGCGCTCTCACGATGCGGTTGTCGATGCTAGGCACTCGCCCGTCGTACTGTCAAGAGAGCGCTCTCACATTCCGACTGGACGGCGCGATCGTGACCGATCCGTGACCATCTCCGTGACCGTCTCCGGGTTCCGTTTCCGGTTCCGTCTCCGCTCCCGGGTCCGCCCGAGCCCGCCGCCGCGGGCCCGTCGCACCGCTCCCGTGCAGCCCGCTCCCGGCTTCCTCGGAGGCGTCGCGTCTAGCGTTGCCGCGTGCCCCGTTCCCTCCCGTTCCGTCGCGGCGCCGTCGTCCTCTTCGCCGGCGCCGCCGCCATGGGTGCGCTGTGCCTGACGGGGTGCGCCGGCATCCCGCCGCTGCCTCCGCAGGTCGCCGTCGCCGACGCCTCGGTGCCGGGCGGTCGTGACGGCGGCGGGGGCGCCGCCGACGACGGCGGGGCGGATGCCGCGGCCGCCGACCTGGTCGCCGACCGCACCGACGATCCCGCGGTGCTGGCGCAACTGGACTACGTGCTCGCATACTGGTCGGATTACAACGTCGAGGAGTGGGGTGTGCTCGAAGGCAACGACTGCGTGAACTTCGCCAGCCAGTCCCTCGTCGCGCGGGGATGGACCGAGACCGACGACTGGTACCACGGGGACGACCCGTACGACTCCAGCGCGTCGTGGCGCAGTTCGAGCGCATTCCACGACTGGCTCGCCGCGCACCCCGAGCTCGCGACACCGCTCGACGACGAGGACCGCGACGAGGTCCGACTCGGCGACATCGTGCAGTTCGACTGGGACGACTCGGGCGACCGCGATCACACGGGCATCGTCACCCGCATCGAGCGCAGCGACGACGGCGACGTCCGCATCCAGTTCGCCGGGCACACGAGGGACAGCGACTACCGCGACGTCGACGCGGCGATCACCGAGGACCACCCCGGCGCCGAGGTCTACTACTGGCGGCTGGCGGACTGATGTCGTACGGGTCCGGCAGCTCGGCGCGGGTCCGCCGCAACCGGCTCATCGCCGGCATCGTCGGCATGGCCGTGATCGCGGGCGCGGCGGTCTGGGCGATCCTCGCGTTCGCGCCGTCGGGCGAGACCGCCGAGCCGGTCGCCTCCGCCGAGCCCACCGAGGAGGCCCCGCGGCCGGCACCGGGGTCGGAGCCGCCGCCCGTCGACGTCGACGTGTTCAACCCCGAGGCCCACTCGATCGACGATCCCGCCAGCATCTGGGTCGTCGTCGACAAGCTGCGGCCGCTGGACCCGATCGACTACGAGCCCGACGACCTCGTGACGGTGCCGGTCGCGCACACCTGGGAGCCGCTCATGCGTGCCGAGGCGTCCGACGCGATCGTCGCCATGTTCCAGGCCGCCGCGGACGAGGCCGACCTGTACCTGGCCTCCAACAGCGCCTACCGGTCGTACTGGACGCAGGACGAGGTCTACGACGGCGACGACACGCTCACGGCGCGGCCGGGATACAGCGAGCACCAGACCGGCCTCACGATGGACATCGGCGCGGAGTCCGGCAACTGCTCGCTCGACGCCTGCTTCGCCGACACGGCCGAGGGGCAGTGGCTCCGCGACAACGCCTACCGGTTCGGCTTCCTGCTGCGCTACCCGGCCGACAAGGTCGAGGTGACGGGCTACCAGTTCGAGCCTTGGCACTTCCGCTACATCGGCACCGACCTCTCGAACGAGATGCACGACCGCGGCATCACGACCCTCGAGGAGTTCTTCGACCTGCCGCCGGCGCCGGACTATGAGTGACGCGGCGGGCGGGCGCGCCGAGGCGCCCGCCGACGACGAGTCGGATTCCACGGGCGTCCGGGGCCGCGCGGGCCTGCAGCTCGCCCTGCTGATCGTCAACCAGCTGCTGGCGGGGATCGGCGTCGCGACGGGCATGGCGCTCGCCGCCATCCTCGTCTCCGACCTCACGGGCGTCACCGCGCTCGGCGGCCTGTCGCAGTCCGCGAGCGTGCTCGGTGCGGCGCTCGCCGCGATCCCGCTCGCACGGATCGCGGTGCGCCGCGGCCGGCACGTCGCACTCGCGGCGGGCTACGCGGCCTCGGCGATCGGCGCGATCCTCATCGTCGTGGCCGCGACGACCGGCATCGTGCCCGTCGTGTTCCTCGGGCTCGCCGCGTTCGGCGCCGGCACGGCCGCAGGCCTCCAGGCGCGGTTCGCCGCGACCGAGGTCGCCTCGCCCGGCTTCGAGGCGCGCTCGATGTCCCTCGTGCTGTGGGCCACGACGATCGGCTCGGTCGCGGGCCCCCTCATGTCGTCGACCGGCGACGAACTCGGTCGCGCCGCCGGCCTGCCCGCGCTGGTCGGGCCGTTCGTGCTGTCCGGCGTCGTGTTCGCCGTGGCGACCCTGATCGCCGCAGCCGTGCTCCGGCTCCCGCGCGCCGGACGCCTCGCCTCCGACCGGTCGGCGGGCGGCTCGAGCGGGCAGGTGGGGTCGTGGACCGCGTTCCGGTCGGCGTTCGCCGACCTGCGCGGCCGGCTCGCGATCCTGTCCATCGTCTGCGCCCACACGGTCATGGTGGGGGTGATGGTCATGACGCCCGTGCACATGGTCGGGCATGGCGTGCCGATCGCCCTGGTCGGCGTCGTGCTCTCGATCCACATCCTCGGCATGTACGGGGCGAGCCCGGTCATGGGCTGGCTCGCCGACCGCATCGGGGCTCCGCGGGTGATCGCCCTGGGCGGCGCGATCCTGCTCACCTCCACCCTCATCGGCGTCTTCGCTCCGGGCGACTCGGTCGTGCTGCTCCCGATCGCCCTCGGGCTGCTGGGCCTCGGCTGGTCCGCCGCGCTCATCGGCGGATCGACGCTCCTCACGACGTCGGTCGACCCCGCGTCCCGCGTCGCGCTCCAAGGCGCCACGGATGCCGCGATGAACGTCGCCGCGGCCGCTTCCGCCGCGCTCTCCGGCGTCGTGCTCGGCCTCGCGGGCTTCCCCGGCGTCAACGTGGTCGCGATCCTCGTGCTCGTGCCGCTCCTGCTGACGGGCATCGCGGTCGCCCGCGACGCGCGCCGGCAGCGCCTCGCGTGAGCGCGCTCTCACGGTCCTCCCAGTGCCCGCGAGGCATCCTCACAAGATGACGTGGTGTGCTGTCGTGTCCCCCCAAATGCCGACACGAAACACCCCCGCCTCGTGCCCAAGAACTTCCTCCCGCCTGCCCTGCGCCGGTCCACGTACCGCGCCCCCGACCCGGCGACCGCCCGCGACTTCGACCTGACGCAGCCCCCCGGCGCCGACCGGTCCGGCGACCCCGCCGAGCGTCGCGCCGCCGCGCTCGCCGCCGTGCGCGCCGACCTCGACCTGCCCGAGCCGGAGGCGACCCGACCCGCCGCGAGCCGGTCGACGTTCACCCCCGCGGCATCCGCCGACGACTCGACCGTGCCCGATCCGGCCGAGCCGTCCGCCGCGAGCGACCCCGCGCCCGTCTCCGACGCGACCCCCCGCGCGGCGGAGGCGTCGGCCGGCCCCGAGGAGGTCGACGTCGTCGACGCCCCGGTGGTCGCCACGGCCGAGGCCGCACCCGGTCCCGACTCGGCCGTGCCCGATCCGGCCGAGCCGGAGGCGCCCCGGGCGACCGACGAGGCGCCGTCGGAGGCCGGTACCGCCGGCCTCCGCACCCTCGGCGGCGGCGGTCGGCTGCCGCGGCACCGGGCCGACCGGCTCGGCAACCGCCGTCCGTCGAGCGGGTCGCACCGTCCGCTGCTCGCCGCGTGCGCCGCGTTCCTGCTCGGCGGTGCCGTCGTCGCGGGCGCCCTCGTCTCGGGCGTGGACGACGCGGCGGTGGCCGACGCCGCAGCGCGCGATGCCGCACTGGCGGACGCCGCGGACTCCGCCGCCGCGGACGACGTCGTGATCCCGCCGATCGTGCAGGACACGCGCCCGGTCGTGACGACCGGGCTCTCGACCGTCGAGGCGCCGTTCACGGGCGGCACCCTCGTGACCGTCCTCGGCCGCAACCTCGACCGGGTCTCGCAGGTCACCGTCGCCGGAAGCCCGGCCGAGCTCGTCGAGAGCGGCCCGACCGAGGTCACCTTCGAGGTGCCGGCGGTCGACGACGCCGTCCGCGGCGACGCCGAGGTGGTCCTGGCCGATGCCGCAGGGTCGCCGGTCGACGTCGAGGTGCCCGTGGCATCCGCCCCGGCCTCGGTGACGACGTCGATCGACGGCATCGTCTCGGCGTCCGAGCCGCTCCCGGCCGACGAGGTCGACACCGCGCCCCTCACGCTCACCTACACCGACGACCCCGGCATCCAGGCGCAGGTCGCCTACGTGCTGGCGCACTGGTCGAACTACAACACGGCCGAGTACGGCGTGCTGAGCGGCGTCGACTGCGCGAACTTCGCCAGCCAGTCGCTCATCGCGCGCGGCTGGTCGATGGACGGCGCGTGGTACTACGACCGCGGCACCGGTCAGATGTCGTCGGCGTGGTCGAGCTCGACCGCGCTGCGCGACTACCTGCGCACGCGCACCGACCGTGCGACCGAGCTGTCGGACGACCAGCGCGAGCAGGTCAAGGTCGGCGACATCGCCCAGTTCGACTGGGACCGCTCGGGCGACCGCGACCACACGGCGGTCGTCACCCGCGTCGAGCACACCGATCAGGGCACGAAGGTCTGGGTCGGCGGCCACACCAAGGACGCGGACTACTGGGACGTCGACGTCGCGCTCGCGAACGGCGGCGGCACGGTCTCGTACTTCTCGCTGCGCTGAGCGCGCTCACGGCGGTCGCCGGGCCGCCCCGTCAGCCCTCGAGCGCGCCGGCGACGCGATCGAACCACGCCTCGGATCCCGCCCGCGCCTGCTCGTGACGCTCCTCCGCCGCGCGTCGTGCGTCGGCGCGCCGATCCCACGCGCGCCCGAGCGCATCGCCGTCCGCACCGCGCGCGACCGCCCCGAGCGGCACGACGCCGTCCTGGCCCCACCAGCCGGTCGCGCCGTGGAGCTTGACCTCGGTGTAGTCGTCGGCCGCGAGTCCGGCGACGGGCACCCCGGCGGGTGCCGCGAAGACCGCCGGGTGGTACCGGCTGGTCACGAGCATCGCGGCACCGCGGGCGAGCCGGGCGGCCGACCACGGATCGCCGGGCTGCAGCAGGTCGGCCGGCGTGCGCATGGCGGCACGCACGGCCGCATGCAGCACCTCGTCGCCCGCCTCGACCGAGGCGTCGAGCGAGCCGAAGTGCGGGTGGAAGCGCACCGGTGCCCCCGTACGCTCCGCAAGCCGGTCGAGCGCCGCGGCGAGACCCGTGATCGTGTCGTCGCGAGGGAGGCCGGCGAGGTGGATCGAGAGGCTCACGAGGAGGTACGGTTCACGGGCATCGTCGCCGGGGCGTGGACCGTCGACGCCGAGGAAGCTCGCGTCGTCGCGATTCGCGGCGAGCCGGTCCGGGGCGACGCCGAGCCGGTCCGCGAGCCGCAGGGAGGCGTGCTCGCGCACCCCGACCACCCGGCCGGACCGCAGCAACCCGGCCACGAGCGCGCGATCCCCTCCCTCCAGCCACGGGCCGATCGTCTGGCCCGAGATGACGACCGCGCGGCCCAGCCGTTCCGCGATCGCACCGAGGGCCGCCCGCTCGAACACGTGCGCGGGCCAGTTCGATGCGAGGTTCCCGCCACCCGCGATCACGACCGCGTCGGCCGCCGCGACCGCCTCGATGACGGCCGTCGCCGGATCGTCGGCGGCCAGCGTCCGTGCACCGCCCGCGGCGGAACGCACCGCGTCGAGTCGCTGCTGCATCGCGCTCCGCGGACCCGACCAGCCGATGCGTCCGATCGCACCGACGCCGTACCTCGCCGCGGTGTCCGCCGGCGCAGCGGAGATCGCGGTGACCTCGTCGACGCCGCGACGACGCAGCGCGTCGACGAGGGCCGCGAACATCGCCTCGTCCCCGATGTGCATCATGCCGTCGACCACGCCGACATCGCCGATCGCCACGACGCGCATGCCGGAACCCCTCTCAGCGCACTGTCAAGCAGGTGACAGGAACCTTCATCCTGTCGAAGTATCATCCGGATCGCATGCGCCGTCGACGTCGGCATCGGAAACGTCGGGCGCCGCGGGCAGGGGGGGCACCATGGGGGTCAGGACCGCAGTCGACGCCGTGCTGGCGGCGCCGTCGGTCGTCGATGCGATGCGCGCGGCGGACGACCTCGCGTTCGAGGCCGCACGCGAACCCGGTGCACGCACGATCCGCATCCTCGAACGGCTCACGGCCGGCGACGACGAGGTGGCAGCCATCGCCGCCACGCACGCGCTCGCCGGGATGCTCGACGAGGAGGCCTCCCGCGTCCTGGTCCGCCTGGTCGGCGACCGACGGGAGTTCCTGCGGGAGCACGCCGCCTGGGCGCTGGGGTCTGGGCTGCCGCGGCACGAAGCCGTGGGGCGCCTGCTCGGCATGGTCGTCCGCGGCGGGTTCGCGGGCATGCTCGCCCAGCGAACGCTCGAGCAGTGGTCCGGCTTCGCGCCGGCGCCGCTGGTGGCGGGGGTCGAGGGCGGACTGCTCGGCATCGGGGAGGCGGCCGCGAGGTCGCGGCTCGTCGAGACCCTCGGCCTCGTCCGCGACCCGCTCGCGACCGCCCCGCTCGTGCGACTCGCCTCGGACGCGAGCGAGGAGGAGTCCGTCCGCGTCGCCGCGATCGCGGCGCTCGGCCAGCGCCACGACGCGGCCGCGGTCGCCTCGACACTCGAGTCGATCGCGGGTGACGACGGGTACCTCGGGGCCGTCGCCCGACTCGGGCTCGTCGACCTGGCCGCGACGGGTCCGATCCGCCGTCGCGACCGCGCGGGCCTGACCGTGGCCCAGCTGTTCCTGCACGCCGACATCGACCCGGGTCTGCGATCGGCGGGCGCCGGCGACAACGGCGGCATCGCGACCCTGCTGGTCCGCCTCGGCGACGCGCTCGTCCGGGACCCCGAGTCGGCGGTGGACCGCGTCGTCACGCTCTCCCGCGGTTCGATCGAGGGCGCCCTCGACGACCTCGTCGAACTCGAGGCCACCGACCGCGGCCACGAGTACGGGCGCATCCCGCTCCTGAGCGACCCCGTGCCGTCCGCGGACGCCTGGCCGTTGCGCGTGACCGCGCGCCGCGGCATCCGTCGCATCCTCCGCGCCGCCGGCGGCGTCGACGTGCTGCACCTCCGGATGGCGGATGTCGGCAGCCTCGCCGCGGCGGATGTCGCACGCGAGCTCGGCACCCCGGCGGTCTTCACGCTCGCCCCCGATCCGCATGCCGTGATCGACTCGCTCGACCGCTCGCATCGGATCTCGCGCGGCGATTTCGGTCGCAACGACGTCGTCGAGCACTTCTGGTTCCGCACGCGGCTCGTCCATCGACTGGCGGCCGGCGCCGCGCACACGGTCCTCTTCCCGAGGCCGCGGCTCGAGGACGACCTGCGACGCCTCGTCGGGATCGATCCGGCCGTGGATCCCGAGCACCGCACGGTCGTGCCGGAGGGCATCGACACGGAGTCGATCGATCGTGCGATCGCCCGGGTGGAGGCCCATCGCCGGGGAGCGGACGCCGGGCCCGCCCTCGACGAGCTGCGCGAGCTCGTGTCGGGGCTCGACCCCGATCGCCGGGGCCGACCGCTCATCCTCAGCGTCGGGCGCCTCCATCGCGTGAAGGGCGTCGCCACGCTCGTCGAGGCGTGGGCGTCGTCGCCGGTCGCATCCGGCACGAACCTCCTCATCGTCGGCGGCGACCTCGCCTCACCGTCGGACGACGAGCGCGAGCAGCTGGATCGAATCGACGCACTCGTCCCCGCAGCGGAGCGGGCCGCCCGCGGGCTCCTCCTGCCGGGCCATCGCCCGAACGGCGTCGTCGCGGAGTGGCTGGCCGCCACCCGACTCGGGATCCCGGGATCGGTGGCGTCGGGCGGCGTGTACGCCTGCGCCAGCCTCAAGGAGGAGTTCGGCATCGCGCTGCTCGAGGCCATGGCGGCAGGGCTCCTCGTCGTCGCTCCGGACGGCGGCGGACCGGCCACCTACATCGACGACGGCCGGACCGGCCTCCTGACCGCGACGTGGGACGTCGGGCGGCTGTCGTCCGCACTGGGCGAGGCGGTGACGGCGGCCCGGGCCGAGCGCGACGACGTCCGTGCCGAGCAGTCCCGCGCGATGGTGCGGGAACGCTTCACCGTGCAGCGGATGGCGCGCGTCCTCGGCGGCGTGTACGGCGCGGTCGCGAAGGACGAGGCGGGCCTGCTCGACCGTGCGGGCGGGCTGCGATGACCCTCCTCGTGATCAGCCCGGACTACGCGTCCCACCTCCTCCCGCTCGCGACGCTGGCGACGGCGTGGCGGGATCGCGGCGAGCGCGTCGTGGTGGCGAGCGGGCCGGCGACCGCCGGCATCGTGGATGTGTTCGGGTTCGAGCGCCGCGACCTCCGGTTGGGCCGCGGGTCCAACCCCGGGGTCATCGCGGCGGGGGAGCAGCCGCCCGACGAGGGCGACTCGCTGCGCGGCTTCTTCCGAGCCACTGCGGAGGGCGCGCTCGCGACGCTCCGCTACCAGGCGCAGGAGCGCCTGACCGACCTCATGTGGGACCCGGTGGGGCGTGCCTCGGCGACCGCGCGCATCGTGGAGGAGCTGGCACCCGACCAGGTCCTCGTCGACCACCTCGCGTTCAGCGCGCGGCTCGGGCTCCTCAGCGCAGGCACCGCCCACGGCGATGTGGTCCTGGGCCACCCGAGCGCGCTGCCCGTCGGGTCGGAGGTGTACGGGGTGCCGCCGGCGTGGCCGTCCGCGTTCGCTCCCGACCCGAGCGGTCTCGAGGCGCTGCAGGAGCTCTGCCGGACGGTCTCGGACCGGTTCACCGACGAGTGGAACCGCGCCGCGGGCGAACTCGACCCGGGCCACCGACCCGTGGCCGACGCGTTCGCCGAGCACGGCCCGCTCGTGCTGTACAACTACCCGTCGGAACTGGTGGGCGACGACCGGCGCCGCCTGCTCCCGCCGCACCGGTTCCTCGGATCGGCGCGTCGGTCCGAGGAGGAGGACCCCGAGGTCGAGGCCTGGCTCTCCCGGGGCCGCCCGTTCGTCTACGTGAGCTTCGGGAGCTTCCTCTCGGTCCGCGGCGACGTCCTCGCGCGGGTGGCCGCCGCCCTGCGGGCGATCGGGGCCACGGCGGCCGTGGCGGTCGGCTCGACGGATGCCGCGGAACTCGGCGACCTGCCCTCCGACTGGCTCGTGCGCGGGTACCTGCCGCAGGTCCGCCTGCTCGCCGCCGCCGCGGGGGCCGTGACCCACGGGGGCAACAACTCGGTGACCGAGGCGATCGGGTCGGGCGTGCCGCTGGTCGTGCTGCCCTTCTCGACCGATCAGTTCGCGGGCGCCGCCGCGGTGGAGGCGGCGGGGTTCGGGACGGTGCTCGACCCGAACGCCGCGAGCGTCGCCGACCTCGCGTCGGCGCTCCGAAGCGTGCTGGATCCGTCGGCCGACGTGCGGGGGCGACTCGACGCGATCGCGGCGGCTCAGGCCGCGAGGCCCGGGCCCGAGGTCGCGTTCGACGCCCTGGCGGACTGAGCCTCCGCCACGAGCGCGGCCATCGCGTCGAGGTCGCCCGCGGCGGCCCGATAGCGCTCCATGAGCGCGGCGTTCCGGTCGTACTGCTCGCCGGCGCGCACCTCGGGCTCGTGGGAGAGCGCGTAGACCGTGCCGTCGTGCCGCTGCGGTCCGGCGCCGAGGAGGGTCTCGTGCGCGAGGCGCCACGCGGAATCCTCGAACCCCCACCCGCGGAACCGCTCATCCTGTCCGCCGTGGGCCGCCCACGTCCGCCCGGTCGTGACGTAGACGCCGGAGCAGGCTCCGTGGACGAGCACGGACGAGCAGTCCGCGGGCGCCACGCCGTCCTCGAGTTCGGCGGTGCCCTCCGGTCCGAGCCAGCGGTAGGTCGCGTACGGCAGGTGCACGCGCCCGCTCGTGCGGGCCGCGGCGACGGCCGCCCGGAGCGGGCCGGGATCGGGGAGCGTGTCCGCGTCGTTGATGACGACGACGTCGTCCGGTTCCGCGAGCCGGGCGACGGCGAGGTTGCGGGTGCGCGCCAGCACGAACACGTCGTCGTCGCTGTCGATCGTCTCGACGCGGAACTCCGGCAGTTCGGCCCGGTACCAGGCGAGGACGCGATCGAACGCGGGGATCCGGGAGGGCGCTGGTCGCCACGGGATCACGACGAGGTTGGTCACGACCACATGCTAGGCACGCGGCACACCTCGCGCCGCCGCTTGACAGCGGCTCCGCAGTCTGGGCTCCTGCGACGCCGCGGCCCGCGCCTACGCCGAGCCGAGCGCCGCGTCCACGATGCGCTTCGCCTCGGCCTGCACCTCGGCGAGGTGCTCCGGGCCCTTGAACGACTCGGCGTAGATCTTGTACACGTCCTCGGTGCCGCTCGGGCGTGCGGCGAACCACGCATCGTCGCTCGCGACCTTCACGCCGCCGATGGCCGCGCCGTTGCCGGGCGCCGACGACAGCTTCGCGACGATCGCGTCGCCCGCGAGCTCCGTCGCGGTGATCGCGTCGCCGTCGAGCTTCGAGAGGGCCGACTTCTGCGCGGGGGAGGCCGCGGCATCCGTGCGCTGGTACGCCGGGTCGCCGAACCGCTCGACGAGCTCCCCGTAGAGCTCGCTCGGCGACCTGCCGGTGACCGCGCGGATCTCCGAGGCGAGCAGGCACAGCAGGATGCCGTCCTTGTCGGTGGTCCAGACCGTGCCGTCCTTGCGCAGGAACGACGCCCCTGCGCTCTCCTCGCCGCCGAACGCGACCGAGCCGTCGATGAGCCCGGGCACGAACCACTTGAAGCCGACGGGGACCTCCCAGAGGCGCCGCCCCATCGACTCGGCGACGCGGTCGATCATCGAGCTCGACACGAGCGTCTTGCCGATCGCGGCATCCTCCCGCCACTCGGGCCGGTGCGTGTACAGGTACTCGATCGCGACCGCGAGGTAGTGGTTGGGGTTCATGAGTCCGCCGTCGGGCGTGACGATGCCGTGCCGGTCGGCGTCGGCGTCGTTGCCGGTGAGGATGTCGTAGCCCTCGCGGTTCGCGAGCACCGACGCCATCGCGTTCGGGCTCGACGGGTCCATCCGGATCTTGCCGTCCCAGTCGAGCGTCATGAACGCCCAGCGCGTGTCGACCTTCTCGTTCACGACGGTGAGGTCGATGCCGTAGCGGTCGCGGATGGCGCCCCAGTAGCCGACCGACGCGCCGCCGAGCGGGTCGGCGCCGATCCTGATGCCGCTCGCCCTGATGGCGTCGAAGTCGATGATCTCCGCGAGGTCCTCGACGTAGCGGCCGCGGAAGTCGTAGGTCTCGACCGCGCTCGGCTCGGCCTGGTTGACGTCGCGGCATCCGTCGGCGATGAGCTCGTTCGCGCGGTTCGCGATCCAGTTCGTGGCGTCCGAGTCGGCCGGGCCGCCGTGCGGCGGGTTGTACTTGAAGCCGCCGTCCTGCGGCGGGTTGTGGCTCGGGGTGATCACGATGCCGTCGGCCTCGCCCTCGGCGCGGCGCTCGGGGTCGTTGTTCCAGCTGAGGATCGCGTGGCTGAGCGCCGGCGTCGGCACGTAGTCGTCGTACTCGTCCGCGAGCACGCGGACGCCGTTCGCGACGAGCACGTCGAGCGCGGTGGTCTGCGCGGGCCCGCTCAGCGCGTGGGTGTCGGCGCCGATGAAGAGTGGGCCGGTGATGCCCTGGCCCGCTCGATACTCGACGATGGCCTGCGTGATGGCGAGGATGTGGTCCTCGTTGAACGCGGTGTTCAGGCTCGAGCCGCGGTGGCCGGAGGTGCCGAAGACGACGCGCTGCTCGGGGATCGAGGCATCCGGATGCAGGTCGTAGTAGGCCCTGAGCAGGGCCTCCACGTCGATCAGGTCGGATTCGGTCGCCGGGGTTCCCGCTCGCTCGTGCATGTGCCAAGTCTGCCGCGCACGCCTGCCGCGCGACACCCCCGCCCCCACCGCCTGATGCTTTTCTCAGGAGGGTTCGCGCCGATCAGGGCGCTTCTCAGGAGGACACGCCGACGGATGCCGCGACCCGCCGGATAACTCCTGAGAAACGCGTGCGGTGCCGGGTCAGGCGAGGGCGCCGATCGCGGTCGCGATCGAGTGGATGGCGAGACCCGCCAGGGCGCCCACGACCGTGCCGTTGATCCGGATGTACTGCAGGTCGCGCCCGACCTGCAGCTCGATCTTCTCGGTCGTCTCGGTCGGGTCCCAGCGCTCGACGGTCTCGGTGATCACGCCCGCGATCTCGTGGCGGTACCTGCCGACGACGTACGCCGCGGCATCCGTCACCCACACGTCGACCTTCGCGGCCAGCTCGGCATCCGTCGCCAGGCGCGAGCCGACCTCGACGAGCGCCGAGCGCACCCCGGCGCGCAGCTCGCTCCCGGGATCCTCGAGCGCCGCGGCGAGCGAGACCTTGACCGAGTCCCACACCTCGCCGGCGAACTCGCGCAGGCGCGGGCTCTCGACGAGGTCGAGCTTCAGCCGCTCGACGCGCTCGATCATCGCGGGGTCGTGCTGGAGGTCGTCGGCGACGTCGGCGAGCCAGCCGTCGATCGCGACGCGAAGCGGATGCCGCGGCTCGTCGCGCACGGCGCGCGCGAAGGCGAGCACCTCGCGGTAGGCCCGGTCGTCGACGAGCCCGCCCACGAACCCGGGGACCCACTTCGGCAGCCGGCTCGAGACCATCGTGCCGAACGCCTCGGGGTGCGCCACGAGCCACGTCTCGACGCGCTCGAGGACGGCGTCGACCGCGGCGCGCTGCTGGTCGGCGGCCACGAGCCGGGCGCCGACCCGCCCGATCGCGGGCCCCCACTCGGGCTCGAGCAGGTGGCGTCGCGCGAGCTGCTCGATGACCTCGGCCACGTCGTCGTCGCCGAGCAGGCCGAGCACGCCCCGGCCGGCGACGGACGCCTCGGCGGTCACGCGCTCGGCGTTCCCGGGCTCGCGCAGCCACTCGCCGAGCCGCCGGGCGACGCCCATCGACCGCAGCTTGCCGCGCACGACGGCGTCGGAGAGGAACTCGTCCTCGACGAAGGCGCCGAGGGTGGCGCCGATCTCGTCCTTGCGCCGCGGGATGATCGCGGTGTGCGGGATCGGCAGCCCGAGCGGATGCCGGAACAGCGCCGTCACCGCGAACCAGTCGGCGATCGCGCCCACCATGGCGCCCTCGGCGGCGGCGCGCACGAAGCCCATCCACGGCACGGTGTCCTGCAGGGGGAACGCGACCGCGAACACGGCCGCGGCGACGAGCAGCAGGCCGAGGGCGAGCCGCTTCATGCGCCGCAGCGCGACGCGCCGCTCGGCGTCGGTCGGCACCGTGCGGCGCTCGGCTGCGGCATCCGTCGTCTGCGTCATCGCCCCACCTCCGCCTTTCTCAGGAGTCTTCGGCGGATCCCGCCCTTTCTCAGGAGAACACGCCGAGCGCGGTCGCGCCACGCCGCCCCCGCTCCTGAGAAACGCAGATCCGCACGGCCGCCGACCCGGCCTTCCCACGTGGTGTCATGCGCGGCGGTCCGTCGACCGTGCGCCGTAGGCTTGCGGCATGACGGATGCCGCCCACGCCCGCGCCGACGAGACGTACTCGTACCTGGGGCCCGCCGGCACGTTCACCGAGGCGGCCCTGAAGCAGGTGCCCGAGGCGGCCGGCAAGCACTGGCACAGCGTCAACAACGTGGGGGAGGCGCTGGCCGACGTCGTCGAGGGCCGCTCGACCGCCGCGATGATCGCCATCGAGAACTCCGTCGACGGCGGCGTCTCGGCGACGCAGGACGCCCTCGCGACCGTCCCCGGGCTGCGCATCGCGGGCGAGTACCTCGTGCCGGTGAACTTCGTGCTCGTCGCCCGCCCGGGGACGCGGCTCGACGAGGTCCGCGTCGTCAACGCGCATCCCGTGGCGTACGCGCAGTCGCGCGGCTGGCTCGAGCGGAACCTGCCCGACCACGCGCACCTCCCGGCGACGAGCAACGTGCAGGCGGCGGCCTCGCTCTTCGAGAACGGGCTGGCGGATGCCGCGGTCGCGCCGCCCGGGATCGTCGACCACCTCGACGTCGACGTGCTCGCCGAGGCCATCGGGGACAACCCCAACGCCATGACCCGGTTCGTGCTCGTGAGCCGCTCGCGGGTCATCCCCGCACGCACGGGCGCCGACAAGACCAGCGTGATCGTCGAACTCCCCGACGACGAGCCCGGCTCCCTGCTGGCGATGCTCGAGCAGTTCTCCACGCGCGGCGTGAACATGTCGCTGCTGCAGTCCCGCCCGATCGGCGACGAGATGGGCCGGTACCGGTTCGTCATCGACCTCGACGGGCACATCGAGGACGAGCGCGTCTACGACGCGATGCTCGGCCTGCGCCGCTTCAGCCCCAAGGTGATCTTCCTGGGCTCCTACCCCCGCGCCGATCGCCGCGAGGTCGAGTACCACTCGAAGTACGACGACGAGATCTTCATCGAGGCGCGCGACTGGCTGCGCGGCATCCTGTCCGGAGAACCGGAGGAGGACTGAGCGGATGACGGAGCCGGCCTCGCACCCGGAGTTCGACCCGCGCTATGACGCCCGGTTCCAGCGCGGGTGGAAGGCCGCATCCGTGGAGTCCACGTCCCCGGCGGCGGACGCCGACCCCGAGACGACGGATGCCGTGGTCGACCCGGAACCGTCGGATGCCCCTCCGGCCGCCCCGGCACCGGTGACGGCCCGCATCGGGGCGACGGCCGATCGGGCCGGGGCCGCCTCCGACCCGGCAGGCGGTCCCGAGCCGGCCGTCGCGCCGCGGGCCGGGTCCGCGTCGGCGGGCGGCGTCCCCGCGGACCCGACGCCGATCCGGGAGACCGACGATCCCGGGGCGCCGCCCGCCGGGCCCGAGCCGGACGCGGTCCTGCGGGTCGCCCTCGGGATCGCCTGGGGCGTCGTGGCCGTCGCGCTCGGCGTCGGGGCGTGGTCGGTGTGGATGATCGTCTCCATCGATCCCTTCGCCGGTCCGACGGGCATCCGCGGCGAGGAGTCCGCGCGGATGTTCGCGTACCTCGTCGGACCGGCGGTGCTCACCGCCGGGGTCCTCGGGGCGATCGTGCTGCTCGTCGTCGAGGGCGTGCGTCGTGCCGCCCGCATCGGCATCGGCGACCGCGGGGTGCTCGATCGCGACGCGGCGGGCGCCGGGAGCCGGCGATGAGGTGGGTCCGGGCGGTGCTCGCCCCCAGCGTGCTGCTGCTCCTCGCCGTCGGCATCGTGGGCGTCGTCGGCGTGCAGATGCTGCTCTCGTGGTCGGTCGAGGCGCAGTTCGGCATCCCGGTCGACGACCCCGAGACCCAGCGCCGCTCCTACCTGATGTCGATCCTGCCGAACGTCCTGGCGCCGACCGCGGCGGTCGCGGTCGTGGGCGCAGCCCTCGGGCTCCCGCTCGTCATCGGTGCGCGACTCGCGGCCCTCGCTCGGCTCGACGCGCGGATGCGCGGCGGCCCGCGGCCGGAAGGTCCGTCGCCGACTGCGCCCTGACGTGCCCGGCCGGCCGGCGGCTACCGGTCGTCGGTGCCCGACCCTGGGGCGGTGCCGGCGTCCTCGGCATCGGCGGTCGCCGGCTCGTCCTCGTCGGGTTCCGAGGGCGTCGCCTCCCTCGCCGCCGCCTCGGCCACCTCCAGCTCGGCCGTGGCGAGCTCGGGGCGCGGCTCCCGGCCCGCGGGTCGCCCGTCGGTCGTCGGCGCGGCGCCCGCACGCTGCTTCGCCCCCGCCGATGCACGCGCGGCGGCCTGCGCAGACACGCGGATCACGAGCGCCTTCGGGTCGATGACGAAGCGGGCCGCGGTGATCAGTCCCATGTCCTCGCCGTCGATCTCGAACTCCTGCGGGGCGCCGTCGATCACGAGGTCGATCGTCGCGCCGCTCGCGTACACGACCTCGCGGCGCTTGTTGCCGCCCGTGAGGTCGATCAGCTGGCGACCCAGGGCGGTCTTGCGCAGCACGCGGTTCTCCCACGCGACCTGACGCCACACCATGAGCCAGCCCCACGCGTTCCGCGGCTGCAGCCGCACGACGTCGAGTCGGCCGTCGTCGATCTCGGCATCGGGGATCAGCTCGATGTTGCCGGGGAGGTACCCGAGGTTCGCGACGAGGATGCTGGAGACGCGCGACCGGTGCGAACGTCCGTCGTCCATGCGGTGCGCCACGCGGAAGGGCTCGGAGTTGGGGAGGGCGCGCAGGCCCGCGTCGACGTACGCGAGCCAGCCGACGCGCTTCTTCAGGTCCGGGTCGGTGTTCGAGATCATCGCCGCGTCGATGCCGATGCCGCTCATCACCAGCGAGACCTCGGTCTCGGTCGTGCCGTCCTCGCGGCGGACCTTGGCGCGGAGCACGTCGACGGCGCGGTCGCGGCCGGTGAGGGCGAGCTTCGCCGCGCCCGGGATGTCGTTGACGGGGATGCCGATGTTCCGGGCGAAGAGGTTGCCGGTGCCGAGCGGCACGATGCCGACCGGGATCTGCTCGCCCTCGAGGCCCTCCGCGATGGCTCGCACCGTGCCGTCGCCGCCCGCGGCGATGATCAGGTCGACGCCCGACTCGCGCGCCCGGCGCGCCTGCCCGGTGCCCGGGTCGTCCTCGGTCGTCTCGATCCACTCGATGTCGGCGACGCCGTGCTCGCCCCGGAGGCGTTCGAGCGCCTTCCCGAGCTGGTCGGCGCCCTCCTTCACCGGGTTGAAGATGACCGCGATGCGCGTGCCCGCGGCATCCGACTGCTGTTCGCCCCCACTCATGCGTCGAATCTAGGGCATCGGGCCCGCGACGAGGCCCGACGGCCCGTGCCGGGTCGCCGCGTCGACGGGCGCCCGAGCGGCGACGGACGCCGCGACTACACTTGCTCGGGTGATCGACCCCGTGCTGCTCCGCGAGAACCCCGACCTGGTCAAGCGCTCGCAGGAGGCGCGTGGCGAGTCTCCCGCCTTCGTCGACGACGCCGTCGCCGCCGACAGCGAACGCCGCTCCGCGATCGCGGCGTTCGAGTCGCTCCGCGCCGAGCAGAACGCGTTCGGCAAGCAGGTGGCGAAGGCGCCGAAGGAGGAGAAGGCCGCGCTGGTCGCGCAGGCGCAGGAGCTCGCGGCGGAGGTCAAGCAGGCGAACGCCGACGCGACGGCCGCGGAGGAGGCGTTCTCGGCCGCCGTCCAGCGCATCGGCAACGTCGTGATCGACGGCGTGCCGGCGGGCGGCGAAGAGGACTTCGAGGTCCTCCGCGAGGTCGGCGAGATCCCGGCGTTCGGCTTCGAGCCGCGCGACCACCTCGAGCTCGGCGAGCTGCTCGACGCGATCGACATGCCGCGCGGCGCGAAGGTGTCGGGCGCCCGCTTCCACTTCCTCAAGGGCGTCGGCGCACGCCTGCAGCTCGCGATCATGAACATGGGCCTCGACCGGGCGATCTCCAACGGCTTCACCCCGCTCATCACGCCGACCCTGGTGCGCCCCGAGATCATGCAGGGAACGGGCTTCCTCGGCGCGCACGCCGAGGAGGTCTACCACCTTCCCGCCGACGACCTCTACCTCACGGGCACGAGCGAGGTCGCGCTCGCCGGGTACCACTCCGACGAGATCATCGACCTCTCCGACGGCCCGATCCGCTACGCGGGCTGGTCGACCTGCTACCGCCGCGAGGCCGGCAGCCACGGCAAGGACACGCGCGGGATCATCCGGGTGCACCAGTTCGACAAGCTCGAGATGTTCAGCTACGTCGACCCGGCCGACGCCGAGGACGAGCACGAGCGGCTCCTCGCGTGGCAGGAGGAGATGCTGCAGGCCCTCGGCCTCGCGTACCGCGTGATCGACGTCGCCGCCGGCGACCTCGGCTCGAGTGCCGCCCGCAAGTACGACGTCGAGGCCTGGATCCCGACGCAGCAGGCGTACCGCGAACTCACGTCCACGTCGAACTGCACGACCTTCCAGGCCCGCCGCCTCGACATCCGCCACCGCACCGAGAGCGGCAAGACGGCGCCGGTCGCGACGCTCAACGGCACGCTCGCGACGACGCGCTGGCTCGTCGCGCTGCTCGAGACGCACCAGCAGGCGGACGGTTCGGTGGTGGTCCCAGACGGATTGCGCGGCTTCGTCGGCGGCCTCGAGGTGCTCCGCCCCGTCGAGCGATGACCCCGCCGTACGACGAGCGCTGGTTCGTCGCCCTCGATGTCGACGGCACCGTCATGCACGAGGACGAGTCGATCGATCCGGCCGTCGTCGAGGCCGTCGACTCGGCCGTGGCGCGCGGCCACGTCGTGACGCTCGCGACGGGTCGCTCCTGGTCGACCACGAGGCCCGTGCTCGAGACCCTCGGGCTCGAGCCTGAGTACGTCGTCACGGCCAACGGGGCGATCACGATGCGGCGAGACCCGTCATCGGTCGACGGATGGGCGCAGGTGCACGTCGAGACGTTCGATCCCACCGACGTCCTCGAGCGCATCCGCGACGTGCTGCCGAGCGGTCGGTTCCTCGTCGAGCTGGCCGACGGGTACCGGCTCTTCACGCGCGGCATGACGGACTGGAACCTGGAGCGCGCGCGCGAGGTCGAGTTCCACGAGCTGCTCGGGCAGCGGGCCACCCGCGTGGTCGCGACGAGCGTCGATCACGACCTCGACGAGTTCTTCCACATCGTCGAACGCATGGGCCTGCACCACGTGAGCTACGCGATCGGCTGGACGGCGTGGCTCGACATCGCACCGGACGGCGTGAACAAGGCCACCGCGCTGGAGCGCGTGCGCGGCTGGCTGGGCGTGCCGCTCAGCCGCGTACTGGCCGTCGGCGACGGGCGCAACGACATCGAGATGTTCCACTGGGCTGGTGCCGCAGGGCGGTCCGTCGCGATGGGGCAGGCGCCCGCCGAGGTCGCGGCGGTCGCCCACGAGCGCGCCGGACGGATCGAGGAGGCGGGGCTCGCCCCCGTGCTCGACTCCCTTCCCTGAGCCGACCTGCCGGCCGGAACGTATCGAAACGGTGTCGTGACCGGCCCTTCCGTCGGGCCCGTGGGTAGTATCGCCCACGGGGGAACGCGTGAGCGAACGGGTCGAGGCACCGCGGGACGACGCGCCGTCGTCTGACGACGGCGCGACCGGGCGCGTGCCGCTGCCGCCGCCGCCCGCCCCGCCGACGTCCCGGCTGCCACCGGTGCTGACCGAGGCGCCCGTGCCGCCGGCCCGCCACGGACGTCTCCACCCCCGCAGTGCGACCCGCGCCGTGCTGCGCGGCGTGGCGAGCGTGGTCGGCATCGCGCTCCTCGCGGTGACCGCGATCAGCGCCTACGCCGTCGCGGACCTCGTCGCGCCCGTGGCGGCGAAGCCGAGCGTGCGCTTCGAGAGCGAGGACGTGCTCGCCGCCGTGCCCGACATCGGGGCGATGGAGGGCGGGCTCAATTTCCTGCTGGTCGGCAGCGACAAGCGGCCGGCCGACGGGTCGTTCGGCGACCCGTACCTCGACTCCGCCACCCTCAACGACGTCACGATGCTCCTGCACATCGCCGAGGACCACTCCCACGTCGAGGTCGTCAGCTTCCCGCGCGACATGCTCGTCGACGTTCCCGCGTGCCAGGACCCGAACGATGCGGCCGGCACGCTCTACGAGCAGTACTCGGTCAAGCTCAACACCGTGCTCGCGTACGGCGGCCTCTCGTGCGTCGGCCGGACCATCGAGCAGCTCGTCGGCATCACGATCCCCGTCGGCGGCATCGTCGAGTTCAAGGGCGTCGCCGCCCTGGCGGAGGCGGTGGGCGGCGTCGAGGTGTGTCTCGTCGACCCGATCGACGACGTGTACTCCGGCCTGAAGCTCGACGCCGGCGTGCACGAGATCACGGGCGCGACCGCCCTCGCATTCCTCCGCACCCGGCACGCCGTCGGAGACGGCAGCGACCTCGGCCGCATCTCGGCCCAGCAGACCTTCCTCGCGTCCCTGGCGCGCACGCTCCAGGCCGACGGCACGCTCGGCGACCCCCTGAAGCTGTACTCCATCGCCCAGGCGGTGCTGAAGAACATGACGCTGTCGTCGGCGCTGCAGGATCCGTTCCGGCTCGTCTCGATCGCGCGCACCCTGCAGGACGTCGACCTGTCGAAGATCGCCTTCATCCAGTACCCGACCGCGTACACGGCCGACTTCTCGGCCGTCGTCCCGAGCACGTCGGCCGGGATCGTCGAGCAGGCGCTGCAGTCGGACCGTCCGGTGAGCTTCGATCCGGATGCCACGGGCAACGCGTCGTTCGGCACGGTCGAGGCCGAGGGCGGCGGCGAGGCCGAGCCCACGACCCCGCCGCCGACGGATGCGACCGCGCCCGCGACGACGCCGCCGGCGACCACGGAGCCCCCGGACCCGGGGGAGGTGCTGCCCTCCGACGTGACCGGCCAGACCGCTGAGGACGTGCGCTGCACGACCGCGAACGCAGGCTGAGGCCTCCGCGCGTCCCACGGCGCGACCACGGGCCGAACCGCGGCCGAGCGGCGCGTCCAGCTTCGGTTCAGGACTCGCACAGGCTCGCCTGAGAGGCTCGCTGAAACATGCGTCGGCTAGAATCGGCGCGTTCGTGCGAGCGGTGTCGCCCCCCAGGCGCCGCCCGGCGGCATGGAGGGCTGTCCGAGCGGCCGATGGAGCTGGTCTTGAAAACCAGTGGGCAGCAATGCCTCGTGGGTTCGAATCCCACGCCCTCCGCCGGCACCACACGACCGACTGAGAGGAGATCACCGGAGTGAGCAGCAACGAGCCGCGCACGACCCGTGCGCGACGCGATGACGCGTCTCCGGCGATCGCCCGTCACGGCCGCCTCCGCCACAACGGCGTCCTCGCGACGATCACGAAGGCCGCGGCATCCGTGCTCGCCATCGTCCTCGCGTCCGGCACCGCCGTGGCCGCGTACGCGGCGTTCGACCTCGCCTCCACCGCGAAGCCGACGGTGTCGCTCGGCAACGAGTCCGTGCTCGAGGGCGTCCCCGACGTCGGCGCGATCGAGGGCGGCGTCAACCTGCTCGTCATCGGCAGCGACAGCCGCGCAGGCCAGGGCGACGGCTTCGGCGACCCCGACGTCGAGACCAGCGTGCTCAACGACGTCAACCTGCTGCTGCACATCTCCGAGGACCACTCCCACGTCGAGGTGGTGAGCTTCCCGCGCGACATGCTCGTCGACATCCCCGCCGGCTGCACCGACCCCGATACGGACGAGGAGCTCTGGGAGCAGTACGACGTCAAGATCAACACGGTGCTCGACTACGGCGGCATGCCGTGCGTCGTGAAGACGGTCGAGGACCTCACCGGAATCTCCATCCCGTTCGCGGGCATCGTGCAGTTCATGGGCGCCGCCGCCATCTCGGAGGCCGTCGGCGGCGTCGAGGTCTGCGTCGCGGAGCCCATCGAGGACCAGCACACCGACCTGTACCTCGACGCGGGCACGCACGAGCTCAAGGGCCTCGAGGCGCTGCAGTTCCTGCGGACCCGCTACGGCGTGGGCGACGGGTCCGACCTCGGCCGCATCTCCAACCAGCAGGTCTTCATGTCGGCCCTGGCCCGCAAGCTGCAGTCCGGCGGCACGCTCGGCGACCCGCTCAAGCTCTACTCGATCGCCAAGGCGGCCCTCGAGAACATGCAGCTCTCGAACACGCTCGTCGAGCCGGCGAAGATGGTCTCCATCGCGATGGCGGCCAAGGACGTCGACCTGTCGAAGATCGCGTTCGTGCAGTACCCGACGGCGTACCTCGACGGCTTCGGCGCGGTGGTTCCGACGGACTCGGCCGAGGCGATCAACCTCGCGCTCCAGCAGGACCTGCCGATGGCGCTCGACCCGACGGCGCTCGAGGACAACTCGTTCGCGTCGGCGGCCGACCCCGATGCCGCGACGCCCGACGAGTCGACCGACGGCTCCACCGACGAGTCGACGGATGCCGGCACCGATGGCTCCACGGACGCGCCCGCCGAGACCGAGGCGCCCCAACCCACCGAGCAGGCGCTGCCGAGCGACGTCACCGGCCAGACCGCCGCGGAGACCCGCTGCTCGGCCGGGCGCACCCTCGCCGACCAGTAGCGCGCCGCTCCGCCTCGGTCGCATCGGCGGCGCCGACCGGCGGCGCGGCCGGTCGAATCGTCTTTCTGCGGGATGCCGGTTATGATGGCAGTCGCGTTCGCCTTCGGGTGTGCGCGAGGAGACGTCGCATAGTCCGGTCGAGTGCACCACCCTGCTAAGGTGGAGTCCCCGTAAGGGGACCGCGGGTTCAAATCCCGCCGTCTCCGCTCGATGAATGCCTGATCAGAGGCTGCTTCGCGTGCCCTGCAGTCCGTTCGATGGACGCACCGGCGATCTCTCGGCAGCTCAGGTGACAAGTGCGCCCGTCTGGGCCATGGCGTGATCCGCGAACGTGCACCCGATCGCGGAAGACCGTGCGCAGCAGCCGCAGTCAGCCGTGTCCGGAAACCGCCGGATTCCCGACGCGCGCGCCGCGATGCTGGAGTCCCCTCCAGGAAGGCGGCCCATGGGAACCCTCACCTCGCTCGACGCGCACGCACGCGGCCCCCGGCACACGGCGATCTCGCCGGCGATCCTCTACTTCGGCAGCCAGGTGTCGCTGCTCTCGACCGTCGATGAGACGGGGCATCCGAACCTCGCGCCGAACTCGTCGGTGTGGTGGCTCGGGCAGACCGCCATGCTCGGGGTCGCGGCGCGCAGCCAGACCGGCCGCAACCTGCTGGCGAACGGCGAGGCGGTCGTCAACCTGCCCTCGGTCGAAGGGGTCGATGCGGTCGACCGGCTCGCCCTCACGACCGGTCGCGACCCGGTCTCCGAGCGCAAGGCCGCCGCGGGCTACCGGCACGTGCGCGACAAGTTCGCCACCGCGGGCGTGCGACCGATCGCGTCGGAGACGGTCGCCCCGCCGCGAGTGGCCGAGTTCCCGGTGCACCTCGAGGGCCGGGTCGTCGCGTTCCATCCGATGGGCGGCGCCGCGACGGCGGCGGACGCGAGCCTCCTCGCGGTCGAGCTCGGCATCACCCGGGTGCACGTCGTCGAGTCGCTCCGCATGGCGGGCCACGCGAACCGCATCGACCCCGACCGCTGGCGGCCGCTCATCATGAACTTCCAGCGCTTCTACGGGCTCGGCGACGAGACGATGCCGTCGCGCCTCGCGAGCATCGACGAGGAGTGGTACCGCGGCTGACGCCGACCTCGCCGGTGCCGGAGCCCTGAGCGGGCACCCGTGCGCCGGCGAGATGCCGTGGGCGCCCTCAGCGAAGAGTGGCGCCGGCAAGCGCGCCGGACACGAGCGCCTGCACGAGCCGCCCTGCGTCGTAGTCGGAATCCGCGGCCGCTCCGATGCAGAGGTTCCCGATGCCCTTCAGCAGGCTGTACCCATTCAGCGGCCGTGGTGCATTCCGGGTTCGTCAGAGGGCGCGGTCGTCGCCAGGCTGGACTCATCCCGGCCACGCGCAGAGGCCGGGCAACGCGTGCGCACCGGCCCGGTGGCCGGTCCTCCTGTGGCTCGTGCAGGATGGGAGTGTGGCGAAGCTCGCCCGCCACCCGCGTCACCTGACCGTGTTCGGGTCATGGGAGGCGGAGGCGATCAAGCCGACGCGCGGCCGCTTCCTCCGCGTGCCGGGAATCCTCCAAGTGGCGGGAACGTGGGCGAATGGCCTTCCACGCGCACGAGATCGGCGAGCACATTCAGATGGCGTGCCTCCATCAGGATCGTCGGAGTCGCCGTCGCCCTCACGGGCAGACGCGAAGCCTGCGTCCGTCGAAGCTGACGATATCGCCGAGCACGAGCTGCCGCCCGCGTCGCCGATCCACTTCACCGTTCACTGCCACGTCGCCGGCGGTGATGGCGTCCTTCACGTCTCCACCGGAGTCGAGGAGCCCGGCGAACTTCAGGAACTGCCCGAGGCGAATGCCGTCGCCGCCTATCGGCGCGTCCTCGATCGGAGCCTCGTTCGTCATCCCCTCACGCTAGTCGACCACATGCCGGCCAGGACGGTCGGCCAGCAGCGCGCGCACGACCCGGCTGGCCCCGGCGAGCCCGCGGCTGCCAGTGGATCATCCCTCAGTGAATGCGTCGCGGGTGCGAGTTTGAGACGGTTCCCCCTGGCCGGACATCCTTCAGTAGGTGATCCGACGGGAGTGGCATAGCTGACGATGCGGAGCTGTTGAGGCGGGCGCGTGAGGGCGACGCCCGCGCGCTGGCGGCGCTGTACGAGCAGTACTGCCGGGTGGTGTTCGCGCGCGCCTTCCTCGAGACGGGTTCGCGTGCCGACGCGGAAGAGCTCATGCAGGACGTGTTCCTGCTGCTGTGGAAGAAGCGCCGGACGATCCAGTTCGCCGGCACCTCGGCGCTGCCCTGGCTGCTGGTGTGCACCCGGCATCTGTCCGCCAATCGCCGCCGACACAATCACCGGCGCACGACCCACCGCCTGCCTACCGACCTGGAGAGCGGGACGGACTCCGAGCCCGAGGCCAAGGCGGTTCGCGCTCAGCTCATGGCGCGCATCGATGCGTCGGTCGCCCGCCTCGAGCCGATCGACCAAGCGATCCTGCGCCTGTGCGCGGTTGACGGCCTCACGTATCGAGAAGCGGCCGATGCGCTCGGCATCAGCCACGGCTCCGTCCGCAATCGGCTCGGCCGGGCCCGGGCACTGCTCCGAGCGGATGCCGCGGCCTACACGGAAGGGGGAAGCTGATGCGATCCATCGAACCGACCGGACAGGAATACGCTGCGCTCGAGCGAATGCTGCTCGCCCGCGCAGCGGCCGAGGATCGGCGACGCACACTGCAGCGGCGGGTGACCATCGTCGGCGCGATCGGGCTGGTGGGTGTCGCCGGCATGGGAGCCGCCTGGGCTGCGCTGGCGAACCCCGTGCTCAGAGACGACGCCGCCTACTGCTACGGCGAACCCGATCCGAACTCCGCGTTCGTCACTGCCGGGGCACCCGCCGCCGAAGCACCCGATGGCACCACCCGACTGCAGGAAGCGGACGCGCTCGACATGTGCGCGGCGGTGTGGCGGATCGGCGCCGTCGGCCCGCACGCCACCCAACCGCCCGTAGACGGGGTCGAGTACGAGATTCCACCGCTCGAGGCTTGCCTGCGCCTGGACGGCGTGACCGCGGTGTTCCCGAACGAGCAGCGCGAAGCTCACGAGCCGTTCTGCCGGCGACTCGGCCTCGCCCCGACCGACTGAACAGGAGCCATGCATCTGCACCGGGAGGCGGCGCGAGTCGCCGATCCGGGACGCGGTGGCCGAACGGACGCGGCGACGCCCGGATCCCCCGATCAGGACGCCGCCGTGGGCGGCTCGCCCGGGGATCGTCGCAACCCCCGCGATGCGGTCCCGCGGACGGCCTCGCGGAACCAGACGCCCTTGTCCAGCCCAGCGATTCCACCCTCTCACCCGCGCCCGATCGCGCAGGAGGGTTGACACGGCTGCGGCGCGAGTCGCGGCAGGACCGTGCGCGCGCGGGTCGTGGATACTCGGAGGGCCGAACCCGCCCTCGACCGAACGGACGTCCGTGCTGCGCACCCTCCTCAAGTCCAAGATCCACCGAGCCACCGTGACCCATGCGGACCTGCACTACGTCGGATCGCTCACGATCGATGCCGACCTGCTCGACGCCGCCGACCTCGTCCCCGGCGAGCAGGTGGCGGTCGTCGACGTGACCAACGGCGCCCGCCTCGAGACGTACGTGATCGAGGGCGAGCGCGGGTCGGGCGTGATCGGGATCAACGGCGCCGCCGCACACCTGGTCGGCGTCGGGGACCTCGTGATCGTGATCTCGTACGCGCTCGTCGGCGCCGATGAGCTCGACGGGTGGTCTCCGCGGATCGTGCACGTCGACGGGGGCAACCGGCCGACGCTCCTCGGCACGGATGCCGCGGCGCCGACCGACGGCACCGTCCGCCCGCCGCTCGCCGTGGAGCCGGGAGGAGGCGCGCGAGCCTAGGAGTCGAGCGCACGCGGGACGCTCGTCGGCCGGGCCTCATCGACCGAGCGTGACCCAGTAGACCATCGCCGCAGGGTCGAGCCCGTCGCTGTTCGCCAGCACGACGACGGTGTCGCCGCTGACCGGATCGATCGCCATCGTCGAGCGGTAGCCGTCGATCCATCCGGTGTTCCCCACGACGGATGTCTCCTGCCCGCCGGCGTGCCCCCATCCGCCGAGGTCGGCGACGAACAGGCCGAGCCCGACGCCCGCGTCCGGGTCGGGGAGCATCTCCGCGAACGCGCCCGGCGAGACCAGCTCGCCGGAGACCAGGGCGTCGAGGAAGGTCGCGAGGTCCTCCGGTGTGCTGATCATGCCGCCCGCGGCCCATGCGACGGAGGCGATCGAGTCGTAGGGCTCCGCCGGGTCGCCGCGGAGCCCCAGGGAACCCGCGCCCGGTGACGTCCACGCGCCGGCGAGGGCGGGGTCGGGGGGATCGTCGGGGGCCGCGAGTCGGGTCGACGCGAGGCCGAGCGGGTCGATGATGCGGTTCGCCAGTGCGGTGGCGAGGTCGGTGCCGTCGATCCCTTCGACGAGCAGTCCGAGCAGGACGTAGTTCGTGTTCGAGTACGCGTAGTTCCCGGGCGGCCTGGACGCCATGCCTGCGGCGAGCGCGAGGATCTCGGCCGGCGTGATCCACCTGGCCCGGTCGCCCCGGGTCAGTGCGACGTAGTCCGGGGACTCGGTGTAGTCGGGGATGCCGCTCCGATGGCCGAGGAGCGTCCGGATGGCGGCATCACCGCCGATGGGAGTACCGGGCAGGTAGCGGGAGAGCGGTGCGTCGAGTTCGAGCCGTCCCTCGTCGACGAGTTGCAGGACGGCCGTCGCGACGAACGTCTTGGTGAGGCTGGCGATCCGGAACCGCGTTTCGGGATCGATCGGATCACCGTCGGAGTTCGCATCACCGGCCGTCCAGATCGACCGCACCCCGTCCCGTCGGGTGACGATCGAGACGCCCCCAGATTGCGTCGAGACCAATTCGTCGATCGCCGAACCGAGGTCCGAGCGGGCGGTGGTCGCGAACCGCTCGTACCCGTCGAGCGACACCGCGAGCAGGTCGACCGCGTCGGGCTCGAGCTGCATGATCCATTCCTGGCCGTACGTGTCGAAGATCGCCTCGAACCGTCCGTTCGGATCGGGCCAGGGCGTCGCGGACGGGAACGCGAGCCAGTGCATGAAGCCCTCGAACTCGCTCGGGGAGATGCTGCCGGGCTCGAACCAGATGTCCGCGTAGGGCAGGCCAACCGCGTCGATCACTCCGCCGTGCGCCTCGACGAGGAGCGAGGTGCGGCGCGGTGCGAGCCCGTCGATCCGGCGGAGCCGCGAGTCGAGCTCGACCGAGCAGGAGACGCGTCCGCCGCCATCGATGGGAGCGCACGCGGTCGACGCGAATCGCAGGTCCAGCAGGTCCTCGGCCGTCAGGGCGAGGAGCACCTCGTCGCGGTCGAGGGTCGGGGCCCAGGCCCCGACGGTCTCGGCGACGGGTTCGTCGTCCCCATGGGGAGCACACGGACGCGGTCCGCGAGGAAGGCTCGCGCAGCATCGATGTCGTGGTCGGTCCGCACGTCGAGGAATCGCTCGGCGAGCTCGGCCGCCGAGGTCGAGGTCATGCCGGGAGGGAACACCCGCGGGTCCGGACCGGATGTCGGCACGCGAGCCCAGAGCGCGATCAGGAGCACCAGCCCGATCGCACCGAGTACGAGCGGGGCTGCGGCGATCCTGCCCTCACGACGTCCGAACATCTCGCGCACCGAATACGCACGACGGCGACGTTCCATCGTCCCACCCTGCGGCGTGCGCGGCAACGACCTCGGTGGGCGCCGCAGCCCGGGCTCCGACGGCCGTCGGCGGGCGGGACTATGCTCCACCTGTTGCACACGAAACAGGGGGAGTTTGCATCATGCGACGTTTCATCATGCCCGCAGCAGTGGTCTTCGCCGGCGCGCTGGCGCTGTCGGGGTGCGCCTCGGGGGGCGGCGACGCGAGCGACAGCGCGGCGCCGGCCGACTGCGCGTCGATCGCGGCACAGGTCCGCGACATCTCGAACGGCGTCCAGAACAACCTCGCGGCGCCGCCGTCGCTCGACGAACTGCAGAGCTACCTCGGCGACGCATCGAGCCGCACCGACGCGCTCATCGAGGACGCCGGTGACGACAGCGCGCTCATCGACTCGCTCGGCGAGTTCCAGACGGCGCTGAACGAGGTGTCGACGTACGCCGACGGGCTCGAGGAGGTTCCGTCCGAGGAGGACCCGTCCGCGATGACCATCGAGCAGGACCCGGATCAGCTCGCCGAGCAGCAGGCCGCGGTCCAGGAGGCCTCGGCGGCGGTCGGCGCCTCCTGCGACGAGTAGGGATCGTCCGGCGAACGGCCGGGACGCGATGAGGTCGCGCCCCGGCCGTTCGCGTTCCGTCGGCGCGCCGGGGAGGGTCGGCGCGGACCCTCCGCCGTCCGGGCGTCAACCGGTCGCGACCCTGAAACATCCGCCCCCTACGATGGCCGGAGGCAGACCATCGGGGGACGAATGCACACCTGGCCCGGCTCCACCTACCCGCTCGGCGCGACGTTCGACGGGAACGGCACGAACTTCGCGCTGTTCAGCGAGGTCGCCGAGAAGGTCGAGCTCTGCCTGTTCGACAACCGGCGCCGCGAGAAGCGCGTCGAGCTCATCGACGTCGACGCGTTCATCTGGCACGCCTACCTCCCGCAGGTGCAGCCCGGGCAGCGGTACGGATACCGCGTGTACGGGCCGAACGACCCGGCCAAGGGGCTGCGGTGCAACCCGAACAAGCTGCTCCTCGACCCGTACGCGAAGGCCGTCGAGGGCGAGCTGAACTGGAACCAGTCGCTGTTCGGCTACCCGTTCGGCCAGCCCGACGGGCGGAACGACCAGAACTCGGCGAAGAGCATGATGCTCGGCGTGGTCACGAACCCGTTCTTCGACTGGACGGGAGACCGGCACCCCCGCACCCCGTACGCCGCGTCCTTCATCTACGAGGCGCACGTGAAGGGCCTCACCGAGAGCCTGCCGGGCGTGCCGGAGGAGATCCGGGGCACCTACGCCGCGGTGGGGCATCCGGTCGTCATCGAGCACCTGCGCAAGCTCGGCGTCACGGCGATCGAGCTCATGCCGGTGCACCAGTTCGTCAACGACGGCACCCTGCAGGAGAAGGGCCTGTCGAACTACTGGGGCTACAACACCATCGCGTTCCTCGCACCGCACAACGCCTACGCCTCGACCGGCCAGCGCGGCGAGCAGGTGCAGGAGTTCAAGGCGATGGTGAAGGCGCTGCACGCCGCGGGCATCGAGGTCATCCTCGACGTCGTCTACAACCACACCGCCGAGGGCAATCACCTCGGCCCGACGCTCTCGATGCGCGGCATCGACAACGCCGCGTACTACCGCCTCGTCGACGACGACCCGCGCTACTACATGGACTACACGGGCACCGGCAACTCGCTCAACGTCGGCCACCCGCACGCGCTGCAGCTCATCATGGACTCGCTGCGCTACTGGGTGCTCGAGATGCACGTCGACGGATTCCGGTTCGACCTCGCCTCGACGCTCGCCCGCGAGTTCTACGAGGTCGACAAGCTGTCGACCTTCTTCGAGCTCGTGCAGCAGGACCCGGTCGTCTCGCAGGTCAAGCTCATCGCCGAGCCGTGGGACGTCGGTCCCGGCGGCTACCAGGTCGGCAACTTCCCGCCCCAGTGGACGGAGTGGAACGGCAAGTACCGCGACACGGTCCGCGACTTCTGGCGCGGCGAGCCGGCGACGCTGGGCGAGTTCGCGTCGCGGTTCACGGGTTCGGCCGACCTGTACGAGCACTCGGGTCGCCGCCCCGTGGCATCCATCAACTTCATCACCGCGCACGACGGGTTCACGCTGCGCGACCTCGTGTCGTACGACGAGAAGCACAACGAGGCGAACGGGGAGGACAACCGCGACGGCGAATCGCACAACCGCTCGTCGAACCTCGGCGTCGAGGGGCCGACGGACGACCCCGACATCCTCACCCTGAGGGCGCGGCAGCAGCGCAACTTCATCGCGACCCTGCTGCTCTCGCAGGGCGTGCCCATGCTCTCGCACGGCGACGAGCTCGGACGGAGCCAGCAGGGCAACAACAACGTGTACGCGCAGGACAGCGAGCTGAGCTGGATCGACTGGGACCATGCCGACCAGCCCCTCGTGGAGTTCACCGCCGCGGTGGCCCGGCTCCGTGCCGAGCACCCGACGTTCCGGCGCAGCCGGTTCTTCGACGGTCGGCCGGTGCGCCAGCCCGAGGGCGGTCCCGTCCCGGACATCGTCTGGCTCCGACCCGACGGCTCGGTGATGGCGCCCGAGGACTGGGATGCCGGCTTCGGCAAGGCGATCGGCGTGTTCCTGAACGGCGAGGGCATCCGGGAGCGCGATCGTCGCGGCGAGCGGATCGTCGACCGGCACTTCATCGTGCTGTTCAACGCGCACGACGACACGGTCGAGTTCACGATCCCCAAGCACGAGTTCTCCCCGGAGTGGGAGGTCCTGATCGACACGGCGGGGCACCGCGCCGACAGCGATCCGATCCAGCCGGGCGGCACGATCCCGCTGGAGCAGCGTTCGCTCGTCGTGCTCCGCCAGCACGATCCGACGCCCGACGAGGTCGACCACTCGGTCGCCGCCTCGCTGTCGGCCATGGTGGCCGCGACCAGCGACGAGAGCATCGCCCCGAACGCGGAGGCGGGCGCATGAGCGGGCCGGCCGCGCGGGAGCCGCGGTCGACGTACCGCCTCCAGGTGCGCGCCGGATTCGACCTGCACGAGGCGGCCGCCGTGGTCGACTACCTCGACGCGCTCGGCGCCGACTGGCTCTACCTGTCGCCCCTGCTGCCGTCGCGCGCGGGCTCCGACCATGGCTACGACGTCGTCGCGCACGACCGGGTCGACGCGGCGCGCGGTGGCTCGGTGGGGCTCGCGGCCGTGGCGGATGCCGCGCACGCGGCCGGTCGCGGCATCCTCGTCGACCTCGTGCCGAACCACGTGGGCGTGGCGGATGCCGCGCAGAACCCGTGGTGGTGGAGCCTGCTCGAGTTCGGCCCCGACTCCCCGCACGCCGAGGCCTTCGACGTCGACTGGGCGCTGGCGGACGGCCGGGTGCGCCTGCCGGTGCTCGGCGGCACGGTCGAGGAGGCCGCGGCCGCCGGCGACCTGCGCGTCGAGCACGGCGAGCTGCGCTACTTCGAGCACCGCTTCCCGCTCGCTCCGGGGTCGGCCGACGACGGGGCGGGCGCGCTCGCGGTGCACGGCCGCCAGCACTACGAGCTCGTGAACTGGCAGCGCGCCGACGACGAGCTCAACTACCGGCGGTTCTTCGCCGTCAACGAGCTCGCGGGCGTGCGCGTCGAAGTGCCGCGGGTCTTCGACGCGACGCACGCCGAGATCGTCCGGTGGGTGCGGGAGGGCCTCGCCGACGGCCTCCGCGTCGATCACCCCGACGGGCTCGCGCGTCCCGGCGCCTACCTCGACCGGCTCGCCGAGGCGACCGGGGGCGCCTACGTCCTGGTCGAGAAGATCCTCGAGGGCGACGAGCCCCTGCCGCCGCACTGGCGCACGGACGGCACGACCGGCTACGACGCGCTCGCCGACGTCGACCGGGTGCTCGTCGACCCGGCGGGCGAGGCGCTGCTCGACGCGCTCGACGTGCGCCTGCGCACCGAGACCGCCCTCGGCGGGCAGGTGGACTGGCACGAGCTGATCCACGGCACCAAGCGCAGCATCGCCGACGGCATCCTGCGCAGCGAGGTGCTGAGGCTGGAACGGATGCTGCCGGAGCCGAGGCCCGCGGACGCCGCCGACGCGCTCGCGGAGCTGCTGGCGTGCTTCCCGGTCTACCGCTCGTACCTTCCCGCGGGGCGGGAGCACCTCGAGGCCGCCGCGCGGCTCGCCGCCGAGCACCGCCCCGACCTGCTCGGGGCGATCGACGCGCTGCTGCCGATGCTCGCCGACCCGGCGTCGCCGGTCGCGGTGCGCTTCCAGCAGACGAGCGGCATGGTGATGGCCAAGGGCGTCGAGGACACGGCGTTCTACCGGTACACGCGGCTCACCTCGCTCACCGAGGTCGGCGGCGACCCGTCGGAGTTCGCGATCGACGTCGCACGGTTCCACGAACGGCAGCTGCGGCGCCAGGCGGCGTGGCCGCACTCGATGACGACGCTCTCGACGCACGACACCAAGCGCGGCGAGGACGTGCGGGCGCGCATCGACGTGCTGAGCGAGGTCCCGCAGCTCTGGGTCGACGAGCTCGAGTGGCTGCGTTCCGACGCGGGCGCGGGCACCACGGGCGACGGGCCGTTCGACGCACTGCTCTGGCAGGCCCTCGTCGGCGCATGGCCCATCGAACGGGAGCGCATGCACGCCTACGTCGAGAAGGCCGCGCGGGAGGCGGGGAACTCGACCCGGTGGACGGCACCGGACGCGACCTTCGAGTCCCGCATGCACGCGGTCGTCGACCGGGCGTACGACGCGCCGGCCGTGCGCGACCGGATCGACCGACTCGTCGCGCGACTCGCCCCGGCGGGCTGGTCGAACGGGCTCTCGGCGAAGGTGCTGCAGCTGACGATGCCCGGCGTGCCCGACGTGTACCAGGGCAGCGAGCTGTGGGAGACGAGCCTCGTCGATCCGGACAACCGGCGGCCCGTCGACTTCGAGCTGCGCCGCCGGCTGCTCGCCGAGGCGGAGGCCGCGACCGCGGCGGGCGAACCGCCTCGCGTCGACGACACCGCCGCCGCGAAGCTGCTCGTGACCGCACGCGCCCTCCGGGCCCGCCGAGACCACCCCGAGTGGTTCACGGCGTACCGCCCCCTCGACGTCGTCGGCGAGGCGGCCGAGCACGCGATCGCCTTCGACCGCGGCGGTGCGGTGACCGTCGCGACCCGGCTGCCCGTCGGGTTGGGCCGTCGCGGTGCGACGGCCGAGGACGCCGCGACGCCGGCCGCGGCATCCGCTCCGCCCGGCGCGTGGGGCGACACCGCCGTGCTCGTGCGCAGCGGACCGGTGGCCGACCTCCTGACCGGCCGGCGATTCGAGCCCGACGCCGCGCTCGGCGGGGCGATCCCGCTCGGCGACCTGCTCGCGACCTACCCGGTCGCGCTGCTCGCGCCGACGGCATCCATCGACGACGCCCCGGACGAGGAGGCGCACCGATGACCGTGGAGCTCTGGGCGCCGATCCCGCAGCGGGTCGCGCTGCGGCGGCCCGGCCACGCCGACCTGCCCATGGAACGCGACGACCGCGACCGCTGGCACGCCGACGTGACGCTCGCGCCGGGCGACGAGTACGGCTTCGTGCTCGACGACGACGACCGGGCGCTGCCCGATCCCCGGTCGCGGCGCCAGCCCCGCGGGGTGCACGACCTCAGCGCGGCCGTCGACCTCGGGGCGCACGACTGGGCCGACTCCGGCTGGACGGGGCGGCAGCTCGCGGGCGGCGTCGTCTACGAGCTCCACGTCGGCACCTGGACGGCCGACGGCACGCTCGACTCGGCGATCGAGCGACTCGACCACCTCGTCGACCTCGGCGTGGACCTCGTCGAGCTGCTGCCCGTGAACGCGTTCAACGGCGTCCACAACTGGGGGTACGACGGCGTGCTCTGGTACGCCGTGCACGAGGCCTACGGCGGCCCGGCCGCCTACCAGCGGTTCGTCGACGCGTGCCACGCCCGCGGGCTCGCGGTGATCCAGGACGTCGTCTACAACCACCTCGGGCCGAGCGGCAACTACCTGCCCCGGTTCGCGCCGTACCTGCGCAGCGGTGAACGCAACACGTGGGGCGACTCGGTGAACCTCGACGAGCCCGAGGTGCGTCGCTACGTCGTCGAGAACGCGATGATGTGGCTGCGCGACCTCCACGTCGACGGGCTGCGGCTCGATGCGGTCCACGCGTTGCGCGACCGGTCGAGCCGGCACATCCTGCGCGAACTCGCCGAGCACGCCGACGCGCTCTCGGCGCACGTCGGCCGGCCGCTCACGCTCATCGCCGAGTCCGACCTCAACGACCCCACGCTCATCCTGCCCCGCGAGGCGGGCGGGTACGGCCTCACGGCGCAGTGGAGCGACGACCACCACCACGCCATGCACGTCGCCCTCACGGGTGAGACGGCGGGCTACTACGCCGACTTCGCGCCGCTCGACGCGCTCGTGAAGACGACGACGCGGGGGTTCTTCCACGACGGCACCTTCTCGTCGTTCCGGGGACGCGACCACGGACGCCCGATCGACCCGGACGTGCCGACGTGGCGGCTCGTGACGTTCACGCAGGACCACGACCAGGTCGGCAACCGCGCCGCGGGCGACCGGCTCTCGCCGGCGCTCGGCGAACGCCGACTCGCGATCGCGGCCGTGCTCAACCTCACGAGCCCGTTCACGCCGATGCTGTTCATGGGGGAGGAGTGGGGCGCGTCGACGCCGTGGGCCTTCTTCACCTCGCATCCGGAGCCCGAGCTCGGGCGCGCGACGGCCGAGGGCCGCATCGCCGAGTTCGCCCGGATGGGCTGGGACGAGTCGGCCGTGCCCGACCCCCAGGACCCGGACACGTTCCGGCGCTCGAAGCTCGACTGGTCGGAACCCGAGGGCGCCGACGGCGCGCACGCGCGCCTGCTCGACCTGCACCGGCGGCTGCTCGCGCTGCGCCGGCAGCGCCCCGAGCTCACCGATCCGGCGTTCGGGCACACGACCGCGTGGGCGGATGACGCGGCGCACCGGTTCCGCATGGACCGCGGTGCCCCCGACGCCGCCGAGCGCGTCGTGGTGCTGGCCAACCTCGGCGAGGCGCCGTGGGCGGTCGAGCTCGACGGGCCGGTGACCGTCCTGCTCGCGACGGACGCCGCGCTCGCCGCGGCCGGGGCGCCGGACCGGACGGTCGAGGTCCCCGCGGCGTCCGCGGCCATCGTCGCCGTGACGCGGGGCTCGTAGGCCGGCCCCGTGACGATCCCCGACGACCGTGCCACCCTCGTCGCTCGCGCCGAGGAGCGCTTCGCCGAACTCGAGCGCGCCCTCGACGGGGTCGGCGACGCCCCGCTCTCGTCGCCCGCCGCGATGCCCGGTGCGGCCGCCCCGGAGCCGCGGGACCGCGACGCGGTGGACGTGGTGAACCACCTGCATGCCTGGCACGGGCTGCTGCTCGGCTGGCTCGCGACCGACGCCGCCGGCGGCACGCCCGACTACCCGGCGGAGGGCTACGGGTGGCGCGACCTCGACCGGCTGAACCGGGACCTGCGCGACACCTACCGCGGCGACGGCGACCTCGCGGCGGCCCGCGAGCGGCTCCGGGCGAGCCATCGCTCGGCGCTCGCGCGGCTCGACACGATGACGGATGCCGCGGTGTTCCGCGACCGGCGTGCCTGGCTGGGCGACGCGACCCTCGCCGAGCCCGTCCACGAGTGCCTCGGCGGGCACTACGCCTGGGCGCTCGGCGCGCTCGGGTTCCCCGTCGAGCCGCACGGCGGCTGACGCGGGTCAGCTCCCGGGGGTCTCGTCCGCGTCGCCGGTGTCGTGCGCCTCGTCCGCGTCGGCGACCTCGTCCGCCGGTTCGCCGCCCGCGGTCTCCCCGTCGACGATGCGCGGCGCGGGCGGAGGGCCGGCCTCGCCGGCCGCGAAGCGGCCCAGGATGTCGTCCTTGTCCGTCATGCCGCCACGCTACGTGGTCGCGACCGCGGCCGCACCGGGTCGCGCCCGCGCGCCGCGGCGTGGTGCCGACCCCGACCCGGGCCCGCGGGTCGCCTCACGAGCCGGGCACCGCGGCGACCGCGTCGATCTCGACCAGGGCGCCCGGCTTCGCCGGCGCGATCGCGAGCACGGTCACCGCCGTGCGGTGCGCGCCCCACGTGGACTGCGTCGCCGCGTAGGCCTCCGTGGGATCGACCGATGGGTCGAGGTGGATCGTCAGCCTGGCGACCTGCTCCGGACCGCTGCCCGCGGCGGCGAGCACGGCGAGCAGGTTGCGCAGCGCCTGCTCGGTCTGCGCGCCGAGGCCGTCGAGCAGCTCGCCCGACGCGTCGACGCCGTTCTGGCCGCCGACGAACAGCAGCGGGCCCGCGGGCACGAGCATGCCCTGGGCGAAGGCCGGACTGCGCGGCAGCTCGGGCGGGTCGATCGGGGTGGGTGCACTGGACACGAGGGCTCCTTCCGGATCGGTCCGAGTCTCGCCCGGACCCCCGACACCGGCCGCCGCACGGCGGCCGCTCACTGCACCGAGGACCCCATCCCCATGCGTGCGAGCACGACGGTCTCCGCGAGCCGGACGAGGTTGTAGAGCAGCAGCGTCACGATCGTGATGAGCGCGACCGACGCCCACAGGTCGTCGAAGCGCGCCGACGCGGTGAACTTCACGATCGAGCCGCCGATGCCCGTCCCGGTCGACAACCACTCGGCGAGCAGCGCGCCCGTGACGGCGCCGGGCACCGAGACCCGGGCCGCCGCGAACAGCGACGGGAGCGCGCCGGGCACGACGACGGTGCGCAGCTGCATCGCGCGGCCCCCGCCGTAGACGTGGACCAGGTCGAGGCTCTCCCGTGACGCGCGGTTCAGGCCGAACAGCACGGACGCCAGGGCGGGGAAGAGCACGACGATGCTTCCGATGACGGCGACGGATGCCACGGTCCCGCGCCCGGTGATGAGGATGATCACGGGCGCGATCGCCACGAGCGGCACCGAGCGCAGCAGCAGTGCGAACGGGAGCACCCCCGCTTCGACGGTGCGCGAGAGCGAGAACACGATCGCGAGCACGACGGCGGTGAGCATGCCGACGACGAAGCCGAGCGCGGCGTCGGCGAGGCTCTGCCCGAGCAGCGGCATGAGTTCGGCGCGGTTCGCCGCGGCATCCGCCGACGACACCAGGAAGTCCCAGACCTCCGCCGGTCCCTTCGCGACGTACGGCGAGATCCCGGTCAGGTTCACCACCGCCCACCACAGGGCCAGCACGATCACGAGGGTGAGCCCGGCGTTCAGGAGCGCCCGGCCCACGGCGCGGGCCGTCGCCGCCCTCATGCGGCCGCCCGTCCGGAGACCCACGGCGTCACGACGCGCGCGAGTGCCCCGACCGCGGCGTAGCCGATGAGGGCGACGACGGCCGTCAGCAGGAAGACCGCCCAGACGCGCGCCGGATCGAGGTCGCCCTGCAGCTTGATCAGGGTGATGCCCACGCCGCGGTCCGTGCCCCCGAGGTACTCGCCGAGGACCGCGCCGAGGAACGCCGAGGGCACCGCGATCTGGAGGGCGTTGAGGATCGCGGGCAGTGCCGCGACCAGGCGGACCTTGCGCAGCGCGGTGAACCGGGATCCGCCGTAGACGTGGACGACGTCGAGGCTCGCGCGGTCGGCGGCCTTGAACCCGAGGAGCGCGCCGACGACGGTCGTGAAGAAGACCGCGAGGGCGGCGAGGAAGACCGCCGTCGCACTCGGGTCGCCGGCACGCTTCGCGCCGCCGAGCACGACGATCGCGATCCCCCCGACCGCGACCACGGGCAGGCAGTAGCTGACCACGGCGACCTGCACGACGACCGGTTCGATGCGGGGCAGGAGAAGGACGGTCGCGGCGAGCAGCAGGGCGACGCCGTTGCCCCACGCGTAGCCGATCGCGGCCTCGGCGATCGTGACCTGGAACACGTTCCAGTACGGCGTCAGCCCGTCCTGCCAGATGGTCTGCAGCACGGTGAACGGCGAGGGCACCGGTGTGAAGGTCGTGCCCGGCGGCGGCTGGAACACCGTCGCGGAGAACGCCCACCAGGCCGCCAGCAGCGCGAGGGCGCCGATCAGGCCGGCAGCCCATCCGGGGATGCGTGCGCGGGCCATCACGCCTCCACGGCGGCGCCGTCGCGCCCGAACAGCAGCTCGGAGGCGCGGTCGTGCAGCGCGTGGAACTCCGGCGTCCGCATGAGGTCCGGCGTCCGCGGCCGGGGCAGGTCGACCTCGATGACCTCCTTGATGCGACCCGGCCTCGGCGACATCACCGCGACGCGGTCCGACAGGAAGATCGCCTCGGAGATGCCGTGGGTGACGAGCAGCGTCGTCGCGGGCTTCTCCGTCCAGATGCGCAGCAGCTCGAGGTTGAGGTTCTGTCGCGTCATGTCGTCGAGCGCGCCGAACGGCTCGTCGAGCAGCAGCACCGACGGCTTCAGCGCCAGAGCCCGGGCGATCGACACGCGCTGGCGCATGCCGCCCGAGAGCTGGGCGGGCTTGGCCTTCTCGAACCCGGTCAGTCCGACGAGCCGGATCAGCTCGGCGATGTAGTCGGCGTCCGGCCGGCGTCCGGCGACCTCGTAGACCAGGCGGATGTTCGACCGGACGCTCCGCCACGGCAGCAGCGCGTGGTCCTGGAAGGCGATGCCGAGCTCGCTGTCGCGGCGGAGTTCGGCAGGGGTGCGGCCGTCGACCGTCACCTCGCCCGTCGTCGGCCGCTCGAGGTCGGCGAGGATGCGCAGGATCGTCGACTTCCCGCACCCCGACGGCCCGAGCAGGGCGAGGAACGAGCCGCGGTCGGTGTGCAGGTGCGTGTCCGCCAGGGCGGTCACGGTCCGGCCGCGGCCGGTGTGGAAGGTCTTGCCCAGGCCGTCGATCCGGATGCCGGAGCCCGTCGCGCGGGCCCCGGCATCCGTCGTGGTGTGCTCGCTCATCGGCCTCAGGGGAGGTAGTCGACCAGCTCGGGCATCTCCGAGTAGATCTCCTCGATGAGCGTCGTGTCGAACAGGTCGTCGACCGAGACGTCCCACCCGGCCGCGGCCAGCGAGTCGACCGTCTGCTGCTTGAGCTCGTCGGAGATCGTGAAGAGGCCGTTCGCCTCGGTCTCGGGGGTGCTGATGAGCAGCTTCTCGGCCTCGAGGCCCTTGCCGGTCTTCACCGGGTCGAGCGCGCCGAAGACGGCTTCGAGGCCGTCCTCCGACTCCTCGGCCGCCTGGTTGTAGTAGCCCTGGATCAGCTCGACCGTGTCATCGGTCGACTCCTGGAACACATCGGTCCAGCCCTTGATCTCGGCGATGAGGAACGCCTTCAGCAGGTCCGGGTTCTCGGCGAGGTACTGCTCGGTCACCGAGTACGTCTCGGCGACGTACGGCACCCCGTTCTCGGCGTAGGCGAGGTTCGTGACCTCGTAGCCGGCCTCCTCGACCGTGATGGCCTCGTTGGTCAGGTAGGCCATGAAGCCGTCGACCTCGCCGTTCATCAGCGGCGTCGGGTCGAAGTCGACCGGCACGACCGTGACGTCGTCCGGCGAGATCCCGTTCGCGTTCAGCAGCGCGGCGAAGACCGAGGCGTTGGAGTCCTGGACGCCGATGCGCTTGCCGACGAGGTCGTCGGGCGTCGCGATGTCGGCGCCGTCGGCGAGCGAGAGGATCGTGAACGGGTTCTTCTGGAACGTGGCGCCGATGATCTTCAGCGGGGCGTCCTGCTCGGCGACCGCGGCGCCGATCGACGCGGCGTCGCTGAGCGCGACCTGCGCCGAGCCCGACAGGAGCTTCGCGACGCCCGTGTCGGGGCCCGAGATGCCGATCACCTCGTCGAAGCCGGCGTCGTCGTAGTAGCCGTTCTCGTAGGCGTAGAACTCGCCGGCGAACTCCTCGTTCTTGATCCACGAGTACTGCACGCTGATCTCGCCGTACGACGCGCCGTCGCCGGGGGAGTCCCCGGAGCCGGACGCGGCGCAGCCGGACAGGACGAGCACGGCCGCGGCGATCGCCGCGGCCGTGGCGCCCGATCGGGCGCGTCGATGAGGGGTGCGGTGGACTGCCATCTGGCGGCTCCTTGGTCGAAGGTCGGACGGTGCGGGACGGGCGTGACGAATGGACGCTAGTGCGCGCACGTTTCGTCGCCGCCGACGCCGTGTTTCCGCGGTGTGACGACCGCTCCGCCGGGGCCGCCGGCCTCGGCCTCAGCCGGCCTTCTCGGCCGCCTTGCGCTTCGCGGGAGCCTTCTTGGACGCGGACGAGGACTTCGCCTTCCCCTTCGTCGAGGCGTCGGATGCCGCGGACGCGGACGCCGCGTCCGACTCGCCCCCGCGCTTGGCCGCGATCGACTGCCGCAGCGCCTCCATCAGGTCGATGACCTCGCCGCCGCCCTCCTCGGGCTGCTCGCCGAACGTCGCCGCGGTGTCGATCGCGTCGCCCTGCTCGAGCTTCGCCTCGATGAGCGTGCGAAGGTCGCGCTGGTACTCGTCGACGTACTGGTCGGGCTCGAAGTCGTTCGCCAGGCTCTCGATCAGCTGCTTCGACAGGTCGAGCTCGGTCTTCGTGATCTTCACCGGCTCGTCGAGCGACGGGAACTCCGCGGCGCGGACCTCGTCGCTCCACAGCAGGGTCTGCACCATGAGCACGTCACCGTGCACGCGCAGCGCGGCGAGGCGCGTCTTCTGCCGCAGCGACATCCGCACGATCGCCGTCCGGTCCGTCGACTCCAGCGCCTCGCGCAGCAGCACGTACGCCTTGTTCGAGGCGGAGTCGGGCTCGAGGTAGTAGCTCCGGTCGAACATGATCGGGTCGACCTGCTCGGTCGGCACGAACTCGACGACCTCGATCTCGCGGCTGCGCTCGGCCGGCAGCGACTTCAGGTCCTGGTCGGTGATGATGACGGTGCGTTCCCCATCGTCGTAGGCCTTGTCGATGTTCTGGTACGGCACCACCTCGCCGTCGATCTCGCACACGCGCTGGTAGCGGATGCGTCCGCCGTCCTTGTCGTGCACCTGGTGCAACGACACGTCGTGGTCCTCGGTGGCGCTGTAGAGCTTGACGGGCACGTTGACGAGGCCGAACGTGACCGCCCCCTTCCACACGGCTCGCATGCCCCCAGTACACACCCGCTCGCGCGGGAGCGATACCCCCGCCGGCATCCGTCACCGCCTGTGCCGGTCACTGCGCGGCGTACGGCACCCGCCCGACCGGTTCCCGGCGCGCGACCGACACCGGATGATCCGGGAGGGGCAGGATGGGGGCATGGCGCAGGGACCCGCGCAGGTGGTCGACGTCGACGGGCGTCGGCTGCGCCTCACGAACCTCGACAAGGTCATGTATCCGGAGACCGGCATGACCAAGGGCGAGATGATCGCCTACTACGCGGAGATCGCGCCCGTCATGCTGCCGCACGTGGCGGGCCGGCCGATCACCCGCAAGCGGTGGGTGAATGGCGTCGGCACCCCGGCGCACCCGGAGCAGGCGTTCTTCGAGAAGCACCTCGAGGAGCATGCGCCCGACTGGATCCGGCGCGGGGTCCAGCACCACTCCGACGGCGACAAGTCCTACCCGGTCGCCGACACCCGGGCGACGCTCGTCTGGCTCGCCCAGATGGGCGCCATCGAGCTGCACGTGCCGCAGTGGCGGTTCGATCCGTCCGGGGCGCCCGCGAACCCCGACCGCATGGTCTTCGACCTCGACCCCGGCGAGGGGGTCGGCCTGCCCGAGTGCGCCGAGGTCGCCCGGCTGGTCCGCGACCTGCTGCGGCCGATCGGCCTCGAACCCGTGCCGGTCACGAGCGGCAGCAAGGGCATCCATCTCTACGCGCCGCTCGACGGCGCCCAGGGGGCCGAGCAGGTCTCGGCCGTGGCGCACGAGCTGGCGCGCGCGCTCGAGGCCGACCATCCCGACCTCGTCGTGTCGAGCATGCGCAAGACGCTGCGCGGCGGCCGCGTGCTCATCGACTGGAGCCAGAACAACGCCAAGAAGACGACGATCGCGCCGTACTCCCTCCGGGGCCGGTTCCGCCCGACGGTCGCCGCGCCGCGGACCTGGGAGGAGCTCGACGATCCGCAGCTCCGCCACCTGGAGGCCGGCGAGGTGCTCGCCATCGTCGCCGAGCGGGGCGACCCGATGCTCGCGGTGACGCAGGCGTCGGCCGACGGCCCGCTGCAGGCCTACCTCTCGATGCGCACCACCGGGGCCACGCCGGAACCCATGCCCGACTCGGCATGGGGCGTGGCGAACGACGGCGACCCGCGGTTCGTGATCCAGGAGCACCATGCCCGCCGACTCCACTTCGACCTGCGACTCGAGCGCGACGGCGTGCTGAAGAGCTGGGCCGTGCCGAAGGGGGTGCCCGACGGGTCCGGCACGAACCACCTCGCGGTGCAGACCGAGGACCACCCGATGGAGTACCTCGACTTCGCGGGCACCATCCCGGAGGGACAGTACGGCGCCGGCTCGATGAGCGTCTGGGACACGGGCACGTACGAGACCGAGAAGTGGCGCGACGACGAGGTCATCTTCACGCTGCACGGCCGCGTCGGCGGGCCGATCGGGCGGGTCCGGCTCGCGCTCATCCGCACCCAGGGCGAGGGCGAGAAGAGCCAGTGGCTCCTGCACCGCATGAAGGAGCAGCGCGCGACGCCCGCCGTCCCGACGACGGATGCCGCGCGAGGGGCGGCGACGGCGGATGCCGCGCCCGGGGCCGCGACGGCGGATGCCGCGCCGGCGCGACCGCGCGACCCCGTGCCGCGCCCGATGCTCGCGGTCGCCGGCGCGCCGGGGCTGGTGACCGGCGACGACTGGGCGATCGAGTGGAAGTGGGACGGCATCCGCGTCGTCGCGCGCGTGGAGGACGGCGGCGTGCGGCTCGTGAGCCGGAACGGGGTCGACCAGACGGCGACCTACCCCGAGCTCGGTGCGCTCGCGTCGGCCCTGCGCGCCGACGCCGTCGTCGACGGCGAGATCGTGGCCCTCGACGAGGCGGGGCGCCCGGACTTCGGCCTGCTCCAGCAGCGGATGAACCTCGGACGGCCGCGCGAGGTCGCGGCGGCCGCGACATCCGTCCCGGTCCGGCTCCACCTGTTCGACGTGCTCGAGGTGGCCGGCGTGCCGACGGTCGACGAGCCGTACGACCTGCGGCGGCGGCGCCTCGAGCGACTCCTCCGACCGGGCGTCGATGCCCCGGTCGACGTGCCGCCCGTGGTCGACCTCGACGCGATCGCGGCGCTCGAGGAGGCCCGGCGCGCCGGCCTCGAGGGCATCGTCGCGAAGCGCCGCGCGTCGACCTACCGGCCCGGCGTCCGCAGCGACGACTGGGTCAAGGTCAAGCTGTCGCGCACGCAGGCGGTCGTCGTCGGGGGCTACCGGGTGGGCACCGGCAGCCGCGCCGGACGCATCCGCTCGCTGCTCGTCGGCATCCCCGGCCCCGGCGGGCTCCGCTATGCCGGTCGGGTCGGGTCGGGACTCCGCGAGCGCGAGACGCAACGACTGCAGGCACGGCTCGACGGGCTCGTCGTCGAGGCGTCGCCGTTCGCGGACGTCCCCGCGGCGGACGCGTCCGACGCCGTGTGGGTGCGGCCCGAGGTCGTCGGCGAGATCGAGTTCGGCGAGTGGACCCGGACGGGCGTCGCTCGGCATCCGAGGTGGCGCGGGCTCCGGCCGGACACGCGCCCCGAGGACGTCCGCGAGGAGTGAACTCGCCGACGGCGGACGCCGTGGGGACAACGCACTATCCGGTATCGGAACTCCTCGGTCACGGCCCCCCTATCGGGGGTACTGTGCTCGCGTGGGTACCCTCTATTACGGCGACTCCGCGACGCCCGTCGACATCGACGACCGGGCGCTCGCGCACCTGAAGATCGCCATCACGACCAAGCTCCGCCGCAACGAGAGCTTCCTGTTGTCCTGGCGCCACGGCATCGGCCAGCCGCGCGGTCGCAGTTCGCTCTGGCTGCACCCCGCCATCCCGCTCCGATTCGTGTTCGAGGCCGTCGAGGCCGGCGAGCTCGACCGCGAGTGGATCGAGGACCTCATGCGCGGCGCGAACTCGGGCGGCGGCATCGTCCTCGACCTCGAGCGCCTCGCGCCGGAGGTCCCGAGGGGGCCGAAGCCGGTCGAAGCCGCCTGACCCTTCGTGGCCGGCCCGGACACCCCCGTTCCGGGTCGGCCCGGCCATGCCCCGGGACGTCAGGCGTCGGCCGCGTCGTCGACGAGCAGCTCGAGCAGGGCCCGCTCGCGTCCGCCCCGGAGACCCACGAGTCGACCGTGCTCGTACGCCTCGACCACGCGCGGGTCCACGTAGCTCGCCCTCGCGATCGCCGGGGTGTTCCCCAGCACGTCGCTCGCCCGCGCGATCGCCTCGCGCACCGCGGCCGTCCGCGCCCGTTGCGTGCCGGCGGTGCCGAGCTCCGCGAGCCGGTCCGCGGCGGCGATCGTGCCGCGCAGCGTGCGGAAGTCCTTGGCCGTGAAGTCGCCGCCGGTCCGCTCCCGGATGTCGTCGTTGACGTCCGCCGGTCCGAGCGGGCGCATCCGACGACCCTCCGGGAACGCGTAGAGGCGCGATGCGGGCGAGCGGTCGGCCATCCCGTCGACGAACGTCGCGAGCGCGGCGTCCTCGAGCAGGAGGTCCTGCGACACCCCGCCCTTGGCTCGGAACCGGAGTCGCACCGCGTCCACGCCCTCGAGCCGGGCGTTGCGCACGAGCAGGGTCGTGAGGCCACGGCTGCGGGCCTGCGCGAGCGACTCCTCGGATCCGATGCGGATGGCACCGAGGTCGAGCGTCCGGAACGCCGCGGCGAGCACGCGCTCGCGCAGCAGCTCGGCGAGCGCGAGGTCGCGTCGCACGCCGCGCCTCGCCGCCGGCAGCGCCGCGGCGAGGTCGGTCATTCGCTCGAACTTCTCCTCGTCCTGCCGCTCGCGCCAGACCGGGTGGTAGAGGTACTGCCGCCGGCCCGCGGCGTCCAGCCCGACCGCGAGGATGTGGGCGTTCGGCGCGTCCGCGATCCAGACGTCGGTCCAGGCCGGCGGGATCGCCAGGTCGGCGATCCGGTTGCGCTCGGCGCGGTCGGCGCGGCTCCCGTCCGGGTGCCGGTACGTGAAGCCGCGCCCGCTGCGATGGCGGGTGAGTCCGGGCGACGCGTACGGCTCGACGCGGCGCAGCCGCGGCATCCGTCGCCCCTCAGCGGTCCCGGAGCCGCTGGATGAGCTGGGCCTTCCGGAGGTCGCTGTAGCCCGTCAGCCCGAGCTCCTTCGCGCGCCGCTTGAGCTCGGGCACGGTCCAGTCCTCGTAGCTGCCGGACTCGCCGCCCTTCCGGCCGACCTCGGTCCGGCCGCGTGCCGCGGCCGCGTTGGAGATGCGCGCGGCCTTCTCCTTCGACGCCCCTTCGTCGCGGAGCTCCTCGTAGAGTTCCGGGTCCTTCAGTGACGACTGCCCTCGTCGGTTGCCGGGCATGTCGGTCCTCCTCTCCTCGTGCTCCGGCGGCGGGCGGGCGGATGCCGCGCCGAGCCGTGTCAGAGCGGCTTCCCCCCGGTGACGGGCAGGATCGCGCCCGTCGTGTACGACGCCGCCTCGGACGCCAGGTAGACGTAGGCGCCGGCGACCTCGGCGGGCTGGCCCGCCCGCCCCAGCGGCGTGTCGCGTCCGAACCCGGGCAGCGTGTCCGGCCACCCGGTCGCCGGGATCAGCGGGGTCCAGATCGGGCCGGGCGCCACGGAGTTGACCCGGATGCCCCTCGGCCCGAGCTCCTCGGCGAGCGCCTTGGTGAACGCCACGAGCGCCGCCTTGGTCATCGCGTAGTCGACGATCCGAGGGGACGGGTCGAAGCCCTGGATCGACGTCGTCGTGATGATCGACGAGCCCGCGTCCATGCGGGGCACGGCGGCGCGGGCGAGGAACACGCTCGCGTACAGGTTCACGCGCATGACGTCGTCGAAGCCGTCGGTGGGCAGGCGGTCGATGCCGTCGCGGTCGCGCTGGTGCGCCGCGTTCAGCACGAGCAGGTCGAGGCCGCCGAGCGCGGCGCACGTGCGATCGACCAGTTCCTCGCAGTGCGCCTCCTCGCGCAGGTCTCCCGCGAGCAGCTCGACCCGGCGGTCGGCGTCGCGGATCCAGTACGCGGTCTCCTCGGCGTCCTCGCGCTCGTCGGGGAGGTGCGCGATCGCGATGTCGGCGCCCTCCCTGGCGAAGGCGATCGCGACGGCGCGGCCGATGCCGGAGTCGCCGCCCGTGATGAGCGCACGACGCCCCTCGAGCCGGCCGGAGCCCCGGTAGCTGTACTCGCCGTGGTCGGGCTGCGGGACCATCCGCGGCGTCAGGCCCGGCGGCGCCTGTTCCTGCCGGGGGAACGGGATGGTGGTGTGCTTCGTCGTCGGATCGACCAGTCGATCGTGCATGGCGACCTCCTCGCCTCGCGTCCGGAACGTCCGCCGACCACGCTACGTTCGACCCCCATGCGCCCGGAGGGGGTTGACGACTCGACGGCGAGGTGCGTGCCGAACGTCCTGCGGCCGACGGCCGTGCCGGAGTAGCCTCGCCGGATGGGCACGCTGTACTACGGGAACGACGGCACGCCGATCGGCATCGACGACCGGGCGCTCGCGCACCTGCAGGTGGCGATCATCACCAAGCTGCGACGGGGCGAGTCGTTCACCGTGTCATGGCGGCATCCGGATGAGGACGAGGTGCCGGGGCGGACGACGCTCTGGTTGCACCCCAACATCCCCCTCCGGTTCACGTTCGAGGACCCGGAGCCGCCGGATCTCAGCCGCACCTACCTCGAGGAGCTCATGCGCAGCGCGAACTCCACGGGCGGCATCCAGCTCGTGCCCGAGCAGCTCGACCCCGAGGCGGACGACGCCATCGAGCCGGCCGACGCGCTCGGCTGAGCACGCCCGACCCGCCGCACGGGCGAGGGCCCGCACGACGCATGCCGTGCGGGCCCTCGCGCTCGTCCGCGGCGCCGGTGCGGGCGCTACGCCCGCAGGTCGGCGTCGGTGCCGCGGATGCCGTCGTCCAGCCCGCCCGAGGCGGCGGCCCCGGGCCCGTGGACCTCGCCGCGCCATCCGCCCTCGACGTCTCCCCGCGCCTCGACGTAGTCCTTGAACCGCGTCAGGTCGCGCTCGACCTGCCGGTCGTCGACGCCGAGCGCCGCGCCGGCCCGCTCGACGAAGCCCTCGGGCTGCCACTCCAGGGTGAGGTCGACGCGGGTCCTCCCGCCCGGAGCGGGGCTGAACGCCACGCGACCACGGTGGTCGGTGTCGGCGGTCGTGCTGTGCCAGGCGACGTGGTCGTCGGGCACCTGGTCCGAGATGTCGGCGTCGAACTCGCGGGTCACGCCGCCCACGGACGTCACCCAGTGCGTGGTGGTGTCGTCGAGCTGGCGCACCGAGTCGACGCCCGACATGAACTCGGGGAAGGACTCGAAGCGCGTCCACTGGTCGTAGGCCACGCGGATCGGGACGTCCACCTCGATGTCGGCGGTCACGGTCGTGCTCATGGGCGATGCCTCCGTTCCCGTGCGCTCTGATGCGCACCGGGGCACCGTAGGCACGTGCCGTCGGGTCGGTCGAGGGGCTTGTCGTCCCGGACCGGGCTTGCTACCCGCGAGCGCGCGTCAGCGGTCGCGTCGGTGCCTGCCCCCGGCGCCTCCGGCTGGGCTCACTCGACCTCGAAGGGCTCGTTCTCGTCGGGCTCGGGCACGTTCTGCAGGCCGCCGGTGCTGTTCGCCGAGAGCAGCATCTGCTCGATCCAGAGCCGGTTCAGCTTGGGCGGGCGGTTGCCGCTGAACACGAACTGCAGCGGGATCGACTCGTGCAGCCAGAGCGTCGTGCGGCCGCTGCCGTGCTCGATGCCGTGCTCCCAGGTCATGGCGAAGCTCTCCGACCTGCGGAGCTTGTTGATGATGGCCACCCGCAGGTGCGCGAGCGTCCGGTCCTCGATCTCGATCTCGCGATTGGAGGAGTTGTAGATGAGCTTGCCCATGTCGGAACTCTAGTGCGCCCGGGGCCCGATGATCGTCCCGGATTCCCGTCCCCGCCGGGGGATCCGGCGCCCCCGACGGGCGCCCGGGCGGCATCCGTCCGGTCGACGCGCCCGGCCGGCCCGCTCGATTGGCGTACGGCCGCGGCGTGGGATAAAGTAACGGGGTTGCCTGATGAGCCGAGAGGTCGCGGGCGACGAGCCATGCGCCCGTAGCTCAATGGATAGAGCATCTGACTACGGATCAGAAGGTTGGGGGTTCGAGTCCCTCCGGGCGCGCAGGCAGGAAGCGGTTCGCACGAGGTGCGGACCGCTTCCGTCGTTCCGGGGCGCGCCCCGCTCGCGCTTGCCCCGTCCCGGTGGGCGTGCCACCCTTCCGAATGGGGAAGGGGTGGCCCATGGCGAAGCGGTACCCGAACATCAGCGACCACGGCGTGATCGGCGACCTCCAGACGGCGGCGCTGGTCTCCACCGACGGGACGATCGACTGGTTCTGCTCTCCGAGGTTCGACGCCCCCAGCATCTTCGGATCGCTGCTCGACGCCGACAAGGGCGGGTACTTCCGCGTGCGGCCGGTCGGCGCCGAGTACGTCACGCGGCAGCTGTACCTGCCGGACACGGCGATCCTCATCACGCGCTTCCTCACCGACGGCGGCGTGGGCGAGGTGATCGACTTCATGCCCGTCGCCGAGGGACCGGCCACCGACCGCCACGCGATCGTGCGCATGGTCCGGGTGGTCCGAGGCGAGATGACGTTCGAGGGCGAGATCCAGCCGCGATTCGACTACGGGCGCGCTCCGCACAAGCTCGAGCCGTCCGGCCCCGGTGCGAAGTTCGTCTCCGGCGACCTGACCCTGACCCTGCACCGCGTCGGAGACCCCATCATCCACGGCGACCAGCGGGCCGGCCGGGTCGAGGTCGTCGACGGCGGCGTCAGGGTCACCATCACGCTGCAGGCCGGCGAGCTGACCGGCGTGATGCTCGAGTCCGGCGACGTCGAGGCGCGGCAGATCTCCGAGGACGAGCTCATCGAGACGTTCCTCGCCACCCGGCGCTACTGGCGGGCGTGGGTGGATCGCTCGACCTACACGGGCCGCTGGCGCGAGATGGTCGCGCGTTCCGCGATCACGTTGAAGCTCATGACCTACGCGCCGACGGGCGCGCTCGTGGCGGCGCCGACGACGGGACTGCCCGAACAGGTGGGCGGCGAGCGCAACTGGGACTACCGCTACACGTGGATCCGGGACGCGTCGTTCTCGGTCTACGCGCTGCTCAGCCTCGGCTACAGCGAGGAGGCCGAGGCGTTCGTCTCCTGGCTCCTCGACCGCATCCACGAGCAGGTCGGCGCGGACGCCGCGCCGTTGCGGATCATGTACCGCGTCGACGGCTCCGCCGACCTCGACGAGACCATCCTCGACGAGCTCTCCGGCTACCGGAAGTCCAAGCCCGTCCGTGTCGGCAACGGGGCGTCCGACCAGCTGCAGCTCGACATCTTCGGCGAGGCGATGGACTCCATCCACCTCGCCGACACGCACGGCGTCGAGCTCTCGCACGCGGGCTGGATGAAGGTCCGCTCGATGCTCGACTGGCTGTGCGACCACTGGGACACCCCGGAGGAGGGCATCTGGGAGACGCGGGGCGGCCCCCAGAAGTTCACCTACGGCCGATTCATGTCGTGGGTCGCGCTCGACCGCGGCATCCGCCTCGCCGAGGCCCACGGCCGGCCCGCGTCGTTCACGCGCTGGATGCACGAGCGGGACCGGATCTACGAGCGCATCATGGAGACGGGGTTCAACCACGTGCGCCAGGCGTTCGTGCAGCACGAGGGCAGCGACGTGCTCGACGCCTCCCTGCTGCGGATGCCCCTGCTCGGGTACGTCACGTCGCGCGACCCGATGTGGATGTCGACGCTCGAGGCGATCGACGAGCAACTCGTCTCGGACAGCCTCGTGTACCGGTACGACCCCTCCGCCGCACCAGACGGCCTGGCCGGATCGGAGGGGACGTTCACGCTCTGCTCGTTCTGGTACGTGGACGCGCTCGCCCGATCTGGCCGCCTCGACGAGGCGCGGCTCGTGTTCGAGAAGATGCTGACCTACGCCAACCACCTCGGGCTCTACGCCGAGGAGATCGGTCTCACCGGCGAGCAGCTCGGCAACTTCCCGCAGGCGTTCAGCCACCTCGCGCTCATCAACGCGGCCGTGAACCTCGACTACCAGCTCGACCACGGCTCGGGCTACGTCGAGCCCGTGCTGCGCCGGGGTCGCCGCATCGACTGAGCGGTCCCGCCCTAGAACCGCGGCGGCGACTCCGCCGCGCGCACGCGGAGCCAGGCGACGTGGCAGGGATCCAGGACCAGCCCGCGCTCGAGCGAGACGCGACGGTCGGAGATGAGCTCGTGCGCCTCGGGCGCGAACCCCGACAGCGTGAGCGCGTCGATCGTCGCGGGCGCGTCGCCGACGTTCGCGAGGCAGAGCACGGTCGTGGTGGCGGATGCCGCGCCGTCGACGCCCGGGACCCCGACGCCGGCCGCTGACTCCGGCCCCGGCCGCTGGTAGCCGAGCACGGTCGGATGCCGCGCGTCGAACGCGACCAGCCGTCCGCCCGCGAACTCGGGCGCCGCCCGCCGGACCGCGATGAGCCGCATGAGCCCTGCGTGCACGGCGCCGGCCGCGGTGGAGCGGTCGTGCCGGGACGCGTACGCCTCGGCGGGGTACGGAGGACGGTTCACCCATCGGGCGTCTCCGGCGAGCGCCGGGTCGTCCCGGTACGACCGGTCGTTGAACTGCGCGACCTCGTCGCCGAGGTATACGAGCGGGATGCCGCCGGTCGACAGCGCGATCGCGTGCGCCAGCAGCACGCGGTCCACGCCGTGCTCGTCGCCCGCCTCGACGCCCGCGAGCGAGGCCGTCGTGCCGGCCACCCTGGCGTCGCCCGTGCGCGGGTTCTCCTGGAACGGCTCCCCTCGCGCGAAGCTGCCCGGGAAGCGCCCCACGTAGAACGCGTTGAGGAACCGGCGGTGGTCGTACCCGTCGATGCCGAGCTCGGCGGCGTCCTCGTCGGCGAAGGTCCAGCCGATGTCGTCGTGCCCGCGCACGTAGTTGACCCACGTGCACCCCTCGGGCAGCGCGTGCCGGCGTTCGAGCGCCTGCTGCAGCATCCGCGGGTCGCGGGTCGCGAGCGCCTCCCAGGTGAGGGCCATCTGGAGCGGGTTGTACGAGAGCTGGCACTCCTCGAGCGAGAGGTACTCGACCACCTCGTCCGGGTGCACGATCGCCTCGGACTTGAACAGCAGGCTGGGCGCGGCGATGCGCAGGACCGCGTTGAACGCGCGCAGCAGCAGGTGCGCCTCGGGCAGGGACTCGCACGGGGTGCCGAGCCGCTTCCAGATGAAGGCGACCGCGTCCATCCGCAGCACCTCGACGCCGAGGTTCGCGAGGAACAGCATCTCGCCCGCCATGGCGCGGAACACGGCCGGGTTCGCGTAGTTGAGGTCCCACTGGAACGAGTGGAACGTCGCCCAGATCCACCGCCCGTCCGGGAGTTGCACGAACGAGCCCGGGTGGTCGTCGGGGAAGATCTCGCGCACCGTCCGCTCGTACGCGTCGGGCATCGTGCGGTCGGGGAAGATCAGGTAGAAGTCCTCGTAGCCGGGCTCGCCCGCGACCGCGCGCCGGGCCCACTCGTGGTCCGACGCGGTGTGGTTGAAGATGAAGTCGAGCACGAGCGAGATGCCGTCCGCGCGGAGCTCGGCGGCGACGGAGCGCAGGTCGTCGATCGTGCCGAGGCGCGGCTGGACCGCCCGGTAGCTCGACACCGCGTAGCCGCCGTCGGAGTTGCCCTCGGGCACTGCGAACAGCGGCATGAGGTGCAGGTACGTGAGGCCGAGTTCCACGAATCCGGGGATGCGGCCACGGAGCCCGTCGAGGTCGCCGGCGTACCGGTCGACGTAGCAGACGCCTCCGAGCATGCGGTTCGACCGGTACCAGTCGGTGTCGGACTCGCGTCGCGCGTCGAGCGCGCGCAGGTCTGCCGGGCGCTCCGACCACGAGGCGGCGGCATCCGCCACGATGCCCGCGAGCGACTCGAACGCGTCGTCGCGATCGCCGTACAGTCGGCGGAACAGTCCGTGGAGGGTCGGGAAGTGCGTCGCGAGGCGGCGGTCGAACTCGGGGTCCGCCGGATCGGGCGCCGCAGTGCCGGCGGCGCGGATCCGGCCGAGGTCGACGTCGGCGTCGAGTCCCAGTCGTGCCATGCGCCCAGCCTGCCCTACGGGCGCCCGAATGTGGAGGGCTCTCGGCCGCGGTGATGGCTTCTCTGTGAATCCGCCATGCATCGCGCGACGGGGCCGCGACCGGGGTTCAGGGGCGCGGGCCGATGCGGCTAGGCTCTGATCCCGCCTGTTCCCGCGATCGAGAGTTCGGCATGAGGGGTGAGCGAGCCGCTGCGACCGGCCCGGCACCGGTCGTCCGTCATGCTGCCCTGATGACGGCGATGCTCGTCATCGCGGTGGCCGTGGCGGTCGCCGTCGCGAACCTGCTGGTCCACACCGTGCACGAGGCGCACCATACGGTCGGGGACGCCGCGCATCCGCTCGTCGACGTGCTGTGCGTCGTGGTCGCCGTGGCGTCCGCCCTGCTCTCGCTCACCGCCCTGACGCTCGCCTCCATCGGCGGCGGACGAGGCGCGGGCGGGCGCTGCCGCGTGTCGTGGGCCTCCCCGGAGCTGGGCGCGCTCGCGAACGCCGCGGTCTGGGCGTCGATCGCCGCGCTCGCCGTCGCCAGCTCGGCCGACGCGTTCGCGCCCCTGCCCGGGGGGCACGTGACCGCGTGCGCCGTCTTCGCGGGTGGCCTCGGCGCCCTGACGGGGTCGGTGCACCGGCGCGCGCACGGGCAGCCGGTGTACCGGTCGTTCAACCTGGTCGCGATGCTCCTGGCAGCGGGGTCGCTCGCCAGCATGAGCCTGACCGACACCGGCGAATGGTGGGCGAGCAACTTCTCGACCCTCGGCACCTCGGATGACGTGGCCGCCGTGTGGTTCAATGCGGCGCTGGTCCTCTCGGGCGGCGCGATGGCGGCGATGTCCCGCCCGCTCGCCCGGGGGCTCGCCCGCCCCGAGTACCGGCCGCGTCGCGGCGCGACGGTCGTCGTCCGCATCCTGATCGCCACCATCGGCCTCGCGCTCGCCGGCGTCGGGCTCGTGCCGATCGACGCGGACGAGGTCATCCACAACGTCTTCGCGAGCACCGCCGGTGCCTCGTTCTTCGCGCTCGCGGCGGGCACGCCCCGGCTCGTTCGACGGATGCCCCGGGCCCTCGTCGCGACCTCGATCGCGTCGCTCTCGGCGGAGGTGCTGACCTGGGTGGTCTACGACCGGCTCGGGTGGGCGTCGCTGACGGTGTTCGAGATGGTGGCGTTCGCGCTGGTGTTCGTCTGGCTGATCACCCTGGTGCTCACGACGCATCCCGAGCGCGGCGACCCCGCCGCGGTGGCGAGCCCCGCCGGGGCGGGCCGGACGGCGAGCCCCGGAGCGGCTGCCGCGCGCGTGATCCCGGCGCCCGTCGGGCCGCGACCGGGAGTCCCGCTCGCCGAGCGCATGCGCACCGGGGCGATCGCTGCGATCGCGCTCGGCGATCCTGCCCGGGGAATGCCGACGCGGCTCGCGCGTTCCACCTGATGAGCGTTCGGGCCGGGAACGGCCCGGGGAAGGGAGAGATCCGTGACCGACGACGACATCGAGGTCGTCCGCGACGACGAGGACCGACGCTACCGACTGCTGCTCGGGGGCGGTGAGGCCGGCTTCGCGGAGTTCCGGTTGAAGCCCGGGCAGATCGTGTTCTTCCACACGGTCATCGATCCGGCCTTCGAGGGTCGCGGGCTCGGGTCGCGACTGGCGCGCTCCGTGGTCGAGGACGCGATCGCGCGCGGGGAGCGGATCGTGCCGCGGTGCCCGTTCATCGCCGCATGGCTGCGGAAGCATCCCGGGTACGAGGATGCGATCGACTGGCCGGCGTCGCAGGCCGCCGTGCGCTGACGGCCCGGCATCCGGAAGCCCGCCTCCGATACGTGGCCCCCGCTCTGGGGCACTGCGGGAGGGCGGGACGGAACGATACGATTCCTCAAAACCCGAGTCGGGGCCCGACCCGACGTTTCGCCGCGCGGCGGATGCGACCCGATGTCCCAGCATGGTCGCTCGGGAGGTGGCTCGCCGAGCTCAGTTCGGGTCGCTCGGCGGGGAGGGCCTCCCTGTGAGGCCGCGGTGGGGCGGGAGGTAGGGTTCCCGCCCCACCGTCATGCCCGGGAGCGATCCGCTGCAGGTGTCCGCGGCGCCACGGTCGGCGCCCGGGTCAGGAGGCGTCGGCCGGAGCAGCATCCGCCTCGGCGTCGCCGCGTCGCCGCGCCGTGACCGGCGCCTGCGCCTCGCGCAGCCGGTCGCACAGCTCGATCAGCTGGTGGAGCTCGTCGTCGTCGAGCGTGCTGCCGACGCGGTCGGTGATCGCCTCCATGTGGTGGAGGGCTGCGCGCCGGAACTCCTGGAAGCCCTTGGCGGTCAGCTCGACGATCGTGCCGCGGCCGTCGAGCGGGTCGTCGAGCTTCTCGACCCACCCGCGCGCGGCCAGGCGGTCGACGAGCCGGCTCACGCTGGGCTGCGAGATGAGCACGTTGCGGTTGAGGTCCTTCAGCCGCAGCCGTCGACCGGGCGCGCGCGTGATGTTGAAGAGCACGTCGTACTCGTTGAGCGACATGACCTCGGTCGGGAACTCCGACGAGAGACCCCGCATGATCGACACCTGCGCGCGGAAGAGCGCCTCCCATGCGGCCACCGCCATCGCGCGATCCGCCACCCGTGCTCCCTCCGTCGGTGCGGCGATCCGGTCGCCGACGTCACCACAATAGGCAACCGCGACGCGCGATCGCACCGGGCGAGGGCGAGGCGGACGAGGGTGCCCCCGCATTGGGGGTGGGAACGGTTGAGGGCCGGTCGTAGAGGCTGACGACCGGCCCTCTCCCTTGCACCAAGAGTGTCCTGCAATCACATTCCGCACCGGCCGCCACAGCAAACAGCCGGTGCGCTACGAATATATAACGGATCGATAACGGGCGCTAGTGGGATGTGCCCCGAATGTGGGACGAGATCCACGCGAGCCGCGTTCCTGAGGCGGTCCGCGTGCGAGGCCGGCGGACGGCGCTCCGGGGCCCGCGTGGTCCCACCCTACGCGGAGAGGCGGACGTGGTCACGCGCCCACGCGGGCACCATCCGTCCGCGGGCCCCGTCCGCGTGGCCCGGGCCGGAGTACCCTCGGCCCCGACCCGCGACGAGGGGGGGCATCATGCTGGTCGAGGTCACGGGAATCGTCGAGCACCCGGTGGCCGAGGTCTGGGACTTCGCCGCCGTGCACCACGAGCAGAACCACCCGAGGTGGGACCACGACATCTCGCTCGAGCGGACCACTCCGGGCCCGGTCGGCGTGGGCACGACCTGGACGCGGCGCAACACCCGGTTCGGCATCGACTCGACGGGCACCACCGAGGTCGTCGAATTCGAGCCCGAGCAGCGGATGACCGTGGAGACGGCCGAACGCGGCATCCGGTTCCGGGGCATCATGAAGGTCGCCCCGCACGGACCGGATCGGACCGATCTCACGCTCGGAGCGGACATCCCCGGGCTCGACGAGGACGGTGCCGAGCGCTTCCGGCCGATGCTGGCCCGGTCGATAGAGACGATCGCCCGGCTGATGTCCGGCACGGACTGATCGCCGGCCGCCGGCCGCCGGCCCCGGCCGCCAGGTCGCCCGGCCCCGGGGCCGCCCGGGGCCGGGATGCGCCGTGCGTCAGAAGACGTCGGGGCTCGGCGTCGAGGCCTGGCGGATCGACACGTCGGCGTGGCGGTCGAAGCGGTAGCCGATGCCGCGCACGGTCCGGACGATGTCCTGGTAGTGGGCGAGCTTCGAGCGGAGCCGGCGCACGTGGACGTCGATGGTGCGCTCGTTCGGCACCTCGTCCTCGCCGGCCCACAGGCCCTCGATGAGCTCGTGGCGCTCGATGGTGCGGCCCTCGCGGAGCACCAGGAACTGCAGGAGCTCGAATTCCTTGTAGGTCAGGCCGGCGGGCTCGCCGTCGAGCAGGACGCGCTTGCGGGAGATGTCGATGATGACGCCGTCCGGGTGGCGGTCGGCGTCGTCGCTGAGGCCCTGCGCCTCCCGCTGCCTCGCGAGCGCGGACGGGTCCTGCAGCGCCAGCCGGACGACGTCGACGTCGCGGCCGCCGGCGCCCTCGGGGGCCAGCGCGACGGCGGCATAGGTCTCGGCCGACGGCGAGAGCTCGGCCGTCAGGGTGCGCAGCGCCTCGACGATGCGGTGCAGGCTTGTGCCGTCGGCGGCGGCCTTCGCCTCGTCGATGCCGACGTAGAGGACGAAGCCCCGGGCCTCGGTGCCCTCGGGCACGCTGCGGATGCGGGCGGCGGCGACGTCGGCGGCGGGCTGCGCGGCGGCCGGCTGCGCGGCCGCCGGCTGCGGCGCGACGGTCGGGACCGCGGCGGCGGGCCGGGGTCCGGCGAAGCGCTGCGCAGCGGGGTGCGTCGGACGGGTCGCGGGGTGGGACGGACGGACGTGGGCGAGTGCGATGGACATGGCGGATCCTTGTGCTGAAGATGCGTCGACGACCCCGAGCGGGGTCGGAAGCGAAGGCCCGAGTGGGCCGGTGAGAACCCGGCAATCGGCATCGGGTTCGACGGGAGCCCTGCCGGTCGGGGTCGGACCGGTCGCGGTGCTCGGCGGGGGTTCGCTGGTCAGCGGCACATTCGACAACACATGGCGGCACGCGTCGGCATCATCGTGCCGGTGTTCCACTGAGCCTCGAGGGCGGTCAGGGAGCGTGCGGTGTCAGTCATGGGCGAAAGTCAAACCGAGCGCCCCGGATGTGTCAAACCGTGACCGCCCGATGACCCTCCATGACGTCGCACGCGGTGCGCCGCGCGCCCGTCGGAGGTGGGTGGTCCCGCCGGTCGTCCATCGACCTCGAAAGATCCTTCGATCTCGCGTCAATTCCTCGAATCTTGCCGGAGCGGGCCCCGCTCGGCGTGTCTCACAGCGAAGATCCTGCGGAGAGAGGTGTCCGTATCATGCCGCGCGGGGGAAGGCGAGCGGATGACGGCGTGCCGCCCGGCCGGCACGAACCGGGCCGGATCGGCGCGGCGGAGGGTCAGACGGTGCCGTACAGGCGGTCGCCCGCGTCGCCGAGCCCGGGCACGATGTAGCCGTGCTCGTTGAGGTGGTCGTCGACGGCGCCGAGCACCACCGACACGTTGCGGCCCGTCATGGCCTGCTCGACCGCCTGGAGGCCCTCCGGCGCGGCGAGGATGCAGATCGCCGTCACGTCGGTCGCCCCGCGCTGCAGCAGGAACTCGATCGCCGCGATCAGCGATCCGCCCGTGGCCAGCATCGGATCGAGCACGAAGCACTGGCGGCCGGAGAGGTCGTCCGGCAGTCGCTCGGCGTACGTCGTCGGCTCGAGCGTCTCCTCGTTGCGGGCCATGCCGAGGAAGCCCACCTCGGCCGACGGGATCATCGTCGTCATGCCCTCGAGCATCCCGAGGCCGGCGCGCAGGATCGGCACGATCAACGGCTTCGGGTCGGCGATCCGCACGCCCGTCGTCGGGGCCACCGGCGTGACGATGTCGACCGGCTCGACGCGCACGTCGCGCGTGCCCTCGTAGGCCAGGAGCGTCATGAGCTCGCCCACGAGCGCGCGGAACACGGGCGACGGCGTCGTCTCGTCGCGGAGCACGGTCAGCTTGTGGGTGATGAGCGGGTGGTCGGCGACGTGGACTCGCATAGGCTCGAGTCTAGTTGCGGGGGTTCCGCCGATGAGAAGGGGCGAACGGATGCCGGTGCCGCGCCCGGAGCACGTCGAGTGGATGCGACTCGCGCTCGCCGAGGCGACCGCCGCCCTCGAGACGGGCGACGTGCCGGTCGGCGCCGTCGTCGTCCGCGGCGGCGAGGTCATCGCGACCGGCCGCAACGAGCGCGAGCTCCACGACGACCCGACGGCGCACGCCGAGCTCCTCGCCATCCGCGAGGCCGCACGGGTCACGGGGGACCGGCACCTCACCGACTGCACCCTCGTCGTCACCCTCGAGCCGTGCGTGATGTGCGCCGGCGCCATCGTGGCCGCCCGCGTGCCGACCGTCGTGTTCGGCGCCTGGGACGAGAAGGCCGGCGCGGCCGGCTCGCTCTACGACGTGCTCCGGGACCGCCGCCTCAACCACCGCGCCGAGGTGTACGCCGGCATCGAGGAGGATGCTGCCTCGCGGCTGCTGCGCGACTTCTTCGAGGACCCGCGACGCCGACCGCGGGTGGACTGACCTCAGCTCGCGCGCGGCAGTTCGCGGTGCGTCGCCAGACCCTCCACGAACTCGCCGAGGATCGCCGCCGACGCGGCCGCCGCCGACGGCCCGCACGTCGCCTGCAGCTCCCGCATGCCGTCGACGGTGAGCCCGTACTCGGGCAGCTCGTCGCCCCAGGCGGCGAGCCAGTCCTCGTGGATCTCGTGCGTGACCTCGGGATGGAACTGGACCGCGAGCAGCCAGTCGCCCCGGCGGAACGCCTGGTTCGCGTACTGGCGCGATCCCGCCAGGAGCTCGACCCCGTCGGGAAGGTCGAACGTGTCGCCGTGCCACTGCACGAAGCGCACGTCGCGCGTATGTCGCACCGGCGACGCCTCGCCCGCGTCGGTCAGCTCGACGCCGAGCCAGCCGACCTCCTTCCGCGGTCCCCGGTACACGTCGGCCCCGAGCGCGGCGGCCAGCAGCTGCGCGCCGAGGCACACGCCGAAGATCGGCGCCTCCGCGGCGATGCGGGCGCGGAGCAGCTCGATCTCGTGTGCGAGGTACGGATACTCCTCGGCCTCGTACACGCCCTCGTCGCCGCCGAGCACGACGACCACGTCGGGCCCGAGCGGATCGATCGCCGTGACGTCCTCGTTCGGCGCGTCGAGGAACCGCACCTCGTAGCCGTGCGCCTCGAGCGTCGGCCCGAGGTTGCCGAGGCCGATCGCCGAGTCGTGGCGGAGCACGAGGGCGACGGGCGTGCCGGCCGTGCCGGCGGCATCCGTCGTCATTCGAGGCCCTTGATGACGATCGCGTCGGTGGGCGGCGCGGTCAGGTTCGGATCGACGTACACGTCGGGCTCGATGTAGATCACGCGCGCCATGGGGACGGCGGCGCGGATGCGGCGCTCGATCACGTTCGTCGCGGTCGCGACCTCTTGGAGGCGCTGGTCGGCGGCGAAGCCGAGCTTCGCGGCGACGAGCAGCTCGTCGGGCCCGAGGTAGAGGGTCTTCATGTGGATGATGCGCTCGGCCTCGGGGCCGCCGAGGATCGCGGCCTCGATCTTCGCGAGCACCGGCTCGGTCGCGCCCTCGCCGACGAGCAGGCTCTTCGTCTCGATGCCGAGGATGATCGCCACGACGATCAGCAGCGTGCCGATCATGAGCGTGCCGATGGCATCGAACACGGAATCGCCCGTGATGACCGTGAGGCCGACGCCGAGCAGCGCGAACGCGAGGCCGGTGAGTGCCGCGACGTCCTCGAGCAGCACCACCGGCAGCTCGGGCGCCTTCGCCCGGCGGATGAACTGCGGCCACGAGAGCGTCCCGCGAACCCGGTTGGACTCCTTGACCGCCGTGCGGAGCGAGAACGACTCGAGCGCGATCGCGATCACGAGCACGAGGATCGGCAGCCAGGCGTTCTCGAGCTCGTGCGGGTGCGTGAGCTTGTCGACGCCCTCGTAGATCGAGAACACGCCGCCGACCGAGAACAGGATGATCGAGACGACGAACGCGTACACGTACCGCTCGCGCCCGTAACCGAACGGGTGCTCGCGGTCCGCCGCCTTCTTGGCCTGGCGCCCGCCGAGCATGAGCAGCAGCTGGTTGCCCGAGTCGGCCACGGAGTGCACGCCCTCCGCCAGCATCGAGGCCGACCCGGAGACGGCCCAGGCGATGAACTTCGTGATGGCGATCCCCAGGTTCGCGAGGAATGCCGCCAGGATCGCCTTACTGCCGCCGGATGCGCTCATGGGCCAATCCTAGGATGGCTCCCATGACCTCTCGCCAGCCGGTTGACCTGCCCGCGATCGCCTTCCTCGGTGCCGGATCGATGGCCCGAGCGATCCTCGCGGGGCTGCTCGCGCCGCACGTGAGCGTGGCCGGCGGCATCCGCACCACCAACCGCAGCGCGGAACGGCTCGCGGAGCTCGCGGACGAGCCGCGGGTCACCGGCTACGCCACCGAGGCGGATGCCGACGCGAACCGTCGGGCGGTCGCCGGCGCGAAGCTCGTGGTCGTCGCGGTGAAGCCCGGCATGGTGCCCGACCTGCTCGACGAGATCGCCGACGCGCTCGAGCCGGGCACCGTCGTCGTCAGCGTCGCGGCGGGCGTCACGGTCGCGACGTTCGAGGCGCACCTGCCGGAGCACGTGTCGGTCGTGCGCACGATGCCGAACACGCCCGCGGTCGTCGGCCGGGCCGTCACGGGCGTCTCGCCGGGCACCCGGTCGAGCGAGGACGACCTGGCGCTCGTGGTGGCGCTGTTCGAGACGGTCGGCGAGGTGCTCGTCGTGCCCGAGCCGCAGCTCGACGCGCTCTCGACGATCTCGGGGTCGGGGCCGGCGTACGTGTTCCTCCTCATCGAGGAGCTTCAGCGCGCCGCCGTCGCGAAAGGCTTCACGACCGAGCAGGCCGCGACGATGGTGCAGGGCACGTTCCGGGGCGCGAGCGAGCTGCTCGCGGCATCCGACGACGACCCGGCCGAGCTGCGTCGCCGCGTGACGAGCCCCAAGGGGACGACCGAGCGGGCCGTCGCCGTGCTGCAGGAGGCCGGTCTCGCCGACCTCTTCACGCGCGCGACCGACGCGGCCCTCGCCCGCGCCCGCGAGCTCGCCGCCGGCTCCTGACCCGCCCCGCCGCCCCGCAGCGCTGCCGATTCGCGTTTCTCAGGAGTTATCCGGCGTGTCGCGTCCGCGCCCGGCGTGTCCACCTGAGAGCGGACGGGATCGGCCGCGTCGCTCCTGAGAAACGCGATGATGGGTGGACCGCGTCAGCGGCGCTCGAGCAGCAGCATGACCTCGAAGTGCGTCGTCTGCGGGAACATGTCGAAGACGCGCGCCCTCACGGGCCGCAGCGACGGCATCGCGGCGAGGTCCTTCGCGAGCGACGCGACATTGCAGCTCGAGTAGAGCACGTGGGCGGCATCCGAACGCTCCAGCCAGTCGGCGAGCTCGGCGCCGATGCCCCGCCGCGGCGGGTTCACGACGACGAGGTCGGGGGCGGATGCCGCGCCGAGCGCGAACTCGGTGGCGTCGCCCGCCGCGAAGCGCACGCGCGAGAGCGCGGCATCCGTCCGGCTGAGCTCGGCGCTCGCGACCGCCTCGACGCTCGTCTCGATGCCCGTGACGGCCGTCTCGCCGCCGGCGAGGTGCAGCGCGAAGCCGCCGACGCCCGAGTACAGGTCCCACGCGTCCTCGGGTGCGAGGTCCCGGATCCACTCCCGCGCCTCCGCGTACAGCGCCCCGGCGATCGCGGTGTTCGTCTGGAAGAAGCTCTGCGGGCGCAGGTGCATCGTCACGTCGTTGAGCCGCATCGGCAGCGTGTCGTGCTCGGTGAGCACGACCTCCTCCGAGCCCTCGAGCACGGCCTTGTGCTCCGGCAGCAGGTTCGCGGACACCACCCGCGCCCGCGGGAGCTCGGCGAGCAGGGTGGGCAGGTGCTTGCGCAGGCGCTGCAGCGGCTCGGTCGAGCGCAGCACGAAGCGGATCATGAGCTCGCCGTCGGGCGACTCGGTCACGATCAGGTGCTTGAGCTCGCCGCGGCGGGCGCCGACGTCGTACGGCGCGATCCGCGCCCGCGTGATGAAGCGTGCGAGCACGGGGAACGCCGCGCGATGGCCGGGGGAGCAGATGCCGCACGCCTGCAGGTCGACGCCGTGGCCGTCGGCGTCGAGGATCCCGATCGTCGGCGCGTCGACCGTGCCGCCGACGACCATCTTCGCCTTGTTGCGGTAGTCGCGCTCGCCGCTCGCGACGGCGGGCAGCCACTCGGGCACGTCGAACGGATCGAGCAGCTCCTCGGCGTGCCGCTGCTTGTCGGCGAGCTGCGCCGGGTACGGCCGGCCCATGAGCGCGCACGACCGGCAGCGCCCCGCGTCGAAGTACGCGCAATCCACCCGTCAAGGCTACGCGGATGCCGCGGGGCGGCAGCCCCGGCTCAGCCGTCGGTCGCGAGCTCCCGGCGCCCCATCGCCGCGACGGCCAGCGCGATCGCCGCCCCGGCGATGCCGAGCATCCAGAACCCGCCCGTCCAGTCGACCTCCCCGGCGACGGGCAGGGGCGCGTGCGAGAACGGGGACAGGTCGTGCACCCAGTCCGGCAGGCCGAGGAGTTCGCCGAAGACGCCGAAGAACGCGCCGGCGGCCAGCAGCGCCCACGCGACCGCGATCGTCAGGCGGGGCAGCAGCACGAACACGAGCAGTGCGAGGCCGAGGTACACGAGCGCCGCAGGAGCCTGGGCCAGGGCCGACTTCAGCGCGTTCTCGGCCGAGGCCGCCGGGTCGTCGGACGCCAGTGCGCCGAGCAGCGCGCCGACGGCCGCGAACCCGAGCACGACGAGGATCGCGAAACCGCCGACGAGGCCGTAGCCGCCGAGCCACCACCGACGCGGCACGGGCGTGGCCAGAACCGGCTCGGCGGTGCCGTGCGTCTCCTCCTGACGCGCCTTGATGACGGCCTGCAGGGCCGCGGCTGCGGCGAGGATGCCGACCATCGAGAAGAAGGTGACCGTGAACGCCTCCTCGAGCGACGCATCGGGCCCGCCGATCTGCCGCAGCGTCTCGGCGATGGCGGGGGCGTCGGCGCCGATCCGGCCGACGAGCGGCGTCAGCGTCGTCGCGAGCGCCCCGGCGACGGCGGCGCCGATGGCCCAGGAGATGATCGCCCCGAGGCTCAGCCGCCAGGCGAGGCCCGTCGGGCCCGACAGCAGCACGCCCGCGCTCGGGCGGCCCGCACGGCCTGGGAGCAGGCTCGCGCCGCTGTCGCGGGCCGATTGGAACACGAAGACGAGTCCGATGCACGCCGCGGCGAGCCCGAGCGAGAGCACGAGCGGGACGAGGTCGTTCGCGGCGAACGGCTCGGTGCGCTGGGCCCAGCCGATCGGAGAGAGCCAGCTCGGCCAGGCGGCGGTCCGCGAGAGCCCGTCGTCGGAGGCCTCGCCGAGCGCGTCGCCGATGCCGCGGACCACGTAGGCGCCGATCACGAGCGCCACCGACAGCGCGTTCGCGCTCCGGGAGGTGCGGAACAGCTGCGCCGCGACGAGCCCGAGGCCGAGGAACGCGACGCCCGTGGCGCCGACCGCGAACCCCGTCACCGCCGAGCCGGCGAGTTCGAGCCCGCTCGCCGCGAAGGCGGCGGCGACGGCCACGGCGAGCACGACGTTCGCCAGCACGCCGTGCACGACGGTCGCGGCGGTCGGCAGCACACGGCCCGCCGGCGTCGCCGCCACCAGTTCGGCGCGACCCTGCTCCTCGTCGGCTCGCGTGTGCCGGACGGCCAGGAAGGTGTTCATGAGCCCGGCCATCAGGCACAGGAACGCGAGGATCAGGAACACCGCGAACTCGCCCTCGCCCGCCCCGTTGGGCGTGCCGCGGAAGAGCAGGATCGCCGGCGCGAGCAGCGTGAGCCGCAGGATCGACTCGCGCTCGGCCTCGTCCCCGAACGTGCTCCCGACCGCCGCCGTCGCCATGAGCGCCAGCGCCGCGGTGCCGACGATCCACAGCACGAGCTGGATCCGGTCGCGGCGGATGCGCTGCGCGACGAGCGGCACGAGCAGCGCCGTCGGGCTCACGCCGTCGCCTCCGCGCCCGCCAGCATCGCGGGATCGTCGCCGTAGTGCCGGAGGAAGAGCTCCTCGAGCGACGGCGGCGCGACGGTGAGGCCCTGCACGCCGAGCCGCCCGAGCTCCGGCAGCAGTGCGGCGACCCGGTCGCTGTCGACCGTGAACTGCACGCGGCCCGAGCCCACCACGACGTCGTGGGCGCCCTCCAGCCCCTCGATCGCCGTCTCCTGCCCCGGCACGTGCACGAAGGCGACCGACGACCGGGTCAGGTGCCGGAGCTCCGCGAGGGTGCCCGACTCCACGCGCCGCCCGGCGCGGATGATGCTGACGCGGTCGCAGAGCGCCTCGACCTCCGAGAGGATGTGGCTCGAGAGGAGCACCGTCGCGCCGTCGGCGGCGGCCCGCGCGATCTCGCGGTTGAAGACCTGCTCCATGAGCGGGTCGAGGCCGCTCGTCGGCTCGTCGAGGATGTACAGCTCGGCGGGCGCGGCGAACGCGGCCACGAGGGCGACCTTCTGCCGGTTGCCCTTCGAGTAGGCGCGACCCTTCTTGCGCGGATCGAGCTGGAACGCCTCGACCAGCCGTTGCTTGCGCGCGTCGTAGGCGGCGCGATCGGCGGTCCCGCCACGGAGCCGGGCGAGCAGGTCGATCGCCTCGCCGCCCGAGAGGTTCGGCCACAGGCTCACGTCGCCGGGCACGTAGGCGACCCGTCGATGCAGGTCCGCCGCGTCGCGCCACGGGTCCCGGTCGAACAGCCGGGCCTCGCCGCCCGACGGTCTCGCGAGCCCGAGCAGGATCCGGATCGTCGTCGACTTGCCGGCGCCGTTCGGGCCGAGGAACCCGTGGATCTCGCCCGACGCGACCTCGAGGTCGAGCCCGTCGAGGGCGACCGTGCTCCCGAACCGCTTCTCGAGCCCGTGGATGCTGATGACGGTGGTCATGGCCGCGATGCTACGCGCGTCGCCGCGGGCGGCACCAGCGTCGTCGCGGCGGTGCGCGGGCGTGCCTCGATCGGCAGGTACGCTCGCGCCATGGAGCCGCTCGACGTGATCGCCATCGCCGGCGAGGTGATCGCGTGGATCGCGCTCGCCGCAGGCCTCGTGCTCCTGCTCGCGTTCACGTTCGCGCGCATCTCGGACGGCGTCTGGGATCCGACCGAGGTCGCCATCGTCGAGCGGTCGGAGGGCCCGGTCGTGCGCTGGTTCGCCGGGGGCGAGTTCCACGAGCGGCCGATCGACGAGGACGAGCACGTGCGGCACGGCGAGGAGGGAGAGCTCGTCGGCTGGGTGCGCCGCAAGTCGCCCGGCCGGCTGCGGTTCGAGGCGTCCTCGCACCTGCCCCGCGTGCTCGGCACGCTCGCGATCATCCTGATCGTGATCGGCATCGCGGCGACGGTGGCGTCGACGGTCGCCGAGGTCGTCGCCTGAGGCCGGTCCGGCCGACGGATGCCGCGGGGCGGCGGTCGCCGGCATCCGTCACTCGAGCGCGGCGAACTTCTCGATGTCGGTCTCGGTGCCCGAGACGATGATCAGGTCGTGCGTGGTGACCACGGTCTGCTCGGTCGCGTAGGTGAAGGGCTTGCCGGGGCTCTTCACGCCGACCACGGTGACGTTGTGGCGCGAGCGCACGCCCGACTCGGTGAGCGTCTTGCCGCGGATCGGCTTCGGCGGGTACATCTTCACGAGCGCGAAGTCGTCGTCGAACTCGATGAAGTCGAGCATGCGGCCCGAGACGAGGTGCGCGGTGCGCTCGCCCGCCTCCCGCTCGGGATAGATGACGTGGTTCGCGCCGATGCGCTCGAGGATCTTGCCGTGGCTCGACGAGATCGCCTTCGCCCAGATCTGCGGGATCTTCAGGTCGACGAGGTTCGCGGTGATCAGCACGGACGCCTCGACCGACGAGCCGACCGCGCACACCGCGATGGAGAACTCCTGCGCGCCGATCTGCTTCAGCGCGTCGAGCGACTTGGCGTCGGCGACGACGGCGTGCGTGACGCGCTCCGCCCACTTCTGCACGAGGCCCTCGTCCTCGTCGACCGCCAGGACCTCGCGGCCGAGACGGTCGAGCTGGCCGGCGGTGGCCGCCCCGAACCGTCCGAGTCCGATGACGAGCACCGGCGCGTCGTGCTTGATGCGATCAACCAACGATGGGCCTCTCTTCCGGTCGTCTGAACAGCTGCCGCTTCTGCGCGGCGGCGAGTGCGGCCGCGAGGGTGACCGTGCCCACGCGTCCCATGAACATCGTCGCAGCCATGACGTACTTGCCCTCGGGCGGCAGCGACTCGGTGAGTCCCGTGGACAGCCCGCAGGTGGCGAAGGCCGAGATCACGTCGAAGAGCACGAAGTCGAGCGCGGACTTCGTGATCTGGGCGATGATCACCGTCGAGACCGCCACGATCGTCGCGCCCCACAGCACGACGCTGACGGCGAGCCGGAGGATGTCGCGGGGGATCCGGCGTCCGAACGCCTCCATCGCGGGTGCGCCCCTGGCCTCCGCGTAGGCGGCGAGGAACAGCACGGCGAGCGTGGTGACCTTGATGCCGCCGGCGGTCGACGCGGAGCCGCCGCCGACGAACATGAGCATGTCGGTGACGAGCAGGCTGGAGCCGTACAGGTCGGCCATGTCGATCGTCGAGAACCCGCCCGACCTCGTCATCGTCGACATGAAGAACGCCTCGTAGAAGGTCTTCACGAATCCGAACGAGCCGTACGTCTTCGGGTTGTTGTACTCGAGCACCAGGAAGGTCATGGCGCCCGCGATCCAGAGCACGATGGTCGTGGTGAGCGTGAGCTTCACGTGCACGCTCCAGCGCCGCGGCGAGCGCCACGTGCGCAGGAGCGCGAAGATGACCGGGAAGCCCAGGCTGCCGAGGAACACGGCGAGCATCATGAGCGACTGGAACCAGTAGTCGTCGAAGAACTCCGCCGGCCCCAGCGGGTTGGGGTTGAATCCGGTGTTCGTGAACGCGCTCACCGCGTAGTACGCGGAGTACCAGAGGCTCAGGCCGAAGTCGTGGCCCTTCGCCATCACGCTCGGGACCATGCCGAGCATGATCACCGCCTCGATCGACAGCGTGCTCACCGCGACCGTGACGAGCAGGCCGCCGACCTCGCCGAGCCGCACGGCCTGCCGTTCGGAGACCGGGCCCGCGTGCACGCGCGACGGGTTCGTGTCGCTCGCCGCCATGAGCTTCGCGCGGAGGCCGAGGCGCCGGGAGATGACGAGGCCGAGGATCGACGCGAGCGTGAGCACGCCCATGCCGCCGACGTTCATGCCGATGAAGATGATCGTGTTGCCGAAGGGCGACCAGTGCGTCGCCATGTCGACCGTCGTGAGGCCGGTGACGCAGATCGTCGAGACGGCGGTGAAGAACGCGTCGTACAGCGGCGTGCCGCCGGTTCCGGCACCCGCCCGGGCGAGCGGGAGCGAGAGCAGCGCGGTCGTGATCAGCACGAGGGTGGCGAAGACGAGGATCGCGAACCGGGCGGGCGAGCTCCGCACGAGCCCGTCGATCGCGTCGCGCACGCCGCCGAGCCAGGAACGCCGGACCTGACCGCGGGCCTGACCCCCGGCGGCGCCCTTGGACGGACCCCGAGCGGGACCTCGGCGACCCCCGGGCTGCGCGGCCATCCGCCCTCCTCCGCTCGACGCGAGAGTCATGGTACTCCCAGCCTTCCGCGCGACTGACTACCCTTGCACCATGGCGGACATCTTCGACGTGGTGGCGGATCCGACCCGGCGCGACATCCTCGGGGTGCTCCTCGAGCGCGAGACCTCGCAGCCGGACTCCGGTGGCGAGATCAGCGTCGGCGAGATCGTCGCGGCGCTCGGCGTCAGCCAGCCGACCGTGTCGAAGCACCTGAAGGTGCTCCGGGAGTCCGGCCTCGTGGGGGTCCGCGAGGAGGGGCAGCACCGGTACTACCACCTCGACCGGGCGCCGCTGGAGCGCCTCGAGGACTGGCTGATCCCGTTCGTGACGACGGATGCCGCGGCCGACGCGGTGACGCTGGCCGGCGCCGACGCGGAGACCGACCTGAACGACGACCAGCGCGCCTTCGCGTCCGCCCTCGGCAAGGCGTTCGCCGAGACGGCGCACCAGGTCTCGGCGGTGGTCACGCCGAAGCGCCGCCGGCCCGAGCGCGAGTGAGATGCCGCGCGGCAGGGCCCGCGGGTCAGCCCCCGACGACGAGCCCGATCACGAGCAGCGCGCACGAGGTGGCCGCGCCGATCGTGCGCACGTGGTTCCAGCGCACCCAGCCCGGGCGGAACGCCCGCCACGCCTCGGAGAGCGCGCCGTGCTCGTCGCGGGCCGCGGCGAGGGCGTTGTTGCGGGGCACGTTGCCTCCGCCGGTGACGAGCACGACGGACACGACGTAGAGGGCGGCGGCGGCGACGACCCACCAGGTGAGCCCGTCCGGCGGCAGCAGCAGGTCGGCGACCGCGATCGCCGCGAGCAGCAGGGCCGTGCCGAACAGCTCGAGCATGAGCGGCCAGCGCACCGCCGTCACGTTGAGGGCGCGCATGGCGCGCGCGGCATCCGCTTCGGGCAGGGCGTCGAGTCCCTGCATGACGAAGGCCGAGAACGCGAAGAACACGCCCGCGGCCACCCCGGCGCCGACGGCCGAGAGGATCACGCCCACCACGATGAGGTCCACGCCCCCAGTCTGTCGGACCCGTCCGACTCAGCGCAGGCGCTTCACCATCTCGAGCTCGAGTCCGCCCGGCTCGAGCTCGTAGGCGCGCCGATGGCCGGTGTAGGTGAAGCCCATGCGCTCGTAGTACCGGCGGGCGCGCGGGTTGTCCTCGTGCACCTCGAGCCGGAGCGTGTCGGCGCGCTCGGCGGCCCATCCCTCGATGGCCTCGAGGAGGGCGCGGGTGATGCCCGCCTCCTCGCCGCGGCGGTCGGGGCTGACGTAGACGCCGACGAGCAGCGGCCCGGTCGCGGCGTCCGGCACGTAGCAGCCCATCGTGCCCACCCAGCGGTCGCCCTCGATCGCGACGAGCGCGGTCTGCTCGCTCGACTCCCCGCGCTTCGCGCGCGTGCGCCACTCGGCCTCGTCGAACTCCCGCGCGCGCTCGAGCGTGTCGCCGAAGGCGATCGGGGTGTCCTGCAGCATCTCGAGGCGGAGGGCGCGGACGTCGCGCCAATCGTCCTCGCGGGTCGGGCGGATGACGAGGTCGGGTCGGGGCATGACCCGACGCTAGCGGATGCCTCGGGGCCGGCCGCACGAGTGCCCGTGGGTTCCTCGCGGTCGAATGGGCTAGACTACCGCGGGGCGTTTCCGCCCACGGCTGCGGCACGCGCGGCCGACCCGGATCTTTGTGAGGTTTTCGTGGGTTCCGTCATCAAGAAGCGTCGCAAGCGCATGGCGAAGAAGAAGCACCGCAAGCTGCTTCGCAAGACGCGCCACCAGCGCCGCAACAAGAAGTAGTCGCTCCGCGACCACGGCATGAGCGCCAGGCCGCCGGCCTGGCGCTTTTCGCTGCCCGCGCGCCGCGCGCGCCCGCGCCGCGGCCGTGATGTCGCGCGAATCGACGGGCGATGACGGCCTTCGGGTCGATTCGCGCGACATCGCCGACGCGCGCTGCGCGGGTGGGGCGTCCTCCACAGGGGGCCGAGCGGCGCGGGAGCGCGCGTGCGTTGCGTGAAGCGGGTCACAGGGCCGGGCGCGACCGCGAGGATGCCGGCATGCCCTCGCCGCGACCGCTGCCGATGCCGCTCTCGATCCGCCCGTTCACCGTCGCCGAGGCCCGCGCCGCCGGCGTGGGTGAGGGCCGACTCCGCGGACGCGACCTCGCCCGGCCGTTCCACGGCGTCCGGGTGACGGCGGCGCAGCCGCTCGAGCTCGAGGCGCGATGCCGTGCCCGCCTGCCGCTGATGCGAGGCGGGCAGGTGTTCAGCCACGCCACCGCGATCGCGCTGCACCGCATCGACCTCCCGCGTCGGCTCGCACCCGTCGACGTGGATGTCGCGGCGTTCGTTCCGGCGGCGATCCCACGCGGACGGGGCGTCCGAGGGCATCGACTGGCCGCAGGGGCGACCCCGGTGACGATTGTGCGGGGCTGGCCGGTGATTCGGCTGGAGGATGCCTGGTGCCAGCTCGCCGCCCAGGCGACCCGACGCGAGCTCGTGATCATCGGCGACGCGATGCTGCGCCGGCACTACCCCGCCTCGGACCTCGACCGGATGCACGCGGCCGTCGCCCGGCACCGCGGCCGACGCGGACATCGACGCCTGGTCGCCGCACTCGGCGACGTCAGGCCCGGAACGGACTCCGTCGCGGAGACCGAGCTCCGGCTCGACGCGCCGGACTGCCGGAACCCGAGGTGAATGCGCCGATCCGGGACGCCGCAGGACGCCTGGTCGCGATCGGCGATCTCGGGTACCCCGACCACCGGGTGCTCATGGAGTACGACGGCGAGCAGCATCGGACCGATGACCGCCAGTTCGGGCGCGACGTGGACCGCCTCGACGACCTCGCGCACCTGGGGTGGCGGGTCGTCCGCTTCACCAAGGCGCACCGGGGTGCCGCTCTTCGCGCCCGGTTCGATCGCGTCCGCGACGAGCTCGTGGCCCGAGGCTGGACGCCGGGTGCGTCGTGATGTCGCGCAGATCGACCTCGGACCCGCCGGGGTCGAGCGGTTCGCGCGACATCGGCGCCGGCGGGCGGGGAGCGGCGTGGGACGTATCCTGTCGGGGTGACCCCTGCACCCGACATCCACCTCACGCTCATCGGCAAGCCGGGGTGCCACCTGTGCGACGACGCGCGGGATGTGGTGGCGTGCGTCCGCGAGGAGCTCGCCGCGACGCCCGGGTCGCCGCAGACGACGCTCGAGGAGCGCTCGATCCTCGACGACGCCGGGCTGCGCGCCCGCTACGCCGAGGAGATCCCGGTGCTGCTCATCGACGACGAGGTGCACGGGTACTGGCGGATCGACCCCGTCCGCCTGAAGACGGCGCTGCTCGCGCGCGCCTGACCGTCTCGGCCGGGCCATCTCCGCCGGAGCGCCACGGGCCGGCGCGGGTTGCGATCGACCGCGGACTCGCCGTGCGGCGCGCGAGTGTCGCCCCGGCACGGCGCCCCGGCATGCCCCTCCGGCACGCCCCTCCGCCACGGCGCCTCGGCACGCCCCTCCGCCCCGGCGCCCCGCTCAGTCCTCCGACGCGGGCGGTGCGGCCGGCCGTTCGGGCGCGGCGGCCGCCGCGGCATCCGTTTCGCCTCGCTCGCCGCCTTCGCCCGCCGTGCCGCCCTCGACGTCGGTCGCCCCGGTCGCCCCGGTCGCCCGACGGTCGGGCTTGCGGATGCCGCCGCGCAGGCCGACCTCCGGCGTGTCGCGCCAGGTCGCATGGGCCTCCCGGTCGGCGGCCTCTCGACGCGCGAACCAGCCGGCGATCGGGACGTCCGTCGAGGAGTGCGCCACGATCGAGAGCACGATCGCCACCACGATCACGTGGAACATGAACGCCGCCTCCGGCGCCCCGCTTTGCAGCACGAGCAACCCGTAGAGCACCGACGCGAAGCCCTTCGGCCCGAACCACGCCGCCGTCGCGCGTTCCTCCCACGGGAGCCCGCTGCCGACGAGCGACAGCTCGACCGCCGCCGGCCGGGCGAACACGAGGAGCAGGATGCCGAAGAGGTAGCCGGTCCACGGCACCGACGCGAGCAGCTCGGGCGAGATCAGCGCGCCGAACATGAGGATCGCGAGGAGCTTCATGAGCTCGGAGACCTGGCCGCCGAACTCGCGGAACGCGTCGCGCATCTCGGGTGACGCGGTCGCGATGGTGATGCCGGCCGCGTACGCGGCGAGGTAGAGGTTCGCGTGCGTGACCGTGCAGACGCCGAGCACGATGAGCGCCACCGCGACGGGCGTGAGCGAGGCGTAGATCGGCGTGCGCGTGAAGATGCGCCGCCGCACGAGCCAGGCCACGATGAGCGGCACCACGATGCCGACCAGGATGCCGAGGCCGAGCTCCTCGGCGAGCACCAGCGGCTCGACGTCGGGACCGCCGACGGTCGCGATGAGGATGAGCACGACGGGCAGCGCGAGGCCGTCGTTCAGGCCCGACTCCACGCCGAGGAGGTGCCGCACGCGGTGCGGGATCTCGCCGCGACCGACGATCGCCGACGCGAACACCGGGTCCGTCGGGGCGAGCACCGCCGCGACGAGCGCGGCCTCCAGCCAGTCGAAGCCGAGCAGCCACACCCCGAGCAGCGTCGTGATGGCGAACGTGATCGGCATGCCCAGCAGCAACGCCCGTCCGGGCAGGCGCCAGGCGGCGCGCAGCTGCTGGAGGCCGACCTCCTGCCCATCGGTGAAGAGCACGATGAACAGCGCGAGCGACGAGACCGTCGTGACGGTCGGATCCGTGGGCTCGAGGTCGATGACGCCGAGCATGCCCTCGCCGAGCACGAAGCCGGCGAAGAGGAACAGCACGGTCGTCGAGAGCACCGTCCGGTGCGCGATCCCGGAGATCAGGATCGCGGCCAGCAGGACCAGTGCGAACGACAGCAGTAGGGCATCCACACCCCGAGTCTGCCGAACGTCGGCGCCCGACGGCTACGCGCGCCGCCGGGCGATGACGGTTCCGGCTACGGCTGCAGGCGCGTCGGCCCGCGGAACAGGTAGGTCGTCTCGCGGATGGAGTGCTCGTCGAGCATGAGCATCAGCAGGCGCGCGAGGCCCATGCCGAACCCGCCGTGCGGCGGCACGCCGTAGCGGAAGAAGTCGAGGTAGAACTCGAGCTCCTCGGGCTCGAGGCCCTTGTCCTTCGCCTGCGCGACGAGCACGTCGATGCGGTGCTCGCGCTGCGCGCCCGTCGAGATCTCGACGCCGTTGTAGATGAGGTCGTACGAGTTCGTGAGGCCCGCGTCGTCGGCGTGGCGCATGTGGTAGAACGGCCGGATGCTCGACGCGTAGTCGGTGAGGAACACGAAGTCGTGGCCGTACTCCTCCTTCACGTACGCCGAGATCTGGCGCTCCCCCTCGGGGTCCATGTCGGCGTCCTGGCGGGGCACGACGTAGCCGCGCGAGGCGACGATCTCCTTCGCCTCCGCGAGCGGGATGCGCGGGAACGGCGTCGTCGGCACCGTCACCTCGAGGCCGAACAGCTCGCGGATCTCGTCGGCGTGCTTCTCCTTCACGGCGGTGAACGCGGCGACGAGGACCTCCTCGTGCATCCGCATGACGTCCTCGTGGGACTCGATCCAGCTCATCTCGGCGTCGATCGAGGTGAACTCGGTCGCGTGGCGCGAGGTGAACGACGGGTCGGCGCGGAACGCCGGGCCGACCTCGAAGACGCGGCCGAGGCCGGCCGGCTGCGCCATCTGCTTGTAGAACTGGGGGCTCTGCGCGAGGTACGCGGTGCCCTCGAAGTAGCCGAGCTCGAACAGCTCGGCACGCGACTCGGAGGCCGAGGCCATCAGCTTCGGGGTCTGGATCTCGACCCAGTCGCGCTCGACCCAGTAGCTGCGCATCGCGTGCAGCAGCGTGGTCTGGATGCGGAAGATGAGGTTCTGCCTGGGGTGGCGCAGGTCGAGGAAGCGCCAGTCCATGCGCTTGTCGAGGCTCGAGTCGGCCGCGATGGGCGTCTCCTCGGCCTCGGTGACGATCTCGAGCGTCTCGATCTTCACCTCGAGCCCGCCGAGCTTGACGCGCTCGTCGTGCTTGAGCTGCCCGGTGACCCGGATGAACGTGCCGTGGCCGAGCGCCGAGATCTGCTCGGTGAGCGCGAATGCCTCGGCCGCGCCGACGCTGACGCCCTCGGGGTCGAGCTCCCGCACGGCCGGATTCACGAGCTGCACCGCGCCCGACTCGTCGCGCAGGATGATGAACTGCACCTTCTTCTGATCGCGGACCGTCTCGACCCAGCCGGAGACGGTGACCGGTCCGTCGGGGAGGGCGGCGAGCTGCTTGACGAGGGTGCGCGTGTTCACGACAGGCCATCCTACCGGCCGCCGATTCCGGCTCCGACCGGGCGGTCGGGTCGCCGTGCGGGCCCCGGAGCGCACGCTCCACGGCGAATTCAAAGCGAACGGCTTCGTAGACTGGTGGGCGTGCCGGCCGAGCAGATCCATCTCGTGCGCCACGGCGAGGTCTTCAACCCGCAGGGCGTGCTCTACGGCCGACTCCCCGGGTACGGCCTGAGCGACCTCGGCCGGGCGATGGCGGAGTCCGCCGCGCACGACCTCGTCGACCGCAAGCGCCATGTCGCCCGCCTCATCGCGTCGCCCCTGCAGCGCACCCAGCAGTCCGCCGAGCCGATCGCCCGCGCGTTCGACCTCGAGCCCGACCTCGACGAGCGCATCATCGAGCCGACCAACCGGTTCGAGGGCAAGCGGATGTCGGGCCCCGACTCCGCACTCCGCGACGTCCGCAACTGGGCGTTCCTCGTCAACCCGTGGGAGCCGAGCTGGGGCGAGCCGTTCCGGTCCGTCGCCGACCGCATGATCGAGGCGATGACGGATGCCGCGGCCTCGGTCGAGTCGGGCGACCTCGTGATGGTGAGCCACCAGCTGCCGATCTGGATGGTGCACCGCCGCGTCGCGGGCCGCTCGCTCGCGCACGACCCGCGCCGCCGCCGCTGCTCCCTGTCGAGCATCACGACCTTCGAGCCGCGCGGTGCGCGCTTCGTCGAGGTCGGCTACCGCGAGCCCGCCGCGGGCCTGCAGGGCCTGGCCACCGACGTGGGAGCGGTGTGATGCGCGCACGCACCGGCCCCGCTCGTGCGAGGCTCGCCGGGATCGCCGCGCTCGCCGTGGCATCCGTCGTCGCCCTCGCCGGCTGCAGCACCGACCCGCTCGCCGAGCAGTACCGCGAGGGGAGCGGCAAGGGCTACATCGCCGGCGACGGCACGATCGCCGAGTACCCGGCCGACCAGCGCGGCGAGCCGATCGCCTTCTCGGGAACGACCATCGACGGCGGCGCCCTCGACTCCGCCGACCTCGCCGGCGAGGTCACCGTCGTCAACTTCTGGTACGCCGGCTGCGCCCCGTGCCGGGCCGAGGCGCCGATCCTGCAGCAGGTCTTCGAGGACTTCGACGGCGAGGGGGCGACCTTCGTCGGCGTGAACGTGCGCGACCAGGCCCCGACCGCGGCATCCTTCGAGGAGAACTTCGGCATCACCTACCCGTCGATCGTCGACGCGAACGACGGCGCCGTGCAGTACGCGTTCGCGGGCGACGTGCCGCCGGCCGCCGTGCCGACCACGCTCGTCCTCGATGCCGAGGGGCGCGTCGCAGCGCGGATCCTCGGCCAACTGGAGGACGCCTCGATCCTCTCCACGATCGTCGGCGACCTCGTCGACGAGGCCGCGGCGGCCTAGGCGGCGACGGATGGAGCTCGGGGAGATCGTCTTCAACGGACAGCTGCTCGCCGCACTGCCGATCGCGCTCGCGGCCGGGCTCGTCTCGTTCCTCTCGCCGTGCGTGCTGCCACTGGTGCCCGGCTACCTGGGCTACCTCGGCGGGTTCGCCGACGCGTCCGCCGAGGCCGCCGAGGCCCGTCGCGCGCGGCGACGGCTGCTCCTCGGGGTGCTCCTCTTCATCGCGGGCTTCACGCTCGTCTTCCTCGTCTTCACGACGACCTTCGGCGTGCTCGGGGCATGGCTCGCGCGCTGGTCGGACCTCATCATCCGGGTGCTCGGCGTGGTGCTCATCGTGATGGGCCTCGTCTTCGTCGGGCAGTTCACGTTCCTGCAGCGCACCATCAAGCCCTCGTGGCGGCCGGCGACCGGGCTGGCGGGCGCGCCGCTGCTCGGCATCGTGTTCGGCCTCGGCTGGACGCCCTGCATCGGGCCGACGCTCGCGGTCGTGCTCGCGCTCAGCGCCGACTCTGCGTCCGCCGGCCGGGGCGCGCTGCTGGGTCTCGCGTACTGCATCGGCCTCGGCATCCCGTTCGTGCTCGTCGCGCTCGGCTTCGGCTGGGCGGCGAGCGCCCTCGCGTTCGTCCGGCGTCACATCCGCGCCGTGAACCTCATCGGCGGTGCACTGCTCATCGTCATCGGCCTGCTCATGGTGTCGGGCCTCTGGACCATCTGGATGTACGAGTTGCAGGCGGTGATCAGTGGTTTCGTCCCAGCGATCTGAGACCGGGCGGTCGGATGCCGCGCGGTCGCGGGACACGGGCGTCGACCCGCTCCGGCCGTCGGACTACGACGACGGCACGGCCGCGACGGCGGCCGAGCCCGACGGCGGTGGCGCGTCGGCGGGCGGCGCGGACGCGGCATCCGTCACCGCACCCCGGCTCGGACCGGTCGGCTGGCTGCGCTTCGCGTGGCGCCAGCTCACGAGCATGCGCACCGCGCTGCTGCTGCTCCTGCTGCTCGCGATCGCCGCGGTGCCGGGCTCGCTGGTGCCGCAGCGCTCGAGCGACCCGAACGGCGTGGTGCAGTACTTCGCCGACAACCCCGACCTCGCCCCGGTCCTCGACTCGTTCCAGATGTTCGACGTCTACACGTCGGTCTGGTTCTCGGCCATCTACCTGCTGCTGTTCGTCTCGCTCGTCGGGTGCATCGTGCCGCGCACCAAGCACCACTTCGAGGCGCTCCGGGCGCGCCCGCCGAAGACCCCTGCCCGGCTGTCGCGCCTGTCGGCGTTCACCGAGCGCGACCTCGACGTCGCCGAGGGCGAGGACGCGGCCGACGCGGCGCAGGTCGCCATCGCCGATGCGGCCGCCGAGCTGAAGCGCGCCGGGTACCGCGTCGAGCGCTACGACGCGCGCGGCACGCCGTCGGTCTCGGCCGAACGCGGCTACCTCCGCGAGACCGGCAACCTGGTGTTCCACACGGCCCTGCTCGGGGTGCTCGTGACCGTCGCGATCGGCGGCGGGTTCGGCTTCAACGGCCAGCGGGTCATCGTCGAGGGGCAGTCGTTCGTGAACACGCTCGCGGCGTACGACTCCTTCAACCCGGGCCGCTTCTTCGACGACGGCCGGCTGACGCCGTACCGACTCACACTCGAGGAGCTCGACGCGGTCTACGAGACCGAGAACGCGGACGCGCTGGGGCAGCCGATCGACTTCACCGCCCACGTCACGATCGACGGTCCGGACGGGTCGGCCGATCGCGACGTGAAGGTCAACGAGCCGCTCTACGAGTACGGCACCGACGTGTACCTGCTCGGCAACGGGTACGCGCCGACGATCACGGTGCGCGACCCCGACGGGAACGTGGTCTTCACCGACTCGGTGCCCTTCCTCCCGCAGGACGCGAACCTCACCTCGATCGGCGTCGTCAAGGTGCCGGACGGGCTCGACGAGCAGGTCGGCATGGTCGGCTTCTTCTACCCGACGCAGTCGACGCTCTCGACGGGGGCGTTCACGTCGACGTACCCGGACCTCATCTACCCGGTGCTCACGCTGAACGTGTACTCGGGCGACCTCGGCATCGACGACGGCACGCCGCGCTCGGTGTACCAGCTCGACACGAGCGGCATGGAGCAGCTCACGGGCGGGCAGACGGGCGTCGACTCGATCGAGCTCATGCCCGGAGCGTCGACGGAGCTGCCGGACGGCCTGGGCACGGTGGAGTTCGCGTCGGCGACCCCGGATGCCGCGGACGGCGACTTCTCGCAGAGCGTGCCGCGATTCGCCTCGTTCGACGTCCACCACGACCCGTCGCAGGGCTGGGTGCTCGTCTTCGCGCTCCTGATCCTCGGCGGCCTCCTGCTGTCGCTGTTCGTCCCGCGCCGGCGCATGTGGGTCAAGGCCGTGACCCGGTCGGACGGCCGGGTGGTGCTCGAGTACGCGGGCCTCGCGCGCGGCGACGATCCGACGCTCGGGCGCGCGGTGGACGAGTTCGCGGACCGGCATGCCGGGCCGGCCGAGGCGCCGGCGGCGGGGCCCGCGGATGCCGCGGCTCCGCCCGCCGCGGACGCCGGAACCCCCGACGATCCCGAGAATCCTTCGACGTAAGGTAGGACAGTGACGCTCGACGAGATCTCCATCATCGCGGTGTACTCGGCCATGGCCGTGTACGCGATCGCGTTCATCGCGTACGCGATCGACCTGGCGCGCCGGTCGGCCGCGTCGGCGAGGGCGGCGGATGCCGCGGCCGGCGGGCCCACGGAGTCCGCGGGTGTCGGGTCGGTCGCCGCCGATCGCGAGCCCGCGCTCCAGGGCGCCGCCGCCTCGGGAGGCCGCACGACCACCGCGCCGCCTCGCGCCGCACGGACCCCGGTCGGCCGGGGACGCGGCGGCTCGGGATCGGCGCCGTCCGTCGACTACGGCCGTTCGCCGTCGCTTCGCGTCGCGGTCGCCATGACCGTCCTCGCCTGGGTGCTGCACCTGTCCGCCGACGTGCTCCGCGGGATCGCCGCGGGTCGGGTGCCGTGGGCCAACATGTACGAGTTCGCCCTGACGGGCACGCTCGTGATCACGACGGTGTTCCTGCTGGTGCTGCTGATCGCCAGGACGGACCTGCGATTCCTCGGCACGTTCGTGACCGGGCTCGTCCTGGTGCTGCTGGGCGTGGCCACCGTGAACTTCTACGTCAGCGTCGTGCCGTTGCCTCCGGCTCTCCAGTCGGTGTGGCTCGTGATCCACGTGTTCGTCGCGACCTCGGCGGTCGGCTTCTTCGCCCTCGGGTTCGCGCTCTCGGTGGTGCAGCTCATGCAGTCGCGCCGGGAGTCGATCGCCGCGACGGCGGATGCGGTCAAGAAGTCGTTCCTCGCGACCCTGCCCGACTCGACCGCCCTCGAGAACCTGGCGTACCGCGTCAACATCGTGGGATTCATCCTCTGGACGTTCACGCTCATGGCCGGCGCGATCTGGGCCGAGAAGGCCTGGGGTCGCTACTGGGGCTGGGACACCAAGGAGGTGTGGACCTTCATCATCTGGGTGGTCTTCGCCGGCTACATCCACGCCCGCGCGACGCGCGGATGGCGCGGCTCGCGCTCCGCGTGGCTCGCGATCATCGGCTTCTCCGCGGTGCTGTTCAACTTCACCGTGGTGAACCTGTTCTTCAAGGGGCTGCACGCGTACTCGGGCCTGTGACCAGGATCGGTCGGATGCCGCCGGCCGACCATCCACGAGACCCGCCTCCCGAGGGCTCCCGCGACCCGGTCGCGGGAGCCCTTCGTCGTCGTGCGGACGCCTGCACCCGTGGAGCCGAGATCCGCGGAATCATGCGGATCTCGGCCCCAGCCGAGGCGCGACACGCCCGGGCGCGGGGCACGATTTGGCAGTGGGCCCCGGGTCGCGTAGATTCTTCTCTTGTCGCCGCGGCGGCGGGAGCGGGAGAAACGCTTCCGAGCCGGGCAGACACCCCAGCCAAACAGCCTCGTAGGCGCTTCGTGCGACTCGGTTGCTTCAAGCCTGGGTGGACCACTCCATGATGATCCGGATCCCTCTCGGGGGTCGGTTCCGGTCGATGTGCCGGCGCGGGTCGGGGTGGTATATTGGGAAAGTTGCCCCGGTGGGAGCGGCTCGGGTTTCCGGGTCGGTCTGTCGGGTGCGTCCGTTCCTTGAGAACTCAACAGCGTGCACTATGTTCAATGCCATTTTTTGAACCCCGTCCCGCTCCGTTTTGGGGTGGGCGGTGATTTCTTTGATTGATGGACAATTTGATTTTCGAGTCAGTTGTTTCTCTGTCAGTGATTGAACTTGGCCTTCCTTCTTTTTGGGGGTTGGTTGAACCATTTTTTTTGGAGAGTTTGATCCTGGCTCAGGACGAACGCTGGCGGCGTGCTTAACACATGCAAGTCGAACGATGAAGCCTAGC